>NZ_CP012201.1:3816849-5089132 GCF_001191005.1 Massilia sp. NR 4-1
CAGCCCACGGCCGAGGAGCCGGAGCGCTTCGCCGGCAAGGCTTACACCTACTACGGCCGCTGGCTCTACAAATTCGAGGAAGCGGCACGGCGCGGCGCGGCCGGCGTGCTGCTGATCCACACCACGCCGTCGGCCTCCTATCCCTGGAGCGTGCCGGCCAATGGCTTCAGCCACGAACGTTTCCACCTGGCCGGTCCCGGCAACCAGATGGAAGGCTGGCTGCATGAGGACACGGCGCGCGAACTGTTCGCCGCCGCCGGCCAGGATCTGGACAAGCTGCGCGCCCAGGCCGAGTCGCGCGACTTCCAGCCGGTCGACCTGCGCATCCGTGCCAAGGCCGAACTGCGCAGCAGCATCCGCCAGGTCGAGCAGTTCAATGTGATCGGCATCGTGCCCGGCAGCGACCCGCAGCTGAAGGAGGAGGCCGTGGTGTATTCGGCGCACTGGGACCATCTGGGCGTGGACGAGAATGTGCGCGCAGGCGACCGCAGCGACCATATCTGGAACGGCGCCATCGACAACGCCTCCGGTTCGGCCGCCCTGCTGGCCATGGCCGCTGAAGCGGTCAAGCATCCGGCGCGGCGCACGCAAGTGTTCCTGTGGCCGGCGGCCGAGGAACAAGGCCTGCTGGGCAGCGCCGCCTATGTGCGCAGTCCCGCCGTGCCGCTGGCGAAGACGGCGGCCGACCTGAATCTGGACAGCATGAACTTCGCCGGCCGCACCAAGGACATCGGCGTGGCCGGGGCCGAGCGCAGCAGCCTGTATGAAACGGCGGGCCAGGTGGCGAAAAAGATGGGCATGAAGCTGGCGCCCACCATCCCCGACCTGTCCGGCGCCTACTTCCGCGCCGACCACTTCAACTTCGCCAAGGCCGGCGTACCGGCCTTCAACGTCGGTTCCGCCGTATTCTCCGGCGACGGCCACTTCGAGTTCGCCCACCAGCATGCCGCGCAGGCCGCCCAGATCGTCGGCTTCAAGCAGCACTACCACCAGGTCACGGACGAATACCAGCCCGGCTGGGACTTGAGCGGCATGCTGCAGCAAGCCCAATTCACCTTGAATCTCGGCTACGCCGTCGCCAACACCTCCGCCATGCCGCGCTGGAAAGCCGGCGAAGCCTTCGGCCGCGTCAAACGCTAAAGCCGCCACCGCCGAGTCCGTGTCCACTTTGGTGCCAGGCATCGAAGTGGGCACGGGCTCGTCAGTGGCTCCGGCTTGTCGGTACGGCTGTGTTCGTGTCCGATTTTGGGGTCTGGCCCCAAAATCGGACACGGGCTCGGCGGTGGGATTAGGCGCTGAGCTGGCGTTCGAGGTGGTCGAGGGCGGCGCGGTAGAAGTTGCGGAAGATGTCGACCATGGCTTGCTCGTCGGCGGGGGCGGAGTCGAAGTCGCAGGACCATTCGACCACGCTGCGCCCCGGCCCGGCCGCCGTCACGTCAAGCGTGGCGTAATAGCGCGTCACCGGCAGCGGCGAATCGACGATCGAGTAGGTGTAGGTCTGCTCGCTTTCGCTGTAGTACTCCAGCCGTTCGACGATGACGATGCCGTCGCCTGTCGTCAGGCGCCGCAGGCGGCCGCCCTGCTCCAGCTGGCTGCTGGCGATGGAACCGGTCCACTGTGCCAGGGAATCGAAACCGCTGATGGTTTGCCAGACTTGCGCCGCCGGCAGATTCAGCGCGGCGCTGATCGATACGATGGACATGCTTGCTCCTGTAAGCGTGAAATTTCGAGGACGCTAACATTAGCATATTAACAATCACGCTGCGCGTCCGCCCTCCAAAATTTCAGATGGCCTGGCCCAGCATGCGGTCGGCCTGCGCGCCGCGTTCGGCCGCCTGGCGCGCCTCGTGCGCGTCCAGCACCGCCAGGAAGTCGGCGGCCGGCACCGGGCGGCTGAAGTAATAGCCCTGCATCTGCTGGCAGCCGTGCTGGCGCAGGAAGTCGAGCTGCTGGCGGGTTTCCACGCCTTCCGAGATCACCTCCAGTTTCAGGTTGCTAGCCAGGGCGATGATGGTCATCACGATGGCCGCGTCGTCGGCGTTCTCGGTGACGTCGCGCACGAAGGTCTGGTCGATCTTCAGCACGTCGATGGCGAAGCGCTTCAAATGCGCCAGGCTGGAATAGCCGGTGCCGAAATCGTCGATCGCCAGTTTCACGCCCAGTTTCTTCAATTCGTGCATGACGCTGATGGCATGCTCGATATCGTTCATCACCTGGCTCTCGGTCAGCTCCAGCTCCAGGCAGTGCGGCGCCAGGCCGGTTTCGGCCAGCGCCGCCGCCACCGACTGCACGAAATCCTGCTCCGCCATCTGGCGCGCCGACACATTCACCGCCACGCGCAGCTCGCCCTTGCCCAGCCGCTGCCAGGCCAGGGCCTGGGCGCAAGCGGTGCGCAGCACCCAGGCGCCGAGCGGCACGATCAAGCCGGTTTCCTCGGCCAGCGGAATGAAGCGGTTGGGCGCCACCATGCCCAGCTCCGGATGCTGCCAGCGCACCAGCGCTTCCATGCCCACGATGCGGCCGCAGGCGATGTCGACCTGGGGCTGGTAGTGCAGCACGAATTCGCGCCGCTCCAGCGCCTGGCGCAGCGCGCCTTCGATCAGCAGGCGCTCGCCGAGCTGCTCGTTGAGGGCCGCCGTGTAGAACTGGTAGTTGTTGCCGCCCATTTCCTTGGCGCGGTACATGGCGATGTCGGCGCGCTCCATCAGGATGCCGGGATCGGCGCTGTCGGCCGGATAGACGGCGATGCCGGCGCTGCCGCTGAGGAAAATTTCGGCCTCGTCCAGCAGCAGCGGCGCGGCCAGCGCTTCCAGCACGCGCTGCACCTGCTCCGCGCGCGGCGTCAGCGTGCCGTGTTCGGGCAGCAGCATCAGCGCGAACTCGTCGCCGCCGATGCGCGCCACCGTGTCCACCGGGCGCACGGCCTGCTGCAGGCGCTGCGCCACCGCCTGCAGCAGGCGGTCGCCGCCCTTGTGGCCCAGATGGCTGTTGGTGAACTTGAAGCGGTCCAGGTCGAGCGACACCAGCCACAGCGAATGGCGCTTGCGCGCCGAGTGGGTGATGGTCTGGCGCAGGCGGTCCTGCAGCAGCAGGCGGTTGGGCAGGCCGGTCAGCGCGTCGTGCATGGACTGGTGGTGCAGCTCGGACTCGTAGGCCTTCATGGCCGTGATGTCGTGCTGGATCGAGACATAGTGCGTGACCGTGCCCTGCTCGTCGCGCACCGGCGAGATGTAGATCTCGTTCCAGAAGGCCGTGCCGTCCTTGCGGTAGTTGCGCAGGATGGCGTGGCCGTCGCGCTGTTCGCGGATGGCGCTGCGCACCTCGACCGCGCCCGGCTGCTCGGTATCGTCGCCATGCAGCAGGCGCGGGCTGCGGCCCAGGATCTCGGCCGCGCCATAGCCGGTGATGCGCTCGAAGGCGCAGTTCACGTAGACGGTGGGATTGCCCGGCTGCGCCGCCGTGATCACCACGGCATTGGTGCTCGACTCGATGGCGCGCTCGCGCAGCAGCAGCTCGCGGTTCAACTCCTTGAGCTGCGCGGTGCGTTCTTCCACATGGCGCTGGATCACGCGGTTGCGCAGCGACAGGGTGCGCATATAGGCCGCGCCCAGGCATGTCAGCAGCAGGCCCAGGGCCAGGGTCGAGAGCGAAGCCAGATGGTCGCTCAGCAGCACCTCGTCGCCGGGCGCCGCCGCCACGCGCCAGCTCTGGCCCGCCACGTCGAAGCTTTGCCGCAACGGCGCCGCGCGGCCCGGATACAGCCAGCGCGGCAGCGTGCCCTGGCCGGACGGCGCCTCGGCCGCCGCATACAGCGGCTGCTCGCGCTGGCCGTTGGCCGCGGCGGCGTACACGTTCAGGCTCATGCCCTGGTTGGGACGCAGGCCGGCCGCTTCGAACACCTTGCCGATCATATCGGCCGGGCGCAGCACGATGGCCGTCTCGCCGATCACGGCGGCGCGCCGCTGCGCCAGGCTGGCCAGCTCGGCGCCGTAGCGGTAGACCGGCATCGAGATCACCACGCCCACGCGCGGCTGCGGTCCTTCGACCAGCGCCACCAGCTGGCCGGCCGCCGGCAGGCCGGTATCGTAGGCATGCTGGCGCACCGCCTCGCCGTGCCCCGGATACAGGGTGTCGAGGCCGAGCGCCATCTCGTTGCCCTGCAGCGGTTCGAGATAGTCGATCACGCGGTAGCGCGCGCGTTCGCCGGCCGTCACCGCCACGCCATCGCGCATCTCGGTCAGGCGCGCCTCGGCCTGGAAGCCGCGCAGGCGCGCCTCGAAGGCCGGGCGCTCGGCCGCGTCGATAAAGCGCAGATAGCTGGCGCTCTGCACATAAGGGTAATAGGCCAGCGTCGGCTGGGTGAAGCGGCGGAATTCCTCGCGGCTCACTTCCATATGGCTGGCGAACAGCTGGTTGACGGCGCGCAGGCTGCCGATGGCATTGTCCACGCCCTCCTTCAGCGCCCACAGGCGCACATGGGCGCGCTGCTGGAACGCCAGCTCCAGCTTGTCCTGCTCCAGCCGGCTGATGCCGGCAAACAGCAAGCCCGTCAGGCTCAGGCCCGACAGCAGGACCAGGGTGACCGGACGCGGCCAGCCAGATTTGCCTGGGGCTCGGACAGGGGGCGCGGATGGAATGGTGTCGCTCATCTAAAACAAGGGAAAACACCAGATTAGCATGGATTGGCCGCCTTACCCGGCCGCGCTGGCCCGGCCTTCCCCGATCGCGGCACTTTTTCGCCGTGCCGTGTTTCATATACCACATAGCAACTTCGTGTATTACAGGGAAAGATCGCGCGCGGCGCGGCGGCGCATCACGGCCCGGTCCGGCCGGCTCCGCCTGCGTTGCGCCACCCCGCCGGCACGCGGCATATACTGGGTTTCCCCGCGCCGGGGGCGCCGGCGCAAGCGAGCATGAGGAGGAGGCAAGCATGGAAAAAACCTGGATCGTGGTAGCCAACAACAGCCGCGCGCGCATCTTCCAGCTGGGCGAGCCGCACGCCGCGCTGCTGGAAATCGAAGACCTGGCCAATCCCCTCGGCCGCGCCGACAACAAGCAGCTTGCCAGCGACGGCGAGGGCCGTTTCGGCGGTCCCGCGGGCCAGAGCCATACCGCGCCCGGCCAGGAAGAGCCGGTGGCGCATGAGGTGCGCCTGTTCGCGCGCAGCATCGGCGAGCGGCTGGAGCTGGCGCGCGGCGCCAACCGCTACCAGCATCTGTGCCTGATCGCCGCGCCCAAATTCCTCGGCCTGCTGCGCGAAAACATCCATGGCTCCACGCGCAAGCTGGTGCAGGCCGAACTGGCGCGCAATATCGCCAGCTTCAGCCTGCAGGACATCGAGGAATGCGTGGCGGCGCTGGGCCTGCGCCGCGCGCTGGCCTGAGCTGTCATCCGGTTCCCGCAAGCTCTTGAGGAGGCAGCATGGACGGCAGCAGCAAGTGGATCGATATCGCAGTGGACGATGGCAGCTTCGGCGCCTACCTGGCCTTGCCGCGCGGCGGCGCCGGACCGGGCATCGTGCTGCTGCAGGAGATTTTCGGCGTCAACGCCCATATCCGCAGCGTGGCCGAGCAGTATGCGGCGGACGGCTATGTGGTGCTGGCGCCCGACCTGTTCTGGCGCCAGCGGCCGCGCGTGGAGCTGGGCTATGACGACGCCAGCTGGGCGCAGGCGGCGCAATACATGCAGCAGGCGGACCTGGTCCAGGCCCAGCAGGATATCGGCGCCACGGCCGCCGTGCTGCGCGGCCTGCCCGGCGTCGGCGCCAAGATCGGCGCGCTCGGCTTCTGCTTCGGCGGCCGGCTCGCCTACCTGGCGGCGGCGAACGGCGACGTCGACGCCGCCATCGCCTATTACGGCGGCCGCATCCAGCAACACCTGGAGCGTGCCGGCGATATCCGCATCCCGCTGCTGATGCATTTCGGCGGCAGGGACGCGCATATCCCGCCCGAGGCGGTGCGCAGCATCGCCCACGCTTTCGACGAACGCGAGCATGTGGCCATCCATCTCTACCAGGAGGCCGAACACGGCTTCAACTGCTCGCACCGGGCCAGCTACCACCAGCGCTCGGCGGCCCTGGCCCATGGCGAAAGCCTGATCTTCCTCGGCGAGCATCTCTAAAGGCAGGCTGCGGCGCCGTCCCCGCGCTCCGGGACGCGCCGCTCCACGACACGGAGCGGATACGGAGGTTGTCATGCGCAAGCTGTTCTCTTCCGCTGCTCTTGGCCTGCTGGCACTGGGCGCCGCCTGCGGCGGCGGTTCCGGCGGCGGTTCCGGTCCCGGTCCCGGTGCCACCGCCGACGCCATGCCGCCCGCCGCGGCGCCGGCGCCGCTGCCCGCCGCGCTGAGCCTGGGCTTGCGCGAGGTGGCCGCCGGCCTGAGCCAGCCCATCCTGCTGACCGCGCCGGCCGGCGACAGCCGCCAGTTCATCGTCGAGCGGCCGGGCCGCATCCGCGTGCTGGAAAACGGCAGCCTGCTGGTCAAGCCCCTGCTCGACATCAGCGCCCAGACCACCACCGACGGCGAGCGCGGCCTGCTGTCGCTGGCCTTCCATCCCGAGTTCGCGCGCAATGGCCGCTTCTATGTGTACTACACCGACCGCAGCGGCAATATCGCCATCGACCGCTTCACCATGTCGGCCGATCCCTATGTGGCCGACCCGCAGTCGCAGACGCGCGTGCTGAGCATCGGCCATCCCACCTATAGCAACCACAATGGCGGCCTGCTGGCCTTCGGGCCGGACGGCTTCCTGTATATCGGCACCGGCGATGGCGGCGGTGGCGGCGATCCGAACCGCAATGCGCAGAATCCCGAAAGCATGCTGGGCAAGTTGCTGCGGCTCGACGTCGACAGCGGCCTGTCCACGGCGTACAAGGTGCCATCGGATAATCCCTACGCCGGCCAGAGCGGCAAGCGCGGCGAAATCTGGGCGCTCGGGCTGCGCAATCCCTGGCGCTTCGCCTTCGACGGCACCAGCCGCCAGCTGTATATCGCCGACGTCGGCCAGGGCCAGCGCGAGGAAGTCGATATCGCTTCCATCGCGACCGGCGGCAACAACTATGGCTGGCCCATCATGGAAGGCAGCGCCTGCTACAACGCCGCCAGCTGCGCCAGCGCCGGGCTGGTGCGGCCGGCCTTCGAATACACCCATGGCAGCGCGGGCGCCAACGGCTGCTCCATCACGGGCGGCTATGTCTACCGCGGCGCGGCCATACCCGAACTGGCGGGACGCTACTTCTACTCCGACTACTGCAAGGGCTTCCTCAAGAGTTTCCTCTACAGCGGCGGCACGGTCAGCGAGCAGCGCGACTGGGGTATTGCCAATGTCGGCAATGTGCTGTCCTTCGGCCAGGATGCCCAGGGCGAGCTGTATGTGCTGGTGGGCGGCGGCAAGGTTTACAAGCTCGTGCGGCAATAGGGCTACAATAAAGTTTTGCACTCGCGAACAAGCAGCCATGGCACGACTGAAACTAGAATTCCCCGAAGACCAGTTTTGTTTTTCCACCCAGCTTACGGTACGCGTCACCGACATCAATGCCGCCAACCACCTCGGCAACGATTCGATGATTTCCATGATTTCGGAAGCGCGGGCGCGCTTCCTGTTTGACTTCGGCGTGCAGGAAACCGAGGGCGACGGCACCGGCATCATCGTCACCGACCTCGCCACCACCTACCGCGCCGAAGGCCATGCCCGCGACCAGCTGCTGTTCGAAGTCGGCGTCATGGACTTCAACAAATACGGCGGCGACATCACCTTCCGCATCACCCGTCCGCAGGACCAGGTGCTGGTGGCGATGGCCAAATCCGGCTTCGTCTTCTTCAACTACAAGCTCAGCCAGGTCGTCCCCATGCCCGACGAGTTCCGCGCCAAATTCCCCCGCGTCAACTGGATCGACTAAGCCTTTCGCCCATCAAACCATGTCCGGCCATGGTGCCGGGCGGGGCCGCCGAGACACCAGGGTCGGACATTCCTTGCGATAGCTCCAAGGCTTATTTTTTGCTGAGCTTGGACTCGGTGAAGGTGGCTTGGAACCAGTCGTCCAGCATCTGCTTTTCGTAGCGCAGGGAGTCGCCTTCGGAGTAGCGGTTCAGGCGCTGGATGTAGTTCATGTTGCTGAGCTGGCTATCCCCGCTGCGCAGCACCTTGCCGTCCGCTTCCAGGCTGTAATGCAGGGCCATATGGGGCCAGTCGGCGCCGCCGTTCAGGATGCGGATGTCTTCGATGCGGCGCGCCGGTTCCAGGCGCCCGGCCAGGTCGATATCGTTGACCTCGATTTTCAGGCTTTGGCCGGCCGGCAAGCCTTGGGCCAGCTTGACGAAGTGTTCGCGCAAGTCTTTCAGGATCAGCGCGCGGTCGCGCTCCATGCGCGGCATGTCGTTATAGCTTTCCGGCTTGATGAAATTGACCGTGACCTCGGCGGCGGAGGCGGCCGAAGCGGCCAGCAGTAGCAGCGCCGCGGCCAGGGCGTGACGGGCGTGGAGTCGCATGATGTTTCCTTTCCGTTCAGAGTATTCTCATTTCACTATACTCTTTTCTGCGCGCGGCCAGGCGGACTGAAAACTTTGCTTACGAATAAGTACAAAAGCCCCGCAAACCGGCGGTTTGCGGGGCTTTCCCGGCATTAAAGCCAGCGCTTAGCTGCCGATACGGCCGCCGTCATTCTTGGTGATGACGATGGTGGCCGAGCGCGGACGCTTGCCGGCGCCATAACCGGCGTTGGCTGGCCATTGGCTGGTGTACTTGGCCGGATCGCCGATATTCGCCTGGTCCGTGCCTTCGCCCGGGTGCTGGATGTTGACGAACAGCGCCTTGCCGTCCGGGGTTTCGGCGATGCCGGTCAGTTCGCAGTCGACCGGGCCGACCAGGAAGCGCTTGACGGTGTCGGCCGTGGCGGCCTTGCCGACGAAGGTATCGACCTTGAAGGCGGCGGCGGTGCCGGCGGCGGGATAGTCCAGCGTGACTTTCTTGCCGTCGCCCACGCTGCCCGGAATCGCGGCCAGCATCATGCAGTTGGTGACGTCGGTGTAGGCGCCGTCGTCGGTCTGGATCCACAGCAGGCCGGTCGAGGGCGTGAAGGCCAGGCCGTCCGGGCTGGAGAAGTCCTGGTCGGCGGTCAGGCTCGACAGGTTGACCTTGCCGGCGTCGGCGGTCGATTCGGCGCCGAACAGGTAGACGTCCCAGCTGAAGGTGGCGGACGAGGCGCCGGCGCTGCCTTCCTTGATGCGCAGGATGTGGCCGTTCGGGTTGCCCTTCTGCTCGCTCTTGCCCTTCAGATCGGTGTAGGCGCGCGGGTTCGGACCGTCGACCAGGGTGCCGGAGCCGGCGGCGACGCGGCCGCTGTTATTGGTCAGCGAGAAATAGATCTCGCCGTTGGCCGGGTTGACCGTGCACCATTCAGGACGGTCCATCTTGGTCGCGCCCACGGCGTCGCCCGCCAGGCGGGCGTTGACCAGCACGTCGGCCTGGTCGGCGAATTTGTAGCCGGCATAGCCCGCGATGGCGGCGTTATTGATGCTCAGCTCGATCCACTGGCCGCTGCCGTCGGCGCCGAATTTGGCGACGTAGAGCTTGCCCTTGTCCAGGTATTTGTCGCCGGTTTTCAGCATATCGCCCGGGGTGGCGTCGGCGGCGGCCCACACTTCCTCGGTGACGAATTTGTAGATGTATTCATTGCGCGAGTCGTCGCCCATGTACACGCCCAGCGGCTGGCCGACCACCGGTTTGCTGAAGGCGGCGCTTTCGTGGGCGTAGCGGCCCAGGGCGGTACGCTTTTTCAGGGCGCGGGTCTTGTTGTACGGGTCGGCCTCAACGATGTAGCCCATGGCGTTCATCTCGTTGCGGTAATCGTCCTTGCCGTCGGTGGAAGCGCCGGTCTTGCTGATATCCCATCGCGCGTACTTGTCGTCTTTGCCGCCGGTTTCCCAGCCGTGGCGCGAGGCGCTGCCGGCGTTGCGGCCATAGCGCTTGAGCGAGGCCACGCTCTTGTCGTTGGCGCGCGCGGTGTCGTCGTTCTTGTCGCGGGTGAAGTAGCCGGACCAGTTTTCCTCGCCGCTGACGAAGCTGCCCCACGGGGTTTTGCCGGTGCCGCAGTTGTTCAGGGTGCCGCGGGTTTTCTTGCCGTCGGTGGAATACTTGGTGACCATCAGGCCATTGCCGGCGGCCGGGCCGGACAGCTCGCACTCGGTCAGGCAGGTGACGCGGCGGTTGAAGGCCGAATCCTTGACGTATTCCCACTTGCCGCCGCTGCGGCGCACTTCGACCACGGAGATGCCGTGCAGGCCGGTTTCCTTGTCCACTTCCAGCGCTGGGCGCGGCAGGGTGTTGGTGCCGCCATTGGTGTGGATGAAGAAGGAGGAGTAAGCCTGGTTGGTGGTGGCTTCGTGGTTCATCGCCAGCAGGCCGCGCTCGGCGCCGGAGGCGGACGGTTTGCCGTCGGCGCCCAGGCCGAAGAATTCCATGCCGTCGTGGTGGTCGCCGGCGCGGTTTTCGTAGTCGGCATCGCTGCCATCGTTCTTGAAGGCGCTGGTGGACGCGTTCAGCGGGTCGCCCAGGGCGTACAGGATGCTGGCGGTATAGCCGGCCGGCACCACCACGCTGTCGAGCAGGCTCTTGCCGACGGCGCCGAAGGCCAGCAGCTTCTCGGCCGGCGGGGTCACCGGCGGGGTGACGGGCGGCTGCGGCGACACCACGCCGTTGTTATTGTCGCTGCCACCGCAGGCGCTCAGGCCGAAGCTGGCCATGGCCATGCTGACAGCCGAGGCGGCGCTGCCGCGCAGCAGATTGCGGCGGCTGATGCGCTGCTCCAGCACGGTGCTGAAGTGCTCGTTCGGGGTGTCGTTGTAGCCGAGATCGTCTTGATCGATTTTGTTGGTCATGACCGTTTTCACTAGAGTGGGTGGGGTAAAAAACTGCCGCCATTCTAGGGATGGAAAATGACAAGATTGTGACTTGGCCACCAAGATCTGTTACATAACAGCACTGTTGCGCTAAAGACGCATTTTGCGGCCCGGCATGCCGCGCGCGGCCAAATTTTGCTGGCGGAAAGGAAAATCTTATCAAAAATGAAGTATTGTTTCGCTTGAGAATATATGTTGCCTATAAGGTAAATATATTCCCATAACGAAGCATCGTTCCCGCCTACCTGCGGCGAAAAAGTGTTGTATTTGGGTAAAAGCAATATTTGTTTCCAGTTGTTAATGCATGAGTCAAGCAATACAATCGTCGGGCTGCGCCCAAACCCTGCGCGCTCGTCCGGGACTTTAGCCAACTAGCGGAATACCTATGTCTTTTCTGACTTCAGCAACGCCCAAGCTCGCGCCATGGAAAATCCTGCTGGTGGACGACGAGCCGGATATCCACGACATCACCAAGCTGACGCTGAGCCGCTTCCGCCTCGACGGGCGCGGCCTGACTTTCGTGCACGCCTACAGCGGCGCCGAGGCCAAGGAAGTGCTGGCGCGCGAAAGCGATATCGCCCTGGTCTTCCTCGACGTGGTGATGGAGAAGGAAGACAGCGGCCTGGAAGTGGCGCGCTGGATGCGCGAAGAGCTGGACAACCAGTTCACCCGCATCGTGCTGCGCACCGGCCAGCCGGGCCAGGCGCCGGAAGAGCGCGTGATCGTCAATTACGACATCAACGATTACAAGGAAAAGACCGAGCTCGACCGCACCAAGCTGTTCACCACCACCTTTGCCGCGCTGCGCGCTTACCGCGACATCATGAAGGTCGAGGAAGCGCGCCGCCAGCAGCTCAATTACCGCGAAGGCCTGGAACGCGTGATCGCCGCCTCGGCCCATATCTTCCAGCAGCGCAATCTGAAGGACTTCGCCAGCGGCCTACTGCAGCAGGTGGTGGCTCTCTTGCGCCTGGAAAAAAGCATGCTGCTGCGCCTGCGCGCGGCCACCGCCATCACGGGCGAGCAGGACTATGAAATCCTGGCCCAGATCGGCGCCGACGCGGAACCGCTGCTCACGCCCGAGCTGCTGGCCCAGCTCAATGTGGCCGAGCGCAACCGCATCTCGCGCATCCTCGGCGACACCTATGTCGGCTACTTCCCGAATACCAGCGGCAAGGCCTCGCTGCTGGTGCTGAAAGG
Source organism: Massilia sp. NR 4-1 (assembly GCF_001191005.1). Lineage (NCBI taxonomy): Bacteria > Pseudomonadati > Pseudomonadota > Betaproteobacteria > Burkholderiales > Oxalobacteraceae > Massilia > Massilia sp. NR 4-1. The sequence goes on from NZ_CP012201.1 coordinate 3,828,946, forward strand.
CGTGGACGAGATTTCCGAGATCGACGCCAAGCTGCTCGAAGTGTTCTGCTCGGGCGTGGCGATCGCCTTCGACAATATCCTGCTCAACCAGGAAATCACCGACACCCAGGCCGAGCTGATCCTGCGCCTGGGCGATGTGGTCGAATCGCGCTCGAACGAAGCGGGCAACCACGTGCGGCGCATGGCCGAGATCTGCCAGATGCTGGGCCAGGCCGGCGGCCTGCCCGACGACGAAACCGCGGTGCTCACGCACGCCGCGCCGATGCACGATATCGGCAAGATCGCCACGCCCGACGCCGTGCTGCTCAAGCCCGGCAAGCTCGATGCGGCCGAATGGGAAATCATGAAGCAGCACCCGGCGGTCGGCCTGTCGATCCTGGACGGCTCGCAGCGGCCCATTCTCAAGGCCGCCGCCGTGATCGCCCACCAGCACCACGAAAAATACGACGGCAGCGGCTATCCGCAAGGGCTGAAAGGCGAAAACATCCACCTCTACGCCCGCATCGTCGCCGTCGCCGACGTCTTCGACGCCCTGATGCACAAGCGCTGCTACAAGGACGCCTGGCCGGTCGAACAAGTCATCGGCCATCTGCGCGAAGTCGCCGGCCACCACCTCGACCCCAAATACGTCGAGCTGCTGATCCAGAACATGGACCGCGCCCTCGCCATCAACGAACGCTTCCCCGACTAAGGCCGCGCCCAGGCCAAATCAAGCGGGCTTTTTGCGCTGGTCGCGGGGGAAACGGAGGTGGTAGTGCAGGCCCATGCCGGGGGCGCTGACGACCTTGATCGTGCCGCCCAGGGGCCCCGTCACCAGGTTGTACAGGATGTGGGCGCCGAGACCGCTGCCGCCGCTGCCGCGCTTGGTGGTGAAGAAGGGGTCGAACAGTTGACCGAGCAGCGAGCTGTCCATGCCGATGCCGTCGTCGCTGTAGTCGAACTGGATGTGCTCGCCATCGCTCCTGCCGCTGATCTTGATGCTGCCGCTCTGGCCTTCTTCGAAGCCGTGCACCAGGGAATTCATCACCATATTGGTGACGATCTGGGAAATGGCGCCGGGGAAACTGTCGAGCTGGATATCGCCGGGGCAATCGACCTCCACCTTGATCGGCTTGCCTTTCAGCTTGGGCTGCAGCGAGAGCAGCACTTCGTCCAGGTATTTGCGCAGATGGAAGTTGCGGATATTGTCCGAGCTCTGGTCCACCGCCACTTGCTTGAAGCTGCGCACCAGGGCGGCGGCGCGCTGGGTGTTGGTGGTCATGATGCGCAGCGACTGGTCGATGGTGTCGAAGAAGGCGTTCAGGCCGTCTTCGTCGAGCTGGCCGGCGGCCAGGTCTTCCTTGGTCAGCTTGAGTTCCTGCACCAGATGGCTGGTGGCGGTGACGCAGATGCCGAGCGGGGTGTTGATTTCGTGGGCGACGCCGGCCACCAGGCGGCCCAGCGAAGCGAGTTTCTCCTGGCGTACCAGCTCGCTTTGCGCTTCCTGCAACTGGGTCAGGGCCGTGTTCAGCGCGGCGTTCTGTTCTTCCAGCGTGTCCTTGGCGCGGCGGATGGCGCGGTCGGCCTGCATGCGCGCAATCGCCACCGCCACGTGGCTGGCCATGAAGGCCAGGATGTCGAGGTCGGCCTGGCTGTAGAGCACCGAGGCGTCATAGCTTTGCACGATGATCACGCCATAGGCGCGGTCGCCGAGCAGCATGGGCGCCCCCATCCAGCTGCGGATGTCTTCGTTGCCGAGCGGTTCGTCGATCTCGCCGGCGGCGCGCAGGACGGCATAGGCCGGGCCGTCCAGCAGCTGGGCCTGCTTGCGCTGGAGGATGTAGGAACTCATGCCGATGCCGTAGTGGAAGCGCTTGACGGGCGCTTCCGCATCTTTTTCATCGACGAAATACGGGATGCTGATTTCCGCGCTGTCCGGATGGTAGAGCGCGATCAGGAAATTGCGCGCCGTCACCAGTTCGCTGATGATTTCATGCAGGCGGCGGTACAGCACGCCCGCGTCGGACGCCGAGGCCGACAGGCTGGCAATCTCGTACAGGGCACGCTGCAGATTCTCGGCGCGGCGCCGCTCGGCCACCTCATGCTCCAGGCGCAGCGTGCGCTCGCGCACGGCGCGCTCCAGCCGGTCCATGCTTTGCAAGCCTTGCAGGGCGCTCGACACATAGTTGGCGATCAGCGCGAACAGGGCCTGGTCTTCTTCGCTATAGGTATGCGCCGCGTCATAGCTTTGGATGACGATGGCGCCCAGGATCTGGTGGTTCTGGTCGAGCAGCGGACAACCCATCCAGTGCTCGGCCACCGTGCCCTGGCCGAAGGCGCCGCCGCTTTCGCGCGAAATATGTTCCTCGGCCGTCATCACCAGCGGCTGGCGGTTCAGGATCACCCAGGCCGTCGGCGATTGCTCGGGCGAGGCCAGTTTGACCAGCTGGCCGGGATCGGGCGCATCGTCTAGCACGTCGACGAAGTAGACGAAGCGCACGCTGTTGTCTTCGCCGTCGCGATCGTTCAGCGCCACATAGAAATTGGCCGCGTACATGATGCGCCCCAGCGCCGCGTGCACGGCTTGCAGGAAGAGCGCGATATCGGTGCAGCTGACCGACTGCTGGCCGATTTCGAGCAGCATGGACTGGACGGCTTCAAGACGGCGCAAACGGCTTTCCATATTTCCCCTGGACGATAAATAATTCACAACGGAAATATTATCAGGGCGCCGCCGCCGGGGCCAGCGGATTCCCGCGCCGGCCGCCGAAAGCCGCTCCGGATGCGGCAAAGCCGCAACCTTGGGTCGCTCAGTGGGGACGGCGGAAGCCGTTCTCGATCCAGGCCGCGGCGCTCGACGCGCTGAGCTTGAAATTGGGCGCCACGCGCACCTGGGCCAGTTGCTCGCCATAGGCGTCGACAGCGCTCAGCAAGGCATACGGGTCGTCCTCGTCCGGCACAATGTCGAGCTTGACGGTCAGGCTGCCCTGCTCCGTCTCCACGCGCAGGGATTTATGCAGCTGGGCATGCAGCTGCTGCTCGTGGCGGCGGATCACCTCGCTGGCCGTCTTGACCAGGGTGTGGAAGGCGTTGATGTCGAGCGGCTTGGGATTTTTCTTGTCGCGCCCCATGGTCCAGGGGCCGACCAGGGCCGGTTCCGGTTCGCCATCCTTGATCATTGCCACCGCCCAACCATCGTCGTCCTCGTTCTTGATGACGCGCGCCGTCCAGCCATTGCCCTGCCAGAGGCGGTCTTCCTGGATCAGGACATCGTCTTCTTGCTGTTCGGAAAAATCATTCATGCTGGACTCGCGGCGGGAAAAAGGCCGCCATGATACCAGCCCGCCCAAAACAAAGCCCGCCGAAGCGGGCTGTATTCAGTGGAAATAGATCGCCGGCTGGCCCGGCGGCCGCACCGGTGGCCCGGGCGGCGTGATGCGCGGGTCGATGGCCGGTTCCGGCGTCTGGTACTTGTACGGAGTGATAATAATGGGCGGAATCGTCGGCGGCGCGGACGGCGGCCCCTTGGGCCCGCCGGAACAATCAAGTGCGCTACGCTGGCGCTCTGCTCTGCCGATTCCCGAGGATAACGATTGATCCTCGTCAAATGCTAGCCATGCCATATTACCCTCCATGCGCAAGATAGGTATTCAGTATAGGCAAGCTTGAAGCAAGTTCAAGGCTGGGATTTCCTCCATTCATCGGTTTCACCGCCCATTCGGCCCGCCAAATCCACCGTCCATCGCAAGCCCATCGTCGGCCGGTTCCGCGCGCAGTACAGTACAACCATGCCAAACGGCATCAGAACAATCAACCATACGGGGTTTGCCATGAAAAGACTGCTCGCCTGCGCTGTTATCGTGCTTCTCGCTATCGCCGCCATGCACACGCTGGATGTGGGCGATTGGACCGTGAGTTTCGGCGGCGACGAATACGAGGGGCCGCTGGCCGCCCTCTTCAGCCTGATCTTCGGCGCCGGCGGCCTGGTGATCGCGGCCGTCGCCATCGTCTGCGCAGCGCTCTTCGTCGGCCTGCTGTTCGCCGGTCTGGGCGTGCTGATGGTGGCGGGCCTGGCCTTGCTGGCCGTGGTGCTGGTGGCGGCCATCTCGCCCTTCCTGCTGCCGCTGCTGATCCTGTTCGGCCTGTGGTATATGGTGTCGCGCCGCCGCGAACGCCGCCAGGCCGATCTCAAGGAACACACCATCTGATCCAGTTTCACGCGGAAGCGGCCGGAGGAGGCTCCGGCCGGTCCGCCTCCTTTGCCGCCGCGCCTCCCGTCTCTCCTCCCGCGTCCGCGCCAGCTTCCGCCGCCACGCTGTCCCGTCCCGCCACTTCCACCCGGTTGCGTCCACCGCGCTTGGCACGGTACAAGGCTTTGTCGGCGCGGATCAGGGCCGCATCGCCGCTGGCGTCGAGCGCATCCATGGCAGCGATGCCGACGCTGACCGTCACCGTGAATTCCTGTTCCCCCAGCAACAAGGGCGTGCTGGCGATGCGCTGGCGCAGCCGCTCGGCATAGGAGGCGGCGGCGGCCAGGTCGGCCCCCGGCAGCAACACGGCGAATTCCTCGCCGCCGACGCGGCCCAGCATATCGATCTTGCGCTGGCTATCGCGCATCTGCGTGGCCAGATGGCGCAGCACGGCGTCGCCGGCGGCGTGGCCATGTTCGTCGTTGATGCGCTTGAAGTGGTCCAGGTCGAGCATCACCACGGCTGTGCGCTCGCCCACATCGCGCTGCAAGCGCGCCTGCTCGTCGTCGAGGCGGGCCATGAATTCGCGCCGGTTGGGCAGGCCCGTCAGGAAATCGGTGGTGGCCAGCAGCAGCAGTTCGTCGTTCAGGCGCTTGCGCTCGGTGATGTCGACGGTGGAGACAATGACGAAGTCCAGGCTGTGGGCATGGCCGGGCATGACCAGCAAGGTCAGCTCGTTCTGCCGCCCCACCCCGTCCAGGCGGCGGAAGCTGCTTTCGCAGGCGAACAGGTGGGCCCCCTGGGCCAGGGCCGTGAGCGCACGCGCAAAGGCCGGCAAGGCGCTGTGGTCGAAGTTCTGCGCCAGGCTCAGGGCCGACAAATCCTTGTGGCCGGGCAGCGCGCCGACCTGCTGCAGGGCGGCGGCGTTGACGTCGGTGATGCGCACCAGGCTGGCCAGGTGCCTGAGCTGGCTGGGATTGTTGTGCAGATAGGCGGGGATGTCTTCCACGCCCGACATTTCCAGCTCCACCAGGCGGGCGCGCACGTCCGACCAGTCCTGCTCCCACAGCGCCACCGGCGCATTGTCGTACAGGCTGCGGAAGCGCGCCTCTTCCACGCGCAGCGCCTGCGCCGCCTGGGCCTGTTCGATGGCGATGCCGGCCAGGTGGGCGGCCTGTTCGATCAGCGTGATATTGGCCGCACTGGGCCGCTGCGGCAGGCGGCTGTAGATGGCGAAGGCGCCCAGCACCGCGCCCGAGGAGCTGCGGATGGGATCGGACCAGCAGGCGCCCAGCCCGGCGCGCCGCGCCAGGTCGCGGTGGCGCAGCCACAGCGGGTCGGTCTGGATATTCTCGACGATCACGCGGCAGTTGGTCGCCACCGCCTGGCCGCAGGAACCGTTGCCCAGCATCACAGGCTGGCCGTGCACGGCGGCATTGAAGAAAGCCGGCAGGCTGGGCGCCGCGCCCAACAGCAGACGGCGGCCTTCGGCATCGAGCAGCAGAATGCTGCACAGCATGGCAGGATTATCGGCCTCAATGCCCAGCACCACGCTTTCCAGGATGGTCGAGAGCGGCGCACCGGTGGCCAGCAGTTCCAGCACCTGGCGCCGGGTCTGTTCGCGCTGGTCGATCTGGGTGCGCTCGGTGATGTCGCGGAAAGACCACAGCCGTGCCTGGCCGCTGCCCAGGCGCAGCGTGCGCGTGAACTGCTCGATCACGCGGCCATCCTTCAGGTGCAGCAGCGCTTGCCGCTCTTCGCTGTCGCGGTGCGGCTGCTTGCCCGCTTCCAGGAACGGTTCGGCCTGGTCCAGCTGGCCCGCCACATGGGCCATCAGGATCGGGCCATCGTTCTGCCAATCCATCTGCTCGGGCACATTCCACAGCTGGCGGAAACGCCGGTTCACATTCAGCACCGTGCCGCGGCAATCGTCGACCAGGATGCCGTCGATGGTGGAATCGAGAATGCTGCGCAGCATGGCCTGGCTGCGCTGGGCGCTGTCGGCCAGGGCCTGCATGCTGGCCTGGCCTTCCTGCAGCTCGGCCGCCAGCTCGCGGCTGTGGTGCAGGGCCAGGCCGGCGCGCGCGCGGCTTTGCGCCAGCAGCCAGGCCAGCAGGGCCATCAGCACGCTGAGCATCAGGCCGGCAATACCGATCAGCTGGGTCTTTTCATCGCGCAGACTATAGCTCTCCGGCAGCGCGGCGATGCGCACCGTCCAGCGGTGGCTGGCCACGCTGATCTGCTGCGTGGTCTGGCGCGCCGTGGCAGCCGGTTCGCCGGCCGCGCTGTCATACATGCGCTGCGCCGGATCGACGCTATTGCCATCGTAGATTTCCACATCGAGACTGGCGCCGCGTTCGCCGCCGATGCCGGCCATCAGGTCGCCCATGCGGAACGGCGCATACACCCAGCCCTCGATGGCGGCGCGGCGCTGCGCCAGGGTCTGCTGCGGCATGCCCTTGCGGTAGACCGGCAGCAGCACCAGGAAGCCGGCCTGGGCCGGTTCCTGTTTTTCCTGCACCAGGCGCAGCCTGCCGGTCATGGCCGGCAGGCCGGAATCGCGCGCCTGTTCCAGCGCCATGCGCCGCATCGGCTCCGACATCGGATCGAAGCCGAAGGCGCGCAGATTGCTGCCACTGAACGGTTCCAGGTACAGCACCGGCGCGTACTGCGGGCGGATGCCGGCCGGCGTGATCGCATACTCGGGAAAGCCTTCGGCCCGCACGGCGGCGATATGCGCCTCGCGTTCACTGCCCGGCACCCAGCGCATGAAGCCCACGCCCTGCACGCCGGGGAAATGCTGGTTCAGCTCCTGGCCCGCCAGATAGATGCGGAATGCCTCGCGGTCCACGCTGCCGGAACTGGCGAACAAGCCCTGCACCCCATACAGCACCTGCACATAGGTCTGCATGCGCTGGGCCATGCTGTTGATCAGTTCGCGGACGCGGTGGTTGAAATCGGTTTCCGCCTCACGCTCGGCGTCGGCGCGCGCGCCCAGCCAGAGCGCGCAGGTGGTTGCGGAGCAGACCGCCAGCACCAGGGCCGCCAACACGCCCGGCCGCAGCAAGCCATGCAGCAGGCGGTCGCGCAGCGAGGGGTGGGCGGGCTTGTCCATAGTCGTCCTGCCAGCAGAGGGTGGCATTCATAGTACGTTACAGCCCCCTGCCCCGCAATGAATATTATGTGCTGTGGGAAATACCCCATGCCCTATGAGCAAAGTCAATGGAAACTGGCAAAGCGATTGCCAGTCTCTTCCGTCTTGCTTGCTACCTCAGGCCGGCTTGCTGGCGGCGGCGGCCGCGAACTGGCGGTAGCCGCGCGCGCGCAACTCGCAGGCCGGGCAGGTGCCGCAGCCATAGCCCCAGTCGTGCAAGGCGCCGCGTTCGCCCTTGTAGCAGGTGTGGGTGGAGGCGCGGATCATGTCGACCAGGCCGGTGCCGCCGAGCGACTGGGCCAGTTCCCAGGTCTGTGACTTGTCCAGCCACATCAGCGGGGTTTCCAGCTTGAGGCGGGTGTCCATGCCCAGGTTGAGCGCCACTTGCAGCGCCTTCATGGTGTCGTCGCGGCAGTCGGGGTAGCCGGAGAAATCGGTCTCGCACATGCCGCCCACCAGCACCGTCAGGCCGCGCCGGTAAGCCAGGGTGGCGGCCACGGTCATGAACAACAGGTTGCGGCCGGGAACGAAGGTGTTCGGCAGGCCGTTTTCCTGCATGACGATCTCGATGTCCTCGGTCATGGCCGTCTGCGACAGGGCCGAGATCAGGGACAGGTCGATCATATGGTCTTCGCCCAGGCGCTGCGCCCATTGCGGCTTGTGGGCGCGCATCTGCTCCAGCAGGGAGGGACGCACCGTCAGTTCGATGGCGTGGCGCTGGCCGTAGTCGAAGCCGATGGTCTCCACGCGCTGGTAGCGTTCCAGCGCCCAGGCCAGACAGGTGGTGGAATCCTGGCCGCCGCTAAACAGCACCAGTGCGGTATCAGTTGCTAACATATGAAACTTTCTGTAAATCTTATCAGGGACGCCATCCACTGTACCAATCCGGTAACATGTGGACATGAACATTAAGGCAGGACCACGAATTTTGGCACAAGTAGCGAGAAATGTATTGCGGCGCATGGCGGTGGGCGCGGCCGCCCTGCTCCTCCCGCTGGCCGCCTGGGCGGCCGAGGGGCTGCACTACAATGTGCGCATTCAGGCGCCCGGCGAACTGGAAACGCTGCTGGAGCAGAACCTGGACTTGCTGCGCTTCCGCGGCAATGCGCGCATGGACCGCGACCAGCTGCAGCGCCTGGTGCGCACCGCGCCCGAACAGATCCGCACCCTGGTCGCCACGGCCGGCTACTACTCGCCCGTACTCAGCGTGCGCGTCGACACGCCGGAAGCCACGCCGACGGTGGTGGTCGAAGTGCAGCCGGGCGAACCGGTGCGCGTGGGCGAAGTCGAGATCGTCCTCGAAGGTTTCGCCAGCAGCGGCGGCGAGGCTTTCGATAAGGAAGCGCTGAAGGCCGGCTGGACCCTGCCCGCAGGCGCCGTCTTCCGCCAGGACGAGTGGGAAACGGCCAAGCGCAGCATCCTGCGCCAGCTGATGCAGACCCGCTATCCGCGCGCCCAGCTCAGCGAAAGCCAGGCCACCGTCGATCCCGACACCCACCAGGCGCTGCTGCACCTGGTGCTCGACAGCGGCCCGGAAATGCGCTTCGGCGAATTGCGCATCGAAGGCTTGCGCCGCTATCCGGAATCGGTGGTGCGCAACCTGAACCAGATCCATCCCGGCGACTACTACAACGAGGCGGCGCTGCAGGCCTACCAGGCGCGCCTGCAGGACACCGGCTATTTCAGCGGCGTGGAAGTGAGCGCCGATATGTCGGCCGTGATCGGCGAGCAGCTGGAAGCGGCCGAAGCGCGCCAGGAAGGCCAGCCCCAGCCCACGGCCGCCAGCGCCATGGCGCCCTTGCCGCTGCTGGTGCGCGTGAGCGAGAACAAGCGCCGCAACGCCAGCGTGGGTCTGGGTTTCAGCACCAATACCGGCGCCCGCACCCAGGTCAACTACGACGATCTGTCGGTGTTCGGCCTGAAGATGAAAAGCGCGCTGACGCTGGAAACCAAGCGCCAGACGGCGCGCACGGATTTCTACTTCCCCACCACCGCCGACGGCTATAACGACAGCTTCGGCGCGGCCGTCGAACGCAACGATATCCAGGGCGAGATCACGCGCACCGCCTCCGTGCAGGGCAAGCGTGCCTGGGGCACGCCAAGGCTGGAGCGCAGCATCAGCCTGCAGTACCTGACCGAATCGAAATCGATCGACCATATTCCCACCAGCCGCAGCCAGAGCTTGCCGCTGACCTATGCCGTCACCTGGCGCAAGCTGGATAATCTGCTGTTCCCGAGCAAGGGCTATGTGCTGAACGCGCAGCTGGGCGGCGCCCTGCTGCCGCTGCTGACCGACGAACCTTTCGTGCGCAGCACGGTGCGCGGCATCACCTACCTCCCGCTCAACAGCAAGAGCAGCGTCATCCTGCGCGGCGAAGTGGGCGTGCTCGCTTCGCGCAAGAAGGATGGCGTGCCGACCACCTTCCTGTTCCGCGCCGGCGGCGACAACTCGGTGCGCGGCTACGCCTACCAGGAACTGGGCGTGCGCGAAGGCGAGGCCACGGTGGGCGGGCGCTATCTGGCCACCGCCAGCGCCGAATACCAGTACTGGTTCAAGCCCGCCTGGGGCGGCGCCGTGTTCTACGACGCGGGCAATGCGGCCGACTCGCCGAAATCGATCCATCCCAAATCCGGCTACGGCGTCGGCGTGCGCTATAAGAGCCCGGTCGGTCCGATCAATGTCGATTTCGCCTACGGCCACGCGACGCGCAAGATGCGCATCCACTTCTCGCTGGGCTTTACTTTCTGATGGCTGATATGGACGATAGCAAGAACCCTCCTTCCGCGCCATCTTCACAGCCAGCCGCACGCATGCAGCGGCGCTGGCTGCGCCGTACCCTGGTTGGCGCCGGCGCCACCGTCGTGGTGCTGGGCGGCGCCTTGTGGCTGCTGGGCCGCGAAACCACCTTGCAGCGCCTGATGCAGCAGATCGCCAGCGCCAGCGGCGGCCAGATCGTGGTCAGCGGTGTCAGCGGCTCGCTGTATGGGCGCATGCACCTGGGCCACATCGTCTACCGCAGCGAAGACAGCATCGTCACGGCCGACAATATCGACATCAATTGGTCGCCCCTGCAGTACTTCTCGGAAGGCATCGCCATCAGCGAGCTGCATGTGGAGGGCGTGACGGTGCGCAGCATCGGTCCTTCCAAGCCGGCCACCATGCCTACTTCGCTGGCGCCGCCCTTCCGCCTCAGCATCGCCGACGCGCGCCTGCAGCGCCTGACCCTGCTCGGCATGGACAATAGCCGCAACGACATCACGGCGCTGCGCCTGCAGCTGCACGGCGACGGCAAGCAATGGCAACTGAAGGGCGCCAGCGCACTGACGCAGATCGGCCGCGTCGATGCGCAAGCCACCATCGCCACGCAAGCGCCTTTCGCGCTGAACGGCCAGGCCAGCCTGAGCCAAACCACGCCGCCGGCCGGCGTGAAAGCGGCGCGGCTGGACGCCGCCGTCGGCGGCAATCTGCAAGTGCTGACGGTACAGGCCAAGGGCACCTCGCCGAACGCCAATGGCGAGGCCACGCTGACGCTGGCGCCTTTCGATCCGGTGATCCTGCGCACGGCCGATATCAAGGCGCGCGGCGTCGATCCGGCCCGTTTCGATCCGCTGTGGCCGAAGGCCGACCTGAACCTGCATCTGCAGGCGGCGGTGGCGCCGGGACAAAAATTGTCCGGCAGCCTGGCGCTGATGAACCAGGGTGACGCCGGCCCGCTCGACAAACAGCGCCTGCCGCTGCGCAGCGTCGGCGCGCGCCTGGGCGGCACGCTGGCGAAAGCCACGCTGGACGAGGTGCTGATCGATCTCGGCGCGGCCGGCAAGTTCCAGGGCAACGGCAGCGTGCAGCGCAATGCCGACAGCAACGCCATTGAGGTGGCCGACTTCCGCCTGCATACCGACCGCCTCGATCTGAGCGCCATCCACGCCAGCGCCAACAAGACTGCCATTGCCGGCGAACTGAAAGCGCACAGCGACGGCAAGCAGCACCAGTTCAGCGCCGCGCTGGCGCAAGCCGGCCTGCGCCTCGATGCGCAAGCCACGCTGGCCGACCAGCTGCTGCGCGTGCAGCAACTGCGCCTGCTGGCGAAACAGGGCAGCATCAGCGCCAGCGGCGAAACCAGCCTGAAAGACGGCAAGGCCTTCAAGGCCACGGCCACGGCGGCACGTTTCGATCCTTCGGTGCTGGGCAGCTATCCGGCCGCCGACCTGAACGCCGAGGTGCGCGCCAGCGGCAAGCTGGAACCGGCCTGGCAGGTGGCCGCCGATTTCGCCTTCAAACCGAGCCGCCTGCTGGGCCAGCCCCTGTCCGGCGCGGGCAAGCTGCAGGCCGATGCGCAGCGCGTGCACGCCGTCGATGCGCGCCTGGCGCTGGGCAAGAATATAGCCGAAGTGCGCGGCAGCTTCGGCGCGCCGAACGATAGTTTGAACTGGAAGCTCGATGCGCCGCAACTGGCCATCGTCAGCAGCAGCCTGCTGGGCGCGGTGAGCGCCAGCGGCGTCGCCAGCGGCAGCTTCACTGCGCCGCGCTCCACCTTCACGGCTGATGCGCGCGGCCTGGCGCTGTCCACGGCGAAGACGCGCGCGCCGGACAGCTTGCTGCACGCCAGCGGAGAAGTGGGACTCGATGCCCAGCGCAAGCCTGAACTGAAAGTGGCGGGCAGCGCCAGCCGCTTCAACCCGGCCGCTTTCGGCGTCGGCATGGGCGGCAATATCGGCGCGGAATTCAGCGCCAGCGGACGGCTGGCCGAGGACTGGCGCGGCAAGCTCGATCTGAAATTGCAGCCATCCACCTTATCCGGCGCGCCGCTGTCCGGCTACGCGCGGCTGACGGCCGATGCGGCCCGCATCGACAACGCCGACCTCGATCTGCATCTGGGACCGAATGCCTTGCAGGCCAAGGGCGGCTTCGGCGGCGCCAAGGACCGGCTGGAATGGAAGCTCGATGCGCCCCAGCTGTCCAGCCTCGGCCCCGACTTCGGCGGCCAGCTGCGCGGCAGCGGCGCGCTAAGCGGCAGCATGGCGCGCCCCGCCCTCGCCTTCAGCCTCGATGGCGGCAGCCTGCGCCTGCCCGGCCAGCAGCAATTGAAAACCCTGCGCGCCAGCGCCAACCTGGGCGGCATGGAAGCGAACGACGCGCTGGCGGCGGATGTGGAAATCAACGGCTATGCCGGACCCGGAACGACGGTGGACCGCGCGCGCCTGCAAAGCAGCGGCACGGTCGGCGCGCACAGCCTGCAGCTGAGCGCCGTCAGCCAGGACTTCGACGCCAGCCTGCGCCTGCGCGGCGGCTGGGCCAAGGATGCCTGGAACGGCACGCTGGAAGCCTTGCAGAACAAGGGCCGCTACGCGCTCACGCTGCAAGCGCCGGCGCCGCTGCGCCTGGCCGGTGCGCCGGGCAGCGGCCCGGCCGGACTGGCCAAGCCGGAACAGATCGCCCTGTCCAATGCCGTGATCAAGCTGCCCGATGGCAGCGTGCGCATCGAGAACCTGGAGAAAAATGGCGCGCACTGGCGCAGCCGTGGTGCGGCGGCCGGCGTGCCGGCCAGCTACCTGGCGCAGATGTCGCAGGCTTGGCGCGACAGCATCATCAGCGACCTGACCATCGGCGCCGACTGGGCGCTGGACATGCAGGCGCCCGCTGCCAAGGGCGCGGCCCCGGCGCTGGACGGCAGCCTGCATATCTTCCGCGAGAAAGGCGACATCACCGTCACCGGCGGCGACAAGCCGGTGGCCCTCGGCCTGCGCCAGCTCGATACCCGCGTGAATGTGGCGGGCAACCAGTTGCGCGCCACAGTGCTGCTGGATGGCGCGCGCGCCGGCAAGGCCAGCGCCGACGCCACCGCCCAGTTGCGCGACGGCCGCATCCCGCACGACAGCGCGCTGACCCTGAATGGCAATGTGGACATGCCTTCGCTGGCCTGGCTGGCGCCGCTGATCGGCATACCGAGCCTGGAACTGGACGGCGCGCTGAAAGCCAATTTCAGCGGCGGCGGCACGGTCGGCGCGCCGACCTTGAACGGCAGCGTCACTGGCGACAAGCTGGTGGTGAACTGGGCCGAGCAAGGCATCCGCCTGCGCAACGGCCAGTTGCAGGCGCAGTTGGCGGGCGACCAGCTGCAGTTGCAGCGCCTGCGCTTCGAAGGCGTGCAAGGCAGCGCCCAGGCCGACGGCTGGCTGCGTTTCGCCAATGCCGAAGCCACCATGCAGCTCAAGCTGGCGGCCGACAAGCTCGAAGTGCTGGCCCGTCCCGACCGCACCCTGGTGCTCAGCGGCTCCAGCACCCTGGTGCGCGATGCCAAGCACTTCCAGCTGGACGGCAAGTTCCGTGCCGACCGCGCCTCGATCGAACTGCCTTCGCAGGACACGCCCACCATCAGCGACGACGTGGTGATTCTCGGCCGCGGCAAGCCGGCGCCGAAAGCCGACAGCAAATCGCTGCCGCTGAACGTGGATCTGGAAGCGGACCTGGGCGACAACTTCTACCTCAAAGGCAAGGGCCTGGACGCCCAGTTGGCCGGCGCCGTGCGGGTACGCGTGCAGGACCGCCGCGCGCCGCGCGTGAACGGCAGCATCCGGGTCGTCAGCGGCACCTATGCCGCCTACGGCCAGCGTCTGGCCATCGAACGCGGCGTGATCAACTTCACCGGCGCTTACGACAACCCGGGCCTGAACATCCTGGCCGTGCGCAAGCGTCCGGAAGACAGCCAGCTCAGCGAAACCAATGTGGAAGCCGGCGTCGAAGTGCGCGGCACGGCGCTGGCGCCATCGGCCAAGCTGGTCTCCACGCCCACGGTGCCGGACAGCGAGAAGCTCTCCTGGCTGGTGCTGGGCCACGGCATGGCCGATGTGGCGGGCAATGAAATGGGCTTGCTCGGGACAGCGGCGGGCGCGCTGTTCGGCGGCAGCGGCGGCAGCCTGGCCAACAAGGTGGGATTGGACGAACTGGGCGTGTCGCAGGCCAAGGGGCTGGAAAGCACGGTGGTCACGGTCGGCAAACGCCTGTCCTCGCGCGCTTACCTCAGCTTTGAGCAAGGCACGGGCAGCGCCACCAGTCTGGTCAAGCTGCGCTACAAGCTCAATTCGCGCATCACCCTGCAATTCCAGACCGGCACCAACAACGCCCTCGACGTACTCTACACCTGGGCCTTCGACTAAGAGTCCATTTCAACACGGACATGGCCAGGCGCAGCGACGAAGACAGTGCGCCTGCACGGCGAGGAGCTGCAACAACGCCATGGCCGTGTTGAAACGGGCTCTAAAGCCTGAGGGCTGCGCGCGGCGCGCTGGGATTATGGTCGGGCACCGGATCGTCCTGCGGGACGGGCGCGTGCGGATGGTGGGGGTGGACGGGCTGCGGCTCGGGCTGCGGCTCATCCACCGGCACCGGCAGATCGGGCGCGCGGTGCGCCCGGTACTCGGGAGGGATGCAAGGGTTCATGTTCGACTCCGGTAAAAATAGTTACCTAAGTGCTTAGCTAAGCTGGGATGCATGAACCCTTATTCTACGCGCCTGTTCAGGGCTTGGCGTTCTTGACGTACTTGTCCAGCCACTGGTTGGATTCATACAGCATGTGCATGATCGATTCGCGCGCGCGGTAGGCGTGCGACTCGTTCGGCAGCATCACCAGCCGTGCCGTGCCGCCCAGGCCTTTCACGGCCTGGAACATGCGCTCGCTCTGGATCGGGAAGGTGCCGGAGTTGTTGTCCTGCTCACCGTGGATCAGCATCAGCGCATCCTTGATCTTGTCGGCGTTATTGAAGGGCGACATGGTCTGGTAGGTGGACTGCGCCTTCCAGAACGGCCGGTCTTCCGCCTGGAAGCCGAACGGGGTCAAGGTGCGGTTATACGCGCCGCTGCGCGCAATGCCGGCGCGGAACAGGCGGGTATGGGCCAGCAGATTGGCGGTCATGAACGCGCCATAGGAATGGCCGCCGATGGCGATGCGGTGGCGCTCGGCCACGCCGCGCCGCACCACCTCGTCCACCGCCGCTTCGGCGTCGGCCACCAGCTGCGGCAGATACGTGTCGTTCGGCTCCTCATCCCCCTTGCCCACGATCGGGAAGGATGGATTGTCCAGCACCGCATACCCCATGGCGAGGAAGGCGGCCGGCCCCCAGTAGCTGACGGCATTGAACTTATACGGCGAGCCGGTGGTCTGGCTGGCGGCGCTGGCCGACTTGAACTCCTGCGGGTAGGCCCACATCAGCAGCGGCAGCGGGCCGTCGCGCTTGACGTCGTAGTTCGGCGGCAGCATCAGGTTGGCGGTCAGGTCCACGCCGTCGGCGCGCTTGTAGCGGATCTGCTCTTTCTGCACATCCTTGAGCTGCGGCAGCGGATGCGGCATATGGGTCAGTGCCGTCAGCTGCGCGGCGCTGCCCGCGCCCAGCTGGCGCAGATAGAAATTGGGACGCTCGCTCGGCGATTCGCGCGTCGACAGCAGGCGGCTGCCGTCGTCGTTGAGCACCGCCAGCACATTCTCGTAATATGGCGCTTCGCTCTGGAACAGGCGTTCCTTCTTCTTGGTGTTCAGGCTGAAACGGTCGACGAAGGGACGCTCGCCTTCCGGCGTGGCGCCGGCGCCCGCCAGCAGGATGGTATTGTCGGCGCCCAGCACCAGGCGCGCATGGCCGGCGGCATCGGGACGGGTCACAGGCTTGCCCGGATCGTTGTAGCGGTCTTCCGAAGAACCGGACCAGACCAGCTCCGGCGCGCTCGCGGCCTGGTCGGGCGCAATCTTCCACTGCTTGGCGGCGCGGTTCTTCCACCAGCGCTCATTGAGCAGGGCCACGTCGCCACGGCCCCAGACGATGCCGGCATAGCGGCTGCCCAGTTTCGCCAGCAGGCGCGGCGCAGTGTTAAACGGCACGGCCTGCATATACACGGCGTCGCGGATCTCGGCTTTCTGCGCCGGGTCGCCGCCGTCCTGGGCTTCGGCCCAGACCAGGGTGGCTGGCGCGTCGGCACGCCAGCTTGGGTGGCGCACGCCGGTCGGCACCGCGTCATTACCCGGTGGCAGACCTTCCTGCAAAGGCAGTTTGGCGACGGTGTGTTCGACCTTGCCATCCAGCGCGCGCACTTCGACGCGCTTGGCGAAATCGTTGGCCGGCACCAGGTAGGAATAGGGACGTTCCAGCACTTCGGTCAGCAGGTGTTTGCCGTCGGGCGAAATGCTCACTTCGGAGAACTGCTCCGGCTTGCCGATCAATTTGGCCTTGCCGTTCAGGTCCACCGTCGCCAGCTGCACGGTGACGTAATGCTCGAACAGTTTGGCGTCGGCCTCGTTCTTCAGCAGATCCGGATAGGTGCGCAACTGCTTGGCGCCGCCGGGCGCGCTATCCTGGGTGGCAGGACCGGTCGGAATGCCGGTGCCGGCCGGCGGCACGTGGTTACCGGCCGGCTTCAGCTGCACCAGCAGGCCCTTGTTGTCGGGCAGCCAGTGGAAGCCCTTGTCCATCACGGTGTTCAACGGCTGGTTCAGCAGTTTCTTCGCGCTGCGCGCCGCCACATCCACCAGCCACAGCTCCATGCCGGCGGCCTTGCCCACGCCATCGTCCTTGCCCAGGTGGGTAAAGGCCAGGTAGCGCTGGTCGGGCGACCAGGCCATTTCGGCCAGGCGCAGATTCTGCGGCAGGCCGGCGATCTGTACTTCCTTCTGCGTATCGATATCGAGCAGGGCCAGGCCGGAACCGAAGTTGAAACGGCTGCTGGCATAGCTGCGCGGATGGATGCGCAGGCCGGCCAGCTTCAGCTCGGGCTGGGCCACTTCCGCGATGCTTGGCAGGGCCGGGGTGGCGATCATGGCCGCCAGATTGCGCTTCGGGCTCAGTTTCAACTGCGGCGGACGCGGTGCATCGACAATGGCTTGCAGGGCTGCGGGCGGTGTCTGATAAGCGGTCTGCGCGCCGGCCAGCGGCGCGGCGGCGATCAGGCCCATGGCCAGCAGCGGGGAAGTACGAGAAGTCATGGTATTCCGTTCATTCGTTTTGGAAAGGAACGGACGAGTTTGGGCAAGCGAATGCTAAATGTCAATCACATAAAGTTACAAAGCCGATCCCTGTACAATCCTGTTTTTGCCGATTTCCGCGACCGCCTACATGGAACTGACCACTCTTGCCCTGCTCATCCTGATTCCCCTGCTGGTATGGCGCATCTACCTGCGCCTGAAACAGATCTTCCGGCGGCAGGAATCGTTGGCCTGGCGCCATGTCATGGGCGTGGCGGTCTGCAGTGCGCTGCTGCTGGCCCTGGCCGCCTCCATGCTGCCCGATACCGGCGCCCTCTCTTTCCTGGCGGCGGGCGCCGTCGGCGGCGGCTGGCTGGCCGCATTCAGCCTGAAACGCACGCGCTTTGAAAATCGCGGCCTGCGCTTCTACTTCACGCCCTACCCGCGCTTCGGCATGCTGGTCTGCCTGCTGTTTGCGGCGGCCGTGCTGTCGATCGGTGTCGAGCTGTATATGAACAGCCGCGCCGCAGTCCCGCAAGCGATGTCGCAAGTGACGCTGATGCGCGCGCCGGCCAGGGCCATCGCCTTCGGCCTGATGCTGGGCTTCATCGGCGTCTTCTCCGCCGGCCTGCTGCGCTGGCGCCGTACGCAAAAGCCGCTGCCGGACGCCGAGTAAATCACATCAAGCTGGCCAGCGCGCCCTGCAGGCCGGGATAGCGGAAGCGGAAGCCGCTGGCCCGCAGCCGCCGCGGCACCGCGCGCTGCCCTTCCAGCAGCAAGTCCGTTTGCTCGCCCAGCAGCAGGCGCAACGGCCAGGCCGGTGTCGGCAACAGGCAGGGACGGTGCGCCAGGCGCGCCGCCGTCCGGCTGAATGCCAGCTGCGGCAGCGATTCCGGCGCCGCGAAATTGAAAGCGCCGCTTTCCAGCCTTCCCTGCTCGTTCAGGCAGCATAGGTGGGCGATGCCGGCCAGCAGATCCCGCACATGAATCCAGGCCATGGTCTGCCGTCCGCTGCCCAGCCGTCCGCCCAGTCCCAGGCGCACCGGCAGCAGCAGCATGGGCAAGGCGCCGCGCTGGCCCAGCACCAGGGCAAAGCGCATGCGGACCACCGTCACGCCGTGCGCCTCGGCGCCGCGCGCGGCCTGCTCCCATTCGCTGCACAGGCGGGACATGAAGATATCCTGCGGCGCCGCATCCTCGTTCAATTCCGAGGTATCGTCCACGGCTTGGCGGCCGTAGTAGCCGATGGCCGAAGCCGACAAAAGTAAGTCGGGCTTATGTTCCGCGCGCGCCATCCACGCCACCAGCTTTTCCGTCAGCGCCACGCGGCTGCGGCGCAATTCGGTGCGCCGCGCCGCCGTCCAGGGCCGGCCCAGAATGGTGGCGCCGGCCAGGTTAACGACGATATCGATGCGGCGCGCGGCCGGCAGCTCGTCCAGCGATGCCACGCAGCTCACACGGCCATCGAAGGTCCATGCCGCCTGTTTCGGGCTGCGCGCCAGCAGGATCACTTCATGGCCGTCGCGCAGCAAGGCCCGCACCAGCAGCTGGCCGATAAAGCCGGTGCCGCCCGTCAGCAGGAAGCGCTTGGCAGCGCTGCCGAAGCGCAGCGTCTCCTCCGCCCCCTCCTCCTCGGCAGCCAGGCGCCACAAGCGGCGCGCCGCCAGCGCATCGCGCCAGCCCGAGAGGCCAACGCCAACGCCGCACAAGGCCAGGAAGACGCCCAGGCCGCCATGCGGCGTATAAGCGAGGCCGGTTTCGGCGGCCTGCCATTGCGGCATATTCATTGCCAGCAGGGCGATAAAGGCGCCGCCATTCACCGCCAGCACGGTATGCGTCACGCGCTCGGTGGCAGGCAGCAGGCGGCTGCGGTCTTCGATCACGAAGTCCCACAAGGTCAGCACGATTTCGACCACGAACAAGCCAAGCAGCACCCAGGCCCAGGCGCCCTGCCAGGTCCAGAATGCCAGGCCGGTGAACAGCAGGCTGTAAATCAGCGAGCGCGCCGCGTGGATCGACAGCTCCAGGCGCGCCGTCACGCGCTGCGGCAGCGCCTCGCTCAGCTCATGGTGGTAGAGCGTATCGAAAGCCCCAAGACAGCCCTGCAGCGCCATGAGCTGCAAAGCCAGCAAATGCATATTCATGCCTGCCCTCCTTCTGTTTTTTCGTGGAACACGCCGGCCTGCACGAAGCTGGTGCCGAACAGCATGTGCCGGATCTCGATGCGGATATTGAAGCGGTTCGGCGCCTCGTTGCAATGGCAAAGAAAGGTCTTGCCCGGCGTGAGCAGGTCGGGCAAGGGCATGCGCCAGCCCAGGATCTGCCAGAAATAGCCATCGCTGGTGAAATGCAGATTGCCATCCTCGACCCGCAGCAGCAGTTTCATGCCCAGCCCCAGGCCCACATACTCCAGCACCTCGCCCTTCTCGCTTTCCGCCATATAGGAGGTGAAACGGACAGGCCGGCGCCGGTGCAGGCGGTAGATGCGCTGCTTGAAGATATAGGCGCAACCCGGCCTGGAATAGACTTCGATATCGACCGGAAAATCGAAGTCGTCGTGGGGAATCAGCGCGCCCTCGATCAGAGGACCGGACAGGAATCCCAGCAGCTTGCCGAAAACCGAGGAACGCAGCTCGCTCAAGCGGCCGGCATAGCGCAGCGGCTTGCCTGGCGCCGGATTCTTGTCGAAGCGGCGCTGGATATCCGGATGCAGCTTGTCCCATTCCGCGCCGAGCACCTTGCGGAACAGCTCCCCCTCGCCGCGCGGGCCGATGCCGCTGTCCATGGCCTACTTCCCTTCCTTGCCGAGCAGACGGGCCACCTTGCCGCCCATCTTCAGGAAGCGCTTCAGCAGGGGCTGCGGCAGGCGCTTGTAATCCTCGTAGCTGTCGCCCAGCATCTCCAGGAAGCCCAGCACCTCGCCCATGCGCTGGCGCGTGGCGGGCGAGATTTTCTTGTCGTCCTCGGCCTCGATCGCGCATTCGCGCAGGACGCTGAGCGTGGGATCGATTTCGCGGCGCTTGCGCTCCTCCATGATGACCCGGAAGATTTCCCATACATCGTGCAGGGCCAGGAAATGGTCGCGCCGGTCGCCCATCACATGCGTCACCCGCACCAGCCCC
Organism: Massilia sp. NR 4-1; assembly: GCF_001191005.1. Lineage (NCBI taxonomy): Bacteria > Pseudomonadati > Pseudomonadota > Betaproteobacteria > Burkholderiales > Oxalobacteraceae > Massilia > Massilia sp. NR 4-1. Next base: position 3,849,335 of record NZ_CP012201.1, read on the forward strand.
CAGCTTTGCAGTTCCTTCAGGCTGTTGCTGACATTCGAGCGCGCCACCGCCAGGGTAAGTGCGATCTCCTCCGCGTTCAGCGGCTCGTTGGCCAGGAACAGCAGGGCATGGATCTGCGCCACGGTGCGGTTCACGCCCCAGCGCGTGCCCATCTCGCCCCAGTGCAGGATGTATTTCTGTTCGGTTGGGCTGAGCTCCATTATTTTCCTCAATTCTTTAATTTCTGTCGTTACAGAAATTAAAGACCAAAAGAAAACCGGTGTCAAGCACCGGCTTTCTCGGGAGCGGCGGATCAGGCGGCAGCCTGCTCGCTCTGGCGGCGCTGCAGCACGAAGATCGGCTGCGCCCACTGCGTGTCTTTTTTCTTCTTGCTGGTGATCAGGGTCAGCTCGGAAGGGTCGTAGACGTCGGTATTATGGGTCAGCGGCGTCGTCATCAGGTATTGGGCGTCGGTGTTCTTCAGGAACTCGCCGACCAGCTGGATATTGCGGATATCCAAGTGGGCGAACGGTTCGTCGATGAACACGAAACCGCCGGAACCATCTTCCGATTTCAGCAGGCCAATCAGCAGCACCAGGGACTTCATCACCTGCTGGCCGCCGGACGCTTCGCCGTCGTTCATGCCGATCGGACCTTTGCCGTCGAACTTGAAGCGCACATGCAGGCCGGCCTGCGACAGCAGCAGGTCGTCGTTCTCCAGCTTGACCGGATCGGCGTGCACCTCGATATTCGCCAGCTCGCCCAGCTCCTTGATGTTCTTGGAGTAGGCCTTGATGGTGTAGCGCAGACGCTCGATGTAGGCGCCGCGCGCATTGGCCGTGGCCTCGATGGCGCGGTTGTTCTGGTAGCGGCGCTCCTCCGTTTCCAGCTTGCGGTTGGAGAGCTGTTCGTTCAAGCGCGTGTACTGGTCGATCACGGTCGCATCCAGCTCCCAGTCGTCGCGCGCCAGGCTGGCCTGCAGGCTGGCGATACGCAGGTCGACCTGGTGGGCATTCTGGTGCTGCGCCACCAGCGCCTGGCGGCGCGCCGGCTTGCGCCATGCGCCCGGCAGATGGCGCCATTGGCGGCGCAGGGCCAGCAAGGCGCGCGCATGGTCGCTGCGCTGCTCCAGCTGACGCTTGTAGTTCAGGCGCATGCCCGCCTCCGCCTCCGACAGCGCCATGCGGGCGTTCTGCCAGGTGGTGTCGGCGCGGGTGCGCGCCACGGTGGCGTTCTTCATCAGGCTTTGCAGCTCGCCCAGACGGCCGCCGACTTCGGTGCGCTCGGAACGCAGCGGCACGGCGTTGCGCGCCGCTTCGTCGAATTCGTCGGCACGCGCGCTCAGTTCCTTGACCGCATCCACGCCGGCCACGCGGGCTTTCAGCGCGCTGGTTTCGGACACCAGCTTGCTGATCTGCAGGGTGTACTTGTCTTCCTCGGCTTCCAGCGACGGCAGGTTCTTCTGGATCGCATCCATACGCTGGGTGCGGCCGGCGGAACCGAAGCGGTAGCGCGAGGCTTCCACGAACAGGGAGCGGCCGCCGCGGCGTTCGCGGTGGTAAGCCTCGGGCGTGATCCACTCTTCGATATTCCCCAGCTTGGCGCCGTCTTCCACCGAGTCGACGCGGGTGATGCGCGCCAGTTGCTCGATCAGCCAGACCGGCGCCTTGGCGGTAAAGCGCACCACCGACAGCAGGCTCTCGTTCTTGGCCTGCTGCGCCGTCACCAGTTCCGGCACGATGAAGTGGCGGTAGCGCTCCTTCTCGGCCAGGCGGTAGGCGGCCGAGGCGTCGGAGGCATTCTCCAGCAGCACCACGGAGGCATAGCCCCCCAGCACGCCCTCGACGGCGCCCTGCCATTTCGGATCGGTCACTTCCACGATATCAGACAGCATATCGTGCGGGATGTTCGCGTCACGCAGGGCACGGCGCATGGCGCGCACATTGTCCGGCTCCGGCATCGCGGTCTTGCCTTGCAGCGCCGAGATGGTGGTCTTGTCGCTGGCGATGCGGGCCGAAACGGCGTCGCGCGAGGCGCGCAGCTTGGCCAGCTCGGCTTCCTTGGCTTCCAGCTGGGCCGCCACGTCGGCCACATCGGCGCCCGCTTCGGCGGCCAATTTTTGCAGACGGTTTTTCTGCTCGATCAGGCTGTCCAGCGGCTTGAGTTTGGTGTTGATCTGCGACAGGCGGCCCTGCAGCACGGTCGATTCCTGTTCCAGCAGGGTTTCCTGCTGCTGCGCATCCGTCAGTGCCTTGGCCTGGCGCGCCACTTCATTGCGCTTGTCGGTCAACTGCTGGTCGGCCTGGGCCATCGGCTTGCGCGCCTCGCGCAGCTGCTTGCCGATATTGCCGGATTTCTCGCGCGCCTCGTGGTATTCCAGCGACGGCAGCACTTCCTCCTGCAGATTGCGGCGCTCCTTGTGCAGGCCTTCCCACTGGTGGTAGTTGGCCACGCGCAGGCGCAGGCCTTCCAGATTGGCGCGCGAACCATCGAGCTCCGCCTCGAAACGTTTCAACTCCTCCTCGGTATCGCGCTGGTGGCGCTTGGCCTCGTCGTAGGCGTCCAGCACTTCCTTGTCGCCGAAGACCTGGAACACCAGGTCCAGCAACTGGCGCGGCGCGTATTCGCACAGCTTGTCGGTTTCGCCCTGCTCCAGCGCCAGCACCTTGGCCATGGCCGGCGACAGGCCGGCATTGGCCAGGCGCTTGCGGTAGTTTTCCACGCCCAGCCAGTCGTTGGCTTCGGTGACTTCCTCGATTTCGACATTCCCCGGACGCATCAGGTACTGGCGCTTCCAGTCGCCGCCGTTCTTCTGGATCTGGCAGAACAGGGTCACATCGTCGTCGGAAAAGAAGCCGCTGCCGCGGAAAGGACGGTTGGACAGCTGCTTGCCGACGGCGCGGTTATCCACCACGGCGCGCAGCCAGGCGGTCTGCTGGCCGGAGTGGCGCGCATAGTGCTTGTAGGTGCGGCCCATCGAGCAATCGAGGCCGAACAGGGTGCGCAGCGCGTCGAGCAAGGTGGTCTTGCCCGAGCCGTTCTGGCCGGCGATGGTGATGATCTTCGCATCCAGCGGAATATTCTTGATGCGCTGCCAGTAGTCCCAGTGGACCAGCTCTAGCGATTTGATGTGAAACATGGATCAGTCCTGATTCGGGTGTTCGGTGGACGCAGCAGCATCGGCTTCGATGACGGCTTCGTTGGCGGCGACCAGCACGGCGCGCGGAATATGCACCACCTGGTCCGGCACGCGCTTGAACACGTCGGCCAGGGCGCCGTTGATGATGCGCTCCTTCAGCAGGTCGGTATCCATCAGCAGGTCGAGCAGCGGACCTTCCACCAGGATGTCGCCGCGGCGCTCGATGAAACCGAGCTTGGACAGGATGCCCAGGTTCATGTCCATACGGGTTTTCTTGCCCAGCTTGTCGCCGAAGTCGGCCAGCAGCGCCTTGTAAGGGATGCCGATCGAAGTGTCCTCCGCGCGCGGCACCGGCTTCTCCTGGCCGAACATATCGTTCTGGTCGTCGTCGGCGTGCTGGTGGGTTTCCTGGCGCTCGCGCTTGGGCAGGATGATCAGCGCCCACAGCACCACCAGCAAGGCCACGCCATCGCGCGCCAGGCCGAAATTATTGTTCTGCCAGGTGTCGCGCGCGCCGAACACCTTCGGCTCGATGGCGCGGTGCAGGCACAGGGTGACGTGGTCGGCGTAGACATTGTCCAGCAGCTTCAGGCCGCAGGCCGTCAGGCGCGCATCGACTTCGGCGCGGAACTGCTCGTCGGACAGGGCGCGCTTGACCAGGCGGTCGTCGCGGCGCAGGGTCTGATGCGTCAACAGGCGCGCAATCAGGATTTGGGAATCGTCATTCATCGGCCTTGCCGCTTTCTTCCAGATCTAGTGAGAGGGATGCCATGGAGATGGCCGCGATTTCGAGATCGGGCAGCTTGACCATGGTGTCGGTCGGCGTGAAGGTGAGGGGCAGGCGCGCCAGTTCGGCGGTCGCGCCCTGCAGGCTGGCCTCGGCCGCGTCACCCAGCAGCGGCAGCAGCGAGGCGCGGTAGGACGCGACGGCGAAGCTGGCCGGCAGCAGCGATTCGTGCACCGGAATCTGCTTCGGCGCGCCATCGGCGATGCTGGGGAAGTTATTCAGGTTGGCGAAGTCCGACAGGCGGTCCAGCCAGTCATCGAGTTCTTTTTGCATGGCGGGCGTATCGTTAATCGTGGTCGGCGCATCCTGGCCGGTCGGCAGGCCGCCCTCGCCGGTGTTGCCGGCGCGTTCGGCCATCAGCTCCGTTTCGGCCACGTCGATCATCTCGGCGGGCGTGATGAACAGCGGCTTGGCCGGCTGGTCGATGGCGTCTTCCGCCAGCGAAGCGAGGTCCTCGTGCTCCAGCAACCAGCGCTTGATATCGGTGGTCGACAGGCCGGACTGGCCCAGATGCACGCGCTGGCGTTCGATCTGGTTCAGCGCGCGCGAGAACATGCCCTGCATATTCAGCAGCTGGCTCTGGGCACGGCCGATGGCCTGGGCGGCGCGGTGGGTGGCCGCGTCGGCCCGCTCGTCCGAGGTGATGGCGCGCAGGATTTCCGAGCCCTTCTCCACCCAGTCGCACGCCAGGTGCCACTTCGCCTGCGAGGCGCGCAGGCGGAATTCGGAACCGGAAGCGATGGCGTCGCGGAATTCATCGGTCAGGTCGACCAGGCGGCCCAGCAAATGCTGCAGCTGCTCGACGGTGACGCCGCCCACGGCCTGGGCGCCGGCCACCTGGGACAGCAGGAAGCCCATTTCAGCCTGGTCCTCGGTCTGGCCCAGGCCCAGCAGGCTGTCGATGGCCGACAGCACATTGCGCGCCATCGGCGTCACGCGGTAGACCGCCTGCTGCGCATCCCAGGCCAGCAGCTGGTTCGAGCGCAGGCGCATCAGCACCGTTTCCAGGCTCTCCGGCAGCATATAGGCCAGCTTGGTATTGATGTCGGCGCGCGAAAACGCGGACGAAGCGGTATCGTTGGCCAGCTCGCGCAACACGAGCAGACGCACCAAAACGCCCTCGAAACCGCCGTGGAACAGGGCCGTAAACACCTGGAGCAGCGGCTGGGCGCGCTTCAGGTGGAAGACCTGTTCAATCTCGTCTACCGAGACATTGGGCTGGAAGTGGGCTTGCAGGGCAGCATTTTGCTCCTGCTCGGTCGGGTTTGCATCGGCAGCCAAGGCTGCACTTGCCATAATATCAATCATCGTACTCCGGTATCCTGGCCCAGACATGCAAGTTTGCTATCAGCAACAAACTACGCGGGGGCGTCAGTATACCAGCTACCACCGCCTAGCCCGGACTCCCTTTGCACCAGATCAAGGAATGCCACACCCTGGCGTCAGGCGCGGCCGCCGAGGCACCACGGTCGGACATTTCTTGAGAAAGATCAAAGAATGTCCACCTCTGGTGCCTGGCACCAGGGTGGACATTTGTTGAGCGAGATCAAACGGGACTTATTTGCGGTCGATTTTGGTGAGCAGCTGTTCGAAGCTGTCGCCGTCCTCTTCGGAGAACAGGATGCGTACGGGGTACCAGTCGAGGCCGGGCGCCAGCCAGAGGTCGACTTGCTGGCCTTTGTCGCGCTTGGGCGGGGCTTTGCTGAAGTGCAGGGCTTCGATGTCGCCCATGGCGGTTTTCAGGGTTTCGCTGCCGACGACTTTAAACGTCCAGGTTTCGGCGTCGCGCCGGCCGGCCACGAAAAAGGCCCATTCGCTGCCAGGCTTGAATTTGTCGGGGGATTGGCGGGCGATGGCGGCCAGCTGCCACGGAGCGCTGGTGCGGTCCTGCTCGCCGCCTTTGAGCGGGTAGCTTTCCTGGGCGTCGGCGAATTCGATGGTCTTGCTGTCGCGCTTGAACTGGGTGGTGGACGAACCTTTGCGGATGCGCTTCTCGTAGTAGCTATCCGGCGCCAGGCCGTACTCGTCGACCGCGCCTTCGCTGCGGTTTTCCAGCACCTTGCCGAACAGGCCGGAGCGCGCTTCGCTGAGGATGGAGTATTTGCCGCCGCCGGCGCGCCAGGCCACGCTCGCTTCGCCGCTCAGCGGCAGGCCGTGGTTGCGCGCCTTGAGCGCGTATTGCAGGTCGGCCGAGGGCGGCAGGTTGAAGGGCCGCTTGATGCTCGGATGCTCGCTGGCCGCCAGGGCCGGCGCCTGCAGGGCCGTCAGCAACAGGCTGGCGGCGAGGACTTGCTTGAAAGGGGTCATGGTCATTGAATTGTCGAATCCAGTTGTGTAATGCGCGTGACGGTTTGCGTGGTCACGGCGCCGTTCGCTTCGGTATTGCGGATCTGTACCGGATACCAGCCCAGCGTAGGCGCCAGCCAGATGTCCAGCCGCGCCGAGTAGCTGCCCGGCTTGGGCGGCCGCGCCAGGCGCCAGGTCTGCAGCTTGCCCATGGCCGTGTCCAGCTCTTCTTCACCGGCCAGCTGAAAACGGTAAACGCTGGCGCCCTTGTCTTCGCCGACCAGAATATCGATATCGCCGTCGAACTGCTTGACGTCGGCGCGGCCGATGGCGGCCAGCTGGAACGGCACGCTGGCCTTGTCCTGCGCGCCGGCCAGCAGCGGCACCTTGGCTTCGCTGGCCGAGAAGCTGATATTGCGCTGCTCGCGGTTGAAATGGGTGGCCGTCTGCGAGCGGCCGCGCCGTTTCTCGCGCATGGTTTGCGGCGCGATGCCGGCATCGTCGATGCTGCCCTCGCTGTCCAGCGCGAGCAGGTTGACGCGCGCGATCAGCACAGCGATGCCCACTTCCAGTCCCACCTTGTAGCGGCTGCCGTCGCTTTGCCAGCGCATGGCGGCCGAGCCATTCCATTTCGTCCCGTTGGGGTCGACCCGCTTCACGTCCAGCTCAAAACCGGCCGACGGCGGCAGATCGACCTTGTAGCGCCGCCCGCCCTGCGGCGGCGGCGAGGCGTCGGCTGCCGGCGATTGTACGTCGGCCGCTGCGGGAGCGGCGCCCGGCTGGACAGCCGGCGTGGCGGCGATCGCGCCGGCGGCCGTGGCGCCCTCGGTGTCGGCGCTGACCGGCGCGGCCACATCGAGGCCGGCTTCCAGCACGGCGGGCGGCACCGGCGGCGCCGGCTGCAAGTCCGGTGCGGGCGGCGGCGGAATGGGCTGGCGCGGACGCGGCGGCGGCGGCCGTTCGCGCGGCGGTGCTGCGGGCTGGGGCGGACGCGCGGCCAGCGCGGGCAGCAGTTCGATTTCGACCATGCGCGGCAGCGGGCTGCGCTCGGGGCTTTCGCCCATATGGCTGGTCAGCCAGGCAATGACGGCGTAGTGCAGTGCGACGATCAGCGCCAGCAGAATCAGCGGCCGGCTACGGCTGGAGTAATAAGAAACGCTCGTCATGGCCGCTAGTGTACCGTGTCCGCCGAGGCCAGGCTGAAGGTCAGCTGAAGTGAGAAAATTGGCAAGATTTTTTCCGCCGTATCTGCTACGCTAATCTTCCTTACGCAAGCCTGCTTCAGACAAACGGAGAATGCCCATGACCTCGCCGCAAATGTCCAATATCCCCGGCGCCGCAGTAATGACCGACACCCTCGATTTCGTGAAAAACCTGTGGGGCAGCATGGGCGTGCCCGGCATCGGTCTGCCCGGCATCGCCACGCCGACCCTCTCGGTCGATGAGCTGGAAAAGAAGATCAATGACTTGAGGGCCGTCGAGGCCTGGCTGAACCTGAACGCCACCATGGTCCGCAGCAGCATCCAGGCGCTGGAAGTCCAGCGCGGCACCATCAATGCGCTAAAATCCATGGGCAAGACCCTGGCCGCGGCCATGCAGCAGCCGTCCAGCGGCGAGCACTCGCTGTTCGACACCATGCCGTATGCGGCCTTCTTCCAGCCGCCCGGCGCGAAAACGGAGACGGCCGGCAAGAGCAGCGCGGCGAAAAGCGGCACGGCCGCCAGCGCTGGCGCCGCGCCCGCCAAGGATGAGGCCAAGACCGAGGACCCAGGCGCCGCCGGCGCGAAGCCCAGCATGGCCGATGCCGCCAGCGCCGCCGCCGCGCAGATGGCCAATCCGGCCATCTGGTGGAATCTGCTGCAGGAACAATTCAAGCAGGCCGTCAGCTCGACCATGGCGGCCGACCTGGGTGGCGTAGCCAAACCGGCGGCCCAAAGCGCCGCCTCCGACAAGGCCGGCGCCGCGCAGCCTGGCGCCGCCGAAGCTAAAGACACGGCGGCAGGCCAGGCCGCTCCCGCCGCCAAGGCGGACGGCGGCAATGCTGGCGCCGATGCGGCCAAGGACACCGCTCCCGCCAAGCCGGCCGGCAAGGGCGGCTCGTCCAAGGCGGCCGTGAACGGCGCCGCCAAGGCCGATACGGCCAGCAGCAAGGCGCCCGCGCGCAAGCCGGCCGCCAAGCGCAGCGCGCCGCAGCCTAAATAGGCAAAGCGCCGGCGCCGCGGCTTAGGCCAGGCGCTGGATGCGGATTTCCTGTATCTGCCCGTCGTCCTGGCGCAGCACCTTGACGATGCGGATCAAGCCCTCTTCCTCCATGCCCAGCGCACTGGCGTGCGCGGCCTGGAAGGATTCCAGCGTGTCGCCCTTGGCGCTGACGGGGCGTATCCACGCCGCCGCGCCAACCTTCATTTTTTCGTATACCTCTTTCGCGATATCGCGCATCCTCGTCTCCTTCGGTTGGGAGTTGGTTTAGTTTTCTTGAGCGGGTGCAGGCGCGGGTGCTGCGGCGTCGGGGCCGGCCTGCTCCTCCTCGACGCTCGTAGGGGGCGGTGCTGGCGCCAACAGCGCCAGCTGTTCGATCATTTGCGCAAAGCGCTGCTGGCCCGGAGCGATGCGGTCCACATACATGAGCACATCGTTGGCCTCGGCCATCAGGGCATCGTCGTAACCGTGTTCCTGCAGGTGCGAGATCAGGATCTGCGCCGAGTTGAACAGGATACGCAGATTGTTGGGCAGGGCGCGGCGCGCTTCGCGCATCCAGGCCACCGCTTCGCCCAGCTTGCCGGTTTTCCACAGCAGCACGCCCTTGTTCATCATATCGGCCGCTTCCTTGCGCGCCGCCGTGATCAGCAGCATGCCCTCTTCGCCCATGCGCGCCTTGTCGAAGATTTTCTGCACTTCGTCCAGCAGCACCTGGTTGTCGTGGTTATTGCGCGTGACGTAGCACAGCAGGTCGACCGGCGCATCCTTGACGCCGACAGCAAACAGCAGGGTCGCCATTTCCATGCAGGTCGGGATGTCGGGGCGTACCGGGTCGGCGCCCAGCATGGTTTCCAGTTCGTCGCCCGCCTTGCGCGCGCGGCGGTAGTCGCCGCTCTCGTGGTAGACCAGGCCTTCGGTGATCTTGGCGCGCAGCTGCAAGGTGTCGCCGGCGAAATCGCGCTGGGCGATGGCCAGCAATTGCAGCGCCTCTTTCGGATCGTTCTTCTGGCCGCAGACGCGCGCCAGGCCGAAGTAGGCGTCGGCCGTTTTCATGATCGAGTACTCGCCGATGGCGATGCACTTGCGGAAGGCTTTCTCGGCCAGCGGGATATTGCCGACCTTGAGCGCGGCCTGGCCCAGATTGCGCTGGCGCGGCACCGAGTTGGGCGAGAGCTTGGCGGCCTTCTCCAGCACGTCGCAGGCTTCCTGGCTCTTGCCCATCAACTCCAGCGACTTGGCCAGCTGGTCGTAGGCGTCGATGAAATAGCGGTTTTCCGCAATCACGCTGTGGAACATCTGGCGCGCCGCCTCGTGCTCGCCATTGGCCATGCGGATCTTGCCCAGTCCCGTGCGCGCCCAGTTGTAGTCGCGCTGCTCCAGCACCTGTTCGAACACCACGCGCGCCTTTTCCGGCTCGCCCGCCTTCAGCAGCAGATTGGCCTTCATGCGCAGCAGGTCGATCTCGTGCACCTTGTTGTCGCTGGCCTGCTCGTCGCACAGGCGGGCGGCGCGCAGATAGTCCTTGTCGATATAGGCTTCGTCGATCTGGCGGAAGATCTGCTTTTTCAGCCAGACGCGGTTCAGGCGGGTCAGCAGCACGCCTTCGGTGATCGGCTTGATCAGATAGGCCTCGGGCTGATGCTCGGCCGCGCCCATCACCGACTCCACGCTCTTCTCGGCCGACACCGTGAGCCAGACGCTGCTCGGCGTCATCAGGTTGCGGATGCGCGCCTCTTCCAGCACCTGCTGGCCGTTCTTGCCCTCGCCCAGATTGAAGTCGCACAGCACCACGTCGTAGTGGGTGCGCGCCAGCAGCGTCATGGCCTCGCCGCCGCTGGCCGCCTGGTCGATGTGCTTGGCGCCCAGATTGCGCAAGGCTTCGCGCAGCAGCTGGCGGATGCCGACGAAATCGTCGACGATCAGATAGCGCTTCTCGGCCCAGTCGATGCCGGGCGTGGGGTCGTTGGCGTTGTGAACCTGGTCCATGGCTTAAGGCAGACGCAGAATGAAGACGCCGCCGCCCAGGCGGCCGCCGTTTTCCAGGTGGACGCTGCCGGCGCGGCCGCGATGGCGGTGCATCTTCGCCACTTCGCTGGAGAAGTACAGGCCCAGGCCCGTGCTGTTGCTGGCGAAATCGACCGGCGCGCCGCCATTCAGCGCGGCGCCCGCCTGCAGCATGGCGGGCGGGAAGCCGATGCCATTGTCCTCCACGCGCAGCTCCAGCCAGCCATCCTGCTCGGCGATGCTGAGGCGGATGCGGTCGGTGGTGTAGCGGATGGCGTTATTGATCGCGTGCAGCAGCACGCCGATGACCAGGTCTTCGTCGAAGGTCCAGATCAGGTCGGGCGCATACTCGGCGTCGAAACGGATGCTCTTGGAATTGAGCAGGATGCGCTGCTGGGCCGCCAGCTGCTGCACCAGTTCCTCGATGCGCACGGCGTTCGGGTCGTAGGGATAACTGGGCTTGCCCACTTCCTTGTACAGGGCCAGCAGCTGGATCAGCTTATCGTTCAGGCGGCGCGTCTGGTACAGCATATGCGCCATTTGCGGATAGGAGGTGTCGGCGACCGCGGGCGCGCCGGGGGCGCTTGCCAGCAGATTCTCCAGCGTGCCGCTGAGCACACTGATCGAATTCTTCATGTCGTGCACCGTCGATGCCAGGAACAGGAATAGCTCAGGCGATCCGCCGTGGTCTTCCATCCGTGCCGCCTCCTCATTGTTTCCAGAAGCGAATTATAGCTCGCCGGGCGGCGGCCACCCCGGCGGCTATGGCGCGCCCGCCACAGTCGGACGGCGGGCTTTACTCCTTGCGCCTGGCTTTCAGGAAGAAACGCGCGGGGTCGAGCGCCTCCACCAGCGGCGCTTCCAGCGGCAGCGGCTCGTCTTCGAGTTGACAGGCCAACAACTCGGCAGCCAGCGGCGCCCAGATCAGGCCGCGCGAGGCGTAGCCCAGCAGGCCATACAGGCCGGCATGGCGCGGCACGTCGCGCAGGCGCTCCATGCGGTATTCGGCGCCATAGTCGGGCAGCTGGCCGACCAGGGGCAGGCGGTCCGGCGCCATGCAGCGGAAACCGACGCGGCCCTGCAGCGGAACCTGCTCCAGATGGTAGGGCGCCAGCCGTTCCGCGCCGAGGATCTGTGCGGCGCGCTGCAGGTTCTCGCGCTGGCTAGTGTCGCGCAAGGCACGCTCCTCATCGCCGTCATAAGTGGCGCCGACGCAGACGATGCCGTCCACCGCCGGCGTCATATACGCTTCGCGGCAAACCACCAGCGGCAGCGGCGGGAAGGCATCGGCCGCCAGGTGCGTGACCTGGCCGCGCATGGTGTACAGCGGCAGCGGCGCGCTCTGCGCCAGATGGCGCGCGCCGCCGCCATTGGCCAGGATCACGTTCGGCGCCTCGGCCAGCAGCTCGCCGCTGACGCCGCGCACCTGCCACAGGTCCGCCACGCGGTGCAGGGTCAGCGCCTCGCTGTGGAAGACGTGGCGCAGGCGCTCGCCGCAGGCGGCCAGCATGCTCTTGCAAGCCGAGGTGGGATAGGCCCAGCCGCTTTGTTCGAACAGCCAGGCGCCATGCGGCGTGGCCGAGCCAAGCAGGCTGCCGGCGGCGGCGGCGTCGAGCCAGCGCACGAATTCCGGCGGGTAGTTCCAGTGCTCGACCACCTCGCGCTGCAGGGCCGCGTGTTCGGCATCGCGCGCCAGTTGCAGCACGCCGCATTGCGCGCCCTTCACGGCGCGCTGGCCGCCGGCGCTGACGCCGCCCAGGCGCTGCCAGTGGCGCAGCGCGTACAGATAGGCGGCGCGCGTCAGGCGCGTCGGGATATTGTCGTCCTTCGACAGCAGTGGCATGAAGATGCCCGCGTGGTTGCCCGACGCTTCCTGCGCCGGACCGCCATGGCGCTCGACCAGCGTCACCTGCCAGCCGCGCGCGGCCAGCCGTTCGCAAGCGGCGGCGCCGGCCACGCCCGCGCCGATCACGATGGCTTCGCGCCGCGGCCGCGGCGGACGCGGCGCCTGCGGCTTGCGGCTCGCATACAGCGCCTGCAGCCAGCCGTCCGCGGCAGCCTCGTTCTCCCACACAAAGCCAGCCGAGCGCAGCGCCTTCAAGTCGCCCTCCTGCGGCGCGTGCACGCGCAGGGTGGCGCCCGGCGCGGCCAGGCGCGCCAGGTTGCGCATGGCGGCGATCGGCTGCGGCAGCACGAAGGCGTTGACCCGTGCCGCGACCTGCGGCAGCCAATCATCCAGCTCGCCCACCAGCAGGTCGAGCGTGACGCGCTCGCCGTCGAGGGCCAGGCGGTGCATGCCGGGCAGGGCCAGCGGCCAGGCGGCGCGCAGGATGTCGCCCTGGCTGCCGTCCAGCGCCAGCGCGGCGGCGGGCGGCAGCGTGGCGGCAACGGCGATATAGTGCAGCGGCGCGCCGTCGGCGGGCCAGCCGCGCCAGATGGCGCCGAACTGTTCGCCGCGGCCGAAGGCGCTGTCGAAGATCACATGGCGCAGGGCTTCCATGCTCACGCTCCCTTGCGGCAGAAACAGGCCGGATCGTGGTCGTCGACCATGCCGATGGCCTGCATATAGGCGTAGACGATGGTGGAGCCGACGAATTTGAAGCCGCGCTTGGACAGGTCTTTCGAAATACGGTCGGACAGCGCGGTCTTGATGATGCGCTCCGGCCCCGGATTGACGATGGGCTTGCCGTCCACATAAGCCCACAGGAATTGATCCAGGCTGCTGCCTTCGGCGCGCAGGCGCAGATAGGCTTGCGCATTGCCGACGGTGGCGGCCACTTTCAGCCGGTTGCGCACGATGCCGGGATCGGCCAGCAGCTCGGCCACCTTGTCCGGGCCGTAGGCGGCGATTTTTTCCGCATCCCAGCCATCGAAAGCGGCGCGGTAAGTCGCGCGTTTCTTGAGGATGGTTTCCCAGCTCAGGCCCGCCTGCGCGCCCTCCAGATTGAGCATCTCGAACAGGCGCAGCTCGTCGTGGCAAGGCACGCCCCACTCCTCGTCGTGGTAGGCCAGGTAGAGCGGATTGGCCGGGTTGGCCCAGGAGCAGCGGGTTTTCGTCATGACGGCAAGACGGGACAAGCACGGCCTGCCCGATTCGATTAGGATAACGCTCCGGATTATCCAATATTCGCCACACTCGCAATAGGGGGAAATATCATGCAATTCGAAGCCCGTCTGGAATGGCAGCGCCAAGGCCAGGCTTTTCTCGACCAGAAGTATAGCCGCGCCCACGACTGGATCTTCGACGGCGGCCTGCGCGTGCCCGCCTCGTCCTCGCCGCTGTCGGTGCCGCTGCCGATGTCGAAAGCGGAAAATGTCGACCCCGAGGAAGCGCTGGTGGCCGCCACCTCCAGCTGCCATATGCTGTTCTTCCTGTCGATCGCGGCGCGCCGCGGCCACACGGTGGAAAGCTACAGCGACCACGCCATCGGCCTGCTGGGCAAGAACGCCGACGGCAAGCTGGCGCTGACCCGCATCGCGCTGCGGCCGCGCATCGTCTTCAGCGGCACCGCCTGGCCCAGCGCAGACGAGCTGGCAGCCATCCACCACGAAGCCCACGAAAAGTGCTACATCGCCAATTCGCTCAAGGCCGAGGTGGTGGTCGAAGCGCCGCCGGACGCGGTTTAAGCCCGCTTCAGCTGCGCGGGCCGCGCAGCAGGCGCACCTGGCCTTCGTCGAGCGCGCGGTCGAGGCGATGCACCAGGCGCGAGAACAACTGCTCGGGACGGGTACTGTCGGTGCTGTACAGCGCGGCCCAGCCATTGCGGCCGGAATGCTTGGCGATATACAGGGCCTGGTCGGCCAGCTCGACGACCTGCGACCAGTTCAGCAGGCGCGGTTGCGCCGGCAGGAAGGGGAAGCAGGCAAAGCCGATCGAGCAGGTCTTGTCGAGGCGGCTGCCGTCGGGCAGCGCGAAAGGCCGCCCCGCCACGGCTTGGCGGATGCGCTCGGCCACCTGCTTGCCTTCGTCGCGGTGGGTGGCGCGCGCCAGCACCAGGAATTCTTCGCCGCCCCAGCGCACCAGGTAGTCGGATTCGCGGAACACTTCGCGCAGGCGCTCCTGCATCTGCACCAGCACCGCGTCGCCGGCGCCGTGGCCATGGCTGTCGTTGACTTCCTTGAAGTGGTCGAGGTCGACCAGGAAAAACACCAGGTCCTTGTCGGGCAGGATTTCGCCGCGTTCGGCCAGCGGCGGCGTGCCAGGTTCGTCGTAGCGGCGCAGGCTGAGCGCCACGTCGGCATCCACATGCTGCAGGAAGAAGCGGCGGTTGCGCAGGCCGGTGAGCTGGTCGGTCAGGCTCACCTCTTCCAGCGCCTGGTAGGCGCGCTGCAGTTCCAGGTTCTTGTCCAGCAGTTCGGCCTGGGTGGCCGCGTTGTCCAGCGCGATGGCGCCATAGGCGCACAGGGTGCCGAAGATCAGGCGTTCGCGCTCGCCATAGGCGCGCGCCTGCAGCGACTGCACCGTCATCACGCCCAGCACGCGCTCGCCCACGGTGAGGGGCGCGAACAGCAAAGTCAGCGTGGGCAAGGTGCCGGGGATCAGGTTCGGCGTCAACGCATCGGCTCCCAGCTCAACCAGGATTTCGCGCCGCTCGCGCAGGCTGCGCACCGAGTTGGCCTGCTGGTCGGCCAACGCATAGCGCGTGGCCGGCAGCGGCTGGCCCGCTTCCACGCCGAAGGCGCAGCGCAGATGCTGGCCATCGGCCTCCAGCAGGAAGACCGAGAAATGCGTGGCGTCGAGCAGGCCATGCACGTGGCGGTCGAGCGCGCGGAAGACGGCGTCGGCATCGAGGTGGGCGGTGATCTCCTGGCCGATGGCGCTCAAGTGGGCCAGCGTGGCATTGGTCTGCTGCAGCACGGCGGCGCGCTGGGCTTCGGCCGCCGCCAGCTGGCGGTGGTGTTCGCCCTCGGTCTGGGCGCGCTCCGTGCGGTACTGCACCTGCATGGCGATGGCGCGGTTGGTGGCGTCCTGGCTATGGGTCTTGTCGCGCGCGGCGCCGGCCTGCAGGGCGATGCCGTAGGCACGCTGGTAGTTGCCGATGGCGGCGTATTCGCGCGCCGCCGTGTCGAGCAGCGACCAGGGCACGGTATAGCCTTCGATGGCGGCGGCCAGCGCCAGCGCCTGCTCCAAATAATGCAGCACGGCGTTGGGCGCCGACAGGCTTTCCGGCGCGGGCAAGGCATGCCGTTCGTGGATCTGCGCCAGCACGCGCAAGGCGGCGATCTGGTTGCAGACGTCGCCGCTGGCACGCGCCAGCGACAGCGCCGAGCAAGCCGCCTGCTGCGCTTCGCGCGGGCGGCCCTGCTGCGACAGCGCATGCGCCTTGCCGCGCCGGGCCGCGCTCTGGAAATCGGGCTGGCCCAGGGCCGCGCCGCGCTCTTCAAGCTGGGCGAAACTGGCCAGGGCGCCGGCGTAGTCCTCCAGGTCGAGCGCCAGGTCGCCCTGGTATTCCAGCGCCACCGCGTAAGCGCGCGAAGCGGGCAGCGGCAGCAGGGTTTGCAGCGCCTTGTGCAGCAGGGTTTGTGCCGCTTCGCGCTGGCCCAGCTGGCGCAGGGTTTCCGCCGTCTGCATCTGGCACAGGCCGATGCTCAGGGGCCAGCCGGTGGGACGGGCCAGGTCGAAGGCGCGCTGCATCCATTCGAGCGCGGCGTCGTGCGCATTCAGGCTGGTGAAACCGTTGCCGATATTGGTGGCGAGGATGATGGCGCGGCGCAGCTGGCCGCTGGCCAGGGCGGCATCGAAACCGGCCATCAGGTGGCTGATGCCGCGTCCGAATTCGGCGGACTGGAAAGCGCTGGTGCCGAGGAAGTCGCTGATCCAGCCAGCCACGGCCGGATGCGCGTCCAGCGTCTCGTCGCCGAAGCGCTGGCGCCAGCGCTCGGCCGTGCCCTGCGCGTCGCGGAAGACGGAGAACAGGGCGGTGGCGGCATCCACCACGTCGGCGCGCATGGCGTCGCCCGCGGCGCGCGCATCGGCGCTGGCGATGGCCAGCTGGCGCTCGCATTGCGCGGCATCGCCGCAGTCGACGGCCACGCTGGCCAGCTGGCAGCGCGCGTCGGCGCGGCCGAGGGCATCGTCCAGCAGCTCATATTCGAGCAGGGCCGCTTCGGCCAGCGTGCGCGCCGCCGCCAGCTCGCCGTGCAGCCAGTGCCATTCGCTGTCGAGCAGTTGCAGGCGGGCCGCCAGCAGACGGCCTTCCGCCGCCGGCGCCAGGGGCAGCAGCGCCGCCGCTTCGGCCGCCAGCGCCTGCGCGCGCGCCAGATCGCGCTGGCGCAAATGCCAGGCCAGGCACACCAGCTGGCGCAGGCGCGCGACACCTTGCAAGACAGGCAAGTCCGCCTCGCAGCGGGCCACATCCTCGTCCAGCACAAACAGTTCAAGCACGCTTATTCCTCAATAATTCCTCAATAATTGCCGCAATACATCATCTGGCATTATTCCACAGTTCCGCACAGTGCCCTGGCGGCGTGCCCAAATGTCAGGAATAGCAAGACGCGGCGCAACAAACCAGCCGGACGGTGGGAAGAAAAATGTTGTTAAAATGCGACAATCGGGGAGGAAACGCGCCGCCGACGGCCCGTTTGGCGGCCGCGGCAGTGCGCAAGAGCGGCCTCAATAGCGTTCCGGCGGTGGTTTTGGCGCCGGTTTGGCCGGATTATTGGGATTGGCGGAGCTGGTCGGGCTGGCCGGATGCAAGGGATTGTCGAGATTGCCGCTGCTGTCGCGCTCGCCCGGCGGCAGACGCTCGCCGGGCTGGCTGCTGCCGCTGCGGCCTGCATCGCCGCTGCTGCCGGCCGCAGTGCCGCTTTTCAGGCTGGCGTTGAGCTGCTGCACCTGGTTCAGATGCTGCTCCACGGTGGGCTGCAACTGGGCCGCCAGCGCTTTCACGTCGGCATCCTTGGCCTGCTTCTGTGCTTTGCTGACCAGCGCATGGGCCTGGCGATGGCCTGTCACGCCCGCCTGCTCAGGTACTGGCGGTCGAATTGCTCGCCGCTCAGGCCCTGCAACTGCTGCGCCATGGCTTTCTGCTTGCTGTCCGGTTCCGCGGGCAGGGTCAGGCCCTTGTTCTGCGCCACCTGCCTGACCGCGTCCAGGCCCTTGCCGTGATCGTCGATCATCTGTTGGGCGAAGCTGCGCACTTGTTCATTCTGCGATTTTTGCAACGCGATCCGGGCCGCTGCCACCTCGGCCATATTGGCCTGGGCCAGATCGTTCAGCAGGCGTTCGTCGCCCTTGTTCAGCGCCTGGGCCGACGCGCCGCCGGCTGCCAATAGCGCCGCCAGCAGGCTGGCGCCGAGGCCGCGCTGCCACATCCTTGCCTTGTCCATATCCATTCCTTTCGAGGGTGAGTGAAAGGCCGCTTTCAGGACGGTGTATGTTTGGACTGGCTGTATTCTACGCGGGATCAATGGGGTGGGACGCACACCACAGCCCCCAGCGGCTGTGGCGCCATCCCTCCTGCCGTCAGCTATGCGTTTGCGGCTGACGCTTGCTCACTTCATTCAGGCGCATGCGCATGATTTCATTGGCGGCCGGGCCCGGCGCGAACATATAGTCCTCGTCGTTGATGGCCAGGCCGCTGTTGGCGTCCACCAGCACCTGGTCGGCCGGCTTGCCGGTTTCGCGGCTGACCACCAGCAGGCTGGCCCCTTCGGGCGCCAGATGCTCATTGCCCCAGGCCACGAAAGCCAGCAGCACCGGTTTGAAATCGCGGCCGGCCTTGGTCAGGATGTACTCGTAACGCGGCGGCCGGTTGCTGTACAGGCGCTTTTCCATCAAGCCGCCTTCCACCAGGCCCGCCAGACGGCGCGTCAGCATATTCGGCGCAATCTTCAGGCTCTTCTCGAACTCGTCGAAACGCGTCAAGCCATAGAAGGCGTCACGCAGAATCAGGATGCTCCACCACTCCCCCACTTTACCCAGGCTACGGGCGATGGGGCACGGCATCTGGCCAAAATCAGTATGTTTCATTACAACCTCCCTGTCGGTCTGTTTAGCAAAGTCCCCCCACGCCATCGCGCTACGCGGGGACACAATTCGGGCATTCACTTGCAAAATGAATGTCACTGCAGTAGCCTGTGAGGGCTAGCAAAACAATTGGTGACAATGTGTGATTTTTATCCCTGCCCATCTACGTGAATATCCTCATGCGATGAGCCCGGTTTACACTATGAAAACCCACCTACTTTGTACATCCAAAAAGGGGCTTAGAAACTCTCGAATAGTCACCCACTAAATCTCTCCAAAAATCACATCGCGCGTGCAAGCCGCATGGAGTTTGATTTGTGACATTTCGCGTAAATTCCTGTGGGATACAATTTTTCCTGTAGAGATAGCCCGCAGCAGCTTGCGGCGCATCGCTCCGGCCCACCCAAACCCGTGGCCGGCTGCCCGGCTCCGTAGCGGCCGCAAGTACGCTACACACCCCGACCATGTGTGCTTGAATGAAAATCTTGTCTCTTAGTGCAATTTTGTGCAGCCTGTTGCTGAGCGCGCCGCTCGCGGCCCACGCCGCCGGCAAACGCAGCGCCACCATGCAAGTGTCGTTTACCATCGTCGCCGCCTGCGACATCAACCGCGCCGCCGACACGAACACCGGCCCGGTGGTCGATTGCCCCGCCGCCACCCCATACCAAGTGCAGCGCGCCAGCAACAGCGCGCGCTCCGCAGACCCAGCCCGCAACGCCGCCAGCCCGGCCGCCACGGCCGCCGACACCGGCGCCGCCCGCCTGCAGGCGCCCGCCAGCGACAGCGCCGCGCCGCTGTGGACGGTCTACTTCTAAGCCTCAGAACACAATCGTCGCCGTCACCGTATCGCTGTAATCGCCAGGCGACGGCGTGGTCTGCGCCGGCACCCGGCCATACAGGGTGATCGGCTGGGCCGCTCCCGTGCCGGTGCCGCTCACCATGCTGGTGCCGCTCAAGCCGTCGCCCCAGATGGCGCCATCGAGCACGGCGGAAATCTCATAGGAAATGGTTTCGCCCGTCGCCGTCTTGCGCATGCGGCGCGCCGCCACATTGCCGCTGACCGTGCCGCCATTCAGGGCGATGCGGTAAGCGTTGTTATTGGTACACTGCACCGACAAGGAGGCCGTGGTGCGGATGGCGCTGCTGAGCAGGCTGCGGTTGCCGAAGGCCAGGTTGCCCGCCGAAATCAGGCAGTTGTTGACCACCGTGGCCTGGACCTGGAAGGTGAAGGTGGCGCTGCTGCCCGTGGTGCAGGCCGGCTGCACCAGGTTGTAGAAGGCATAGCTGATGCTGGCCGCGCTGGTGAAGCTGGAACTGTAGACGGTATCGGAATCGCTGACGGTGGCCACGCCCGCCAGCGCGGCCGCGGCGATCTTGCCGTACACCGTGAAATTGCGCATGATCGTGCCGCCGGTCAGCAGCGGCGCCGTGCCGGTGACGGTGATCGGCGTCGGCGTGCCCGCCAGCGCCGGCGAGCCCCAGATCGAGGCGGCGGCATAGCTGTTGTCGCGGTAGAGGTTGTAGTTCAGGCGCAGCGCGCCATTGCCCAGCGCGCGCGGATTGCTGCCGGTGGAATTCGAGCCCAGGCCGGCGTTGACGCACACCACCACATTCGGAAACAGCAGCAGGAAAGGCGGCGTCGGCGACAGCAGGCTCCAGGTGCACGTCACCACGCCGCTGCCGTTGGCGAAATAGTCGGAACCCGGCACCGGACTCACCGAGGTGAAGCTGATGTCGCTCAGCGTGGCGCTGCAGCTGTCGGCGCGCGCGCTGCCGGCCAGCCCAAGCCCGCCGCACAGCAACAGCGCCAAGCCAGGGCCGCAGCGCATCAGCGCCCTCCCGCCGCCGGCAGGCAGGGGAAGGGCCCCAGCACCGGCAAGGCGCTGCCGGCCGGCGGCCGGTAGCGGAAACGCACGCTGCACTGCGCGCCCGGCTTGCCCAGCACCAGCTCGTTCTCCTCGCCCAGTTCATCGACGAACGTCATGCCGTCGTAACCGATCACGGCCTCCGCCCCGCTCTGCACATGGCGCACCGGCGTGCCGACCGGCATCGGCGTGCCGTCGGCCTGCTGCACGACGATGGTGGCGGCGCGGTAGCGCTCGACCGGGAAGGCGGCCAGCACGCCCGCCAGCCGGCGCGGCGCCACCTCGGCGCGCGCATTGCGCACGCGCACGTCGGCGGCCAGTCCGCCGGTATCGATGGCCAGCCGGTTCAGCGCATACGGCAGCAGATTCGGCACCAGCAGATAGCCGCTGCGGCCGGTATGCCCGATCTCGCGGTTCTCGTGCACCACCGGCACACCGGCCACGCCGGTCGAAACCAGCGCGAAGCCGCTGCCCACCTGGCGCGCGGCCACCACGGTGCCGTCCATCGCCACCAGCGCGCCGCTGGCGCCGAGCGAAGTGCCGCGCTGGCCGGCGCGGCCCTGGGTCAGCAGGCTGAGCTGGCCGGCATCGCCCAGATACTGGACCTGGGCCTGGTCCACCGCCGTCTGGTCGATACGGCCTTTTTGCAGCGCCCAGCCGAAGCCGCCGCCGAAGTCCGGCGCGCGCGTCAGGCTGAGCAGCTTGCTATGCACGCCATTCTGGCGGCCGTTGCTGGCCGCCGCGTTGATGCGGTTGTCGAAGGAATAGCTGAGATTGAAGAACAGGCCGCGCACGGCGCGGTCCCGGAGGTCGCGGAAAGCGCTCAGGCCCAGGTAGACCCCATTGCCCATGCTAAGCGAATATGACAGCGCGGCAATGCGCGCCGCCGGCTGCACCGGGTGGCGCGCGCCGGTGTACGCCAGGCTCAGGCTCTGGCTCGACGAGAGCGCCAGGTTCAGCGCCATGCGGTCGCTGCCGCGCAGCACCGGTGTGCCTTGCGCGCTGCCCAGGTCGGCATAGCCGCGGCTGGCACGCACGCTGAGCATATCGAAACTGAAGCGCCGGCCCAGGTACTGATAGCCGAGCGCCAACTGGCCGCCACCGCGCCGCGCCGCGCCCTCCTCCACCGGCACCGCGCCCGCCCCATTGCCGCTGGCGGGTACGCCCGCCGTGCCGCCCAGGCCTCCCGCCGCCGGCGGCGGCAGCGCGCGGCTGTGATAGCTGCCGGCTAGCGCCGCGCTCAACACGCCCGCCTGGCCCAGGCGCCACAGCAGGCCGCCGCCGCCATTCACAAGGTGGCCGCCCGCCTCGCCATGCGCCTCCAGCGTCAGGCTCGGCGACAGGCCGTGGCGCCAGGACGCGCTGGCGGCCGGCAAGGCGTAGCCGAACGAGCGGCTGCCATAACCGCGCCGCAGCGCGCCCAGCTCCAGCGCGTAGTCGCTCAAGCCTTCGCCCAGCATGCGCGTATCGACATACAGCGGCAGCGTGGCGCTGACGGCGCGCCCGGCCGCATCGCGCGTGACGACGGTGGCCTGGCCCGCCCCGTTCAAGCCGGCGATCTGGCGCACCACGAACGGCCCGCTCGGCACCTCGGCGCTGTACTGCTGCACGCCATTCACATACAGCTGCAGCACGCCCGGCACCACGGCCGAGCCGCCGAGCGAGGCCACCGGGTAGGTCAGCAGGTCGGGGCGCAGGTCGAAATTGCGGCGCCACTGCACGCCGCCCATGCGCAGCGCGCGCGACCAGCTCAGCGAACCGCTCACAAAGTCGCCGACCTGCAGGCTGCGCATGCTGGTCTCGTCCTCGCGCAGCCAGTAGCTGTCGAGGCGGATGTAATTGCGTTCGGCCCCGCTGGCATTCCACAAGCCGCTGCTGCTGACCGCGCCCGCGCCGGAAAAATAGCGCCATTCGTTGAAGATGGCCAGGCGGCGCTCGCGCCCCAGCTGGGCGTAGGCGTCGTAATTGAGCAGCAGGCCGGGCGTGACGCTGGCCGGCGCGCCGGGACGGCGGCCGCGCGCATCGAGCGCAAACGGCGGGCGCAGCGCATCGGCCAACTGCAGGTTGAGACGCTGGCGCACCGTATCGTAGTCGTAGCGCAGGCCGGGGATGCGGTCGAGATCGAACTCGTCCTGGCCGGCCACGCCGAACAGGACCGGGTCCAAGCCCAGCTCGCGCAGATTCTGCACGCTGCTGCGCAGGCCGGACGGCCCCTGGCGGAAACGCAGGATCAAGCCGCTGTCCTCACCGTTCACGCTGACCTCCAGGTACAGCTCTTCCGGCGCGGACGGCGGCGGCGGCGCCTGCGCGCAAGCGGGAACGGGCACGCAGCAGCACAGCCCGAAGCTGTACGCCAGCAGCAGCCGGAACGCCCAGTGCTCCGCCCTCATGAATACGCATCGCTCCTTGTCCCCGTGCCGCGTGGTTAAGTGTCCAGGATAAACGTCTTTCTTGCTAAGGCGCCGCCGCCGTGCTGGCGGCCGTCTGCGGCCGCGCATTGATGCTGGTACGGATGGTCAGCGGTCCCTCCAGTTGCGCCGCCGCCTCCAGCGGCAAACGCCATTCGCGCGTGCGGCCCGCCAGCGCATAGCCCAGCAAGCCCTTGCTCACTTCATATTCCTTGCCGGCCGCGTTGGCGACCACGGTGGCGCCGATCTGGGCATGCAGGCTGCCGCTGTTGCGCAGCCGCAAATGCCAGGCGCCGTCCTTACGGTAAAACATCCAAGCCAAGTCCGGCGCGCCGTTGTCCTGGACTGGCGCCATGAACACCGGCACCGAATAGCGCAGCCGGATCGCCACGCCGCCACCGGCCTCGTCCTCGCGCGGAATTTCATCGATCAGCAGGCGGAAGCTCTGCTCATTGCCGGCCGCGGCGCCGCCGTCGCGCCGCACCAGGCGGATGGTCTGGCTGGTCTTGGGCGGAATCTGCATCAGCGGCGGGCTGGCCAGCAGCAGTTCGGTCGGCTGCAGGACATCGTCGCCGCCCTGCTGGTCCCAGGCATAGACCCGCACCTGGCCGAAGATCGGCGTCTCGCCATAGTTCTGCAATTGCAGGCTGAGCGCCGCCTGGCCCGGGCGGAAGGCCAGGTTCACCGGCGAGATCTGCAGATTGGCGGCGGCGGCCGCGCCGCCCAGCCAGAGCAGGAGCGTGCCCAGGCGGACGGCCAGACCGGGGGCCATGGCGCGCATTAGAAGTACACGGTGGCGGTAATGGTCGACTTATAGGTGTCCGGCGCGGGAGTGGTCTGCGCCGGCACCTCGCCATACACGGTAATCGCCTGCAAGGCGCCGGTGCCGGTGCCGCTGCGCGTATCCGTGCCCTGGGTATCGCCCCACAGCGTGGCGCCCGCCGTCTGGTACAGATTGAAGCGCACCGTGCCGGTGTTGCCGCCGGTGCCGCTCATATAGCGCGTGGTGCCGGTCGAACCGGTGCCCGTGCCGGCGCTCAAGCCCAGGTTATACGGGGTGGTGTTGGTGCAGGTGACATTGATCGTGGTATTCACCGCCACCGTCGCGTTCAGCACGCCCTGCGACTGGCCAAAGTCCAGGTTGGAGGCGGCAATGGTGCAATCGGCGATGATCTTCATCGTCACATCGAAAGTCGCCGTCTTGCTGCCATTGGTATACACGGCAGCCGAGACCAGCAGCGGCACGCCGGCCGCAAGCAGAATGGCGGTATGAAAGCGCCTGGCGAGCTTCATGTATCCTCCCGGGAAAAGCGCAGCCCATGCTGAAAAAATTTATTGCCCTAACTCAATCTTCGATTCAATTATCGGACACTTCCTACAGCGTGACTTTTGCTATCCGTGACAGCTCTTTTGCTGGAGGAGAAAGCCGGCCTTTTTTTTTGATTGTGGGCATAATACGCAACAGACCTTGCTGCCGGCCCCGACCATGTACCTGACCAATGATGCCCATGTGCACAGCATTCTGATCGTGGACGACTCTGCGTTCGAGCAGCGCATGCTGGTCGATTTACTGAGCGAACAGGCTTACCGCGTGGCGGTCGCCTTCAACGGCCTGCAGGGCTACCAATTGGCGCTGGCCGACCGGCCCGACCTGATCCTGCTCGATGTGCGCATGCCGAATATGGACGGCTACACCGCCTGCCGCCTGCTGAAGGCCAATCCGGTCACGCACGACATCCCCATCATTTTCCTCAGCGGCGCCGACGCGGTGGAGGACCGCATCATGGGCCTGTCGATCGGCGGCGTCGATTATGTGTCCAAACCCTTCACGCCGGGCGAACTGGCGGCGCGCATCCACGTCCACCTGAACCTGATGCGGCGCGCGCCCGAAGCGGCCCCGGCCAGCGAGGATGAACCGGCCGCCAGCGATCCCGACGCCGTCACCGTCAGCGCCGCCAAGCGCCTGATTTCGGACAATCTGGCCGCCCTGCCCAGCCTGGCCGAAATCGCGCGCAGCGTCGGCACCTACCGCGAAAAACTCTCGCTGCTGTTTCGCGAACACACCGGCATGACCGTGTTCGCCTTCATCCGCGAAGAACGCATCGCGCGCAGCCTCGAACTGCTGCGCGACACCGACATCGACGTGCAGGACATCGCCCTGCTGGTCGGCTTCAACAACGCCGGCAACTTCGCCACCGCCTTCCGCGAAAAGACCGGCCAAACCCCGAGCGCCTACCGCCACAGCGCCCAGGCGCAAGCCAAAGACGGCTGAATTCCCCCCCATAAGCAATGTCCCACCCTGCTGCCAGGCGAGACCGCCGAGACAGCAGGGTGGGACATGGTTTGACTTACCGTAAGCGGTTTAGAACTTGTAGTTCAGCTTGACGGCGGCGAAGCGGCCGCGCGGGTCGGACTGGGTGAAGTCGAAGAAGCTGGTGGACGAGTCCCACGAAGGGCGTTTGTCCGTCAGGTTCTGGACGATCAGGCTCAGCGTCGTGGCGGGGTTGAGTTTCCAGGCCACCGTTAAGTCCAAGGTGCCAACCGGCTTGACGCGCTCGCCTTCGTTGCTGACCTGCTGGTAGCCGTCGACGTAGTTCCAGTTCAGCGTGCTGCTGAAGGCGGCATACTCCCAGGTCAGGCCGGTGACGCCGCGCCATTTCGGAATCGAGCCGAAGTGGTTGGTGCCGGCGCCGTTGGTCGCCGCTTCACCCAGGGCCAGCGGTTGTTCGAACTTGAGCACGCGGCTGAGCTGGGCGTTCAGGCTGAGCTTGCCCCACGGCTGGGCCGCGAAGCTTTGGCGCAGGTCGATGTCGAAGCCCGATACCAGGCGGTCGCCCTGGTTGGCGTACTGGCGGTACAGGGTCAGGATGCGGCCCTGGGCGTCGCGCACGATCTTGCCGGGGAACTGGGCTTCGGTGGCGATGATGTTCTCCGCCGTTTCAGTGTCGATCACGCCCTTGGTCTTGATGCGGTAGTAGTCGACGGCGACGCTGGTGCGGCTGCTCGGCGCCAGCACGATGCCCAGATTCAGGTTGGTCGAGCGCTCGGGATTGAGCTTGGCGTTGGCGGCCGTGATATTGGTCACGCCGCGCGCCTGGTTCGGCGCCACCGGATCGCGCGGGTCGAGCACGCTGCCATAGCTGACCGAGGTCGAGTTGGTGATCTCCGGCAGCGACGGGGCGCGGAAGCCGCGCGACACGGTGCCGCGCAGCAGCAGCCACGGCGCGGCCTGGTAGCGCACGCTGCCCTTGGGCGAGAAGGCGTTGCCGAAGTCGTTGTAATGGTCGGCGCGGCCGGCCAGGTTGACGGTCAGGTCTTTGACGACCGGCACGTTCAACTCGGCAAACAGGGCGCTCACGTCGCGCGTACCCTTGATGATATTGATGGCGGGCCGCAGCTCGGTGCCCGACAACACGGCGGTCGAGGTGTTGGAATCCATCTCTTCGCGGCGCCATTGGGCGCCGAAAGCGAAGCCGAGCGGACCGGCCGGCAGCTCGGCCAGCTCTTTCGAGGCATTGAAGTCGACCACGCTCAATTTCGATTCGGCCGGACGCAAGGTCGACAGGCGCAGGCGGTTGCGCACGGCCTCGCTGTTTTTCGACTGGTCGGCGAAGTTATAGCTGCCGTCGGCCAGCACTTTTTCGAATTCGTAGCGGTTGACGAAGTTCTGGACGGTTTCCTTGAGCTTGCTGCCGGAATGGGCCAGCGAGACATCGTAGTCCCAGCCCAGATAACTGCC
Source organism: Massilia sp. NR 4-1 (assembly GCF_001191005.1). Lineage (NCBI taxonomy): Bacteria > Pseudomonadati > Pseudomonadota > Betaproteobacteria > Burkholderiales > Oxalobacteraceae > Massilia > Massilia sp. NR 4-1. The sequence goes on from NZ_CP012201.1 coordinate 3,875,710, forward strand.
CTTGACGCCGGCCAGGGCGCGGAAGAAGTCGACCTTGTCCTGCTTCATGCGCGGGCCGAGGTCGAACAGATTGGCGGTGAAGGGCAGCGGCTTAGCGGTGGGGTTGTTGGGATGGCCGACCGGCAGCAGCACGGGGATGGTGTCGAGCGCCTGCTTGCCGTTGTTCCAGGCGCGCAGGCCGCTGCCCACCGACAGCGGCGCGGCAAAGGTCTGGTCGGCCTGCGAGTGGCCGTACAGCAGGTCGGCATAGGCTTCGGTCTGCTCGCTCAGGCGCAAGGTGCCGCGCAGCGAGCTGTGCACGCGCTTGATGCCGGGGATCAGGGTCTTGTACGGCGCCGGGTTGTACGCCAGCACCTGGCCCTTCTTGCCAGGGGTGATCTCGCCGTACGGCAGCAGTTCGAGCGGGCCTTGCAGGCCGCCCAGCAGCTGGGTGGCGTCGCCGTTCACATAATTGGTCGGCACCCAAGTGCGGCTGCCATTGGCCTGGTTGCGGAAATCGCTGCCGGCCAGCCAGTCGACATCGCTTTGCTGCAGCTTGTCGCGCTTGAGCGCGTCGAGCGAGAACACCACGCTCCAGCCTTTCTCGTCGAGGTTGCCGAAGCCGGTCTGCAGGCTGGCGCTCTTTTCCGTCTGGCCCGTGCCTTCGGTCGAGCTGCCCACCTGCACGCTGGTTTCGGTGCCCGTGAATTCCTTGTAGAGAATGATGTTGACCACGCCGGCCACCGCGTCCGAACCGTAGACCGAGGAGGCGCCATCCTTCAGCACCTCGATGCGCTGCACGGCGGCCATCGGCAAGCTGTTCAGGTCGACAAAGGTCTCCTTCAATTCCTGCGCCGTGGCATAGCTGGCCACGCGCTTGCCGTTGACCAGGATCAGGGTGTTCTGCTGGCCCAGGCCGCGCAGCGACAAGCCCGCGGTGCCGGCCGAGAAGCTGCCGGTGTACTGCTCGTTATAGCTGTTGCCGCTGTTGGCGGAGATGCTGCGCAGGATGTCGGCCACATTGGTCTTGCCGGTGGCGGCCAGTTCCTTGGCCGAGATGACCTGGACGGCGCTGGCGCCCTCCTTCTGCGTGGTGCGGATATTCGAGCCCGTCACGATAACGCGTTCCACCTCTTGGGCGGCGGCGAAGTGCGGGAAGGCGGCGGCGATGGCCAGGGTGATGCTGAGCGGCTTGAACATTATTTCCTCTTATTGACAAAAAGCGGGCGTGCAGGGTCCTGCCGGCCTTGTGGGCCGGGATTGCGCTGCGCGGGTGAAACCGGGATTCTTTTTAGGGCGACGGGAGCGTCACATGCACTGTGCCATGCACTGCATGTACAGGACGTGGCGGTCGGAGGCGGCGGTGGTAAGCGTGGTACGGAACATGACGAGACCAAGGGTGATGCTTTTCGGAGTTAGCACTATACCCAGTGATTTTGATTCCTAGAACGAATTAAATCTTCCTTACTTATGCGAATCTGAATATAAAACTCTGTAGACAGCTTTGTATACTTAAAACCACATGGTGCCGGAAATAAAAGTATACAAGTCTGTCTAGACAGACTATTCTAGAAAAAACTTAGCAAGGACACCATGCCATGAACACGCCGCTCCCCAAGCCGACGCCGGCCGAACTCGAACTGCTGCAGTACCTGTGGCCGCTCGGCAGCGCCACCGCCAAACAAGTCCATGAAGCCATGCTGGCCGACAAGCCCGAGCTCGGTTACGGCGCCGTGCTGCGCCTGCTGCAAATCATGCACGGCAAGGGCCTGCTGATCCGCGACGAGAGCCAGCGTTCCCACGTGTATGCGCCGGCCCAGGCCAAGGATGCGATGCAGGGCAATCTGCTGCAGGACTTGCTGCAGCGCGCCTTCTCCGGCTCGGCCAAGGCCCTGGTGCTGGCCGCGCTGCGCAGCGGCATCAGCAAGCAGGAGCGCGCCGAGATCGAAGCCCTGCTCAAAGAGGAGAAGAAATGAGCGGCCTGATCGAAGCGCTGGGCTGGACCCTGCTCGACTTCCTGTGGCAGGGCGCGCTGCTGGGCGCGGCGGCCTTCCTGACCCTGGGCGTGCTGCGCCATGCGCGGCCGCAGCAGCGCTATGCGGCGGCCGGCCTGTTCCTCGCGCTGTGCCTGCTGTGGCCGATGCTCAGCCTGTATGGCCGCCTGCACGGCATGGTGGCCAGCGGCAGCGCCAGCGACGCGGCCAGCCTGTTCGCCGCCTATGCGCCGGCCGAGCAATGGCAGGCGCTGCTGCAACGCTCTCTGCCGCTGCTGGTGGCGCTGTGGGCGCTGTGCATCGCGGCGCTCAGCCTGCGCAACGGCCTCGGCCTGTGGTGGCTGAGCCGCGCCATCCGCCGCGGCGGACAGCATCCCGCCTGGCAGGCGCGGCTGACGCAGCTGGCCCGACGCTGCGGCCTGCGCCGCCCGGTGCGCCTGCGCGTGGTGGATGGCTTGCCCAGTCCGGTCACGGCAGGCTGGTGGCGGCCGGTGGTGCTGCTGCCCGCGTCCCTGCTGTCGGGCCTGCCGCCCGAGCTGCTGGAAGCGCTGCTGGCGCACGAGCTGGCGCATATCCGCCGCCATGATTACCTGGTCAATCTTTTGCAGAACGCGGTCGAGACCCTGCTGTTCTACCACCCCGTGGTGTGGTGGCTGTCGCAGCGCATCCGCGCCGAACGCGAATTGATTGCCGATGATTTAGCAGCAAGCCAGCTGGGCGAACCGCGGCGTCTGGCCCTGGCCCTTTCCGAACTGGAGAAACTCCAGTTCTCCACGCAACGACTGGCTCTCGCAGCCAATGGAGGAGATTTAATGGCACGCATCAAACACCTGGTCCAACCCGAACCGCAGCGCGTCAACTGGAAAGCCGCCCTGCCCGCACTGGGCCTCGCGGCGGCCTGTCTGGGCGGCTTCGCCAACGCCAAGACCGAGCAGATGGTCAGCAAACCCGACAAAGCGGCCGTGCTCGATTTCAAGACTTGCGCCAAACCTGTCTGGCCCAAGGCGGCGCTGGACGAAGCGCGCGTCGGCACCGTGGTCCTGAGCTTCGTGATCGGTGCCGACGGCAAGGTACAAGGCAGCGAAGTGCGCAAATCGAGCGGCCACAGCGATCTGGACCAGGCGGCGCGCGAGGGGATTGCGCTGTGCTCCTTCCAGGCCGCCCGCCACAAAGGCAAGAACGTGGCCTCGCGCAAGCAGATCCAATACGTCTGGACGCTGGAGTAAGCCGATGCCGATGCTGAAACGTGTGCGCTGTGCGCTAGCGCTCATGGGTTTGCTGGGCAGCCTGGCGGTGGACGCATCGCCCCTGCCCGCCCATCCCTTCGTCTCCACCGGCGGCAAGGCCCAGCAGTGGCTGGCGCCCGACCTCGGTGAAATGCAGTTCGAGACCGGCGCCCAGCACGGCGATTCGGCAACGGCCGCCGCCGCCCTCGACGCCAAGGGCAGCGCCTTGCTGGAGCTGCTGGCCCGGCACGGCGTGGCGCCCGCCGACATCGACTGCTTCGAGCTGGAAAAGAAAACCGTCGCCCTAAGCAAGCCCGCCGCCGACGGCAGCACCCAGGCCTATGTTCTGGCGCGCCATTACCGCATCACGGTGCGCGATCTGCGCCAGTGGCCGGAGCTGGCGCAAGCGCTCGTCGCGCAGGAGGTGGAGAGCTTCGGCGTCGCCTTCGACCGCAGCGACCGCGACCAGGTCAATGCCCAGCTGATGGCGGAAGCGGCGCGCGATGCGCGCGGCAACGGCAAGCTGCTGGCCGAAGCCTTCGGCCGCAAGCTCGGCCCGGCGGTGGCGATCGCGCGCGGTCCGCTCGACCGCATCGCCGCCCCCTTCCTCAGCGGCGGCAGCGAGGGCGGCGCCAAGTCCGCATCCCGCCCGCCGGCCGCCAGCAATTACGCCGTCCCCAGCTCCATCCCCTTCGCGCAGGCGGTCAACGCCATCTTCCGCCTGCAATAAGCCTTTGATCTCGCGCAAGCAATGTCCACCCTGGTATCAGGCGGGGCCACCGAGGCACCAGGGTGGGACATTGTTTGATTTGGCGCAAAGGGATCAGGTGCGGGCGGCGCGCTGGCAATGCCAGTGGCGCCAGGAGATCAGCGCGTTGAGCCAGTAGGCCGCGTATAGCAGGGCCGTCAAGGTCAGGCCTCGACTCAGGTAGAGGGGGACGGAGATGGTGTTGACGAGCACCCACACCGGCCAGGTTTCGAGACGCCGGCCCATCAGCAGGAATTGCGCGATGATGGAGAACACCAGCACGGCGGAATCGATGAAGGGGGCGTAGGCGTCCGTGTAGTGGTGCAGCATCAAGCCATACAGGCCGGTGGCGGCGATGCCGGCCAGGGCCATCCCGAATAGGCGCAGCGGCTGCACGGTGGTGATGGGTAGCGCGCCGCCGTGGTTGCCGCGCCGCCATTGCAGCCAGCCGATGGCGCAGGTGACGATGAAAAACAGTTGCAGCGCAACGTCGGCGTACAGCCGCACCTCGTAGAACAGCAGGGCGAACATGCTGCAGCCGGCGATGCCGAGCCACCAGGAATGCACATTATTGCGTCCAGCCAGGACGATGGAGATTGCCATCACCGCATTGGCGGCGATTTCCAGATTTGAACTCAAGCGGCTTTCCGTTTCCGGCGGCGCCGCGCGGGCGCCGCTTAGTTATTCTCGCTGCCGCGGCAGTCAGCCGGCAGCAGTTTGGCGGGGATGCCGTCGCTACCGCAACGCCACACCAATTTCTTATTTTCATCGAGCGCGGGCATGAAGGCAATAGCCTTGCCGCGATAGCTGAAGTCGGCCGGGAAGACTTGCACGGTGCCGCTGGCGCCATCGACCTTCACGTCCACCACGGAGTGGTTGGGGTCGTCGAGCGCGTAGCCGGCTTCGGCCAGGCTGTCGGGATTGCGGCCGTTGACGTAGAAGTAGCGTTCGACGGCGGCGGTGGCCTCCTTGCCGACGTTGACGGCGTGCGCCATGCGCTGGCGGTCGTTGAGGTCTTTGTAGACGGGAATGCCGATGGCGCCGAGCACCGCCACCACCGCCAGCACGGCCAGCACGCCGCTGGCGCCGCCCGCCAGCGCCAGGCGCGGCAGCAGCAGCGCCGGCAGATAGGCCAGCGCATGGCGGCCCGGCAGCGCGGCCGTGCCGTCACCTGCCAGGGCGCGCATCACGGCCATGCGCTTGACCAGCCAGGGATAGTCGCTGATCAGTTCGTGGAAGGACATCCAGAAGCCGGCACTTTGCTGGGCCTGGGCGCTATAGGCGCCCACGCTCAGATTGCGCCAGCGGCGCGCGCCGGCCGCCAGCGCGGCCAAGCCGATCTGGGCGCTTTTCAAATCGTCGCAGGCGTGGAAACCATGGCGGTCGCAGCTGTATTCACGGGCACGCGCATAGGCCGCGCCCAGCAAGGGCAATACCGAGGCCGGCAACAGCAAGGCGGCCCAGCGCATATGCTGGCGCTTTATATGGCCGATTTCGTGGCCGATATAAAAATTGATGGCGTCCGGTTTATCCTCGAGCGCATCCACCACTTCCGAATACAGCACGATGACGTTATTGCCGAGAAAACGGGTGGCAAAGCCGTTGAATATGCCGCCCATTTGCAGCAAATACGCTTCCGGCACCTGCTGCACGCCCAGCCGCTCGCAGCAGACATCCACGCGCGCCTTGAGGTCGGGGAATTGGCTATAGCTGATGCGCACCGCCGTGCCTTTTAAATGCGAGACCACAGCGGATTGCATAAAGCAATAAATAAGAAAGAAAACCGCGAAATAAGCGAGGATGGCGGTTTTTAAAATGAGGACAAGAATTGTCCAGAACAAAACTGAAATACCCAGCATCAGGAGGAACAGCTTTTTCTCATTCCGATAAACCAGCTCCATCCCACGCTCCGCCTTGATAATGTGGGCGTATTTTATGCGAGTTTATAAAAAAATAAAATAAAGCCTCTATTCGTATTTATACTTATTTCAGTGGATAGCACTTGATTTATTAATCGTTTTATATTAAGCCGGGAATAGAGCGAGCCAGCCGGCCACCGGCTGGCCCTGGTCCAGGCGCAAGGTGGCAGCATGCAGCAGCGGCGCGCGCCAGCCCTGCTGCACGGCCAGGCGGCGCAGATAGGCGGCCGAATGGGCATAGCGGCCGCTGGCGCGCAGCATATGGTCGCCGCCGCCCTCCGCCTCGCTCTGCTCGACCGAAAAGGCCAGCCAGCCGCCCGGGCGCAGCGCCTGGCGCGCCGCCGCCAGCAGCGCGTCCAGCGCGCCGGCATACACAAAAACATCGGCCGCCACGATCAAGTCGAAGGCGGCATGCTGCTGGCGCAGCCAGGCGCCCATTTCGGCGCAGACCAGCTCGTCATACAGGCGCAGGCCGGCGGCCCGCTCCAGCATCTGCGGCGACAGGTCCAGTCCGGTCAGCCGCCGCGCCCGAGGGTGCAGCAGCGGCGCGCACAGGCCGCTGCCGCAGCCCAGGTCCAACACATCGAGCGCGCCGGCGGGCGCGGCCGGCAGATGCTCATCCAGCAGCGCCGTCAACAGCTGCGGCGTGCGGTATTGCAGCGCCCCCACCAGGTGCTGCTCGAAGTCGGGCGCATATTGGTCGAACAGCGCGCGCACATAGGCCGGCGGCGAGGCGGCTGGCGCCGGCTGCACGCCCAGCGCCGCCAGCAGGAAGGCCACCGTGTCGGCGTCGGCCCCCAAGGCTTGGGCGGCGCGATACGCGGCGACCGCCTCCTCGCGCCGGCCGAGGGCGCGCAAGGCATTGGCGCAGCCGAGCTGGGCGCGCGCCGACGCGGGATCGAGTGCCAGGGCGCGCTGCTGGCTGGCGAGCGCCGCCTCGTGTTCATGCAAGCGCTGCAGCGCGCTGCCGCGGTTGCTCCAGGCTTCGGCCCAGGCGGGACGCTGGCGCAGCGCGCGCTCGTAGCCATCCACCGCATCGGCATAGCGGCCCAAGGCATGCAAGGAGACGGCGGCGCCATGCAGGGCGTCGGCATCGGCGGCGCGGCGGCCCAGCACGGCGCCGAAGCTGTCGAGCGCCTCGGCGTGCCGCTCCTGCAATTGCAGCGCCAGCCCCTGGCCGCACAGCGCTTCGGGATAGTCGGGCTGGGCCGCCAGCGCGGCGCGATAGCTGTCCAGGGCAGAATCGATGCGCCCCAGATGGCGCAGCGCATTGCCGCGGTTGCACAAGGCCATCGCATACCCGGGCCGCAGCGCCAGCGCGCGTTCATAGCTGGCCAGCGCTTCATCGTGGCGGCGCAGGTCTTGCAAGGCCGCGCCCAGATTACAGTGGGCAATCGCTTGCGCCGCATCCAGCGCCAATGCCTGGCCGATCAGTTCCAGCGCGCGCTGCGGCTCGCCGCGCTGGCGCGCCAGCACCCCGCTCAGGTGCAGGGCATCGAAGTTGTCGGGGGCTTGTTGCAGCACGGCCGCGTAGCCGGCTGCGGCTTGTTCCAGCGCGCCACGCTGGTGCTGGGCCACGGCCGCTTGCAGCTGCGCGGCGAGGGCGGAAGGGTCGGAATATTTCATGCGCGGTATTACATCACATTTGCCAGCGCACCGGACGTCAAACGCCTGTCATATTCCGGCGGCAGAATATCGTCCATGCCCTGCAGGACAGGGGCAACACAGGCAGCCCCCGCTGCCTCTACCGGCGCCGGCGGTCGGGAAATATACCGGCACCAGATTCCCCCGCTCTTTTCTGCTAGGACAGGCCGCAGATTCCGCGACATTTTAACTTGCCGCAAAGTACAATCGCGGTATGGGAGCACGTCATTTCTTCATCGCGATTGCCTGCTGGATCTGCACAGGTCCAGCCCTGGCGTGCAGCTTGAAAATGGCGCCCGAACAGTGGCCGCCCTATATCTACCGCGATGCGCGCGCCCGGCTCACCGGCCTCGACCTGGAACTGGTGACGGCCATCATGCACGAGGCGGGTTGCACACTGTTGATCCAGCAGGAATTGCCCTCGGCGCGGCGGCAACTGATGTTCCAGAACGGCACTCTCGACCTGATGCTAGCCGCCAACAGCACGCCGGAACGGCGCGCCTATGCCCGCTTCAGCGTCCCCTACCGCTATGAAATCGTGGGCCTGTTTACCACGCCCGGCAAGCTCAAGCAGTATCAGCAGCTCGGCAGTTTCGAGGATGTGAGCGACCAGCAGCTCACCCTGCTCGCGCCCAAGGTGGGCTGGTATGGCCCCGACTATGCACGCTCCATGCACGGCATCGAAGCGGGCGGCCGGCTCTCCACTTTCAACAGCTTTCAGCAAGGCATACGCATGTTCGCGGCCGGCCGCGCCGAGCTGATCATGGGCGATGCCGCCGCCCTGCGCTACGAGGCGCGCCAGCAGGGCGTGCCGCTGACGTCCCTGCCCTATGTGCCGTTCAAGGCGCCGGTGCACCTGATGCTGAACGCGGCCCGCACCACCCAGGCCGACCTGGACCAGATCAATGCCGCCATCGGCCGCCTGGAGCAGCGCGGCGTGCTGGACGCCATTCGCGCCCGTTATATCAGCCACTGAAGCGCCGCAGCGTGACAAAAGGTGGATTTTGCCATATGGTCAAAATGTTAAAGTGATGCCCGTTTGCGCCAACGGCGCGCCTACACGGGTGAAAGCATGGGGAAGCAATACAGGAAATGGTGGTGGCGCAGCGTGCTCGGCCTTGCACTGCTGGGCGTCGGCGGCCTCGTTCTCAGCCTGTCGAATGCGCGCCTGCAACTGAGCCAGGAAGGCGTGCATGAGGCGCTCTGCCTGCCGCTGGCACCGGGCGCCTACGCCAAGGTGCGCACCTATGCCGGCAGCGGCGACACGCCCATCATGCCGGGCTATCTGGATGGCCCGGTGGTGCGGCGCACGGCGGGCGATCACTGGAGCGCCAGCTGGTTCTGCGAAAAGCGCGTCGAACACCGCGAGGGCAGCGGCCAGCGCCTCGACATCGATTGCGGCGGCCAAAGCCGGCGCCATTTGCTGGGCCATATGCCCACGCCGAGCCACAGCGTGGCGGCGATGCCGGAGCAGCTCGTTGTGCTCAGCGATATCGAAGGCAATCTGAGCTATCTCGAAGGGGCGCTGGCGCGCCTGCAGATCATCGATGGCCAGGGCAACTGGGCCTACGGCCGCAATCATCTGGTCATCCTGGGCGACAGCGTGGACCGCGGCCGCGACGTCTCGGCCGTGCTGTGGCGCCTGTATGGCCTGACGCAGCAGGCCCACGCCGCCGGCGGCGCCGTGCATACCCTGCTCGGCAATCATGAACAGTATCTGCTGCAAGGGCGCATGAAATCGGTGCACCCGGCGCTGCGCTATTCGGCCCAGCAGCTGGGCGGCTACCGCAGCGTCTTCGCCGGCGACACCGTGCTGGGCGACTGGCTGCGCAAGCTGCCGGTGGTGGTGCAGATCGGTCCCGTGCTGTTCGCCCACGGCGGCATCAGCGCCAGCGTGGCGCGCCAGGGCAAATCGGTGCAGCAACTGAATACCATCATGCGCGCTTACTGGCGCGGCGAAACGGCGCAGCGCGACGAGCTGGAACTGGTGCTGGGCCAGCAGGGACTGACCCAGTACCGCGGCTATCTGGAAGCGCTGGCGCCCGACTACGGCCAGGCCGGCGAGGACGATATCCGCCTGGTGCTGCAAACCTTCGGCGCCCGCCACATCGTGGTCGGCCACACCATCGTGTCCAAGGTGCAGCCGCTATTCGACGGCCGCGTGTATGCGGTGGACGTCAACAGCGACGCGGCCAGCGGCGAAGTGCTACTGTTCGAACGCGGCGTGCCGCGCACGGTGGACATCGGCGTGGCGCGCAATCTGCCGCCCGAAGGCAGGCAGGCCAGACGCAGCCGTTCGCTCTTCCTGACGCGGCCGGAAGACGTGCAAGCCGTGTGGCAGACCATCGCCAGCAATTACGAGCTGGCGCAACTGCCCTACCCTTACTGATCCGGCTGGCGCAGCACCGGCGGCGGCGGCACGCCGGCATACAGAAAGCTGCCGCCGGCGCCGCCATGGCGCCGGCGGCCCGCGCTTATTCCGTGACCTGGGCTTCCACCAGCTGGGCCAGCAGGGTCAGCGACTCCTGCCAGCCCAGATAGCAGGCTTCGGCCGGGATCACATCGGGAATCCCCTCCTGCACCACGTTCAACTCCACGCCGCAGAAGACCTTGCGCAGGCTGATCGTGGTCTGCATTTCGCCCGGCAGATTGGGATCGTCGAACACGCCGGTATAGCGCAGCAGTTCGCCCGGCGACAACTCCAGATACTTGCCGCCGAAGGAGTGGGTGTGGCCGGTGGTGAAATTGGTGAAGGACATGCGGTAGCTGCCGCCGACCTTGGGTTCCTGCTGGTGCATCCTGGCGGTGAAGCCATGCGGCGGCAGCCATTTGCACAGGGCATCGGCGTCGAGGAAGGCGCGGTAGACGTGATCGGGACTGGTGCGCAGGACACGGTGCAGACGGATCGTGGTGCTCATAGTGGTCTCCTTGATGGGTGATGTGGCATCAGTATGCGCTCAGGCGGCCTGCTGCGGCACCATATAGGCCAGCTCCCACAGATGGCCGTCGAGATCCTCGAAACCATGCGAGTACATAAAGCCATAATCCTGCGGCGCGCGCGGCGCCTTGCCGCCGGCGGCCAGGGCTTTCTGCACCAGCTCATCCACCTCCTCGCGGCTTTCGCAGGACAGGCAGACGATCGCTTCCGTCGCCTCCTTGGCGCTGGCAATCGGCTTGCCGGTGAAGGTGCGGAAGAAGTCTTCCACCAGCAGCATGGTGTAGATGCTATTTTCCGCGATCACCATGCAAGCGGCATTCTGGTCGGTGAACTGGGGATTGAAGGTATAGCCCAGCGCCGCGAAGAATGCTTTCGATTTATCCAGATCCTTAACCGGCAGGTTGACGAAGATTTGCTTGTTCATATTGGCCTCTCTGAAGAGTCATGTGGGTGGGTTTTTCTGGCGTTTCGTCCGCCATTACTCCCACGACGCCCCAGCATCGCCGAAATCGACAAGCTTGCGAAAAAAATTTCAATATTTCTTGAACCAGGCCGGCGCCCTCCTCCCGCGCCAGCCCGCTGCGCAACAGGATGCTCAGGAAGCCTTGTAAGTCTTGTCCTGCTGATCCACCCAAGGCTGGAACAGGGCGACCGGCCAGTTCGGGTCCACATCCGAGATGCGGGACAGGCACTTCCACACGCCGTCACGCTTCTCAAAGGTATCGGTATAGATGCCGGTCGAGACGAAGCCTTGTTTCTCGGCCTTCCAGGTCACGATCCAGTTCCACTCAACGCTGGCGGAATTGCCGCTGCCTTCGATCACGAAAGTACCGAGCGCGTGGCGCATTTTCTCCAGCGGGAAAACGCTGTGGGCGTAATCATAAAGCTGCTTGAGGCCCGCCGGACCTTCGAACAGATTGGTGCGGATATCGTTGACCTTAAAGGTCGCCTCCGGCCAGTACAGGCTCACATACTTTTCCGCCGATTCCCGGCTGCCATCGTTATCGATATAGCGCTGATGCAGATTGAGCTGCTCGAAAATCTGGAAACGGTCTGCCACTGTCAACTGGTTCAACTGCTTGTTTTGCTCCGCCATGACTCATCCTTTATAAAGTGCGGTTGATGTACCGGCAGCAGAGTAAAGGAATTGCCTGGCCTGCATAAGCCAGCGGCGAGCGAATCCGCAGTTCGCTTTTTCCGAACAGTTCAATGCCCATGTAGGCAAATCACTATAATGGCGGCCATTTCTTTTGACTGGAATTCGGGTTCTTATGCGCAAGCTCGCAGCATCTCTTGTGACGATATTGGCCGTGGGAGCGGGCCTGTTCATCGCCGCTAACCACGTAAACATCAATCCCAAGCATTCAGTGGGCGAAGTTCTCGACTCCCACCGCAATGTGTCCGTCTTCTATAACGGCGCAATTGGCCACGTCTCGGAGAGAAATGTTGCGCCCGACGGCTATAACCTCGGTCTCAAATATCAATGCGTCGAGTTTGTGAAGCGCTATTACTACGAGCGCTTCCAGCACAGGATGCCGCAGGACCGCGGCCATGCAAAAGAGTTCTACAATCGGAAATTATCCAACGGCACATTGAACGCCGAACGTGGACTTATGCAGTTTGCCAACGGGGCAGGAGAAATGCCGGCCGAGGAAGACCTGTTGGTCTTCGGCCCCTGGCTCTTGAACCGCTTCGGCCACGTTGCCATCGTCAGCCAGGTTGGCCCCGACTATGTGGAAGTGATTCAGCAGAATCCTGGCCCCTTCGGCACCAGCCGCGAACGATATAAGCTGCTCATCGAGGACGGCCGGCCGCGCATCGATGCGCCCCGGTTGTCGGGATGGTTAAGAATGCCAATGTCGGCAGATCCGGCCAACGCACCTAAAACTGAATAGGCTGGCCATGCGCCGCCCGCAAGCGCGTCTGGGGTATTCTAGTGCCACCGATTGTTCTCATTGCCACTGATGCGACTTCTCATCCTCTCCGATCTGCACCGCGAATTCTGGACCCGGCATCAACTCGTCTTTGACACCGCAAGCAGTGCGCCCGACGCCGTTATCCTGGCGGGCGATATCGACATCAGCGGGGTGCGCGCGGTACAGTGGGCGGCGGATACCTTCCGCGGCATTCCTGTTATCTATGTCCATGGCAATCACGAAGGCTACGGCCACAATCTGGACAACGAGATCGAGAAGATCCGTGCAGCGAGCGCGGCCACGGAGAATGTAAAGTTCCTCAATTGCGAAGAGCACCGGATCGGCAACGTGCGCTTTCTGGGCGCTACCTTCTGGACCGACTTCAAGCTCTTTGGCGAAGAGCAGCGCTACTTCGCCATGACCCAGGCGCAATCCGTGATGACGGACTACCGCCGCATCCGCCTTGCCAATAAGGGCTACAGAACGCTGCGCGCTACGGATACCGCCCAGTTTCATGCAGCGCATAAGGCATGGCTGAGCGCGAAACTGGCGGAACCACATGCCGGGCCGAATATCGTCGTGACGCATATGGCGCCTTCGATGCGGTCCGTGCCGGAGCGATATGCGCATGACCTGGTTTCGTCAGCCTACGCCTCCAATGCCGACGAGTTGGCCGCCAAGGCCGACCTCTGGGTGCATGGCCATACGCACAGCTCCATGGACTACCGGATCGGCGCATGCCGGGTGGTCTGCAACCCCTTCGGCTATATGAACAAGGCGGGGGGAGCCGAGAACCTGGCGTTCGATCCAGGCCTCACCATCGATATTTCCTGAGCAGCGCTCAATTGAGCGTCATTCATACCGAGCTGCCACGCCAAGACCGCGGCGGCTCGGCCAATCGCATCAAGCGAACTTGCTGAAATCCGGCTTGCGCTTCTCGAAGAAGGCGGTGAAGGCTTCCTTCGCTTCGGGGGCCAGCAGCATTTCGCCGAACAGCTTGCTCTCGGCATCGATATGCGCGGCCAGGTTCATGCCGCGCGCGGGACGCATCAGGCGCTTGGTGGTGCGGATGGAGGCGGCGGGCAGGGCCACCAGCTTGGCGGCTTGGGCCTGGGCGTAGGCCAGCACTTCGGCGGCCGGCAGCACCTTGGACAGGATGCCCATCTCGTACGCTTCTTGCGCGCCGAAGGCTTCGCCCAGCATCAGCTTTTCGGCGGCGCGGGCATGGCCGGCGGCCAGCGGCAGCAGCATGCTGGAACCGAATTCGGGGCACAGGCCAAGCTGGCTGAATGGCACGGAGAATTTGGCGCTGTCGGCGGCGTACACCAGGTCGCAGTGCAGCAGCAGCGTGGTGCCGATGCCAATGGCGGCGCCGCTGACGGCGGCCACGATAGGCTTGCTGCTGCCGCTCAGGGCGCGCATGAACTGGAACACGGGACGGTCGGTGAAGGCTTCGCCGTCTTTCGGCTGCGCGGTTTTCAGGAAGTCGTCGAGGTCGTTGCCAGCGGTGAAAATCTCGGGTTTGCCGGCGATCAGAATGGCGCGCACTTCGGCGTCGCTTTCGGCCGCGTTGATGGTGTCGGCCAGGGTCTGGTACATGGCGGAGGTGATCGCGTTCTTGCGTTCCAGGCGGTTGAATTCCAGGGTCAGGATGCCGCCGGCCTTGCTGCTCAAAATATCCATATTGTCTCCATGTGGGAAGGGCGCCGGGTGTGAACCGCGGCGCCCTTTGTCGCGGCGGGCCAGGCGGCCCGCCCTCTCGTGTGGATGCGTTTTACACGCGTTCGATGATACCAGCTGCGCCCATGCCGGCGCCCACGCACATCGTCACCATGCCGTATTTCAGGCTGTTGCGGCGCAGGGCGTGCACCACGGTGGCGGCGCGGATGGCGCCCGTTGCGCCCAGCGGGTGGCCCAGGGCGATCGCGCCGCCCAGCGGGTTCACTTTGCTGGTGTCAAGGTTCAGGTCGCGGATCACGGCCAGCGCCTGCGCGGCGAAGGCTTCATTCAGCTCGATCCAGTCCAGCTGGTCCTGGGTGATGCCGGCGGCGGCGCAAGCGGCTGGAATCGCCACTTTCGGGCCGATGCCCATGATTTCCGGCGGCACGCCGCGCACGGCGAAGGAGGAGAACTTGGCCAGCGGGGTCAGGTTGTGCTCTTTCAGGATTTTTTCGCTGACCACGATCAGGGCGCCAGCGCCGTCCGACATCTGCGAGGAGGTGGCGGCGGTCACGGTGCCCTTGTTGGCGAAGACCGGCTTCAGCTTGGCCATCGATTCCATCGAGGCGTCGGCGCGCGGGCCTTCGTCGGCGTCCACGGTGCGCTTGCCGACCTTGATTTCGCCGGATTTCAGGTCAGGCGTGCGGGTGGTGATTTCGACCGGGGTGATCTCGTCCTTGAACAGGCCGGCCTGCTGGGCGGCGATGGCTTTGCGGTGCGATTCCAGGCCGAAGGCGTCCTGGTCTTCGCGCGACACTTTCCATTGCTGCGCCACTTTTTCGGCGGTCAGGCCCATGCCGTAGGCCAGGCCCACGTTCTCGTCCTTGAAGGTGTCCATATTGATCGATGGGTGGTGGCCCATCATCGGCACCATGGACATCGATTCCACGCCGCCGGCGATCATCACGTCGGCTTCGCCCACGCGGATGCGGTCGGCCGCCATGGCCAGGGCGGTGATGCCCGATGCGCAGTAGCGGTTGACGGTGACGCCGCCCACGGTGTTCGGCAGGCCTGCCAGCACCACGGAGTTACGCGCGATATTGAAGCCTTGTTCCGCTTCCGGGAAGGAGCAGCCGATGATGGCGTCGATGATCAGGGCCGGGTCCAGGTTCGGCACGGCGGCCATGGCGCCCTTGATGGCGTGCACCAGCAGATCGTCCGGGCGGGTCTTGTTGAACATGCCGCGCGGCGCCTTGCCGATCGGGGTACGGGTCGCGGCGACGATGTATGCTTCTTGAAGTTGTTTGCTCATTTTGTGCTTTCGAATATTTGGTGATCGATTAGCGTTTCGCGGACAGATACCAGTCCACCTGCACTTGTGCGGCCAGCGTGCCTTCGGCGTCGAACACATCGACGTTGACCGGGAAGGCCACCTTGCCCTGTTCTTTCAGCTCGGCCTTGAGCGCCGCCAGATCGCCCGGCACCCGGCCGCTGGCGCGGGTAGCGCCCTTGGCGACCTTCTGGTACTGGATGCGCGATTCCTTGGCGACCGGGCGCAGTTCCATGATCAGGTCGGCGAAGCCGCCTGCCATGGCTGCGCCGGACGCAGTTTCGGCCAGCGTGAACAAAGCGCCTGCGTGCTGCGTGCCGAGATGGTTATGCAGCTTGGGATCGTCCGGCAGCACGACTTCGGCCGTGCCGGCGCCGATGCTCTCGATGCGGATGCCCAGCAGGCGCACGAAGGGCAGCGATTCCGTCATATGCTGCTTGATGCGTTCATAAACCATGCTCGGTTTCACTTTCAACAGGACTTTAAATGCCAGCGACAGGAAGGACATGAGCCAGGCTTAGTTGCGCACCGGCTTACCGGTTTGCAGCATGCCCATGATGCGCTCTTGCGTCTTCGGATGGTTCAGCAGTTCCAGGAAGGCCTTGCGTTCCATATCCAGCAGCCACTGTTCGCTCACCACACTGCCCTGATCGATGTCGCCACCGCTCACGATCTCGGCGATCATGTCGCCCAGCTTGTAGTCGTGGGCGGAGATGAAGCCGCCGTCGCGCATATTCACCAGCTGGCCGCGGATGGTGGCCCAGCCGTAGCGGCCGGTCACCGTCACCGGACGCTGGATCGGTGCGCGGTAGCCCGCGTCGAACATGGAGCGCGCGGTCACTTTGGCCACGTGCAGCAGTTCATACGGGTTGAACACGATCACGTCGTCTTCTTTCAGGTAACCCATGGCGCGTGCTTCCAGAGCCGATTTCGCCACGTTCGCGGTTGCCGCGTTGGTGAAGCCGGTTTTCAGGAATTGCAGGATGTCGTTGCCCTTGGCTTCTTTTGCTGCGCGAACCGCCGCCTCTTTCAGGCCGCCGCCGGCAGGGATCAGGCCCACGCCCACTTCCACCAGGCCGATATACGATTCGATCGAAGCCACGCGCTTGGATGCGTGCAGCGCCATTTCGCAGCCGCCGCCCAGCGCCAGGCCAGCCACCGCGGCCACCACCGGCACGTTGGAATACTTCATGGCCATGAAGGTATCCTGCAGTTCACGGATGATCGGATCGACCGCTTTCGCGCCGCCGGCCATGAAGGCTGGCAGGGCCGATTGCAGGTCGGCGCCGGCCGAGAAGGCGCCGCCTTCGGCTGCGTCGGTATTCCAGATCACCAGGCCCTTGAAGTTCTTCTCGGCTTCGGCCAGGCCGCGCTGCAGGCCTTTGATGACGCCGTCGCCGATCACGTGCATCTTGGTTTTCAGCGAGATCACCAGCACTTCGTCGCCGGAGTGCCACAGGCGCACGGAGTCGTCTTCGAAGACGGTGGTGCCTGCGGTCTTGGCGTCGCCGCCGCCGCTGCCGAACACCGGCGCGCGGAATTCCTGGCGCTGGTACACGGCCAGGTCGGAACGCGGCACGAAGGATTTGGAGATGGCGGAGTAGGAGCCTTCAGGGGTGTGCACGCCCTTCTCTGCCACCTGGCCTTCGAACACCCAGGCTGGCAGCGGTGCGTTGCACAGCGCCTTGCCTTCTTCGATATCCTGTTTCACCCACTCGGCGATCTGGTTCCAGCCGGCCGCTTGCCAGGTTTCGAACGGACCAACGCTCCAGCCGAAGCCCCAGCGCATGGCGAAGTCGATGTCGCGCGCGTTGTCGGCGATCGATTCCAGGTGGTAGGCGATGTAGTGGAAGGCGTCGCGGAAGATCGCCCACAGGAACTGGCCTTGCGGGTTGGTCGATTCGCGCAGGGCCTTGAATTTCTTGACCGGGTCTTTTTCTTTCAGGATGCGGCCGATGATGTCGGCTGCTTTCGCGCCGCCCGCCACGTATTCACCGGAAGCGAAGTCCAGGCGCTGGATTTCCTTGCCCACTTTCTTGTAGAAGCCGGCGCCGGTTTTCTGGCCCAGGGCGCCGCCCTCGATCAGCTTGGCCAGCACGGCCGGGGTCTTGTAGACGCCGAAGAAAGGATCGTCCGCCAGGTTGTCCTGCATGGTCTTGATCACATGGCCCATGGTATCCAGGCCCACCACGTCGGCGGTACGGAAGGTACCAGACTTGGCGCGGCCCAGTTTGGCGCCGGTCAGATCGTCCACCACGTCCACGGACAGGCCGAATTTTTCGGCTTCATGGATGGTGGCCAGCATGCCGAAGATGCCCACGCGGTTGGCGATGAAGTTCGGGGTGTCTTTCGCGCGCACCACGCCCTTGCCCAGCACCGAGGTCAGGAAGGTTTCCAGCTGGTCCAGGATTTCCGGCTTGGTGGCGGCGGTCGGGATCAGTTCCACCAGGTGCATATAGCGCGGTGGGTTGAAGAAGTGCACGCCGCAGAAGCGCGCCTTCAGTTCCGCGTCGAAGCCGTCGGCCAGCTTGTTGATCGACAGGCCCGAGGTGTTGGAGGCGAAGATGGCGTTTGGCGCGATGTGCGGAGCGACTTTCTTGTACAGGTCATGCTTCCAGTCCATGCGCTCGGCGATCGCTTCGATGATCAGATCGCAGCCGGCCAGCAGGTCCAGATTGTCTTCGTAGTTGGCGACCTGGATCAGTTCAGCGTCGGCCTTGTCGCCGAAAGGCGCAGGCGACAGCTTTTTCAGGTTCTCGATGGCGCGCAGCACGATGCCGTTCTTCGGCGTACCTTCTTTTCCCGGCAGATCAAACAGCACGACCGGCACTTTGGCGTTGACGCAGTGGGCGGCGATCTGCGCGCCCATCACGCCGGCGCCCAGCACGGCTACTTTTTTCACGGTGAAGTTAGTCATGTTTATCCTCTAGGTTCTTAGAACAGATCAGCGTCGAGTGCCATCAGGCTGGCGGCGCCCGAACGTGCCTGGCGAATCAAGGTTGCGGTTTCAGGTTGCAGACGAGCGAAGTAGAAGCGCGCGGTCGCCAGCTTGGCTTTGTAGAAGTTGTCGCCCGAGCCTTCTTTTTCCAGTGCGATCTTGGCCATTTGCGCGAAGAAGTAGCTGTACACCAGATGGCCTACAACGCGCAGGTAAGGCACGGCGGCGGCGCCCACTTCGTCCTGGCTCTGGAAGGCTTTCATGCCGATTTCCATGGTCAGCTTGGTGACTTTTTCGCCCAGGTCGCCCAGCGGGGTGATGAACTCGGACAGCGCTTCGTCGGTGCCGTTGTCTTCCACGAAAGCGCGGATCTTCTCGCCGAACTTGCGCAGCTTGGCGCCGTTGTCCATCAGGATCTTGCGGCCCAGCAGGTCCAGCGACTGGATGGTGTTGGTGCCTTCGTAAATCAGGTTGATGCGGGCGTCGCGCACATACTGCTCCATGCCCCACTCGGAGATGTAGCCGTGACCGCCGTACACCTGCATCGCTTCCGAGGTCGCCACCCAGGCGTTGTCGGTGATGAAGGCCTTGATGATCGGGGTCAGCAGCGCCACTTCGTCGGCGGCTTCCTTGCGCACTTCTTCGTCAGGGTGGTGCAGTTCGCGGTCGATCTGCAGTGCCACGTAGGACGAGAAGGCGCGCGCGCCTTCGGCGTAGGCTTTGGCGGTCAGCAGCATGCGGCGCACGTCTGGGTGCACGATGATCGGGTCGGCCGCTTTTTCCGGTGCTTTCACGCCGGACAGGCTGCGCATCTGCAGACGGTCCTTGGCGTACACCAGGGCGTTCTGGTAGGCGATTTCGGTCAGGCCCAGGGACTGCATGCCGACGCCCAGGCGGGCGGCGTTCATGAACACGAACATGGCGTTCAGGCCTTTGTTCGGCTGGCCGATGATCCAGCCCTTGGCGCCGTCCAGGTTCATCTGGCAGGTCGAGTTGCCGTGGATGCCCATCTTCTCTTCGATGGCGCCGCAGGTGATCGGGTTGCGTTCGCCGATGCCGCCGTCGGCGGTCGGCAGGTATTTCGGCACCAGGAACAGGGAGATGCCTTTCGAGCCTTCCGGCGCGTCCGGCACGCGGGCCAGCACCAGGTGCAGGATGTTCTCGGACATATCGTGCTCGCCGGCCGAGATGAAGATCTTGTTGCCGGTGATGGTCCAGGAGCCGTCGGCTTCAGGGATGGCTTTCGAACGCAGCAGGCCCAGGTCGGTGCCGCAGTGCGGTTCGGTCAGGCACATGGTGCCGGTCCATTCGCCGGACACCAGTTTCGGCAGATAGGTTTTTTTCTGTTCGTCGGTGCCGTGCTCCAGCAGGCACTCGTAGGCGCCGTGCGACAGGCCTGGGTACATGGACCAGGCCTGGTTGGAGGAGTTCAGCATCTCGTAGAAGGAGTTGTTCAGAACGATGGGCAGACCCTGGCCGCCATATTCCGGATCGCAAGCCAGCGCAGCCCAGCCGCCTTCCACGTATTGTTTGTAAGCTTCTTTAAAGCCTTTGGGAGTGGTCACGGTTTTCGCGACCGGATCATGGTGGCAGCCTTCGCGGTCGCCCGAGTGGTTCAGCGGGAACAGCACTTCGGACGTGAACTTCGCGCCCTCTTCCAGCACCTGGTTGATGATGTCGGCGTCGGTTTCCGCGTGGGCCGGCAGTTCCTTGAGCTGTTCTTCCACTTTCAGGAACTCATGCAGAACGAATTGCATATCCCGGATTGGCGCGACGTATTGACCCATGATTTATCTCCTGACGGCTAAATAATTAAGATTGGTGACATGCTGCGCGGGGCGCAGCCTTAAGCTTTATAGTTCTCGATCAAGCGTTCGAAACCGACGCTGGCGCGTTCCAGGCTGCCCGGAATGCGCAGGAAGCGCGCATCGTGGTGCAGGGCCAGGATCAGGCCATACATCTCGTAGACCAGCTGCTGGGCATCCGTATCGGCTTTCAGGTGGCCGCATTCGGTCGCCTGGTGGGCGCAGCGCAGCAAGGCGCCCTGCCAGGCCGCCACCATCGACACCAGCTCCTCGCGGATCGGTCCCGGGCGGTCGTCGTATTCGACGGCGCCACTGATATAGATGCAGCCCGACGCGATCTCGACGCTGACGCGCTTGACCCAGCGCGCGAACATGGCGCGCAGACGCGGCAGGCCGCGCGGCTCCTTGACGCTGGGATAGAACACTTCCTGCTCGAAACGGCGGTGGTACAGCTTCACAACTTCCAGCTGCAAGTCTTCACGCGAACCGAAATGCGCGAATACTCCCGATTTGCTCATGTTCATGCGGTCGGCGAGCAAACCGATGGTCAGGCCTTCCAGCCCATCACGGCTGGCCAGGTCCAGCGCCACATCCAAAATGGCAGCGCGAGTCATTTCGCCCTTGCGCATAAATTTTGTCGAAGTATTAATAAGAATGGCACTCACTTTTAAATCCGTATCAGGAGAAAAACCTATTCTCGCTCTGCGGATTTGCTTCGTGTGAAAAGAATTGCGAACGCTCGTACTATTATCCAGTGGGGGATAAATGTCAAACGGGATTGTTAGAGTCGGCGTTCTATTGATGCGTTGCAGCAATACGCCTGGTGATGTCACTCGTCGCCGGTGGCGCGGTCCCACTGGCGGCGGTCGCGTTTGGTGGGGCGGCCCTTGAAATCGGCGCCCGGTTCGCGGAAGAGTTGACGCCTTTCCTGCTCGGCGAGGCGGCGCGCGATGGAGGCGGCGCTTTCCTCGTACAAGGTGCGGGCGATGGGCGCCGCTTCACGCTTGCCGGACAGGCCCAGCACCAGCACTTGCCACTCGTCCGAACCGTTATCGATGTCCAGCTTGTCGCCCGGCTTGACGTTGCGCGCCGGTTTCACGCGCTCGCCGCCCAGCTTGACCTTGCCCTTGTCGATGGCTTCGCAAGCCAGGCTGCGCGTTTTGAAGAAGCGCGCCGCCCACAGCCATTTGTCGATCCGGATATTCTCGTTCAAGCGTATTTCCCTACCGCGAAGATTCTCATTAACATCTTATAACAAACATAGGCAAAACCATAGCCGAAACGGCGCCAGCGGCCGATGCTGCGGAAGTCTTCCAGCTGCACCTCGACGCCGTCGGCCATCGCCTCTTCGATATGGCGGCGCAAGCCCTGGTTGAACGCGGCGTCCTTGATCACCACATTCGCTTCCTGGTTGAGGAAGAGGCTCAAGCCGTCGACATTGCTGGAGCCGACCGTCGACCAGTCGTCGTCGATGACGGCGATCTTGGCGTGCAGCTGGGTCTTGTGGTACTCCACCACCCTGACCCCGGCCGCCAGCAGCTTGGGATAGAAGGAATGCGCCACCGCGTCCTGCAGCCAGATCTCGCCCACGCCGATCAGCAGCACCACCTCGACGCCGCGCTGGGCCGTGGCCGCCAGCGCGCGGCGGAATTTGCGGCCGGGCGCGAAATACGGGTTGGCCAGCAGCACGCTCTTTTTGGCGCGGCCCAGGGCTTGCAGATAGGCGCGCTGGATGGTGCGCCGGTTGCGCAGATTGTCGCGCACCACAAAGCCGGCCTGCACCGAGCTTTCGCGCGCCACCTTGCTCACCTTGCGCATCTCGTTGAACAGGCCAAGACGCCGTATAAACGGCAATTTGCCCACGCGCAGCCATTGCGCCTGGGCTTCGTGGTGAATGGTCATCACCAGCGGCCCGCGCACCTCGACCGCGAAATCCCAGCGCGGCGCGGCCAGCGGGATGCTGCGGTCGTAGTCGCAGTACATATCGTCGTTGATATTGATGCCGCCCACCAGCGCCACCTCGCGGTCCACCACGCAGATCTTGCGGTGGGTGCGCGTCACGCCGCGCTTGAACCAGGGATTGAAGATGCGGTGCTGCACGCCCGCTGCCAGCAGTTCCGCGTCCATGCGGGTGGAGCGGCCGTGGCCGGTGCCGAACCAGTCGGTGATCATGCGCACCGCCACGCCGCGCCGGGCGGCGCGCATCAGGCAGGCCTGCATGCTGTGGCCGGTCTCGTCGTCGGCGAAGATATAGGTCTCGAAATAGACTTCGTACTGCGCCGCGTCGATTGCCGCCATCAGGGCCGGAAAATATTCGGTACCGCAGTACAGCAGCTTGACTTCGTTGTCGGCAATGAAATTGACTGAGCGCATAGTCCCCGCTAGGCGAAATCCAGGGTCGCCACGATGGGAGCATGGTCGGACAGCTTGGCCCACATCGCCCCGTGCATGACTTGCGCCGATTCTACCTTGAAGCCGCGCACATAAATACGGTCGAGGCGGAAGAATGGCAGGGCGGCGGGGAAGGTCTTGGCCGGATGCTGGGCCGCCTGGCGCCGCGCCAGTGTGCGCACCAGATCGCCCAGGCTGGAGCCGGCGCCGATCTGGTCGAACACCTCGGACACGCCGAGCGCCTTGCGCAGCTTGCCGCTCAGGGTATTGCGCCAGTCGTTGAAGTCGCCGGCGATGATGACCGGCTCGCCATGCCCGGCCGAGGTGTTCACCGCCTCGATCAGCGCCTCCAATTGGCGCACCCGGCTGCGCTCGAACAGGCCGAGGTGGATCACATAGCAGTGGATCGGGCCGCGCGGCGTTTCCACCACGCTGTGCAGGATGCCGCGCTGCTCGTAAGCGTGGTCGGAGACATCGGTATTGGTCCAGCGCGCGATGGGATAGCTGCTGAGCAGGGCATTGCCGTGGTGGCCGTGGTCGTATTGCGCATTCAAGCCATACACGGACTGGTGCGATTCACCCGCAAAAAATTCATGCTGGCCGCCCTTGGGCCAATGGCGGTGGCCGTGGTGCTCCTCGCCATAGCGGGCGGCGATGCGGTCGTGCTGGCCCTGCACTTCCTGCAGGAAGATCAGGTTCGCATCGAACTGGGCGATCGCATTCTTGAGCGCGTGTACCCGCGGCTGGCTGCGGTACGACACTCCCTTATGGATGTTGTAGGTGGCAACACGGATCTTCATGCAGGCATTGTACCCCTACGGCCCGGCTTGCCAAGCGTCAATCGTGCCAGGGTCAGAAACTGGGGCTGAGCTGTTCCGCCGGCTGCTTCGGCAGGATCACGCGGAAGCGGGTGCCTTTGCCGACGGCGCTTTGCACTTCCATGCGGCCGCCGTGTTTTTGCACGATGCCGTAGGACAGCGACAGGCCCAGGCCCGTGCCCTTGCCCACCGGCTTGGTGGTGAAGAAAGGTTCGTAGATGCGGTCGATCAGCTCGGGCGGAATGCCTTTGCCGGTGTCTTCGATTTCGACCCATACCGCCTGCCCGTCCTCGCCGGTGCGCACGGTGATGCGCCCGCTCTCTTCGATGGCGTGGGCGGCGTTCACCAGCAGGTTCATGAACACCTGGTTCAGCTGCGAGGGGAAACAGGCCAGCGGCGCCACGCCGCCGTACTCCTTGACCACGTCGGCCTTGTATTTCAATTCGTTCCAGACCACATTGAGCGTGCTGTCCAGCCCCGCTTCCAGGCTGGCGACGGCCAGCTCGCCGCCGTCGACGTGGGAAAAGTCCTTCATGTCCTGCACGATGCGCTTGACACGCTCCAGGCCTTCCAGCGATTCGCTGAGCAGGCTGTCCAGGTCTTCGCGCAGGTAGTCGGCGTCGACTTCGGCTTTCAGCGCGGCCAGCGCGGCGCGGTCGCCCGTGGCCAGCTTGGGTTCCAGCGCTTCGTAGGCGTCAAGCAGTCGCAGCAGGGACTCGGCGTAGCGCTGCAGGCTGCCCAGATTGGAATTGACGAAGCCCACCGGATTATTGATCTCGTGCGCCACGCCGGCCGCCAGCACGCCGATGGAGGCCATCTTTTCCGATTGCAGCAGCTGGCTCTGGGCCTCGCCCAGCTTGCTGATCAATTCGGCTTGGCGCGCCTTTTCCTGCTCCAGCGTGGCGTTCGCCATCTGCAGATCCTTGGTGCGTTCGCGCACCCGGTATTCCAGCTGGTCACGCGATTCGCGCAAAGCCTGTTCGGCGCGCTGGCGCTCCGTGATGTCGGTGAAGCCGAACACGCGGCCGATGATGCGCTCGCCCAGATACTGGGGCCGCGAGCGGCATTCGAAGACGCGGCCGCTGCGCAGGCTGAGCAAGTCCACCGTCTCGTTGGCATCGACCACCTGCTGCAGGCGGGTGCGGCACAATTCGCCCTCCACCACCAGGCCGGCCAGATAGCCGAGAATGGCGGCATCGTCGCCCGCCTCCAGCAAGGATTCGGGCAGGTCCCACATGCGGCTGAACAGGCGGTTCATGCTGCTGATGCGGCCGTGCCAGTCCAGCACCAGGATGCCGTTGCCGGTCGATTCCAGCGTGGCGCGCAGCTGCGACAAGGTCTGCTCCAGCACATCCTCCACCTGGCGCTCGTGGCGCGTATCGCGCGCCAGCACCAGCAGCAGGGTGCGCTCGCGCTGGCGGATCACGCGCACCGTTTTCATCACCGTCATCAGGCTGGCGTCGGCGCAATGGTATTCGCCCTCCTGCGCCGCGATTTCCTGGTACTGGCCGTTGCGCACATCCTCCCAATAGAACACGTCCTGCAGCGAGCTTTCGATATCGGTGATGGACATGCGCTGCAGCTGCGCCAGCGAGTAGCCCAACACCTGTCCAGCCACCCGGTTCGCCAGCAGGATGCGCAGATCGTCCGGGTCCACCAGCAGCATCAAGTGCGGACTGTGGTCCAGCATCAGCTGCTGCAGGCTTTCCATTAGGCGGCAGCCCCCTGTCCCTGCTTGCTGGCGTCGAAGTAATAGCTGACCCGCTTGCGCGGACTCAGATAGTGGTAAATCTCTTTCGGCACCTGGGCCGGCTTGATGGCCTTGACGATATTCAGGTCGGTCTCGCGCTCGGTGTCGACCAGGATCGCCTCCTCCTTCGGCACGCCGGCTTCGTACACCACCAGCACCGGCTTGGTGGGCTTGGCGGTATTGATGGTGGCCACCATGCCGATCACCCCGTTCGACAGCTGCACCACGGTGCCGGGCGGATAAACGCCGAGGCAGCGGATGAACACCTGCAGCAGCTTGGGATCGAATTTGCCGCGCAGCTTGGCGAACATCAGCGCCAGCGCCTCGTGCGGCGTCATGGCGGCGGCCGGATTGGCCGGATTGCACAGCTCATCGTAGAAATTGGCGATGGCAACGATGCGGCCCAGCAGGCCGGTGGCTTCGCCTTTCAGCTGGCGCGGATAGCCGCTGCCGTCGAAGGCTTCGTGGTGGTCGCGGATCACGGACTGCACCGCCGCCGGCAAGCCCATTTTCTGCGCCAGCTCCAGCCCCACCTCGCAATGGGTTTCGTACAGGCGCAGCTCAGCGCCGGCGAGCGGCTCGAACTGGTGCATCAGGCGGTCGGGCAGGTTCTTCAAGCCGATATCGTGGAACAGCGCGCCGGTGCCGAGCGCCGCCGCCGCTTCCACCGGCAGCTTGATATCGCGCGCCATCATCATCGCCAGCATGGTGACATTGAGCGAATGGGTATAGATTTCCTCGCCGCCTACCTTGTCGCCCATGACATGGATGGCCAGTTCCGGCGCGCACAGGATGGAATCGGTGATCTTGCCGATCAACTCCTCGGCCTTGCGCACGGTTTCCGCCGGCCGCGCGAACATATTGCGTTCGATATCGCGGATGGCGTTGGCGGTGTCGAAAAAGGCGTGCTCGATGCGCGCCGCCGTTTCGCGCTGCTGGCGGATGCGCGCCATCAGCACCATCTTGGCCTGCAGCGCGGGCGAGTCGGGGCCATGCAGCTCGACCACCGCAGCCGCAGCCGCGGCCGCAGTCGCAGCCGGGGGCGGCGCGGCCTGCGGCGCCGGGGCGAGCGGCGCCGGCGCCACATCGCTGAGCGCCGGGTCGAAACGGATGGATGTCAGGCCCAGGCCGCGCAGGGTGCGGATCTGGTCTTCACTTTTAATTTTAAAGTGACTGAATGCGAAGGGGTGCTCGAACCACTTCAGGTCCAGGTGCACATACAAACCGATTTGCAGCTGATCTATGGAGATATCGAGGGTGTCCGCCATCGTGCCCACCTGTCCGCAGGATCATGACTTGCATTATCCCCTCTTTTTCAGCTGCTGCGGCAATTGCAGCACGGCTTCCGCATTCGAGGGCGAGAAACAGCGGTCGGCCGCCTCCAGCCAGGGCAGCCAGGCGTATTGCAAGTGTTCGCGCGCACTCAGCACGATGGGCGTGTCGCGCGCGACTTCGACGCTGAACACATGCTCGGTATTCTGCGTGACGCCGGGCGCGTAGCGGTGGCGCCAGACGGGATAGATTTCGTAGATATTGGCCAGGCCCCAGTCGCGCAGCACAATGCGCTCGCCATCGGCGACGATGCCGGTTTCCTCGAACAGTTCGCGGGTCGCGGTTTCCAGCAGCGGTTCGTCCACCGCGTCCTTGGAACCGGTGACGGATTGCCAGAAGCCGGCGCGGTCGGCGCGTTCGATCAGCAGCACGTCCAGGGCGGCGGTGTGGATCACCACCAGCACGGATTCGGGGATTTTATAGGGCTTCATAGGAATAAGCGCTCGTTTCAAAATGGGCATGGCCAGGCGCAGCGACGAAGACAGTGCGCCTGCACGGCAAGGAGCTGCGCCAAGGCGGAGCAACAACGCCATGGCCATTTTGAAACGAGTTCTAAAAGAAAAGGCGCCATGACAGCGCCTTTTCTCAACTTACGGACTGGTTAGCCAGCCACTTTCGGCTCAGCCGCGCGCAGGCGGATGTGCAGTTCGCGCAGCTGCTTCTCGTCCACTTCCGACGGCGCCTGGGTCAGCAGGCACTGGGCGCGCTGGGTTTTCGGGAAGGCGATCACGTCGCGGATCGAATCGGACTTGGTCATCAGGGTCACGATGCGGTCCAGACCGAAGGCCAGGCCGCCGTGCGGCGGCGCGCCGTACTGCAGCGCGTCCAGCAGGAAGCCGAACTTCAGGCGTGCTTCTTCGTCGTTGATCTTCAGCGCGCGGAAGACTTTGGACTGCACTTCTTCGCGGTGGATACGGATCGAGCCGCCACCCAGTTCCCAGCCGTTCAGCACCATATCGTAGGCCTTGGCAACGCAGGCGCCTGGATTGGTTTCCAGCATGTCCTCGTGGCCGTCTTTCGGCGCGGTGAACGGATGGTGGGTCGCGGTCCAGCGGTCCGACTCTTCGTCGTACTCGAACATCGGGAAGTCGATCACCCACAGCGGCGCCCAGACGTCGTCGAACAGGCCGGCTTTCTTGCCGAACTCGGAGTGGCCGATCTTCACGCGCAGGGCGCCGATGGCATCGTTCACCACCTTGGCCTTGTCCGCGCCGAAGAAGATCAGGTCGCCGTCCTCGGCGCCGGTCAGTTCCAGGATCTTGGCCAGGGCCGCGTCATGGATGTTCTTCACGATCGGCGATTGCAGGCCGTCGCGGCCTTTGGCTTTCTCGTTGACCTTGATGTAAGCCAGGCCCTTGGCGCCGTAGATGGCGACGAACTGGGTGTAGGCGTCGATTTCCGAACGCGGCATGTCGGCGCCCTTCGGCACGCGCAGGCCGACCACGCGGCCGTTAGGCATGGCGGCGGCGCCGGCGAAGACCTTGAACTCGACGTCCTTCATCACCTCGGTCAGCTCGGTGAATTCCAGCTTGACGCGCATGTCCGGCTTGTCCGAACCGTATTTGCCCATGGCGGTGGCGAAGTCCATCACCGGGAATGGGTTGGGCAGCTCGACGTCCATGGTGTTCTTGAACACCATGCGGATCATGTCTTCGAACAGATCGCGGATTTCCTGTTCGTTCAGGAAGGAGGTTTCGCAGTCGATCTGGGTGAATTCAGGCTGGCGGTCGGCGCGCAGGTCTTCGTCGCGGAAGCACTTGGTGATCTGGTAGTAGCGGTCGAAGTTGGCCACCATCAGCAGCTGCTTGAACAGCTGCGGCGATTGCGGCAGGGCGAAGAACTGGCCGGCGTTCACGCGCGAAGGCACCAGGTAGTCGCGCGCGCCTTCCGGGGTGGACTTGGTCAGGGTCGGGGTTTCGATATCGATGAAGCCCAGGTTGTCCAGGTATTTGCGCACTTCCATCGACACCTTGTAGCGCAGGCGCAGATTGTTCTGCATCTGCGGACGGCGCAGGTCCAGCACGCGGTGGGTCAGGCGAGTGGTTTCGGACAGGTTGTCGTCGTCCAGCTGGAACGGCACGGCCACGGAGGCGTTCAGCACTTCGAGCTGGGAGCAGATCACTTCGATCTTGCCCGATTTCAGGTTGGCGTTGATGGTGCCGGCCAGGCGGTCCTTGACCACGCCGGTCACGCGCAGGCAGTACTCGTTACGCACGGATTCGGCGACCTTGAACACGTCGGCCTGTTCCGGGTTGCAAACGATCTGAACCAGACCTTCGCGGTCGCGCAGGTCGATGAAAATCACGCCGCCGTGGTCGCGGCGACGGTGCACCCAGCCGCACAGGCTAACGGTTTGGCCCAGCAGCGCTTCGGTGGTGAGGCCGCAGTAGTGAGTACGCATAGACATGGTTATTTCTCAGTTCAGGTTAAATTGTTTTATTCGGGCGCAACCACGCCCATGGAAACGATGTACTTCAGGGCGGCATCGACCGTCATATCCAGTTCGACGACGTTTTCACGCTTCATCATCAGGAAAAAGCCGGAGGTCGGGTTCGGCGTGGTGGGCACATACACGCTCACATATTCGCCCACCAGATGATTCTTCACATCGCCGCCCGGCGTGCCGGTGAGGAAGGCGATGGTCCAGGATTCCTGGTGCGGATACGGGATCAGCACGGCCTTGCGGAAGGCATTGCCGGACGAGGAAAACAGCGTGTCCGACACCTGCTTGACGCTGCCGTACAGCGAGCTGACCACGGGAATGCGGTGCAGCAGCTTTTCCCACATGCGCACGATGTAATTGCCGATCAGATTATTGGTCAGCAAGCCGGTCAGGAAGACGATGAGAATGGTCAGCATCGTGCCCAGGCCCGGAATGTCGAAGCCGATCAGGGTGCGCGGCTGCCAGCGCTCCGGCACGATCAGCAGGGACTGGTCCATGGTGCTGATCACCAGATTCAATACCCAGGCCGTGATCGCCAGCGGGACCAGGATCAGCAAACCGGTAATAAAGTATTTACGCATCGTTTTCACCGTGGTTGGGCGCCTTGTCTCAGGCCGATTCGCCGCTGCCGCCGCCACTGCTGGCTGCGGCCGGTGCGCTCGATGCCGCAGGCGCGGCCTCGCTCTTGGCGGGGGCCGAGGTATTGCTGGCAACGCCGGTGGCCGGCGCACTGCCGCCACGGAAATCGGTCACGTACCAGCCGGTACCCTTGAGCTGGAAACCCGCCGCCGTCAGTTGCTTCTTAAAGGCCGATTTACCGCAGGATGGGCAGTCGGTCAGCTGCGGATCGGAGATCTTCTGCAGCACGTCCTTGGCAAAGCCGCATTCCTCGCAGCGGTAAGCGTAGATAGGCATTACTTACTCCGCAAAAATCATCAAAAACCCTGAATTATAAAGCCTTTTTCCCGCCCGTTGACTCCTGCGGGCGGTCCAGGCCGGGAATTTTGTTTCCAATAGAAAAATACTATTCGATACAAGAAACATTCAGTGCTGTAATGGCAGCACTACGAGGCCATAAAATAATGAGCCAGCATCTTCTTGCCACTTTAATCACGCTTTGCGCCGCCCTGCCTGCCAGCGCGGCCCCTGCCCTGCCCTTGCTGCAAGACCCGGACCAGCCGGTGCCCGCCTCGGCGGTCGCCCTCACCATGCTGCTGGTGCTGGCCTGCGGCGCTTACCGGCGCCGCCACTCCAGCCAGTACTCCTTCCCGGCAAAGACGGCGATGGAATCGCCGACCGGCTCTTCCAGCGTGCAATCGAAGCAAGGCGCGAGCAGGCCGTGCAATTCCTCGCGGCTGGTGCCGAACGGCGGCCCCTTGGGATGCGAATCGTAAAAGAAGCAGCCGGCCAGCACGGCGCCCGGCGCCAGCAAATCGGCCCAGCGCTGCACCAGGCGCGGCCACATGGCGCGCGGCATGGCGCACAGGAAGGCGCGTTCATAGATCAGGTCGAGCGGCTTGGGCGGCGCGTAGGCAAAGAAATCGGCTTCCTGCACGCGCCCGCGCCAAGGGCCGGCTACTTGTTGCGCCGAAACAACAGCAGCCGGCGAGAAGTCGATGGCCGTGGCATCCCAGCCCGCTTCGCACATCAGGTTCAGCTCGTAGGCCGAGCCGCAGCCGGGGATCAGCACCGTGGGCGCGGCTGGCCGGGCCAGTCCAGCCGCGGCGGCCGGCCAGTCGGCGATAAAGCGGCGCAGACGCTCCGGCGCGCCGCCCTTGTCCCAGGGCGTGAAGTCTTGTTCGAAGCGTTCGTCCCAGAAGGCGGGCGACAGCGGATCACGGCTGTGGAAGTCGGGCATGGCGGTACTCGCTTAGTAAGCGCCGTGCCAGCGCAGCCAGGCTTGCAGCCCGACCACGCCGATGGCAAAGGCGCCGGCCAGATAGACGAAGAAGCTGAGCATGCGGTTGGTGCGGCGCTGCTCCTGCAGTAATTGCTCCAGCAATTCATTGCGGCCCCGGTCCGGCTCGCCCGCCACGCTCAGCGCGTGGTGCACCAGGCGCGGCAGCGCCGGCAGGATATGGCTGTAGCGCGGCGCCTCGGCTTTCAGGCGCTCGACCAGGCCGCGCCAGCCGACCTGCTCGCCCATCCAGCGCTCCAGGTAAGGCTTGGCGGTCTTCCACAGATCCAGGTCGGGATCGAGGGTGCGGCCCAGGCCTTCGATATTCAGCAGGGTCTTTTGCAGCAGCACCAGCTGCGGCTGGACTTCGACATTGAAGCGGCGCGAAGTCTGGAACAGGCGCAGCAGCACCTGGCCGAAGGAGATGTCTTTCAGCGGACGGTCGAAGATCGGTTCGCAGCAGGCGCGCACGGCCGCTTCCAGCTCGTCGACCCGGGTTTCCTTGGGCGCCCAGCCGGACTCGATATGGGCCTCGGCCACGCGCTTGTAGTCGCGGCGGAAGAAGGCCAGGAAGTTCTGCGACAGATAATCCTTGTCGTAATCGTTGAGCGTGCCGACGATGCCAAAGTCGAGCGCGATATAGCGGCCGAAGGTGGCAGGATCGATGGACACCAGGATATTCCCCGGGTGCATATCGGCATGGAAGAAGCCGTCGCGGAAGACCTGGGTGAAGAAGATTTCCACGCCATCGCTGGACAGTTTTTTCAGGTCCACGCCCGCCTCCAGCAAGCGGTCGATCTGCGACACGGGAATGCCGTACATGCGCTCCATCACGATCACATTGCTGGAGCAGTAATCCCAATACATTTCCGGCACCAGCAAGAGGCGCGATTCGGCGAAATTGCGGCGCAGCTGGCTGGCATTGGCCGCTTCGCGCATCAGGTCAAGTTCATCATGCAGATATTTGTCGAACTCGGCCACCACCTCCTTCGGCTTCAGGCGCTTGCTGTCCGGCCACAAGCGGCTGACCCAGTCGGCGGCCAGGCGCATCAGGGCCACGTCCTCGTCGATCAGGCGCTTCATGCCGGGGCGCAACACCTTGACGGCCACTTCCGTGCCGTCCTTCAAGGTGGCGAAGTGCACTTGCGCAATCGAGGCCGAGGCCACGGGCACGCGCTCGAAACGGGCGAACAGCTGCTCCGGGTGGGCGCCCAACGAGCGCTCGATCTGGGCGATGGCCAGGTCGGAATCGAAGGGCGGCACACGGTCCTGCAGGCGCGCCAGCTCGACCACGATATCGGCCGGAATCAGGTCGGCGCGGGTGGACAGCACCTGGCCGAATTTGACGAAGATGGGGCCAAGTTCCTCCAGCGCCATGCGCAGGCGCACGCCGCGTGGCGTGGACAGGTCGCGCCAGAAAAACACCGTGTCGAGCAGGCGGGAAATGCGCGGTTTGTCGAAGCCGGAGATGGCGATTTCGTCCAGACCATGCTGGACGACCACGCGCAGGATCTTGAGCAGCCGCAGGAATTTGAGAATCATTGAACTTCCGTCTTGTGTTGCAGGGCCGCGCTGCGGCGGGCAAGTTTTTGTTCGAGCTTGTCCAGGCGCTTGGCGGCGCGCTCCACATCGTCGCGCAGGCGGCTGATGCCGGCGGCGAAATCCTCGGTCATGGCGGGACGCAGCAGCACGGGCTTTTCTTCCACCAGAAACTCGGCCACGTTTTCGGCCAGTTTCTGCTGCCCGCTTTTCAGCGCGCCGAAGGCGGCGCGGGCGCCGGCGGCCAGACGCACGGCGGCGATCGGTCCCAGCAATTTTTCCAGGTCATGCTCGGCCTCCCAGCGCAGCGACTGGCTCAGGCGCGAAATGGCATTGGCGAACTCGGCGTCACCCTCGATCTGCACATAGGAAAACGCGCGTTCGCGGTTTTGCGCGATCAGCGGCAGGTCGGACAGCTTGAGGCGGATGGTCACGGCCGGCGCCGCATCGGCCGGCGCGGCTTCCACCATGCCATCGGCGGTGGCGCGCAGGCGCAGCTCGGCCGGGCTGGCGGCGATGCAGGCGACCTTGCCCGCGTGCAGCTGCAACTCCTGGCGCGCCCAGGGCTCCTGCGCCAGCAGGTGGTTGACGGTGGCGGCGACCGGAGCGCCGGGGGACGGCAGTGCAAAAGGAAGTGTGAACATAATCGGGACACCAAAAAACAAAACCGCCCGGAAATCCTGGGCGGTCCTGATATTACCAGTTTGCCGCAGCTTGCCGCTGCGGCCGACGGGAAACTAAGGCAACGCGGCGCCTCAGGCAAGCTGCTGGATACCGCCCAGCAGCCAGCCGCCGGAGCCGGACACCGGCTTGACCAGGTTCCAGACTTCGTTGAAAGGCTCGGCCAGGGCATCGGGCGCCGGCTTGATCTGGCCGGTGAACTTCACGCTGGCCAGGTAATCGGTGCCATTGTTTTCAATGCCCAGCAGCTCGGCGTCGATCGTCACCACATCGGTGTAATCGGCCTTGCCGCCGCGTTCCTGGATCTGCATCTTCAGTTCGGCAAACACTTCCGGCGTGGTGAACTCGCGGATATCGTTGACATCGGATTTATCCCAGGCCGCTTGCAGGCGGATGAAATTGCTCTTGGCATGGCGCAGGAAGGCAGGCTGGTCGAAATCGGCCGGCACGCCCCATTGCTGGTGCGGCACGGGCGCCGGCGCGGCCGCCGGTTCAAACGCAGGCTGGGCCGGCTGGAAAGCCGACGGCTGCAGGCGCGAGCCGATTTCCGGCGTGCTGCTGCCGCCTTGTGGCGCGCCGAAGCCGCCCACATTGCCGCCGCTATTGCCGCCGAAACCACCACCATTGCCACCGAATGCGGCCGGAGCGGGACGCGGGCCAGCCGACTTGTTGCGGATCATGCGCACGATGAAGAAGATCACGCCGCCGATCAGGGCGATCATCAGGATCGAGCTGATGGCGCTCGCCAAGGCACCGCCCAGGCCGAAGTGGGACAGCAGCGCGCCCAGGCCCAGACCCAGCAGGGCGCCGCCCAGAATGCCCTTCCATGGGCTAGGCGGTTTGACCGGTGGCGCAGCCGGCGGCGTGGCGGCCGGGGCCGGCGTGGCCTGGCGCTGGGCGGCCGGCGCTTGTGCCGGCTGGGCCGGCATCTTGCTTACATTCTGCGACTGACGGCCGACCGAACGGCCGCCGCCCATCGGGCGCGCCGCCAGCTCAGCCATCATGCTCATCGCGGAGATGGCCAGGGTGGCGCCGATCAGGATTTTCTTCATGTTCATAGTGTTTCCTACAGTTTGATACCGGTGTGTAAAGCGGCCACACCTGCCGTCAGGTTGTAATACTGCACGCGCTCCAGACCGGCTGCCTGCATCATGGTCTTGAGGGTTTCCTGGTCCGGGTGCATGCGGATGGACTCGGCCAGATAACGGTAACTCTCCGCGTCGCCAGCGATTTTCTGGCCCATCCACGGCAGCACCGAGAACGAATACAAATCATACGGTTTTTGCAGCGGCGCCGCGACTTTCGAGAACTCCAGCACCAGCAGCTTGCCGCCCGGCTTCAGCACGCGGCGCATTTCGGCCAGGGCCACATCCTTGTGCGTCATATTGCGCAGGCCGAAGGCGACGCTGACCCGGTCGAAGTAATTGTCCGGGAAAGGCAGTTTTTCCGCATCACACAGCAAGGTGGGGGTGACCTGGCCGCGATTCAAGAGGCGGTCGCGGCCGACGCGCAGCATGGACTCGTTGATATCGGTCAGCCAGACCTCGCCGGTCGGTCCAGCCTGCTTGGCAAACACCTTGGCCAGATCGCCGGTACCGCCCGCGATGTCGAGCACCTTGAAGCCAGGACGCACGGCGGCGTTGGCGATGGTGAAGGTCTTCCAGAGGCGGTGCAGGCCGGCCGACATCAGGTCGTTCATCACATCATACTTGCTGGCGACGGAGTGGAAGACCTTGGCGACTTCCTTGACTTTATCGTCTTCGGAAACGGTTTTATAGCCGAAATGGGTGGTATTGGTCATGATGGGCTGCCGGTTAATTTTGACTGCATTATACAAGCGCCCAGAGTGAAAAACCCTTGATCTGCCTGAAGATGACCGGACGATAGGCGCTCTAAGCTGGCAAAACCATGCCCAGCACCGTCTACCTCGACCATTCAGTGATTGGCCACTACGCCGCTCCCCTGAGCCGCCACGCGGTCAGAAAAACGCGGCTTAGTGTTTGTGGCCGCAGCTGCGCGGCTGGGCGTTCGCGGCGCCGGGCAGCACCGCGCCGGGTGCGCGGCCGCTGTCGCTGGTGAAGCCGGCGGCCTGCAGGCGGACCAGATAGGCGGCCCAGTGCTGGTCCTGGCGCGCGCCCAGATCGTAGAGATAATCCCAGGTGTACAAGCCGCTGTTATGTCCATCGGTGAAAATCGGTTTGACGGCGTAATTGCCGACCGGTTCCAGATCCGTGACGCCGACTTCGCTTTTGCCGACCTGCAGCACTTCCTGTCCCGGCCCATGGCCCTTCACTTCAGCCGACGGCGAATACACACGCAGCAGCTCGAAGGGGATCGAGAAGGTGGCGCCATCGTCAAAACTCACTTCGAGCACGCGCGATTTGCTGTGGACGGTCAGACCGGTAGGGTTATGCATATCAAAACTCTTCTAAAACTCAGGCACTCAGCCGTTGGATGATCGCCGCCCGCAAAGCCGGCAGCATGGCGCTGCGCTCGACCACGGCCTGCACCGGCGCCTCGCGCTGCTGCGCCCCCCAGGTTGGATGCGGGAAGTGCGCATCGTCAGTGTAACGCGGGATCACATGCCAGTGCACGTGCGGGGTCATATTGCCGAAACTGGCGACATTCACCTTATGCGGCGCCATCACCTCGCGCTGCGCCAATTCCACCTGCCACACGGCGCGCATCACATGCTCGCGGTCCTCGGGCGCGAGGTCGGTCATTTCCTTCACATGGGCGTTCCACACCACGCGGCAATAACCTGGATAGCCGGCTTCGTCGACCAGCACCACCGACAGGCGCTCGTCGCGCCAGACCAGGACCGCATCGTCGCCGCCGGCGAAGGCGGCCAGCAAGGTGCACAGATCGCAGGGCTTGTTCACGCTCATACCAGCACCCTTTCGATACCGCCGTCGTTGGCGCGCTTGACGTAATCGGGCAGCCAGTTCTCGCCCAGCAGGTGCTTGGCGATTTCCACCACGATGTAGTCGGCCGTGGTGCCCGAATCATCGTTGTAGCGCGACAGGCCTTGCAGGCAGGATGGGCAGCTGGTGAGGATCTTCACGTCGCCGTCGAAGCCCTGGCGCAGCTTGTCCGCGCCCTTGACCATCTCTTCTTCCTTGCGGAAGCGCACCTGGGTCGAGATATCGGGACGCGATACCGCCAGCGTACCGGACTCGCCGCAGCAGCGGTCGTTCTTCTCGATCTTCACATTGTCCACGGTGGAGACCAGGGAATTCACGGTCTTCAGCGGGTCCTGCATCTTCATCGGCGTGTGGCAAGGGTCGTGGTACATATAGCGCGTGCCGGTCACGCCTTCCAGCTTGACGCCCTTCTCCAGCAGATATTCGTGGATATCCATGATGCGGCAGCCGGGGAAGATCTTCTCGAACTCGTAAGTCGCCAGCTGGTCGTAGCAGGTGCCGCAGGACACCAGCACGGTCTTGATATCCAGGTAGTTCAGCGTATTCGCCATGCGGTGGAAGAGGACGCGGTTATCCGTCATCATCTTCTCGGCCTTGTCGTATTCGCCCGAGCCGCGCTGAGGATAGCCGCAGCACAGATAGCCCGGCGGCAGCACGGTCTGCACACCCACTTCCCACAGCATGGCTTGCGTGGCCAGACCGACCTGCGAGAACAGACGCTCGGAGCCGCAGCCCGGGAAGTAGAACACCGCCTCCGTATTCGCATTGGTCTTCTGCGGATCGCGGATGATCGGAATCATCTTGTTGTCTTCGATGTCCAGCAGCGCGCGCGCCGATTTTTTCGGCAGATTGCCCGGCATCTTCTTGTTGATGAAGTGGATCACCTGCTCGCGCACGGGCGGCTTGCCGACGGTCGGCGGCGGCGCCTTGGTCTGGCTGCGCGCCACTTTCTTGAACACTTCATGGCCCAGGCGCTGCGCCTTGTAGCCCCAGCCTATCATCACTTCGCGCGTGGCGTTGATAGTGGCCGGGTCGGTCGCGTTCAGGAAGAACATCGAAGCGCGCTTGCCCGGATTGAAGCTGCGCTTGTCCATCTTGCGCAGCAGATTGCGCATATTCATGGACACGTCGCCGAAGTCGATATTCACCGGGCAAGGCGTCACGCATTTATGGCACACGGTGCAGTGGTCGGCCACGTCTTCGAACTCTTCCCAGTGGCGGATCGAGATGCCGCGCCGCGTCTGCTCTTCGTAGAGGAAGGCTTCGATCAGGGCCGACGTCGCCAGGATCTTGTCGCGCGGCGAGTACAGCAGATTCGCGCGCGGCACATGGGTCGAGCACACGGGCTTGCACTTGCCGCAGCGCAGGCAGTCCTTGACGCTGTTGGCGATGGCGCCGATATCGCTCTGCTGCATGATCAGCGATTCGTGGCCCATCAGGCCGAAAGACGGCGTGTAAGCGTTGCTCAGGTCCGCATCCATGCCGGGCAGATTCAGCAGCTTGCCCTTGTTGAAGCGCCCTTCCGGATCGACGCGCTGCTTGTAGGCGCGGAAGTCGCCGATCTCTTCCTCGGTGAGGAATTCCAGCTTGGTGATGCCGATGCCATGCTCGCCCGAAATCACGCCGTTCAGCGAACGCGCCAGCTTCATGATGCGGGCCACGGCCTTGTGCGCGTCCTGCAGCATTTCGTAGTGGTCGGAGTTCACCGGTAGATTGGTGTGCACGTTGCCGTCGCCCGCATGCATGTGCAGGGCGACGAAGACGCGGCCGCGCAGGATGCGCTGGTGGGCCGCCGTCGCTTCGTCCAGAATCAGCTTGTAGGCCGCACCGTTGAAGATCTGGCGGAATGGCGCGCGGATTTCCTGCTTCCAGCTGATGCGGATGGTGCGGTCCTGCACCACGTCGAACAGGGTGGCTTGCGGCTGGCGCTGCAGGCGCTCGTCGAAGGCCGGGGCCAGCTCCTGCAGACCCAGCTCCTGCAGCTTGTGGCGCGCTTGCGCCAGTGGCAGGTCCAGGTTCTCCAGCGTGTAGGTCCAGCGCTCGCGCACCTGCTCCAGCAGGGCCGCGGCTTGCTGCGGACGGTCGCCCAGCATTTCGGCGTCGCCCACCTTGTCGTCGCTGGCGTCGTCGCTTTTGCCGACAGGGAGATTGCCGGCGGCGAAGAACTCGCGCAGCGCATCCGCCAGTTGCAGCTTGTTCTTGATCGACAGCTCGATGTTGATGCGCTCGATGCCGTCGGTGTATTCGCCCATGCGGTTGAGCGGAATCACCACGTCTTCATTGATCTTGAAGGCGTTGGTGTGCTTGGCGATGGCGGCGGTGCGGGCGCGGTCCAGCCAGAATTTCTTGCGCGCTTCCGGGCTGACGGCGACGAAGCCTTCGCCGACGCGGGTGTTCGCCAGGCGGATCACTTCCGAGGCAGCAGTGGCGACGGCATTCTCGTCGTCGCCGACGATGTCGCCGAACAGCGCCATCTTGGGCAGCACGCCGCGCTTGGACTTGGTGGCGTAGCCGACCGCGCGCAGATAGCGCTCGTCCAGGTGTTCCAGGCCGGCCAGGCGCAGCGTGGCGAACTGCTCGCCCTGGGCCGGCAGGCCATCCAGATAATCCTTGATTTCGACGATCGATGGAATCGCATCGCGCGCCTGGCCGAAGAATTCCAGGCAGACGGTGCGCGTATGCTTGGGCATCTTGTGCAGAATCCAGCGCGCCGAGGTAATCAGGCCGTCGCAGCCTTCCTTCTGGATGCCGGGCAGGCCGGCGAGGAATTTGTCGGTGACGTCCTTGCCCAGGCCTTCCTTGCGGAAGCGGCGGCCTTCGATTTCCAGAATCTCGGTCTTGAACGGCGCGCCCTTGGCTTCGCCCTTGCCGTTCGGGTGCGTCCATTCGAGGCGGAAGCGCGCCATCGGCGTATCGTGGATCTTCGACAGATTGTGGTCGATGCGCGTGACTTCCAGCCAGTCGCCGTTCGGATCGACCATACGCCAGGACGCCAGATTATCCAGCGCCGTGCCCCACAGCACGGCCTTCTTGCCGCCCGCGTTCATGGCGATATTGCCGCCGATGCAGGAGGCGTGGGCCGAAGTCGGGTCGACGGCGAACACGAAGCCCGCCTTCTCGGCCGCTTCCGACACCTTGTTGGTGATCACGCCCGCTTCGGAGTAAATAGTCGCGTATTCGCGCTCCAGGCCGGGCAAGACCTTCATTTCCACGGCGCCCAGGGTCAGCAGCTTTTCGGTATTGATGACGGCCGACAGCGGCGTCAGGGGAATCGCGCCGCCGGTATAGCCGGTGCCGCCGCCGCGCGGGATGATGGTCAGTCCCAGCTCGATACAGCCTTTCACCAGACCGGCCATTTCCTCTTCGCTGTCCGGGGTCAGCACCACGAAGGGATATTCCACGCGCCAGTCGGTGGCGTCGGTCACGTGCGAGATGCGCTTCATGCCGTCGAAGCAGATATTGTGCTTCTCGGTATAGCGGCCCAGCACCTTGTTGGCGCGCTTGCGCAGGTCGTACATGCGGCCGAATTCCTCGCCGAAATCGGCGACCGCCTTGCTGGCCGCCTTCAGCAGCTTTTCCACATTGCCGCTGCGCTGGGCGGCATCGCCATCGGCCTCGGTGGCGTCCACCGTCAGGCGGCGCTTGTCGACTTCGGCCAGGCGGTGGTGCAGCGCATCGATCAGTTTGGCGCGGCGCTTCGGGTTGTCCAGCAAATCGTCCTGCAGATAGGGATTGCGGCGCACCACCCAGATATCGCCCAGCACCTCGTACAGCATGCGCGCGGAACGGCCGGTCTGGCGCGCCCCGCGCAGCTCGTCGAGCAGGCGCCAGGACTCTTCCCCTAACAGCCTTATGACGATTTCGCGGTCGGAAAACGAGGTGTAGTTATAGGGGATTTCACGCAGGCGCGTGTGGGCGTGCCCGTCGGGCGTTTCTGCAAGCAAGGCCTGGATTTGTGCTGGTGCGTTCATTATGCGTGGACTAGTGTGGCTGACGCTAAGAAAACCATTCTATCGTATTGCGCCGCACAAGATCCTAACAGCCCCAAGGCGCCACAGGGTTCCGTTAACGTCAGTTTGCCGAAATTAATTTGAAAAATGTGGCATTTAGCGCACGTTTATTGCATTCCGACGACTTTGACCATGGATTATTTATGCGATTCAGCCGGATGCAAAATTGCGTTTGCAGCATTCAGCCTCCCAGCACGTGCGCCACGGAGCGCCAGAAGCCGTCCGGCACATACAGCAGCAGGGTCGTCATGGTCAGATAGCGCGCCAGCTTGCCGATGGCCATATACATGATCGCGGGCCAGAACGGCAGCTTGAGCCAGCCGCCCAGGGTGCACAGGGGGTCGCCGATGCCGGGCAGCCAGGACAGCAGCATGGTCTTGGCGCCGTAGCGCGCCAGCCAGCCGAACCAGCGGCTCTCGCGTTCCTTGGCGAAGGCCGACTTGGCGGTATAGCCCATCCAGTAATCGACCGCGCCGCCCAGGGTATTGCCCACGGTGGCGACGGCGATGGCGGGCCAGAACATGGCGCCATTGGCCTTGACCACGGCGAAGACGGCCGGCTCGGAACCGAGCGGCACCAGCGTGGCGGACACGAAACTGATGAGAAAGACCGAGGTCAGGCCCACTTCCGGCGCGGCCAGCAGGGCCAGCAGCCAGGCAATTGCGGATTCGATCATGAAGATTTGGAGAATGGCTCAGGCTGTCCATTATAATGAGTCGCACCAAGCACATCGCACGACAGAGTCCGGCGCCAGCATACCCGCGCGCGCCGGCGTGCAGCCTCCCCTCGGTTACCCGCCGTTGAAAAGCAAGTCTTTGCACCCGCCAGCCTCCCTGGCCCGACTTTTTTGTTTGCAGACTATGACTATCGACTACCTGAAGAAAATCCTGACCGCCCGCGTCTACGACGTGGCCCAAGAAACTCCGCTGGAACTGGCGCCGACCCTGTCGCAGCGCTATCAGAACCGAATTTATTTCAAGCGCGAGGACATGCAGGACGTGTTCAGCTTCAAGGTGCGCGGCGCGTACAACAAGATGGCCCATCTGAGCGAAGCGCAGCTGAAACGCGGCGTCATTTGCGCCTCGGCCGGCAACCACGCCCAGGGCGTGGCGCTGTCGGCGGCGCGCATGGGCTGCCCGGCCGTGATCGTGATGCCGGCCACCACGCCGCTGCTGAAGATCGAGGCGGTGCGCGCGCGCGGCGGCGCCCATGTGGAAGTGGTGCTGCACGGCGAATCGTATACCGATGCCTACAACCATGCGCTGACGCTGGAAAGAGAACAGAAGCTGACCTTCGTCCACCCCTTCGACGATCCCGACGTGATCGCCGGCCAGGGCACGATCGCGATGGAAATCCTGCGTCAGCATGCCGGGCCGATCCACGCCATCTTCGTGCCCATCGGCGGCGGCGGCATCATCGCCGGCATCGCCGCCTATGTGAAGCAGATCCGCCCCGATATCAAGATCATCGGCGTGCAGCCCCTGGATTCTGACGCCATGGCGCGCAGCCTGAAAGCGGGCGAGCGCCTGACCCTGCCCGATGTCGGTCTGTTCGCCGACGGCACCGCCGTGCGCCTGGTGGGCGAGGAAACCTTCCGTATCGCGCAGCAGTATGTGGACGATGTGATCCTGGTCGATACGGACGCCATCTGCGCCGCCATCAAGGACGTGTTCATGGACACGCGCTCGATCCTGGAGCCGTCCGGCGCGCTGGCCGTGGCCGGCGCCAAGGCCTATATCGAACGCGCGGAGCTGAGCAAGGACCCGATCCTGCACCAGACCCTGATCACCGTGGCCAGCGGCGCCAACATGAATTTCGACCGCCTGCGCTTTGTCGCCGAACGCGCCGAGCTGGGCGAGTCGCGCGAAGCGGTGTTCGCCGTCACCCTGCCCGAACAGCGCGGCAGTTTCAAGCGCTTCTGCTCCCTGGTCGGGCCGCGCAATGTGACCGAGTTCAATTACCGCATCAGCGACCAGGACCAGGCCCACGTGTTTGTCGGCGTGCAGATAGCCGACCGCAACGAGTCGAGCGCCCTGGCGCGCCGCTTCGAGGACAGCCAGTTCAAGACGCTCGACCTGACCCACGACGAGCTGGCCAAGGCCCACTTGCGCCATTTAGTGGGCGGCAAAAGCGCGCTGGCCAAGGACGAGCTGCTGTACCGCTTCGAGTTCCCCGAACGCCCCGGCGCGCTGATGCGCTTCCTCGACAGCATGGCGCCGAACTGGAATATCTCGCTGTGCCACTACCGCTCGCAAGGCGGCGATGTCGGCCGCATCCTGATCGGCCTGCAAGTACCGCCCGACGAGATGGGCGAGTTCCACAAATTCCTCGCCACCCTCGGCTACCGCTACTGGGACGAAACCCAGAACCCGGT
This sequence comes from Massilia sp. NR 4-1, assembly GCF_001191005.1. NCBI lineage: Bacteria > Pseudomonadati > Pseudomonadota > Betaproteobacteria > Burkholderiales > Oxalobacteraceae > Massilia > Massilia sp. NR 4-1. Next base: position 3,917,965 of record NZ_CP012201.1, read on the forward strand.
CTACAAGCTCTTCCTCTAAACCCTCACCTAACTGTCCAGCCCGTGTCCGGTTATGGGGCCAGACCCCAAAACCGGACACGGACTGGACTTATAGGCGGCGGCAGGCCAGCCGGCGGCGGGGGCGCTTTTGCGTTAACATGGAGGGCTGTCTGATTTACTTTGAGCACCGCCATGACCAATACCGCCGATCAATCTCCGCTGGGCAAGAATTCCGCTTACCGCACCGACTATGCGCCGGAGCTGCTGTTTCCCATTCCGCGCCAGGGCAAGCGCGATGAGCTGGGCCTGCAAGGCACCCTGCCCTTCTTCGGCGTCGATCTGTGGAATGCCTATGAGCTGTCGTGGCTGAATATGCGCGGCAAGCCGCAGGTGGCCGTGGCGCGCATCACAGTGCCGGCCGATTCGCCGAATATCATCGAATCGAAATCGTTCAAGCTCTACCTGAATTCCTTCAACCAGACCCGCCTGGCCGGACCGGAGGCGCTCAAGATCCTGCTGCAGCAGGATTTATCGGCCGCCGCCGGCGCCAGCGTGCAGGTCAGCCTGACCATGCAGGAGGAATTCGGCAGCCTGCAGATGGGTGAACTGTCGGGCCTGCTGCTCGACCGCCTGGATATCGAGATCGACAACTACGCGCCGCAGCCGGAAGTTCTTAAAGCCGATTTCGACGAGCAGCCGGTGGAGGAAGTGCTGGTCTCGCACCTGCTGAAATCGAACTGCCTGGTCACGGGCCAGCCCGACTGGGGCAGCGTGCAGATCAGCTATGCTGGCCCGCAAATCGATCAGGAAAGCCTATTGAGATACTTGATCGGCTTCCGCGAACACAATGAATTCCACGAGCAATGCGTGGAGCGCATCTTCACCGACATCCTGCGCCACTGCCGGCCGCAACAGCTGACCGTGTATGCGCGCTATACCCGGCGCGGCGGCCTGGACATCAATCCCTGGCGCAGCAACCACAGCGGTGCGCGCCTGCCGTCCAATCTGCGCAACGCGCGCCAGTAAGCGGCCACGAGGATTGTTGATTGCAATCAACAATCCTCGGCATTTTTTACAATGTGGTGAAACATTTCAGCGGGTTTTGTCTTACAATCAGTTAAGAACTGTTGTGGAATTACCCACGGCGAAAGCGCGTCCCCACAGGCAAAAAGCTGGCATTTTGCCGGAAACCTGCGCGTGAATTGCCAAGACGGCTGCCAGTATTTTTTAAATAACGCTTTGGCCTGCCTCAGGCGGACTGAAGCGGAATGCGGAGGCCAGCCAGGCGCTAGCGATTTCATGTTACAGGCCGCACAAACAGGCCTATAATTCTGTGCTCGCAAGCCACCTTTGTGCGCCGCACCATTTCACGTCGCGTTATGAATAATCTGAGCAAAATCCTGTCGCTAGAGAATGTCCAGTTGGATCTGGAGGTCTCGAGCAAAAAGCGCGCTTTTGAGCAAGCCGGTCTGATTTTTGAAAACAACTGCGGCATCGCCCGCTCCACCGTGTCCGACAACCTGTTCGCGCGCGAGCGCCTCGGGTCGACCGGCCTGGGCCATGGCGTCGCCGTGCCGCACGGCCGCATCAAGGGATCGAAAAGCCTGAAAACGCCGCTGGCCGCCTTCGTGCGCCTGGCCGAGCCGATCCCCTTCGAGTCGCCGGACGGCAAGCCCGTCAACCTGCTGTTCTTCCTGCTGATTCCCGACCATGTGACCCAGCAGCACCTGGAAATCCTGTCGGAGATCGCCGAAATGTTCTCCGACGACGCTTTCCGCACCGCTTTGTCGACCGACACCGATCCGCGCTCGGTACACAGCCGCATTGTGAATTGGCAACCCAGTTTGCAGGCGGCGGGTTAAACTCAACCGACACCACTTTCCGCAAAGAAAACCCATGCTGCAAACCCCGCTGACGATACAAAGGCTGTACGACGATAACCGCGAGACTTTGCAGCTGGGATGGTTCGCCGGCTTTCCCGGCGGCGAGCGCCTGATCTCGGGCGATGTGGCATCGGCGGCCGACCAGGTCGGCCACTTGAATACGATTCACCCGGGCCGCATCCAGGTCTTCGGCCATCAGGAAATCAATTACTACCAGCGCCTGAAATCGCTGACGCGCGCCCATGTGATCGGCGAGCTGATCGCGGGCGGCCCGCCGGCCCTGATCATTGCGCAAGGCCTGGAAACGCCGCCCGATATTCTCGCCATCTGCGACGAGAAAAACATTCCCCTGTTCTCCACGCCGCTGGCGGCGGCCCAGGTGATCGACTTCCTGCGCGTCTACCTGTCGAAGAAGCTGGCGCAGCGCGTCATCATGCACGGCGTGTTCATGGACGTGCTGGGCGTGGGCGTGCTGATTACCGGCGACTCGGGCCTGGGCAAGAGTGAGCTGGGGCTGGAGCTGATTTCGCGCAGCCACGGCCTGGTGGCCGACGACGCGGTGGAGTTTTCGCGCATCGCGCCGAATATGATCGAGGGCCGCTGCCCGCCGCTGCTGCAAAACCTGCTGGAAGTGCGCGGCCTGGGCCTGCTCGACATCAAGGCCATCTTCGGCGAGACGGCGGTGCGGCGCAAGATGCGCCTGAAGCTGATCGTGCACCTGGTGCGCCGCTCGGCGCTGGAAGAGGAAGTGGAACGCCTGCCCTTCCAGTTCCCGACCGAGGACGTGCTGGGCCTGCCGATCCGCAAGGTCGTGATCCCGGTGGCGGCCGGCCGCAACATCGCGGTGCTGCTGGAAGCGGCCGTGCGCAACACCATCCTGCAATTGCGCGGCATCGATACGCTGCAGGAATTCATGGAACGGCAGCGTCAAGCCATGAGCGGCGACTGAATGCTGCCAAGGAGTGCGCCCTTGCAAGGGCGCACCGTTCCGCAGGCGCGCGGCGGTGCCGCACGAATCCCCTGCTCCACCAGCGTCAAGCCATGAGCGGTGATTGATACATTTCCTACCTCCATTAGCTCTTAAACGAAGGTAAAGCGCATACTTTTTCGGGTATCATGCCCGCATGCGAATCGTCCTCATTACTGGTATCTCCGGCTCCGGCAAATCGGTAGCCCTGAACGTCCTCGAAGACACCGGCTACTACTGCGTGGATAACCTGCCGCCCGCCCTGCTGGCGAATCTGGTGGTCACGCTGAGTACGGAAGGCACGGAAGCGCTGGCCGTCGCGGTCGACGCGCGCAGCGCCGCTTCCCTGGCCAGCCTGCCCGGCGATATCGAGGCCTTGCGCTCCCTCGGCCATGATGTGCGCGTGATGTTCCTCACGGCGAGCACGCATTCCCTGGTGGCGCGCTTCTCGGAAACGCGGCGCAGCCATCCGCTCTCGCACCAGCTGCGCCCCGGCGACAATCCCAATGCGCGCCGCACCCTGATCGAATGCATCCTGGAGGAACGCGAGCGCCTGTCGGCCATCCAGCAGCTGGGCCATGTGATCGACACCTCGGAGCTGAGCGCCAACAAGCTGCGCGCCTGGGTCAAGGATCTGGTGCATAGCGAGCAGGCGCCGCTGACCCTGTTCTTCGAATCCTTCGCCTTCAAGCTGGGCGTGCCGCTCGACGCCGACTTCGTGTTCGACGTGCGCGCCGTGCCGAATCCCTATTACGATCTGGCCCTGCGCCCGCTGACCGGACGCGATGCGCCGGTGATCGCCTTCCTCGACGCCCAGCCCAGCGCCGAGGAGATGTTCCAGGACATCCGCAACTTCATCGCCAAATGGCTGCCCTCGTTCAAGAAGGACAACCGCAGCTACCTGACCGTGGCCGTGGGCTGCACCGGCGGCCAGCACCGTTCGGTGTATATGGCCGAACGGCTGGCACGCCATTTCCAGGCCGGCGAGCAGGTGGTGCTGCGCCACCGCGAGCAGTAAGCCTTTCTACTTCGACCAGTGCACGACCTCGATCTGATGCTGATCGGGGTCGAACACCATGGTGCCGTAGTACTTTTCATTGATGTCCGGCCGCAGGCCAGGTTCGCGCAGCTTGCTGGCGCCCAGTTCAATGGCCTTGCTGTAGAAGGCCTGTGCCGCTTCCTGCGACGGCGCCGTGATGGCGACGTGGGCGCGGTGGCCCACCAGCGCATCGCCGTTCTGCGCGGGATAAATGGCGAAACTCCAGTGGCCGTCAGCGCCGAAGATAAGCTGGCCAGCGTCCTGGTGCTGGATGCTGTAGCCCAGCGGCTCAAGGCAGGCGGTGTAGAAGGCCAGTGCGCGCGGCAGGTCGCGCGTGCCGATGGATACGTGGTCGATCATGATGTTCCTCCCTTAAAAATGGTCAGAACATCATACTGAGCGCGGCAGAAACGTTTTCTTGAAAACGCCCGCCGCGACGCAACAATTTCTCTTAGCGCTCATCAGGGCGTGAGATGGCGCAGTGGATGCGCATGTTCCGGCCAGGCCGGTTCGAAGAAACGCGCCACATCCTCGGCCCGCACCTCGGCCAGCGCGGGCGGATTCCAGCGCGGCTGGTTGTCCTTGTCGATGACCAGGGCACGCACGCCTTCCAGCACCTCCCCATGTTCGAAATTGCGGCGCACCAGGTTGCGCTCCAGGCGCAGACAGTCGGCCACGCCAAGCGCGGCGCCGCGCTTCAGCAGTTCCCGCGTCACGCACATCATCAGCGGCGAACGCTGTTCCATGGCGCGCAAGGCTTTCTGCGCGAAATCGCTGGCGTCGCCGCGCAGCGCATCCATCACAGCGGCGACGCTGGCGGCGGCGAAATGGCGGTCGATCAGGGCGCGCTGGGCTTCCAGGTCGCTGCCGCCGGCCTGGACGCGCAAAGGCGCGGCAAAGGCCTCGATGGCGGCGCGCAGCTGCGCTCCCGGCGTGGCGTCGATCAGGGCCGCCAGTGCCGGCATTTCGCGGTCCGGGACGTAGTGGTCGGCCAGGCCCAGATACAAGGCGTCGGCCGCGCCGACCGTGAGGCCGGTCAGCCCCAGGTACATGCCCAGTTGGCCCGGCGCATGCGAAAGGAAGTGGCTGCCGCCGACGTCGGGGAACAGGCCGATATTCACTTCCGGCATGGCCATCTTGGTGCGGTTGGTGACGATGCGCACGCCGCAATCCGGCCCGCCCTGGGCGATGCCCATGCCGCCGCCCATCACCACGCCGTCCATCACGGCGATATAGGGCTTGGGGTAAAAATGGATTAAATGGTTTAGCGCATATTCCTCGGTGAAGAAATCTTCCAGCAGGGCGCTGCCGCCTTGCGGCGTCTGCTGTCCCGCCTCGTAAAAGAAGCGGATGTCGCCACCGGCGCACAAGGCCTTCTCGCTGCTGCTGCGGATCACCACGGCGGCAATGGCCGCATCGCCGCGCCACGCCAGCAGGGCGGCGCTGAGCGCGCGCACCATATCGAGCGAGAGGGAGTTCAGTGCCTTGGGACGATCGAGGGTGATGATGCCGGTGCCGTTGCTGACGCGGGTGTGGACATATGCGCTCATGGGGTCTCGCCAAAATTAGAGGAAGCTTATTCTAGCGCGGCATATCGATTTAAAGGCCATTTCAAAATGACCGTGGCGTCGTTGCAGCTCCTTGCCGTGCAGGCGCACTGTCTTCGTCGCTGCGCCTAGCCACAGCCATCTTGAAATGGCCTCTTATGGGCGGATGCAAAAAAGGGCGCTGATGCGCCCTTTTGTCAGTGTGCCCGGCCTGGCTTTAGGCGGCAGGGGCAGGTGCTTCGAAGTTATCCGGCAGGCGCTTGATAGCGGCGTGGCTATGGTCCTGGAGTTTGGCTTTGTGCTTCATGACCTGGCGATCGAGCTTGTCGATCAGCGTATCGATGGCGGCGTACAGGTCTTGCGACAGGCTTTCCACATACATGGTCTTGCCGGAAACGCGCAGATTGATTTCCGCTTTTTGACGTTTTTCTTTCTCGGTGAGGTTATCTACGGTCAGGATGACAGCAATATCAATTACATGATCGAAGTGGCGTTTGATACGCTCCAGCTTGTTCTGCACGTATTCGCGAATCGCTGGGGTCACGTCGAGATGATGTCCACTGATGGTGAGATTCATACACACTCCTAAAGATGATGTCGCTACAAGTTCATGCGCGCCCAATCTGGCCGGGCTGGCAGGAACCCAGGCACTACAAAGATTTGCGGAGGCTGACTGGCGGGATCTTCAATGCTTCGCGATATTTGGCAACAGTGCGTCGCGCAATTACCATGCCTTGTTCTCCCAGCATGTCCGCAATCTTACTGTCGGATAAAGGATTTTTCGGGTCTTCTGCTCCTGTCAATTGCACAATCAGCGCCCGTATCGCCGTGGAAGAAGCTTCGCCCCCCGCTTCCGTCGCGACATGGCTGCCAAAAAAATATTTCAACTCAAACATGCCATGGGGGGTGAGCATATATTTCTGAGTTGTTACGCGAGAAATAGTGCTCTCGTGTAGTCCCAGTGTATCAGCAATTTCACGCAACACAAGGGGTCTCATGGCCACGGCGCCGTGCGAGAAGAAATTCTTTTGACGCTCCACGATGGCCTGCGCCACGCGCAAAATTGTGTCAAAACGCTGGCGCATATTCTTGATCAGCCATTTCGCTTCCTGCAGCTGGGCGCTCATCTGCGTTTCGCCCTTCCCCTGGCGCAGCAGGCTGGCGTACAGGGAGTTCACGCGCAGGCGCGGCATCACATCGTTATTCAGCATCACGATCCAGCCGTTGCGGCCCTTCTTCACCACCACGTCCGGCACCACGTAGTCCGACACGTCGGCGGCAAAGGCGGCGCCCGGATGCGGATTGCACTGGCGGATCACGGTCTGCGCTTCGCGCAGGTCTTCATCGTCGCAGTCGAGGGCTTTTTTCAGCTTGGTGAATTCGCGCTGGGCGAACCAGGCCAGGTGCTTTTCGACGATGCACAAAGCCATGCGCCGCGTCACCAAAGGCACGCCGGGCAGGCGGCGGATCTGCAGCGCCAGGCATTCGGCGGCGCTGCGCGCACCGACGCCGGCCGGGTCGAAGCTTTGCAGCAGGGTGAGCGAAGTTTGCAGCTCCTCCAGCTCCACATCGAGTTCCAGCGGCAGGCGCGCGTGGATTTCTTCCAGGCTCTCGTCCAGATAACCGTTGTCGTCCAGCGCATCGACGATCAGCTCCATCAGCGCGCGGTCGCGCGGCTCCTGCAGGGTGACGCGCATCTGTTCCAGCAAATGCTCGCGCAGGCTGCAGTGGTGGGCTTCCAGCTGGGGACGCGCGTCGTCGTCTTCGGGCGCCTTGCCGCGGCCCGTGTCGCCCCAGTCGCCATCGGCTTCGGCCACGCTCTCGCCTTCGCCGCCCTCATAGGCGGGTTCGGCCTCGGCGGCCGGCGCCGGCGCATCGGCCGGCGCGGCATTGTCCGGCGGCGCTTCGCCGGGAGTGGAGGTCTGACTGATGGCGCCATCGGCCAGCAGGCGCACGGAACGGTCGAGCGGATCGTCGAGACGCTCCAGCAGGGGATTGTCAGTCAGCAGCTGTTCCAGTTCCTGATGCAGTTCCAGCGTGGACAGTTGCAGCAGGCGGATGGACTGCTGCAACTGCGGCGTCAACGCGAGGTGTTGCGAGGTGCGCAGTTGCAAAGACTGTTTCATGGCTTTACATGCGGAAGTGTTCGCCCAGATAAACGCGGCGTACCGATTCGTCGGCGATGATGTCGTCCGGACGGCCGGAGGCCAGCACAGAGCCTTGGTTAATGATGTAGGCACGATCACAAATGCCCAGCGTCTCACGCACATTATGGTCGGTAATCAGCACGCCGATATTGCGCTCCTTCAGGAAACGCACGATACGCTGGATTTCGATCACAGCGATCGGGTCGACGCCGGCAAACGGTTCGTCCAGCAGCACGAAGCGCGGATTGGTGGCCAGGGCGCGCGCGATCTCCACGCGGCGCCGCTCGCCGCCCGACAGCGACAGGGCCTGGTTCTCGCGCAGCTTCTCGATCTGCAGGTCGGCCAGCAGCTTTTCCAGACGCGCGTCGATTTCCGTTTTGGCCAGCGGCTTGCCGTCCACCTTCTGGATTTCCAGCACGGCGCGGATATTCTCTTCCACCGTCAGCTTGCGGAACACCGACGCTTCCTGCGGCAGGTAGGACAGGCCGAGCGAGGCGCGGCGGTGAATCGGCAGGCTCGACACGTCGGTGCCGCCGATGTCGATGCTGCCCGCGTCCGAGGCCACCAGGCCCACGATCATGTAGAAAGAGGTGGTCTTGCCGGCGCCGTTCGGCCCCAGCAAGCCGACCACTTCGCCGCAGTCGACCTGCAGCGACACATCATGCACGACCTGGCGCTTGCCATAGCTTTTTTGCAGGCCGCGCACGACCAGGGTATTGCCCTTGCATTGAGCCTGCATGCTTATTTCCCCGTGTTCGGCGTGGTGGCCGGCGCGGCAGGCGTTGCCGCCGGCGGTTCGGTGCGGGTCGGCTGGATCACCATGGTGCCGCGGCCGCCGCCCGGCTTGGATTCGCCGGTTTCGCTGTTCTTCACGGTGAAGAATTCCTTGCGGCTGTCGTAGGAAATGAACTCGCCCTGCACTTCGTCGCTAGGCTTGCTGCCTTCCAGGCGCTTGATCTTGGCCTTGGTGAACAGCTTCACCAGTTCGACCTTCTCGCTGTATTCGATGCGTTCGGCCTCGCCTTCGATCCATTGGTCGCCGGCGCCATCGCGCTTCTGGCGGAAGGTCGCGGCCTTGCCGCCCGCGCCGGTCAGGGTCACGAACTGGTAGCCCTCGGGGTCCTGGCGCACCACGGCTTTTTCGGCGTGCATGCGCAGGGTGCCGCGCGTGATGACCACGTTGCCGGTGGCGATCTTGATCTGTTTCACATCATCCACGTCCAGATTGTCGTAGTTGATTTCCATCGGCTTGTAAGAGTCGGCTTTCTCGGCCTGGCTCATGCCGGCCATGCCAAGCAGGATGGCGGCCGTCAGCAGAAATTTTTTCATTGAATTTCCATTCTCTTGGTATTGATTAGTGCTGCTTAGGCGGCAGCACCAGCGTGCCGCGGCCTTTCAGCGTCAGCTCGCGGGTCGCGTTATTGCCGCGCAGGCCGCTGCCGCTGGCGCGCGCTTCGCCCTGGCGGATCTGCACCGGCTGGTCGGTTTCCATGCGGTCCTCGTCCGGATATATGGTCAGCGCCTCGGTGCGCAGCTGGAAAGGCTGGCCCTTGGCGGCCGCCGCGCGGTCGATCTGCACGTCCTTGGTCAGCACGACGCGGCTGTTATTGTCGTCCACGCGCGCGTGCTGGGCGCGCATGTCCATCGGCGGCTGCTCCTTGCTGCTCAAGCTGCGCACCAGCGGCTTGTCGATCTCGGAAGAGTCGTCGACCGGACGGTGGGTCAGCTTGTCGCCGGAGATGATGTAGTTGGGGCGTCCATCCTTGCTCATGCGGACAAAGCTGAACTCCTCCACGATGTAGTCCGGTTCGTTCTGGCGCTGGCTGGCCTGGATCTGGTCGCCGGCCTGGTTCATCAGCTGCAGCAGCCAGAAGCTGCCGAAGGCGAGGAAGAGCATGGCCATCATCACAATGGACAGGCGGAAGCGGTGGGCGGTACGCTGGCGCATCGGGCTTTCCTTTGTCAGACCAGGAACTGGGCCAGAATCTGTTCGTAGCTGCCCTGGGCGCGCAGCAGCAGTTCGCTCGCTTCGCGCACGGCGCCGCGGCCACCACTGGCGGTGGTCACATGGTGGACGCGCTGCAGCACCTCGGGACGGCCGTTCGGCACGCCGATGGCCAGGCCGACGCGGCTCAGGATCGGCAGGTCCACCACATCGTCGCCGATGAAGCCGACCTGCTCGGCCGTGAGGCCGGTCTTGGCCAAGAGGTCCATGAAGGGCGTCAACTTGTCATGACCGCCCTGGTGCACGAATTCGATGCCCAGATCCTTGGCGCGGGCCGTCACCTGCGGCGAACGGCGCGCGCTGATGATGGCCGTCAGCACGCCGGCCTGCTGCAGGAATTTGATGCCCAGGCCATCGTGCACATTGAAGGTCTTCATCAGTTCACCCTCGGCGCCGTAATGCAGGCTGCCGTCGGTCAGCACGCCGTCGACGTCGAAGATCATCAGCTTGATTTTGGCGGCGCGCTGCAGCACGTCCTGGTTCTCGATGCCGCTCATCAGATCACCTTGGCGCGGGTCAGGTCATGGATGTGCAGGGCGCCCACCAGCTTGCCGGCGGCGTCCACCACCAGCATCTGGTTGATGCGGAACTGCTCCATCACGGCGACGGCATCGACCGCCAGCTGGTCGGGGCCGATGCTGCGCGGGTTGGCGTGCATCACATCGCGCATCACCACCTTGCTGAAGTCCTGCACCTTGTCGATCATGCGGCGCAGATCGCCGTCGGTGAAGACGCCGGCCGGACGGCCGTCGGCGTCGACCACGGCGGTCATGCCCATGCCCTTCTGGGTGATTTCCAGCAGGGCGTCGGGCAGCACGGTATCCAGGCCCACGGCCGGGATGGCGTCGCCGCTGCGCATGATGTCGCGCACATGGGTCAGCAGGCGGCGGCCCAGCGCGCCACCGGGGTGGGAGCGGGCGAAATCTTCTTCCTTGAAGCCGCGCAGGTCGAGCAGGGCGACGGCGATGGCGTCGCCCAGGGCCAGCGTGACGGTGGTACTGGCGGTGGGCGCCAGGTTCAGCGGGCAGGCTTCCTTGGCGACGGAAACGTCCAGATGCACGTCGGCCAGCTGCGCCAGGCTCGATTCGGGCTTGCCGGTCATGGAAATCACCACGCCGCCCATGCGTTTCACCACGGGCAGGATGGCCATCAGCTCCGAGCTTTCGCCGGAGTAGGAAATGGCGATGAAGGCATCGTCGGACGTGACCATGCCCAGGTCGCCGTGGGCGGCTTCGGCCGGGTGCACAAACAGGGCCGGGGTGCCGGTGGATGCCAGGGTGGCGGCGATCTTGCGGCCGATATGGCCGGATTTGCCGATGCCGGAGACCACGACCCGGCCCTTGCAATTTAGCAACAGCGACACGGCCTGGCCCACGCTCTCGTCGCTGGCCAGGCGGGCATGCAGCGCGGAGAGGGCGTCGGTCTCGATTTGCAGGGCTTCGCGCGCCAGTTCCAGGGCACGCTTGGCGGTGTTTGCATCAAAAGCTTTCAGCATTGTTTTTTCATGGGTTACACTCATGCCCAAAGTATAGCCGAATTGGGAAAGCAAAAAACTTGCCAGACAAAACAAAGCCCCCCTCCCGCCACGTCCGCCGCTTGACTTTGAGGCCGCCATGTTCTCTCCCCTTGAACTGACCCTGCTGCTGCTCGGCAGCGCCGTCCTGGGGGTGGTGGCGTTCCGCATGCTGCACCTGCCGCCCATGCTCGGTTATCTGGCGGTGGGCATCCTGATCGGCCCCCATGCCCTCGGCCTGGCCGAGGAAAGTCCCGCCACCCACGCCCTGGCCGAATTCGGCGTGGTGTTCCTGATGTTCTCCATCGGCCTCGAATTCTCCCTGCCCAAGCTGATGGCCATGCGCAGCATCGTGTTCGGCCTGGGCATGGCCCAGGTCGGGCTGACCATCGTCTCCACCATGGCGTTCGGCTGGCTGGTGTCCATGGTGCTGCCGGCCTATCTGCAGATCAGCTGGCAGGCCGCCTTCGCGCTGGGCGGCGCGCTGGCCATGTCCTCCACCGCCATCGTCTCCAAGATGCTGACCGAGCGGCTGGAGCTGGAAAGCGACCATGGACGCAAGATCATCGGCATCCTGCTGTTCCAGGATCTGGCCGTGGTGCCGCTGCTGATCCTGATCCCCTCCCTCGCGCAAAATCCCGAGAACCTGGCCGCCACCCTGGGCTGGGCCAGCCTGAAAGCCGTGATCGTGCTGGTACTGCTGCTGTTCATCGGCCAGAAGCTGATGCGCGGCTGGTTCACCATCGTCGTCAAGCGCCGCTCGCAGGAGCTGTTCATGCTCAACCTGCTGCTGGTGACGCTGGGCGCGGCCTGGATCACCGAGCGCGCCGGCCTGTCCATGGCGCTGGGCGCCTTCGTGGCCGGCATGCTGATCTCGGAAACCGAATACCGCCACCAGGTGGAAGAAGACATCAAGCCTTTCCGCGACGTGCTGCTGGGGCTATTCTTCATCACCGTCGGCATGCTGCTCAACTTCCGCGTGGTGATGCAGAACTGGTGGCTGGTGCTGATCCTGCTGGCCGGCCCGGTGCTGCTGAAATTCGCCCTGATCGCCGGCCTGGCCAAGCTGTTCGGCTCCTCCGACGGCACCGCCATGCGCACCGGCCTGGGGCTGGCCCAGGCGGGCGAATTCGGCTTCGTGCTGCTGAACGTGGCGGGCGGCGTGCAGCTGATGGACAGTGCGCTGATCCAGGTGGTGCTGGCCTCGATGGTGCTGTCCATGCTGGCCGCGCCCTTCCTGATCGAACAGTCCGACCGCCTGGTGCTGAAATTCTCCAGCAACGAGTGGATGATGCAGTCGCTGAACCTGACCAAGATCGCGGCGCGCAGCATGGCCACGCAGCAGCATGTGATCGTGGCCGGCTTCGGCCGCAGCGGGCAAAGCCTGGCCACCCTGCTGACCGAAGAGAAGATCGATTACCACGCGCTCGACCTGGACCCGGAGCGGGTGCAGGAGGCGCAGGCGGCCGGCGCCAACGTGTCCTACGGCGATGCGGCGCGGCGCGAAAGCCTGGTGGCGGCGGGCGTGACGCGCGCCGCCGCCCTGGTCATCACCTACGCCAGCACGCCGTCGGCGCTAAGGGTGCTGCATCTGGTGCAGGAACTGGCGCCGAACCTGCCGGTGATCGTGCGCAGCCATGACGATACGGACCTGGACCGCCTGAAAGCGGCCGGCGCGGCCGAAGTGGTGCCGGAGCTGATGGAGGGCAGCCTGATGCTGGCCTCGCACGCGCTGGTGATGCTGGGCGTGCCGCTGCGGCGCGTGGTGCACCGGGTGCAGGTGGCGCGCGAGGAGCGCTACGCCTCGCTGCGCGGCTACTTCCACGGCGCCAGCGACAGCAGCGAGGAAGCCGATCTGGTACGCCTGCATTCGGTGGCGCTGGCGGAGAACGCCTCCTGCGTGGGCAAGGCCTTGTGCGACGTGCAGATGCAGGAGACCGGGGCCGAGGTGGCCAGCATCCGGCGCGGCAAGCTGCCGCTGGACGTGACGCCGGATACGGTGCTGGAGGCGGGCGATGTGGTGGTGCTGCGCGGCGGCGCCGAGGAAGTGGCCCGCGCCGAGACCCAGCTGCTGATTTAGCGTCCGCTGCAAACAAAACGACCGTGCCGTCGTTACCGCTCCCGGTCTTAGTGCGGCTGGTAGCGGATCACGCGGTTGCGGCCGCCCTCTTTCGCCTGGTACAGCGCTTCGTCGGCATGGGCGATCAGTTCCAGCGCCACCTGTTCGGCCGGACGGTCCGGCTCCGGCTGGCCCAGGCTGGCCACGCCGATCGAGGCGGTAATCGACACCTGCAAACCCTGCGATAGCTCGATCAGGCTGGCGGCCACGCCGGCGCGGATGCGTTCGGCCACGAAGGCGGCGCTCTCCAGGTCGGCATCGATCAGCAGCACCACGAATTCCTCGCCGCCGAAACGGGCCAGCGCGTCCGACAGGCGCAGCTCGGCCTTGATGCGGGCCGCCACTTCGCGCAGCACATCGTCGCCGCCCTGGTGGCCGACGGTGTCGTTGACGCGCTTGAAGTGGTCGATGTCGATGTACATGAAGGAGATCTGGTACTGCTGGCGGCGCGCGCGCGCGATCTCTTCCAGCAGGCGGCGGTCGATGTAGCGGCGGTTGTAGACGCCGGTCAGCGAGTCGGTCAGGCCGATGTACTTCAGCATCTCGTTGCTGATCACGTTTTCCAGGCAGATGGCAATAATGGACGCCATGTGCTCGATAAAGTCCGTGCCCAGGCTGGGCGTGAAGCGGGTGGGATCGACACTGCCCAGATTCAGGCTGCCGATGATGCGCTTATTGCGCAGCAGCGGCACCAGGGCGATGCTCTGCAGGCCTTGCGGCGCCTGCGGGAAGTGGCGCGCGTGGCGGGCCGCCTCGTACATGCACAGCAGGGGACGCGGTGCCTGGGCGGCAATATTGCGCGGCTCCAGCTCGAAGCCCAGTTCATCGATGCTTTCCGCGAACAGCAGATCGGGGAACTGGGCGAAGTCCACGCCCAGCTTTTCCATCACGGTATGGATGTCGGCATCCTCGTCGATCAGGGTCAGGGTCACGCTTTCCAACTCCGAGATCACGGGCAGGGTGCGGAAGATGGTGCCCACCAGCTCGGGGAAATTGGAGGCGCCGACAATCTCCAGGTCGAAAGCCTGGTGGCGCGTCATGATGGAGTGATTGCGCTCGGCCTGCTCCAGCAGATAGGCCAAGCGCGCGCGCAAGGCCTGGTTCTCTGCCGCCAGGTCGGCTTGCGGGGGCTGTGTGCCCGTAACTTGCTGCCTCATATCCATCTGCCTTGAATGCCGCCCAAAATAGCGTTCAGAACGCCAGTGTAACCTCGATTTCCTGACCGACGCGCAAACGTTCGCCATCGCCTTCCAGCACCACGCTATTCATGCCGAAGCATAGCGCACCATCCACCACATCCTTGGCACGATAGCCCACCATCAGATCCAGCGGGTCGGGGCCGAATTCGCCCTTGTTCTGGTCCACCGACGGGATCGGGCAGCGCGAGCAGGGCTTGGCCGCTTGCAGCACGATAGGACCAAGCTGGAAGGTGTCCACATAGTCTTCCTCGTACGCTTCCATGCCCGCCACCACCAGGTTGGGACGGAAGCGGTTCATGGGGATGGCTGCGCGGCCGGCGGCACGCAGGCGGCCGTTCAGATCCTCCAGCGAGGCGGCGCCGGCGATCAGCAAGGGATAGCCGTCGGCGAACATGGTGGGGTGGCGGGTGCCGGCGGTCCATTTGCCGCTGGTCAGGCGCTCGCCCTTCGCGTGGAAGCGCGCCAGGCGGCAGGGGATGCCGAGAAAGCTGCTGAACCAGGCGGCCGTGGTGGCGTCGCAATCGTAGGCCAGCACGCGGTCATCCCAGACCTGCACTTCCAGGGTGGGCGCCAGTTCAGGATCGGGCAGGCCCAATTCGATTTCCAGCTGCAGCATGCCGGGTGCGCGCAGTTCCAGGGTTTCGCTTTTCAGGCGCGGCACGATCAGGGCCATGCGCGGATGATCGCGCTGGGTCAGGAACATGCCGTTTTCATCGACCACCACCCACTCGCGGTCATACACCTGTTCCGTCATCAAGCCGGAACGGGTCAGCGTGGCTTCATGCAGCACGATGCCGGCGCAGGATTTGATGGGGTAGAGGGTGATTTCGCTGAGGATTGCCATGGATGCCGCCGCAGCGGCAGGCTTATGCTGCTGCCGCTTATGATTATTCAGGCTTCAAGTATGGCAGCAAAGCGCCCGGCAGTAAATCGCCGGGGCGCTTTCTCTTCAGCTTAAGCCTTGATTCAGGCTTCGGCCTTGGGCTTGGGCTTGCGCGGCAGGCGGCTGCGCGCCGGGGCTTTGTGCGTGCCGGGCTTCGGCACCCGCTTGGCGGCAGCGGACTTGTCGTCGGCCGCGGCGTCGCCCGCCGCATCCTGTCCAGCCGCCGCTTCGGCCACTGGAACCGCCACGGCTGCCACCACGGCCTCCGGCTGCGTCTCGGCGACAACTGCCGCCGCGCCTTCCGCTGCCTGCTCGGCGGCCTTGGCCGCTTTGCTGGTGCGGGCCGGCTTTTTGGCGGCGGTCTTGCGCGCGGCTGGCGCGCGCTTGGCGGCGGCCTTGGCAGGCTTGGCGTCCGCTTCCGGCGCAGGCGCTTCCTCGGCAGAAGCGTCGACTGGCGCGCTGTCGGCCGCTTCCACAACCGGCGCGGCCGCTTCCGGCTGCGGCGCCGGCGTTTCGGGCCAGACGCTGGCTGGAACCTGGGCTTCGGTGTCGACCACTTCTACCTCGGCGTTCGGCTGCACGGCTTCATGCTGCTCGCCGCCACGGCGGTTGCGGCCACCGCGGTTGCCGCGTCCGCGGCGCTGCTCGTTGCGCTCGCCATCCTGCTGCGACGGCGCCTGCTGCGCGGCCTGCGGCTGGGCGGTTTCGCCGTCCGCGCTTTCAACAACGACCGCCGGCACCGGACCGCTGCCGCGATAAACGTAGGCGCCGGATTTTTCGTCACGGCCGAATTCCAGCAGGCCGCGTGCCTTCATTTCTTCCAGCAGATTGCCGAAGGTGCGGAAGCCGTAATAGGACTCGCTGAAGTCCGGCTTGCGGCGCTTGATCGCTTCTTTCAGCACCGATGCCCAGATCTTGCCGCTGTCGCCGCGTTCGGCCACCAGGGCGTCGAAGGTGGCGTAAGCGATATCCACGGCCTGGCTGCGGCGCTTGTCCATTTCCTCGCGGCGGCGTTTCTCTTCTTCGGCCGTGCGCTTAGGCTGCGGAGTGTCGCGCGAATCGCGCTTGGCGGCACGGCGGCTTTCGCGCACCAGGTCGTCGTAGAAAATGAATTCGTCGCAGTTGGCGACCAGCAGGTCCGAGGTGGAATCCTTCACGCCCACGCCGATCACCTTCTTGGCGTTCTCGCGCAGCTTGGAAACCAGGGGCGAGAAGTCGGAGTCGCCGGAAATGATGACGAAGGTGTTCACATGGGCCTTGGTGTAGCACAGGTCGAGCGCATCGACCACCATGCGGATATCGGCCGAGTTCTTGCCCGACAGGCGCACGTGGGGAATCTCGATCAGTTCGAAGTTCGCCTCGTGCATAGGCCCTTTGAAGCCCTTGTAGCGGTCCCAGTCGCAATACGCCTTCTTGACCACGATGCTGCCCTTCAGCAGCAGGCGCTCCAGCACTGGCTTGATGTCGAATTTTTCATAGTTGGCGTCGCGCACGCCAAGGGCGACGTTTTCAAAGTCGCAGAACAGCGCCATGCTGACGTTATCGTTGGATGAAGCCATGTGTCTTGTTATGTTCAGTGATCGGTGGAAGGTGGCGGGTGATTATACAGCCAGCGCCGAACCGGCCCGCTTACTGATGTATTCTTGTCAAACCTGACACCCGCGTCAACCTTAAGGATTGCCCATGAAAATCGCCTGCGCCGCACCCCTGCTCGCCGCCTGCCTCGCCCTCCCCTTCGCCGCCGGCGCCCAGACACCGGCCGCCGACCAGGCGTTCCGCGCCAGGGTGAATGCCTTTGTCGATGGCTGGCACAAGGACGCGGCCAACGCCGATCCGGTCTATTTCGACAAGATGGCGCCCGAGGGCATTTACATCGGCACCGACAAATCCGAAGTCTGGACGCGCGACGCCTTCAAGATCTGGGCCAAGCCCTACTTCGACCGCAAGAAGGCCTGGGCCTTCACGGCGCAAAAGCGCAATGTCTATTTTTCGCCCGACAAAAAATATGTCTGGTTCGACGAGCAGTTGAATACGCAGATGGGCACTTGCCAGGCCAGCGGTGTGCTGCGCGGCACGGACCAGGGTTTCCTGATCGAGCACTACCAGCTCTCGCTGGCCGTGCCAAATCCGCTGATGGACAAGTTCACCAAGGCGATTGCCGAACACGAAGGCAAGGAAGCGCCGAAGTAAGCCTTATTCCGCCTCGCTGAAATAGCGGCTGGGCGTGACGCCGAAGGCGCGTTTGAACATGGCTATGAAGGCGCTCACATTGTCATAACCCAGATCGAGCGCGATGGCGGTGACGGAGCGTTCCGCCGCCAGCATTTCCAGCGCCCGCATCAGCCGCGCGCGCTGGCGCCAGTCGGCGAAGCTGAATCCCGTTTCGGCCAGGAAGCGGCGCGCCAGCGTGCGCGGCGCAATGCCGGCCCAGGCGGCCCAGTCTTCCATGCGGCGCTTGTCGGCCAGGTCGGCGGCGATGGCCTGGGCGATGCGGCGCAGACGCGCGTCGGCGGGCATGGGCAGCACCAGCGCGGCGCGCGGCAGGCTAGCCACTTCGTCCAGGATCACTCCCGCCACGCGCTGGCGCGCCGCATCGAAATCTCCCGCATCCCATTGCGCCGCGCGCAGCACCGCCTCGCGCAGCAGGCCCGAAGCCTGCATCACGCAGGGCTGGAGCGGCAGGCCGGCGCAGGCCGCGTCATCGACATACACACTCCAGCCGGCGAAAGCGCCATGTGAATGCAGGGAATGCGGACAATGCGGCGGCACCCAGACCGCGTGCGTGGCTGGCACCACCCACAGGCTGTCGCCCGCGCCCACGGTCAGCAGGCCGCGCTGGGCGCCGAACAGCTGGCCGCGCGCGTGGCTGTGCGAGGCGGTGATGCGCGGTGCATCGCTATGGATAAGGAGTGCGCTGAGAAAAGAAATCATTGGCTGAAATACGGTATTGATTGTCAATTTTAGCGCAGACCAGCCACCCATCCCACCCTATCATGGCTTCACCATCAACCGAAAACGGAGCAAGCCATGCTGAAAGTACAGACCAAAACCTGGATGGAAAACGCGCTGAATGAAGTGCTGCAGCCACAGGCCACTACCCATACCTACGAAAAATACTTCGACCCGGATTATGTGCAGGTTGTGGACGGCAAAACCCTGGACTATGCCGAAGCCACCCACCACTTCGGCATCGTGCGCGACAAGATGACATCTTTGCGCATCACGATCAACGACTTCGTCGCCGATGGCGACACCATCGCCGAAAGCCATATCGTCGATGGCGAAACCAAGGATGGCGAGATCGTGCAGTTCGAGGTCATCGCCATCACCCGCCTGAAAGATGGCCGCATCTGGCGCCTGAACGAGCTGACGCGCCAGATCAAGGGCGGGGAGCATAGCCGCGACCTCGGCTCGCGCACCTGAGCCGCTGTCTGCGCGATGGCGGAGAGTACGCTAGAGTAGCGTCCTTCCGCCAACGAGGACCAAGCATGACCGCCGACCAGCTCTACCACGATCCCGAACTCGCGCAGTTCTACGATGCGGAAAACGAATGGACGGACGGGCTGGAATACTGCCGCCGGCTGGCAGCGCCCTGCGCCTCGGTGCTGGACCTGGGCTGCGGCACCGGCCTGTTTGCCGCCACGCTGGCGCAGGAGGGCCACTGCACCGTGGCAGGCGCCGATCCCGCCGCCGCCATGCTGGATATCGCCAGGGTGCGCAGCGGCGGCCATCTGGTGCGCTGGTTGCCGGCCGATGCCCGCACCCTGCGTCTCGACGAACGCTTCGACCTCATCGTGCTGACGGGCCATGCCTTCCAGGTCTTCCTGACGCGCGACGATCAGGCGGCCGTGCTGCGCACCATCGCCAGCCATCTGCGGCCCGGCGAACGCTTCATCTTCGACAGCAGGAATCCGCTGGTGGAGGAATGGAAGGAGTGGACGCCGGAACAGTCGCAAAGAACACTGGCGCACCCGCAACTGGGCGCGATCGAGGCATGGAACGATGTGTCGCGCGACGCGGCGAGCGGCGTGGTCAGCTACGACAGCTACTACCGCGTGAAGGCCAGCGGCCGCCTGTATTCGGCGCGCTCGCCGATCGCCTTTCCGGCTCAGGGCCAGCTGGCAGAACTGCTGCAGGAAGCTGGCCTGCGCGCCACCTCATGGCTGGGCGGCTGGGACGAGCGTCCTTGCACCGCCGATGCGCCCGAGATCATCGTAATGGGAACGCTGCGGACATAAGCAAGGCTGATTCGTCCGCCCTCTCAGTCCCGCGGCGCCCACTGGATAATGACGATGCCACTGAGCAGGATCAACGCGCCAAGCATGCCGTACCAGCTCATGCGTTCGTGCAGAACGAGCACGGCCAGGATGGTCGCGACCAGGGGTTCCAGCAGGCTGGCGATGGCGCCGCCGATGGCGCCCGTGCCCTTCAGGCCGTTCAGGAAAAGCGTCTGTGCGAGGGCGGTGGGAATCGCCGCCACGTACAGCAGCATCGCCCAGCCCGACCAGGAATAGCTGAGGTGCAGCCCCTGCTCCGGCCAGAACGGCACGAGCAGCAGGGCGCCAATCGCAAAACCAATGGCCCCCGCATGCGAGGCACTGCAAACGCTGCCGGCGGCACGGGCGGAAAGCACGTAGAAGGCCTGGAGCAAGGCGCATGCGACAGCGATCGCCACACCGGCCCAGAAGCGATAAGTATCCGGATTCAAGTCTGTGGGCAAGCCGACCAGCAGTATCGTGCCGCCGATGGCGGCGGCCAGCGCCACCAGCGTGCGGACATGGAGACGCTCCCGATACCACAGCACCGAAATCAGGGCTACAAAAATGGGCGCGCCGCAAATGCTGATCAACACCGAGATGGCAACGCCGACGCGCTCGATCGCCAGCACATACGTCAGCTGGTAGAAGGCCATGCTGATCCCCAGCGCCAGCAGGACCAGCCACCCTTTCAGCGTCAGCGGCACCAGCCAGGTCCCCGTGTACATGCGCGCCATCAGCAGGAGAAACGGCACGGACAATGCCAGCCGCAGAAAGCTGATCGACACCGCATCCGCGCCGCCGGCCGTCCCCAATGACTGGAAGACGAGGCCCGTGGTTCCCCACAGGGCGGCAGCGCTCAGCACCGATGCCCAGCCGCTTTTCAGAGAACTTACGCCACTGCCAGACACCAATTGCTGACTTGAACTCAAGCGTCCCATTTCGATGTCCCTTAAAAGAGAACCAGCTTCTGTTATCGGCCCCGCCGCTTGTGGCCCGCGGGGAATATCCGCAGCTATAATTAACTCAACCGTCAACGATGCCATCATAGTCAACGTTGACATTAGTGTCAAATTAAGAAAAGGTGGGTGCGGGTATGGTGATGACCAGGCAGTTTGATGAGGAAATCCTGCTGAGCAAGGTGCTGGACGTGTTCTGGGCCAAAGGCTGGCAAGCGACCTCGATGAGCGATCTGGCCAGCGCCGCCAGCGTGCAGCGCGGCTCCCTTTACCACGCCTACGGCGACAAGGAACGCCTGTTCCTGCTCGCCTTCGACCGCTATGCGGAACAGGTATTGGCGGAATCGCGGGCCGCGCTGGATGCGCCGACGGCCCGGGCCGCCCTGCAGCGCTTCTTCGAGGTTTCAATCGCCAGCATGACCATGGATACGCCGCCACGCGGCTGCTTCACGACCAAAACGGCCATGGAAAGCGGGCAGATCGGGGAAGAGGTATATGGCCGGGTGCGCGCCCTGATGCAGGGCTTGGAAGCGGCGCTGGCCGAGGCGCTCGCGCGCGACACGGTGCGCCGGTCGCTCGTCCTGCCGCCGGACGAGGCGGCAAAGCTCATCCTGGCCTTCACCCGCGGGCTGGCCGTGATGGAGCGGCTGGAGCATGGCCCCGAACAGTTGCAGGCTTTGAGCCAGAACATGATCGCCCTGGTCGCCACTGCCGGCTGAGCGCCGCATAGGGGGGCATCCAATGCCAGCCCCATCGCTGATCGAACGGGAATACGCAGTTGCGCAGCAGGGTGCCGCCCTCTCGAAGGTCCAACTCGAACAACTTGATCAGGATGTCATTCCGGCGGCGTTCCTTGTCCGGCGGCTCCGGCTCCGGCCGCAACTAGCGCAGTTGCGCTATCAGCCCCCAAGCGTCAATTCCCTGAGCCGCTCTCCAGTCGGCTTCTTGCGATCTGATTTCGCCGGAAAATTCAGGATCTTTCCTGATGGCTTCTTCATCAGCGTCTGTGAACGCAACTGCCCGACCGCCTTTGCTATCGGCAAGGTAGCGCTGACTGGCAATGAAGTCATAGAAGTCCAGGACTGAGCTTTGGGCCGCGTCTAAACTGCTCGCTTCTCCGGACGCAAAATACATGCAAAAATCCGATAGAGCATACAGATACATATTGAGAAGAATCTCTTCACTGCCCGCGTCTTGCTCATCAACGATATGAGCATCGCACACATCCGCCATCAAGCTCGTCGAAACCTTGGATGGCGGATCGTCTCCCAGCACGTTCCAGGCAATATCCAAAAACTTCGGTACTGGTTCTGGCGGGCCCAGTTTATGTCTCAGAAGCACAGCAGTCATGCGGTCAAATGCCCGCAACAGAACAAAATACAATGTCCGGTCTTGCTCTGTCATCATTGTCGGAGGTGGTTCGCTGCCGCTTACGGACAGGGTCGGGGAACTTGCTGGACGGGTGCGCGCGCCTTTCTCGGGCAGCGCGCACCTCGGTAAGAAGCGTCAGACGTTGAACAGGAAGTTCAGCACGTCGCCATCCTTGACCACGTACTCCTTGCCTTCGGCGCGCATCTTGCCCGCTTCCTTGGCGCCGCTTTCGCCCTTGTAGGCGATGTAGTCGTCATAGGCGATGGTCTGGGCGCGGATGAAGCCGCGTTCGAAGTCGGTGTGGATCACGCCGGCCGCCTGCGGCGCGGTGTCGCCCACGTGGATGGTCCAGGCGCGCACTTCTTTCACGCCGGCGGTGAAATAGGTCTGCAGGCCGAGCAGCTTGTAGCCGGCGCGGATCAGACGGTCCAGGCCCGGCTCTTCCATGCCCAGGTCGGCCAGGAAGGCGCTCTTGTCGGCGTCGTCCAGGTCGGCGATTTCGGCTTCGATCGCGGCGCAGATGGCGACGATCGGGGCGTTTTGCGCCTTGGCGTATTCAGTCAGCTTGTCGAGCAGGGGGTTGTTGCTGAAGCCGTCTTCGGAAACGTTGGCCACATACATGGCGGGCTTGGCGGTGATCAGGCACAGCGGCTTGATCAGGGCCATCTGGTCGGCGTCCAGGCCCAGCGAGCGCACCGGCTTGGCTTCGTTCAAGTGCGGCACCAGCTGTTCCATCAGGGCCACCAGCTTGGCGGCGTCCTTGTCGCCGGAACGGGCTTTCTTCTGTTCGCGGTGGATGGCTTTTTCCACGGTGCCGAGGTCGGCCAGCGCCAGCTCGGTCTGGATCACTTCGATATCGTCCAGCGGGCTGACCTTGCCGGCCACGTGGATCACGTTTTCGTCTTCGAAGCAGCGCACCACGTTGACGATGGCGTCGGTTTCGCGGATGTGGGACAGGAACTGGTTGCCCAGGCCTTCGCCCTGGGACGCACCGGCCACCAGGCCGGCGATGTCGACGAATTCGACGATGGCGTTGACCATGCGCTCAGGCTTGACGATCTCGGCCAGCTGGGCCATGCGCGGGTCCGGCACTTCCACCACGCCGACATTGGGTTCGATGGTGCAGAACGGGTAGTTCTCGGCCGGGATGCCGGCCTTGGTCAGTGCATTGAAGAGGGTGGACTTGCCCACGTTGGGCAGGCCGACGATGCCGCATTTGAGACTCATGGAAAACCTTTAATGATAGTGTTCTGCTACGGACGCTGCCGCAAATAGAACGAGATTGTACCGCAGAACGGCCCCGATTCCCGGGCCGGGCCAATGGCGGTACATGATATTGTTGCGCACATCCTGCCACTATTTTGGAAGCCGCGATGAACAGAACCGAGCAATTCCGCCTGCTGGCGAAGTACAACGAGTGGATGAACCTGAAGCTGTACGAAGCCGCTGCCAGCCTGCCGGCGGAAGCGCGCCAGGCCGAGCGCGGCGCCTTCTTCGGCTCCCTGCACGGCACCTTGCAGCACATCGTCGCGGCCGACACCATCTGGCTGCGCCGCTTCGGCAGCCATGCGCGTTTCGCGGACGTGCTGGCGGACTGCACGGCGCTGCCGCAGCCGCCCAGCCTGCAGGGCGAGGAAATGGAATTTGAAGCGATGCGCGCACGCCGCGTCTTCCTCGACCGGCAAATCCTGCAGTGGACGGATGCGCTGGGCGAAGACGATCTGGACCAGACCCTGCAATACCGCAGCATGAATGGCTCGCCCGGCAGCCGTCCGATGGACGGCCTGCTGCTGCATTTCTTCAACCACCAGACCCACCATCGCGGCCAAGCCACCACCCTGCTGTCGCAGGCCGGCGCCGATGTGGGCGCGACCGACCTGCTGATCCTGGTGGCCGATATTTAAGCCGTGTGCAGCTCCATGGTGGCCTTGGTGAAATCGCCGGCTACCGCGAGTGGAATGATGCGCAGGGATTTTTCGATGGATTCGTCGATCAGCATCTGGTCTTCGCGGCGCGGGCGGTGCAGCACGAAGTCGGCCACCGGTTGTGCCAGGTTCAGCGTGCGCGGGTGGCCGATGCCGATGCGCAGGCGCCAGTAATCCTGGGTGCCGAGCGCGGCGGTGATGTCCTTCAAGCCATTGTGGCCGCCCGAGGAACCGCCCTTTTTCAGCTTGGCCGAACCGGGCGGCAGATCGAGTTCATCGTGCACAACCAGCACCTCGTCCGGATTGATCTTGAAGAAGCGCGCCAGGCCGCCGACCGACTGGCCGGAACGGTTCATATAGGTTTGCGGTTCCAGCAGCCAGACTTCCTGGCCGCCGATGGACGTCTTCGCCATCAGCGCATTGAAGCGCGTTTCGCGCTGCAGGCGCACGCCAGGCAGGGTATTGGCGAGATTATCGACCAGCCAGAAGCCGGCATTGTGGCGGGTTTGTTCGTACTCGGGACCGGGGTTGCCGAGGCCGACGATCAGGCGGATGGACATGGGATTGCAATCGGGGCAAAAGGAAGGAATTATACCCGTGCCCATCCGCCGTTTTCACCGCTCAGCTCAGCTTGCCAGCGTCAGCATATCGGCATGCAGACCATGCGGCTGGCCGACCAGCAGCAGCTCCGGCGCTACGCCCGGCTCAGCCGGCACAGGTTCGCTTGCGCCCTGCGGCGCTGCGGCCAGCCAGCTCTCCAGCGCCTGCGCGGCGGCATGGGCCGTCAGGCCAGGCTCAGGAGCGCCACGGGCAAGTTCCGGAGCGTGCGATGGCTGGAACACCTGCATCTCGTCGCGGTCGTCGCCGCCGCCGTCATCGCCCCCCTCGCCGCCGCCACCGCCACCGATGCTGCCACCACCGCCGCCTCCTCCACCGCCGCCCCCACCACCTCCGCCGCCACCGCCACTGCCGCCGCCGACATAGCCGTCTCCCCCCATATCTGGCGACATATAGCTAGGACCTTGGGTGGCCGTGCCATTCGCCCAGGCACGGCAGAATGCCTGGTATTTGGCATCGGTGGAAAAATACCAGGATGCGTTCTGAACCATGGCGTCGCCAAAAGCGGTGGAGCGCGGGTCGATGCTCAAGCCGAGCTTATAGGCGTTCAGATTGGCATACAGGTCGGGCAGGCGGGCAACGCCGGAAACCTGCATGGCGACGCCATTGGCGCGCGCCTGTTCCGCCACGGTATAGGAGAAGTAGCTGCTTTCCCCTTCGCGCTGATAGCACCAGGCTTCGCGCGCCGCCGGCGTGGAGGCCATCCGATGCGCATCGGCCGTGGCGTAGTTGAAATGGCCCAGTTCATGCACCGTCACCTGCAGCAAGGCTTGGTCGACCGATATCTTGGCCACCGCCGCCGTCGCTGCGACGTCGCGCATATTGATGCTGATGGTGCCGCCCACATTGACGCCGTTGACCATATGGTCGATGAACTGGCTTGGCGTGTTGTTATTGATGACGAATTGCCCGGATTGGCCGATGAAGGCGTTGGCCTTGCCGATGGCAATCGAGGAATTGGACTTGCTGACGATACTTAACAGGGAATCAGGCATCAGGCTCTCAAAGGTCAGTGGTGAAAACTGGACTTGTATAAATCGATGCGGACGGCGCAGTCTCCCGCGCTGGCCACGGCGATATACACATCCTCGGTTTGCCGTGAGAGCATGACGAATTCATGATGAATGAGCGGCGCCGCGCTACTCGCGCCGGCCAGTGCATCCTGCGCGGCCGGCCGGCGCGCCGCGCTGGCGGCCACGCCGAAAGCGGCGGACAGCGTGGCCGGCGTCAGGCAGGCGCGCAGGGGATCGACCGTCCAGCTGGCCGTACCGCCCAGCGTGGGCGCCGGATGCTTGCCGCTGGAACTGAACTGGCGGAAGCGGATGGGTCCAGGCTGCCCGCTGCGCGGCAGGTAATTGCACCAGTAAAGCGCCGCTCCGTCTTCCGTCATCTGGCCGCATTGCGCATCCAGCGCCAGCCGCAAGCTCTGGCTCACGGCCTTGGCGCTGATCTCCTCAGGAGCCAGCGCCAGCGCCTTGATGACAGCCAGGCTTGGCGCGCCGTCCGCCACCGGCGCAGCGGCGGCTGTGCTGCCGGCCAGAACGGCCACCGCCAGGCCGCAACAGAAAGTCAGATACGCCATCCCATCCTCCACTTGAACACGTCACGATAAGCTCTCACAACGCTAGCCATTGTAGTGACGCTATTGCAATTAATTATCACAAAATATTTCTTATTTGAAAACATTCGTAGGAGCAATGAATCAGCGCGTTTTCATCATATGCGCGCCCCAAAAGAAAAATGCCGCTCAGCGCGAACTGAACGGCATTACCGGCGTACCGGGTTTTCCTGCTGCGCATTACTGCGCGGGCAAATTACTTCTTGGCTTCTTCAGCGGCAGCGGCTTCAGCAGCAACGTGGCCGGCTGGCACGGAGGCGGTAGCGATGGTCGCGTCGGAGCCGTGGGCCACGATGGTCACGCCTTTTGGCAGCTTCAGGTCGGAAGCGTGCACGGAGTGGCCAACGTCCACATTGGTCAGGTCCACAACTACGAACTCTGGCAGGTCAGCTGGCAGGCAGGAGATTTCGATCTCGTTGGCGACGTGGCTGATGGTGGCGCCGTGCAGTTTCACTGCTGGGGACACTTCGGCGTTTTCGAAGTGCAGGGCCACTTTGACGTGCACTGGCTTGTTGGCGTCGACGCGCTGGAAGTCAGCGTGCAGTACCAGTTGTTTGTAAGCGTGCATCTGGAAGTCACGCAGCAGCACTTTCTGTACGGCACCGTCGATTTCCAGGTCCAGGATGGACGAGTGGAAAGCTTCTTTTTTCAGCGCGTGGTACAGCGCGTTGTGGTCCAGAGCGATGGTCACTGGGGCTTCAGCGCCGCCGTAGATGATGCCTGGGGTTTGGCCGGAAATACGCAGGCGGCGGCTCGCACCCGTGCCCTGCAGTTCGCGTTTGAATGCAACTACTTTCATTTGAGACTCCAAAAATAAACAAGGCTTGCGCCTTGCGTTGAGAAGCGTCCCGCGACCAGGACGCTCCGGAAATCGGAGGCGGCAAGCCGCCTCCGGAAAAAACACGACGGCGCCACCGGAAAACCGGTCGCGCCGCCTGAAGATTGCGCTTCGCGGGCTGCTTAGTCCACGAACAGGGAGATCACGGAATCGCCCTTGATGATGCGTTTGAAGGTTTCAGCCAGCAGCGGTGCGCAGGTCAGCTGGCGGATCTTGCCGCAAGCCTTGGCCGCATCCGACAGCGGGATGGTGTCCGTCACCACCAGCTCGTCCAGCGAGGAGCCGGAAATGCGCTCGATGGCTGGGCCGGACAGCACCGGGTGGGTACAGTAGGCGATCACTTTCTTGGCGCCGCGCTCTTTCAGCACTTCGGCCGCTTTCACCAGGGTGCCGGCGGTATCGACCATATCGTCCATGATGACGCAGTTGCGGCCTTCGACGTCGCCGATGATGTTCATCACTTCGGAGACGTTGGCTTTCGGACGGCGCTTGTCGATGATGGCCAGGTCGCAGCCCAGGCGTTTCGCCAGGGCGCGCGCGCGCACCACGCCGCCGACGTCGGGCGACACGACCAGCAGGTCTTGGTGGTCTTTCTTTTGCAGGTCGCCCAGCAGGATGGGCGAGGCGTAAATATTGTCAACCGGGATATCGAAGAAGCCTTGGATCTGGTCGGCGTGCAGGTCCATGATCAGGACGCGCTCGACGCCGGCTTCTTCCAGCATATTGGCAACAACCTTGGCGGAGATCGCGACGCGGGCGGAACGCGGGCGGCGGTCCTGGCGGGCGTAGCCAAAGTATGGAATGGCGGCCGTGATACGGCCAGCGGACGCACGTTTCAGGGCATCGACCATCAGGATCAGTTCCATCAGGCTGTCGTTCGTCGGGGCGCAAGTCGACTGCAGCACGAAGACGTCTTTACCGCGGACGTTTTCATTGATTTCGACCATTACTTCGCCGTCCGAGAATTTCGAAACGACTGCTTTGCCGAGAGGGATGCCGAGATTTTTTGCGACCCCTTCTGCCAGCGCAGGATTAGCGTTGCCGGTAAAAACCATCAGGTTTTCGTAAGCCATGGGAGTCCCAGGAAGGTAAGCGTTGATTTCTTTGAAAAGTCACCGGGTCCGGCAGATGCCGCATCCGGCGCTGAGCTAAAAGGATACACCAGCGTGACTGGCAGTATCTTTGTTTTCACTCCGTGCCGGACACTTTCAGCATCGACAGATCACAGAGAAAACGGTGGCAGGGGAACAAGGATTCGAACCTTGGTATGCCGGAATCAAAATCCGGTGCCTTAACCAGCTTGGCGATTCCCCTACTCTAAACTGAAGCTTTTCGTCAGTAGGCCAGTATTATACAAGCAATTTAACGTAAAGCCAAATCTTTTTACTCACTTCAACATTTCAGCGAGTGGATGCTGTGTCAGCGCTTTAGCTTTCCAAGCAGTCCAGGCGGCAGGCACATTGCTGAGCACTGCATCGGCCTGGGCCTCGCTCTCGAAGGCGCAGAACACACAAGCACCGGAGCCAGTCATCCTGGCATCGCCGTAAGCCCCCAGCCATTCTACCGCCTTTGCTACCGGCGGGAACAAGCGGGTGGCCACTTGTTGCAAGTCGTTCTTTCCAAATCCACGGTCATCTTGGCGATTTCCGTAGTGGCTGGAAAAGTCCGTTATCTTAACGAGGGGCGTGTCCCTTGTCAAATACTCGGACGAAAAAATTTGCGCGGTGGGAACCGCCACGCCCGGTTCGACCACCACATACCAGCAGGCGGGCGCGGCGACCGGCTGCAGCGCCTCGCCCACACCTTCGGCAAAACCGGTCTGGCCGAAGATAAAGAAGGGGATGTCGGCGCCCAGCGGCAGGCCCAGGTCCATCAACTCTTGCCGGCTCAGGCCGGCCTGCCACAGATGGTTCAGGGCCATCAGCGTGGTGGCCGCATCCGACGAACCGCCGCCGACGCCGCCGCCCATGGGCAGCACCTTGTCGATGCCGATATCGACGCCGGGCGGCAGCGCACCGCGCCGTTTCAGCACCTCGGCCTGCAGCAGGCGGGCGGCGCGGATGATCAGGTCCTGCTCCGGCGGCACGCCGGGCAGATCGCTGACGCGGCGCAACTCATGGTCGGCGCGCAAGTCGAAATGCAGACGGTCGCAGCGGTCGATCATCTGGAACACGGTTTGCAGCAGATGGTAGCCGTCGGCGCGGCGGCCATTCACGTGCAGGAATAGATTCAATTTGGCCGGGGCCGGGCAATTCTTCAAGCTGCTCATTCGGGGCGGATGCTAATACGGATGGAAATATCGTCAATGGTTTCGCCGGTGCGGCGTTCCAGGTCAATGCGTTTAGGCTTGGGCGGCATGCTGCCCTCCTGCCAGGCAACGTAGCTGAGCTGCCAGCCATCCCTGGTTTTCACAGTATTGACGGCCGGGCTGGCGGCAAAAGGCTTGCCGTCGGCGCCGGTGGCGTGGCCCTGCAGCCAGTCACGCAGCCCGGCCACCGGCAGCGTCCAGCCCAGGGCTTCGCGGCTCAGCTGGTTGATGTCGGCGGCGCGGCGCGGCGGATTCTTGCCATCGTTTAGCGTGGCCGCTTCCGGCGTGACGCTAATGACAGCGATGGTTTGTCCCAGCTGCGAAGACAGGGTGATGTCGGTGCGCGCGGCACTCTGGCGCCACTCGAAGTTGCCCGTTACCGATTCTTTATTGCCATCACGGGTGAAATTGGCCGACATGACGCCGCGCAATTCCAGCGCCTCGCTATACGGCGCCACATGGACGGACGATAAGGGCCCGCTCGGGGCGGTGGCGCAGCCCGCCAGCGCGAGCACGCCAGCGGCGGCACAGGCGGCCAGCGCGGCGCGGATCGAAGAGCGGACGGAGGCGGCGCAGGCGGATCC
The DNA here is from genome assembly GCF_001191005.1 of Massilia sp. NR 4-1. Taxonomy (NCBI): domain Bacteria; kingdom Pseudomonadati; phylum Pseudomonadota; class Betaproteobacteria; order Burkholderiales; family Oxalobacteraceae; genus Massilia; species Massilia sp. NR 4-1. The sequence continues at coordinate 3,947,723 of NZ_CP012201.1, forward strand.
GGCGCCAGCGGCAGTGGCGCACGGGCCGGTGCGGGTAACAGTCATGCAATCCTTATATGCTGGCATTCAGGCGTTCCAGGGTGCTACGCAGCGCATCGTTTTTCGGGTCTTTGGCGCGCGCTTCGCGCCACAGGCTCTGGGCGCCATCCTTGTCGCCCTGGGCCCACAGCACCTCGCCCAGGTGGACGGCGATTTCCGGGTCGTTGCGCAGCTTGTAAGCCTGGCGCAGATACTGTTCGGCCTCCTTCAGCTTGCCCATGCGAAATTGCACCCAGCCCATGCTGTCCATGATGAAGGGGTCGCCGGGCGCCATCTGCAAGGCTTTTTCGATCAGGGTCTGCGCCTCTTCCAGGCGCACATTGCGCTCGGCCAGCGAGTAGCCGAGGGCGTTGTAAGCGTGGTGGTTATCGGGCGCGGCCTCGATGACCCGGCGCAGGATCTGCTCCATCAGCTCCAGCCGGCCCAGTTTTTCGGCCGCCAGGGCGAAGTCGTACAGCAGCTCGGCGTGGGCGGGGAAGCGCTGCACCGCGCCTTCCAGCACGGCGAAGCTGTCTTCCGCCTTGCCGGCGTCGCGCAGCAGTTGGGCTTCGGTCTGCATGATCTGGGCTTGTTCGGCCGGATCCGTGGTCTGGATCTGGCTCAGCAGGGTGCGCGCCTGCGCCAGGTCGCCCTTGCGCGCCGCCAGATGGGCGCGCTTCAGGCGCGAGGTCAGATAGACGCGCGGGTCGTTGCCTTCGACCCGGTCCAGCCAGCCGATGGCGGCGTCGAAGTCGCCGCGCTCTTCCGCGATCTGGGCCAGGATCAGCAAGGCCTTGGACGGGTCGCGCTCTTCGCCTTCGCTGCTTTCCAGCACCGCGACGAAACGCTTGAAGTATTCTTCCGCCACCGGAATCTCGTTGGCCTGCATCGACATGATGCCAAGCGCATACAGGGTGGCGGGATTATCCGGCTGGGCAGTCAGCAGCTGCTCGAACTGCTGGCGCGCCTGGCTATAGTGCTTTTGCTCGACCAGCAGACGGGCATAGGCCGAGCGCACTTCACGCGCCTTGGGATACTTGGCCAGGAAGCCCTTGAACAATTGGGTGGCGCCATCCATATCCTGCAAGACCTGGCCCAGGGTCAGCACGGCCAGTTCCGAATCGGGCTTGATGCGCAGCGCTTCCTGCGCCTCTTTCTGGGCGCGCTCATTGTCGCTATTGGCGGCCGCGCCCTGGGCCAGCACCAGATGGGTTTCCAGCATGCCGTCGTAGGGCGCCAGCACGCGCTGCATCAGGGCGAAGGCGGCGCTCTTGTCGCGCGCGCGCAGCAGGAATTGCTGCATCTGGAACATGGCCAGGCCGCGCGCGGCCGGCGGCGCGGTTTTCAGGCGCTGGGAAAAGACTTGCTCGCTTTCGGCCAGGTCGTCGCCCAGCACGGCAAAGCCGAGGAAATATTGGGCCGCCTCGTCCGATTCCGGCGCCAGTTCGCGCCACAGGCGGATGGCGGCCAGCGCTTCATTGCCCTGCTTGGCGGCCAGGGCCATTTCGGCCGAACGGCGCGCCAGGCGCGGGTCGCGGGTCTGCTGGGCCAGCACCATCATGGTGACGTAGGCGCTTTGCCACTGGCCGCGCTTGAAATCGAGCTCGGCCTTGGTCAGTTTGTAGAACAGCTCGCTGGTCAGTTCGACGGCGGGCAGCTTTTCTTCGGCCTGGGCGGCGGCGGCAATGGCTTCCGAAGCCGGGGTTTCGGGCGCCGGGGCGGCCGCGGCCTCCGCTTCGGCCGGCGTGTCCGCCTGTTTTTGTGGCGCAACGGCGCATGCCGACAGCAAAGCCGAGAGGGTTACAATGACGAATGCGTTTTTCAAAGGATTGATCCTGCAAATCGGGCTCAAGTCTTGATTTTACGCCCAACCACATGCTTGCGTGCATTTACGAGTCCCACATGCCTGAATTACCCGAAGTAGAAGTCACCCGTCTCGGCGTTGCTCCCCACCTGGAAGGCCGCCCGGTGCGCGCTGTCGTGCTGCGCCGCGAAGGCTTGCGCTGGCCGTTTCCGGCCGAGCTGCCGCAGCTGCTGGCGGGCCGCACCGTGCTGTCCACCGGGCGGCGCGGCAAATACCTGCTGATCGAGTTCGAGCATGGCACGCTGATCGTCCACCTCGGCATGTCGGGCCATCTGCGCGTGCTGCCGCCCGATATTCCGGCCGACAAGCACGACCATTTCGACCTGGTGGTGGAAGGCCCGCAGGGGCGCGAAGTGTTGCGCATGACCGATCCGCGCCGCTTCGGCGCCGTGCTCTGGCATCCCAACGAGGACGGCGAGCTGGACGAGCACATGCTGCTGCGCGGCCTGGGCGTCGAGCCGCTGGGGCCGGCCTTCACGGGCGCCCTGCTCTACCGCCAGACGCGTACGCGCAGCGCGGCCGTCAAGCAGGTGCTGATGGCCGGCGATATTGTGGTGGGGGTAGGCAATATTTATTGTTCCGAAAGCTTGTTCCGCGCCGGCATTAATCCAAAGACGGCGGCCAACCGCATCAGCCCGGCGCGCTACGACCGCCTGGCCCAATGTATCCGCGAAGTGCTGGCCGAAGCCATCGTGCAGGGCGGCAGCACGCTGCGCGACTTCATCAGCGTGAACGGCCAGTCCGGTTATTTCCAGCAATCGTATTTCGTCTATGATCGTGCTGGCGTGCCCTGCCGCATTTGCGGCGCGCCGGTGCGCCAGATCAAGCAAGGCCAGCGTTCGACTTTTTATTGCGTGAACTGCCAGAAATAACCCCCTGGCGTTTTGGACCATCCAACGTGCGAGGCAAGCGGCATGACGGCGAGAGACCTGGAGCACTACAGCGCATGGCGCCTGGGCGTGGCCAAGACGGTGCAGGCTTACCGCGCCTGGCTGGCCGGCACGCCGCTGGCCGACGCCGCCGCCGAACAGCGCCTGGCGCGCGCACTGGAACGCCTGGCCGACGACAAGATGTCGGTGGCCTTCGTGGCCGAATTCTCGCGCGGCAAATCGGAACTGATCAACGCCATCTTCTTCGCCGATTACGGCCAGCGCATCCTGCCCTCGGCGGCCGGGCGCACCACCATGTGTCCCACCGAGCTGAAATACGATCCGGCCTGGCCGGCCTGCATCCGCCTGCTGCCGATCGAGACGCGCGCCGCCAAGCTCTCCACCAGCGATTACCGCGACGATGCCGCCGCCTGGACCATGCTGCCGCTGAACCTGGAGGCGGCCGACGAGATGCAGCAGGTGTTCAAACAGGTCAGCCGCACCCGCCAGGTGAGCGTGGACGAGGCCCGCCGCTATGGCTTGTATGACGAGAACGATCCCGACCTGGCCGCCACGCTGGACGCGCAGGGCCAGGTCGAAATCTCGCTGTGGCGCCACGCCATCATCAACTTCCCGCATCCGCTGCTGAAACAAGGCCTGGTGATCCTCGATACGCCCGGCCTGAACGCCATCGGCACCGAACCGGAACTGACGCTGAACCTGATCCCGCATGCGCATGCCGTGCTGTTCATCCTGGCCGCCGATACCGGCGTGACCAAGAGCGATATCGAAGTCTGGCGCCAGCATATCGGCGGCGGCGCGGGCCGGCTGGTGGTGCTGAACAAGATCGACAGCATGTGGGACGCCTTGCGCAGCGACGCCGAAGTCGATGGCGAGATCGCGCGCCAGCAGGAGCATGCGGCGCATATGCTGGCCTTGCGGCCGGACCAGGTGTTTCCGGTCTCGGCGCAGAAGGCGCTGGTGGGCAAGATCACGGGCGACCAGGCCCTGCTCGCCAAGAGCCGCATGCTGGAGCTGGAGCGCGCCCTGTTCGACGAGCTGATTCCGGCCAAGAAGGACATCATCCGCCAGCGCCTGGCTGGCGATCTGGCGGCCCTGGGCGCCGCGCAGCAGGCCATGGTGGCGGCACGCATGCGCGGCCTGGTCGAGCAGCTGCATGAGCTGCGCAGCCTGCGCGGCAAGAACCAGAGCGTGATCGCGCATATGATGCGGCGCGTCGACGCCGAGAAAAAGGAATTCGACGCCAGTCTGTTCAAGCTGCAGGGCACGCGCGCCGTCTTCACCCGCCTGTCCACCGAGCTGTATGACAGCCTGGGCATGGATATGCTGCGCGACCATGTGCACGAGGTGCGTGCGGCCATGGGCAACAGCGCCTTCTCCACCGGCATGCGCGAGGCGGTGCGCGTATTCTTCGCCGCGCTGCGCGCCGACCTGCAGTTGTCGGAACAGAAAGTCGAGGAAATCCACGGCATGATGGATGCGATGTACCGCCAGTTTTCCAGCGAACACGGGATCGCGCTGGCCCTACCCATGGCGTTTTCGCTGGAACGCTACCGGCAGGAGATCGCCGACATCGAAAACGTTTATCATAAGCAGTTTGGCGCCGCCGCCATGCTGACCACCTCGCGCCTGTCGCTGATGGAGCGCTTCTTCGATTCGATCGCTTCGGCCGTCAAGCGCTGCTTCAAGGCCGCGAATGCCGATGCCGAAGCCTGGCTGAAAGTCATCATGGCGCCGCTGGAAGCGCAGATCCGCCAGCACAAGGAGCAGCTGAAGCACCGGCTGGCCGCCGTGCAGCGCATCCACGAGGCGAGCGACAGCCTGGAACAGAAGATCGCCGCGTTCGAGGCCAGCCAAGTGGAATTGGAACAGCAGAAAGCCCGCCTGGCCGAGCTGGCGGGCGATATCAGCATCGCGCTGCAGGCCGAATTCGTGGCGCTGGACGCCGCCGCATAAATCACAGGAATTGAATTGCTTCACGAAGACTTTGCAGACCCCAGTTTTTCCGCCGCCGTGATCGGCTGGCAGAAAGCCCACGGACGCCACGCCCTGCCGTGGCAAAACACGCGCGACGCCTACCTGATCTGGCTGTCGGAAATCATGCTGCAGCAGACCCAGGTGTCGGCCGTGCTGGGCTATTACGCGCGCTTCCTGGAGCGCTTCCCCACACTGCGCGAGCTGGCCGCCGCGCCGGTGGAGGATGTGATGGCGCAGTGGAGCGGCCTCGGTTACTACACCCGGGCGCGCAATCTGCACCGCTGCGCGCAGCAGGTGGTGGCGCAGTACGACGGCGTCTTCCCCGCCGACCCGGCGCTGCTGGCCGAGCTGCCCGGCATCGGACGCTCGACGGCGGCGGCGATTTCCGCCTTCTCCAGCGGCACGCGCGCCGCCATCATGGACGGCAATGTGAAACGCGTGTTCGCGCGCGTATTCGGCATCGATACCTTCCCGGGCGAGAAAAAGACCGAGCAAGCCATGTGGCGCCGCGCCGAAGCCCTGCTGCCGGCCAGCGGCATCGAGTCCTATACCCAGGGGCTGATGGACATGGGCGCGACGCTGTGCACGCGCAGCAGCCCCGATTGCACGCGCTGCCCGATGCAGCAGCGCTGCGTGGCGCACCTGACGCAGCGCACCAAGGATCTGCCGGTGCGCAAGCCGAAGAAGGCGGTGCCCGAAAAGCACGCGACCCTGCTGCTGATCGTGGACCAGGGCGAGGTGCTGCTGGAGCAGCGTCCCGCCAGCGGCATCTGGGGCGGCCTGCTGTCGCTGCCCGAACTCGACGGCCACAATCTGGCCGGGGACGAGGAGCAGCCGGCAATCGACCAGGCCGCGCTGGCGCGCGCCATGCAGCCTTTCGGCGAGATGGAGTCGCAGGAGCGGCTGATGACCGTGACCCATGTCTTCACCCACTACAAGCTGCATATCGCGCCGCTGCTGATCACGCTGACGCGCCGCGAACCGCTGGCCGGCGAGGCGCGCTACCAATGGCTGGACGCGGGCCGCGTGGCCGACGCCGCCCTGCCCGCGCCGGTCAAGAAGCTGCTGCTGGAATTGCTGGGCGACCGGGCGAATAACCAGGTCCGCATGTTTTAACCGGCCAGATGTATCGTGGCGATGGCGGCCGATATTGAAACGGCCGCCAAAGCCGTGGCGGTCGATATAAACCAGGTGATAAGCCGGGATTCGAGCTTAGCAATCTGGGTTTCCAATTTCGCCACATCCTCCTTGGTGGCGTAATTGGAACGGATAACCGCCAAGTCTTCCTTGGTCGCGTAAACTTCCAGATCTTGCCTGGTCGCATAGTTGGCGCGAATCTGTCCCAGATCGAGCTTGATGTGCGCCACATCCGCTTCCAAAGTCACAAAACGCTCGATGAAGTTCTCGTCCATGATGCTTCATCATCGTCCGCGCAAGCGGCAAGGTCAAGCGGGATAGCCGGGCGTTTTGACCTGGATCAGAGCTCTTCCAGAGAATACAGCCGGCGGTGCACCTGGATAGCGTAGCGGTCGGTCATGCCGGCGATATAGTCGGCGATGCGGCGCGCCTGCAGGCTGGCGTCGTCCGACGGTTCGCGGTAGTCGGGCGGCAGCAGGAAGGCGTCGGCAGTGAAGGCGTCGTACAGCTCGCGCAGCATGCGGCTCGCTTTCAGGCGCATGCGGTTGACCTTGTAGTGGCGGTAAAGATTCTCGCGCAGGAAACGCTTGAGTTCCGTGGCGTCCTTGCGCATCTGGTCGGAGAAGCGGATCAGCGGCGGCGCGGCGCGCACTTCTTCGATGCTGCGCGGCGCGGCTTCGCGGATACGCGCGCCGGAGGTGGCGATCAGGTCGTCGGCCAGGGCCGTGATCAGGCGGCGCAAGGTTTCGTAAATGGCGCGGCGGCCGGCCAGGCCCGGATACACCGCCTGCACCTCGCGCCACAGGCGGGCGAAGAAATCCACCTGCTCCAGCTGGGCGATGCTGATCAGGCCCGAACGCAGGCCATCGTCGATATCGTGGCTGTTGTAGGCGATTTCGTCGGCCAGATTGGTGAGCTGGGCTTCCAGCGAGGGCTGGCTGCGGTCGAGGAAGCGCTGCGCCACCTCGCCCAGCAGGCGCGCATTGTTCAGCGAGCAGTGCTTGAGGATGCCCTCGCGCGTCTCGAACATCAGGTTCAGGCCATCGAAGGCGCCGTACTGCTGCTCCAGCTGGTCGACCACGCGCAGGCTTTGCAGATTGTGTTCGAAGCCGCCATGCTCCTGCATGCACTCGTTGAGCACATCCTGGCCCACATGGCCGAAGGGCGTGTGGCCCAGGTCATGGGCCAGGGCGATGGCTTCCACCAGGTCTTCGTTCAGGCGCAGATTGCGCGCCAGCGAGCGGCCGATCTGGGCCACTTCCAGGCTGTGCGTGAGGCGGGTGCGGAACAGGTCGCCCTCGTGGTTGAGGAAGACCTGGGTCTTGTATTCCAGCCGGCGGAAAGCGGTGGAATGGATGATGCGGTCGCGGTCGCGCTGGAACTGGCTGCGCGAGGCGTGCGGGCTTTCCGGGACGCGGCGGCCGCGCCCCAGGTCCGAATGCGCGGCGTAAGGGGCGAGGCTTTCTTCCATGGCGGCTCCGGCTCAGCCCACGCAGGCGGCGATGGTGTCGAGCAGCAGTTCCTGCGGCGCGGTGGTGATGCAGGGACTGCCCACCGGTTTCAGCAGGATGAACTTGATGGCGCCGCCCTCGTTCTTCTTGTCGACTTCCATCAGTTCCAGCCAGCGTTGCGTGCCCAGGTCGGGCGCCTGCACCGGCAGGCCGGCGGCGGCCACCAGGGCGCGCATGCGCGCCACGGCCTCGGCATCGATAAAGCCCATGCGCTGCGACAGCTCGGCCGCCATCACCATGCCGCAGCCGACGGCTTCGCCGTGCAGCCAGGCGCCATAGCCCATGCCCGCCTCGATGGCGTGGCCGAAGGTGTGGCCGAAATTGAGGATGGCGCGCAGGCCGCCTTCGCGCTCGTCCTGGCGCACCACGTCGGATTTGATTTCGCAGGAGCGGGCAATGGCGTAAGCCAGGGCGCCCTTGTCGCGCGCCATCAGCTTGCCGATATTCGCTTCGATCCAGTCGAAGAAGGCGGCGTCGATGATGGCGCCGTGCTTGATGACTTCCGCCAGGCCGGCCGACAATTCGCGGTCGGGCAGGGTTTCCAGGGTCGAGGTGTCGGCCAGCACCACGCGCGGCTGGTAGAAGGCGCCGATCATATTCTTGCCCAGCGGATGGTTGATGCCGGTCTTGCCGCCCACCGAGGAATCGACCTGGGACAGCAGCGTGGTCGGCACCTGGATGAAGTCCACGCCGCGCATATAGCTGGCGGCGGCAAAGCCGGTCATATCGCCGATCACGCCGCCGCCGAGGGCGATCAAGGTGGTCTTGCGGTCGCATTTATTGGCCAGCAGCGCATCGAAGATTTTCATCAGGCTGGACCAGTTCTTGAATTCCTCGCCATCGTCAAGCACGATGGAGATGACTTCCTTGCCGGCGGCGGCCAGCGGCGCGCGCACGCGCTCCAGGTAGAGCGGCGCCACGGTGGTATTGCTGACGATGGCGACCTTGCCGCCCGCCACATGGCGCTGCAGCAGCAAGGGATCGTCCAGCAGGGCCGGGCCGATGGAGATCGGGTAGCTGCGCTCGCCCAGATCGACATTGAGAAGGATGTTGGATTGTTCGTTCATCGAGGGTTCCGCCTGCGTGACACAGTTCGGCGCCGCCTCGCAGGCGAGCGCGTCGAGCTGGTTCATAATAATCTGAACCATCGATTGTACGTTAGGACGGCCGGTATCGATCACCAGGTCTGCCATTTCTAGGTAGAGCGGCTCGCGCTGCGCCATCAATTCCTCCAGCCGCCTGCGCGGATCGGCCGTCTGCAACAGCGGCCGGTTCTTGTCATGGCTGGTGCGCGCCAGGATGCTGTTGATGCTGGCGCGCAGATAGATCACCGTGCCGCGCTCGCACAGCACGGCGCGGTTGTCGGGATTGAGGATGGCGCCGCCGCCCGTGGCCAGCACAATGCCCTCTTCCGCCGTCAGATCGCGGATCACTTCGGCTTCGCGGCGGCGGAAACTCTGCTCGCCTTCGATCTCGAAGATCAAGGGAATGGATGCGCCGGTGCGCGACTCGATTTCGTGATCGGAGTCGACGAAGCGCATGCCCAGTTTGCGGGCGAGGATGCGGCCTATGGTCGTTTTCCCCGCCCCCATCAGTCCTACCAAAAACACATTTTGCATTCAGCCCCAGCTAGTTCGGATTAGTGCAGACGTTGGCCTTGCCGTATGGGCTGGTCTGCCCCGGCGGTATCAGATCCTTATTATTGTAATCTGTTGCCAGCCCAATCAGGGACACATATCCGACATAGCGTGCTTCCGTACCCGCCACCTGGCCGCGGATGGTCATGTCCGCGTCGACCCAGTAGACCCGGTCGCGCGGATAACTAAGAGAAATGGTAGCTTGACCGCGCGCGTCGCTCACGGCATTGGCCGTGATGGTGAGCGGGATGCCGGGATCGAGACGGCCATTGCCGTTGAGGTCCTTGGCGACGGAATAGATGCCGCTGCCGTCGCTATCCTCGTTGGCGCACTGCACGTACAGCGAGGGCGCCCAGGGGCCATCCGAGCCCTGGAAGGCGAGGAAGCCTTTGTAGTAGAAGCGCGGCTTGATGGAGGCGGTCAGGTTCACCCCCGGCACGGCGGCGCCGGCGGCGTCGCTGACGAAGACCGAGTAGTCCATGCGGTAGGTGGCCGCATCCGGCGTCTGCACGGTATTGCCGGTGCCGGCCGAGATGAAAAGTGAGCGCCTGCCCACCGTCAGGCGGGCAATGGCGCTGGCATTCGAGCCGCCGATCAGGCGCGCCATGATCTGCACCCCGTCCACCGCCGTGGTGGACGTGCCGGCCACGTAGCTGACCGTGGCCGCGCCGTCGCTGCCGGTGGTGACGACCGAGGGCTGGGTCAGCTGGCCGCCGCTGGGGTCGGCCAGGATGGAGAACGCCACTTGCGCGCCCTTCACCAGATTGTTCGACACCGAGCCATCGCGCACCACGGCGCGCAGCGCCACCTGCTGCGAGCTGCTGCCCGGCGCATTCGCCGCCACCACGGCGGGATCGGCCTGCACATTGATGGTATCGACGCCCGACAGCGGGGCCACGAATTCCACCGTGCTTTGCGCCGTGGCGCCGCTGGCGGTGTTGGTGGCCGTCAGCGTGGCCTGTCCCGGGCTGGTGGCCGACAGATAGGCCACGCCATCGCCGCTGCTCAGGGCCAGGGCGCCGTTCAGCGCGACGCTGCAGCCGGCATTGCTGTAGAAGTTGCCGCGCGAGGTATTCAAGGTCACGGCCGAACCGGTGTCGCTATGCACGGCGACCGGGTGGCAGGCATTGATGACGATGGTCTGGCCGCTGAGCACCGTCACCGTCAGTACCGAGGCGCTGACGACGATGGGGGCCGTGGCCGTTTCGCCCAGCGCGCGCACCACGATGGTGTCGCCGCCGGCCGTGCTGGCGGTATAGCTCAGGATCAGCTGGCCGGCCGAGTTGGTGACGGCGGCGCCGCCATCCTTGACCACGATCTGGTTGATCGATGAGCTGAAGCTGACCGGCTTGCCGATCAGGGCGTTGCCGGCCGAATCGACCAGCTTGACCGTCACATCGCTGCTGCCGCCCACATTCACCGTGCCGCTGGCGTTGACCTGCAGCCGGGTGCCGATCACGTTCACCACGGTGGTGGTGGGCGTGGCGCCCTGCACCGAGGCCGTGACCTTGATCGCGCGCGAGCTGGGGTCGCCGCCGGTGCTGAGTTTTTCCGTGACGCGGCCATTGGCGTCGGTGATGCGCGAAGTGGTGGTCAGGCTGCCGGAATCGGCCGACAGGTCGACTTTCACGCCCGGCATCACGCTATTGTTGGAATCCTTGACCAGGGCCACCAGGGCGACTTCGGCGCCGGTGGCGCCGGCCGACTGCAGGGTGCCGGAATCGGCCGTCAGCACCACGGTGGGCGTGGCCGTCACCACCTTGACCGTGACGGTGTTCGAGGTGGCGCCGCCGGCGCTGGCCGTGATGGTGATGTCGCGCGCACTGGAGTCGCCTTTGACATTGAGCTTTTCCACCACCTTGCCGTCGGTGTCGGTGACGCGGTTGGTGGCGCTGATATTGCCGGAACTGGACTTGAAGCTCACGGTCTCTCCCGGCAGCACATTATTGCTGCCATCCTTGACCACCGCCGTCAGCGTGACTTCGGTGCCGTCCTGGCCGGAGGAGGGAATGGTGGCCGCGCTCGCCGTCAGCACCACCGTGCTGGCCTTGGAGGGCTGCTGTCCATTGAAATTCGTGCCGGGGGAACCACCGCCGCCGCCGCAGGCGGCCATGAGGCTGAGGAGGCTGAACGAGGCCAGCAGGCCAAGCCAGGTGGAGAGTTTCTGCATGAAGCCAGCTCTGGATGTGCGCATCGTTCTTCCCTCTCGAATAGACAGCGAAAGCTAACGTGCCGACAAGCGCTCGGCCACAATCTTGGGCGTGATGAAGACCAGCAGTTCGGTCTTGTCATTGGTACGGCTATTGTTGCGGAACAGGAAACCCAGCACCGGCACGTCGCCCAGCATGGGCACCTTGCTGACCGTGTTGCGCTCGATCTGCTGGTAGATCCCGCCCAGCACCACGGTACCGCCGTTTTCCACCATGACCTGGGTCTTCACATGCTTGGTGTCGATGGCGAAGCCGGCCCGCGTCTCCTGGCCCACGCTGTCCTTGTTCACATCAACGTCGATCACCACATTGCCGTCGGGGGTGATCTGCGGCGTCACTTCCAGGCGCAGATTGGCCTTGCGGAAGACAATGGCGGTGGCGCCGCTGCTGGTGGCGATCTGGTACGGCAGCTCCAGGCCCTGCTCGATGGTGGCGACGGCCTTGTCGGCCGTGACCACGCGCGGGCTGGAGACGATCTTGCCGGTGCCGTCGGCCTCCAGCGCCGACAGTTCCAGGTTGAGGAAGCGGTTGGCGGCCGAGGAGAACAGGCTGATGGCCAGGCTGCCGGCCTGCTGGCCGTTGATCGAGGCGGCCGGCAGGTTGATGAACTGGCTATTGGTGTAGCCCTGGTCGGTGCGCGGCGTCTGCCCCAGCACCTCGCCGATGCCCGACATATTGCCGCCGATGCCGATGCGGGTATTGCCATTGCCGATCTGCCAGCCGGAGTCGCCGCCGCGCAGGGTGCGCAAGTCGGCGAAACCGAGCTTGGCGCCCAGATTGCGGGTGAAGGAATCGCTGGCTTCGACGATGCGCGCCTCGATCAGCACCTGGCGCGTGGCGATATCGGTTTTCTGGATCAGCTTGCGCACGTCCTCGATCTTGGAGGCGATGTCGGTGACGAAAAGCTGGTTGGTGCGCGGCTCGATGATGGCGCTGCCGCGCTTGGACAGGATGCGGTTGCGCACATCGGCGCCGCCGTCCAGGCCGAACACGGTCTTGAAGGATTCGGCCTTCTGGTAGTTGAGCTGGAAGATTTCGGACTTGAGCGGTTCCAGATCGGCGATCTGGGCGCGCTGCTCCAGCTCCAGCTTTTCCTTGGTCAGCAATTCCTCCTTGGGCGCGATCCACATCACGGAACCATTCTTGCGCATGTCCAGCCCCTTGGCCTGCAGGATCACGTCGAGCGCCTGGTCCCAGGGCACTTCCTTCAAGCGCAGGGTCAGGTTGCCGGCCACGCTGTCGCTGGTGATGATGTTCAGGCCGGAGATGTCGGCGATCGCCTGCAGGGCGGCGCGCACCTCGACATTCTGGAAATTGAAGGACAGCTTCTCGCCGCGATAGCCCTGGGTGCCCTGGGTCAGCTTGTTCGGGTCTTCGCGGATCGGTTTCACGTCCACCACCAGCTGGGTATCGCTCTGGTACACGCTCTGTTCCCACAAGCCCTTGGCCTCGACGGTGAGGCGCACATTCTCGCCCTGCGGCACGGCGGTGACGCGCTGCACCGGCGTGCCGAAGTCGGTCACGTCGATGCGGCGGCGCAGGGTTTCCGGCAGGCCGGTGCGCATGAAGTCGACCACCACCCCGGTCGCGGTCTGGCGCACATCGACCGCCACCTGGTTGTTGGGCAGGTCGACCACCACCCTGCCCTCGCCATTGCTGCCGCGCCGGAAATCCAGGTCGCGCAGCATCTGCCTGCCCGCTGCCGCTGCCGCTGCCGCTGGCGCCGTTGCCGCAGGCGCGGCGGCGGGCGGTGCGGCGGGCGGCGCCTGCGCGGCGCTGCCCTGGCGCTGGACGGCGCTGGCCGGCAGACCGCTGGCGTCGACCGCCGTCGCCACGCCGCCCGAGCCCTCGATGGTGAGGATCACATTGTTGCCGTCGACGGCGGTGGCGTAATTCAGGCTGCGCTTCAGATTGAAGACCAGGCGCGAGCGCTCGCCCACCTGCACCACGGTCACGCTGCGCAGATCGCCCAGGTTCAGCTCCTGCATGGTCTTGCCGGTGGCATTGACGGTGGTGCCGAAATCGAGCGCGATGCGGGAGGGATTGGTGATGGCAAAGCCGAGCGGCGGTTTTTCCGGCGCGTTGCGCAGGGCGATCTTGACGATCACGTTGGAACCCTGCTGGTTGGCCGTGATCGATTCGATGGCATTGCCGGCCTGCGCCTGGGCCAGGGCGGGCGCAGGGGCCAGGGCCGCGGCGCCGAGCAGCGCCAGCGCGGCGCCGGCGCGGCGCAGTCCCCGCGCCAGGGTGTGGATGGCGGTCATGGCTTGCTCTCCTTCTCCTGCAACTCCAGCTTCGACGTGCGTTCGACCCAGTCGCCGGCCGCATCCTGTACGATTTCCTTCACATTCACCGCCTCTTCCGTGATGCCGGTGACCAGGCCGAAGTTCTGGCCCAGATGCTGGCCGGTCTGCACATGATGGATGGCGCGGTCGATCTGCAGCAGCGCGTACGTGGTCCGGTCTTTCTGCAGAATGCCCACCATCTTCATGGTATCGAGCGGGAAGCTCTCCAGGAACTCCTTGCGCCGCTGCATATCGGGCTGGATGCCGCCGCCGGAACGGCTCTTGGCCAGTTCGGTCAACAGCTTGGCGGGACTGAAGGGATCGGGCGCTTCAGCCGAGGCATAGGCGAAGGGGATGAAGGTCTTGGGTTCGGCCAGGGGCGGCACCGCCACCTTGGTCTGGGCGTCGATTTCCTTCATCCACTGCCGCACTTCCTGCTCGTCGCTGTCGCCGCAGGCGCCCAGCAGCGGCAGCAGCAAGGCCAGGCAGGCGGCGCGCGCGTTCATTTTTTATTCCCCTTCTTCTTGTCGGCCGCCGCCTTGCGCTGCGCCGCCACTTCTTCCTGGTCCAGGTAGCGGAAGGTCTTGGCCACCGCCTCCAGCACCAGGGAGCCATCCTTGGCCGTGTTCAGGTTCATATTGTTGAGGGTGACGATGCGCGGCAGATTGGCCATATCGCCGGCGAAGGAGCCGATGTCGTGGTAGCGCCCCGCCACCTTGATATCGATGGGCAGCTCGGCGTAGTAATCCTTGACCACCACCTGGCCGGGGCGGAACAGCTCGAACTGCAGGCCGCGCCCCAGGCCGGCCTGGTTGATGTCGGACAGCAGGGCCGCCATCTCGGCCTTGCTGGGCAATTGCTTCTCGAGCCGCACCACATATTGGTCGACCTGCTGCTTCTGCGCGACCAGGGCGTCGAGATTGACGGCCTGCGCCACCTTGATCTTGTACTCGTCGCGCAGCTTGAGTTCGCGCGCGGCGCCGGTTTCCTGCTCCTCGAACTGGCCGCTCCAGTAGCCGAAGTAGCCCAGCACCAGCACCGCCACCGTCACGCCGAAGGCGCACAGCAGGCGCGGCGCCAGCGGCCATTGGCCCGGATGCACGCCTTGCAGGCCGCGGAACTGCGCCGCCAGTGCTTCTCCCAGTTGTTTCAGGTCGGTCGCCATATGCGCTCTGCCTCAGGGTTGGGCCGCCTTGGCCGCATTGCCGGCGCCGCCGGGCTTGGCGCCGGGGCTGCCCTCTTCCGGCTTGTCCTTGTCGCGCGGGCGCTTGATGCTGACGATCAGGTTGAACTCCACCACCTTTTTCGTGCTCTTGCCCTGGGCCAGATTGGCCGCGCGCACTTCGATCAGGTCGGGCTTTTCCAGCCAGGGCGAAGCGCCCGCCAGATTGCGCAGCAGTTCCGAGACGCGTTCCTGCGACTGCGCATAGCCGCCGACCGTGACGCGCTGGCCGTCCTGCTTGAAACCCTTCAGGTAGACGCCGGACGGGGTTTGCTTGACCAGTTCATCGAGCAGGTACACCGGCTGGTTGCGGTCGCCCTGCAAATCCTCGACCGCCTGCTGGCGCGCCTTGAGCGCCTCGATTTCCTGCTTCAGGGTGGCGATGGTGGCGATCTTCTTGTCCAGCTCCGCGATGGCTTTTTTCAGCACCTCGTTGCGCTGGTCCTGGATGGCGATGGCGCGCGCGTTGTAGCCGCCCACCAGCAGCACCAGGGCCACGCCCAGCAGGCCGCCCAGGGTCAACAGGGCGAAGAAGGCCGCCTTCCTCTGTTTGCGTTTTTCCTCGCGGTGCGGGAGCAGGTTGATGCGTATCATCAGCCGAACCTCCGCAGCGCCAGTCCGCAGGCCACCAGATACGCCGGCGCGTCGCCGCGCAGCTGCTGTTCGCGCACGCCGGCCGCCAGCTGCATGCCCTTGAAGGGCGACAGCACGGTGCTGGAAATCTTGGTGCGGCTGGCGATGATATCGAGCAGGCCGGGAATCAGGGCGCAGCCGCCGGCGAGGTAGATCTGGTCGACCTTGGTATAGGGTGTGGAGGTGAAGAAGAACTGGATGGCGCGCGTGACTTCCAGCGCGGCGCTTTCCAGGAAGGGGGCCAGGATGTCGGCGGCGTAATTTTCCGGCAGCTCGCCGGAGCGCTTGCGCGCCTCCGCCTCTTCATAGGACAGGCCGAAGGAGCGCACGATGTCCTGGGTCAGCGAATTGCCGCCGAAAGGCTGCTCGCGTTCGTAGATGGTCTGCCCGTCCAGCATCACCGAAATATGCGTGACCTGGGCGCCGATCTGGAACAGGGCGATAACCTGGCCGGCGCCGCCTTCCGGCAGCTGGGCCACAATGCGGTCCAGCGCGGCGCGCGCGGCATACGATTCGATGTCCATGACGCTGGCCTTCAAGCCCGAGGCTTCGCCGATGGCCACGCGGTCCTCCACCTTTTCGCGGCGGGCGGCGGCCAGCATCACTTCGATATCGTCGGGCGAATTGCCGACCGGGCCGATCACATCGAAATCCAGGCTGACTTCATCCAGGGCGAAGGGAATGTACTGGCTGGCTTCCGATTCGACCTGCACTTCCAGCTGCTCTTCGGACATGCCGGCCGGCAGGATGATCTTCTTGGTGATGACGGCGGCGGGCGGCATGCCCAGCGCCACATGGCGGGCGCGCGTGCCGCTCTTTTTCACGACGCGGCGCACGGCGTCGACCACCTGGTCCATGTTCTCGATATTGCCGTCGGTGACCGCGCCGCGCGGCAGCGCCTCGGTGGCGCAGCGCTCCAGCCTCACGCCCTCCTTGCCGGCATCGCTCAATTCCACCAGCCGCACGCTCGAGGTGCTGATGTCGATGCCGACCAACGGCGGATGGCCGCCACCGAACAGGGTCTTGAGGTCTACCATCACGAGCATGTCCCCCTTGGTTCAGCACCTGTACGGTCGCAGGTGCTGCCGGATGCGCTCCAGTTTTCTACCTGTCGGAACACCTTGCTGCGGCAGGGGTCCAGACAATCTTGGTCAGACGGTACGTTTAGATGCTAGCAATAAGGCAGACGCGATGTAAAGCCATTTCTACCGTGCACAATTACTTGTATGTGCGTGTTTTGCCACAGATTTTCGCGCGCCGCGGCTGCTTAATTGGCAAGCTTGCCGCCTTGCCAAAGCTTAAGTTTTGTGACAATTCTCTCCACCCGCGTGCGCGCCCCGCTGCCGGCCGCTCGCTTATAATGCGCTGGATAAAATACTGAAAGCTCCCTGCGCATGACATCATCCAACAAGGCGACGCCTACCCCTGACAACAAGCCTTCGCGCTCGCGCGGCTTCCTGCTGATGGCCCTGGCCTCGCTGGTCGGCCTGCTGATGGCGGCGGTATTGCTGGTGGTCTTCGGCCTGGCCATGGCCTACCCCAACCTGCCCTCGCTGGACCAGTTGACCGATTACCGCCCGAAGATGCCGCTGCGCATCTTCTCGGCCGATAATGTG
The DNA here is from genome assembly GCF_001191005.1 of Massilia sp. NR 4-1. NCBI lineage: Bacteria > Pseudomonadati > Pseudomonadota > Betaproteobacteria > Burkholderiales > Oxalobacteraceae > Massilia > Massilia sp. NR 4-1. The sequence continues at coordinate 3,964,723 of NZ_CP012201.1, forward strand.
CTGATCGGCGAATTCGGCGAAGAGCGCCGCAACCTGGTCCATATCAAGGACATACCCGATGTGATGAAGAAGGCCGTGCTGGCCATCGAGGACGACCGCTTCTACGAGCATGGCGGCGTCGATTACCTCGGCATCCTGCGCGCGGCCGTGCACAACGCCACCGGCGGCGCGCGCCAGGGCGCATCCACCATCACGCAGCAGGTGGCGCGCAACTTCTTCCTCTCCAGCGAGCAAACCCTCAAGCGCAAGGCGTATGAAGCCCTGCTGGCCTGGAAGATCGAGCAGAATCTGAGCAAGGACCAGATTCTGGAGGTGTACATGAACCAGATCTATCTGGGCCAGCGCGCCTACGGCTTCTCCTCGGCGGCCCAGATCTACTTCGGCAAGAACCTGAAGGACATCAGCGTCGCCGAAGCGGCCATGCTGGCCGGCCTGCCGAAAGCGCCGTCGGCCTACAACCCGGTGGTCAATCCGAAGCGCGCCCGCACCCGCCAGCAGTACATCCTGCAGCGCATGGCGCAGCTGGGCTATATCACCCCGGCCCAGTTCGAGGCGGCCAAGAACGAGCAGCTCAAGGTGAAGACCGATTCCAGCGAATTCGGCGTGCACGCCGAGTACGTGGCCGAAATGGCGCGCCAGCTGGTGTACGAGCAGTTCAAGGAAGACACCTATACGCGCGGCCTGAACGTGTTCACCACCATCACCAAGGCCGACCAGGACGCGGCCTACCTGGCCCTGCGCCGCGGCGTGATGGATTACGAGAAGCGCCATGCCTACCGCGGCCCGGAAGCGTATATCGACATCCCGTCGAACAAGGCCGACGCCGACGAAGCCATCGAAACCGAGCTGGCCGAGCATGCCGACAGCGACGATATCGTGGCCGCCATCGTTCTCTCGGCCAGCCCGCAGAAAGTGGTGGCCGTCACCGCCTCGGGCGAGGAAATCACCATGGCCGGCGCCAACATCGAGATGGGCAAGTCCTGGCTGTCGGAAAAAGCCGCGCCGAACCGCCGCATCCGCCGCGGCGCCGTGATCCGCGTGATGCAGGAAGGGAAAGATTGGCAAATTACCCAGATGCCGGAAATCGAATCGGCCTTCGTGGCGGCCAGCACCGAGGATGGCGCGATCAAGGCCATGGTGGGCGGCTTCGACTTCAACCGCAACAAGTTCAACCACGTGACCCAGGCCTGGCGCCAGCCCGGCTCCTCGTTCAAGCCCTTCATCTATTCGGCTTCGCTGGAGCGCGGCCTGTCGCCGGCCACCGTGATCAACGATGCGCCGATTTCCTTCGACGCCGGCCAGACCGGCGGCCAGGCCTGGGAGCCGAAGAACTACGACGGCAAGTATGAGGGGCCGATGACCATGCGGCGCGGCCTGACCAAGTCGAAGAACATGATTTCGATCCGCATCCTGCACAAGATCGGCGCCAAGTACGGCCAGGAATACACCACCCGCTTCGGCTTCGAACCGGAGAAGAATCCGCCCTACCTGACGCTGGCCCTGGGCGCAGGTTCGGTGACGCCACTGCAGATGGCGGGCGCCTATGCGGTGTTTGCCAACGGCGGCTACAAGGTCACGCCTTACCTGATCTCCAAGGTGACGGATGCCAACGGCAAGGTGCTGTCCCAGGCCAATCCCGACCGCGCCGGCACGGAAAGCAGCCGCGTCATCGACGAGCGCAACGCCTTCATGATGGACAGCATGCTCAAAGACGTGGTGCGCTTCGGCACGGCGACCAAGGCGCTGGTGCTGCGCCGTCCCGATATCGCGGGCAAGACCGGCACCACCAACGATTCGATCGACGCCTGGTTCGCCGGCTACCAGTCGAAGCTGGTGGGCGTGGCCTGGATCGGCTACGACCAGCCGAAGAACCTGGGCAACCGCGAAACCGGCGGCGGCCTGGCCCTGCCGATCTGGATCGGCTTTATGCAGAAGGCGCTGAAAAACATCCCGATCGAGGATAGACCAGTGCCGGAAGGCATCATCATGGCCGACGGCGAATACTTCTATGCCGAGAATCCGCCGGGCGTGGGCGTGCAAAGCCTGGAAGGCAATGCGCGCGGCACCCCGGCCGAGGAAAAGGCCAGAGATGCCGTGAAGAACGAACTATTCTGATGAAATAAAGGGGACCGCGGTCCCCTTTGTTCTTATGCCTGCGCGGAAATCACCACCGGCGCGCCGCCGGACTGGTGGGCCGTGATGGCCGTCAGCGCTTCGAACAGTTCGGTGTTGTCGCGCGTGTCGCGCCACTTGCCGTCCACCTGGCGGTAGTGGAAGCCGCCGGTGCGCGCCGCCACCCAGATTTCTTTCATGGCGGCCTGGCTGTTGACGATCACCTTGGAACCGTTGTGCACAAACTCGATTTCCAGCACATTGCCGCTGCGGCTGCACTCGACGTCGAGCATGTCCTGTTCGAACAGGCGGTCATAGGCGGCTTCGATGGCGGACAGGGTAGCGTCGGCCAGGTCCAAAAATTCCGATTCGGTCATGCTAAACTCCAAGCTCTCTGATCAAACCGTGATTTTAATCGTGAAGTCCACTCTTGCGCTGATTGGCGTTCTCGCCACCTGCCTGCTGCTGTCCGCTTGCGGCCAGACCGGCCCCCTGTATATGCCGAAAACCCAGACCAAGGCCGGCGCCACTACGCCGGGCAAGCCTGGCGTGGCACCCGCCTCGTCGCCCGTTCCGGCCACCCCGCCCGTATCCCAACAACAGTAACCCATGTCCCAATTCGCTTACCAGAACGGCGTGCTGCACGCCGAGGGCGTCGCCCTGAACGCCATCGCCGAACAGTTCGGCACGCCGACCTATGTCTATTCCAAGGCCCAGTTGCTGGGCAACTTCGCCGCCTATGCCGACGCCTGCGCCGGCCGCGACGCGCTGGTCTGCTATGCGATGAAGGCCAATTCCAACCTGGCCATCCTGGACCTGCTGGCGCGCCAGGGCGCCGGTTTCGACATCGTGTCCGGCGGCGAGCTGCTGCGCGTGATCGCGGCCGGCGGCGACCCGCGCAAGGTGATCTTCTCCGGTGTGGGCAAGAGCGTGGACGAGATGCGCCTGGCGCTGGAGCACGACATCCTGTGCTTTAACGTGGAATCGATTCCCGAGCTGCACCGCCTGAACGAAGTGGCGGGCAGCATGGGCAAGCAGGCGCGTATTTCGCTGCGCGTGAATCCGAATGTGGATGCCAAGACCCATCCGTATATCGCCACCGGCCTGAAGGCGAACAAATTCGGCGTGGCCTTCAGCGATGCGCTGGCCACCTACCGCACCGCCGCCAGCCTGCCGCACCTGGACGTGTGCGGCATCGACTGCCATATCGGCTCGCAGCTGCTGGATGACGCGCCGCTGCTGGAGGCGCTCGACAAGCTGATCGAACTGATCGACACGCTCGACGCCGAAGGCATCCACCTGCACCACCTCGACATCGGCGGTGGCCTGGGCGTGGATTATGGCGAGGCAGGCGAAAGCGCGCCGGTGCCGGTGGGCGACTACCTGGGCCGCCTGTTCCGCCGCGTCGACGCCTGGCGCGCCGAGCGCCACGGCGGCAAACCGATCAAGGTGATCTTCGAGCCGGGCCGCTCCATCGTCGGCAATACCGGCGTGCTGCTGACGCGCGTGGAATTCCTCAAGCACGGCGAAGAGAAGAATTTCTGCATCGTCGATGCGGCCATGAACGATATGGCGCGTCCGGCCCTGTACCAGGCCTGGATGGATATGCAGCCGGTGCTGCAGTCCTCCACCGCCGGCGAAACTTTCGACGTGGTGGGGCCGATCTGCGAATCGGGCGACTGGCTGGCGCGCGAGCGCGCGCTGGCGGTGGCGCCGGGCGATCTGCTGGTGATGCACACGGCCGGCGCCTATGGCATGACCATGGCCTCGAACTACAACACGCGCGGCCGCGCCGCTGAAGTCATGGTCGATGGCGGCCAAACCCATCTGGTACGCCGCCGCGAAACGCCGCAAGAGCTGTTCGCGCTGGAGTCGGTGCTCAAATAAGCCTCCCGAGCCGCGCCCTAACATGGTGCGCGGCTCAATCCTCAGGGCCGTCGGCGAAGATTTCTTCGAGGCTGAGCCCGTCAGCAAATCGGTCGGCCCATAGGTCGAAATACTCTGTCGCGCCCCATTCCATTTGCCATAGATAATCTTCCGGCAGTGGGCCAAAGCGCTTGGCGAGGATACGCTCCAGCACCTGTTGTCTGGCACTCATCAACTGCCCATAAGCAAGCTGTTCAGCAAACGTCTCAAAATCGGGTATTTTGATTCGCATAGGATCGCCCTCCCCACGCATCAACATTTCACGCTTATGCGCCCCCGACTGGCCTGGCAAGCGCTGCCGCAGCCAGTTCGAAATCTGAATACTTCAAACGAAACAGCACAACTACAACAATATTCGCAGGCCAGCAGCTGCTTGAGAATGCGCAGGCTTGGCGCATCCTCAAGCAGCGCATGCCTTAGTGGCAGCAGCCGGAACAGCCTTTGGCGGCGGCCGGGGCGGCGGCGCGCTTGCTGTAGGCCCACCACAGGCGCACGCCGAGTAGCGCGGCGACGATCAGGCCAAACAGGATGGGCTGGCTGAAATCGTGCTTGCCGGCCTTCATCCACCAGAAATGCAGGATGCCCAGCGGCGCGATGATGTAGACCAGCCGGTGCAGCCACTGCCAACGCTTGCCGCCCAGGCGCTTGACCATGCCGTTGGTACTGGTGATGGCCAGCGGCAGCAGCAGCACGAAGGCGCTGAAGCCGACGGTGATGAAGGGCCGCTTCAGCACGTCCTTCCACATGGCCTGCACGTCGAAGAAATGGTCGAACCAGAGGAAGGTGAGGAAGTGCAGGAAGGCGTAGAAGAAGGCATACAGGCCCAGCATGCGGCGCAGGCGGATCAGCCAATGCCATTGCGTCAGGCGGCGCAACGGCGTCACCGCCAGCGTGAGGCAGAGGAAGTACAGCGTCCAGTCGCCGCTGCCGCGCGTGATGAATTGCAGCGGCTCGACCAGCTGGCCGCTGACCGTGAGCCAAGCCATGCGCACAAAGGGCAGCAGCGCCAGCACGAAGACGGCGAGCTTGATGCGGGACAGCTGCTTGGGAGTGGGGAAGAAGTCCATATCGTTCAGAAGAATTTTTTCAGGTCCATGCCGCTGTAGAGGGAGGCCACGTCGCTATAGCCGTTGAACATCAGCGTCTTGCGCTTGCGCACGAAGAAGCCGTCCTCGCCGATGCGGCGCTCGCTGGCCTGCGCCCAGCGCGGGTGGTCGACTTCGGGATTCACGTTCGAGTAGAAACCGTATTCCGAGGGCGCGGCCAGATTCCAGGCGGTGCGCGGCATCTCGCGCACGAAGCGGATCTTGACGATGGACTTGGCCGACTTGAAGCCATACTTCCACGGCACCACAATACGCACCGGCGCGCCATTCTGCTTGGGCAGGGTTTCGCCGTACATGCCCAGGGTAAGCAGGGTCAGCGGATGGTTGGCCTCGTCCAGGCGCAAGCCTTCGACATAGGGCCATTGCAGCACGCGGCTGCCCACACCGGGCATCTGCTTCTTGTCGGCCAGGGTGATGAATTCCACGTATTTGGCGTTGCCGGTCGGCTCGACGCGTTTGATCAGTTCGGACAGCGAATAGCCGACCCAGGGAATCACCATCGACCAACCTTCCACGCAGCGCAGGCGGTAGACGCGCTCTTCGAGCGGCGCCAGCTTGAGCAGGGCATCCAGATCGAGCGTCAGCGGCTTTTTCACCTCGCCCTCGATGCTCACGGTCCAGGGCTGGGTTTTCAGCGTGTGCGCATTCTGCGCCGGGTCGCTTTTGTCGGTGCCGAATTCGTAGAAATTATTGTAGCTGGTCGCGTCCTTGTAAGCGCTTTGCTTGTCGAGGGCGGAATAGGCGGGATTGAGCTTGGCGGCCAGTTTCGGATTCAAGCCCTGGGCCAGGGCTTCCTGGTCCAGCGATTCGAGCAGGACGCCGCTGGCCACCGCGCCCAGCGCCATCTGGCGCAGGAAACTGCGGCGCGATTCGAAGACGGCGCGCGGGGTAATTTCAGATGGAAACGGCAGGTCAATGCCGTTTGGACTCCGTTTGATCAACATGGCAACTCCAGGAAAAAGGTGCGGGCTTGCTGCTTTGGTCGGGCCAGATAGCGAAACCTTACACCTCTTTCCTGAAAGCTGTTTTAAAGCTTGCCGTAAGAATGCAGGCCGGAGAGGAACATATTGACGCCCAGGAAAGCAAACGTCGTCACCAGCAGGCCGACCAGCGCCCACCAAGCCAGGAAGCGGCCGCGCAGGCCCGTCACCAGGCGCATATGCAGCCAGGCCGCATAGTTGAGCCAGACGATCAGGGCCCAGGTTTCTTTCGGGTCCCAGGACCAGTAACCGCCCCAGGCTTCGGCCGCCCACAGCGCGCCCAGGATGGTGGCGATGGTGAAGAAGGCGAAGCCGGCCGAGATCGACTTGTACATCACATCGTCCAGCAACTCCAGCGCCGGCAGGCGGTCCACCAGGTAGCCCGAGGATTTGAGCAGGTAGGCGCCGGCCACCATGGCCGCCAGCGAGAAGGTGCCGTAGCCGATGAAGTTGGCCGGGACGTGGATCTTCATCCACCAGCTTTGCAGGGCCGGCACCAGGGGCTGGATTTCCGCCGCGTCGCGCGACACCGTGTACCACAGCAGGAAGCCGACGGCCGCCGAGATCACCAGCAGCACGAACGCCCCCAGCTGCTGGGTGTTGTAGCGTTTTTCATAGTAGAGGTAGAACATCGCCGTGATCAGGGCGAACAGGATGAAGACCTCGTACAGATTGGAAATGGGGATGTGGCCGACGTCGCTGCCGATCAAGTAGGACTCGTACCAGCGCACCAGCATGCCGGTGGTGCCCAGGATCACGCCGGCCCAGCACAGCTTGGAGCCGACGGTGAAGCCCATGCCCGAACGCAGGCCCAGGCCGATCAGATAGAACAGGGTGGAGAGGAAGAACATCACGCTCATCCACAGGATGGCCGACTGGCTCGACAGCATATTGCGCAGCCAGAATTTCTGGTTCGCCATATTCAAGTCGCCCGCATACAGGGCGATGGCGGCCAGCGCCAGCACGGCCGTCAGCGGCATCAGCCAGCGCACCGGCTTCCAGTGCCAGCCCAGGGCGGCAAAGGTGGGCGCGCAGGCGAGCAGGATCACTTTTTCATAAATGTCCATATACGCGCCGAAACGGTTCAGCGCGAACAGGGCGGCGCCCAGCAGGCCGACGGCGAACAGCCAGTCGATCCAGTTGAGGCGCTTGAAATAGCCGGGCGCCTCGGTATAGGTTTGGGTTTGCGTGATTTCCATTATTCCTCTCCACAACGTAGCATCAGCTTACGCCGATTGCGGCAGTTTTTCCTTCATTTCGGTGAATTCCTTATCGAAGTCCAGGGTGCGGCGCTGGGTGCTCATGGCCATCAACGCGTGCGTGCCCTGCCCTTCATCCTTGATCCAGACCCACAGGCGGCGTTCGCGGATATAGAACATGGCGAACACGCCCAGCACCAGGAACAGGCAGCCGAGGTAGACCACGGTCTTGCCGGGCGACTTCGTGACCTGGAAGACCGAAGCCTTCACTTCGGTGAATTCGTCGAGCTGCAGATAGATCGGGGCGCCGTAGAAGAAGGCATCCGACAAGGCATTGGTGGCCAGCTGCAGATAGCGCGCATGCTTCTCGTCGGCCGCGACCGGGGCCATGCCCGCCTTGTCGCGCGCGAGTTGCCACAGTTCCCACAGCGTGCCGTTCAGGATCTTCATGAAGATGTCGGCGGCCTTGGATTGCTCCAGCTCCGGCACTTTTTCCAGGAAGCGGGTGATGGCCATGAAACCGCCCTGCTTGTCGTCGCCGGCGAAGATTTCCAGACTCTTCAGCGCGGACTCGCGCAGCTGCTGGTTCAGCGCGGCATTCGCGGTGGCATTGGCCGGCGCGGCGCGGCGCGCATAGCGTTCGGCGGCGCTGGCGCGCAGGGCCGGGTCTTGCAGCGCGGCGCGCAGGCGCATCCAGTCGCGCACGCTATATTCGTCGTCGGCCGGAATGCGCAGATAGCTGAAAGCATCGTTCGGATTGGCGCGCACGCCGGCCAGGAAGACGGTGGCGCCCTCCAGCTCCAGCGGCTGCATATAGTTCTGGAATTCGCGCGCCTGGCCGGTCTTGTCGCGCAGCTTGTACTGCACGCTGGGGCCGACGTTCTTCAGATCCTTGTTGTTGGCGGTCTTGGCGGCCGAACCTAGGTGCTTGTCCAGGCTGCGCGCGAATTCCTTGTTCAAGTCTTCGCCCTTGGTCACGGCGCGCGCATCCTGGCTGGCCATGTTTTCCACATTGAAGGGCCGGAAGCCCGACCATTCGATGGTGTAATCCTCGGTCATCGGCGTGCTGGCGTTGACTTCACCGCTCAGTTCGAACTGCCCGGCCTGGGCGCCCTTCATCGGATAGCCTTTGAGCTTGAGCTTGGTGCCGCCGTCCTCGAAGCTGGACTGGTAGACCGCCAGGCCCTTGTAGACCAGGGGTTTGTTGACTTCGATGGTGGCGGGGAAGGTCTTGCCGTTCTCCTTGTCGCGGATCAGCACGTCGCTGGCGAACAGCTTGGGCATGCCGGTGCTGTAGAAATCGATGGTGAATTTCTTCAGTTCGATGGTGAAGGGCAATTCCTGGATCAGCACGCCATCGGCGCGCGGGATGATGGCCGTATCGCTGGCCTGGCCTTCGGGAATCGCGGTATTGGCGCGGAAGGTCGGGTTGGCCTGGCTCAGGCGGTGCTGCTGGGGAATCTCGGAAATCAGGCCGCCGCCGGTGAACGGGGTCTTGCCCATGGTCCATTCCTGCACGCGGATCGGCATGTCGGAGTCGAGCAGGCCGCCGACGCAGATGATGACGATGGCGGCGTGGGCGAAGATATAGCCGAATTTATTGCCGGCGCCGCGTTTGGCGGTCAGCAGCAAGGCCTGGTCTTTTTCGATGATGCGGGTCTGGTAGCCGGCGTGCTGCAGGCGGGTGGCGGTCTGCTGGGCCAGGGCGGCGCGCGCCAGCGGCGTGGTCCATTCGCTGTGGTGGTGGAAGTTGCGCAGCGATTGTTCGCGCACATGTTCGCGCCAGCTGCGCATATCCTTCAGCATCTTGGGCGTATTGCGCACGATGCAAAGCGAGGTCGAGACCACCAGGAAGCCCATGATGAGCAGGAACCACCAGGCGGAGTAGACCGCATACAAGCTCAGTTTATTGAAGACTTCGAACCAGAAAGGACCAAACTGGTTGATGTAATTGCTCATGGCCTGGTTCTGCTGCAGCACCGTGCCGAGGATCGAGGCGATTGCTATCATCGTCAGGAGACTGATAGCAAAACGCATCGAGGACAGCAGCTCAAACGCTTCGTGCAGAGTGGGTCGGTGGCTGGCCGGCGGGGCGGCGGTGGTACTGGCGGTGCTCATGCGGATGTCTTCACAAAAGGGACGGAACCAGGCAGGCAGGCAGGAGGATACCAATAAAAAGGGCAGCCCGCTTACGCGGCCGCCCTTTATACTGCCTGAACCGTCCTGTGCGCTTAAAGCAGACTTAAAGCAGTCGGCGCGGGACTATCGGAGGTGGTTATTTCAAGCCGGCCACGTAGTCAGCCACGGCCTTCATTTCCTCGTCGGACATGCGTTTGGCGATGGTGCTCATTTCCGGGCTGTTCTTGCGGCCATCGGCCTTGAACAGGGCCAGCTGGGCAGCGGTGTAATCCTGGTGCTGGCCGCCGATGCGTGGATAGGTGGCAGGCATGCCGGCGCCGGCAGGACCATGGCAGCTGGCGCAGGCTGGAACGTTCTTCTCGGCGATGCCGCCGCGGTAGATCTTCTTGCCCAGTTCCACCGTTTCTTTATTTTTGGCGGCACCCGGTTTCGAGGTCTGGGTCGCCAGGTAGGCGGCGATGTTTTTCTTTTCCTCGTCCGACAGCATCTTGGAGAAGGTGGTCATCACCGGCTGGCTGCGCGACGGGCCTTCGAAGCTCACCAGCTGTTTGTAGAGATACGCTTCCGGCTGGCCGGCCAGTTTCGGGTTGGCGGTGATGGTCGAATTGCCGGCGGCGCCGTGGCAGGACACGCAAGCTGGCAGGCCGCGCGCTGCATCGCCATCGGCGTACAGGGTAGCGCCTTTAGCGGCATCGGGCTTGGCTGCGGCCGGTGCGTGTTTCGCGTCGGCCGCCGATGCCACGCCGGAAACGGCCAGCAGTGCAACGAACAAGGATTTTATAAATGGTGAATTCGCACGATTCATTCAGACACCCTGAGACAGATTAGAATTAGTAATAATTATTGCTGTATCAGCTCGCCTTATATTTCTGGCAGATCGCTCCGCAACAGCAATTCGCAACCCCTTATTGTACAATAGCTTTATCGCGTTAATGCTCCCTTTTGTTGTAATTCCCTCTCACTCCCATGTCCAAGCTCTGGCAAGCCCGCTTCTTCACTACTGTAAACCACCTGCGCGACCTGCCTCGCACCAGCGTGCCGGAAATCGCATTTGCCGGCCGTTCGAATGCCGGCAAATCGACCGCTATTAATATTCTGTGCAATCAAAAAGGTCTGGCATTTGCATCTAAAACTCCAGGCCGTACCCAGCATATTAATTTCTTTTCGATCGGCGGCGCCCATGTGGCGATGCACCGCAAGGACGAAACCAATGTCGACGAAATCCAGGCGCTGATCGCCGACTTGCCCGGCTACGGCTATGCCGAAGTGTCGGGCGACGCCAAGCTGCATTGGCAGCGTCTGCTGGGCGACTATGTGCAGCGGCGCGACCAGCTGGCCGCCCTGATCCTGATCATGGATGCGCGCCGCCCGTTTACCGAACTCGATATCCAGATGCTTGAATGGTTCGCCCCAACCGGCAAGCCGATCCACTGCATCTTGACCAAGGTTGACAAGCTCAACCGCAATGAATCCGTCAACGTCCTGCGCCAGGCGCAAGCCAAACTGGACAGCTACGTCGACGAAGACGGCGAAGGTTTCCCCTTCACCGTACAGCTGTTCTCCGCGCTCAAGCGCATCGGCATCGACGAAGCCACCGCCAAGATTGAGGAATTGGCCGGTCTGGCCGGCGACGCAGATGCACCGGATGACGCCGACGCGCCCGGAACGGACCAATAATATTCATAGGAACCCAAGCGATGCACCATCCTCAAGTCTCCGCACAATTCCCTGCGATCCGCATGCGCCGCATGCGCCGCGACCCGTTCTCGCGCGCCCTGATGCGCGAAAACGTGGTGACGGCCGCCGACCTGATCTACCCGGTCTTCATCCTGGACGGCAGCAACCGGCGCGAGCCGGTGGCCTCGATGCCGGGCGTGGAGCGCGTGTCGGTGGACGTGCTGCTGAAGGTGGCGGAAGAGTGCGTGGCCCTGGGCATTCCCGTGCTGGCCCTGTTCCCGAATATCGACGCCGCGCTGAAAACGCCGGACGGCGTGGAAGCGACCAATCCCGACGGCCTGGTGCCGCGCGCCGTGCGCGCGCTGAAGCAAGCCTTCCCCGAGCTGGGCATCCTGACCGACGTCGCGCTCGACCCGTACACCAGCCACGGCCAGGACGGCCTGCTCGATGCCAACGGCTACGTCATCAATGACGCCACCACCGAGATGCTGGTGCGCCAGGCGCTGACCCAGGCCGACGCCGGCGTCGACGTGGTCGCCCCGTCCGACATGATGGATGGCCGCATCGGCGCCATCCGCGCCGCGCTGGAAGCCAAGGGCCACATCCACACCCGCATCATGGCTTACTCGGCCAAATACGCCTCCGCCTTCTATGGCCCCTTCCGCGACGCGGTCGGCTCGGCCGGCACCCTGGGCAAGGCCGACAAGAACACTTACCAGATGGATCCGGCCAACAGCGACGAAGCGCTGCGCGAAGTCGCGCTCGACCTCAACGAAGGCGCCGATATGGTGATGGTCAAGCCCGGCATGCCCTATCTCGACATCGTGCGCCGCGTAAAGGATGAGTTCAAAGTGCCGACCTTCGCCTACCAGGTCAGCGGCGAATACGCGATGCTGAAAGCCGCCGCCCAGAATGGCTGGCTGGACCATGACAAGGTGATGATGGAATCCATGCTCGCCTTCAAGCGCGCCGGCGCCGACGGCGTGCTGACCTACTTCGCCCTCGACATCGCCCGCAAGCTCAAGGCCAGCGCCTGAAACCAGCGCCAGCGCTGAGCGGATAAAAAATCCCACCGTGGCGGAAGGCCGCGGTGGGATTTTTTTCGCGCGGCAAGGTTAGCGGGCGCGGCGGTATTCGGGGAACATTTCCTTCATCAGGAAGGCGGCCAGTTCCGCTTCGTCGTCCTTGCGCGCACTCATGCGCACGACCTTGCCGAGGCGGTGGGATTCCCATTCGAAATCGCCGGGCTTTTCTTTGCGGATGAGTTCGATCATCTTCTTCACCACGGCCGTCTCGATATCGGCTTCGCCGTTCACTTCAACGTGCACCTGCTGCAGCCACTGGCGCTTGAAGTTGGTGTTCCAGCCGCGGAATTTGACGTCGGCGCTGTTGAAGGTTTTATTGGTGACGTCGAAGATGCCGCCGGTTTCATTGCGTTCGCCATTGGCGCTGCGGCCCTGGGCGCCCATGATGTTGGCGCGCGCGATGCGGCGGGCGCGGTCGTCGTCGCTTTCGGGCGCGGCTTCGGCCGAGGGCACGGCGCCGCGGCGGCGGCGCGCCGCCTCGATCATCGCTTGCATGTCTTCCACCTGCGGCGGCGGCGGCGTCAGCTTGGCGGGCGGCTGCGGCGTGCGCGGCTGCTCGGGAATTTCGACCTGGGTGATGGCGTTCGGATTGTGGCGCTGCGGCACGATGCGCGGCGTGATCTTGGCCGGCTGGGTCTTGCGCGGCGTCAGCTTCTGTTCAGGCTGGGGCTGGGCCTTGGGCTTGCTGGGCTTTTCCTTCGGCAGCGGCGCGACCCACACCATATCGCCTTCCTTGGCGGGCGGGGTCAGCACGATCTTGTGTTTGGGTCCGAACAGGAAGTACAGCGCCACCAGCACGTGCAGGGCCACCGAGATGGCGATGCCGATGCGGTTCGGCTGCTTGTCGCCATAGCCACCCGGCGCCGGCAGGCGCTGGCCGCACGCCTCGCAATACTCGTGGTGGTCCGTATGGGAGCGGGTGAACTGAAACAAAATCATCGGACTTTCTGCGCAAAGCGGTCTGCTGGTCTGGTGAAGAAGCTTACTAAAACTCGGTCTTGACGGATGTTAGCGAATGTATCAGCAACAGCCGTCCCGCATCATATCAGTGCTTGACCGCGCTGACAGCTTTCAGCTCGACCAGCTTGCCGCCCTCCTCCACCGCGTCCTCGGCCAGCTCGGCATCGCTCATGGGACCGTTGCCGCTGTATTTGTCGAGGAAGAGGTAGATCACCGGGGTGATGTAGAGCGTAATCACCTGCGAGAACAGCAGGCCGCCGACCACGGCCAGGCCCAGCGGCTGGCGCAGCTCGGCGCCCGCGCCCAGGCCGAGCGCGATCGGCAGCGCCCCCATCATGGCGGCCAAGGTGGTCATCAGGATGGGACGGAAGCGCAGCACGCAAGCTTCGCGGATGGCCTCTTGCGGCGTGCGCCCTTCCGTGCGCTGGGCTTGCAAGGCGAAGTCGATCATCATGATGGCGTTCTTCTTGACGATGCCGATCAACATCAGAATACCGATGATGGCGATCATGGTCAGATCAAGGTTGAAGAGCCACAAAGTCAGCAGCGCGCCGACGGCGGCCGACGGCAGGCCGGCCAGGATCGTCAGCGGGTGGATATAGCTTTCGTACAGCACGCCCAGCAGCACATAGATCACGCCGAGCGCGGCAATAATCAGGATGAGCTGGCTGCTCTGCGAACTCTGGAACACGGCGGCGTCGCCGCCATAGGTCGTGATGATGGAAGGCGGCAAGCCCATCTCGGCGCCCATGCGGTCGATCTTGGCCGTGGCATTGCCGAGCGGGACATCGGGCGCCAGATTGAAGGAAATCGTGATCGCCTGCAGCTGGCCCTGGTGGTTGACCGAGGTCGGCCCCACCGTGCGCTCGACCGAGGCGAAACTCGACAGCTGCACCAGCTGGCCACTGGCATTGCGCACCGAGACCTTGGTCAGCGCATCGTCGAACTGGCGGTCTTCGGTGGCCGCTTCCAGGATCACGTAGTAGCTGGCGGCCGCGGAGTAGATGGTCGAGACCTGGCGCTCGCCAAAGGCGAGGTAGAGTGCGCTGCGGATATCGGCGATCTTCACGCCCAGGGTATTGGCCTTGTCGCGGTCGATCTTGAGCGAAGCCTGCAGGCCGCGGTTCTGCGAGTCGGTGGTGACGTCGCGGAAGTCCTGGTCGGCGCGCATGGATTCGACGAACTTGCCGGCCCAGTCGTTGAGCGCATCGGAGCTGACCGACTGCAGGGTGTACTGGTAGCGGCTCTTGCTTGGACGGCCGCCCAGCTGCAGGTTCTGCGCCGGACGCAGATAGACGGCAATGCCGGCCACCTGGCGCGCCGATTTGCGCAGGCTGTCCAGCACTTCCGGCATCTTGGCGCGCTCGCCGCGCGGCTTGAGCACGAGGAACATGCGGCCGGTATTGCCGCCGCTGGAGAAGGACGTCACGTCCTGCACATTCGGGTTGGCGCGCATGCGCTCGACCACCTGCATCTGCAATTCCAGCATGGCCGAGGACGAGATGTCTTCCGAGGCTTCGGTGGTGGCCTGGATCTGGCCCAGGTCTTCCTCGGGGAAGAAGCCTTTGGGAATGGTGGCGTACATGATCACCGTCAGCACGAAGGTGGCGATGGCGATGGCCAACACGATGTAGCGGTGGTGCAGGGCCACGTCCAGCGTGCGCGCATAGCCGTCGCGCAGCTTGCCGAACGCCGCTTCGAAGTGGCGGCCGATGAAGCTGTCGTCGCCCGAGGTTTCGTGCGAGTCGGCCGGCATGAAGCGCGCCGCCAGCATGGGCACCAAGGTCAGCGAGACCACGGCCGAGACCAGCACCGACAGCGCCACCACCACGGCGAACTCATGGAACAGCAGGCCGATCACGCCCGGCATGAAGAAGATCGGGATGAAGACGGCCACCAGCGAGATCGAAATCGAAATAATCGTGAAGCCCATTTCGCGCGAGCCCACCAGGGCCGCCTGCAAAGGCTTCATGCCATGCTCGATATGGCGCACGATGTTTTCCAGCACCACGATGGCGTCGTCCACCACCAGGCCGACGGCGAGCGTGATGCCGAGCAGAGACACGTTGTCGAGGCTGTAGCCGAAGGCGTACAGCAGGGCCAGCGCGCCGAGCAGCGAGATCGGCATGGTGACGGCCGGGATGAAGGTCGCAGCCAGGCGGCGCAGGAAGAGGAAGATCACCAGCACCACCAGCACCACGGTCAGGGCCAGGGTCAGGTTGACGTCGTGGATGGCTTCGCGGATCGACACCGAGCGGTCGTTGACCAAGTTGATCTTGATCGATTGCGGCAGCTGGGCGCGGAAGCGCGGCAGCAGGGCGCGCACGCCGTCGACCACCTGCACGGTATTGGCGTCGGGCTGGCGCTGCACCATGAGCACGATGGAGCGCTCGCCGTTATAGCTGCCGGCCGTTTTCACCGACTGGAAGCTGTCCTCGACGGTGGCGACATCTTTCAGGCGCACCGGCTGGCCATTGCGGTTGGCAATGATCAGCTCGGCGAATTCGGCCGCCTTCATGAGCTGGGCATTGCCCTGGATGGTCAGGGTCTGGCTCGGCCCGTCGAGAATGCCGAGCGGGGTATTGGCGTTGGCGGCGCGCACGGCCGAGGCCAGCTCGTCCAGGGTCAGATTGCGCGCGTTGAGCAGGTCGGCCTTGGCGCGCACGCGCACGGCAAAGCGCTTCTGGCCATTGACCGACACTTGCGCCACGCCCGGCAGGGTGGACAGGCTGGGCGCGATCAGGTTTTCCGCGTAATCGTTGAGTTCGGACAAGCTCAGCGAGGGCGAAGTCATGGCCATGAACAGCACCGGCGCGTCGGCCGGGTTGACCTTGCGGTAGGACGGCAGCTCCGTCATTTCCTGCGGCAGCGCGCGCTGGGCGCGCAGCAGGGCCGCCTGCACGTCGACGGCGGCCTGGTTGACATTGATGCTGGGATCGAATTCCAGGGTCAGCGAGGTGGAGCCGAGATTGCTGGTCGAAGTAATCAGGCTCAGGCCGGCAATCGTGGAGAATTGCTTTTCCAGCGGCAAGGCCACGGACGAGGCCATGGTTTCCGGGCTGGCGCCGGGCAGGTCGGCGCTGACATTGATGACCGGGGTGTTATAGCTGGGCAGGGCGGCGACCGGGATGTGCGAATAGGACAGCACGCCGGCCAGGATCACGCTCAGCGACAGCAGCACCACCATGACGGGGCGCCGGATGCTCAGTTCGGACAGATTCATTCCGCCTTACCCTTCTGCTGCTGGCCTTTGCCGGTATGCTTGGCGCCGGCCGCATCGGCGATGCGGATCTTGCCGCCGGGACGCAGGTTTTGCTTGCCTTCCACGATGATCTTTTCATCGCCCTTCAGGCCGGTTACAGCGGCCTGGGTGCCGAAGGCATGCAGGCGCTGCACATTCACCACGGCGGCCGTATTGTCGGGCGCTACGGTATAGACGAAGGTACCACGGGTATTCGTAATGATAGCGTTTTGCGGCACCACCAAGGCGTCTTTCAAGGTTTGCACGGTGAGCTTGGTGTTGACGTACTGGCCGGGCCAGAGCCGCGTGTCGCGGTTGTCGAACTGGGCCTTCACGCGGATCACGCCGGCCACCGGGTCGACGGTATTGTCGATAAAGCTGAGCTGGCCATCGATGGGCTGGCTCGAATTGTTCTGGAACACCTGAACCGCCACCTTGCCGGCGCGCTGGGCGTCGAGCAGGGCCGCCAGGCTGCTTTCGGGCAGCGTGAAGGCGACGTTGATCGGGTTGAGCTGGGTGATCACAGCCAGCGAGGTCGACAGCTGCACCAGGCTGCCCGGATAGACATTGATGGCGCCCACCCGGCCCGCCATCGGGGCGCGGATCACGGTATAGCTCTGGCTGACCTTCTGGGCGCGGGCGGCGGCGATATCGGCTTCCAGCGTGGCGCGCGCGCCCTCGACCTGGCTCTTCAGGGTATCGACGGCGCCCTGGGCGATGAATTTCTGGTTCAGCAATTCCTGGCTGCGCTTGTACTGGCGCTCCAGGTCGGCCAGGGTGGCGCGGTCCTTGGCCACCTGGGCCTCGGCCTTGTCGAGGTTGGCCGCCTCGCTGCGGGCGTCGAGCGAGAACATCAGCTCGCCTTCCTTGACGAACTGGCCTTCCTTCACATGGACCTTGGCGATGGTGCTGGTGGTCTGGGGGTGCAGGTCGACCGTGCTGATCGGACTGACCGTGCCGTTGGCCTGCAGCAGCACCGGCACATCCTGGCGCACGGGCGCGACCACATTGACCGTGGTCGGTCCCTGGCCCATGGCGTTGGCGCCGGACTTGCCGCCGCCCTGGCCCTCCGCCGGTTTATGCGTGAAATGCCAAGCGCCTGCGCCGATCAGGACAGCTACGCCTACCAGAATTCCCAGTGTCTTCTTTTTCATTCGTACTTTACGGCAAAGTTTAAGAGTCGCCGCCCGCGCCTGCACGGCGAGCGGATTGTCGCATACATAAGCGACGTTAGAGCATGAATCGTGTCATTTACCGGCGTAATACTCCGGTATCACGAGAGTGGCTTCGAGCCCGCCCTGTTCCAGATTGGCCAGGGTCAGGGTGGCGCCGTGCTGTTCGGCGATATTGCGCGCGATGGTCAGGCCCAGGCCCGTGCCGCCCGAGCTGCGCGAACGCGAAGTTTCGATGCGGTAAAACGGTTCGAAGACGCGCGCCAGCTGGTCGGCCGGGATGCCGGGGCCGCTGTCGCGGATGCGGATGCGCGCCGCGCCGCCGGTGCGCTCGACCGCAACTTGCGCCTGTTGGCCATATTTAACGGCGTTATCGAGCAAATTGACGAGACAACGGCGAATATCGAGCGGACGGCACATCATCGCCATGGTCGAGCGGCCGCTCAGTTCGACGCGCTGACCGGCATCGGCGGCATCGGCGCAAACGCTGTCGAGCAGGGAATCGAGGTCGAGGGCTTGCATGGCTTCCGTGGTATCCATGCTGCGCGCCAGGTCCAGGCCTTCCTTGACCATCTGCTGCATGGCCGACAGGTCGCCGATCAGCTTTTGCTGCAAATCCTCGTCGCGCACTTTTTCCAGGCGCAGGCGCAGGCGCGTCAGCGGGGTTTGCAGATCGTGGGTGATGGCGGCCAGCATCTCGGTGCGCTGGAAGATGTGCTGGCGGATGCGCGCCTGCATGGCGTTGAAGGCGGCGCCGGCCTGGCGGATCTCGCTGGCGCCGGCCAGGGCCAGCGGCGGGTGGTTGATGTCGTTGCCCAGGTCTTTGGCGGCCTGGGCCAGCTTTTTGAGCGGGCGCATGGTCATGCGCGTGACCAGGTAGGCCAGGATGGCGATGCTGAGCAGGAAAGGCAGGAAGACGGCGTATTCGTTATGGCCGGTGGGCGGCGGCGAGCGCGGCGGCAGCACCGACAGCTTGAGCAGCTGGCCGTCGCGCATGCGCACCAGGATTTCCTCGCAGGTGCCGCGCCACTGGGTGGGGCCGAAGATGGAATTGGACTGGCGCGGCTGGTCGCAGGCCTCGGGCCGGCCGGCCAGCGGGGTCAGCACATAGTCCGCGCCCAGGCGGGCGCCCAGGGCGCGCGAAAACTCCGTGGGCGGCTGGGTGGCGGCGCCCAGGCTTTCGATCGGCTCCAGGCGCAGGCCGCCCTTGCTGGCCACGCGCAGATACTGGCCGCGCGCCTCGGGCAGCACCACTTCGGCCGTGGTGATCAGCTGCTCCACCCGCTCCAAGGCGTGGTAATCGCGGTAGCGCGACAGGGTGCGCTGCCGTTCGTTGACGGCCAGCCACTGGGTCAGGGCCGCCGACGCGACGATCCCCAGCATCAGGACCAGAAACACCCGCCCGGTCATCGAGCGCCAGAAAGCTTTCACGCCGCGGGCTCCACGCTGACCGTGCCGGCCAGCACATAGCCGCCGTTGCGCACGGTTTTAATAATTTGCGGCATGCGCGCATCCTCGCCCAGCTTCTGGCGCAGGCGGCTGATCTGGATATCGATCGAGCGGTCAAAGGGATCGGCATCGCGGCCCTGGGTCAGGTTCAGCAGCTGGTCGCGGTTGAGCACGCGGTTCGGATGTTCGAGGAATACCTTGAGCAGGCGGAATTCGGCACCCGAGAGCATGATGACGATGCCTTGCGGATTGAGCAGGTGGCGCGCCGTCAGGTCCAGGGTCCAGCTTGAGAAGCGAATCTGCTGGGCCTGGTCCGACACGCCGGCCGGCTGCGAGTTACTACGGCGCAAGACGCTACGGATGCGCGCCAGCAGCTCGCGCGGCTCGAATGGCTTGGGCAGGTAATCGTCGGCGCCCATCTCCAGGCCAAGGATGCGGTCGAGCGGCTCGCTGCGCGCGGTCAGCATGATGACCGGCAGGGTCGAATGGGCGCGCAGCTTGCGGCACAGGGTCAGGCCATCCTCGCCCGGCAGGTTGAGGTCGAGCACCACCAGGTCGGGGCGGGTTTCATCGAGCTGCTTCCACATGGCGGCGCCGTCCGCCGCACCCAGGGTGCGGTAGCCGTTCGACTCCAGGTAGTCGGCCAGCAGGGTGCGGATGTCGCGGTCGTCATCGACGATCAGAATAGTAGAAGATGGTTCCATGCCTCAATTATCCTTAGTTCCGCCGCCGCTTACCAATGGGCTTTTGTATCGTCTTGTATATGCCGCCGGCGCGAAACATCTCGAAACAAAAAGCGGCGCTGCCGACACTTGGCAGAAACACCTGCTTGCGAAGATGGATCCATGTGCTAAACCTGAGGTGCACATATTCCCACTCCCAGAAAGGAAAGTATGATGACCAGCTTACGCAAAAGTATTGCTATCGGGATGACCGTGCTGAGCCTGGGCACGGCCGCATTCAGCGCCCATGCCGAAGACACCCCGGCGCAAGGCCGCCATGCGCACGCCGCCAATAAAGAGGAAGCCAAAGCCAAATGGCAGGAACATTTCGCGCAACGCCAGCAGCGTTTGCACGATAGCCTGAAATTAACGGCCCAGCAAGAACCTGCCTGGGCCACATTTATTGCCGCCATTAAGCCGGATATGCATGCCGCCCATCCCGACCGCGCCGCCGCAGCGAATATGACGGCGCCGCAAAGAATGGAAAAACATCTGGAAATGGCGAAGCAGCATATTACCAAACAGGAAAGTAATTTAGCCGCCCTGAAAACCTTTTATGCCGTGCTGAGCCCCGAACAGCAGAAAATCTTCGATGAACAATCGAAGCGCCTGCAGCAGCACCGCCGCGGCATGCTGCGCCACCACCACTAAGCCATCCGCCGGGCCCAGGCCCGGCTTTTGGTCTTCACCTATGCTCAATATTGGCATGATTGCACCAAAATCCAGCACATCACAGCCGAGTTCACCGGATGGCCGTCCCGTCCGGCTGGGGGCAGTCCCCACCAATTGGCCACAGGTTCGGCTTTAGGGGGAATAAAAAAACCCGGCTATTGGCCGGGTTTTTCGTTTATTGCAGCTTATTGAGGGACTGCAGGAATTTTTCGCTATTCTGGAATCCGATCACGCGCGAATCGGGAATTTCTTTTCCGCTGCGGTCGAAGAGAATAATGCCGGGGGGGCCGAATAATTTGAAACGGCGCAGCATTTCCTTATCGGCTTCGTCATTGGCGGTGACGTCGACTTGCAATAAGACGCTATTGGTCAATTTGGCTTTTACTTGCGGATCGACGAAGGTGAATTTTTCCATTTCCTTGCACGATACGCACCAGTCGGCATAAAAATCGAGCATCACGGTTTTGCCGCCGGAATTGGCCAGGGTGGCGTCCAATTGGGCGACGGTTTTAATGCGGGTGAATTCCAGGCCATGCGCCTGGCCGCCGCGTAAATGTTCCAACGGCGCCAAGGGGTCGCGGCCGCCGCTGAGCGCGCCAATCAGCTGGGCAGCGCCGACAAACGCAAATACCAGGCTCAGGGCTTTGAGCCCCCAATGCTGGGATTTGACGAAGAGGTACATGCCATAACCGAGGCCAAGCACGGTCCAGCCCAGCATCTGCACCAGCGCCGGCAGCACCGGCGACACCAGCCACCAGGCAACGGCCAGCATCAGTACGCCGAAGAAGCGCTTCACACCGTCCATCCAGGCGCCGGCGCGCGGCAGCACGGCGCCGGCCGAGACACCGACCAGGACCAGGGGCACGCTCATGCCGACGGCCAGCGCGAACAGGGCGCTGGCGCCGATCACCACGTCGCGCGTCTGGCCGATGTACAGCAGGGTGCCGGCCAGCGGCGCGGCCACGCAGGGGCCGACGATCAAAGCCGAGATCGCGCCCATGGCAAAGACGCCGGCCAACTTGCCCGAGGACTGGCGGTTGGAGGCGGCCATCAGGCGGCTCTGCAGGGAAGCCGGCACTTGCAATTCATACACGCCGAACATGGACAGGGACAGCAACGCCATCAGCAGCGCAAAAGCGCCCAGCACCCAGGCATTCTGCAGGTGGGCCGCCAGGCCTTCGCCGGCCAGCCCGGCCGCCACGCCCAGCGCGGTATAGA
Source organism: Massilia sp. NR 4-1 (assembly GCF_001191005.1). Taxonomy (NCBI): domain Bacteria; kingdom Pseudomonadati; phylum Pseudomonadota; class Betaproteobacteria; order Burkholderiales; family Oxalobacteraceae; genus Massilia; species Massilia sp. NR 4-1. The sequence continues at coordinate 3,986,381 of NZ_CP012201.1, forward strand.
TGATGGCCATGCCCAGCGCGTAGGTGAGGGACAGCAGCAGGCCGCGCTTGCGCGTGGCGCCCGCGCCTTCGCCGACGATGATCGAGGACAGGATCGGCACCATGGGCAGCACGCAGGGCGTGAAGGACAGGCCCAGGCCCAGCAGCAGGAAGAGCGGCACGATGACCATCAGGCGGCCGCTCTTGAGCGCCGCTTCGATGCGGCCCAGTTCGCTGGTCGCCGCCGCCGCGCCGCGCGCCTGGCCGGCCGCCTGGGCGGCTTGCTCGGCAGCATAGCCTTCCGGCGTGCTCTGATCGGCGGCCAGGCCGGCGCTCGCGCTGCCGATGCTCAGGCCACCGCCCTGCAGACGCGTGCTGGCGTCCTGCGGCGAATAGCACAGGCCCTTGTCCGAGCAGCCCTGGCTGGTCGCCATCAGGGTGAAGGGGCCGGCGGCTTCGACCGGGATGATGATGGTCACGCTATTGCGGTAAGTCTCGACCTCTTTCTGGAAGGTTTCGTCGAACTTGACCTTGCCCGGCGGGATGTCCGGCTCGCCCAAGGTCGCGCCCACGGCCTTGAAGGCGAAGCGCTCGCGGTACATGTAATAGCCGTCGGCAATCTTGTAGGTCACGGCCACGCTCTTGCTGTCGGCCATGCGGGCCGAAAACTGGAAGGCGACATTGGGGTCGAGGAATTCTTCGTCGGCGCGCGCGCTGCGGCCCGCCAGCAGGGCCAGCGTCAACAGGACGGCCAGGGCCGTCAGCAGCCAGCGCGCGAAGGGACGGGGGGAGATAAGGCTGGACATAGCAATCGTCTTTAAGTCTGGGCAATAGAGCAAGCGAATAGTACACCGGCCAGTCTATTCGCGCCGATGATGCAGCGCAATTTCGGCCGATTTATGCCAGACTTAAGAAATCTTGTCACGGAGACCACGTTATGCGCATCCGCCCCACCCTGCTGCTGCTCGGCACAGCCCTGGCCGCCCCCATCCTGTCCGCCAGCGAGCTGGTGCAGGTCCCGCCCACCTTCGGCACCGCCAGCGAAAACAGCTTGCTGGCCCATATCCAGGTCCTGGCCTCGGACGACTTCGAAGGCCGCGCGCCGGGCACGCCCGGCGAGGCGAAGACCGTGGCCTATATCGAGCAGCAATTCCGCCGCCTGGGCCTGAAACCGGGCAATCCGGACGGCAGCTATGTGCAGACGGTGCCGATGCGCGGCCAGCACGCCACGCCGCGCTTCAGCTACCAGGGCGGCGCGCAGCCGGTGCAGCTGCGCTTCCCCGACGATTTCGTGGCCTATGCCAGCGGCACCGAAGAGCAGCTGGCGCTGCGCGATTCGGAGCTGGTCTTCGTCGGCTACGGGGTGGTGGCGCCCGAGTATGGCTGGGACGATTACAAGGGCGCCGATCTGCGCGGCAAGACCCTGCTCATGCTGATCAACGATCCCGCCCTGCCCGATCCGCGCGACCCGAGCCGCCTCGATCCGGCCATGTTCCGCGGCGAGGCCATGACGTATTACGGGCGCTGGAATTACAAATACGAAAGCGCCGCCCAGCAGGGCGCGGCGGCGGCCCTGATCGTGCACGAAACCAAGCCGGCCGCCTATCCCTACGAGGTGGTGCGCAACGGCGCCCTGGCCGAGCGCTTCAGCCTGCTCGACGATGGCACGGCCGACGGGCCGCCCGTGCCGGGCTGGATCCACCTGGACAAGGCGAAGGAATTGGTGGCCGCCGCCGGCTACGATTTCGAGGCACTCAAGCAGGCGGCGCTGTCGCGGGATTTCCGTCCGATCAGCCTGAAGGCGCAGGCCAGCTTCGAGGTCAGCAGCCAGTCGCGCAGCCTGAACTCGCAGAATGTGGTGGGCCTGATCGAGGGTTCCGATCCCCTGCTCAAGCACGACTACATCATCTACAGCGCGCACTGGGACCATTTCGGCATCGACGAGCGGCTGCCGGGTCCGCGCTCGCGCCAGATCTACCATGGTGCGCTGGACAATGCTTCCGGCGTGGGCGCCCTGCTGGAGCTGGCGAAAGCCTATCAAGCCTTGCCGCAGCGGCCCAAGCGCTCCATCCTCTTCCTCGCCACCACGGCCGAGGAGAGCGGCCTGCTCGGTGCGAAATACTACGGCAACTACCCGCTCTACCCGCTGGCACGCACCATCGCCAACATCAATATCGACGGCATCAACGCCTGGGGTCGCACGGCCCAGATCGAAAACGTGACTTCGGGCCATTCGACGCTGGACGAGGTATTGGCGCGCCACGCGCTGGCCCAGGGCCGCAGCATGGCGCCCGATGCGCGGCCGGAACTGGGCAGCTTCTACCGCGCCGACCAGCTGGAATTCGCGCGCCAGGGCGTGCCGGTGCTGTACACCAAGTCGCGCAGCGGCTATATCGGCAAGCCCGACAACTATGCGCGCGAGGTGGTCGATTACTATGTGGCCCACGATTACCACAAGGTCAGCGACGAGGTGCGCGACAACTGGGATTTCAGCGGCGGCCTGGAAGATATCGAGCTGCTGTTCCGGGTCGGCCAGGAGCTGGCCCAGGGCGGCGCCCGGCCGCAATGGTATCCCGCGTCCGAGTTCCGCACCCTGCGCGCGACGCTGCGCGCCAAGCCGTAAACGAAAAAAAGCCCGCCAAGGCGGGCTTTCTCCACAGCTACAACCGGAATTACTCGGCGGTAGGAGCGTCTTCCACTGCGGTGACTTCAGGACGGTCCAGCAGCTCAACATAAGCCATTGGAGCGTTGTCGCCAACGCGGAAACCCATTTTCAGGATACGCAGGTAGCCGCCGTTGCGGTTTGCGTAGCGTGGGCCCAGTTCAGCGAACAGCTTCAGAACCATTTCGCGGTCGCGCAGGCGGCTGAAGGCCAGACGCTTGTTGGCCAGGGTGTCGGTCTTGCCCAGGGTCAGGATCGGCTCGATAACGCGGCGCAGTTCCTTGGCCTTTGGCAGGGTGGTTTTGATCGCTTCGTGACGCAGCAGCGAAACAGTCATGTTGCGCAGCATTGCCAGACGGTGGGACGAGGTACGGTTCAGTTTACGAAGGCCGTGACGGTGACGCATGGTATTTCCTTTCGGTTGTGTTTAATTCCGAGTTCTTCGATCGCCATGGCTTGCGCCGGGCGCGGACCGGTTCTGAGGTTAAACCGCCCGGCAGTGATCTGCCGGGCGGGGTGCTGCAAAATTACTTCTCCAGACCGGCAGGTGGCCAGTTTTCGAGTTTCATGCCCAAGGTCAGGCCGCGCGAAGCCAGCACTTCCTTGATTTCGTTGAGCGACTTGCGGCCCAGGTTCGGGGTCTTCAGCAGCTCGTTTTCGGTGCGCTGGATCAGGTCGCCGATGTAATAAATGTTTTCGGCTTTCAGGCAGTTGGCCGAACGCACGGTCAGTTCCAGGTCGTCCACTGGACGCAGCAGGATCGGATCGACCAGCGGCGCGCGCGATGGTGCTTCGGCGGCGGCTTCGGTGCCTTCCAGGGCGGCGAACACGTTCAGCTGGTCGACCAGCACGCGGGCCGATTGACGGATCGCTTCTTCCGGGGTGATCACGCCATTGGTTTCAATGTTGATGATCAGCTTGTCCAGGTCGGTACGCTGTTCCACACGGGCCGATTCCACGGCGTAGGACACACGGCGCACTGGCGAGAACGACGCGTCCAGGATGATGCGGCCGATGGTCTTGTTGGTGTCTTCCGACAGGCGGCGCACATTGCCCGGCACATAGCCACGGCCTTTTTCGACCTTGATCTGCATGTCCAGTTTGCCGCCGGCGGTCAGGTGGGCGATCACGTGGTCCGGATTGATCAGTTCCACATCGTGCGGCAGATCGATGTCCGAAGCCAGCACGGCGCCTTCGCCCTCTTTCTTCAGGGTCAGGGTGACGGAGTCGCGGTTATGCACCTTGAACACCACGCCCTTCAGGTTCAGCAGCAGGTCGACCACGTCTTCTTGCACGCCGTCCAGCGAGGAGTACTCGTGCACGACACCGGCGATGGTCACTTCGGTCGGCGCGTAGCCGATCATCGAGGACAGCAGAACGCGGCGCAGGGCGTTGCCGAGGGTGTGGCCGTAGCCGCGCTCGAACGGCTCCATCACGACTTTTGCGTGACCGGCGCCCAGGGCCTCGACGTCGATAATACGTGGTTTCAACAAACTGTTTTGCATTGAAATGTCCTTTTCATTACCCTCGGCTCGTTACACCGATAAGGCTGATGGCATTAGTGAAAAAGCCCACTCCGTGGAGTGGGCGGGTCTTGCGGCTTACTGACTGCGATTAACGCGAGTACAGCTCGACGATCAGCGATTCGTTGACGTCGTTGGCGATTTCGTTACGCTCTGGCAGGGACTTGAAGGTACCTTCCATTTTCTTGGCGTCCACGGACACCCACGATGGCATGCCGACTTGTTCCGCCAGGGACAGGGCCTCGACGATACGGGTCTGTTTCTTGGCTTTTTCGCGCACGGCGATCACGTCGCCGGTTTTCACGACGTAGGAAGCGATGTTCACCACATTGCCGTTCACGGTGAAGGCTTTGTGCGATACCAGCTGACGCGCTTCAGCGCGGGTCGAGCCGAAGCCCATGCGGTAGGCCACGTTGTCCAGGCGGGTTTCCAGCAGGGACAGCAGGGTTTCACCGGTATTGCCTTTGCGGCGGTCGGCTTCAGCGAAGTAGCGGCGGAACTGGCGTTCCAGGATGCCGTACATACGCTTCACTTTTTGCTTTTCGCGCAGCTGGTTGCCGTAGTCCGAGGTACGGGCGCCGGATTTCACGCCGTGCTGGCCTGGCTTGATGTCCAGTTTGCATTTGGAGTCCAGCGAGCGGCGGGCGCTCTTCAGGAACAGGTCAGTGCCTTCACGGCGGGACAGTTTTGCTTTTGGTCCGATATAACGTGCCACGATGTTTTCCTTAAATAATAATGACGCCCCAGCCGCATCGGTATGCGGTTAGGCGCTAGTCTGGCCCGATTGGCCAGACGGTGGCTCAACACGCCTGACGAAACCGGTTCGACAGGCGAAAATAGCCGGACAGTATAACCGTTTCCGGCCCACTGTTCCAGCGATTTTCTATCCAGCAGGCAGGTGGCCGGCGCGCTGCTTGCCGGCCATAGCCATACTGAACTTAGATACGACGACGCTTAGGAGGACGGCAGCCGTTGTGCGGCACTGGGGTCACGTCCTGGATCTCGGTGATCTTGATGCCCAGGTTGTTCAGTGCGCGAACCGCGGATTCACGACCAGGACCTGGGCCCTTGATACGCACTTCCAGGTTCTTCACGCCGCATTCCACCGCCACTTTACCAGCGGCTTCGGCAGCTACCTGCGCTGCGAACGGGGTCGATTTACGCGAACCCTTGAAGCCAGCGCCACCGGAGGTCGCCCACGACAGAGCGTTGCCCTGACGGTCGGTGATGGTGATGATGGTGTTGTTGAACGAAGCGTGAACGTGAGCGATGCCTTCAGCGACGTTCTTTTTGACCTTCTTACGAACGCGCGCTGCTGCTGCGCTGCTTTGTTGCTTAGCCATAGTAGTTTCCTAGATTATTTCTTCAGCGATTGAGCGGCTTTGCGCGGACCTTTACGGGTACGTGCATTGGTGCGGGTGCGCTGACCGCGGACCGGCAGGCCCTTACGGTGACGCATGCCGCGGTAGCAGCCCAGGTCCATCAGACGCTTGATGTTCATCGACAGTTCGCGGCGCAGATCGCCTTCTACTACGAACTTCGCGACTTCATCACGCAGCTTTTCCAGTTCGCTGTCGTCCAGGTCCTTGACCTTTTTATTGGTCGGTACACCCGTTTGGGCGCAGATGAACTGCGCGCGCGGGCGGCCAACACCGTAGATGGCGGTCAGGCCGATAACGGTGTGCTGATGATTTGGGATGTTAACCCCTGCAATACGTGCCATTCGTTATTCCTCGAACTGATTAACCTTGACGCTGCTTATGGCGTGGTTCGACGCAGATTACGCGAACAACACCTTTGCGCTTGATGATCTTGCAGTTGCGGCAGATCCGCTTGACTGAAGCGTTAACTTTCATTTTTGCACTCTCTTTGGTTCGATTACTTAAATTTACTTGGTCCGGAACACAATACGGGCCCGGCTCAGGTCGTACGGCGTCAACTCCACCGTGACCTTGTCGCCAGGGAGAATGCGGATGTAATTCATGCGCATTTTACCCGAAATGTGGCCTAACACCACGTGGCCGTTTTCCAGCTTCACTCGAAATGTTGCATTAGGCAGATTCTCGAGGATCTCGCCTTGCATCTGTATGACGTCGTCTTTTGCCATTTATCGCGTCGGAATTCCGCCCTTGAAGTTAGCTTTGCGCAGCAGCGAATCGTATTGCTGCGACATCACATAGTTTTGTACCTGGGCCATGAAATCCATGGTCACCACGACAATAATCAACAAAGAAGTACCACCGAAATAAAACGGTACCTTCCACTGGGCGACCATGAATTCCGGCAACAAGCACACCAGGGTGATGTAGACGGCGCCGGCCAGGGTCAAACGGGTCAGAATCTTGTCGATGTAGCGGGCGGTCTGTTCGCCAGGGCGGATGCCCGGCACGAACGCACCACTCTTCTTCAAGTTCTCCGCGGTCTCCTTGCTGTTAAACACCAGTGCGGTGTAGAAGAAGCAGAAGAACACAATGGCCACGGCGTACAGCAATGCATGAATCGGCTCGCCGGGGGCCAGCGATGCAGCCAGATCTTTCAGGAACCGCACCACCGGGTTGGCGGTGTCGGCACCCTTCGAAAACCAGTCCACGATGGTTGCCGGGAACAAGATAATCGACGAAGCGAAGATTGGCGGAATCACGCCTGCCATATTCAGCTTAAGCGGCAGGTGGCTGGTCTGCCCACCGTAGATCTTGTTACCGACCTGACGTTTGGCATAGTTGACCAGAATCTTGCGCTGACCGCGTTCCACGAACACCACGCCGTAGGTGACCAGGGCCACCAGAGCGACGATGACGATCACCGAGAAGGCGCTGATCGAACCGGTCGACACTTGGGAGAACAAGCCACCCAAGGCGCCCGGCAGACCGGCAGCGATACCGGCGAAGATGATGATGGAGATGCCATTGCCGAGACCACGCTCGGTAATCTGCTCCCCCAGCCACATCAGGAACATGGTGCCGGTCAACAGCGTCACCACGGTCACGAAGCGGAAGCCCAAGCCCGGATCGAGCACCAGGTTCGGCTGGGCTTCCAGCGCGACCGCGATGCCGAAGGCCTGGAACAAAGCCAGACCGACCGTGGCGTAACGGGTGTACTGGGTGATCTTGCGACGACCCGCTTCCCCTTCTTTCTTCAGCGCTTCCATCTGCGGCGACACGATCGACAGCAACTGCATGATGATCGAGGCCGAGATGTACGGCATGATACCCAGCGCAAACACCGTAAAGCGCGACAGGGCGCCACCCGAGAACATGTTGAACATGCCCAGGATGCCGCCTTCCTGCGACTTGAACAGTGCGGCTAACTGTACCGGATCGATTCCCGGAACCGGGACGTGAGCCCCGATCCGATACACCACCAGAGCGCCCAGCAAAAACCAGAGCCGGCCCCAAGGGAACCCGGCTGCGGCACTTTTAGCAAGCTGTGGATTAGTCGCCAATTTTCGCTCCGATTAAGCTTTTAGCGGTCACTCAGGCTACCGAACCGCCGGCAGCTTCGATGGCGGCTTTCGCGCCTGCGGTCACTTTCAGACCTTTCAGGGTGACAGCCTTGGTGATTTCGCCGGAGGCGATCACGCGCACATCGCGTGCCAGCACGTTCAGCACGCCAGCTTGCTTCAGGACCAGGATGTCGACTTCACCGACCGCCAGGGCGTTCAGATCCGACAGACGAACTTCAGCCTTGAAGGTTGCGTTCAGCGATTTGAAGCCGCGCTTTGGCAGACGGCGTTGCAGCGGCATTTGACCGCCTTCGAAGCCGACTTTATGGAAGCCGCCCGAACGCGATTTCTGACCTTTGTGACCACGGCCAGCGGTTTTACCGAGGCCGGAGCCGATACCGCGGCCAACGCGACGCTTAGCGTGTTTCGCGCCAGCTGCTGGTTGAATGGTATTCAATTCCATTTGATTCTCCAGATCGTAAGCCGAGGCTTACGATACGACTTTAACGAGGTAGGCGACCTTGGTGATCATGCCGCGTACCGATGGAGTGTCCTGCAGCTCGGAAACCGAGTTGACACGGCGCAGGCCCAGGCCGCGCACGGTGGCACGGTGGTCTTGACGGGTGCCGATCAGGCCCTTCACCAGTTTTACTTTGATAGTGCTCATGCGGTTTCCCCTTAAGCCAGGATGTCTTCCACCGATTTGCCGCGTTTGGCAGCGATCTCGGCAGGAGTGCTCATTTTCGACAGGCCGTCCAGGGTGGCGCGCACCAGGTTGTACGGGTTGTTCGAACCGGTGGATTTGGCCACCACGTCGGTCACGCCCATCACGTCGAAGATTGCGCGCATTGCGCCACCAGCGATCACGCCGGTACCTGGCTTGGCCGGGCTCATCATCACGCGCGAGGCGCCATGACGACCGGTCACGGTGTGCTGCAGGGTGCCGTTTTTCAGCGGTACTTTGATCAGGTTGCGACGGGCTTCTTCCATTGCCTTTTGCACACCGACTGGTACCTCTTTCGACTTGCCCTTGCCCATGCCGATGCGGCCATCGCCGTCACCCACCACGGTCAGCGCCGCGAAGCCCATGATACGACCACCCTTGACCACTTTGGTCACGCGGTTGATCGCGATCATTTTTTCGCGCATGCCGTCATCCGGCTTGTCGCTTTGCATTTTTGCTTGCATTTTTGCCATGATCGTATCCTTAGAACTTCAGACCGGCTTCACGCGCGGCTTCAGCCAGCGCCTTGACACGGCCGTGGTAACGGAAACCGGAGCGGTCGAAGGCGACTTCGGTGATGCCCGCTTTCAGTGCTTTTTCTGCGACACGCTTGCCGACCAGTGCGGCAGCGGCGGCGTTGCCACCCTTGCCCGACTTGCCAGCCAGTTCGGCGCGCACTTCCGCTTCTGCGGTGGAGGCCGAAACCAGTACTTTGGCGTCTGGGCTGGTCAAGTTCGCGTAAATGTGCAGATTGGTGCGGTGGACCGACAGGCGGTTCACTTTCAATTGCGCGATCTTGATGCGGGTTTGACGTCCGCGGCGCAGACGAGATTCTTTTTTGTCCATCGTCAGCCCCTAATTACTTCTTCTTGGTTTCTTTAAGCTTAACCACTTCGTCCACATAGCGGACACCCTTGCCTTTGTAAGGCTCTGGGGAGCGGTAAGCACGAACTTCGGCGGCCACCTGGCCAACCTTTTGGCGATCGATGCCGCTGATCACGATTTCGGTCGGGGTCGGGGTTGCCACTTTGACGCCGGTTGGCATCGCGTGAACGACCGGGTGGGAGAAGCCCAGCGACAGGTTCAGCTTGTCGCCAGCGGCTTGCGCCTTGTAACCCACGCCAACCAGGCTCAGCTTCTTCTCGAAGCCCTTGGTGACGCCGGTAACCATATTGTTTACCAGGGCGCGCAGGGTGCCGGACATGGCGTTCGCTTCGCGGCTGTCATTGGCCACGTCGAAAGTCAGGGTGCCGGCGTTGTTTTCCACTTTCACCAGGCCGTTCAGGCTCTGGCTCAGGGTGCCCAGCGGACCCTTCACGGTGATCGCTTGCGCGGAGATGGCGACTTCGGCGCCAGCCGGCACTGCGATCGGCATTTTAGCTACACGAGACATTGTGTTACTCCTTAAGCCACGAAGCAGATAACTTCGCCACCAACACCGGTAGCGCGCGCTTTGCGGTCGGTCATGACGCCTTGCGGAGTCGACACGATGGCCACACCCAGACCGTTCATCACGGTTGGGATCTCGTCCTTGCCCTTGTACACGCGCAGACCCGGACGGGACACGCGCTCGAGGCGCTCGATAACAGGACGGCCTACATAATATTTCAAACCGATTTTCAGTTCCGCCTTGCCTTCGTTCGAGGTCACGGCGAAATCTTCAATGTAACCCTCGTCCTTGAGGACGTTGGCAATCGCTACTTTGACTTTCGACGATGGCATGGCCACGGTCGACTTCTGCACGCCTTGGGCGTTGCGAATGCGGGTCAGCATATCGGCGATAGGATCGCTCATACTCATTGCTTGTTCTCCTATTACCAGCTGGCTTTAGTCATACCCGGGATCTCACCACGCATGGCGAATTCACGGAGTTTGATACGGCCCAGACCGAATTTACGGAAGGTGCCGCGTGGACGACCGGTCACGACGCAACGGTTGCGTTGACGGGTCGGGTTCGAGTTACGTGGCAGGGCCTGCAGTTTCAGGCGCGCTTCGTAACGCTCTTCTTCCGACTTGGACTGGTCATCAATGATGGCCTTCAGCGAAGCGCGCTTGGCGGCGAATTTCTCAGCCAGGGCCACGCGTTTCTGCTCACGGTTAATCAGTGCGAGTTTTGCCATGATCTACTTAGTTCCTGAACGGGAATTTAAAGGCGGCGAGGAGCGCTTTGGCTTCGTCGTCGGTCTTGGCGGTGGTGGTGATCGAGATGTTCATACCACGCAGCGCGTCGATCTTGTCGTACTCGATTTCCGGGAAGATGATCTGCTCTTTCACACCGATGTTGTAGTTGCCGCGGCCATCGAAGGAACGGCCGGACACGCCACGGAAGTCACGCACGCGCGGCAGGGCCACGGTGATGAAACGGTCCAGGAACTCATACATGCGGGCGCCGCGCAGGGTCACCATGGTACCGATCGGGTAGCCTTCGCGGATTTTGAAACCGGCGATCGCTTTACGGGCCTTGGTGATCACTGGCTTTTGACCGGCGATCTTGGTCAGGTCGCCCACAGCGTGCTCGATGATCTTCTTGTCGGCTACGGCTTCCGAGAGACCCATGTTCAGGGTGATCTTGGTCAGGCGCGGCACTTCCATTACCGATTTGTAACCGAATTTCTCGGTCAGATCGGCAACGACCTTGTCTTTATAAAATTGTTGCAGACGGGCCATTTCTTATTACCCCTTCACTACTTCGCCGGAGGACTTGAAGATGCGGACTTTTTTACCGTCCACTTCTTTGAAGCCCACGCGATCTGCCTTACCGGTCGCAGCGTTGAACAGAGCAACGTTGGACACGTGAATAGGCATGGTCTTGTCAACGATGCCACCAGTAACGCCAGTCATCGGGTTTGGCTTGACGGCTTTTTTAGCCAGGTTCACGCCTTCCACCACGACGTGCTCAGCGTCGATACGCTGTTGCACCACGCCGCGTTTGCCCTTGTCCTTACCGGTCAGGACGATGACTTCGTCGTTTTTGCGAATCTTATCCATTACTGACTCCTTACAGGACTTCCGGTGCCAGGGACACGATCTTCATGAACTTCTCAGTACGCAGTTCGCGCGTGACTGGGCCAAAGATACGGGTACCGATCGGTTCCAGCTTGGCGTTCAGCAGAACGGCGGCGTTGCCGTCGAACTTGACCAAGGAACCGTCCTGGCGGCGCACACCTTTAGCGGTACGCACAACCACGGCGTTATAAATTTCACCTTTTTTGACACGGCCGCGCGGCTGAGCCACCTTAACGGTGACTTTGATCACGTCGCCAATGCCAGCATAACGGCGCTTGGAGCCGCCCAACACCTTGATGCACATAACTTCTTTCGCACCGGTGTTGTCGGCCACTTCGAGCCGGCTTTCAGTTTGAATCATAGTATTCTCTTTCCCAACTTAAGCCGAAGAATCCACACAATGTGAACCTCGGTCAGTCTTGGTCCCGCCAGACACGCGAACGCGCCTGTTTGGGTGCTTGACCTTCAGACAAGTACTGACCGCGATCCATGTCTGTGGAAAGACACTTAGCGGCGATACATGAACGAAGCCCGCAAGTATCACATAAAACCTGCGGGCCTGCAAGAACTAATTGGACTGTGGCCGGCACCACACGGTGCCGGCCGCAAACCTCTTAGACGATTTGTGCAGCTTGCACTACACGGGTCACCGTCCACGCCTTCGTTTTGGAGATCGGACGACCTTCCTGGATCTCGACCGTATCACCGGCTTTGACTTGGTTGGTCTCGTCGTGCGCGTGGTATTTCGCGGAGCGCACGATGATCTTGCCATACAGAGGGTGCTTCACGTGACGCTCGATCAGCACGGTAACGGTTTTGTCCATCTTGTCGGACACCACTTTACCGATCAGCGTGCGCTTGAGCGACTGTTTCACTGGTTCGTTCATTTGGCTTCCTTCAGATTCATTACCGTCTTAACGCGTGCGATATCGCGGCGTACCTTCTTGAGCTGCGAAGTGTTGCTCAGCTGTTGCGTCGCGATTTGCATACGCAGGCCAAACTGGGCCTTCAGCAGGTCGTTCAGCTCTTTTTGCAGAGCTGCCTGGTCTTTGCCGCGGAGTTCAGATGCTTTCATATTTCACTCCAATTATTGGCCAACCTGGCGCACCACGAAGGTGGTAGCCAGCGGCAGTTTGGCAGCAGCCAGGCGGAACGCTTCGCGCGCCAGTTCTTCTGCGACGCCATCCATTTCGTACAGTACTTTGCCTGGCTGAATCTCAGCCACGTAGTACTCCGGATTACCTTTACCGTTACCCATACGGACTTCGGCCGGCTTGTTCGAAATTGGCTTGTCCGGGAAGACGCGGATCCAGATACGACCGCCACGTTTGATGTGACGGGTCATGGCGCGACGCGCTGCCTCGATTTGACGGGCCGTGATACGGCCGCGTGCAACGGCTTTCAGACCGAATTCGCCGAACGACACGGCGGTGCCGCGCGTGTGCGAAATACCGGTGTTACGGCCTTTCTGCTCTTTACGATACTTTCTGCGTGCTGGTTGCAGCATGATTATTCTCCTGCTTTCTCAGCTGCGGCCGGCTTGGCAGCGCGGCGACCGGCTGGTGCGGTTGCGGTTTTAGCGCCTGGACGTGGGCGGCCAGCTGGCTTGCCGTCGTCACGACGCGGACCACGTGGCTTCTTCTCGTCAGCCGGGGTCTCGATGACTGGTGCTTCGCCGGTAGCGGAGCGGTCACCTTTGTATACCCATACCTTCACGCCGATGATGCCGTAGGTGGTGGAAGCTTCGGAAGTGCCGTAGTCGATGTCGGCGCGCAGGGTGTGCAGTGGCACACGACCTTCGCGATACCATTCGGTACGGGCGATCTCGATGCCGTTCAGACGACCGGACGACATGATCTTGATGCCTTGCGCGCCCAGACGCATCGCGTTCTGCATCGCGCGCTTCATGGCGCGGCGGAACATGATACGTTTTTCGAGCTGCTGGGCGATCGAGTCAGCGATCAGCTGGGAATCGATTTCCGGCTTGCGGATTTCTTCGATGTTCACGTGCACCGGCACGCCCATGATCTTGGTCAGGGCGGACTTCAGCACTTCGATGTCTTCGCCTTTTTTACCGATCACGACGCCTGGACGCGAGCTGTAGATGGTGAAGCGCGCGTTCTTGGCTGGACGCTCGATCACGATGCGGCCAACGGAGGCGTTCTTCAGCTTCTTCTTCAGGAAAGCGCGCGCTTTCAGGTCTTCGTTCAGCATCGAAGCGAAGTTGCCATTGGTTGCGTACCAGCGCGATGCCCAGTTACGGGTAACGGCCAGACGGAAACCGGTTGGATGTATCTTCTGTCCCATCGTGACTCCTTAGTTTCCGACAGTCACGTAAATGTGACAGGATTGTTTCGAGATACGATCACCCCGGCCCTTAGCGCGTGCAGTGAAGCGCTTCAGGATCGGACCCTTTTCGACGTAGATCGTTTTCACGAACAGTTCGTCGATGTCGGCACCGTCATTGTGCTCGGCGTTCGCGATGGCGGACTCCAGCACTTTTTTCAGGATGGCCGCGCCTTTTTTCGGGCTGAACTGCAGGATGTTCAGCGCAGCGTCAACCTTTTTACCGCGGATCAGGTCAGCCACCAGGCGGCCTTTTTGATCCGACAGGCGCACGCCTTTGAGGATTGCTTTAGTTTCCATTATTTCTTAGCCTTTTTGTCAGCAGCGTGGCCCTTGAAGGTACGGGTCAGCGCGAATTCGCCGAGCTTGTGACCAACCATGTTCTCGGAAACATACACTGGCACGTGCAGCTTACCGTTGTGCACAGCAATGGTCAGACCGATGAAGTCAGGCATGATCGTCGAACGACGCGACCAGGTTTTGATTGGCTTCTTGTCCTTGGTCGCTTGCGCGGCTTCGACCTTCTTCACCAGGTGGGCGTCGCAGAACGGCCCTTTTTTCAATGAACGAGTCATGGTTTATCCTTATTTCTTGCCGCGGCGCGAGACGATCATCGAAGAAGTGCGCTTGTTCGAACGCGTCTTCTTACCCTTGGTCTGCTGGCCCCATGGCGATACTGGATGACGACCAGCTGCGGTACGGCCTTCACCACCACCGTGCGGGTGGTCGATCGGGTTCATCACCACACCGCGGACGGTTGGGCGAACACCGCGCCAGCGCATGGCGCCAGCTTTACCGATCTTACGCAGGTTGTGCTCGCCGTTGCCAACTTCACCGATGGTGGCGCGGCATTCGATGTGCACGCGGCGCACTTCGCCGGAGCGCAGACGCACCTGGGCGTAAGTACCTTCACGCGCCATCAGCACCACGCCGGCGCCAGCGGTACGGGCCATCTGGGCACCCTTACCTGGCAGCATTTCCACGCAGTGCATGGTGGTGCCGACCGGGATGTTGCGGATTGGCAGGCAGTTGCCGGCCTTGATCGGCGCTTCCGAACCGTTCATCAGCACGTCGCCCACCGCCATGCCTTTGGAGGCGATGATGTAAGCGCGCTCGCCGTCTGCGTAGCACAGCAGGGCGATGTGGGCGGTACGGTTTGGATCGTATTCGATACGTTCCACTTTGGCAGGAATGCCGTCCTTGTTGCGTTTGAAGTCAACCAGGCGGTAGTGCTGCTTGTGACCACCACCGATATGACGGGTGGTGATGTGGCCGTTGTTGTTACGGCCAGCGGTCTTCGATTTTTTCTCAACCAGGGCGGCGAAAGGACGGCCTTTGTACAGGTCGGCATTCACTACCTTCACCATGCCGCGACGGCCTGGCGAGGTTGGCTTCATCTTAACGAGTGCCATTATTTAGCCTCCTCGGAGAAATTGATTTCCTGGCCGGGCTTCAGGCACACGAAAGCGCGCTTGGTGTGGTTGCGGCGACCGATGAAACGGCCGGAACGCTTGACTTTACCTTCGCGGTTCACGGTCTGCACCGATTCCACTTCGACCTTGAACAGCAGTTCAACGGCTGCCTTGATTTCTGGCTTGGTCGCATCCTTGGTAACCAGGAACACGATCTGCTCGTTCTTTTCCGCGACCATGGTGGCCTTCTCGGAAATGACCGGCGCCAGCAGCACCTTCATCAGGCGCTCTTCGCTGTGTTTGATGACTGCGCTCATGCCAGCATCTCCTCAATCTTGGCCAGGGCCGCTTTGGTAACCAGGATCTTCTTGTAGAAGACCAGCGACATTGGGTCTGCGTGGCGTGGCTCGACAACCAGCACGTTCGGCAGGTTGCGGGAGGCCAGCAGCAGGTTTTCTTGGATGTCGTCAGCAATGATCAGCACCGAGTCCAGACCCATGCCGTTCAGCTTTTGCGACAGCAGTTTGGTCTTTGGCGCATCGATCGTCAGTTCTTCGATCACGACCAGGCGTTCCTCGCGGGCCAGCTGGGACAGGATCGAGCAGATACCGGCGCGGTACATCTTCTTGTTCACTTTGTGCGAGAAGTTCTCGTCAGGCGAATTCGGGAAGATACGACCGCCGCCGCGCCACAGTGGCGAGGAGGACATACCAGCACGTGCGCGGCCGGTGCCTTTTTGGCGCCATGGCTTCTTGGTCGTGTGGTGGACTTCTTCACGGTCTTTCTGCTTGCGGTTGCCGCTACGTGCGTTGGCAGCGTAGGCAACGACGACTTGGTGGATCAGCGCTTCGTTGTAATCACGGCCGAAGACGGTGTCTGCGGCAGCAACGTTGGAGGCGGCTTGACCTTGCGCGTTCAAGAGCTTGAGTTCCATCGATTAAGCTCCCTTCTTAGCTTTGACTTTAACGGCTGGCGATACCACCACCTGACCGTTTTTCGCGCCAGGTACGGCACCTTTCACCAGCAGCAGCTGACGTTCGGCGTCGATACGGGCGATTTCCAGGTTCTGGGTGGTCACGGTGACGTCACCCATGTGGCCGGTCATGCGCTTGCCAGGGAAAACGCGACCTGGATCCTGCGCCATACCGATGGAGCCTGGAACATTGTGCGAACGGGAGTTACCGTGGGTAGCACGGCCGGACGAGAAGTTGTAACGCTTGATGGTACCGGCATAGCCTTTACCAATGCTCACACCTTGCACGTCGATTTTTTGACCGACTTCGAACAGGGAAGCAGCAACAACGTCGCCAGCTTTCAGTTCGGCGGCTTTAGCGGCGTCCACGCGGAACTCTTTCAGCAGAGTGCCGGCTTCGATGCCTGCTTTAGCGAAGTGACCAGCAGCGGCTTTGATCACGCGGGAAGCGCGACGTTGACCGAATGCGACCTGAACAGCGGAGTAACCATCCACTTCAGGAGTTTTGATTTGCGCAACGCGGTTGTTCGACACGTCCAGCACGGTCACAGGGATCGAATCCCCGTCATCCGTGAAGATACGCATCATGCCAACCTTGCGACCGAGGAGGCCAAGGCTCATTTTTTCTCCATTCCCACCTACGATTGGGCGGGGCTTTGTTTAACTACAAAAAGTGATACGGACCATGAAAAAGACGAATCCATACCGAAGCCGGCTAGTGTACTGTGATTTGCCCCTTGACGCAACAACTTAATACGAGGTATGTCAGTTTTCCCGCAAGGATGTTTCCACGCCCCGCCAAACCCCTCCCCTTCCGCCCCGGGCATGCCTGGGGCGCGCTCCGCAAGCCATCCGGCAAGCACGCCATCATTGTCATTTCCACACTGCCGCATTCCTTTACGACCGCAAAGGAGCGCCCCAAAAGCTATATCCACACTATCAACTTTTTCCTGTGAGAAATAGTAAAAAAGCATTTTTGCTTATAATGCAAATTCTTTTCCATCATCTCAAAAAAGGACAAGGCATGGACTTAACTTTACAAACCTGGCTCAAAGCCAGTGCTGGCGCGGCTGCACTGCTCGCTTGCGGCGGCCTCCAGGCAGCGCAACGCGTGGAGGTGAATACCACCACCAGCAACGGCGCGCTGCGCGCCGCCCTGGCGCCCAAGGCCGACCTCGGCGAGAGCGAGCTGAAGGCGGGGCGCGGCCTCGATTATCCCAACGGCCTGCGCGCGCGGCGCCACGAACAGTATTACCAGGGCGTGCCGGTGCTGGACGGCTTCGTCGTCGAGCACCGCCAGGGCAATGCCGGCACGGCCACGCTGCGCGGCTCGGTATTGCAGCGCATCAGCCAGGATTTGCCGAGCGTGCGCCCGGTCTTCTCCGCCGCCGACATCCTGCTGCAGGCCAAGACCCGGCTGCAGCGCTTCCAGACCACCGACGATGCCGCCACCCTGTATGTGTATGCCGGCCGCGACAAGGTGGCACGCCTGGTCTACCTGGTCTCCTTCTATGTGCAGGACGGCAAGCAGCTGCGCTATCCGCACCTGCTGATGGACGCCAACCTGGGCCGCGTGCTGCAGCAGTGGGATGGCCATATGACGGCCGCCGCCAACGGCCCCGGCGGCAATGCCCGCACCGGCCAGTACGAGTATGGCGTGCAGCGCCCGGCGCTGGACGTGTCGGACAATTGCAGCATGGACAGCAATGGCATCGTCACCGTGAATCTGGACGGCGAGGCGACCGGCAGTGCGAAGAAGACGCCCTACCAGTTCGGCTGTCCGCGCAATACCTTCAAGACCGTCAATGGCGGCTATGCGCCGCTGAACGATATCCACGCCCATGCCGGCGCCACCTTGCGCATGTATATGGCTTATCTGAACATGCCGCCGGTACCCCTGCCCCTGGTGGGACGCGGCCATCCCAGCAACGCCCTCGACAATGCCTCCTGGGGCCGCGGCGCCGCCAACTTCGGCGATGGCGAGAGCCTCTACTATCCGATGGTCTCGCTCGACCTGGTGGCGCATGAATTCAGCCACGGCTACACGGAACGCAGTTCCGCCCTGGCCTACTTCGGCATGCCGGGCGGCATGAACGAGGCGTTTTCCGATATGGCGGGCGAAGCCGCCGAATACCATGCGCGCGGCAGCAATGACTTCCTGGTGGGCGCCGAGGTCGTCAAGAACGGCACGGCGATGCGCGATATGCGCCGACCCAGCGCCGACGGCAAGTCGGTCGAGCACACGGTCTACCACCGCGAGCTCATCGATGTACACCGCCTGAGCGGCATCTACAACAAGGCCTTCCACCAGCTCGCCACCCGCGCCGGCTGGAACACGCGCAAGGCCTTCGAGGTCATGGCCGACGCCAACCGTCTGTACTGGACCAAGTTCAGCCGCTATAACGACGGCGCTTGCGGCGTCGAGAACGCGGCCCGCAACCGCGGCTATGTGGTGGCCGACGTCACGGCCGCCTTCAATGCCGTCGGCGTCAATTGCGGCGCCTACCGCTCGCTGGCGCAGCAGCTGCATCTGGCCCTCTTTGGCCGGCCGGCCGAAGCGGCCACCCTGGCGAACGCCATGAGCGAGCTGCAGGCCAGCAATGTCGACGAGTATACGAGCGAGCTGGAGCAGCAATACCAGGCCGGCAACCAGCTAATCCGCAAGCTGGTGGACGACCTGGGCAACAGCGCCGAAGCGCGCGCCCTGTATCCGGGTGACCATGCCAGCTTCGTGCGCGCCGTCTTCAACAACCTCGCCAACCGGGCGCCGACGCCGGCCGAACTGGCGACCTGGCTGGACCAGCTGAATAGCAAGGGCGCGAGCCGCGGCTATGTGGCGCTGGGGGTGCTCAACCTGCTGGCCACCGATTCCAGCGAGGCCGACTTCGAAGCCGTGCAGCGCAAGACGGCGATGGCGGTCTACTTCACGGCATCCATCGACACCAGCGCCGAACTGGCCGCGTATAGCGGCGCCAAGGCTGCCGCCAAGGCGCGCGCCATGCTCGGCCAGGTTGGCAGCACGACCGATGTGGTGGCCTTCATGACCACGGCCGACCAGACCCTGGCCGGTCTCGTCGCCGCCCGCTAAGCCGCCGCGCATACTGCAGTAAAAAAAGCACGGCCCGCCGCGGCGGGCCGTGCTCCTCCTTGCCCGCGCCGCTTATTGCGCCGCCGGTTCCGCCGCCGGTTCCGCCGCCAAACTGTACCAGTCCACCTTGCGCGTCGCCACCATCACCGCCGCCAGCACGGCGAACAGCAGGATGGCACCCATCAGCAGGGCATTGTTTTCCGAGTTCAGCAAGCCGTACAGGATGCCGTACAAGAGGCTCAAGGCCGCGCCAAAGCCCCAGCCGCGCCGGCGGTCGCCGAGCGCATGGCCCAGGTAGAAGCCGATCAGCACGATACAGGCCACGCTGGCCAGCAGATAAGCTGCGAGGAAGGGCATGTGTTCCGACAGGCTGACCAGCAGCAGGAAGAATATGGCCAGGGCCAGGCCCACCAGGCCGTACTGCACCGGGTGGATCGGCAGGCGCTTGAGCACTTCAAACAGGAAGAAAGCGGCAAAGGTCAGCACCACGAACAGCAGGCCGTACTTGGTGGCGCGCTCGGCCATCGAATAGATATTGACGGGTTCGATGAAGTCGACCGAGAACGCATCCAGGGCACCGGCCGCGACCAGGGCGCCGGCGGGGGTGGTGCTGCTCCCATCCTGGGCGCGCAGCTCGGCCTGGCGCAGCTGCTGCTGGGCGTCGCTGGACAGGGCGGAAATGCGCCAGGTGGCTTCGAAGCCGCGCTCGCCGATGCTGCGCTGGGCCGGCAGGAAGCGGCCGCCGAATTGTGGATGGGGCCACGGCGAGCTCAGCGTGAAGCGGTTGTTCTTGGCCAGCGGCACGAACTGCTGGCTCTCGATGCCGGCCAGGCCCAGGTTGAAGCTGAACTTGACGCTGCCGGCCGTCACGTCGGCCATGTCGAGCGGCACGTGCAAGCCTTGGCGCTGCCCGGCCAGGCCCGAGCCCTGCTCGAATTCGAGCAGGCGCTGGCCCCACAGGATTTTCGGAATGTCGCGTACGCCGCGCACATCGGACACGCCCAGCGCCAGGAAGGGCTTGCCCGGCGTCACGCTGGACTGGGCCTGGGCGCGCGGCAGTTCGCTCAAGGACGGCAGCACGAAGTCGCCGCTGAACTTGTGCTCGCCGTTATACACCAGCACCTGGTGGATGCCGCGGTAGCGGCGTTCGGTGCCGATCACGCCCGCCACATTGAGCTGGTTGGGAAAGACCAGGTGGCGCCGCTGCACGCGGTATTTCTTGAGCTGGCGCGGCTTGTCCTCGCCGCCCTCTTCCATCTGCTCGTATTCGTCGGTATAGGGCAGGACCAGCACCGGCCCGTACACGGTCTGTTCGCCGACGGAATCGGCGGCGATGCTGCGCACCGCCTGCTCGCGGTAGGCGCTGCGCTCGTTGATGGTGGCCTGGATCATCATCAGCGGCAGGCCGATCATCAGCATCAGGCCGATGATGATCAGGATTTTGAACAGCAGTTTCTTTTGCATGGCGCTTCCAGTAGTAAAGGGTGGCGCCAGTGTAAAAAAGCTGTGTGCGTTGACGATGCGTTCCGTGTGAAGCGGCAGTGCGCTACAGGCGCAGCGGCAGGGGCAGGCGCAGCACGGCGCGGCAACCGCCCTGCGCCGCATTGCCGACCTCGACGCTGCCGCCGTGCAGCGAAGCCACCTCGCGCACGAAAGGCAGGCCCAGGCCCGTGCTCTTGGCGCCGTCCGGCCGCGGCAGCGAATAGAAGCGCTCGAACAGGCGTTCGGCGGCATAGGCCGGGATGCCGGGGCCGCCATCGGTGACGGCGATCTCGGCCTGGTCGCCCTGGCGCCGCGCCGCCAGCGTGATGCGGCTGCCGGCCGGCGCAAAGCCGATGGCATTGTCCAGCAGATTGCCGACCGCCTGGCGCAGCAGCAGCGCATCGCCCTGCACGCGCAAGGCGGCTGGGGACGCATCGTCCGCGGCGCCGTCCACCACAGCCAGCGCGCCGCCGGCCAGCTGCAATTGCAGGGCGAGGCCGCGCGCGGTCAGCTGGGCGCTGCAATCGGCGGCGGCCTGGCGCAGCAGCTGCGGCAGGTCGACCGTCTCCGGCGCTTCCAGCCGTTGCTGCTTCTCCAGGCGCACCAGGGCCAGCAGGCGGTCGATCAGCTGCCGCTGGCGCGCGTTCTGGCTCTGGATATTGGCGAGGAAGTGGCGGCGTTCCGGCTCCGGCATGTCTTCCTGCATCAGTTCGGCCGCCGCCTGGATCGCGGCGATCGGGCTTTTCAGCTCGTGGGCCAGGGTATGCATCAGGGTTTCCACATACTCCTTGCCCTCCAGCTTGACGCGCATGGCTTCAAGGGCGGCGCCCAGCGTGCCGATCTCGGTCTTGCCCAGGGCCGGCAGCACGGCCTTGCGGCCGGCCTGCACGGCGGCCACATAGTCCATCAGCCGGTGCAGGGCGCGCGCCAGCCAGAAGGTGACGGCGATGCCGATCAGCAGCGAGACGCCGAGCAGCACCGCACCCTGGCTCAGGATGCGGCGCTGGCTGCGCTCGATGAAGGCCTGCACGCTGGCGATCGGCTTGGCCACCGTCAGCACGCCGATGATGCGGCCGTCGGCGCGCACCGGGGCCGCCACATACATCACGGTGCTGGCGTCGTCCTCGGCGTATTCGCGCGTGCTGCGCGCGCCGTAGCGGCCGCGCAAGGTCAGGTAGACGTCGTTCCAGCGCGAGTAATCCTGGCCCACGTCGCGGCCGCTGCTGTCGAAGCGCACGATGCCGGCGGCATCGGTGAGATAGATGCGGTAATGCAGCCGGTCCTTGGGTACGCCGCTGATCTTCATGTCCAGTCCCGTGGCGAGGCTGCCGCGCAGGCTCGCCAGCAAGGGCGAATCCTGCAGCCGCCCGGCCTGCATATCGGCGGCGACGGCGGCGGCCAGCACCTGGGCCGTGTCGACCAGGGTGTCTTCCAGCGCGCCGCGCACGCCCGGCTTGACCTGCTGCACGAAGACGTTCAGCAGGAACCAGGCGGCCAGGCCGACGATCAGGAAATAACCCAGCAGGATGCGCAGGCCGATCTTCATGCGCGCGCCAGGCTGTAACCCATGCCGCGATGGGTCTGGATCGGATCGGCCTCGGGAGCGATCTCGCGCAGCTTGGCGCGCAGCGACTTCACGTGGGCGTCGACGGTGCGCTCCAGGGTGTCGGGCGCATCGGTCCAGACGCGGTCCATCAGCTGGGCGCGCGAGAGCACGTGGCCGGGGTGTTCGAGCAGGGTTTTCAGCAGCAGGTATTCGTAGCGCGTCAGGTCCAGCGGCCGGCCGCCGAACAGGATGCGCGCTTCGGCGGCGCGCAGCTCGAAGGCGTGCGAGGCGGCAGCCGCCGGCGGCGCGGCGGCATGCTGGGCGGCGGACGCGCTGGCCAGGGCGGCGGGCGGCGGCGCGGCACGCAGTTCCGGCGGCCCAAGGCGGCGCAGCACCACGCGCACGCGCGCCACCAGCTCGCGCGGCGAGAAAGGCTTGGCGACATAATCGTCGGCGCCGATTTCCAGGCCCACCACGCGGTCGATCTCCTCGCTGCGCGCGGTCAGGAAAATCACCGGCACGTCGGAGAACTGGCGCAGGCGGCGGCAGACATCGAAGCCGCTGATGTCGGGCAGGCCGACATCGAGCAGCACCAGCAGCGGCGCGCCTTCACTGCCCTGCTCGGCGCGCAGCAGGGCCAGCGCCTGCTCGCCCAGGGTCACATGGCGCGGCGCAAAGCCGTCGCGCCGCAAGGCGTAGGCGATACCGTCGGCGATGGCCGCCTCGTCTTCCACAATCAGAATGGTTTTACTCATCGCGCCAGTATAGCGAAGCGGGCGCGCAAAAAAAAATCCGGCGCCGTAGCGCCGGATGGGTTGCGGGGGCCAGCGCTCCCGGGGATTAGAAGGTGTAGCTCGCGCTCAGATTGAAGTAACGGCCATACGGGTTATGCAGGCCACTGAGGTAGCCGGACTGCGGTACGCCCGCATCGGTGCCTTGCAGCGGTGCATATGGGGCTTTCTTGTCGAACAAGTTCTGGATATTGAAGTTGATCGACAGGTTGCGGAAGCCCGTGTACGTATAACCCAGGCCGACCGTGGTCCAGCTCTTGATCGCGCACTTCGGATAGAACTCCTCGTAGCGCGGCACAGTGGCGTCGCGGTCCGGATCAGCATCGGTATCCTTCGGCGTACCGTAGCCGCAGAACGGCTGCTCGTACTTGCGCTCGCCGTTCCAGACGCGCATCAGCGAGATCGGGCCGACGTAGTTGACCGACAGGTTGACATTGTGGTCGCCCAGGGCCCAGTTGGTCGAGACCGTGGTCTTCCAGCGTGGCATGCGGGTCGTCTGGCTCAGCGCCCAGTCGTAGGTGCCAGGCTCGGCGCCGGCCGAGTTGTGCTCAGGATCGCCCTTGAGCATGGCCACCTTGTACTTGTGGATGTAGGTCGAGGTCAGCTTGCTGGTCAGCGAACCCCAGCCGCCGAAGTTCTTGCGGTAGCGCAGATCCAGGTCCAGGCCGCTGACTTCGGTCGCGCCGCGGTTGATCCAGGGCTTTTTCACCATCAGCAGCGGACCGCTATTCGGGATCACGTTGCCGGCGGCGTCTTTCAGGAAGTTGTCCGGGTTGGTGTCGCGCACCACGTTGCCGGGATTCTTGTCTTCGTACTTCAGCGAATCGTCGGTCGTGCCCTGGGCCACCTCGTCGATCTTACGGATGCGGAACCAGTCGGCCGTGATGTCGAATTCACGGAACGGGGTCCAGATCAGGCCCAGCGAATGGCTGCGCGAGGTTTCCGGTCCCAGCTCCGGATTGGCGCCGCTGGTGCCGGCGATGGATTTGGCGCAATCGACTTCGGTGGCGCCAGGACGCGGGGTCTTGCGGTCAGGCATGCAACGCTTCGGATCGTAGATGCCGCGCTGGAAGAACTGCGCGCCACCGGGCGTGACCTGGACCAGGGCCGGGGCACGGAAGCCCTTGGCATAGCTGCCGCGCAGCGCGAAGCCATCGAACACCGTCCATTTCGCGCCGTATTTCGGCACGAAATTGGTCTTCATGTCTTCGTACTTGTCGTAGCGGCCGGCGAAGTTCAGCTCGAAGTTTTTGAACAGCGGCGCGCGCAACTCGGCAAAGGCCGACTTCACGTCGCGCTCGCCGTCGATGACGGTGTTGACCAGGCCACGGATGTCGCCACGGCCCACCATCGGATCCGGATCGAGCTTGATCTTCTCGCGGCGCACCTCGGCGCCCACGGCCAGGCCGATGCCGCCGCCCGGCAGCTGGAACTGCTGGAATTCCGTATTGGCCTTGACGTCCAGGTGCAGGATGGACGCCTTGTTGCGGGTCAGCGGGTCATACGACAGGGTGGGGTCGGCGGCCACCTGGGCCAGCGGGGTGCCGCTGTTCAGCTTGCGCAAGGTCGGCAAGTAGAGGAAGCCATACAGCTGGTCCTTTTTCTTGGTCTCGTTCCACAGCAGGCCGGTTTCCCAGTTCCAGTCCGCCCAGCTGCCTTCCAGG
Organism: Massilia sp. NR 4-1; assembly: GCF_001191005.1. Taxonomy (NCBI): domain Bacteria; kingdom Pseudomonadati; phylum Pseudomonadota; class Betaproteobacteria; order Burkholderiales; family Oxalobacteraceae; genus Massilia; species Massilia sp. NR 4-1. The sequence goes on from NZ_CP012201.1 coordinate 4,011,018, forward strand.
CCGGCCAGCACACGGGTGTTGTCGTTGATGACCTTGCTGCCGCTGCGCATATCGGTGAAGCGGTAGACCATCGACGCGCGCGCGTTCGGGAAAGGATTGTCCGGGTGGCCCACTTCCAGGATGGTCTGGTAAGGCTCGGCCAGGCCGGTGGACGTGTAGTTGGTGATGCTGCCGGTGCTCAGCGTGGACGGGTTGTCCGTGTAGCGGCGCTCGGAACGCGCGTAGCCCAGTTCCACGAAGGCGCGGGTGTTCTCGCCCAGCTTGAACACGGCGCGGCCCATCACATTGGCGTTCTCGCCGGCACCCTGCTCTTCCAGGTTTTCCGAGGTATCGTAGTTACAGAATTTGCGGCCGATGAACACGCTCTGCGCCGACAGGCCCATCTGGGTGCTGCCCACCAGTTGCTGCGACGGGTCGCAGTTCAGGCGCACCACCAGGCGCTGGTCGGCCTGGGCCTGGGTCACGGCAAAGTTCTTCGAGCCGGGCGAGGTTTCGCGGTAGAAGATCGGCGAACCGGAGGCCGTGCTGCCATACGGCGTGGCGTAGCGGTTGTTCAGGATCTTGTACTGCTCGTACTCGATGTCTTTCACGTCCGAGCGCTTGACGCGGCTGCGCTTGGAGTAGTCGGCCGTGACGAAGACGTTGTAGCCGTCGGTATCGATGTCGCCGATGCCGTAGAAGCCGCTCACGCCGGAGTTCTTGAACTTGCCGTCGTCGTTGGCGCTGGTGCGGGCCGCCAGCTGGCCGCCCTGGTAATTGTTCTTGGTGATGAAGTTGATCACGCCGCCGATGGCGTCGGAGCCGTAGATGGCCGAGGCGCCGTCTTTCAGGATCTCGACGCGGTCCAGGGCCGACAGCGGGATGTTATTCAAGTCGTACAGGGTCGAGTTGCCGGTGTTCGGGTCGGCATAGGCCGCCGGCGTCATGCGCCGGCCGTTCAGCAGGATCAGCGTGGAGGTCGAGGTCAGGCCGCGCAGCGAGGCCGTGGCCACGCCGCTGGCGAAGGCGCCGCCCTTGGTGTCGAAGTTGGTATCGCTGCCCATGGCCGGCACTTTGCGCATCAGGTCGGCCACGCTGGTGACGCCGGCGTCCTTGATGTCCTGTTGGGTGATGACCTGGATCGGCAGCGCGCTTTCCTTGTCGGCGCGCTTCAGATTGGAACCCGTCACATAGACGGTCTGGGTTTCGTTGCCATGAGCCTGTTGGGCCATGGCGCCTGGTGCATACGTCAATGCCAATGCCACGGCAAGAACGCCTGGTTTTAACACAAGATTCCGTTTCAAGATGACTCCATTAATGCTTTATTTTTATATCCTTGAACAGTTACCCCCAGCGGGTTAACCCCCTACTCCTGAATGAGCATTCTAAATTTCTCATGATTCATTATTGCCAGGCAATTAATTTGATTTTTTTCTCAACTTTTAAAATGCAAGTTGTTGCTTTTAGATCAATATGCATTGGTTTTCCGGAATTTGGGCGCGGATATGCGGGGCCATCATTACGGTGCAGCAAAAAAAAACGGCCCGCGCAAGGCGCGGGCCGTTCTCGGGGCGGACGGCGAAGCCGTCCAGCCGGAATGCGATTACTGCAGTTTGATTTCGACGTCCACGCCGGCTGGCAGGTCCAGCTTCATCAGGGCGTCAACGGTCTTGTCGGTTGGATCCACGATGTCCATCAGGCGCTGGTGGGTGCGGATTTCGAACTGGTCGCGCGAAGTCTTGTTCACGTGCGGGGAACGCAGCACGTCGTAGCGCTGGATGCGGGTTGGCAGAGGCACTGGGCCTTTTACCACGGCGCCGGTGCGCTTGGCGGTGTCAACGATTTCCAGGGCGGACTGGTCGATCAGCTTGTAGTCGAAAGCCTTCAGGCGGATGCGGATTTTTTGGTTTGGGGTGGACATGCTAATTCCTTAAAGAACGAACCGGAAACTTTGAAGTTCCGGCAATGTATGTAAGAACTGCTAGCGGGCCGACATGATAGCACAGGCCGGCCCGCTTTTATCGCGCTAAGAAACTAATTAGCCGATGATCTTGGCAACCACGCCGGCGCCAACGGTACGGCCGCCTTCGCGGATCGCGAAGCGCAGACCTTCTTCCATCGCGATCGGGTTGATCAGCTTGACGGTGATCGACACGTTGTCGCCTGGCATAACCATTTCTTTATCGGCTGGCAGCTCGATCGAACCGGTTACGTCGGTGGTACGGAAGTAGAACTGTGGGCGGTAGTTGTTGAAGAACGGGGTGTGACGGCCACCTTCGTCTTTCGACAGCACATAGATCTCGCCGGTGAAGTGGTTGTGCGGCTTGATCGAGCCTGGTTTCGCCAGAACTTGACCACGTTGCACGTCTTCACGCTTGGTGCCGCGCAGCAGCAGACCCACGTTGTCGCCCGCTTGACCTTGGTCCAGCAGCTTGCGGAACATTTCCACGCCGGTGCAGGTGGTTTTCACGGTGTCGGTGATACCGACGATTTCGATCTCTTCGCCGACTTTGATGATGCCGCGCTCAACACGACCGGTGACCACGGTACCGCGGCCGGAGATCGAGAACACGTCTTCCACTGGCATCAGGAAGGCGCCGTCCACAGCGCGCTCTGGCGTTGGGATGTAGGAATCCAGGGCGTCAGCCAGTTGCATGATGGCTTGTTCGCCCAGCGGGCCGGTGTCGCCGTCCAGCGCCATACGGGCCGAACCTTTAACGATCGGCAGGTCGTCGCCTGGGAATTCGTATTTGGAGAGCAGCTCGCGCACTTCCATTTCCACCAGTTCCAGCAGCTCGGCGTCGTCCACCAGGTCGCATTTGTTCAGGAACACGATGATGTAAGGCACGCCGACCTGACGGGCCAGCAGGATGTGTTCGCGGGTCTGTGGCATTGGGCCGTCAGCAGCGGAGCACACCAGGATCGCGCCGTCCATCTGCGCTGCACCGGTAATCATGTTTTTGATGTAGTCGGCGTGGCCTGGGCAGTCAACGTGGGCGTAGTGGCGGCCGGAGGTTTCGTACTCGACGTGCGCGGTGTTGATGGTGATGCCGCGTGCTTTTTCTTCTGGAGCAGCGTCGATCTGGTCGTAGGCTTTAGCTTCGCCGCCGAATTTTTTCGACAGAACGGTTGCGATAGCAGCGGTCAGGGTGGTTTTGCCGTGGTCAACGTGACCGATGGTGCCTACGTTCACGTGCGGTTTAGTCCGCTCGAACTTTTCTTTTGCCATTTTAATTCTTCCTTAGAACTATGATTTAAGGTCTGACCGGCCAGGAGGATCTCCCCTGGCCGGTCAATAAACAAGATTACTTCGCTTTGGCGGTGACGATCGCGTCGATCACGTGCTTAGGCGCTTCGGAGTAGTGCTTGAATTCCATCGTGTAGGTTGCACGACCCTGGGTTGCGGAACGCAGCGAGGTCGAGTAACCGAACATTTCCGACAGCGGTACTTCGGCCTTGATGATCTTGCCGCCGCCGCCTGGGATTTCGTCCATGCCCTGCACCATACCACGGCGGGACGACAGGTCGCCCATCACGGTACCGGCGTAGTCTTCCGGCGTTTCCACTTCCACAGCCATCATCGGCTCCAGAATCACTGGCTGGGCCTTGCGGCAGCCATCTTTGAAGGCCATCGAAGCGGCCATGCGGAACGCGTTTTCGTTCGAGTCCACATCGTGGTACGAACCGAAGAACAGGGTCACTTTCACGTCCACCACTGGGTAGCCGGCCAGAACACCGGTGTTCAGGGTTTCGCGCACACCCTTCTCAACTGCAGGGATGTATTCGCGAGGAACGGTACCGCCTTTGATCGCGTCGACGAACTCGAAGCCTTTGCCCGGTTCTTGCGGTTCGATCTTCAGCACCACGTGACCGTACTGACCACGGCCGCCCGACTGCTTGACGAACTTGCCTTCGATCTCTTCGCAGGTCTTGCGAATGGTTTCACGGTAAGCCACCTGTGGTTTGCCGACGGTCGCTTCCACGCCGAATTCGCGCTTCATACGGTCAACGATAATTTCCAGGTGCAGCTCGCCCATACCACCGATGATGGTCTGGCCGGATTCTTCGTCGGTCTTGACGCGGAACGATGGGTCTTCCTGAGCCAGACGGTTCAGGGCCAGGCCCATTTTTTCCTGGTCGGACTTGGTTTTCGGCTCAACGGCCTGCTGGATCACCGGCTCCGGGAACTCCATGCGTTCCAGGATGATCGGGGATGCTGGATCGCACAGGGTCTCGCCGGTGGTCACGTCTTTCAGGCCCACGGCAGCGGCGATGTCGCCGGCGCGCACTTCTTTGATCTCTTCGCGCTGGTTGGCGTGCATCTGCAGAATACGGCCCAGGCGCTCTTTACGGTTTTTCACCGAGTTCAGCACGGTGTCGCCGGAGTTGATGGCGCCCGAGTACACGCGGAAGAAGGCCAGCTGGCCGACGAATGGGTCGGTCATGATCTTGAAGGCCAGCGCCGAGAATTTCTCGTCGTCGGCGGCTTTACGGGAAGCTGGCTGCTCGTCGTCGTCGGTGCCGTTGACCGGTGGGATGTCCACTGGGGATGGCAGGAACTCGATCACAGCGTCCAGCATCGCTTGCACGCCCTTGTTCTTGAACGCGGTACCGCACATCATCGGCACGATTTCGGAAGCGATGGTACGCTCGCGCAGTGCTTTCTTGATTTCGGCTTCGGACAGGTCGCCCTCTTCCAGGTACTTGTTCATCAGGTCTTCGGAAGCTTCGGCAGCCGCTTCAACCATCTTCTCGCGCCACTCGGCAGCGGACTCGGCCAGTTCGGCCGGGATGTCGCGGTAGTCGAATTTCATGCCCTGGGAAGCGTCGTCCCAGATGATGGCTTTCATCTTGACCAGGTCGATCACGCCCTTGAAGTTTTCTTCCGCGCCGATCGGGATCTGGATCAGGATCGGGTTGGCCTTCAGGCGGTTGCGCATCTGCTCGTACACTTTGAAGAAGTTGGCGCCGGTACGGTCCATCTTGTTCACGAAGGCCAGACGTGGCACTTTGTACTTGTTAGCCTGACGCCACACGGTTTCCGACTGAGGCTGCACGCCGCCCACTGCGCAGTAAACCATGCAAGCACCGTCCAGCACGCGCATCGAGCGTTCAACTTCAATGGTGAAGTCAACGTGGCCCGGGGTGTCGATGATGTTGATGTGGTGTTCTGGGAAGTTGTTGGCCATGCCTTTCCAGAAGCAGGTGGTCGCCGCGGAGGTGATGGTGATGCCGCGCTCTTGTTCCTGCTCCATCCAGTCCATGGTGGCTGCGCCGTCGTGCACTTCACCAATCTTGTGGTTCACGCCGGTGTAGAACAGCACGCGCTCGGTAGTGGTCGTCTTACCGGCGTCGATGTGAGCGGAGATACCGATATTGCGGTAGCGCTCAATGGGGGTCTTGCGGGCCATAGTTAATCCTAAATCTTTTAATGGACAAAACCGAGCAGCATTTTTCGATCAAAAAATGTGCCCGGCTTGAACAACAGATAAGCGGCCGGCACTGCCGGCCGAAGTTTTTAGAAGCGGAAGTGCGAGAACGCCTTGTTCGCTTCAGCCATGCGGTGCACCTCGTCACGACGCTTCATTGCGCCGCCGCGGCCTTCCGCAGCTTCCATCAGCTCACCGCCCAGGCGTTGTGGCATGGATTTTTCGCTGCGCTTGTTGGCAGCTTCACGCAGCCAGCGCATGGACAGGGCCAGACGGCGTACTGGACGCACTTCCACAGGCACCTGGTAGTTGGCGCCACCGACGCGGCGGGATTTCACTTCCACCAGCGGCTTGGCGTTGTTGATTGCGGCGGCGAACACTTCCAGCGGGTCCTTGCCCGATTTTTGCTGGATATGGTCGAACGCACCGTAGATGATGTTTTCTGCGACCGATTTTTTACCGGACAGCATCAGAACGTTCACGAATTTGGCGACTTCGGTGTTGCCGAATTTTGGATCCGGCAGAATTTCGCGCTTGGGTACTTCACGACGACGTGGCATTGTATTTCCTTCCTGTCTTCAGTTGAGCGCCTCTGATTTGGCACTCGCGGAGGCCATCAAAGCCTTCCACTTACTCGGTCTCGCGACCGCCTCAACTCATTAAAATGCAAGAAAATTACTTCTTGGCTTGCTTAGCGCGCTTCGCACCGTACTTCGAGCGAGCTTGCTTACGGTCTTTAACACCCTGGGTATCCAGCGCGCCGCGAACCATGTGGTAACGCACACCTGGCAAGTCTTTTACACGACCGCCGCGCAGCAGAACAACGCTGTGTTCCTGCAGGTTGTGGCCTTCACCGCCGATGTACGAAATCACTTCGAAACCGTTGGTCAGACGCACTTTGGCAACTTTACGCAGTGCCGAGTTAGGCTTCTTAGGAGTGGTGGTGTACACGCGGGTGCACACGCCACGCTTTTGCGGGCAGTTTTCAAGTGCCGGCGATTTGCTCTTCACGACCAGTGCGGTACGTGGTTTGCGAATCAATTGATTGATGGTTGGCATCGTTCTTAATCCAACAAAGTTACTACGTTAATAACCCGGACAATTGTCCGGGGACTAAAACCGTGTCCCGATTCCAACTGCACATGGGGCGCAAAAAGCCACTCTCGGGGAGCAGCTGTCAAACGCGTATACGATGCGCAGAATAAATTGAGAACTCGCGAGTATATACCTGGCAAGAACCCCAGTCAACTTCTGTTGCTGAATAATGTGGCAGGCGCAGGGTCTGCCCAGGACGGGGAAAAGCTTCCATAATAGCGGACACCTTTTTTACATTGTTTTTATGCAAGCCTTGCTGCGCCCGGCCAATGCCCTCGTCCTGCTGACTTATCTGGCCCTGTCGGCCGTGCCCTTCGTGCCTCTGCTGCTGGGCAAGCCGGTGGAGGGGCCGTGGCAGATCGTCGGCATCGAATTCACAGCCTGGGCGGCGGCGTGGGCGCTGTTCCGCCGTCCGGCGTATTTCCACTGGCTGCTGCTGCCGGCCTTCCTCGCGCTGCCGACCGAGATTTACCTGATCGTCTTTTACGGCCAGGGCATCTCCACCCACCATCTGGGCATCATCGCCGAGACCAGCCCGAAAGAGTCGCTCGAATTCCTCGGCCAGAAAGTGTGGCTGATGCTGGCCGTGATGGCCGCGGTGGCGGCGTGGTGGGTAGTGAGCTTCCGCGCCGCGCGCAAGACGCGCGACCTGGACTGGAATGACTCTTCGCGCTGGCTGGCCCTGGGCGCGCTGGCCGTGCTGGCGGCGGTGGCGGCCTATGGCTGGGAATTCGGCGTGGCGCCGGCCCAACCGGCTGCGGCCAGCGTGGCAGCCGCACCGGCTTCCGCCGCCGCCCAGGCCAGCGCCTCCGGCAGCGAGGAAGAGGAGGAGGAAGAAGAGACCCCGGCCGCCAGCGCCGGTCTCGACTACACCGGCTGGCAATTGCCCGCCCTGCCCTACTGGGCCAAGGTGCCGGTCGATTTCGACGCCTTCATCAATTCCTGGCCCTTCGGCCTCGTCGCGCGCGGCTGGGACTTCTATAAGGAGCGGCGCTATCTGGCCGACCTGGACGAGCGCAGCCGCCGCTTCAGTTTCGGCGCGCAGCAGCGCGAGCGCGACAGCGTGGCCGAGGTGGTGGTCGTGGTGCTGGGCGAATCCTCGCGCTACGACCGCTGGCGCCTGAATGGCTACCAGCGCGACACCAATCCCCTGCTCGGCAAGGAAGCCAATCTGGTGACGCTGAGCGATGTGATCACGCCGGTGTCGGCCACGCGCCTGTCGGTGCCGGTCATCATTTCGCGCAAGCCCGCGGTGCAGAGCCTGAAGGATGGCTTCACCGAAAAATCCTTCATCACCGCCTATAAGGAAGCGGGCTTCAAGACCTGGTGGCTGTCGAACCAGATCTCCTTCGGCAAATTCGACACCCCGGTTTCGGTCTTCGCCAAGGAAGCCAATGTGGTGCAGTTCATGAACCTGGGCGGCTTCACCAACAGCTCGAACTTCGACCAGATCCTGTTCGACCCGCTCAAGATCGCGCTGGCCGATCCGGCGCCGAAAAAACTGATCGTGCTGCACACCCTGGGCAGCCATTGGAACTACAGCCAGCGCCACCCGCAGGCTTTCGACAAATGGCAACCCTCGCTGTACGGCGTGGACAAGCCGGTGTACACCGACCTGAAGATCAAGCCCCAGCTGAATAACAGCTACGACAACTCCATCCTCTACACCGACTGGTTCCTGGCACAGACCATCGGCCAATTGAAAGTTGCGGCGCCGATGGCGGCGCTGCTGTATGTGGCCGACCACGGCCAGACCCTGTACGACAACAGCTGCCGCCTGGCCTTCCACGGCCACAACACCCAGTACGAATTCCACATCCCGGCCTTCGTCTGGTATTCGCACCAGTACCAGGACCGCTACCCCGACAAGGTGCAGCAATTGCAGCGCCACCGCAAAGCGCCGCTCGCCACCGAGAACATGTTCCACACCCTGCTCGACCTGGCCGACATCCGCTACCCCGGCGACAAGCTCGAATGGAGCTTCCTCAGCAGCAAATTCAAACCCCACAAGCGCGTGGTCGACAGCTACGGCTGGACCGACTACGACAACGCCACGCTCAAAGGCGACTGCCGCGAAATCATCGCCGGCAAGCCCAAAGCCCCCAAGCGCGGCAAAAAGTAACTACAGTCGAGCCCGTGTCCGATTTTGGGGCCTGGCCCCAAAATCGGACACGGGCTCGACTGTGGGCTATTCGAAGCGCAGGCAGTCGACGGGTTGCAGGCGGGAGGCGCGGCGGGCGGGGTAGTAGCCGAAGAAGATGCCGACCAGGCTGGCGAAGCCGCAAGCGACCAGCGCCGCCTGCAGGTTGATGATGACTTCGAATTTGCCGGTGGCGGTGATGGCCGCCGCCGCACCCGCCGCCAGGCCGACGCCAACCAGGCCGCCGACCAGGCAGATCACCACGGCTTCGGTCAGGAATTGCAGCAGCAGGTCGCGCGGCCGGGCGCCGATCGCCATGCGGATGCCGATCTCGCGCGTGCGCTCCGTCACCGACACCAGCATGATGTTCATGATGCCGATGCCGCCCACCAGCAGCGAAATGGCGCCGATCAGCCCCAGCATGGTGGCCAGCGCGGCGCTGATGGTGCGCGCCGTTTCCGCGAACGAAGCCAGGTTTTCGATGCGGAAGTCGTCCGGATCTTCGGCGCGGATGCGGTGGCGGTCGCGCAGGATTTCGCTGATGTCTTCGATGCCGTCATCCAGATTGCCGCCCGATTTCCCTTGCGCCATGATGTAGTGCACGTTGTTGGGAAACTGCGAGCGCACCAGGTGGGCGCTGGCGGCGGTGATCGGCACCAGCACGTATTCACTGAGGTCGCCGCCATCGACCTGCCGCCCTTCGCCATACAGCACGCCGACCACCTGGAAGGCGACGTTCTCGATGCGGATGAACTGGCCCAGCGGGTCTTGCTTGTAGAAGAACTGGTCGGCCAGCTTGCGGCCGATGACGGCCATGCGCGCGCCGGAACGCACGTCGGCGTCGCTCAAGGCGCTGCCTTTGTCGATGCGCCAGTTGCGCATGCTGAACATGGCCGGGGTCACGCCGAACACCGTCTTGGCCGTGCTCTCGTTGCCGGCGGTGAGCTTGAAATTACCTTGCAGCACGGGCGCGGCGCCGGACAGCGAGGTCAGCGCGTTGAGCGCTTCCGCATCCTGCATGGTCAGCGAGGGCATGGCGCCGGTGCGCATGCGCTGGGCCTGGGCGCGGTCGCCGCCGGGCGCGATGAAGACCAGGTTGGTGCCCAGCTGCTCCAGCTCCTTGCCGATGAAACGCTGCATGCTGTCGCCCACGGCCAGCAGCAGGGCCACCGAGGTGATGCCGATGACGATGCCGAGCATGGTGAGGATGGTGCGCAGGCGGTTGGCCCGCATCGAGCGGAAGGCTTCGATCACTACTTGAAAAAGAATCATCTTGCTTGTGCTTTCAGGAGGCGGCCAGCATTTGCTGGGCGTGGCTGGCGGCCAGCTGTTCCAGGCCGGGCGCGGCCGGGCCGTCGTACAGCACGCGGCCGTCGGAGACGCGCACCAGACGGCGCGCATAGGCCGCCACGTCCGGCTCGTGCGTCACCAGCAGGATGGTGATGCCGGTTTCCTCGTTCAGGCGCTGCAGCGAGCGCATGATGTCGACGCTGGTCTGGGTATCCAGATTGCCGGTCGGCTCGTCGGCCAGCAGCAGCGGCGGATCGGCCACCAGCGCGCGCGCGATCGCCACGCGCTGCTGCTGGCCGCCGGAGAGCTGGCTGGGCGTGCGCTTGGCCAGCTCCTTGAGTCCCACTTTTTCCAGCTCGGCCAGGGCCTTGGCCTGGGCCTTGCCGCGCGAGACGCCGGCATAGATCAGCGGCAGCGCCACATTCTCGGCCACGCTCATGCGCTTGATCAGGTTGAAGCTCTGGAATACGAAACCGATGGTGCGGTTGCGGATGACCGCCAGCTCGGCGCGCGACAGGCTGCGCACGTCGACGCCGTTGAGCAGATAACTGCCGTCGGTGGCCAGGTCCAGGCAGCCGAGGATATTCATCAGCGTCGACTTGCCGGAGCCGGACTGGCCCATCACGGCCAGGAAATCGCCGCGCGGCACCTGCAGGTCGATGCCGTGCAGGACGGGCGTCTCCACGCTGCCCGAGAAGTAGCTCTTGCGCACGGCGCGGATGTCGATCAGCGGCTGGCCGCCTACCAGGAGGGGCGCCATTACTGGTTGCCTTCGCCGTTATCCTTGCCTTCGCCCGCCAGCTTGCGGGTGATGACCTTGTCGCCTTTTTTCAGGCCGCCGTCCAGGATTTCGGTATAGCGGAAGTTGGACAGGCCGATGCGCACATCGACCGGCTTGGCCTCGTTATGCTCGTCCAGCCGGTAGACCTTGAAGGTGCGCGCGATATCGCCCTTGCTGCGGAAGGAGATGCTGTCCTCTTCCGGCGCCGCCACCGGTGCGGCCGCCTTGGCCGAGGCGCTGGCGGCCTTGCCGTCCTTGGCCGCCGCCTTGGCCTGCTTCTTCTGTTCGGCCGCCAGCTCTTCATCGCTGAGGCGGAAGCGCAGGGCGGCGGTGGGGATGCGCAGCACGTTCTGGCGGTCGCCCACCACCAGGCGCACCTGGGCCGTCATGCCGGGCTTCAGCAGCTCATCCTTATTGTCCACGTCCAGCACCACGTTGTAGGTGACGACGTTCTGCACCACGTTCGGCGCCAGGCGGAACTGGCGCATGCGCGCGTCGAATTCCTTGTCCGGGTAGGCGTCGACCACGAAGCGCGCCGGCTGGCCTTCCTTGAGCATGCCGACGTCGGCTTCCGAGACATTGGTGTCGATCTGCATCTTGGTCAGGTCGCGCGCGATCTGGAACAGGTTGGGCGTGTTGAAGGAGGCGGCCACCGTCTGTCCCAGGTCGATGGTGCGCTTGATGATCACGCCATCGATGGGGGCGCGGATCACGCTGTTGTTCAGGTCGGCGCGGGCGCGCGCCAGTTGGGCCTTGGCCAGCTCGATATTGGCCTTGGCCACGTCGACTTCACGCTTGGACTGGTCGAGCGCCAGGGTCGACACATAGTTCTGCGAGACCAGGGTCTGGTTGCGCGTGAAGGTGGCCTGGGCCAGGCGCATCGAGGCTTCGGCCGAGGCCAGGCTGGCTTCGGCCTGGCGGATCTGGGCTTCGAAAATGGTCGGCTCCAGCTTGAGCAGGATCTGGCCTTTCTTCACGCGGTCGTTGAAGTCGGCATTCAGCTCGCTCACCGTGCCCGACACCTGGGAACCCACATTCACCAGTGCCACCGGATTGATGGTGCCGCTGGCCGTCACCAGCTGGGCGATATTGCCGCTGTCCACGGCCGCCGTGCGGTAACGGAGCGGCGCCTCCGCCGGTTTGTTTTGAAACAACACCGCGCTTGCTGCGCCGACCACCACCAGGGCGGCAATCAGGACGGCCAAACGCTTCTTCGTGAATATTTTCATGGGTATGTATGGGATGATGAGGGGCGCAAAACCGCCAGTTTCCGCGCTCCGCCGGGCTGGCGGCTTAAGAACGGATGAAGATGGGCGTGTGGAAGTGTCGTGTATGAATGAAATTATTATTGCAACCAAACTTAACTTAGCACTACCATAATATTTCCGCAAGAAAATTAAAAGAAAAACCATGGCGCCACGGCGCCGTTCCGGAGGAGATGATGGACAAACCTGCGAGGCTGGCTTCCATCGACGTGCTGCGCGGTTTGGTGATCGCGCTGATGGCGCTCGACCATACGCGCGACTTTTTCGGCCCCACCAGTTTCAGTCCGGAAGACCTCGACACCACCACGCCGGCCTGGTTCTGGACGCGCTGGATCACCCATTTATGCGCCACCACCTTCGTGCTGCTGGCCGGCAGCTCGGCCTTCCTGCGCGGCCAGGCCTGCGGCACGGCCGCGCTGTCGCGCTATCTGGCCAGCCGCGGCGCCCTGCTGCTCGTGCTGGAAGCGAGCTGGATCAGCTTCAGCTGGCAGTTCGGCTTCAACGTCATCATCCTGCAGGTGCTGTGGGCGCTGGGCGCGGGCATGCTCATGCTGGCCCTGCTGGTCTGGCTGCCGCGCCCGGCGGTGGCGGCCATCGCCGTCCTGCTCATCCTGCCGCACAATCTGCTCGACGGGGTGAAGCTGGAGTCGGTGCTGTGGCAAGCCTGGCACCAAGGCGGCTTCTTGCCGCTCAGCAGGCAGTTCGGCATCGTCATCGTGTATCCACTGATGCCCTGGCTGGGACTGATCGCGGCCGGCTATGCGCTGGGACCGGTCTTCCTGTGGCAGGCGGCGCGGCGCCAGCGCTGGCTGCTGCTGGCGGGCGCAGTGCTGCTGCTGCTCTTTATCGCCCTGCGCACGGGCAATCTGTATGGCGATCCCGATCCCTGGTCGCCGCAAGGCAAGGGCTGGATGTTCGACCTGATGTCCTTCCTGCGCGTGCACAAGTATCCGCCGTCCCTGCTCTATCTCTGCATCACGCTGGGCATCGCGCTGCCGCTGCTGGCCTGGTGCGAACGCCTGCCGCCGCCGCGTGCGCTGCTGCTGTTCGGACGCACGCCGCTGTTTTTCTACGTGATCCATATCGCGCTGATCCACTTCCTGGCCAGCCTGTATATGCTGGCGCGCTATGGCAGCCTGCCGCAGGGCGGGCCGGTGGCCGCGCAGCTCCCGCCCGGCTATCAGCCCTCGCTGCCGGTGGTGTACGCCAGCTGGCTGGGCGTGCTGGTGCTGATGTATGGATTCACCCTGCTGTGGCGCCGCCGGCGTCCCGCCCCTCAAACCTCATGAACAAGGATTGCAATTGCTGAAGAAAGTCCTGCTGGCCAGCGTGTTCGCGCTGGCCGCCCTGCCCCACGCCCACGCGGCCGATACCGCCAACCCTTGGTCCGCACTGGCCCAAGCCGATCTCGATTTTGTGCAGCAGAGCATACGCGACAACCACCCCGGCCCGGTGGACAAGGAAAACGCCTATTTCAAGGCCTGGCTGGAACGCGGCTATGCCGAGGCCAGCGCACAGGCGGCGCAAGCGCGCTCGCTGGGCGATGTGCAGAAAATGCTGGCGCGCTATATCGCCGGTTTCGCCGACGGCCATATGGCGCTGAGTTTCTACCATCAGAGCCGCAGCATGCGCTGGGCGAATATGATCGTGCTGCGCCAGGGTGGCCGCTACCGCGTCGCGCATAGCGGACAGGCTGATGTGCCGGTGAACGCCGAGCTGCTGTCCTGCGACGGGCGCGCCATCGATGCCATCGTCAAGGAAGACCTGGCGCCGGCCTTTCTCAACAACCCCGAGCTGGACTGGATCAAGACGGAACTGGCCCCGCTCGTGCTGCTGAACGAGGAAGAGCATCCACATGCGGAATATGCGGCCTGCCGGATCGCGGTGGACGGCCAGGCGCGCAGCGTGGCGCTGCAATGGAGCGATGTCGCGCGCAACATCTTCTACGACCAGCTCGATCGCGTGCGGCCGATGATGGACAAGAAGAGCAGCATCACACAGGTCGGGCCGAAACAATACTGGGTGCGGTTGCCGCAGTTCCAGCCCAAGGCGGCCGAGATCGAGGAACTCAAGGAGTTGACGAAGCAGATGGCCGGGCTGCGCGATGCGGAACTGGTGGTCTTCGATACGCGCGGCAACAACGGCGGTAATTCGGCCTGGGGCAACGATATCCTGGCCGCCCTGTATGGCGAGGCCTATATCAACCAGCTGCGCAGCCGCGACCACGGTTACGCCGAATGGCGGGTCAGCGCCGGCAATCTGGAACATATCCGCCAGCGCATCCTGCCGATGCTGCGCAAGCAGTATGAAGAAACGAGTCCGGCCTACCGGGTTTGGGCGGGCATGGCACAGCGCATGCAGACCGCGCTGGAACAGGGCCAGCCTTTCCTGCGCCAGCGCGACGAGGATGATGTTTTGAATGCGCCCGGAGGCCAGGCCGCGCCGCTGTCGCAGGCGCGCGCCGCCCTCGTCACCAAGTCGGGCTGCGCCAGCGCCTGTCTCGACTTCGCGGATGTGGTGCTGGCCCTGCCGGACGCGGTCCACCTGGGCGAAACCACGGGCGCCGATACCGTGTATATGGAAGTGCGGCCGCTGGTACTGCCGAGCGGCCTGGCCCGGCTGGTGCTGGCGCAGAAGGTCTACCGCGACCGGCTGCGCGCCCACAACGCGGCGTATGTGCCCAGCCTGCCTTTCGATGGGCCTATCCAGGACGATGCGCGGCTCAAGCCTTGGGTGTTGGAGCAGCTTAAGGCCGGCGGCAAGGCTTCAAAGTAAGACCGGTGCCGGTGCCACGGAAGGTGCCGGCGAGGACGGCGGTGCGTCCCCGCCCGCCAGCACGCCGCTGCAGTCGCCGGGATGGGCCATGTAGTCGCTGAGCCAGTCGAACACGCGGGCGGCACGGGCTTCGATGTCCGCGCCGAAGTTGCGCTCGGACAGCAGGCGCAGTCCATTGGTCTCGTTCAGCAGGCCGGCGCGCAGCCGCAGGCCGTTCTCGCCTTCACGCTGCACGCACAGGGGCAGCAGTTGCGCCTGCAGCAAGGGGCCAAGCACCAGATTGTGGGAGGAGACGATGACCGTGCCGCGTGCCGTCAGCTCATGCAGCACGGCAGCCGCGGCGGAAATCGATTCCAGGTGGTTGGTGCCGCGGAAGATCTCATCGATGATGAAGACGACTGGTGGCGCCTGTCCGCCCAGGGCCAGCAGCTCCTGGGCGCGGCGCAGCTCGGCCTGGTACAGGCTCTCGCCGCCGCCCAGCGAATCTTCGCCCTGCATGCTGGAGTACAGCGCCGCCAGCGGCAAGACCGCCGTCGCCGCGTAGCAGAAGCCGAAGGCGCGGCCGGTGATCAGGTTCAAGCCGATGGAGCGCAGCAGCGTGCTCTTGCCCACGCCGTTCTGGCCGGAGATAAAGGCGCCGCGTTCCTCATCCAATTGCAGCGACAACGGGGCCGCCTCGTCCAGCAGCGGATGGTACAACGCTTCCAGCGCCAGCGCGCCGGGCTCCGCCTCTTGCGTCCAGCAGTGGCGCGGCGTCTGCGCGAGGTGGCGCGCCAGCGCCAGGTCGGCATCCAGGTCAGCCACCAGCACGAAGCTCGCGCGCAGCAAATCGCGCTGCCGCGTCACCGTGGCGCGCGAGGCGTAGTAGTGGCGCACATTGCTCAGCATCAGCCAGTTGGCATACTCGCTCGCCAGCGGCAATTGCTCCATCACGGGACGCGCCAGGCGATGGCGCAGGCGTTTGATCCCGCCGCCGCCGGGGATGAAGGCCGCCAGTCCGATGCCGTCCGCCGTCTCCGCACGGTCCGCTCCGCTGGCGGGGGCCAGCTGCGCCGCCGCCGCGCCCACTTCGGCATGCACCTGCAGCATCAGGCGCAGGCTATACAGCACGCGGTTCCATTCCTGCACGCGTTCGTGGTGGACGGCCTGCAGCGCCATCAGCAGCAGCCAGCCCGCCACCACGGCGATCCAGGCCGGCCCCCAGAAGAAGGCCAGCGCCACGCTGCCGAGAAAAGCATAGGGCAGCACGCCCAGCCAGCGCACCCAGGCCGGCGTGGCGGGCAGCTCGGGGCCGAACAAGGCCGTGCCGGGTTCCGCGCCGGCCTGGCGCAGCGGCTGGCAATGCTGCTGCAAACGCTCGCGCATGCCCGGCTCCGCGCCAAAGCGGCGCAAGCGCTGCAGGGACTGGGGAGTGGCCTGCTGGCGGCGCAGGCGCGCATGCAGCATCTGGCGGCCGAAGATGCTGGTGCCGGACGCCAGCCGTTCGCTATATGCGGGCAGCAGCATTTCGCGCCAGGTCTGCTGGTCCAGCATGGCGGGCTGCGCATCCTGGGTCAGGACGTGGTAACGCGCCACATCATGTTCGATAAAGGGGTGGTCGGCGACCTCGCTGCGCCCCCACAGCAAACCGGCCAGTTTGTTCAGCATCCACGCTCCAGAAAAAATCTTGCCAGCAAGATAGAGGGCGCTTGCCAGGAAATCAAGCTGTCCGGCCGGACAACGGACGCGGCGGCATTGTCCGGACAAGAGCCGGACAGGGGAGGCTTTCAATAAAATCAAACACTTACCGCATGGCACACTTTGTGCATGAGCAAGTATCACCTTTTTACAACACTTTGCTGCCATGATCCGCGATACCTCCCGACAAGATACTGTCATCGCCGCCCCCAGCGGCCAGAAAACGCGCCGCCGCGCCCTGCTGCTGGGCGGCGCCGTCCTGCTGCTGCTTGCCACCGCCGGCCTGCTCAAGGTCTGGCGCGGCAGCGAGCACTCGGTCAACGCCGCCCGCCTGCGCATCGCCGAAGTGGGACGCGGCACCCTGGTGCGCGACGCCGCCGTCAACGGCCGCATCGTGGCCGCCGTCAGCCCCACCCTGTTCTCCACCGCGCCGGCCACCGTCACGCTGAAAGTGCATGCGGGCGACACCGTGAAGAAGGGCGACGTGCTGGCCGTGCTGGAATCGCCCGACCTGAGCGACGCGCTGAAAAAGGAGCAGGCCAGCTACCAGGAACTGGTGGCCGAGGTGGAACGCCAACAGATCCTGGCGCGCAAGCAGAAGCTGCTGGCCCAGCGCGAGGCCGACACCGCCGAGATCGACCGCGTCTCGGCCAACCGCACGCTGGAACGCTATAACAGCGTGTCGAACGAGGGCGTGGTGGCCAAGGTCGATTACCAGAAAGCCAAGGACGCGGTGGTGGCGGCCGAGATCCGCGCCAGGCATACGGCGCAGGCGGCCGAGCTGGAAAAGGACAATGTCTCGCTCGAACTGAAAACCAAGAGCGCCCAGCTGGAGCGCCAGAAGCTGTCGCTGGCGAACGCCCAGCGCCGCGTCGACGAGCTGACCGTGCGTGCGCCGGTCGATGGCTTCATCGGCACGCTGTCGGTGCCCAACCGCAGCGTGGTGCAGGCCAATGCGGCGCTGATGACCCTGGTCGACCTGTCGCAGCTGGAGGTCGAGCTGGAAGTGCCGGAAACCTATGTCAACGATCTGGGCCTGGGCATGGGCGCCGAAGTCGCCGTGGCCGGCATGACGGCCAGCGGCAAGCTCTCGGCCCTGTCGCCGGAAGTGGTGAAGAACCAGGTGCTGGCGCGGGTGCGCTTCAACGGCAAGCAGCCGGACGGCCTGCGCCAGAACCAGCGCGTGACAGCCCGCCTGCTGATCGACGAAAAACCGAATGTATTGATGCTGCAGCGCGGCCCCTTCGTGGAATCGGAAGGCGGACGCTTTGCCTACCTGGTGCGCGATGGCGTGGCCGTGCGCACGCCGATCAGGATGGGCGCCACCAGCATCTCCGCCGTGGAAATTCTGGGCGGCCTGAAACAGGGCGACAAGGTCGTCATCTCCGGTACCGAAACCTTCGAGAACGCGGCCCGCGTCTCGATCAACCAATGAGCATTGAAAAAGCACTGAAAGGAAACGCCATGCTGCGCATGCAAAATCTGAGCAAAGTCTACCGCACCCATATGATCGAGACCCACGCCCTGCGCGGTTTCGAGATCGAAGTCAAGCAAGGGGAATTCGTCACCGTGACCGGGCCTTCCGGTTCCGGCAAGACCAGCTTCCTGAACATCGCCGGCCTGCTGGAAGTGTTCAACGACGGCGAATACATCCTCGACGGCGTCAACGTCAAAGGACTGGACGACAATGCCCGCTCGCGCCTGCGCAACGAGAAGCTGGGCTTCATCTTCCAGGGCTTCAACCTGATCCCCGACCTGTCGCTGTACGACAATGTGGACGTGCCGCTGCGCTATCGCGGCTTCAACGCGGCCGAGCGCAAGCTGCGCATCGAAGACGCCTTGTCCAAGGTCGGCCTGGCTTCGCGCATGAAGCATTACCCGGCCGAGCTGTCGGGCGGCCAGCAGCAGCGCGTGGCGATCGCGCGCGCGCTGGCCGGCACGCCCAAGCTGCTGCTGGCCGACGAGCCGACCGGCAACCTGGATACGCAGATGGCGCGCGGCGTGATGGAGCTGCTGGAAGAGATCAACGCCGAGGGCACCACCATCCTGATGGTGACGCACGATCCGGAACTGGCCACGCGCTCGCAGCGCAATGTGCACATCATCGACGGCCAGGTGTCGGACCTGGTGCGCAAATCGGCCTCGCTGGTGGCTTGAGGAGAGCGGCATGCTGCAATACTATTTCCTGCTCGGCGTGCGCAATCTGCGCCGCAATCCGGCCCTGACGGCCCTGATGGTGCTGATCCTGGCGGTCGGCGTGGCGGCCAGCGTTTCCACGCTGACCATCCTGCACGTCATGTCCGGCAATCCGATTCCGCACAAGAGCGAGCGCCTGCTGGTGCCGATGGTCGACAACGGTCCCACCGAAGGCTATGCCCCCGGCGATGAGCGCCATGACGACCAGCTCAGCTACCGCGACGCCGCCAACTTCCTGGCCAGCAAAGTCGGCGACCGCCGCACCGCCATCTATGGCGTGGGCGGTGCCGTCGAGCCGGTGCGCAAGGACATGAGCGTGTTCAATGCCGGCGGCCTGGCGCTCAGCCACGACTTCTTCGCCATGTTCGAAGTGCCCTTCCTGCACGGCCAGCCCTGGAGCGCGAAGGACGACGCGGCCGGTGCCGACGTCGTGGTCCTGAGCCGCAAGCTGGCCGAGAAACTGTACGGCGACAGCAATCCGGTGGGCCAGCGCCTGGTGATGATGGGCTTCCCCTACCAGGTGGTGGGCGTGGCCGATACCTGGAATCCAGTGCCGCGCTATCACCGCGTCATCGGCGGCAGCGGCGCCTTCGGCGACGCCGACGAATATTTCATCCCCTTCAGCAGCGCGATCCGGCATGAGGCCTCGAATAACGGCAGCATGAACTGCAGCAAGCAGCGCGATCCCGGCTTCCAGGCTCTGCTCGACTCCGAGTGCACCTGGATCCAGTTCTGGTTCGAGATGCACGAGGCCGGCGGCCGCGGCGACCTGCAGAACTATCTGGACGCCTACGCCGCCGAACAGCGCAAGCTGGGCCGCCTGAAACGCGCCGCGCCGAACATGATCTACAACGTGATGGAATGGCTGGAGCAGCAGAAAGTGGTGGGCAACGATAGCCGCGTGTCAGCCTGGCTGGCCTTCGGCTTCCTGCTGCTGTGCCTGGTCAACACCATCGGCCTGCTGCTGGCCAAGTTCTCGGTGCGCGCCGCCGAAGTGGGCATCCGCCGCGCCCTGGGCGCCTCGCGCCGCGAAGTCTTCAACCAGTTCCTGATCGAGAGCGCCGTGGTCGGTCTGGCCGGCGGCGTGCTCGGCCTGCTGTTCTCGCTTGGCGCCCTGGCCCTCATAGGCCAGACCTCGGACCGGCTGCAGGTGGTCGCCCATATGGACTGGCCGATGCTGTTCACCACCTTCGCCATGGCCGTCGGCGCCGCCATCCTGGCCGGCCTGCTGCCGACCTGGCGCGCCTGCCAGATCACGCCCGCCATGCAGCTCAAATCTCAATGAGGTCGAAATGGAAATCCGTCCCATCTTCTCCGCGCTGATGCGCAACAAGACCGGCCCGCTGCTGGTGGCGATCCAGGTCGCCCTGAGCCTGGCCATCCTGGCCAACGCCCTGCACATCGTCAATGTGCGCCAAGCCGTGTCGGCCCGGCCCAGCGGCATCGCGGCCGAAAGCGATGTCCTGAATCTCTTCGCGTACAGCCTGAAAGCCGGCGGCCATGAAGAGCAGCTGGCCTTGCAGCAGGCGCAGACCGCCGCGCTGCGCGCCGTGCCCGGCGTGGTGTCGGTGGCGCGCATCAACCAGTATCCGATGTCGCAGTCCGGCAATTACAGCAGCATCACGACCAGCCGCAGCCAGCTCAAGAAAGTCGCCGTCACCAGCCTGTATATGTCCGGCGATTCGCTGATCAAGACCTGGGGCCTGAAGCTGGTGGAGGGCCGCGACTTCACGCCGGCCGATGTCTGGAACGTCGATGAAACGGCCAGCAAGGACTACCCGGACATCATTATCATCACGCGTGCCCTGGGCCGGAAGCTGTGGCCGGACGCCAGCAGCTATGCCGGCAAGGTGTTCTATTTCGGCAAAGGCGAAACCGCGCGCGCGGTCACCGTGGTCGGCGTGGTGGATAGCCTGCAAACACCCAATGCGCAGGTCGGCCCCGAAGGGGAATTCTCCAGCATCACGCCGGTGCGCAATACCGGCTGGGCCACGTCGCGCTACACCATCCGCGCCGAGCCGGGCCAGATCGAGCGCGTGACCAAGGATGCGGAAGAGGCCTTGCGCAAGCTGGAAAACCAGCAGGTCGTCATCGAAAGCACGACGATGGATGAGCATCGCGCGGACCGCTACCGCGCCGACCGGGCGCTGGCCTGGATGCTGATCGCCGTCAGCGTGCTGCTGCTGCTGGTCACGGCCAGCGGCGTGGTGGGCATGGCCAGCCTGTGGGTGACGCAACGGCGCAAACAGATCGGCGTGCGGCGCGCGCTGGGTGCGCGCCGCATCGACATCCTGCGCTACTTCGTCACCGAGAATGTGATGATCACCAGCGTCGGCGTCGCCAGCGGGCTGCTGGGTGCCCTGGCGCTCAACCATCTGCTGGTCAGCAAATTCGAGATGGAACGCCTGCCGGCCGCCTATCTGCTGGCCGGGGCCGGCCTGTTCTGGCTGCTCGGCGTCGCCGCGGTGTATGGGCCGGCGTGGCGCGCGGCTTCGATTTCGCCGGCGCTGGCCACCCGCAGTGCTTGATGAAATGCTATGCTGACGGCCATGCCTACCGTACTGATTATTGACGACAATGCCGCCGTCGGCGTGGCGCTCGAAGTCCTGTTTTCCCTGCACGACATCGCGGCGCTGCACGCGGCCTCGCCGGCCGCAGGCCTGGCCGTGCTGGAGCAGCGCGGCGCCAGCATCGACCTAGTGCTGCAGGATATGAACTTCACGGCCGACACCACCTCCGGCGAGGAAGGCGTGGCCCTGTTCCGCGCCATCCGCCGCCTGCATCCGGACCTGCCGGTGATCCTGCTCACCGCCTGGACCCATCTGGATGCGGCGGTGGACCTGGTCAAGGCCGGCGCCGCCGACTACCTGGCCAAGCCCTGGGACGACAAGCGCCTGATCGCCACGGTGCAGAACCTGATCGAACTGGGACAGGCCAACCGCGCCCTGCAGCAACGGCGCCAGGGCGAACTGCGCCAGCGCCGCGAGCTCGATCGCTACGATCTGCGCGGCATGGTGTTCCAGGATGCGGCCACCGAGCGCGCGGTCAGCCTGGCCTGCCAGGTGGCGCGCGCCGACGTGCCGGTGCTGATCGCCGGACCGAACGGCGCCGGCAAGGAACGCATCGCGGAAATCATCCAGGCCAATTCGGCGGTGCGCGACGGCCCCTTCGTGGTGCTCAATTGCGGCGCCCTGCCGTCCGAACTGATCGAAGCGGAGCTGTTCGGCGCCGAAGCCGGCGCCTACACCGGCGCCTCCAAGGCGCGCGAGGGCAAGTTCGAGGCGGCCGACGGCGGCACCCTCTTCCTCGATGAAATCGGCAATCTGCCGCTGGCCGGGCAGATGAAGCTGCTGCGCGTGCTGGAGACGGGACGCTTCGAACGCCTCGGCTCCAACCGCGAGCGCCAGGTCAAGGTGCGCGTGATCAGCGCCACCAACGCCGACCTGCACGCGATGATACGCCAGGGCAGCTTCCGAGAGGACCTGTTCTACCGCCTGAACCTGATCGAACTGCGCCTGCCGCCGCTGGCCGAACGGCCGGCCGACATCCTGCCGCTGGCGCGCCATTTCCTCGGCGCGGACAAGCGCCTGCAGCCGGCCGCCGAAGCGGCCCTGCTGGCGCATGGCTGGCCGGGCAATGTGCGTGAACTGAAAAACGTGATGGCGCGCGCCAGCCTGCTGGCTGGCGGCGACAGCATCAAGGCCGCCGACCTGGGCCTGCCGGCCGCCGCGGCCAGCCCGGCGGCCGGCAGGCCGGGCAGCGCCAGCAGCGCCGCCGGCGAGGCGGAACCGGGCCGCGAGGACATCGTGGCCGCCCTGGCCCGCGCCGGCGGCGTGGTGGCGCAGGCCGCCGCCGAGCTGGGCCTGTCGCGCCAGGCGCTGTACCGCCGCCTGGAGCGCCTGGGCATCGCCCGCGCCTGATGCCGATGCCAAAGAACACGCAGACGCCGCAGCCGGCCGCCCCTGGCGCAAGGCGCGCGGCGGCACCGGACGCGGCCAGCGGCGCGCCGGCGCGGCGCGGTATGCGCCTGTCGCTGCTGACGCGCTGGACGGCGCTGATCGCTACGCTGCTGACGGTGGGCGTGCTGATTGCGCTCGGCCTGGTGCAACTGCTGCCGAATAATCCCGGCATGGTGCTGGCCATCAGCCTGCTGTGCGTGCTGCCGCTGTCGATCATCACCATCCGCGCCCAGCTGCAGCATATGCTGTCGCTGTTCCGCGCGCTGACCGGCACCGTCGCGTCCTACCGCGACGGCGATTTTTCCTTCAGCCTGCACTGGTCGCAGAACGATGAGCTCAGCGACCTGGTGGCAGCCCACAATGCGCTCGGCGACGTGCTGCGCGAGCAGCGCCTGGCCCTGGTGCAGCGCGAGCTGCTGCTCGACACCATGGTGCAGAACACGCCGGTCGCCATGCTGCTGCTGCGCGATGGGGAACTGGTGGTGTTCGCCAATATCGCGGCGCGCCAGCTGCTCAACGAGGGCAAGCGCCTGGAGGGCCACCGCCTGTCCGAGATCCTGGCGCACAGCAGTCCCGCGCTGGGCGATGCGCTGGCGCGCGGCGGCGACGGCCTGTTCACCAGCGGCGAGGGCGAGGAGGAGGAAGTGTTCCACCTGGCGCGGCGCGGCTTCAGCCTGAATGGGCGCCGGCACGAGCTGCTGCTGGTGCGCCAGCTGACGTCCGAGCTGCGACGCCAGGAAGTGCAGACCTGGAAGAAGGTGATCCGCGTGATCAGCCATGAACTGAACAACTCGCTGGCGCCCTTGACGTCGCTGGCCAATTCCGGGGCCGAACTGGTGCGGCGCGGCCAGACCGAGCGCCTGCCGCAGATCCTCGGCACCATCGAGGAGCGCACACGCCACCTGGAAAGCTTCATTCTCGGTTATGCGCGCTTTGCCAAGCTGCCGGCGCCGCGCCTGGAGGCGCAGGATTGGGGTCACTTCATGGCGCGGCTGGGCCAGCAGGTGTCATTCCGGCTGGAGGGCGACTTGCCCGCCGAAGCTTACTGCTTCGATGCGGCCCAGCTGGAACAGGCGCTGCTCAACCTGCTGAAGAACGCCCACGAATCGGGTTCCGCGCCGGGCGCCGTCGCGCTCGAACTGCGCCGTGTGCAGGGCCTGGTCCGCATCGAGGTGCTGGACCGGGGACCGGGCATGAGCGAGGCGGTGCTGACCAATGCCCTGGTGCCCTTCTATTCGACCAAGCGCAGCGGCACGGGCCTCGGCCTGGCGCTGGCGCGCGAGATCGCCGAAGCCCACGGCGGCCGCATCGCGCTGGCCAACCGCGAGGGCGGCGGCCTGTGCGTCACGCTGATTTTACCGCTGCCGCCAGCCTGATTTGCCACCAGGAAATACCTTTCTGTTTGAAATCAATAGTCAATAAAATATTGACAATATCACGTTGATAGCGTACCTTTGCGCCTCGAAAGTAGTATTGCAACAATAAATCATTTCTGTTAGGAAATTTCATGAACTTCAAAGCAATTGCAGTAGCAGCAGCTCTGCTGGCATCCGCTGGCGCCCACGCTGACAACTACGTGGTGGATCTGACCGGCGGCCCAACCAACT
Source organism: Massilia sp. NR 4-1 (assembly GCF_001191005.1). NCBI lineage: Bacteria > Pseudomonadati > Pseudomonadota > Betaproteobacteria > Burkholderiales > Oxalobacteraceae > Massilia > Massilia sp. NR 4-1. The sequence continues at coordinate 4,035,211 of NZ_CP012201.1, forward strand.
GGACCGGCGGCTTCACCGCTACCCACGGCGCTGGCAACTTCACCGACACCTTCACCTTCACCAATTTCAGCGGTAAAGGTCTGGCTGCCGGTTTCGCCGCCAACTACGCCTACAAAGGCCACGACATCAACTTCACCAGCGCCACCCTGAACGGCATCACCCTGGATCTGACCAACACCGGCAAAGAATCCGCCGTGCGTTTCGAAGACCTGGCCGTGAATGGTCCGCTGACCCTGATCGTGTCCGGCGTGTCGATCGGTAGCGCCAGCTACTCCGGCACCCTGGACCTGGTCGCTGCACCAGTACCAGAACCAACCACCTACGGCATGATGCTGGGTGGCATGGGCCTGCTGGCCTTCGTGGCACGCCGCCGCAAACAAGGCTGATCCAGCCTGAATCCACAGGGCGCCGCGGCGCCCTGTCAAAAAGGGACGCTGCGGCGTCCCTTTTTTTCGTCCCCGGGACGGAGCTGGTAAACTGCGGGCCATGCAAAAACTCCGCTTCGACCAGCCCGGCCACCCTCCCGCCACCATCACCGAATTCGAAGGCGTGCGTTCGCTCCACCTGGGCACCTCCTGGGTGCAGGGAGCGATGCGTCTGGCGCGGCCCGACGCCATCGAGCTGGAATACGTGCAGATGATGATGATGTGGATGCTGTTCCAGTCCCAGCCGCGCCATATCGTGCAGCTGGGCCTGGGCAGTTCGGCCCTGACCAAGTTCTGCTACCACCGCTTCCCGCAGGCGCGCGTGACGGCCGTGGAACTCAATCCCAACGTGATCGCCATCTGCGGCGCCCTGTTCGGCCTGCCGCCCAATGACAGCCGCCTGAACGTGCTGGAAATGAATGCGCTGGATTTCGTCATGAATCCGGCCAACCGCCATAGCGTCGACGTGCTGCAGGTCGACCTGTACGACGAGGAGGCGCGCGGCCCGGTGCTCGACACCCCCGAGTTCTACCAGGCCTGCTACGACTGCCTGACGGAAGACGGCATCATGACCACCAATGTGTTCGGCGACTTCCCCAACTACGACAAGAACCTGCAGGCCATGGAGCTGGTGTTCGACGCCGTGGTGTGGCTGCCCGAGGTGCACGATGCGAATATCGTGGTGATCGCCTTCAAGCAGGCGCCCTCGCTCGACTTCAGCCTGCTGTACGAGCGCGCCGGCGCCATCAAGAAGAGCATGAACCTGCCCGCCAAGTCCTGGGTCAACGGCTTGAAAGAGTGGATGCTAGACCAATAGTAACAAAAATTTCCGCCTGTCCATGACCGGCGGCATGTTCCAGCTCGGCCATGGTTTGTCGCGTAAACGCTGCAAACAGCAGACCGTTTTGACGAGGATCATGGCGATGCGCCGTTGAGAATACGGCATTTCTTCGTATAAATCACGAAATATTGCGTAAAGTGCATATAACGCAACAGCCCTGTTGTGCGCGTCTTCTCGCCCTCCCTTTCCCCACTGTAGTATTTCTTCGGCACTGACAGTCGATCAGTCCACCGCTTGCTTCCCCTTGTTCAATAAAACCCATGAGAGAACGGTCTATGAAGAAAGCACCATCGCCCCAGCTGTCCGCCCCCTTCCAACGCACCCTTCTGGCCAGCGCCCTGCTGCTGGCGTGTAGCCAGGCCTCTGCCCAGTCCCAGCCGCCCGCGTCCGGCGACAACCAGACGGTGGTCGTGCTCGGTTCGCGCTCCACCGCCAAGACCGCGCTCGACACCTCGTCCCCGGTGGGCCTGATCAATATGAAGGATATGCAAACGGCCGGGCCGCTGGAGCTGGGCAAGCTGCTGCAGACGCTGGACCCTTCTTTCAACTTCTCCTCGACCTTCATCAGCGACGGCACCGACATCATCCGTCCCGCCACCCTGCGTTCGCTCGGTCCCGACCAGTTGCTGGTGCTGGTGAACGGCAAGCGCCGCCACCAGCAGGCGCTGGTCAATGTGCAGCAGACCGTGGGCCGCGGTTCGGCCGGCACCGACATCAACGCCATCCCGCTGTCGGCCATCCACCATATCGAGGTGCTGCGCGATGGCGCCGCCGCGCAATACGGTTCGGACGCCATCGCCGGCGTGATCAATATCGTGCTGAAATCGAATGTCGGCGAAACCGCCGTCAGCGCCACCATCGGCACCACCAAGGAAGGCGACGGCGACCTGTATTCGGGCAGCGTGAACCGCGGCTTCGCCCTGGGCCAGGATGGCGGCTACATCAATCTGACGGCCGAAGGCCGCAAGCGCGGCGAAACCAACCGCGCCGGCGTGGATTCGCTGCGCGTCGACCCGCCGCGCGTGACCCAGCGCATCGGCGACAGCGACGCCAAGGACGCGTATCTGTGGTGGAATGCCGGCCTGCCCATCGACAAGGAAAGCGAGTTCTACGCCTTTGGCGGCATCTCCAAGCGCAAGGGCGATTCGGCCGGCTTCTTCCGCGGCGTGGCGCCGGACGAAAACCGCGCCGTCACCGAGGTCTATGCGAACGGCTATCTGCCGAATATACGCACGACGGTCAAGGACTTGTCCTTCGCCTTCGGCTACCGGCGCGATCTGCCCAAGGACTGGAAGCTTGACCTGAGCGTCAACCATGGCCGCAGCGAGCTGGATTTCCACGAAAAGAACACCATCAATGTCAGCTACTGGTACGAGCCGCTGCCAGGCGCCACCCGTCCCGACCAGATCTACCGCGCCTCGCCGCTGGAAGCCGACACCGGCAAGCTGAAATTCGACCAGACCACGCTCAACCTCGACATCAAGGGTCCGGTGCAGCTGGGCGGCGCGGAAATCTTCCTCGCCTCGGGCTTTGAATACCGCCAGGACAATTACCAGATCATCGCCGGCGATCCGGTATCCTACCAGTACGGCCGCACCAACAACCCGGCCATCAATATCTTCGGCCGCACCGGCGGCATCGCGCCGTCCGGCACCCAGGGCTTCCCCGGCTACACCCCGGCCACCGCCGTCGACAATGGGCGCCACAATATCGCCCTGTACCTGGACGCTGAATACCGTCCGCTGCCGAATCTGCTGCTGGCCGGCGCCGTACGCTACGAAAAATATTCGGACTTCGGCAACACCACCACCGGCAAGATCAGCGCGCGCTGGGATCCGTCCAAGCAGTTCGGCCTGCGCGCCAGCGCGTCCACCGGCTTCCGCGCGCCGGGCGTGCAGCAGGAGTTCTACAGCTCCGTCTCCACCAACCTGAACGTGGACGGCACGCTGACCGAAACCCTGACCGCGCGCCAGGGCAGCGCCGTCACCAACGCGCTGGGCATCAAGCCGCTGAAAGAGGAAACCTCGCGCAACGCCAGCGTGGGCATGGTGCTGCGCCCGGCGCAGAACATGTCGCTGACGGCCGACCTGTACCAGATCAAGATCAAGGACCGCATCGTGTTCTCCAGCGTGATCGAGCCGGAGAAAGGCGGCGGCCCGATCGCCAATGTGCTGATCCCGCTGAAAGTCGGCCAGGCCCAGTTCTTCACCAACGCCATCGACACCACCACGCGCGGCCTGGACATCGTGGCCGACCACACCACGAAGTTCAGCGGCTCGACCCTGGTGCTGTCCGGCCAGCTGGGCTTCAACAAGACGGAAGTCAGCAAGCGCCATTCGCCATCCAGCCTGCTGAGCGGCGACCTGCTGTTCGACAAGGCGCAGGTGACGCTGCTGGAACACGGCCAGCCGCGCCGCCACCATGTGCTGGCCGCCGACTTCAGCACCGGCCCATGGAACTTCAATGCGCGCGCCAACTACTACGGCTCGGTGCAGGCCGAGTTCTTCAGCCCGCTGCAAACCTGGGAAGCCAAATGGCTGCTGGACGTCACCGGCCGCTACAGCTTCAGCAAGAAAACCAGCCTGACGGTCGGCATCAACAATGTGTTCGACACCTACCCGTCGGAATGGACCAACGGCGGCAGTTTCCCGAAACTGGGCTTCAAGTACTGCTGGGAGACCTGCCCCTTCGGCGTGAACGGACGCTCGATGTACGCCCGTTTCGACACCGTGTTCTAAGCAGCGCTTAACCCTTGCGGTTGGCGGCGTAAGCCGCCATGTGGACGATCGCCGCCAACCGCTTCACCAGCCCTCCCATCGCCTCGGCCGGCACCTGGGCATAGCCCAGCATCAGGCCATTCCACTCCGTCTTGCCGCCGATCGCATGGCGGCTCAAGGCGTTCACGCAGATGCCCTCTTCCATCGCGCGGCGCGTGATCTCCACGTCGGACAAGGCCGCATCGCGCAAGCGCAGCGACAAATGCATGCCGCTCGACGCGCCATGCACTTCGGCGATCTTGCCCAGATGGGTTTGCAGGGCCGCCACCAGCGCATCGCAGCGCTGGCGGTACAGGCGGCGCATGCGGCGCAGATGCAGGGCAAACTGGCCGCTGCGGATGAATTCCGCCAGCGCCAGCTGCTCCACGCTGCGCCCGCGCAGCGACGATTGCGCGCGCAGCGTCGCCATCGCGACGCTCAGCCGCTTGGGCACCACGATGTAGGCGATGCGCAGGGCCGGGAACATGGTCTTGCTGAAAGTGCCCAGATAGATCACCGGCGCATCGGGCACCAGCCCCTGCATGGCCGACAGCGGCGCGCCATCGTGGCGGAATTCGCTGTCGTAGTCGTCTTCCAGAATCAGGGCGCCGGCGCGGCGCGCGCCCTCGATCAGGGCCAGGCGGCGCGGCAGCGAGAGCACGCTGCCGATCGGATACTGGTGCGATGGCGTGACATAGATCAGGCGCGGCGGCCGCTCGCGCCAGTCGCGCGCCTTGGGTGCGATGCCTTCCCGGTCGACGGCGATGCCTTCGATCTTGAGCGTGGCGGAACGGAAGGACGCCAGCGCGCCGCTATAGCCCGGGTTTTCGATCCACACCGTGTCGCCGGCGTCGGCGCAAGCCTGGGCGCACAGGTCCATCGAACTCTGGCTGCCGTCCGTGATGAAGACCTGGCTGGCGTCGCACACCACGCCGCGCGAGGCGCGCAGGTGGTCGGCGATGGCTTCGCGCAGCGCGGGTTCGCCCGCCGCTTCGGCGTAGTTCAATTGCGCCGGGCCGGCGGCGCGCCAGGCGCGCTCCAGCATGCGCCGCCACAGCGTGATGGGGAAGTGCGCCAGGTCCGGCACGCCGGGGGCGAAGGCATCGCTGCGGTTGGACGCGTTGTGCAGGGGCCGCAGATCGTGCACCCGGCGCGACAGGCTGACCTGGGGAATCTCGGCGCCGCGCCACGCCGCGCCGTCGGGCGCAATGCCGGCCACGATGGTGCCGCGCTTATCGCTGGTGACGAAACCTTCGCTGGCCAGCTGCTCATAGGCATACAGCACGGTATTGCGCGCCACGCCGAGCTCACCGGCCAGGGTGCGCGTCGCCACCAGGCGCGTACCGGCGGCCAGCGTGCCGCTACGGATGGCCGAGCGCAGGCATTCATGCAGCAGGCGCTGGCGTGGCCAGCCGCGGTGGGCGTGTTCGCGCGCGAAGCGCTCGATCAGCAGGGTGTAATCCATGGTTTGTGGTTCTAAAAAATTATGCACATCTGGACCTTTTTATAGAGCCAGCGCAGCCATTATATTGCGCCTTCCTGGCAAGCCGCCAAGCCCATGATTCCAAACCGAGGAGAAAATGAACCAGCCGTCCGCCCCCAGCCAGCGCACCCGCGTCCGCCGCAGCGCCAACTACGCCGCCTACGACCAGGCCAGTGTGCACGCCATCGTCGATGCCGCCTATATCTGCCATATCGCCTTCCAGGATGCGCATGGCGCGCATTGCATTCCCACCGCCTGCTGGCGCGAGGACGACCACCTGTACATCCACGGCTCGAACGGCAGCCGCATGGTGAAGCAGTTGCTGGAACAGGACAGCTGCGTGACGATCACCCATCTGGATGGCCTGGTGCTGGCGCGTTCCGCCTTCAACCACACGATGAACTACCGCTCGGTGATGATCTACGGCCGCTTTGAAATCGTCGAGGGCGAGGCCAAGCGCAGCACGATGGATGTCTTCATGGAGCGGCTGGCTCCCGGCCGCCAGCACGAGACGCGGCGCGGCAACGACAAGGAATTCGCCGCCACCACCGTGCTGCGCATCGCGCTCAGCGAAGCGGCTTGCAAGACGCGCAGCGGCGGCCCGAACGACGACGAGGAAGACATGGGCATCCAGGCCTGGGTCGGCGAGCTGCCCTTCAAGCAGGTGCAGGCTGCGCCGATTCCGGCCGCCGACTGCCCGGTCACGGCACCGGACTATGTGCGGCGCTGGGGCGGCGAAATCGGGTAACACTGGCGTGGGATGGACGGCCGTTTCCTTGCCGCGAATCCCCTTGACCCGCTTGCGCACTTGGCCGATGATCGCGCAGGCGGCCGTTTTCCGGCCGCCGAACCCACATCAAGCAACGCTCCCCGAGCACCAATAATAAGGAGGTTCTGCATGAAACGTTACGTCCTGGCCGCTGTTCTGGCCTGCGGATTTGCCGGCGCCGCCATTGCCGACGAGGCCTTGAAAGCCGCCATCGCCAGCGGCACGCGCACGCCCGCCAATGTGCAGCGCGACGCCGCCCGCCACCCTTACGAAACTTTGAACTACTTCGGCATCAAGCCCGATATGACGGTGGTCGAACTGGCCCCCGGCGGCGGCTGGTACACCGAAATCCTCGCCCCCTATCTGCGCGACAAGGGCAAGCTGATCGCCGCCGGCAACACACCCAATTCGGCCAGCGAAGCGGTGCGCCGCAACGCCACCCGCTTCCAGGAGAAGCTGAACGCCAAGCCGGAAGTATTCGGCAAGGTGCAGCTGGGCGCCTTCGAGCCGCAAAACGGCGTCTACAACTTCGCCCCCAAGGGCAGCGCCGATATGGTGCTGACCTTCCGCAATATCCACAACTGGGCCGAGTCGGGCGACGAGAATATGAAGAAGCTGTTCGCCAGCGTCTACGACAGCCTGAAACCGGGCGGCGTATTCGGCGTGGTCGAACACCGCCTGCCGGCCAGCCGTCCCGCTTCCGAACAGACCTCGTCCGGCTATATGCACGAGGCCTATGTCATCAAGCTGGCCGAAAGCGTGGGCTTCAAACTGGCGGGCAAATCGGAAATCAACGCCAATTCGAAGGACAAGGCCAACCACAAAGGCGGCGTGTGGGCGCTGCCGCCCACCTTCACCAACAAGGATGAAGACCGCGCCAAATACGCCGCCATCGGCGAGAGCGACCGCATGACGCTGAAATTCGTCAAGCAGTAATGCCGCCCGGGAGAAGGGATGCGCTAACATGAGAGCATGACAGCCACCCTTCTCCGTACTGCCCTCCCCCTGCTGCTGCTCGCCTTCTGCGGCGTCTTGAACGCGGCGCAAAACACGGCGCAAGCCACCCTGCGCATCGTACTGCCGATGATCCATCCCAGCGCGCAGGAGCATGCCCACTACTTCCCCCAGCTGCTGCGCCTGGCCCTGGACAAGACCGCCGCCAGCGACGGCCCCTACACCATCGAGCATTACCGGCATGAGCTGACCAGCCCGCGCCAATCGGCCGAGCTGAAAAAGGATGGCGTCATCAATGTGATGTGGGACGGCACCAATCCCCAGCGCGAACGCGAGCTGCTGCCGGTGCGCGTCTCCCTGCTGCGCGAGCTGAACGACTACCGCGTGTTCCTGATCCGCGCCGACCAGCAGGAGCGCTTCCGCGCCGTGCGCACGCTGGACGATCTGCGCCGGCTGAAAGCCGGTGTGGGTGTGAACTGGCCCTCGGCCGACGTCCTGCGCCGCAACGGGCTGCCGGTCGTCACCTCGATCAATTACGAATCGCTATTCCCCATGCTGGCCGTGAAGCGCTTCGACTACCTGCCGCGCGGCGCCCACGAAGCCTGGGGCGAGCAGGAGCTGCATGCGAAGGAAGGGCTGGTGCTGGAGTCCACCATCTTCCTGCACTACCGCGTGCCGCACTACTTCTTCGTCAGCCAGGCCAATCCCCGGCTGGCCGAGCGCATCGAACGCGGCCTGAAACTGGCGCAGAAGGACGGCAGCTGGGACAAGCTATTCAACAGCATCCCCGCCTTCCGGCACGGCCAGGCCGAGATCAATGCGCGCAAGCGGCGCGTGTTCGAGCTGCAGGCGGCGGAGTGACGCCGGCCCTGCAAACATCTTAGCGTACGTTGCCCAGCATCTCGCGCAATTCGAGGCGGTTATACGCCACGCGCAGCGCATCGCGCGCGCTGATCTCTTTTTTGTTCACCAGCTGCAGCAGCACATCGTTCAGCGGCCGCGACATATTGTCTTCCTTGCGCTTCATGTAGTCGGCGATCATATGCAGCTTGTCCGGGTCGGTGATATAGGACGCGATCTGCTGGTTGTGGTTGAACACCATCTCGCTGGCCAGCACGTAATCGCCGCCATCCTCGGACGGCAGCAGGCTTTGGAAGACGACGCCGAGCAGGGAGCTGGCCAGCATGGCCGAGCGCTGGCTGCGCTGTTCCAGCGGGAAGAAGCTGAGCAGCTTGCTGATGGCGCCGATCGCATTCCCGGTATGCATGGTCGCCAGCACCAGGTGGCCCGACTCGCCCGCATGCAGCACGGTTTCGGCCGTATCGTAATCGCGGATCTCGCCCACCATCAGCACATCGGGTTTCTGGCGCAGCGCTTCGCGCAGGCCGCTGGAGAAACTGGCGGTATCGATCGGCACTTCTTTTTGCGAAACAATCGACTGTTTGCGCTGCAAAGCATATTCAATCGGTTCCTCAATCGTCACGATATGGCCATTGCGACTTGCATTAATGTAGTCAAGCATGGCCGCAATCGTCGTGGTTTTACCAGAACCGGTCGGGCCTGTCACCAGAATTAAACCCTTATTTGATTCAAGCATGGTACGCACATACGACGGCAATCCCGTCTGCTCCAGCGCCAGCGGTTCAAGCGACAGGCGGCGCACCGATAAGGCCACTTTGGTTCCAGCCCCCAGGCGGTAAATATTGCAACGCAGGCGGCAATTCGGCAACAGGAATGGACGGTCCAGCGCCTTTTCCACGATTTTATCTTCCCAGTCCTCGTCGATACTATCAAGCAAAGGCCGCAGATCGCCAAGGGTCAGCGGCGTATCGTGGAACTGCTGCCAGCCGCGCGGCGTCTTGACCATGGCTGGCGCACCCTGCTCCAGATGGATATCGGAAAAGCACTGCTGCCCGCCGACCAGTTGCATAAACTTCTGCTGGAAATCACTGGCACTCGAAAGTTCGTTGGACATCAGGTTCCCCTCTAAGATGAAATGGATTCAAGCCACGCAATTCTACACAGGACTGCACCAAAATCGCACACTCGTTTCATACTAGTCAATGTGTGCACGATTAAAACAAGCTCCGTAAATGAGCAGGTTTGGTTTACTATTGCTTAACTAAATTTTGCTAAATGCCAATTACTAAGTTGCAAACTATAAGTTGTAAATAACAAGCCAATGCCGCGCCTAACCGCCCGGCGGCAGGTGGGGAGGAGTGCGGTAAAAGAGCCGTTTAAAGCGGCCTTCAAAAACAATAAGTTTGGAAAAACATGAAAATCGCATGCCATACTCAAAATGCCGCAGTATCCGAACAATTGAAAAGTGTCCTTGCCAGCGCCGGTTTCGAAGTGCAGCTGTTTTCCTCGGAAGCGGCGCTGCTGCGTGGCGTGCGCCGCGACGAGGTGGATCTGATTCTGATCGACCTGGCGCAAGAGCCGGACGCGGACAACAGCACCCTGTCCTGGCTCAATATGCGCAGCGGCGACGCGACTCCTGTAATGATACTGTCGCCGCTGGACAACGCGGAACTGGCGGCGCTGATGCTCAACGCAGGCGCCGACGAATTCGTGCGGCGTCCCTTCGAAGTGGTGGAGCTGGTGGCGCGCGTCAATGCGTTGTTGCGCCGCAACGGCACGCCGCACCAGCGGCGCAGCATCGAGTTCGCCGGCTACACGCTGGAGCACGATAGCGGCCGGCTGTTCTTCCTCGGCCAGCTGATCGAACTGACGCCGCGCGAATTCAGCATGGCCTGGCTGTTCTTTTCCTCGCCCGGCGTCTACATTTCGCGCAGCACCATCGGCGCCGTGATCTGGAGTACCGACAGCGAGGTGGCCGGCCGGACCATCGAGCAGCACGTCTACAAGCTGCGCAAGAAGCTGCAGGTCGGCGAAAAGCGCATCGTCATGATCCGCACCGCCTACACGCAGGGCTACCGTCTGGAGCTGGCCGCGGAGTAGGCTGGCCGGACGGCGTTTACTGCGCATCGTCATAGCCTGCTCCCTGTGCCGCCAGAACTGCTTTCGGCAGATTCCTGTGCACCTTCATCGCATACTTGGTGCGCAACGCAGGGTTGCGCGCATTGTAGGCGCCCACCGCTTCCCACGTTACGCCCATGCGCTGCATATTCTGCGACAGTATCCACGCGCCGACCTGGATGCTGATGCAGGCGTCGTATAAGTCCTTTTCTTCCAAGCCATGCTTACGCAGGGTCGGCAGCCAGCTGCTGTTGATCTGCATCAGGCCGATATCATAGCTGCCATTCTTGTTGCGGTTGATGGCGGCGGGATTGAGGCCCGACTCCGTCTTGGCAATCGCGTACAGCAGGTAGGGATTGATGCGGTACCAGGAGGCCGCCTCCTCCCAGCATGCCTGCGCGGGCAGGCATAGCAGGGAGAGGACGGCGGCCAGGCTGGCCGCATGCCGCTTAACGGCGTGGGACAGGACGGCCTTATCCATTAGCGTAATGGAAGACTCGGTCGAGACCACAGATCAGCGGCCGATACGCAGCATCCATGACCACGGTGCCATTCGGATAGGCAATCACATACTTTTGATCGTGCTGGCTCCATACCTGGTAGTGGCATTTGTCACCAGGGCGGAAAGTATCAAATATGGAGATCTGGGGCGTCGACATCCAACCCTTGACCTCCACGCCAAGCGCGGTCAGCTCATAGCCCACATTGGCGCTGCCTTTAACTTCCAGATCTTTTTCTGTGACCAGGTTCCTTTTCGCTTTTATGTCACGATCGGCCAACACATCATTGCCTGCCATCAGATTCTTATCGCTCTTGATGTGGTCGGCGGCATGGATTCCCCGATCCGATTCAATGTGGTTGGTCGCATGCAGATCGCGCGCCGTCACCGTACCCGGCACGTCAAGATTGCCGTTCTGGTCCACCGCCAGCGCCACCCATGTGCTGCCGTTGAAGGTGAAGGCGCGGCTCAGACTCGTTACCATGCGCACGTCACCGACCTCGTTGCCAGCCGAAGGCAGACTGCCCCACGCGTCAACCGGCTCTCGCCACGAAGAGGCGAAGGCAGAGCGCCAGAAGCCATTCGCATCGCAGCTAAGCAGTTTGCGCGTCTGTTGGTCCAGCGCCAAAGCGGGTTTGGTCTCATTGAGATCGTCGCGGCAGCTTTCGTTGATGTTGACGAGAGCGCTGCCACCCAGACGCAATGGAGCCGTCATGCGGTTCAAATCGGGCCTGTCTGTGATTTTGTCACGGTACAGAAAGTCTGCCGTGAGCTGGCCTGCACCGTCATAAAACAGATTCGACACCAGATGACCGGCATCCTGCGCCGCTCCGCGCAACAGCACCACTGAACTACCGGTGCATGCGATATTCCGGAAAGGATCGGTCGGTATGCTCCAGGATGCGCCGCGCGCCACCGCCGGTTCACGGGCGGCGATATAACCGCTGCCCACGCCCGCATGCATGGATGCTGCCGCCAGATCCTTATCGCCGATAGCTTCACCGCCGCTGGTGACGACCAGCGCATCGAACTGGCCCGGCGCAGCGGCAGGATTGGGTTGACGAATCAGCACGCAAGTATTCTGCTTGTAGGCATTCTGCTCGGCGAAGCCGGTCGGCAGGAAATTACCTGTGCGTAGTTGCGCCAGACTAACCGCAATCACTTTACCCGGCAAGGCGGTGTCGGTTTTGATCTTGTCATGGTTTGCCTTGATGTAACGACCGGCGGCATGCACGACCTGCGACTGATAATAGGCCGCTTGCTGGCTTTGCAGATCGTCGAGCGAGCTATTGGCCATGCGTGTCAGACCCACCAGCAGCATAGCGCCGATGCCCAGAGCCCCCATCAGCTCGATCAGGCCCATGCCTGACTGTTTGCGATGGGTCCTCATGGCACCACCGCCAGCCAGACCGGTGCGCCATCCGGCACGCCCTTGCCGGCCAAGGCCAGCAAGGGTATTTTGGTATCGCCATGAATCGGCGATTGCAGGTTAGGCGAGCCGCTGCTGTAGCTGCCGGCCAGTACCGAATTGCGCGACAGCTGCGCGATTTCTCTAGTTATCTCGCGCCGTGGCAGCTGCTGGGCGTAGATATAGATAGTGCCGTCGGCATCGCGATAGTTGGCCCAGGGCGGTGACGGCGGCGCCTCGAGCTGCGGCCAGGGGCGTAGTGCGCCGCTGTTCCTCAGCGCGGTCAGGCTGATGCTGGTTGAGCGCTGCTGGTCGTACTTGCGGAAGTAGGCCACTACCGCAGTGCGGTAGTTCGCCATGCTTTCCGCGCTGGCTTCCGTCAAATGCTGCTCCAGGGTTTCAGCCTGACGTTCGGCCAGCACCGTGTAGCCGCCGGCCGCCGCCATCATCATGGTCAGTATCGCGATGTTCCACATGCTGCCTCCTATGCTTTACTTAGCCTCAGCCTTCTTATACGCCCTTGAATGCCAAACTATTGGCGCCGGCATTGGCACACAAAGTAGTGGCATTGACAACGGAAGCCGGGAAGGCGGAAATTTTGTTTGATCCTTGACTGATTTCAACCCAACCGCTCGCACCACTAACCATATTGACGCACACATCTTTGGGCAGCGCCGCATAGGTAATTACAAAGCCGTCGCTAGCACCGTCGACAGTCACGTCACCACCCCAGCTATTTTTCAATTTACTGTTAGCGACATCTTTGGTCAGGGTCGCCGGAATCGCATTAGCAGCGATCAAGCCAGCGACTACGCCTGTCGCAGGATAACCTTGACCTATATAAAGCTTGCGTACGGCGGTACGAATCGAGACAGCTTCCTCAATGGCCTGATTCGACTTTGCACTACTAAAAGCACCTCCTAGCAGCGAAACCGCACCCAACACCACTACCGCAGCAATGCCGAGGTAGGCGATACCTTCCAACAGCGAAGCACCGCGCTGGAGTTGGAGCGACGGCTGCGGCTGCGCCGATTGACGGGAATTGGTGAAAGCAGCGGTTTGTTTCAGTTGGCACAGGTGGGTCATGATCAAGTCTCCAGTTCAGGTAAAGTCACTCATAAATGCGCTGCATGCAGCGCCTGATTCCATACTCAAAAAGGTCCGCGTCAACCTACTGCGCGGGTGGCATTCGCGATCTCCTGCTGAATGCCGAAAAAGCCGGTTACCAACCATCCGATCACCAGTGCCAAAGTGACGATGGCAAAACCGTTCAACACCTTCATACGCAGAGCGACAGCCTCTACGCCTTCTTCCATCCATTCCGCCGCGAGCAGCTTCAAGGCCTCGGAAAAACCTTTGTACTCGGCATACACGCACAAGTCATCAATGATGGCCGGCGAGGGAAAACCATAGCCAGCGTGGCGCAAGGCTTCGCCGCAATTGAGGCCGGAGCGCACGCCCATCAGGGCGCCGTCCAGCCGCTCGCGCAGCCAGGGCTGGGCCTTGAGCGAGAGCCGCGCCAGAGATTTCTCCACCGTCACGCCGGCCGCCTGCAAAGCCGCAAAGGCCAGCAAAAAACCGCTGCCTGCGATCAGGCGATAAATCGAGAATGGCGCAAAGCGGTCGAAGAGCACGCGCACATTGCCGCGCCAGACCGGCAGCGAGAACAGCAGCGCGGCGATCAGCGCTACCGCACCGGCCACTGTAAGCAGCATCCACTCCTGCACCCACACCGACATCTTGTACAGCGACAGCGCCGCGCCATGCCAGCGCGTGGGATCGGCCAGCTTGGTAAACTGCGGGATCACCATCGCACCGAACAGCCAGATGTACAGCGCGATCATGGCGATGACGGCCAGCGGATAAGCGAGACCGCTGACGATCTCGGTCCTGATCTTGCGGCCGGCCTGCACCACTTCGATCAGGGCCGTCAGGCTGCCTTCCAGGCGGCCCGACTGCTCGCCGGCCAGGATGATCATCTGCTCCGTGTCCGGCACCCACCAGGCCAGGCCGTCCGACAGCAGCTGGCCGTTCTGCACGGTGCGGCGGCAATCGTCGAGCACCATGGCCAGCGCGTAATTGCCGTCCGGTCCTGTGTTGCGGCGCGCCAGTTCTTCCAGGATGCGCAGCAGCGGCAGGCCGCCCGCCAGCATCTTGGCGATCTTGCGGTACAGGCGCACGCGCTGGTTGGCGGTGAATTGCGGGCGCGCCCAGTGGCGCATCAGTTCAGCGCGCATCGCAGCCCTCCTCCACCACATGCAGATGGCGGCGCGCCAGCGCGGCGCCAGCGTTCAGATGACCCAGAACCTGCTCCGCCATGCGCGGATCGACCAGTCCTGCCGAGACCTTTTCGATCGCATGTTCGAGCATGGTGCGGCCGCCCAGGTTGCGCAGCCAGTAGTTCTGCGCTGCCGATTTCTCGCCGCGCCGGATATAGCTGAAGAACTGCTCGTCGGGCATGATGACTTCGGCCACCACGGTGCGGCCAATGGTGCCGTGGCCGTTGCAATCCTCACAGCCCAGCCCCGTCACGAAGACGCGGCGCAGGTCCGCCACCACTTCACGCAGGCGTCCCATCACGGCGGGCGGCAGTGGTGCCGACGCTTCCGCCAGCGGTACCTTGCAGTGCGGGCACAGCGCCTTGACCAGGCGCTGGCTGATCAGGCCCGTCACCACCGTGTGATCCGTAACCTGACCCGGCGACAGGCCAAGGTCAAGCAGGCGGTCGGCGATGGCCAGCGCGCTGTTGGCGTGCACGGTGGTCCAGACCTGGTGGCCCGTCATCGCGGCGCGCACCGCGTTCTGCGCGGAAGCGCGGTCGCGCACCTCACCCACCATGATGGTGTCCGGATCGAGGCGCATGGCGTTGGCAATGGCAGCAGCGAACATGCGCGAACGCTCATCTTCCGAACCGGCATTCGTGACCGCCGTCTGCACCGCGCCATCGATCGGATATTCGACCGGATCTTCGATGGTGAGCACATGGCGCCGGCCTTCGGCTTCGGCGATCTGGCCCGACAGCACGCGCTGCAGGGTGGTCGATTTGCCCGAGCCGGTGGGCCCGCCGATGATGTTCATGCCGATCGGCTGCTCCTTCATCTGTTGCAGCATCTCGGCCTGCGCCTCGCTGAAGCCGAGCGGACACAGTTCGCTGTCGCCCGCCTCAACGTACAGCAGGCGTAACACCATCAGCGTGCCTTCGCTGGTCGGCACGGTGGCGATGCGCACGCCGTGCAGCTCGGGCGGCAGCTTGTCGCGGTCAGCGATGCTGGCGTCCTGGCGCTCGGTCGGCTTATACGAACTGTCGGAGACCGAGGCCATGGCGCCGTACAGGGTTGCCAGCAGACGCTCGCCGTATTCGCGCGTCTGACCGCCGACCGGCGTCAGGTCGCCGCGCACACGGAACAGGATTTCCGTGGCGCGCTGGCGCACGCGGATGTGGATGTCGGAAGCGCGCGCCGTGCAGGCCCGGCTCAGCAAGTCCTTGGCCGTGACCTGCATCATCGAATGCTCCTGGCGGCGCTCGGCCAGCGCGCCGCCGCTGGCGTACAGCTGGCGCAGCTCGTCGATCTTGGCGTGTTCGACGCGGAAGGGCTTTTGCATGCGCTGCAGGCGCGCCTGGTAGGACAACACGTGGACATTCATATCCTGGCCCGCAGCCACCAGCAGGCGGCCATCGGACAGCAGGCAAAGCAGCTTGCGTTCCTCGGCGCTCGTCTCGAACTGCCCGGAATGGCTCAGCACCGTCGTGACCTGCGGCGATGCATCCGCAGGCGAGGCGGCCGACGCCAGGGCAGGCAAGGCCAGGCGCAGCTTCATCGCGCGCCTCCACGCGCCGCAGGTGCAGGCATGGCCAGCCCCGGAGAAGGCGTGGCCGGGTTGAAGGTGTTGACCTTTTGCGTATAGCCCGACAAACGGATACGTTTGCGGCTCGCCGTTTGCACCATCACTTCATTGCTTTTGATCGAGAGGACGCGCATGCCGCCAGACAGCGTGCTGCCGTTCTGCACTTCGACCATGCTGCCATCGGCCATTTCCAGAGTGGCGAACATATTTTCGCCCACGCCTTCCACTGCCCGCACCACGGGATCGCCCACCACTGCCGTCTGCGTAATCATCGCGCCCACGGTCTGCTTGGCGGCGATTTCATTCTGCTTGCTGATGATGGCGGACTGCACGTCCAGCTGTTTTTCACGGGCACGCAGCAGCAAGGTTTCCGCCTCGATGCGGGTCAGGCTGGCGGCCGTGGTTTCGGCGTGCAGAGTGCCAGCCGGCAGCAGCGCGCCAGCGCCCATGACCAGGGCAAGCATGGCACTGTAGATTTTTTCGGATTTATTTTGCATAGATGACTCCTTCAAGTAACCACGCCATACCGCGATAACTGATTTTTTCGATGCGCACGCCTGGCCGCTGCAGCACGGCGGCCAGCTGTTGGGGAGCGACGCCCTGGGCGTCGAGCTGGAAGCCATAGGCTTGCCACATCGGCGCGCCGCCCTGCGGGGAAACCACCGCTGCAGGGCGCTTGTTCAGACGTAGCTGCAAGCCCAGACCCTGCATCTGCGCCAGCAGAGGTTCGACCACTTGCCGCTCCACCAGCAGATCTTCGCCCTCTGCCGGCGCGGATACCGTCAGCGCCCCGCTCCATTTCGCCTTCTCGCCGCTGGCGTCGATCACCGCCTCCGGCACTTCTTCACGCAGGGTGGCCACCGTTGCAGCGCTGCGCGACCATGCATAGCTGAATTGGCCGCCCTGGCATACATACTCGTCCAGACGCCAGCCACCGGGCGTCAGATGTTCCAGGCGGCCGGCGCAGGCTTGCACAGCCACTGCCGGTATCGCCTGGCCTGCCCATGGCTTTTGCAAGACGGCCTGCGCTTCCTCGCGCTGCGCCTGCAACGCCAGTTCGGCCACCCGGCGCTGCGCCTGCCAGTGCTGCCATGCCAGCACACCGCCACCGGCGCCGACGCACAGCGCCACCCCGGCGGCAAGGCGCCAGATCTGGGCGCGCTGCGGCGCGATCTGGCGCAGCCGCCACCAGCGGTGGACGCGCAAGCCGCCGTCTTTGCGCTGCGGCAGCAGGCTTTCGATGCGGCGCGCATTGAAGTTGTGGAAGCCCTGGCCAGCCAGGCTTTCGTCGCCGATGACCACGTTCCAGCCGCCCAGCGCATAGTCGCCGTACAGTCGGTCCAGCACTTCTTCACGGCTGCCGGCGAAGTCGCCATTCGGCAGGAAGTTGGCGTCGCGCACGGCGAAGTAAGCCCATTGCCCGTCCGGCAGCGCCAACGCCGCCAGCCAGTTGTGCACCGGTTGCAGCAGACCGTCGTAGTAAGCGCCTTCCAGCGCAATAGTCTTGGAGACGGCAGCGCCCAGCGAATGCAGCGTGCGGCCGGCGCTCTCGCTGCTTTGCGCATAACCGGCTTGCGCCGTGGACTGGTCGCGCCGCACCACCATCAGGTCGGAACCGATCTTGCGGCCCAGTTCCTTCGCCTCTTTATTCAGCTCGCGAGGGCGCGACAGCGACTGCCAGAACAAGCCGCAGACAAAGCGGGTCTTGTCGATCTGGAGAATATGGAGAGCCATGCGATGCTCCTCAGGCTCCGGCCATGGCCACAGGCGTGATCAGGATCACGATCACTTCCTTGTTGCTCTTGGCCGCCACACCGCCGCCCAGCAGGAAGTTGGAAGCCTGGCCTACGCCCTGGCGGTCCACATTCTCGTCGGTCTGCTCGAAGCCGCCGATCACCAGGGTTTCGCCCGATTTCATCGACACGCGCTGCAGGAAGTTGCGGGTATCGATTTCCGGCGATTCGATGCGGCTGCCATTGGCGCCTTCAATCGGCCGGATGCGGCGCAAGGTGGACATATCGACGGAGAACTGGAGCATGACCGTGCCATTGGTCAGCACATGCGGCAGGATGCTCATATTGAAGCCCGCCGTCACCACGCCCGGAACCAGGGTGGTCGTGCTGCCCACCTGGGCCACGATGGAGGTCTGCGAGCTTTGCAGATAGCTGGTCTGGCGCGCCACCTGTACCGGAACCGGCTGGTTATTCAGCGTGACCACCGAGGCCGTCGTCTGCCGCCGCACCTTACCCTGCTCGGCCAGCGCCTTCATGATCAGCGAGCTGCCGGCAAATTTGGAGTTGCCCACAATACCGGCGGAGAAGGCCGCCGCGGTCTCGCTGGCGCCGGAGAAGGTGTTCACCACCCCGTATTTGTTTTTCAGGTTGTTGTAGACCAGATTCCAGTTGATGCCGTATTCGTCGCCCTGGTCCAGGTTGACCGACAGCACGGTGACATTCATCACGATCTGGCGCGACAAGGATTTATTGGCGGTATCCAGATAAGCGGCAATGCGGTCCAGCGTATCGGGCGTATCGACCACGGTAATCGAACCGGTGGCCGGTGCCGCCAGCACTTTGCCGTAAGGCGAGAGCATGAGTTTGACCGCGTTCTCGATGCCGGCATACACCGACAGCTTGGAGACGACGCCGGTATTCTGGCTATTGCTGGCATTCACCGAGCTGCCGCCCGAACCACCGCCCGCGCCGCCCGAACCCGAACCGCCGGAGCCGCCGCCGACGCCGCCGGTCGAAGCGGAACCGCTGGTCACGGTCGCGGCGAAGGACGCATCACCGGGAACGGCACTGATCTGGAAGGTGCGCGCGTCGGTGTGATAGAACTGGATCACGCCATCGCCATATTTCCACGACACGCCGAAACGGGCCGCGACGGTATCGAGCAAGCCTTTGAAGGAACCATTCGCATACGTGAAGCGGATGCCGCCTTGCAGATCGGGCTGGAAGCTGATGCTGGCATCGCCAGCGGCGCTCTCGCCGGCATTGGCATTGGCGCTGTTTGCGCCGCCTGCACTGCGTGGAGGCGCATCCGTCAGCGGCCCCTCACCCGGCGCTCCGGGCGGCAGCGGCAGCACCGGCAGACCGGAAGATGGGCGGGCTGCCGGCAAGGCAGGCATGCTGCCGCGTCCACGCTTGAACGAACTGGCCGCGATGGTGGCGGCATCGGCATTGACCCGGCTCGGGATGCCCGAGCGCAGCGTCAGACGCTCCGCCAGTTCGGGCAGAGAGTGAATGCTGCGGTCAAAGGTGGCAGCTTGATAGAAGACTGGCGGCAGGGATGGCTGGCCAAGCTTGACCACGTTTTTTCCGAGCCAGATGCCGTCTTCATGCACCACGCGCGGCGAAGCGGGAACGACGGCGCCACGCGCATTGCGGCCCACTTCCTTGACCAGGCCGGAGGTATTCGTATCCGCATCGTCGATATTGGACGATACGCGGTCCGCCAGGCCGGAACAGCCGCTCAGTACCAGCATCGCGCAGGCCAGCAGCGGCAGGCCACGTTTGAGAGAGAGGCGGCGCATCATTGCACACCCCGGCCCATGATGCGCAACACTTTATTCCCTTTGTAGAAAACGGCTTTCATTGGCATCTCCGCGCTATCCAGACTAGTGATGACAGTGCCGACGGCATCCTCGAAGGAGCCCGACACCGTGGTGCGAACCTGCACCGCATAATCGACCGGCAGCTCCCACAGCAGCTGCCACCCCGCCGCCGCCGCCCAGCGCGCCAGCGCCGCGTTCAGCGTCAGATCGGAAGGGGAGATATCCCAGGCGTCCTGCGCGGCGCGGACGGCCGGCACGGGCGCAGCTACCGGCGCAGCCACTGCCGCAGCAGCGGCGCCACGCGCCTTGCCGGCATTAGCGGCACGCTGCGGCGTTTTGGCCGGCGCTACGCGCGGCTTGGTTTTCTCCGCCAGGGATGCTTGCGGCACGGCCGGCTGCGATGCGGCCTGAGGTACGGCAGTGGCCGATGCCGCCGGCTGGCTGGCGGCCGGCGCGGCGGCTGGCTTGGACGCCGGCTTGCCGGTTTCTACCGCGATGGCCAGTGCGCCGCAGCAAAGCGACAGGCCTAGTACCGCGCAGGTGCGCCTTGCGGCGCCATTCAATGTGGTGAGGCTCAAAGCATTCCTCCTGTGGGCCATTACTGGCATATGACATCGACGAAGCATTGCTGCTGCCATGAACACCTGCGCAGCAAGCGTTACATGAGTGGAGAAAATATAGTCGAAAGTGCATTTTGAATTTCTCAACAAGGCTCAACAAAACGGCAGGCTTTTTGAGCTTTACCCAGCAGCTTGCAAAACAGGATTAAATAAGCAGGCCTTTTTTCTCTAAAAATCAAACGCTTAGCTCCCTCAACGGCCACGCCATTTCTCGCTTTCCACCTTGAAATTTTAAGTGTTACTATTCAGTCAACATTTTCACTGTTACGAAAATAGAAGGCGAAGAATGACACCCGACGAACGCAGAGCCCACGCGCAAATCATGTTTGCGCGGCACCCGAAACTGTTTCCAACGGATAGAAGGCCTTTAATTCTGGATGGGGTCGTGTCGCTCGGCATGAGTCCGTATGAAGCCCATTTGGCGGCCGGGGCTTTTGAATACAAAGTTATTCTCGACAAAAGCAGATGGCCTGCGCATACCGATCCCCTCGAAGCCATATGGGCGCAGTCTTTATCCGCCGACGACAGTCAAATCTGCATGACTTTCGATAACCCATCCCAATTCCCAGGCGAAGCCAGCGTAGTATTTCGCGTTTATTTTGAACGGGGTAAAGCAAACAAAATAGAAAAGGTGACGAAATAAGCCATGCTTAGCCCAAAGAGAAAGACGTCCTCTATTCGCCTCCTTTTCGCGACGATTGTCTTGCTTGCCTTAAGCGCCTGCACCGGCAGCCAAGCCCCCCCGCGCCCCCCTCTTGAATTGCCTTCTGCCACGGCGCAAAGCGGGCAGGAGGTGCATTTCGAAATTGAGATTATCAAGAAAGATCAATATTTACTCGGCATAAAGTTTTTAGAAAAAAACACGCCCGGTGATGCGGCCAGGCTCGCCCAACTTCTGGGCGCATCCGAGTTGGATAGCTCCGGAAAATGGATCGAACAAGGTGTTCCCGCCACCATCCATGTGCACATACGCAAAAAGAATAAAAACGAAGAAATATTGAATGAGCTGGTGGAGCACCCAAAAACCAGGGCGACATACGGCGGAAGGGCTGCCGACATTTCTCTCATCAACTTAGAACCGGGCGTTTATCTCGTCAGCCTCAAATACATGCACCTTGCTCCGGCACTCAATGCCATTCCGGAAAACATATTTTTCAGCAAAGCCCACCACGGAAAATAGGAAAATCCAATGAGGACAATAACTATCAATATTGCAGGAAGAGGGACCCTGCTGGCGAATGGAGAAAAATCCTCTGTTGGCCACATGTGGTTTGAACTCAACGATGGCGCGGGCGGACCAATTGAAAGCTATGGTTTCGCGCCCGATGCAAGCCACCATGGCGATCCATTCGCCCCCGGCCAGGTTTACCGGGACGATAGCAAAAACTACAAAGGTAGGGATTACTTCAGAACTATTGATATAACTGAAGCACAATACAATGAAATCAAGAAATTTGCGGAAAATCCCGAAACTGCTGGCTTTACCCGCTACTACAATGGCTTGAACAATAGCTGTATCGACTTTACCTGGAAGGCCTTGCAAAAAGGCGGCCTGAATCCGATCGGCTATGAGGGCGACCTGTGGCCGACCCATAATATTGACGACATCAAGAAAATTGGCGATCCATTTCATCCGCCCGGATCGACCGGCCTTACCAACCTGGGCGGCATTGGCGGCTTGGGCAGCGGCTTGGGCGCAGCGCTTGGCTTGGGCAAAGGCGGCGCGGATGCCGCGGCCTGGGGCAGCACGCCGCCCCGGCGCGATCCCCTCGTCCTTGATCTGGACGGCGACGGCATTGAAACCACCAGCACCCGTGATGGGACGGTGATCCTGTTCGACCACGATGCCGATGGCGTCAAGACAGGCACAGGCTGGATCAAACCCGACGATGGCTGGCTGGTACTTGATCGCAATGGCAACAGCACCATCGATTCCGGCCGCGAACTGTTTGGCGTCGATACGCGCAAAGCCAATGGCCAGTTGGCCAGCGATGGCTTTGATGCGCTCAAGGATTTCGATGCCAACAAGGATGGGAAAATCGATGCACTGGACAGCGTATTCGCCAACCTGCGCATCTGGCGCGACCTAAACCAGGATGGCGTCAGCCAGGCCAATGAGCTGAGCACGTTGGCCACCAACAGCATCGTGTCGATCAGCGTCAACGCCAATGCCGTGCGTACCGATCTCGGCAACGGCAATGTGCAAACCGCCTCCGGCGCGTTTACCCGCAGCAATGGCAGCACCGGCGCAACCGGCGAAGTCAACGGCGCCACCGTCAATCTGGATTTGCTGGTCAATACTTTCTACCGCCAGTTCTCCGATCATATTTCCCTCACCGAACAGGCGAAAGCATTACCCGAATTACATGGCGCAGGCTGGGTGCGCGACTTGTCCGAAGCCATTAGTCTGTCAAGTGATCTGGGTAACTGGGTGCAGCTCTACACTCAGCAAACAACTCGTCAAGGGCAGATCGATAAGCTGGATGGCTTCATCGAAAAATGGGCCAGCACAGCTGGTGTGAAATCACTCAAAGCCCAGGCCGATGCATTCACCGCAACCGGCGTCAAACTTGTCTACAACCTCTCTGGCCTGAGTGTTGGCTCTACAGCCTATGACGGTTTCGTACGCAAGCTGGGCGTGGTGGAGTGTTTTATGGGCTTCACTTATGGCGGAACCAACGGCGAAGCTCGTTTCACGCCGTTGGATAAATCGTCTGGCAGCATAACGGTGAACTTATCAACTGAGCAAATAGCAAGTATTTCGCTGGCCTACGACCGGTTCAAAGGCGACATCTACGAGTCACTGATACCTGAGACGCATTTGAAGTTATATACGAAACTGCTACTTGAAGACTGCCAAGGACCAGCAAAGTTCGAAGTACTTGAGAACGCGTTTAAACAAGCAGTTTCCGCAAACCAGCAGCAGGGCATCATCGAACTCATTGAGTTCATTAGCTCCGTTGGAGAAGCACGTTTGGCTAGCATTGGCTGGGAAGCTATTCCATTTCTGGGTGCTCAAATCTCAAGCATCTCAAATCTCGGCGCATTCGCTGAGGAGTTGAGCAGTTGGACGGTCCGCTTAGCAGCATCCACCGAACATAACATTACTGGTACTTCCCGAGCAGATCTACTAGCAGGTACAGCCGCAGCCGACAAACTTTATGGATACGATGGTAACGATATCTTAAACGGCGGCACCGGCAACGACACCCTCGCCGGAGGAGTTGGCAACGACACCTATGTGTTCAATCTGGGCGATGGCTTCGATATCATCAACGACTACGACCCCACCAGCGGCAACAGCGACAAGTTGCAATTCGGCGCAGGCATCAATGCTGATGCGGTTCTGATCAGCCGCAGCAGCAATGGCCGCGATCTCACTTTCAGCGTCAACGCCACCGATAAGATCACTGTGGTCGACTACTTCTATTCTTCGGTCAACCGCATCGAGAAAGTCGCTTTTGCCGACGGCACGGTCTGGGATGTGGCAGCCATGGCCGAGCGGCAGAACGGCACCGAAGGTGCAGATAATCTATTTGGCCTCAGTGGCTACGCCAACCGCATCAACGGCCTGGGCGGCAACGACTCGATCTCTGGCGCCGATAAGGATGACGTGTTCAGCGGCGGCGCCGGCAACGACACCCTCGCCGGAGGAGTTGGCAACGACACCTATGTGTTCAATCTGGGCGATGGCTTCGATATCATCAACGATTACGATCCCACCAGCGGCAACAGCGACAAGTTGCAATTCGGCGCAGGCATCAATGCTGATGCGGTTCTGATCAGCCGCGGCAGCAATGGCCGCGATCTCACTTTCAGCATCAACGCCACCGATAAGATCACTGTAGTCGACTACTTCTATTCTTCGGTCAGCCGCATCGAGAAAGTCGCTTTTGCCGACGGCACGGTCTGGGATGTGGCAGCCATGGCCGAGCGGCAGAACGGCACCGAAGGTGCAGATAATCTATTTGGCCTCAGTGGCTACGCCAACCGCATCAACGGCCTGGGCGGCAATGACTCGATCACTGGCGCCGATAAGGATGACGTGCTCAGCGGCGGCACCGGCAACGACACCCTCGCCGGGGGAGTTGGCAACGACACCTATGTGTTCAATCTGGGCGATGGCTTCGATATCATCAACGACTACGACCCCACCAGCGGCAACAGCGACAAGCTGCAATTCGGCGCAGGCATCAATGCTGATGCGGTTCTGATCAGCCGCAGCAGCAATGGCCGCGATCTCACTTTCAGCATCAACGCCACCGATAAGATCACTGTGGTCGACCATTTCTATTCTTCGGTCAACCGCATCGAGAAAGTCGCTTTTGCCGACGGCACGGTCTGGGATGTGGCAGCCATGGCCGAGCGGCAGAACGGCACCGAAGGTGCAGATAATCTATTTGGCCTCAGTGGCTACGCCAACCGCATCAACGGCCTGGGCGGCAATGACTCGATCACTGGCGCCGATAAGGATGACGTGCTCAGCGGCGGCACCGGCAACGACACCCTCGCCGGGGGAGTTGGCAACGACACCTATGTGTTCAATCTGGGCGATGGCTTCGATATCATCAACGACTACGACCCCACCAGCGGCAACAGCGACAAGCTGCAATTCGGCGCAGGCATCAATGCTGATGCGGTTCTGATCAGCCGCAGCAGCAATGGCCGCGATCTCACTTTCAGCATCAACGCCACCGATAAGATCACTGTGGTCGACCATTTCTATTCTTCGGTCAACCGCATCGAGAAAGTCGCTTTTGCCGACGGCACGGTCTGGGATGTGGCAGCCATGGCCGAGCGGCAGAACGGCACCGAAGGTGCAGATAATCTATTTGGCCTCAGTGGCTACGCCAACCGCATCAACGGCCTGGGCGGCAATGACTCGATCACTGGCGCCGATAAGGATGACGTGCTCAGCGGCGGCACCGGCAACGACACCCTCGCCGGGGGAGTTGGCAACGACACCTATGTGTTCAATCTGGGCGATGGCTTCGATATCATCAACGACTACGACCCCACCAGCGGCAACAGCGACAAGCTGCAATTCGGCGCAGGCATCAATGCTGATGCGGTTCTGATCAGCCGCAGCAGCAATGGCCGCGATCTCACTTTCAGCATCAACGCCACCGATAAGATCACTGTGGTCGACCATTTCTATTCTTCGGTCAACCGCATCGAGAAAGTCGCTTTTGCCGACGGCACGGTCTGGGATGTGGCAGCCATGGCCGAGCGGCAGAACGGCACCGAAGGTGCAGATAATCTATTTGGCCTCAGTGGCTACGCCAACCGCATCAACGGCCTGGGCGGCAATGACTCGATCACTGGCGCCGATAAGGATGACGTGCTCAGCGGCGGCACCGGCAACGACACCCTCGCCGGGGGAGTTGGCAACGACACCTATGTGTTCAATCTGGGCGATGGCTTCGATATCATCAACGACTACGACCCCACCAGCGGCAACAGCGACAAGCTGCAATTCGGCGCAGGCATCAATGCTGATGCGGTTCTGATCAGCCGCAGCAGCAATGGCCGCGATCTCACTTTCAGCATCAACGCCACCGATAAGATCACTGTGGTCGACCATTTCTATTCTTCGGTCAACCGCATCGAGAAAGTCGTTTTTGCCGACGGCACGGTCTGGGATGTGGCAGCCATGGCCGAGCGGCAGAACGGCACCGAAGGTGCAGATAATCTATTTGGCCTCAGTGGCTACGCCAACCGCATCAACGGCCTGGGCGGCAACGACTCGATCACTGGCGCCGATAAGGATGATGTGCTCGACGGCGGCAACGGTGCTGACAACATCAGCGGTGATGCCGGCAACGATATACTAATTGGCAGCTATGGCAATGACATCCTGGCCGGTGGCGCTGGCAAGGATATTTTCAGATTTGTCAGCTCCGACCAAGGAATAGACAGTATTACGGACTTCAATTCAGGCGCGGATGTTATTCAAGTCCTTGGAAGTAATTTTGGTCTGGCTACTGGGGTTGCCGTGTCGCTAATAAGCGGCACGACAACGCCTGCTCCATCAGGTACGGTGGCTCAATTCCTCTATAACACGACTTCTGGTGCTTTGTATTTCGACCAGGATGGTGTCGGAACAGCAGCCGCAATTCAAATCGCGACGCTAACCGGGCAAAAAACGCTCACCGCATCAGATATCGTAGTAGTCGGTACGTAAGCTGTAGCGCGGTCAGGCATCAAGCTTTGATATCTGGCCGGCGTTGCGATTCCGCGAGAACGATCATCAATGCTGTTCAAGCTGGCGGGAAGACACCGCGGCCGGTATCAAAGCCCATGGAGCGCGCTCCGTGGCCGTCGCTGTGTTGGGAAGGCTTGGCTTTGAGCTGGAAGTAGCCGCCGCGCTGGCCTGCGCAGGTAGCCGTGGAACGGCAACCTGCCCAGGTGACATCTGCTGCGCAGGAGCTGCTGGCTTAGCAGGCGGCGGCGCCACCACCGCCGCCTGCTGCACCGGTTCCGCTGGCGCCTTGGGTTTGCGCCCTTTGCCCGATGCCGGTTCGGTCTTGGAGCGGTCCGGGCCACTCAGGCGCGGCGTGATCAGGAACAGGCGCTCGCGCGTGCTGCGCGATTCGCTCTCGCTGCGGAACATGCCACCCAACAGCGGCAGGTCGCCCAGCAGCGGAGTCTTTTGCTTGTCGGTCGACATGCGTTCGGCGCGGTAGCCGCCGATCATCAGCGTCTGCTGCAGGTCGACAATGGCTTGCGTGCTGATGGTGGAGCGGGTGACGCGCACATTGCTGCGCGCATCCTTGGTCGTGCCGCTGTTGCCGGCGCTGTCCAGCGAGCCATCCTCGATATCGACTTCCAGATGCACCTTGGCGCCATCCGGTTCGCGGATGATGCGCGGGATCACGCGCAGCTGGGTACCCGCCGTGACATCGGCCAGGTCGGCCACACGCTCGCCCACCAGCGGCACGTAGGCGGTCTGGCTCAGGTCCAGCACCGCCGCCACATTATCCAGCGTCAGCACGGTCGGCGTGGCCAGCACGCGCGCCTCGCCTTTCGCTTCGAGCGCCTTGAGGCGGGCGTAGAAGCGGTTGACATTGCTGATCAGGAGCGTGGCACCGGGCAGCGGCAGTTGCGTGCCGCCGGAATCGCTCTTGGTCGAGTTGAAGACGGCATCGACAGCGCCGGCCCGCACGCCCCACTCCACCCCCATATCCGACAGATTGCTGCGGTCCATGTCGATGATCAGGGCTTCGATCTCGATCTGCTGCGGCGGTACATCGAGTTCGGCGATCAGGGCGGCGTACATTTCGCGCTGCTGCACGTCGTCGTAGATCAGGATGGCGTTCATGGCGGCGCTGGCTTCGATGCGCAGCTTGCCCGGTTCCGCCGCCGGCGCGGCTTTGCGTCCTTCGCCTTCGGCGCGCGGAGAGCGGGGCGGCAGTTCGCCCTTGCCGTTGGTGGGCGGCGAGAAGATCGGCACAAAGGGACTGCCGCGCGGCAGCTCCTGCGCCTCGCCCTGCCCCACCTTGCTTTGCCGCGAACGCTTGCTGGCAGCGATATCGAACTGGCTGGTTTCGGCCAGTTTTTCACCGGTGTTGGGACCGAGCAGCAAGCCGCTCAGAATGGTCTTCACGCCCGGGATGGTTTCGCTCTGGCCGCGCGCGTTGATGGTGCGGTCCATGGCGCTGGCGTATTTCAGCTTGAAGACCATCACGCGCCGGCCGCGCGCCTTGGCCTCGCGCGCGTCCGGCAGCAGGATTTCGCGCGCCAGCTTGACGTAGCGGCGCGGGCCGCTGACGATCACCGTGCCGACGTCGGGTAGCTCGCCCCAGCCGAAGCGTTCGTCGAACAAGCCGACGCCGACCAGGGCCGCTTTCGCATCCTGCACTGCGTCTTCGCCCAGCTGGAGCCGCACCGAACTGTGGTCGCTGGCGGGCACGATGTAGAGGGTGTCGCTGTAGACAAACCAGCTGCACTGGCAGGCCGGGGCCAGGCGGTTGAGAAATTCGCTGCCGCTGGCGGCGGCCAGCCGCCCGGTCATGAGACGCTGTCCGGGAACGTCCAGCACCAGGCGGACGCCATACACGCGGCTGAATTCCTCCAGTACGGCGCGCAGCGTCATGCCGCCGGCATTGATGGCCAGGCCCGTTCCTTTCCAGGATGCGGGAACGGCAGCCTGCACGCCGGCCGCTATCAGCATCAGCAGCACGGCCAGCGCGAGGACCGCCAGCAGTTTGCCGGTGCGCGGCAAGGCTGCGGCGCGCATCATCGCGCCCCCGCTGCAAAGAGGGCGCGAATCCGCTGTTCGCTGGGATCGGCGGCGCCGTCATGACGCGGGCGGCTCGGGGCCAGCGCGGCGCGCCACATGGCCAGTTGGTTGAGCAGTTGCTCCAGGGCGCCGGCCGCATCTTCCCAACTGGCGACGTCGGGCAGCCACTGGCACAGAACCAAGGTGCTGCCGTCCTCGCGCAGGGCAAGGCCGGCGTCGAACTGACGCGCGCTTTGGAAGCCGGTACGGGCCGCGTCTTCCAGTTGCGCATCGGTAGCGCCGCTCAACAGGTAGACGCCCAGCTCGGCGCCATCCTCGGCCACCGTCAGGTAGGCTGATTCGCCGTCGAGCATCAGCGGCGCATCGGCCGGCAAATCCGCCAGCCACTGTGCGTTATGGGCGCTCATGGCTTACTTCGTTTCATTGAGCACAGTTTTCAGCGGCTTTTGCAGCAGGCCGAATTGCGCTGTCATGGCGCTATGGACCATGGCCTGCTGCTGCAGCAAACGGATGAACTCATTCGGATCGGGCATCTCGCCATTGGTCTGGCGGCTGTAAAAATCGTGCATCTGGCTGCCGGTGTCGTCGAACTTGCGATCAAGGCGATGGATGGACTGCACGACAGAGTTTTGATTGCTGGACATGGCGATTCTCCTGAGAGACGAATTTGATCCCGGACCATCCGCGCATGGCGCCGTGGTCTGGGCTGTGATGGTGAGTGGCGCTGCGCCTGCCGCCGGTTCGCCGGCGGCGGGAAAATTCAGCCGGCAGCAGTTGCGATGTCTTCCATGGCGTCCGGTGCGAGGGCTGACGTGGCCGCAGGCGTAGCGTCTGGCGGCGGCAGCGTCGCCAGCGCCTGGCGCAAGGATGCCGCCGCCGCATTGAAATCGGCACGCCATTCACCGCTATCGGCTTCCAGCCTGCAGCAGCCTGGCGCCAACGCGGGATCGGCCTCGCAAGGCCATGGCGTGCCATCCGGCGCGGGCATATCCCCGGGATGCAGGCGCAGTACGGTATTCACCAGTTTGGGCGGGGCTTCGCGCAGCAGACGGCGGCAGGCGGCGGCGACTTTTTCCTGAGGCGTCGTTTCCAGCACCAGCCGGTCGTACAGCTCCGCAGCGAGGCGGAGAACGATGTCCTGCGCCTGTTCCAGCAGATCGGCCATGGCGGCCTCCATCCCTTGCTGCAGCTGGACGCTTTGCTCCAGCACGCGTGTTTCCGCAGCCTGCACCGCTTGCCGCGCCTGAACCTGCGCCTCGGCCAGCAACTGCGCGGCTTCGGCTCGGCCTTGTTCGACGATGCGCGCGGCCAGCAACTGCGCATCGGCCGTCACTTCACGCGCCGTAGCATGCAGCACGCCGTGGCTGGGTAACAGACGCTGGTCGGTGCTCATGCGCGCCGCACAGAAAGCTTTCATTTATTGGTCTCCTTGAAATGGCAGCTGGCGCGCCCCTTGCAAGCACAGGTTCCAGCAACGCAAACGCCTGCGCGCCGCGGCACCACCGGCTTGCGCCACATCCGCCGGTGCGGCATCGGCGTCCGGCGCCATGCCGGCGGGGAGCAGCAGGCGCAAGCGGTCCCACATACCGGGGAAGCCTTGTTCCAGCAGCAGCGCCAGCTCGTTCAGGGCATCGGTTTCGCACGCTCCCGTCGGCGGTCGCTGGGCTGTCAGCGGTTGAATGGCCGCCGTGGCCAGGCACCAGCGGCGGGCAGCGAGCGGCAGCGCCGCCAGCGCTTCACGCCTTCCTTCACGCGCCGCCAGTAAGCCGCCATACAGCAGCGCGGCGCGGCGCAGCAAGGCGCCGTCGCACACCGCCAGCTGCTGCCAAGCGCCGTCGAATGCAGCAGGAAGCGCGGCACGCACGCCAGCTGTCGCGCACCACGGGCGGTAGGCGAGGCGCACCGCCAGCGCAGCGCTGTCCGCGTCAGCCGGGGCGGGCGTATCGATGCCGGCCAGCAGCCATGGCGTGAACCACCAATCGAGGAAGCGCTCGCTCAAGGCGCTCGAGGCGCTGTCCGGCGTCACAGCAACGGCGTCCATGGTTATTCTTGCGCCGCTGCCGGAGTACGCCGCTTACCGAACCTGGCAAGCATCGGATGGTTGCGCAGCAGCCCATAGCCCGCCGCCGCCATACCCGCCACCACCAGCAGCGCCATGGCCGTCAGCGCATAGCGCAGGCCGGAGGCCGATTCGGCCGCCACATGAAAAGGCCCTACCATGGTCCAGGCAGGCGGCGGCGGCGCGGCTTCCGCCGGCGTCATCACCACCGACACCTTGCTGCGCCCATCCTCGCCGCTCAGACCCGGAATGCTGGAGGACACCAGACGCCGCACGCGCGGCGTGACGGCATCCTCGTCCAACGGCGCCCGGTAGCGAATGAACACCGCCGCCGACGAGGGCTGGATCGCTTCGCCCGGCGCGATGCGCTCGGGCAGCACGACGTGGACGCGGGCCGACAGCACCCGGTCGAACAGTTGCAAGGTCGCTTCCAGCTCTTCCGACAGGCCATGGATGTAGCGCACGCGCTCCTCCATCGGGGAGGAAATCATGCCCTGCTTCTTGAACACCTCGCCCAGATTGGACCGGTTGCGGCGCGGCAGACCGGCCGCCTGCATGGCGCTGGTGGCACGCGAGAGATCGTCTTCCTTGACCGTCAGGCTGACGCCGGTCTTCTCCTGGCGCTTCTCAACCTGAATGCCTTGCGCGGTCAGCGCCTGCACCACCTCGTTGGCGTCGACGTCCTGCAGCGATGCCTGCAGCACCACCACCTTGCCGCATCCCGAAAGCAGGGCGGCAAGGGCAAACAGAAGACAAAGTCGTTTGCCCATGGCGCTTACTGAAGCTTGGTCAGCGAGTCCACCGAGCTGCTGGCTTTCGACACCACCTTGGAAATGGTCTGCACCCGCAGCTGGTAGTCGTTAAGGGCCATCATCGCTTTCATCATCTGCATGGAATCGGCGCTGGCCGTGGCCCGCTCAAGCAGCCTGGATACGTATTGCTGGT
This sequence comes from Massilia sp. NR 4-1, assembly GCF_001191005.1. NCBI lineage: Bacteria > Pseudomonadati > Pseudomonadota > Betaproteobacteria > Burkholderiales > Oxalobacteraceae > Massilia > Massilia sp. NR 4-1. The sequence continues at coordinate 4,066,593 of NZ_CP012201.1, forward strand.
GGCGGTTCACATCGCCGGCCAGGCCGGCGGCGCGATCGGCCATGACGGTTGCCAGGCTGTCGCGGCCCGTTTCCGGCACCGCCAGCTTTTGCTGTCCGTCGATGCGCGCCTGCTGGTGGAATTGCAGGTGCAGCTTGAAGGTCGCGGCGCTATCGCTCCCCGCACCGGCTTCGGGAACGGATGGACCGGGTTTGCCGGCCAGACCGGATGCGGCGCTCTGCACCGCCATACTGATTTGAGTACCCACACTGCCTCCATGAAGTAAATCGATCGCGGCGCGCCCTTGCTGCCGGGCGTTCCGTGCCCAGGCAATAGGTGGCATGGCCGGCGCTTGCGGTTCCACTGCCACGACCGGTCCTTAAAGCTGCTCCGCCCCATCGAGACAAAACACGCCGCCGCAACCGTGGCTATTGGTCGGATCGCAGCCCGCGCCGCCACAGCGCCGCTCGCAGGCCAGGCGCGAACCGGGACGAACCGTCGGCATGCGCGGGGCGGGCTTTGGCTGCGGGCGGCGCAACAGGGGCTGAGCCTGGCCGTTCACCATGGCCAGATGATGCAGGCGGTCCTCGCCATCCGCTGGTCCGGTATCGGTTTCGTCCTGCAGCAGCGAGGCGAGGAGTCCCATCGATGGTGTCTCGTCGTAAAGATTGTCGTTGCCCAAATCATCCATATCGGCTTCGTACAGAAGGCCCGCGCCCGTCCTGGGAGCAAGCATCAAGCGTCCGCGCACTTGCCTGGTGGGCTTGGCGCGCGCGTTCTGGCAGTGCTCCGCCTCCACAAGCAAGGGCTCGTGACGCTTTGGCACTTCCTTCGTTTTGACCTTAGTCTGCATTGCGTTCTCCTTGCGCCGCGGCTTCCGCCGCGCTCAATGCCAGCATGCCGGGCGGCGCCTCGCCATAACTTTCCAGCTCCACATCGGTTCCACCCTGTCCCGACTGCATCAGCTCCATCACCACCGCATAGACCTGGGCCACTGCCTCGTAGCTGGCGCGCGGCACTTCCATATCGGGCTTGCAGCCGGCGTACAGCGTGCGAGCCAGCCATACGTGGCGAATCACCGGAATGCCATGCAGGCGCGCGCGCGCCATCATGGCTTGCGCCGTCGCATCCCGTCCCTTGGCAATCACCTGGGGCACCATGCCGGCGGCCGGGTCATAGAACATGGCCACGGCAAAGTGGCTTGGATTGACCACCACCGCATTGGCGTCCTCGGTGCGTGCCACCGGCCCTTCGTTGGCCCACTGGCGCGCCAGTTGCTTGCGCTGGCCCTTGACCATCGGATCGCCCTCCGATTCCTTGTATTCGCGCTTGATCTCTTCCATGTCCATCATCAGCTCCTTCTTGTGGAAGTGCTTCTGCATGGCGAAATCGACGGCACCCAGGCAGAGGCAGATAATGACGACGCTGTGGAAGATGGACTTCAGCAGCGTGATAAAGGCGAAATACACATCCCTCGGCTCGCCGGTGGACAGCTGCGCGATCACAGGCAACGCGCTGCGCGTCAGGCTATACACCATCCAGCCGATCAGGCCCGCCTTGGCCACCGAAATCAGCAGCTCGATCAGCTTCTTTTTCGACAGCAGCTGCTTGAAGCCGTTGACGGGATTGAGCTTGTCGAATTTCGGCGTGACCGACTCGGCGGCGATCAGCACGCCGAACTGGCCCCAGTGCGCCGCCACGCCGACCACGATGCAGATCAGGAAGCAAACGCAGAAAACGACGAGCAGGAGCAGGCCCGCCGCCTGCAGCACGTCCCACATCGCCCCCTGGAAAGGGCGGCCGATACTGACAATACCCAGCTCAAACAGGCCATCGAGGGAGTCGCGCCACAGCGCTTCCGTGGCAAAGGCCGTTTCCGCCACCGCCACCAGCGTCGCCAGGCGGGCCAGATCGCGGCTGACCGCAATCTGGCCCTTCTTTCGCGCATCCTCAATCTTCTTGTCTGTGGGTTCTTCGTTCTTTTCATCGCTCACGCGACTCTCCTTCGCGGCTTTACGGGCCGCGCTGCACGCCGACCAGACTGCCAGTCAGATCCAGCAGACGGGAAAAGTCGCCTGCGACGTGGTGCGCCAGCGTGGGCCAGTACAGCAGCAGGATCACCACCCCGGTCAGGCTCTTGATCGGCGCCGAGGCGAACGATACCTGCAGATTGGAGGCAAACACGCCGATCAGGGCGAACGCCAGTTCGATCAGGATCAGCGGCACGATCACCGGCGCGCCGTACACGATGATGTGCCAGAACAGCAGGCCAAAACGCTTGATCAGCAGGTCCATATGGCCAGGCTCGAAGGGCGGCGCCAGCGACCATGCCGGCCACGCGGCATAGCTTTCCACCAGAATGCGCGCCAGCGCCAGGAACAGGCCGGCCTGCACCATGACCAGCACCACGGCCTGAATCAGCACGCCGCCGATGGCGCTGGCGTCGCGGTCCACGCCCGCGTTATTGGTCTGGATCTGGACCGCCGAACGCTGGCTGTCCAGGATCGCGCCCACCGACTGCACCGCCCACAGCGGCATGGCGGTCAACATGCCCAGCAAAAGGCCGATGCCCGCCTCCTTGAAGATCAGCATGCCGCACATCAGAAAGTCCGGACCGAAGCGCTGCACGGCATAGTAGGTCGGCAGCGCAGCCGGCAGGGCAATGGCCATGGCGGCGATATTTTTTGCCATCCCGGTCAACACATTCAGGCCGAAGCCGGGCAGGATCACCAGGCAGACCAGAATCCGCGGCGTGCTCAGGGCCAGGGCCACCATGGCGTTCTGCATATCGACCAGCAGCGCCGGCTGCAGGTTGCCGAGATCGGACATGGCTTAGCGGCCCACGGACGGCAGCATGGCGAAAGCCAGATCGGTCAGCTGAATCAGCTGCACGCCGATCCAGCGGCCCATGCCCGCCAGCGTGACGGCAACCGCCACCAGCTTGACGACATAGGGCAAGGTCTGGTCCTGGATCTGGGTCACGGCCTGCAGCAACGACACCGTCACGCCGCACAGCGTGGCGATAATCAGCGGCGGCGCCGACAGCATGACGGCCAGCCACAGGCCCTGCTGGAAGAAGTTCAGAGTTTCTGACACGGCATTCCTTTCTGCGTTTTCAGGTATACGAGGCCGCCAGCGCATGCAGCAGCTTGCCCCAGCCCTCAACCAGCGTAAACAGCAGCAGCTTGAGCGGAATGGTGATGGTCTGCGGGCTGACCTGCTGCATGCCGAGGGCCATCAGCAGATTCGACACCAGCAGATCGATGACGACGAAGGGTATGTAAATCAGGAAGCCGATTTCGTATCCTGCCTGCAGCTCGGACACCACGAAGGCGGGAATCAGCACCAGCAGGTCGTTGGAACGCGCCTCCCTGGCGTAATCTTCCGGCCACAGTTTTTTTGCCGACGCCAGGAACAATTCGCGCTGATCGGGATTGCCGTGCTTCATCATGAAACCGCGCAGCGGCTCGAATGCGTCGATGGCTTTGGCCAGCACGGGCGAAGTATGCGTGCTGACGACGGGCGGCGCCGGCTGGGCCACGCGCTGGCCGATCTGCTGGATGGTGGGCGCCATGATGAAACCCGTCAGCACCAGCGCGATACCGTAGATCGCCAGCGTCGGCGGCACCTGCTGCACGCCGATGGCACTGCGCAGCACCAGCATGACCATGGACAGCTTGAGGAAAGAGGTGGTCGTCACCACCAGCAGCGGTATCAGCGCCAGCGACGCCAGGATCAATGAAAACGAAATGACGTCGGGCTGCGTACTCAGCATGCCGCGCTCCAGGAAGTGATGCGGATGCCGAGGCGTCCATCCACATCGACCGCTTCGCCCCGTCCCAGTTCGCGCCCAGAACAACGGATGGCGATACTTTCGGCGCTGCCCTGCTCCAGCTGCAGCACCGCGCCCGCCGCCAGTGTGCGCAATTGGCCGAGATTCAAGCTAAGCACGCCCAGTTCGAAACTCAGCGCCAGCGGCAATTGATCCAGGGCGGCATCGTCCGCCATCGGTGCGGTCTGGGCCGGCGTCTCCTCCGTCACCGCTTCCTGCGGCGCCGCCACGGGTTGGCGCGCTTGTTCGCCGCCTTCTTCACTGTCTTGGTTCAATTGCATCTCCATTGAAAGAATGGCCAAAAGGCCGGGGGCGCCGTAGCGCACCTGTAGCAGCCGGCCGCCCAGGGACAGGCTGCCCGCGCCATGAATGTCGAAACGGGGCGCGCCGGGCAGGATCACATCGCCCGGCGCCAGTGTTTGCAAGGCCGCCAGCGGCAAGCTGTGCGTGGCAATGCGCACCGGCAGGACGATGGGCAATTGCGCCAGTGCCGGCCACGAGACGCCCGGCGCGTGCCAGGCGCCGTGGTTCAGCAGCGCCAGCCAGGTTTGCGGCGAGGCCCGCGCAATCGTGGCCGCCATATGCGTGCCATCGTCCAGGCTCAGATGCAGCGGCAGCAGCTGGGGCGGCACTGCAGCCTCGCGTTGCAGCGAGCGCAGCGGCGCCAGCGGCGTGCGCGCCAGCCGTCCGAGCAAGGCGGCATCCAGCCATTCCCGCTGCGCCGCCGGAGCCGATGCGGTGGCCAGGGGATCGATGCCGCTCAGGCCATGCAGCAGCGCGGCGCCATCGTCGAGCCAGAGCTGGCCGGCCGGGCCATCCAGGCACAGCGCGGCGCCAGGCGGCGCTGCATCCGATGCGCCAGCCCATTCCAGACGCAGGGTCATCGCATCGTGGCGACAGCACAAGCCACCGGCCGCGCGCCGGCTCAGTTCAGCGTAAGTGGCACTGACGGCGCTCCGCTGCAAACGCGCGGGCCGCGTTGGAGCGGCAGGCAGCACTTCCGATTCCGCCATTGCGGTTCTCCTGGGTTGGACCGGCGGCCGGTCCGGCCGCCGCTTACAGTATGGTCAGGGACACGCCCTTGCCTATACGTCGTTCCAGATGGCCTGTCAGTTCCCTTTGCTGCCCACGCAAACGTTCGGCGGTGCGCGGGCAGGCCGGTTTCAAATGGTAGGTGACGGACGCCGGCGTGCTGTCCACGGCCACGCCCAGCGTCTCGCCATTGGGCAAAATCACCTCGAAGATGCCGCTGCTGGCGCCATTGGGCAGCAAGGCCGCGATAGCTTCGGCCTCGTCGGCCGCGCTATCGGACGACGCGGCCGCCGCGGCCAGCGGCCCGGCATCGTCCTGCTCCGATTCATTGCCGCCGCCCTGCTGCCGCGCCATCGACGCCGGCTCGCCGGCCGCGCACTCCTGGTGCGCGCCGGCCGGCGGCTCGCGCGGCGCTGCAGGAGCGCGGCTGCCCGCTTCCGCCGTCGAGGGCGCGGCGGGTCTGGCGTGGCTGCGCGGGGGCCGCGAAACCGATGGCGGCGGTGGCGGCGCGGCGGGGGCGCCACCGGCCGGATAGCGCGCTGCAGGGTTCTGGCCGGGACGCAAAGGCGCCTTGGGCAGCAGCTCCTCCAGCTGGCGCGTGGACAGGACCAGCGGCAACCGGTTCATCCTCCCTCCGCGTTTTGCAGGCTCAGCGCGCGCATTTCATCGCGCAGGATGCCCAGCTTTTCCTGCTGCCGCTGGGCACGCTGCACTTCCTCATTCGCAGCGAAATAGCGCGTCCCGGCCGCGCGGCAGCGCCGCACGGTTTCCTGGCAACGCAGATTGAGCTGGGCCGCATCTTCCTTCATGCGCTCGTAACGCGCCTTGGCAACGTGGAACTGGCCGCTGGTGATCGTCATCCCCAGGAAGCTGGCGCGCGCCTCCTGCCAGAATTGCACCGCCTGCTGCAAGGCCTCCCGTTTGCGCAGCTTGCACTCGCGCAGGCTCTGACGGCAGCTGCGCCAGGCCTCGCGCGCCGTGCCGCGTTCGCGCTCCAGGCGGCCAAGGCGCTGCTTGCGCACATGCAGCAGTTGATCCAGGCGGCGGTCGGGCCGTTTCGGTTCCGGCACATCGGCGACTTCGCGCTTGGCGCGGCGGATGCTGCCGCTCATGCCTGCATTCCCATCAGGATATCGAGGGTTTCCTGGAATGGCGTGCCGGTGCCGCTGCCGGTGTATTGGCGCAGGAATTCCAGCTGGGCGGGACGCAGCTGCATGGCGCGGTCGGCCACCGGATCGGCGCCGGCCTGGTATTCGCCCAGGCGGATCAGCAGTTCCATTTCCTGATAGCGCGACAGCAGCTCGCGGAACTGGGCCGCCGCGCCGCGGTGCTCGCGCGTGGTCACATTGCTCATCACCCGGCTGATGCTGGCCAGGACGTCGATGGCCGGATAATGGCCCTGCTCCGCCAGTTTTTTGCTCAGCAGGATATGGCCGTCCAGCAGGGATTTGGCTTCGTCGCCGATCGGATCGGAGGCGTTCTCGCCGTCCACCAGCACGGTGTACATGGCGGTGATCGCGCCCTCCGGCGTGCTGCCGGCGCGTTCGATCAGCCGTGGCAGCATGGTGTAGACGGATGGTGTGAAGCCGCCGCGCGCGGGCGGTTCGCCGGCCGCCAGGCCGATCTCGCGCTGTGCGCGGGCGAACCGGGTCAGCGAATCGACCAGCAGCAGCACCTTCTTGCCGCGCGCGCGGAACGCTTCGGCAATGGCGGTGGCGGTAAACGCCGCCCGCGCCCTTTCCATCGAGGTGCGGTCGGAGGTGGCGCAAACGATCACGGTTTTGCGCACCAGCTCCGGATCGAGTTCGTGTTCCAGGAATTCGTTCAGTTCACGTCCACGCTCGCCGATCAGGCCGAACACAATCACCTCGGCGGCGCAACCGCGCGCGATGGCCGCCATCAGCGTGGTCTTGCCGCAACCGGGACCGGCAAACACACCGATACGCTGGCCCACGCCCATGGTCAGCATGCCGTCGATGGCGCGCACGCCAGTGGCCAGCGGCGTGGCGATGCGCGGCCGGTCCACGGCCTGGGGCGCGTCGCGGATCACCGGCACGGAGACGCGCCAGGTGGCCTGCACATCGGCGGCGGCGGGCGCACGGAACATCATCCGGCCAAAGCCGTCCAGCACGCTGCCATACAGATGGTCGCCGGCCTCGATCATATGGGCACGCCGCAGCGGTTCGATCACGGTATTGCTGGACACGCCCTCCAGAGGGCTCAAAGCCGACAGGATGGCGCAGCGCTCGGTGAAACCGACCACTTCGGCCAGCATCGGCGCGCCGCCCCGTTGCGCGTCGTATAGGTGGCATAGCTCGCCGATCTGCACCGGCGGCATATGCGCCTCGATCAGCGTGCCCAGCACCTGCGCCACCTTGCCCCGGCTGGTGAAGCCGGGCCGCGCGGGCAGCTGCGCCGTCCAGGCGGGCAGCGTGGCGCGCATCTGCCGCATTGCCTGCGCCAGGCCGCCCTGCCATGGCCGGCTGGCGGCACTGGCCATCACCACTTTACCTCGATCGGCTGGCGGCCGGCGAAACTGAGCCGGTTGCCGTCGATGGCGGTCAGGCGCACACCCTTGTATTCATCGCCGGGATAGATGCGCTGGCCATCCATGGTCACGATACTGGCCTGGTTGCCGGTCACGATCTGCCGGATCTGGAAAGGCAGCATGGTGTCGGCGCCGCCCAGCTCCACATCGATGGGGAAGCTGATGTTATTGGCCTTCACGAATTCGGCGAGGATGCGCCGTAAGCGCAGCGCTTCGTCCTCATCGAGCGCGGCCTTGATACGCCAGGCGCCGTCGTTCAACTGCAGATCGAGGCGGCGCAGCATGTCGACGTCGGCCAGGCGCTTGCGCAAGGCCTGGGCCAGCGCCGCCGGGGTGGGCGGTGCCGGCGGCGCTATCGCCACGATGGGCGGCGGTACCGGCGCCGGCGGCGTCTTCGCGCTGATGGCCAGCGTGGCGACGCCCGCCAGGGCCGTTCCCGCCAGCGCGGGCAGCAGCATGGCGCGGCTGCGCCGGCGTTTGCGCACAGCAGCAGCGGCGGATGGCGCGCCGCCGCCCACCTCCGCCACCGGCGGCGGCATGGCATCCGGTTCCTGCGCCGCCCATTCCGGCTCCTCGTCCGCCCCCTCCCCGGGCGTGGCGGCATCCTCTTCCTGGCACTCGTCCGGAACACCCGCCGCGGCCAGCGGCAGGGGCGGCGGCTCCGTCCACGCGGCGCCGGCGGCGGCCAGGCCAATCCAGACGCCGCCCAGGCGCAGGCAATCGCCGGCCTGCATGGCCTGTTCCGTCAGCAGTGCATCCGATGCGGCGCCACGCAGCTCGCCCTCTTCGGCGGACAGCAGCCAGCCGGCCGCCGTCAGATGCAGCGCGGCGTGGCGCTCAACCATGCCCGGATCGAGCAGCACCACATCCGCGTCGTCGCTGGCGCCGATCACGTAGTGCTGCTCGCCAAGCGGCAGGCTGGCGCCACGGTGCAGGCCACTCAGGATGCGCAATTCCAGCCCGGCTTGTTCGCTCATTCTTCATCTCCTCAGGATCCGGCGCCCGATAGCGCCGCCGTCATGAGTGGAGCGCCGGCCGCCCATGGTTCCGCCGCCGTTCAGCCGCCCAGATCCGTTTGCAGCAATGCCAGCAGCGGGGCCGAACCGTCTTCGCTGCTCGTCGCCGGATCGAGCGGATCCCAGTCCGGGTTATCGGCATTCAGCAGCGCGCCGCAGATGAGCGCCAGGGCCAGTTCCGAACGTTCCTCCGCGCGGCCCTGGCGCTGCCTTGCCGCGCCGCGCAGCATGACCAGATCCATGCCGCCGCCAGGCAGGGGCGACGGCGGGTCGGCGGCGGCCAGCATGCTCTGGGCCGCGTGCAGCAGGTCGTCCATGCAGCGGCAGGCCTGTTCCTGCAGGCGCCGCAACTCGGCGGCGCGCAAGGGATCGCGCGCCGCCGTCTGCAACGCCGCCATGGCCTGCGCCTGCGCCTGGCTGCTCACGCCTTCTCCTGCGGCGCCGCGGCATGCCCGGTCTTCGGCTTCAGATGCGCCTGCCCTTCATCCGGCTGGACCGCTTCGCCGCTTTCGCTCTTGCCTGGCAAAGCCGGCATATCCTCTTCCTCCCCCTGGGCATCCACTGCCTGGGCGTCCAGCAGCGCCAGGCTGTTTTTTTCTCCCGCCTCCATCAGCATGCGCGCAATGGCGCAGGTGGCATCCAGCGCGGCCATGGCCATGCCGATCTGACTGAAGACCGGCAAATGGCCCCGCAGCAGACCCATGATATTTTGATGCAGCGCCTGCGCCTGCGCGGCGCCTGCGCAAAAGCGTTCCAGATTGGCGCACAAGCGGGCCGGCTGGAAGTTGCTCAGCTGCTTGCCGATTTGCGCGCGCAGCGCGCCGGAGCGGCTATGCGCCAATGGCGCCGCCTCGCGGGTGGTGGCGGCCAGCGCCGCGCCGGCGTTGCCGATGGCCGAGGCGATGCCGCCGGATAAGCGGTTAATTGTCATTGCACGTCTCCTTCAATCTTGCGGTGCAGGTTCCCTGCTTCAGGCCTCGATCATGCCGACCGGCTGGATTTTCAAATGCTGCGTCAGTTCCGAGAACGCGAACACCGGCACCGGGAAGAATTCCTCCTCGATCAGCTTGCGCACGGAGCGGCGGATATCGGCCGCCGTCACCAGCACCGGCGGCGCCACCGGCGAGCTGACGCTGTTCGACAGCTCGCCCAGGCGGTTCAGGATCATCTGTTCGGTTTCCGGCTCGATGTCGAGATAACTGCCCTGGCTGGTCTGGCGCATGGCGTTGCGCAGCAGGTCTTCCAGTTCGGGCGACAGCAGGATCACTTCAATCAAGCCGTTGCGCGCCACTTCGAAGCACAGCTGCCGTTTCAGGGCCAGCCGCACATAATCGGCGATCACGTCCGGGTCGCGCTCTCTGGGCGCCCAGTCCAGCGTGGTTTCCAGCAGCAGGCGGGCATTGCGCAGCGAAACGCCTTCGCGTGTCAGGCGCTGCACCACCTCGGTCAGGCGCGGCAAGGTCACGGCTTTCCCCACTTCCTTGCCCAGCTCCGGATAGCGGCGCTCGGCCCAGCGCGTAAAGCGGATCACCTCATTCACGCCGACGAACATCTGGCAATTGCGCAGCATCTCCACTTCGATATCGCCGGAGAAGACCGCTTCCCAGCGCTGGTACTGGACGCCGGCGGCGGCCAGCGCCGCCTCGTCCTCGATGCGCACCCAGTTGCGCTGGCGGCGCGAACCGGCGATGAGCGCCGCTTGCGCGCTAAAGCCCAGTTCCTCCAGACGGGCGGCCGCCTCCTGGGTCACGCCCCAGCCGAGGCGGATCTCTTCGTCCACCAGCGGCACTTCGGCCATCAGGAACAATACCCGGCCTTCCGGCACGGTGGCGTGGAAATCGAATTCGATCGGCTTCAGGTCTGGAATGCCGCGCCGCTCCAGCATGCCGTTGCGCATGACGCGCACGGCGACGCGGATGGCCTCCGCTTCCGGCGTGCCGCGCATCGATTCCGGCATGCGCAGGATGAAGGGCGTGGTGGCGGAAAAATTGGTCAGATCGACGATGCTGGCATTCTGCCTTTCCTTTTCCACGTTCGCCCTTTCGCGCTCGGCATCGGCCAGCGGTTTCAGAATACCCACCAGGCCGGAGACGGCCAGGCCCAGGGCCAGGATCAGGAATACGGCCATCGGCATGCCGGGAATCACGCTGAACAACAGCATGATCGCGGCCGTGGTCAGCAAGGCCTTCGGCTCCTTGAACAACTCGGCCACGATGTCCTGGCCGATATTGGTTTTCTCGCCGTCGCCGTCGCCGCCGACGCGGGTGGTGATCATGCCGGCGCCGAGCGAAATCAGCAGCGCCGGAATCTGGGCGATCAGCGCATCGCCGATGGTCAGGATGGAATACACCTGCATGGCCTGCCCGGCATCCATGCCGCGCTGCACGATGCCGATGGAAATGCCGCCCACCAGATTAATGGCCACGATGCAGATGCCGGCAATGGCGTCGCCCTTGACGAACTTCATGGCGCCGTCCATGGCGCCGTGCAACTGGCTCTCCTGGCCCAGATGGGCGCGTTTTTCCTTGGCTTCCTCCGCCGTCAGCAGGCCGGCGCGCAAATCGCTGTCGATCGACATCTGCTTGCCCGGCATCGCATCGAGCGAGAAGCGGGCCGACACTTCGGAGACGCGCTCCGAACCCTTGGTGATGACGATGAACTGCACCACGGTCAGGATCAGGAAGATCACCAGCCCGACCACCAGATTGCCGCCCACCACGAAATTGCCGAAGGTTTCGACAATGTGGCCGGCATCGGCTTCCAGCAGGATCAGGCGCGTGGTCGAGACGGAGATGGCGAGCCGGAACAAGGTGGTCAGCAGCAGCACGGCGGGGAAGGTCGAGAATGCCGTCGGCCCGGGCATATACATGGCGACGATCACGATCAGGGCCGAGGCCCCGAGGCTGCAGGCGATCAGGATGTCGAGCAGCCAGACGGGCATCGGCAGCGCCAGCATGAAGACAATGCCGATCACCAGGCCGGCTGCGAACAGCTCGGCGCGTTTGGCGAGCTTTGCCGCGATCCCGTTCAGGAACAATACAATGGCCATCGACTGCATATGCTTTCCTTATGCCGGCTGGCGCCGTTTAATCAGATCGAGACAGGACGCCAGCGGCCCTGTCGCATTGCCGCTTCCGCCTTGCGCCAGGCCGTAGGCCGCGCGCAGGACGTTCAGATCGGCCGGATAGCCCAGTTCCACGCCCGCGAAGCCGGCCAGCAGCAGCAGGTGCCGTTCGCCCGGCCACAGGCCGAGGCAGGCGCGCGCCAGCGCATAGGCGTCTTCATGCTGCATGGCGCCGATGTGCCCCCATACCAGGCCGATCGCCGCCGTCAGCTCTCCCGCCATCGCCGTGTTCTTCCTGCTCCCTTGCATCCTCGTCTCCTTGCGCCAGTTGTAAAGCCCGGTCCGGCTCGCCGTCGCTGCGCCGCATCTGCTGCCAGCGCAGCCGCATCTGCACCGCCTGCTCCACGATGCGGATCGCATCCAGATACGTGGCGCGCGCTTCCTGCGGCTGGGCCAGGGCCTGTTCCAGCAGCAGCTTTTGCAGGCCGCGCAGCGGCGGCAGCGGGTTGCCGCGCCAGACCGGATTATCGAAGCTGAGCGGCGCGCCGATGCTCTGGCTCAGCATCTGCAGCTTGGGATCGGGACCGGGCCCCGGCGGCGGCAGCGATAAGGCTTCTTCGCCAGGCTGCAGCAGGGGCCGCGACTTCGGCGTCGGCAGGGCCGCGGTCAGGCTGTGGATTTCGGCGGCGTCGTGCAGGCTTTGCTGGCCCAGGCCCGCCACATCATTGGCACGCGTCCTGATCACAGCAGCAGCTCCGCGGCCAAGGCCCAATCGTCTTCATCGAGGGCAGCCGCTTCGCTGTCGGAACAGCGGCGCACCAGATACCAGCTACCGTCGTTGAACAGGGCCGGCAGCCAGGCGCCGCAGCGGCGCACATCGCTGCCACGGCGGTGCAACAGGGCCGCCGCGCGCAGCGTCCGGCCCGCCGGCAAGCCGACGGCCACCAGCGCCCCCTGCCCCTGGGGATAGACGAACAGGCGCAAGCCCTCGTCCGTCGTCGCCGCCGCCACGGCATCATGCAGCCGGGCCTGCGCCAGCAGATGGGCGCACAGCGTGTTTTCTCCATGATTCATGGTCGGCCTCCCCGTGCCATCTGTTTTTCGGCGGCGACGCGCGCCATGATCGACTCGCGCCATTGCAGTTCCTGGCGTTCGGCCTTGCTCAGCAAGGTCGGCAACTCGGAGCGGGCACTCTGGGCGTGGCGCTGCAGCTCGTCCAGCAACTCGCGCCGCGTCAGCAGTTTTTCCGCCGGCCACAGCGTGGTCGGCAAGCTTTCCATCGCCACCCGCAACAGCCCCCAAGCCTGGGAACGGGCGGCGGCACCGAGCCGCCTGGCGTCGCCGATCTGCCCCATCAGGGCGGGCGCCTTGGCCTTGCCCCAGCCGGTTTCGGCGGCCGTCAGCAACAGCACCGCCAGCGCGGGCACGTCGAGCAAAGCCACCATCTGCGCCTGGTCGGCCAGATCGCGCCGCAGCGCTTCGGCAATGCCGAATGCCGACTTCACGATGGTAAATGCGCTGGCGTCCGACATCGTCAGCCAGTAGCGCCCCATGCTGCGCTGCGGATTGCGCCGCAAATCCGATCTCATGCCGCCTCCTTTTAAAATCCGGTCATCATGCGCGAACGCAGGCTGTCCATCGCCGACATGCAGTGTTCGGCGCCGAAATTGCGTATCAGGGCTTTGAGCATGGTCAGCGCCGTCAGCGGCGCATCCTGGTTGCCCTTCTGTTTTGCGCCGATCAGGAAGCGCATCTCGCGCGTCGACGGCAGCGGTTCGCTGTCGGCCATGACTTCCAGCGCGCCATGCAGGTCCTCGGTTTCCTGCAAGGCCTTGCGCAAGGCACCCGAGCTGCGCTGCATCATGTCGCTCATCATTTCATTGAGCGCGCCTTTCAGGTTCTTTTTCTTATAGGCGCTCAAGCCATCCAGGCCATCGACATCGCGCGCGGCCTCCAGCAAAGCGTTATAGCTCTGCACCGGATCGAAGCGCTCGGCCAGCATGGCTTCGGCGGCGGCGCGGCCATCCTGGCTGCTGTCCTGGCGCAGCAGGTCGAGCGTGCGGCGCACCGGCTGCCAGTCGTCGCGCTCGTCGTCGTCGCTGTCCTCCTTCGATTGCACCTGCGTGGCCTTGCCGCTTTGCTGCGTGCGCGGCCTTTCGCGCGGCTGCGGGCGCGGCGCCGGGCGCGGGCCGGTCGATGAATGACGCTGCGCCAGGGATTTTTTCTGGTAGTGCAAGTCGCGCATGCCGGCTTCGGCGTCGATCGCCTCCTGCGGCTTCAGTTCGACCATCGCCTGCCCGGCGGCACGAACCGGACGCGGTAGCGGCGTCTGGCCCACCAAGGGCAGCGGCAACTCCTGCGGAGCGGGGGTATAGGTGTTTTGCTGTACGCTTTTCATGCAGGATCAGTGGCGCGCAAAGCCTGCCTGGTTCCGCACCGCACGGCACCGGCGGCGGGCGCTTTCCTCAACTTTTTTCAAAGTCTCATCAATGTTCAAGGAAGTACGACAGCGCGCCTGACGCCTGCTATCTTGAGCCGGACTAAGCCAGGACTGGCCATGCGGCCATGCCCTGTCCTCCAATCCATTCAAGACCCATGGGAGATTCTCATGCTTCAGACCATGTTCGCTGCCACCGAAACCCTGCACGTCCGCCACGCCGGCGCGGCGCCCGTGAGCGCCAGGATATACAGCCTGCACGACCAGCCCGCCGCCGCAACGCGCAGCATCGATCTGGAGCAGCTGTATGCCAAGCACCGCGTGCATCTGCTGCGCTTTGTGCAGCGCTACCTGGGCAACCAGAGCGATGCCGAGGATGTGGTGCAAAATACCTTCGTGGAAGCGATGCGCTGCGTCGATCACTTTTCCGGCCTGTCGAAACCGTCCACCTGGCTGTTCGGCATTGCGCTGAACCTGGCGCGCAACCAGGTGCGCCGCAATTGCGCCGACCGTTACGAGGAAGTCGACGACAGTTTTCTGGAACAGATCGTCGACAGCCATGCCGACCCCGCCCTGCAATGCGAGCTGCACCAGATGGCCGGCCTGGTCGACGCCCTGCTCGCCGATCTGCCGGCACCGATCCGGCATACGTTTGAAGCGGTGCTCGATGGGGAAATGAGTTATGACGCCGCCGCCAAGGAACTGGGCATCCCGATCGGCACCGTGCGTTCGCGGGTGTCGCGGGTGCGCGCGGCGGCGCGCCGGCAGTGCGGCCTGGATTAAAGTCCTGCGCCAGACCGGGGCGGGATTTCCGCGCCGGGAATCAACAGGCCGCCGGCTGGTCCAGCAGCATGCCGGCCTGCCAGGCCTGGGCCAGATCGGCCGTGTCGAGCATGGCGTCCATCACGCTACGCTCATCGCGGAAAGCGGCCAGCGCCATCCTGCGCACAACGATATGGCAGCCTTCATCGGCATGCCACATGCAATCGAAGCCGTCGCCGCCCATGCCGTGCCGCGCCTGCGCGGCGTAGGCCGACGGCGGCGACCGGGGCAGGCGCACCGAGATATGCAGGCAGTCGCCGCCGGGCCCCGTGTCCACCGTGGCGCGCGCCACCACGGCACCCAGTTGCAGCTCCAGCACCGGCGGCGCTGCCGCGTCCTGCCCCGCCAGCGCGCATAGCTCCGCCAGGAGCTGCAGGAGCGCCTGGCGGGAACCATCAAGTGGTCGGCTTGCGGGGGAATCGGATGGCACGGGGCGGCCTTCTATCGTCGATGCGCGGGCTGAATGCCGGGCCAGGCCCGACGCCGGCCGGCACCGGGGTATTTTACCAGCGCGCCGGCGTGCCAGCGCACGGTAGCGGCGAGCGCCGCCGCGCCGGAGCGGCCGTGCTTACAGCATGTTCAGGCTGCGCCAGATCGGCAGCCGGTGTTCCAGAATGGCCGCCACCGTGCGCGGCAAGCCTTCACGCAAGGCCTGCAGCGCCGCCTCGGCCGGGCTGCCGGGCACGCAGGCAGCCAGATGGGCGTGCAGCAGCGCAGCCACCTGGCGGCACAGCGCTTCGCGCTCCGGCGGCGCGGCGGCCGGCGCCTGCGCCAGGCAGTGGTAGACCAGGCGCTGCGCCAGGCCCGAACGCAGGCCGCTGCCCAGGCGCGGTGCGGCAAGCGCCTGATAGTGATCGCTCAGCGTGGACTGGGCGGCAATCGCCCGGTTCAGGCGGTGCGCGGGCGCAGCGTCGCTGCGCTCGTTCTCCAGGAAGAAGCAGGCGGCCTGGCCGGCCGCCACCAGCTGCGCGGCAATGCGCGCCACCGCCGCCAGGCCGCCGGCGCACTGCGGCGCCAGCTCGGCGAACGAGCGCGGACCGGCGGCCAGCGCGGCCAGCACGCTTTGGCATTCCGTCGCCGCGGCGGATGCCGCCTCCGGTCCCGCCGGCACCAGCGCCGTTTCCGGCACCGCAGTCAGGACCAGTCCCAGTTGCGCCAGCCATTGCGCCTGGCGGGCCGCGCCCATGCGGCGCGCGCCGCGCACATAGACGTCTTCGCGGAAGCTGGTGTTCAGCAGGTAGTCGCGTACCGTTTCGCGCCAGCGGGCATCGGCGATGCCGTCCATGACGGCTTGCTGCTGCGGGCTCAGCTTGTCGCCAAAGGCGCGCACCAGGCTGGCCGCGCCGATGTAATCGAGTTTGGCCTCGGCCAGTTCGGCGGCGACGTCGGCGTGATAGCAGGGCTGCCAGCCGCTGTTCAAATATTCATGCGCCAGATAGCCCGCCTTGTCCTGGGCCAGCGACGCCATGCTTTGCTCCAGTTGCGGGTTGTCGTCGAAGTAAGCGGCGCCGGCCTGGGCCAGCTGCTGCGCCAGCGCATGCGCCTGCCGCAGTTGCTGCGCGCGCGGCGCCGGGTAGCTGTTCGCATGGTCGAGCAGCAGCCGCTGCAGCGGCAGGATTTTGCTCCAGCCGGGCATGGCGTTGTAGTTCACGTAGACGATGCCGCCCGGCTTCAGGTAGCGGCGGATGAAAGCCACCACGCTGGCGCGGTTGGCCGGCGTGATCCAGCTGTATACGCCGTACATGGTGATGTAGTCGAGCGGCGGCAGGTCCACCGCGCCGGCCGCCAGATCGGCGAAACTGCATTCGAGCTGGGTCATATTCTCAAGCTGCGCTTCGTCCGCCAGCTGGCGCGCGCTCGCCACGTGGGCCGGATTGAAATCGTTGGCGAAGAAGCGGCCGTGCGGATGGCTGGCCGCGAGGATGTTGGCCGTCAGGCCCATGCCGGCGCCCAGCTCGAAATAGGTGAAGGGGCGGCCGGGCGGCAGCGGTTCCACGCCGTTCAGAATGCAGGCGATATTCAGGTGGTCCGGCCCCTGCTCCGGAAAGAAGGCCGCCGGATAGTCGATGTCGGCCACATAGCCGTCGCTCCAGTTCATCATCATGTCCCTTTATGGTTGGTGGTCAGCACGCCAAGCTGGCGCCAGACCGGCAAACGCAGCGCCAGGATGGCGCGCACGGCGGTGTCGACTTCGCGCCGCCGCTCGTCGGCGGAAGCCGGTTCGCAGCCGTCGCGCTGCACCGCTTGCTCCTGCTGCGCCAGCGAGCGGCAGACATGCGCGGCGAGCTGGTCCGCTTCGGCCCCGGCGCCCAGCGCGTGCAGGGCGCCATGCACCAGGCGTTGCAGCAGCGGGGTCTTGACGCCGCCGCCCAGCAACGGCGCGGCCAGCGCCCGGTAGCGGCTGTCCTCGCAGGCGTGCCGCGCCAGCACCGCGTTCAGCCGGCCGGCGGCAGCGCCGCCATCGCCGGCGGCGGCGGGCGGCGGACACACCGACACCTGCTCGGAATCGATCAGCAGGCTGGCCAGGCGCGCCACCTCCAGCATGCTTTTGCCACGCAGGGCCGGCAATTGCGCCAGTTCGTTCAAGCTGCGCGGCCCTTCGGCCAGCGCGTCCAGCATGGGGTCAAACAGCGCCGCTTCCAGCTCGACCGCGCCGATGGGCAGGTTGAGCGAGAGCACCGCATGCTCGCGCACGGCGCTCAGCGCCAGGCGGCAGCGTCCCAGCCAGTCCGCCTGGCGCAAGGGATGCATGCGGCGCGTGCCGCGCACAAAGATGTCGCGCCGGAAGGCCGTGTTCATCAGCACGTCGCGCACCGTCTCGCGCAGCGCGGGCAGGGTCTGTTCCTCCAGCAGGGCGCGCTGCGGCGGGGTCAGATAGCGTTCCGGCAGGCTCCAGCACAGATCGGCCGAGCTCACATATTCGAGCCGGGCATCGGCCAGGTCGCGCGCCACGTCGGCGTGGTAGAGCGCGTCCCAGCCGCGGTTCAGGTATTCGTGGGCCTGATAGCGGTGCGACTCGGGCGTGCTTTCCTGCAGACCTTTCAGGTGGCGGCGCAGGGCGGCGCTGTCGTTGTCGGCGAAGTAGGCCGCGCCCGCCTCGCGCAGCTGTGCCACGTGGCGGGCCGCTTGCGCCAGCTGGCGGGACGGCCCGCCCGCCTGCAGGCTGGTATGCTCGAGCAGCAAGCGCTGCAAGGGCAGGATGCCGCTGCAGCCGGGCAAGGCGTTGTAGCTGACGTACACCACGCCGCCCGGCTTCAGATAGCGCTGAATGAAACGGACGATATGCCGGCGGTTCTCCTGGTTCACCCAGCTGTACACGCCGTGCATGGTGATAAAGTCCAGCGGCGGCAGCGCGACGGCGCCGGCAGCCAGTTCGGCGAAGCTGTTTTCCAGCCATTGCACATTGTCCAGGCGCGCCTGGCCGGCCAGCGCCTGCGCGGCGGTGATCTGCGCCGGGTTGAAATCGGCCGCGTAAAAGCGTCCGTGCGGATTGCTGGCCGCCAGGATCGCGCTGGTCAGCCCCTGGCCGCAACCAAGTTCGAATGCGGTGAACGCGCGCTCCAGCGGCAGCGGTTCGACCCCGGCCAGCGCGCACGCAAAATTCAGATGGGCGGGACTTTGCTCGCGGAAGTAGTCCGCCAGATAGTCGATGCCATCCACATAGCCTTCATGCCAATCCATGCAATCTCCTTGTGGCCGGGATCAGCCCTTGCGTGCCAGGCGCCGGATGCGGTGCCAGTTAAAGCGCTCGTCGAGCGCCGCCGCGGCGTGCGCGCGCCGCGGCGCGCCACCGTTCGATATCTCTGCCATACTGAGCTCCCTGTTGAGTGGCCGGCGCGCAGCGCGCCGGTTCAGGCAGGCGGCGCCGGGACGCCGCCTGCCCGCTAGCCCCGGGTGCGCACTCAGGCGCTGATCCGGCCGTCGTCGATCGCTTCGTCGTAATCGCCCTGGCTCAGCAGACCGTCATGCTTGCCGGTGGTGGCCGATTCCAGCGACTTGAACAGCTCGCCGTTGTTTTCCAGCATCTTCTGCGCCGCCAGCTGGACTTCTTCCGGCACCTGCTTGGTTTTGCCGTCCTTGTCGGTGAAGTAACCGGTTTCGGCCATCTGCTTGATCTGGTCGATGCCCAGCAGGCTGATGTCGTTGTCCTTCTGGAAGTCGCGGACGGTTTTGGCGGCGGCCGAACGCGATGGCAGTTCCACCTCGTCGTCCAGTTCGAGCGGCAGATCGACCCGGTGCGGACCATTGCTGCCGGTGTTCTTGCTGATGGTGCCATCCTTGAGCGCTTCGTCATAATCGCCCTGGCTCAGCAGACCGTCATGCTTGCCGGTGGTGGCCGATTCCAGCGACTTGAACAGCTCGCCATTGTTTTCCAGCATCTTCTGCGCCGCCAGCTGGACTTCTTCCGGCACCTGCTTGGTTTTGCCGTCCTTGTCGGTGAAGTAACCGGTTTCGGCCATCTGCTTGATCTGGTCGATGCCCAGCAGGCTGATGTCATTGTCCTTCTGGAAGTCGCGGATGGTTTTGGCCGCGCCCGAACGCGACGGCAGGTCGGCCCCCTCGTCCAGATCGTCGTCCAGTTCCAGCGTGATGTCGACCCGGTGCGAGCCGTTGCCGCCGGTGTTCTTGCTGATGGTGCCGTCCTTCAGCGCTTCATCGTAATCGCCCTGGCCCAGCAAGCCGTCGTGCTTGCCATTGGTGGCCGACTCCAGCGACTTGAACAGTTCGCCGTTATTTTCCAGCATCTTCTGCGCCGCCAGCTGGACTTCTTCCGGCACCTGCTTGGTTTTGCCGTCCTTGTCGGTGAAGTAGCCGGTTTCGGCCATCTGCTTGATCTGGTCGATGCCCAGCAGGCCGATGTCGTTGTCCTTCTGGAAGTCGTGGATGGTTTTGGCCGCGCCCGAACGCGAGGGCAGATTACTCTGGCCGTCCAGATCGTCCAGCTCCTCGTCCAGTTCGAGGGTGATCTCCACCTGGTGCGAGCCGCGGCTGCTGCCCCGGCTGATGGTGCCGTCCTCCAGCGCCTCGTCGAAGTCGCCCATGCCAAGCTGGCCGTCATGCTTGCCGTCCGTGGCCGACTCCAGCTTCTTGAACAGCTCGCCGTTATTGGCCATCATCGCGCGCGCCGCGTCCTGCACTTCCTCCGGCACCTGGATCGACTTGCCGTTCTTGTCGGTGAAGTAGCCGGTTTCGGCCATCTGCTTCAGCTGGCCGACCGACAGCAGGCCGATGTCGTGCTCTTTCTGGAAGTCGTTAATGGTCTTGGCCGCGCCGTAGTCGCTGGGGCGGTTCGTCGAAATATGGCCGCCCATGATGGCGCTCAGGAAGTCTTCCCGCGAAATGCCGCGCGGGCGGTGCGTATGGCCGCCATCGCTATTGCGCGAAATCGTGCCGTCCTTGATGGCCTCGTTGTAGTCGCCCTTGCCCAGTTGGCCGTCGTGCTTGCCGTCGGTGGCCGACTCCATTTTCTTGAACAGCTCGGCGTTATTGGCCATCATCTTCTGCGCCGCCAGCTGCACTTCTTCCGGCACCTGGATGGTCTTGCCGTTCTTGTCGGTGAAATAGCCGGTTTCGGCCATCTGCTTCATCTGGCCCACCGACATCAGGCCAATATCATGTTCCTTCTGGAAGGCGTTGATGGTCTTGGCCGCGCCGGAATCGGACGGCAGGTGCTGCCCGCAATCGCCTAAGCCCAGGCTGTGCTTGGCCCTTTCCTTGATCCAGCCCGGCAGCGGCAGATCGTCGATGGCGTCGGACAAGGCATCGCGGCCGTGGCCGCCGTGCCGGTGGCCATGCTCGATATCGCACGATTCCGTGCCATGGGGTTTGCTGCTCACATAGTGGCCGCCGACGTGGAACGAGGGGTCGTTGTTGAAGGTGGTGGTGATGGTGGTGGTGATCGTGGTTGACATGCGGGTTTCCTTATAGAGTAAGTGAATGCGCGCCTACAGCGCCGACTGCGTGACCTCTTCCGCCTTCTTGATCAACTTGGTGAACACCGCCACATTGTTGATATCGCTTTTGGCTGCGCTGACCTCCTCCATCTGGCGCCGCGCGTGCCTGCTGTCGTCGCGCCCCGGCCTTAATTTCACGTCGGACATGGAAGCTCCTATTGCTGATCGTTGATGGTCTTGGCCATGGTGTTAAAGACCTTCAGCTTGGCCAGCGAGGTGGCCTGCTGCGACACCCACAGCTGAAACTCCATCGCCTCCGCGGCGCCCTGCTGGGCCGCCCGGCCGATGGGCGTGGCGGTGGTCTGGTCCATGCTCTGGCCCGGACGCGGCTGGGAGCCGCCGGATAAACCGTTTTGATAACTGCTCATTTCGTCCTCCCGTAAACACTGCGCGCCGCCGTGGCGACGCAAGAAAGCAATGAAGGCGGAGTACAGCACCCCGCCTTCATCGCCCGAGCGCTGTGAAGCGGCTTAGATCAGGGACAGCGAATTGTCCTCGCCCGCCTTCTTCATCTTCAGCTTGGCGTTGTTGGCATTCAGCGCGCTTTTCGCCGCTGCCGTTTCTTCCTGGTCTTCAATGCCTTGTTGCGCGCCTTGACCTGCCGAACGTCCGACCTTACCCATATTGAGCTCCTTTGATTAAGTTGGTGTTGCCGCCCTGCGAAACTGCATCGCCGCGGTAACGATATGTGGAGGCGCAAGCGGCGCCGGTTCCATGGCCGGCAGCGATATCGCATTCCGGCATCGGCGGTGGAACCGTTTGCCCTGGCCGGGCGACCTATCGAGGCATTGCGCGCCCGGTTCAGTCCGCGGCGCGCGCGCCGGCCCTGGCCCGCCATGCGCCGCTTTCCCTCAACCACAAAGGATCAAATATGAACATCAGTTTCCGCTCATCCGACCCGTTCGGTTCCATGCCGCCCACCACCGAAGGCTTCAAGGAAGGCTTGAAGGACAAGAGCACGGAAGACCTGGTCAATATGCTGAACAAGGGCGGCTTGAACGAGGCCCAGATGAAGGCCGTCGGCCAAGAGCTGGCCGAGCGCCTGAAACCGGAAGGCAGCGAAGAAGCCGGCGGCAGCGGCGGCGGCGGCGAGGAAGACGAACTGCAGAAGCTGCTGAAGAAGCTGCAGGACGGCACCATCACGCCGGAAGAATTGAAGAAGCTGACCGGCCTGCTCAAGGAAGCCGAAAACAAGGGCGAGGAAAAGCCGGAAGATATCCAAGGCGGCTAAGCGGCAGCCCGGCACCAACGACAGGGGCCAGAAGCGGCGCAAGCCGCTTCTGGCCCCTGTGCACATCAAGGCCGGCTGCGGCATGGCGCCACAGCCGGCCGCCGGCGTCAGACCTTGCCGTCTTCCTGCATTTCAGGCGGTTTTTTCGGCGCCAGCGACATCAGCTTGCCGACGCCATTGGCGAGATCGGCAAGGGCGCCGCCACCGGCGGCGAGCATGGGCAAGATAGGCATGGGCATGAGTGACTCCTTCGGTAAATGCACGGCTTATTCCGTGCGTTGCTGGGTTGATACGGAAAAGAGGCGCAGCGCCGCGCATCGCCGGAGCCTGCCTCCCGCTATCAGTGGCAATGGCGCGGCGCGGCGTTCCATCGTCCGTGCCGGGCGGAACCGGGGTCGGCGCCAGCGCCACCTATCGCCAGGCCTGGTCTGTGCGCGCCTGCGCCGGCCTGTCAGCGCTTGCCGGCGTTCCCTACATGAGACAAACCTATGCATTTTGCCGAACCCCATCCGCCCTCACCGCTTGCGCACGCCGGCCAGCTGGCCTTCTGGCTGGAGTTGAATCCCGATCTGGACATCAGCACCACGCCGCTGGCCCGCCCCGCGCCCACTGTTCTGCCCGCGCTGCTCGATGGCCGGCGCCATGCCGCCGACGCCATCAACGAAGGCTATTTCCAAACCGCGTCCGTGATTCCGCGCAGCCATGCCGGGCGGCTGGCACAGGCGATCAGCGGTCTGGTGCAGCGGGGCATCCCGCCCGTCTTCTGCATGGTGTACGACGCCTTCTGGCAAATGTTTGCGCCGCTCGATCCGGTCTTGCGCCAGCTGCTGGGCGAGCGCTATCAGATGATGCCCACCGATATCTGGGCCTGGCATGTGCCGCCGCGCGAAGGCGCCAGCGGCTGGGGGCCGCACCGCGACCTGCCGCATCCCGAGGCGACCGGCGCCGACGGCCGGCCGCGCCTGGTCAATATCTGGCTGCCGCTGACCGACGTCGGCCCGCTCAACGCCTGCATGTATGTGCTGCCGCAGCACCTCGACCCCACGCTCGGCGCCGATGGCGCGGCCAGCGAACTGACCCTCAGCGACTGGCACAATATCCGCGCCCTGCCCGCCCAGGCCGGCACGGCGCTGGGCTGGAATACCCAGGTGCTGCACTGGGGCGGACGCAGCAGCGCCCAGGCCAGCCAGCCGCGCATCAGCGTCGGGATTTACTTCCACAACCGCGACTGCGATCTGCACCGCCTCAATCCCGACACCGCGCGCAACGGCTTCAGCTCGGTCGATTTCTGGCCGGGCCTGCAACTGCCGTTCGAAACGCGCCTGCAAGCCATCGCCGGCGCCATCTATATGTATAACCGGCGCATCCCGGACGACTTCCCCGACACCTGGGAAAGCATCTTCCAGTTCGCGCGCCAGTACCGGCGCTAAAGAAAAGAGCCCCGGAAAATCAGGGGCTCAAACGCACGACGGCGCATCCGCTGACGGATGGGCCTTACATTTCCATGGCCGATGCGGCGTCAACGGACGCCATCACGATACTGCGGTTGGTGGGCACCAGATCCATCTCTTTCATCGTTCGCCGATATTCATGCGAAAACCGCGCCAGTCCCTTATCGGTATTGTCGATATTGCTCAGGATCTCGCCGAGCTGCTGGTCCGACGCGTCGTGGCCGGATTTGACGAACACACGCATCGTTCCATAGTTATTGACGTCGGCCCCGCCCTGCTCGTTTTTCAGTCCGCTCGACACAAAATACAGTACGCCGGGGACCGGTGCATCCTTGAACTGATTGAGCACTTCGCCCATTTTCTCCGTGGTGGCACTGGTCGTATCGATAATCCATGCCTTGGCATTTGGGAACTCTTCGGCAATGCCTTTCCCGCTTGACGATTCCTTGCCATCAGTGACGCAGGCGTTGATGTCCTTGATGACGATGGCGGCCTCTCCGCCCTTCTTGGTGGCGGCCAGACCGCTCACCGTCTCCTTGATCGCACCCGGCGTCTCATAATACGGATGCGCATACGCCACCGTCGGAGTGCTGCCCTCGTCCGCATCGGTCAGCAGTTGGAGTGCCGATTCGGTGGCCTTGATCAGACTACGCATACCATTGTGCGTGATGACTTTGCTTGCCTTCAGATCCTCGATGCCCTTACCGGCCTTGTCCTCGATATCGTCCAAATCCGAATCGCTGCCATAGTCTATGTCCGGCATATCCGTCGGACCGACAGCCATCTTATCCAGGGTATGCACCATCAGCAGGTGACTGGCCACATCCAGAGAGCCGGCCAGATCAGGATTCCCGCTGTGCAGAGTGGCGGCCAAGGCTTGCATATGGTGGCGCGTGGCTTCATCCGGGGTCGAATGGGCGAGCCGCTCGAACTTCGCGCGGTACGCATCCAGGTAGCCGGCATACGTGCCTGCCAGCCCCGCAGGGGGGGCTGAGGCGCCTGGTGCCGGAGCTGCAGCGCGACTGGCGGCGCCGCTCATATCATAAGAATAGGAATCGGGCGGCACCGAGGTACTGGTGGATTGATCGGTCTTCACTTCCACCTTGGCAAGCAGGTTCCTCAAGGCGTTCTGAAGGCTGTCGCCGTGGTCGATGTCCGGCGCCAGGTGCGCCGCGTAAGATTCGGCATCGACCGCATTCTTGACGCTCAAATTGCGCACGGCGTTGGAGATCAGTCGCAATCCCCGCACTTCCACCCTGGAAAAAGCAAGTTGGAGCAGATTCTCTGCCTTCGCAATCTCCTCGAAATGCGCCGAGTTGCGTATTTTGTTTAGACTGACGCCATGAGGTTTGGTAAGCGCCTGCCTGAGAGTGTCCAGTTCTGCGTTCAAAATCCGTAAGGCGCTGATATGGACTTCCGCATAGGCTGGCGGCATCATCCCCAGATTGATGCGGAAGCTACTGCCGGTGACGGCCACGGACGGCGTGTGATGGCCAAAACTGGAACGCTCGACCATGGGAGTGCTCATACCCCGTTTTGCGGCCTCGGCATTGACAATGCCGGCGTAGTGACTCATCAGAAATTCGTTGAAGGAAGTGTTCGCCGCCTCGAGCGCGTTAAGCTCCGTCTTGTTTTTGCAGCCCATCCATGTTCGTGCATCGAAGTGCACCATGACGGCGGGATAGTCGTTATACATGCGAACCTGAAGCCGGTTGAGGTTCTTCAGATTATCGGCCACATATTTTGCGCTCTGCGTCCGGTAAGCGAGGGATTTGTCATAGAGTTCGCCGGTGCCGCCAATGCTGGAATTACTGCGTGGCTCCTTCAGTGATCCGCTTCTATGGGCCTTGAGCAAGTTATGCAAGGCATATGTCGGGACATTCGGTATATGGCCGCTATTGGCGGCTTTTTCCGCTATCGCGGCATCCTGTTTCGCCACCATATCCGTCACGGTCTTCTGCTTTTTCTTGTCGCTGCGGTAGCCCGTAAATTGATCGTGAAAGAAGCTGCGCACATAACTGCCGCCCTCGCCCGGCTGTCGCGCAAAACTTGAAAGATGGGAAGTGCCGGCATTAAACGGGCTTGCCAGGCAGAGCGTTCTTCCCAGCATGCCGGCCGCGCTTTTCAGATGGTCATCGAAACTCCCTTCAAACCCGGCCTTCTTCGCGCGAATATGCGTGCGTGCAGCGTCAAGCGTCTGCCTTAATAAGGCATGGTCGACAGCCGGATTGTCGTTGAGAGACATGCGCTCGACACCCAAACCGAGACGGCTCCGCTGGCCGGCATCGCTCTGGTATTTTTTCATCTGATCCGTCCGTTCCTCCATCCCCGTATCGGTGGTGCAGCGCTTGGCGCGATTCGTCGGCGCCTGCTGACTGGCATTATGGGTCTGATCGATTTCCATCGATGTCGGATACGCAGAGCCGCTGCCTGATACGTTCAAATTGTTCATGGTTAGCCTCATCTGGAAAAGCAGAATCACCGCCCACCGTCAGGAGGGCGATACACGAAGCCCATACAGGGTCCTGCTGTTTAAGTGTCGAGGCGGGAAATGCGGTTCCCTGTGACCACGGTGGACGAAGGCCAGACGCGGCGCAGGAGCGGGCCGGTGCGCGAAGGGCTCGCGGCTTTGCGCGCAGAGGAGCGGTACGGCCGCTCAGGCCGGATTACGGCGGCGCGCCAGCATGTCCAGGATGGCGAGCACGCCGCTGTCGCCCACTTCGCGCGCCACCTCGGCCGGGGAGACGCCGTCGGCGTTTTGCACGGCCACATTGGCGCCGCGCAGCAACAGGAAGCGGAAGAATTCTTCGCTGCCTTCGCGGATCACGCGGAACAGCGGGGTTTCGCCGGCGCCGCCCACGCTGTTGATGTCGGCGCCGTGCGCCAGCAGGGTGTCGATGGCGTCCTTGTTTTGCCAGGCGCTGGCGGCATGCACCGGCAGGTCGCCGGAGACGGCGCGCATATTGACGTCGAGCTCCCGCCCCGCGAATTCGGGCAGGGTGGACACTTGCTGGAGCAACGCGGTCAGATCGTTCTTCATGGGATCTCCAGAAAAAGCCGGCACAACAATCGGTTTCGAAGGGATTAATATTGCCAAATGGCAATTATAGCCAAAAGTATTGGAGAGAATCTATCGAAAACTCACTCGACCATGATATTTGCTATGAACTCTCAAGCCACTGACTTGCAGGATGCCTGCGGTTCATGCGTATCATTATTGAAATGTTGAATTCCATAAGGAAATAATCATTCCCGCTCTCTCAGAGGGAAACCGGGCGCCGCCGCGACGCAAGCGAGCACGGCGGACACACGGCTGGCGGCGCCCTTGTTCGGCTGCCGGGGCCATGCCAGTATATTGTCAAGACGTCTTGCCAATTTTGCAGGATAGCGGCCGGCCCAGGCAGCCGGCCGCCGTCTATTTCTGTCCGCCGTGTCGCCGACCCGTCGCGGCTCTCTGAGGAGACTCCGGCCATGACCCGCCCCCCGAACGCCGATACCGCCAGCGCCGCCGACCACGCCAGCGGCGCCATCCTGTCCCCGGACGCCGACGTGCCGCCGCAGCAAGGCTTGCAGCGCGATGATTTCGAACAGGCCGCGAGCCAGCAGGAAACGCCCGATCTGGTGGGCGACGAGCAATTCTTCGGCATCCGCCTGGTCGACACGCCCGACGGGCGCAACAAGGCCAGCATGTTGATCAGCAAGATGTA
This sequence comes from Massilia sp. NR 4-1, assembly GCF_001191005.1. Taxonomy (NCBI): domain Bacteria; kingdom Pseudomonadati; phylum Pseudomonadota; class Betaproteobacteria; order Burkholderiales; family Oxalobacteraceae; genus Massilia; species Massilia sp. NR 4-1. The sequence goes on from NZ_CP012201.1 coordinate 4,093,666, forward strand.
CGCCTGGCGCGGCCTGGAGGGCGACCATGGGCTGACGGAAGACCCGAACCGGGTCACGCTGATGGCCCACCGCAAGGGCGAGCCGGTGGGCACGCTGACCCTGGGCCTGGATTCCACGCGCGGCCTGCTGGCGGACCAACTGTTCCAGGAAGAGATCGACGCCTACCGCGCGCGCGGCGCGCGCGTCTGCGAGTTCATCAAGCTGGCCTTCGATATGGGCGGCCAGTCGCGCCCCTTCCTGGCGGCCCTGATCCACCTGGCCATGATGTATGCGCGCGATATCCACCAGTGCGACCAGCTGTTCATCGAAGTGACACCGCGCCACAGCGGCTTTTATTCGCAGATGATGGGCTTCACCCAATTGGGCGACGCCAAGGTCAATCCGCGCGTCAATGTGCGCGGCGTGCTGATGCGCCTTGACCTGGCGTATATGAAGGAGCAGGTGGCGCTGTATGGCGGCAAGGGCGACCAGGCCGAGGGCGTGCGCTCCTTCTACCCGCTGTTCTTCTCGCCGCGCGAGGAAGCGGGCATTATCAACCGCTTGAAAACGATGTGATCATGGCCGAATCCCACCAGCCCTCCCCCGCCTTCTCCTACGAGCAGGCGTTTTCCCGCAATATCGGCTGGCTCACCACCGCCGAGCAGGCCGCGCTGCGCGGCAAGCGCGTGGCCATCGCCGGCTCGGGCGGCGTCGGCGGCTACCATCTGCTGACCCTGACCCGGCTGGGCGTGGGCGCCTTCCACCTGGCCGATTTCGACAGCTTCGACATCGTCAACTTCAACCGCCAGGCCGGCGCCTTCGTCTCGACCCTAGGCCAGCCCAAGGTCGAGGTGGTGGCGCGCATGGCGCGCGACATCAATCCGGAACTCAATCTCAAACTCTTCCCGCAGGGCGTGAACCAGGACAATCTGGGCGAGTTCCTCGACGGCGTGGACGTGTATGTGGACGGCCTCGATTTCTTCGCCTTCGATGCGCGCCAGCGCACCTATGCCGAATGCGCGCGGCGCGGCATCCCGACCACCATGGTGGCGCCGCTGGGCATGGGCGCGGCCTGCCTGAACTTCCTGCCGGGGCAGATGACCTTCGAGGAATACTTCGGCTGGGGCGACCAGCCGGAACTGGAGAAAGCCTTGCGCTTCCTGGTCGGCCTGGCGCCGGCCGGCCTGCACCGGCCCTACCTGGTGGAACCGTCGGCGCTCAACCTGGCCGAACGGCGCGGCCCCTCGACCGATATGGCCTGCCATCTGTGCGCCGGCGTGGCAGCGACCCAGGCGCTGAAGATGATGCTGGGACGCGGCAAGGTGCTGGCGGCGCCGCACGGCACGCATTACGACGCCTACCGCGACAAGATGGTGCATACCTGGCGGCCCGGCGGCAACCGCCATCCGCTGCAGTGGCTGATGCTGCAGCTGGGACGGCGCAAATACGCCAAGCTGCTGGCGGAGCAGCCATGAGCGCGCCGCGCATCATCGAGCAGATCCTCGACCTGGCGCGCTGGGCGCCCAGCGGCGACAATGTGCAGACGCACCGCTTCGAAATCCTCGACGAGCAGCATGTGCGCATCCACGCCAGCGACACCAGCGCCCATTGCGTCTACGACCTGGATGGCCACGCCAGCCAGATCGCTTTCGGCGCGCTGCTGGAAACCATGGCCATCGCCGCCAGCGAGCATGGCTGGCGCATGGACTTTACGCGCCAGCAGCGCGCGCCCGCATTCGACAGCGAGCTGATTTTCGACGTGGCGTTCACGCCCCAGCCCGGCCTGCAGCCCGATGTGCTGATCCCCAGCATCGCGGTGCGCGCCGTGCAGCGCCGCGCCATGCGCACCCGGCCGCTGTCGCCGGCCGAGAAGCAGGCGATGGAAGCGGCCGCCGGACCGGGCTACCGCATCCGCTGGCTGGAAACGCCGGGCGAGCGCTGGCAGGCGGCGCAGCTGATGTTCCACAACGCCAAGCTGCGCCTGACCATGCCGGAAGCGTTCGAGGTGCACCGCCGCATCATCCACTGGGGCGTGTCGCACAGCGAAGACCGCGTGCCGGACCAGGCCCTGGGCGTGGATGCCCTGACCCTGCGCCTGATGAAATGGGCCATGTCCAGCAACTGGGGCCGCATGGCGACCATGAACACCCTGTTCGGCACCTGGCTGCCGCGCCTGCAGATGGACTTGCTGCCCGGCCTGCTGTGCGGCGCCCATTTCGTGCTGCAGGCGCGCCAGCCGCTGCGCAGCATCGACGACCATGTGGCGGCCGGGCGCGCCGTACAGCGCTTCTGGCTGACCCTAACCAGGCTCGGCCTGTTCATGCAACCGGAAATGACACCGCTGATCTTTGCCCGCTACATCGCCGAAGGCCGCCCCTTCACGCGCGAGGCCGCGGTGCAGGCGCGCGCCGAGCGCCTGCGTCCGCAGGCCGTGGAATTAATGGGCGGAGAAAATGCCAACGCGGTATTTATCGGCCGCCTCGGCGCCGGACCGGCACCAGCCGCGCGTGCCGTGCGCAAACCCCTGGCGGAATTAATGCTGCGCTGAGCCGCTATTCAAAACCTGATTTTCTCTCATGCTGGCCGGGATTAATTGCAGATTAATTCCGGCTTTTTCGCGTCCCATCCCAGTCACTTCCGCAGTGCAAGAAAACGTGTCATTTGATGCAATATTAAGCAACTTACAATGTGCAAGTTATTGATTTTCAAGAGAAAAGTTAAAAAATGGATGTCGGATAACTTTACACTTAATGCCATAGTGCATTTATTACCAAAGTGAAAGCCAGTGCCAAGTCTTTGTTTTCAATAGAATAACATCATAGTGGCATAGGAATTGCTTAAGACTATTGGCGACACTGCGTCAGGGACGTCACAAAACTTTATCTCTCATCGGATAAATATCTTTTCAATACTCACGCATAATCACTGGAGATATACATGCAAGCCCTCACCAAACGAATCCGCGTCCTGGCCGCGCATGCACTGGTCGCCGCCGGCGCCCTGGCAGCCTTCGACGCAGCGGCCGCCCCGGTCTTCACCGTCAACCCCAATGCCAACGGCGGCGTCCTGACCAATAACGGCGGCTCCTTCCAGGCCACGGCGATCAACGGCTTCTCTTCGAACCGTATCGTCAACACCAGCGGCACCAATTACACCGCTGACGGCTACATCGTCTTCAACGGCTTCTCGCTGAACAGCGTGCCGGTGTCGACCTCGCTGAGCCGCATTAACCTGGACTACGGCCTGTACGCCACCTTCACCCAAACCTTCAACTGCTCCGGCATTCTGGCCCCGGGCGTGAAGTGCCAACCGACCTCGCTGACGCTGGACCTGTACGGCGATCCAGGCAACGACAACAGCTATCAGGTGGCGTCCGTGGCGGCCGATCCGACCGTGACCAAGATCGGCGCCCAGGTGCTGCTAGCCTCGGCCAATGTGGTGTATGAAGGCGAAGGCGGCCTGAGCGAGCAAGGCGGCGCCTACCAGAACGTGAACATGAACTGGCTGATGACGGCCGAAGGCAAAAACTACTTCGCCGCGCCGATCCCCTTCTACTCGGCTTCCTTCGCAGCCTTCAACAACACCTCGCAGGGCCTGACCTGCGACGTGGCCAATTGCAACGGCGCCAAAATCGTCGCCATCACGTCCGAAGCCGGCATCCTGGACTTCAACGGCAAACGCGTGCCGGAACCAGGCGCCCTGGCCCTGCTGGGCATCGGCCTGATGGGTCTGATCGCCGCCCGCCGCAAAAGCCTGATCTGATCGTCCGAGCGCAGGCCATACGGCCCGCAGCACGCCTTGCACGGCGGCTGCGGGCCGTTTGTTTTTTTGCCCGCCGCCTCCTGCTTTCGCCCTGCAAGCCTTTGATTTCAAAGGTGAAAAATGCAAGTTACTGCCGGAAATATTTACACGCTTTGAGCAAAATCAAACATAGCAAAATGCAAGTTTTCCCTAAGTCATTGTTTTCAATCATGCCAGCTGAGCTAGGCATTCAAATTGCTTAAAATAAATCGTGGCCCGGCAGCACAACAGCCATTGGCAATCCGAGGGATCCCTGTATTGGAGGCATGATGCCGATCTCATCCAAACGCATCCACGTCCTGGCCACGGCCGTCCTGCTGGCGGCAGCCACCAGCGCTGCCGCCGCACCGGTCTTCACCGTCAACCCCGGCAAGAATAACGGCCTGCTGAGCAAGGCCGGCAAGGCCTTCGAGGCCAGCGCCCTGAACGGTTTTTCCTCCAACCGCATTGCGCATACGGGCCAGGGCAACCACTACACCTCGGACGGCTATATCGTCTTCAACGGCTTTTCGCTCAACAGCATGCCGGTCTCGACCGCGCTAAGCCGGGTCAATCTGGACTATGGCCTGTACGCCACCTTCCACCAAAGCTTCAACTGCGACGGCCTGCTGGCGCCGGGCGTACGCTGCCAGCCGACCGCGCTGACCCTGGACCTGTACGCCGACCCGGACAACGACAACAGCTATACGGTCGCCACGCTGGCGTCCGCCGCCCGCGTCGGCACCAAGGGCGCGCAGATTCTGCTGGCCTCGGCCAACGCCATGCTGGCCGGCGTGGCGGGACTGGACAGCATGGGCGGGGCGTTCGAGAACGTGTCGATGAGCTGGCTGCTGAGCGCGGCCGGCAAGGAGTATTTCGCGGGCAGCCAACCGTTCTATCGGATGGCCAACGCCGCCTTCAACAATACGGCGCAAGGCCTGCAATGCGATACGGCCAGGTGCAAGGGCGCGCGCGTGGTCGCGATTACCTCGGAAACGGGGATTCTGGACTTCCAGCAGAAAGTGCCGGAGCCGGGCGGGCTGGCCTTGCTGGGCATCGGCCTGATGGGGATGGGACTGGTGCGGCGCCGTTTCAGCGCGATTGCAGGCGGCTCATGAGGGTGAGGAAGGCATACAGGCCCAGTCCGAGGCAGGCGCAAACGATGAGGATGGAGTACAGCAGTTCAGTCATTCTTGTTCCGTGAATAGGCAAAACAGGGCGCGGCGGCGGCCTGCTTGTGCGAAGGCAATATTATGCTGCATTTGCACATGAAGAAGTCTATCGGAAATCCACATTTTCTTGCGTTCCGCTGGTTTTTCTTATTGCAATGCGCAAAAAAAGGGCCGCACGGGCGGCCCTTGATGCCATTCCACTAATTTTTATTTCGTCTTGCCGTCTTTCACGGGCGTGAAGGCCAGGTCGGCGAAGTCATAGCTGAAGTCGGTTTCCGTGGAGACCGGCGCCATCTTCATGCGCTCGATGCTGCCGTCCGGATTCAGGGCGAAGCTCACATAGGCGTCGGCGTTGAAGTTGCGCTCTTTCCAGCGCACGATGAAGGTGTCGTGCTGGAAGTGCTCCAGCTCACCGACCAGGTCGGGCGTGCGGTCGAAGCTGAGCAGCTGCTTCTTGCCGTCCTGGCGGATGGTGACAGTGCCATACCAGGCATCCTGGTAGGCGCCGTTATAAGCGGCCAGGGCCAGCGAAGGCTGCGACCTGGCGGCGCGCGCGGCGACGGCCTTCTTCTGCTTGTCCAGCTCTTCCTTGTGGCTCTCCGCCTCCTGCCGCGCGTAGATCTTGATCCAGTCGCTCGGCGCCGCGCCCATATAGTGGTCGAGGATGCGCCATTGCAGGGCCGTCATCGAAGCGCCGTTCTCGGCGTTGGTGAAGATGGCCACGCCCAGCTTCTCTTCCGGCACCAGCAGCACGCGCGAATAGAAGCCCTGCAGCGCGCCGCCGTGCATGGCGATCTTGCGGCCACGGTAGTCGCGCAGGTTGAAGCCCAGGCCATAGGCGTTGAAATTGGGCTTGGTGGCGGCCAGCGCCGGCTTCGGCTCGGCGATCTTCATCGGCGTTTGCGCCGTCCACATTTCGCGCGCCTGGGCCGCGCTGAACAGGCGTTTTTCGCCATCGAGCTTGCCCTCGTTGAGCAAGGCCGTCATCCATTTGGCGATGTCTTCGGCATTGGTGTTGATGCCGACCGCGCCCACCGCGTTCGCCACCTGCATCGGCTTCACCACCGCGATCTTGCCATTGATCTTGCTGTGCGGCGCCGAGTGGTCGGGCGACTTCAGCATGGCCTCGACGCTGGTGGTGGTGGCCGTCATGCCGAGCGGATTGAGGATGCGCTCCTGCATCGCCTCGCCCCAGCTCTTGCCGGCCTTGTCGGCGATGATCTTGCCGGCCACGATGTAGAGCAGGTTGTCGTAGGCATAGCTGTTGCGGAAGCTGGTGGCCAGCTTCACATGGCGCAGGCGCTCGATGATTTCATCGGTGCTGAAGGTGGTGGTGGGCCACCACAGCAGGTCGCCCGCGCCCAGACCGAGGCCGCTGCGGTGGGTCAGCAGGTCGCGCACGGTGATGGCGCTGCTGACGTAGGCATCGCTCATCTGGAAGCCGGGCAGGTGCTGGGTGACGGGATCGTCCCATTTCAGCTTGCCGTCGTCGACCAGCATGGCCAGGCCGGCGGCGGTGAAGGCCTTGGAATTGGAGGCGATCTCGAACAGGGTCTTGCCGGTGACGGGGGCGGCGTCGCCCAGCTGGCGCACGCCAAAGCCCTTGGCCGCCACCACCTTGCCGTCCTTGACGATGGCAATCGCGATGCCGGGCACGTCGAAGGTTTTCAGGGCGAGGTTGACGTCGGCATCCAGGTCGAAGGCGGGCGCGGCGGCGGCCGTGCTGACGGCCGAAGGTTCGGGCGCGGCGGCCAGCGCCTGGGCGCCGGCGCCCAGGGCCAGCAGCAGCAGGGCGGCGAGACGGGTTTTCTGCAGCATACGCATTTCCTTATCTATCGTTTATACCGATTTCTTCATCAGCTTGTCCACCGAGGACTGGGTCTCGGGGTGGTAGCGCGGCCGCGCTTTGGCGTATACGCCCTTGGCCCAGGCCTGGTCCTTTTCGTTCTTGAGCAGGGCGCTGTAGAGCGGCACCACGAATTTCTGGCGGCCCACGCTCATGAGGAAGGCGTTGAGCGGCTCGCGCACATCGTAGCCGGCCTTGACCGACGCCAGATAGAAGCGGAAGGCGATTTCGTTATTGCGGCTGCCGCGCAAGGCGAACGCTTCGTCCAGCTCCTTGAGCTGGGCGGCGCTGGCCTTGCCGTCGATATCGTTCAGGAAGTGCATCCACTCGGTGGCGTTCCAGGCCTTGGTGCTCAAGTCCTTGGTGGCGCTCTCGCCTTTCAGCCAGGCGTCGCGCTGGGCGTCAAGCGCGGCCAGGCGCGGCGACACGGCGCGTTGCGCGGTGGCCGGCACGGCGGGGCCGTACAGCCATTCGGCCAGCTCGTTTTCGCCCATGATGTCGGGACGCTTTTCCAGCAGGTTCTTGCGCAAATAGGCCAGGAACTGCTCGGTGGTGGCCGACTGGAAGGCATGCTGGTCGAACCAGCCGCGCAGGAAGGGATCGAAGACCTCGCGGCCGGCGCGCTGCTCCAGCGTGTGCAGCAACCAGGCGCCTTTCGGATAGGCCAAGCCTTCATCGGTATAGGTGGCCGGGTTGACGTCGGCGTCGCGCGTCAGCAAGGCTTGCTTGGCGACGGGGATGTCCTTGAGCGAGGCAAACAGCTCTTCCTGCTCCAGCTGCAGGTTCATCTGCGCCACGTCGGCGCCGTACAGGCTTTCCACGATGCGGCTGGTGACATAGGTGGTGAAGCCCTCGTTCAGCCACCAGTGCTTCCAGGAGGCGTTGGTCACCAGGTTGCCGGACCAGGAGTGGGCCAGCTCGTGCGCAATCAGGTCGTTCAGGCTGCGGTCGCCCGCGATCATGGTCGGGGTGAGGAAGGTCAGGCGCGGGTTTTCCATGCCGCCGATGGGGAAGGATGGCGGCAGCACCAGCATATCGTAGCGCCCCCAGCGGTATTGGCCGTACAGCGATTCGGCGGCGGCGATCATCTTCTCGGTGTCGGCCAGCTCGTAGGCGGCCGCGTCGATGCGCGCCGGCTCGGCGTACACGGAGGAGCGCGGGCCGACGCTGCGCACGTCGATCTCGCCGATGGCGATGGCCAGCAGATAGGCCGGCACCGGCTGCGGCATGCGGAAATTCCAGCCGCCCACGCCGGTGGCTTGCGGATCGTTCTCGGCGCTCATCACCACGCGCAGGCCGGACGGCGCGGCGATGCGCGCGCTATAGGTGAAGCGCACGGCCGGCGTGTCCTGCACCGGCGCCCAGGAACGGGCGTTGATCGACTGCGACTGGCTGAACATGAAGGGACGCTTGCCCGACATGGTCTGCTGCGGCGTCAGCCACTGCAGCGCGCTGGCGCTGGGCGCGGTGCTGTAATAGATGCGCACTTTTTCGGGCTGGCCGGCCAGGGCGATGCGCAGGGCGCGGCCCTTCTCGGCATCGGGCTTGTCCAGCATATAGGAAGCGGCGGCCCAGCGGCCGCCCGCGCTCAGCACCTGCACCCGCGCGATCTTCAGCTCGCGCGTATCGAGCGCCAGATTGCGCGCCGACTTATCCAGCCAGTTCAGGGTCAGCTCGGCGTAGCCGCTCAAGGTCTTGCGCGCGAAATCGGCTTTCAGGTCCAGGTGCAGGTCGCTGGTGCGCACCTGGTCGTAGCGCGCGTAGCTGAGGGGATCTTGCGCGTGGGCGGCAAAGGCGGTCTGGATCAGCAGCGCGCCGGTCAGCAGGCGCAGGGCGGGTTGTAAAGGCATATTCTCTCTTCCGTGATAGCGGGGCGCGAAGCAGAATAGCATACCGGGGCGGAAATATTGCCGGGCCGGCGGCGGGAATCTGCTATCATTTGCCCGTTCTTTGGGGAGTAGTCGGCTTCCGGTCCCACCGGAAGGATCTGCGTCAACATAATCGGCCCGCAGGCCGTGGCGCAGATGGCCGCAAGGCTTGGCGAGACCATTGATCCACGGGCGGCCGGATTGGGCCGGGGTCGCCCATGGGTCATTGGTAGACGTCCGGCCCCCACCCTCTCACCCCACATCATGGAAGCCTTCCTTATTTCGAGCGGCATCGTCGCTCTCGCCGAAATCGGCGACAAAACCCAGCTGCTGGCCTTCTGCCTGGCCGCCCAGTTCCGCCGCCCCCTGCCCATCGTGGCCGGGATTTTCGTCGCCACCATCGCCAACCACGCGTTTGCCGCCGCCGTCGGCAGCTGGCTCACCGGCCTGTTCGGGCCGGACGTGCTGCGCTGGATACTCGGCCTGTCCTTCCTCGCCATGGCGGCCTGGATCCTGGTGCCCGACAAGATCGACGAGGACGAACAGCCCAATGCGCGCTATGGCGTGTTTGCCGCCACGGTGCTGGCCTTCTTCCTGGCCGAAATGGGCGACAAGACCCAGATCGCCACGGTGGCGCTGGCGGCCCGTTTCGACAGCATGCTGGCCGTGGTGGCCGGCACCACCTTCGGCATGATGCTGGCCAACGTACCGGCCGTCTATCTGGGCAAAAAAGCCGCCACCGCCGTGCCGCTGAAACTGGTGCACGGCATCGCCGCGCTGATCTTCGCCCTGCTCGGCCTGGTCACGCTGCTGGGCGCCGGCAGCCGCTTCGGCTTCTAACTAGCAACACGCTATCATTGCCTTGTCTGTGCGGCAGCGCACAGACGGCCTCATCTTGCAAAGATAGTATGATTATCGAATAAACATTGCAGAGGATGCCATGACACTCTTAGGCAAACTGGCGTTTGCGGCCCTGGTCGCCGCCACTTCGGCCGCCACCCACGCCGCCGATGCCGCCCCCGCCGCAGCGCCGACCGCGCCGAAGCAGGCCGCCGCCTTCACCCAAGCCGGCTGGCTCAACGATATGGCCGCGCTGCCGCCCGCCTTCGCGCCGGCCGCCGAGCGCCTGCGGCAGCCCGCGCCGCCGCCTGCGCCCGAGCACAGCCCGATTCCGGCCGCCAGCGGCATGCTGGTCCTGGCCGCCCTGCTGCTGCTCTTCGCCGGCCGCGCACCCGCCCCCACGCCCTGGCAAACCATCCAGGTCGACTAAATTCCCGGGTAATTTCTCCGAAAAATGTCCACGCCGGCGCCAGGCGCCGGCGTGGACATTTTTCTTTCACACCGTTCCAGTACGGCGGGGCAGGCGCAGCGTGACCTGGTGTTCGCGGCCATCGTCGCGCAGGCTGATTTGCGGACTGCTTTGCGGGACGCCGTCGACTTCCAGGCTGGATGCTTCGCCACGCTGCACGGTAATGGCATAGACGCTGCGGCCGTGGCGGTAGCGCAGGGTGAAGCCTTGCCAGTCGTCGGGGATCAGCGGAGCCAGCGTCAGGCTGTCGGCCTGGCGCGTCAGGCCGAGCAGGGATTCGAGGATCAGGCGGTACATCCAGCCGGAAGAGCCGGTGTACCAGCTCCAGCCGCCGCGTCCCACATGCGGGGCAACCGCATACACGTCGGCCGTCACCACATAGGGTTCGACCTTGTAGACGGCGCAGCTGTCGGCGTCGGCGCCATGGCTGACCGGATTGATCATGCGCATCAGCTCCCAGGCTTTCTCCACCTCGCCCATGCGCGCGAAGGCCATCACGGTCCAGATGGCGGCATGGGTGTATTGGCCGCCGTTTTCGCGCACGCCCGGTACGTAGCCGCGGATATAGCCGGGATTCAGGTCGGCCTTGTCGAACGGCGGGTCGAGCAGCTGGATCAGGCCATAGTCGCGCCGCACCAGGCGCGCGTCGACCTGGCGCATGGCGCCTTCCACGCGCTCGCGGCTGGCGGCGCCGGACAGGATGCCCCAGCTCTGCGAGATCGAGTCGATCTGGCATTCCTCGTTTTCGCGCGAGCCGAGCGGGGTGCCGTCGTCGAAATAGGCGCGGCGATACCATTCGCCGTCCCAGGCATGCTGTTCGACGTTGGCGGACAGGCGCTGCGCCTGTTCGCGGCATTCGCCGGCGAAGGCCTCATCGCCATGCCGCAGCGCCACCTCGGCGAAGCGCTGCAGCACTTCGTACAGGAAGAAGGCCAGCCACACGCTCTCGCCCTTGCCCTCCTCGCCCACCTTGTCCATGCCGTCGTTCCAGTCGCAGGAGCCGATCAGGGGCAGGCCGTGGGCGCCGAAGCGCAGGCCGTTGCGGATGGCGCGCTGGCAGTGCTCGTACAGGCTGCCGCTCTGGCTCGAGCGGCCCGGCATATCGTAGTAGGAATCCTCGTCGGGATTGACGGGACGCCCTTCCAGATAAGGCGCGCTTTCCTCCAGCACGCTGAGGTCGCCGGTGCTGGCGACATAGCGCGCCGCCGCCAGCGGCAGCCACAGATAATCGTCCGAGCAGTGCGTGCGCACGCCGCGGTCGGAGGGCGGATGCCACCAGTGCTGCACATCGCCTTCCACGAACTGGTGGGCGGCGCACAGCAGCAGGTGTTCGCGCAGCAGCTGCGGCTGGGTATGCACCATGGCCATGGCATCCTGCAGCTGGTCGCGGAAACCGAAGGCGCCGCCGGACTGGTAGTAGCCGCTGCGCGCCCACATGCGGCAGGCGATGGTCTGGTACATCAGCCAGCCGTTGGCGATCACGTCCAGCGCCGGATCGGGCGTCTGCACCTGCACCGCGCCCAGCACCTCGTCCCAGTGCGCCTGGACGGCGGCCAGCGCGGCCTGCGCCGCCGCCGCGCCGCCATGCTTCTGCACCATGGTGCTGGCGTCGGCGTTGCGGCGTCCGCCCAGGCCCAGCACGAAGACGATCTCGCGCTCTTCGCCCGGCAGCAATTCGAACGGCGCGTGGATGGCGGCGCAGGCGTCGAGCGCGCTGCCGGTCTTGCCCGACAAGCGCACGCGGCGCAGCGCCGCCGGCTGCGCCAGGCTGCCGTTGCGGCCGATGAATTCGGCGCGGTCGGCGGTGTGCGAACGCGCGCCGGCATCGGTGTGGAAGAAGGCGACGCGGCCCTGGAACTCGGTGTTGTAGGCGTTCTTGGCAAACAGGGCGCCGCTGACCGGATCGGCCTCGGTCACGATGTGCATGCCGGAGCGCGAGCGCATATCGCCCAGCACCCATTCCACATAGCCGGTGACGGACAGGCGGCGTGCAATGGGCGAATCGTTGCGCACCTTGAGCAGGGTGTATTTGACGGGCGCGTCGAGGGCGACGAAGCTGGTCATGGCCGAGGTCACGCCGGCCTCGGTATGTTCGAACACGCTGTAGCCGAAGCCGTGGCGGGTCAGGTAGTCGCCGCTGCCGCGCGCCGGCAAGGCGGTGGGCGACCAGAACTGGCCGCTCTCCTCGTCGCGCAGGTAGAAGGCTTCGCCGCTGGCGTCGCTGACCGGATCGTTATGCCAGGGCGTGAGGCGGAATTCGTGGGCGTTCTCATGCCAGGTATACGCTTGCCCGCTTTCCGAGACCACGCTGCCGAACTGCGGATTGGCCAGCACGTTCGACCACGGTGCCGGCGTGCGCCGTCCCGGCCCGGTGACGATGGCGTATTCGCGTCCGTCCGGCGTGAAGCCGCCGATGCCGTTGCCGAGCAGCAGGCCATGCGGCTGGCGCGTGTGCGGGCCGGCGTCGTCGTACTGGCCGCGGCTGTCGGCCACCAGCGGCGGCATGCGCAGCGGCGCCGGGCTGGCGCGCTTGATCTGCTCGGCCAGGGTGCCGCGGCTGTCGACCAGGATGGCGCGCGCCACCGTCTGCAGCAGGATGCGGTCTTCGGCCGAGATCTGGTCGAAGGGGCGCACGAAGATGCCGCCCGGCCGGTCGATGGCCTGGGCGTCGATGCCGGAGGCGATCAGGCCGATGATCTGGTCGTGCAGGGCCTGGCGGTAGCCGGACAAGTCCTCGTACCAGATCACCAGGTCGACCACCAGGCCTTTCAGGCGCCAGTAGGCGTGCGCCTGCACCATCTGCCGCGCCAGTTCGATATTGGCCGGGTCTTTCATCTGCAGCAGCACGATGGGCAGGTCGCCGGAAATGGCGTAGGCCCACAGGCCGGACTGGCCGCGCTGGTTGCGGATCAGCACCGCCGCCTCCGCGCGCAGCGCCGGATTGGGGTAGATCACATGGTTGGCCAGGCGGCCGTACAGCTGGGCGTCGGCCTCGCTGGCGTTGAGCTGGCGCAGCACCACCTGGCTGTGGGTCCAGGCCAGTTCGAACACGCGGTCGGCCATGTGGCGGTCCTGGTATTTGTCGATCAGGTATTGGGCGCCGTCGCGGGTATCGGTCATGCCGGTGACGATATCGACAATCGCCGCCTGGTCCGGCTCCAGCACGATGCGGTAGCGGATCGCCACGATCGGGTCGAGCACCGAACCCTGGCTGCCGGACAGCTCGCCTTCTTCCAGCATGGCCTGCGGCGCCTGCGCCGTGTTGCCGCGGCCGATGAAGCGGGCGCGGTCGGTTTCGTAGGACACGTCCAGCACCTGGGCGTCGTGCACCGTCATCACATGCAGCAGATATGGCGTGTGTTCGCTCTTGCCGCGCGGACGGCGGGTGCACAGGATGGCGCTTTCGTCGGGCACGATCTCGGTCTGCACGAACAGCTTGCTGAAGGCCGGGTGGGCGGCGTCGGCGGCGGCCGGTGCCATCACCACTTCGGCGAAGCTGGTCACTTCGATGGTGCGGCGGCGGTTAGATTGATTGGTGACGCGGGTGCGGCGCATCTCGATATCGTCTTCCGGCGACACCACCATTTCCGTGTACAGCTCGATCTCGCGGTCGGTGCGGCGGAATTCGGCGCGCCCCTCGGAGAAGATCACTTCGAAGCGGCGCGGCTCGGCCAGCGTGGGCTGGTAAGTGGTGGACCAGAAGGCGCCGTCGTCCAGGTCGCGCACATAGCAGAACTGGCCCCAGTTGTCGCGCGTGCTGTCTTCGCGCCAGCGCGTCACCGACAGCTCGCGCCAGCGGCTGTAGCTGCCGCCGGCATTGGTCACCATCACGTGGTAGCGGCCGTTGGACAGCAATTGGGTTTCCGGCACCGTGGTATTGGGCTGGGTCAGGATGCGCATCGGCATGGCCTGCTCCGGCGCGGTGGCGCGGATGGCCGCCTGCTCGGCGCTGTTGGAATGGAAGGCGCCGGCCTGCGGGCTGCGCTCCTGCAGCACCAGCAGGGTCGATTGCAGCAGCGGGTCGGATTCGAAGCGGCGCTGCATGGGGCGGTCGTGCAGCAGATAGCTCAAGGCCAGCAGGCCCATGCCCTGGTGGTGCACCATATACGATTTGATGACGGCGTGGCTCTGGCCGCGCGGCAGGCGCGCCGGCGTGTAGTCGATGGCCTCGTAGAAGCCGTAGCGGCCCATGAAGCCCAGGCCCGCCATCTTCTGCAGGTTCTGGCAGGCGGCGTCGGCATCGACCATCAGGCCCAGCATGCAGGCATACGGCGCCACCACCACATCGTCGCCCAGGCCGCGCTTCAGGCCCAGGCCCGGCACGCCGAAGGCGCGGTACTGGTAGTTCAGCGCGGCGTCGGTGGTGTTGTAGCCGGATTCGGAAATCCCCCAGGGCACGCTGCGCTGCTTGCCGTATTCGATCTGGGCCGCGATCACCGACTGGTAGGTCTGGTCCAGCAGGGTGCTAGGATAGGTCGGCATCACCAGCAGCGGCATCAGGTACTCGAACATGGAGCCGCTCCAGGACAGCAGCACGGGCTGGCCGTGCACGATGCACAGCTGGCGGCCCAGCGCGAACCAATGCTCCTGCGGCAGCTGGCCCTGGGCCACGGCGACGAAACTGGCCAGGCGCACTTCGGAGGCCAGCAGGTCGTAATAACTGGCGTCGAGGCGGCGCTCGCTCAGGTTGTAGCCGATGGCCAGCAGATTGGTGGTCGGGTTGTACAGGAAGCCGAATTCGGGATGCTCGAACTGCTGCGCCAGCTGGCGCAGCGCACCGATCTGCTGCAGGCGTGCACGCGCCGCCTGCGCGCCCTGGCGCACCGGGTCGTCCGCCGCCGCGCTGGCCAGGCTGCCTTCCGCCGGCAGCAGCGCGCCGCCATCCATGGCGGCCAATTCGCGCAAGGTCGGCACGCGCGTAAAGGTATCCGCCACCGCCGCGTCCTGCGCCGGCGGGCCGCTGGCGGCGCGGATCCACGGCGCCAGCACGCCCAGCTCCGCGCTCGCGGCGCGCAACTGGTCCAGCAGGGCCGCCGCCCACATGGCGGCGCTGGCATCGCTCAGCGCGGCGTCGCCCTGCATGGCTTCGGCGGTGCGCAGCAAGGCCGACAGCCAGTCGCGCCACTCCTGCAGCGTGGCCGGATACCAGGGCTGCTCGGGCGAAGCCAGGGCGCGCAAGGCGTCCCAGCCCTGGGGCCGGGCATGGCCCGCCGCCGCCAGCGCTTCCTCCAGCACCAGCCAGGTGGTGGCGACGCCGTCGGCCAGGCGCGGGCCGAGGATGGGCTGGTCCTGCAAGGCGTCCAGGCCCGGCTGCAGCACCAGCAGGTGGCCGGCCAGGTTGCCGCTGTCCACCGTTGAAATATAGATGGGCAGCAGCGGCTTCATCGACACCGTGTCGTACCAGTTGTAGAAGTGGCCCTGGTGCCGTTCCAGCTTCTCCATGCTGCGCAGGGTGTGCTCCGTGCGCGCCAGCAGCTGGCCGCCGGTGATGTAGCCGAAATCGTGGGCGCTCAGATTCGCCAGCAGGGACAGGCCCATATTCGTCGGCGAGGTGCGGTGGGCCACGGTTTGCGTGGGGCGCTCCTGCATATTATCGGGCGGCAGCCAGTTGTCCTCGGGGCCGACGAAGGCATCGAACCAGGCCCAGGTCTTGCGCGCCAGCAGATGCAGGAAGCGCGTCTGTTCTTCCTTGAGCTGGGCCTGTTCGCGGATGATCGGGCGGCTGATCCACCACGCCACCACGGGCGCGGCAAACCAGGCGAAGAGGAAGATCAGCGAGGCGCCCAGCGCGCGCGGATGCCAGAGCGCCAGCGCCGCGCCGGCGGCCAGCGCCAGCAGCGGCGAAATCCACATGCGCCGCCAGCTGCTGCCGAGGTCCGAGCCGGAACGCAGCAGGGCCGAGGCGCGCCACTCCAGCAGATGCTTGCGCGAGAACAGCAGGCGCCAGCCGGTGCGCACGATGGCATCCAGGCTGATATACGCTTCGTAGGGCAGGAACACCAGCGTCAGCACGCCATGCGCGAACTGCAGGCCGCTGCGCCGCAGCGAGGCGCGCAGGTGCTGCTCCCACAGCGTTTCCGGCGGTTTTTTGCCCAGATCGTAGAGGGCGCTGACCAGCGGCGGCAGGAAGATGATGGCCAGGACGGCAGCGGTCCAGAACCAGGGATGGTGCAAGGCGCTGAAGGCCAGCAGCAGCGCGGCCATGAGCACCGGCGCCACCAGGCTGCGGCGCAGATTGTCGAACAGCTTCCAGCGCGACAGGGCCGACAGCGGATTGCGCTCGCGCCGGCCGCCGCGCAGCGGCACCGGGCCGGCCAGCCAGGACAGCAGCTGCCAGTCGCCGCGGATCCAGCGCTGGCGCCGGCTGACGTCGTCGTGGTAGCGCGCCGGATACTGCTCGTACAACTGGGCGTCGCTGACCAGGCCGGCGCGCAGATAGCAGCCTTCCAGCAGGTCGTGGCTGAGGATGCGGTTGTCGGGCAGACGCTCGCCCAGCACCTCCTCGAACACATCGACATCGTAGATGCCCTTGCCGATAAAGGAGCCTTCGAAGAACACGTCCTGGTACACGTCGGACACGGTGCGCGTGTAGGGGTCGATGCCCGGTTCGCCGCCGCACAGCCGTTCGTACAGCGAGGCCTGTTCGCTGGGCAGACTGACCGCCACGCGCGGCTGCAGGATGCCGTAGCCTTCCACCACGCGCCGGGCCGGCGCCTCGATGCGCGGCTGGTTCAGTGGATGGCGCATGGTGGCGATGAACTGGCGCGCCGCGTCGCGCGGCAGCTGGGTGTCGGTGTCGAGCGTGATGACGTATTTGAAGCTGTCCAGGTCCGCGGTCTCGCCTTCCACCAGCGCGAACTTGTCGCGCGCGCCGCCGCGCAGGAAGCGGTTGAGGTCGGACAGCTTGCCGCGCTTGCGCTCCTGGCCCATCCACACGCCTTCGGCGCGGTTCCACAGGCGCGGCCGGTGCAGCAGCAGGAAGGGGCGCATGGCCGGCCCGTTGTCCGCCACCGCCAGCGGCTCCGGCACGCCGTTCGGCGCTTCCGGCGGCGCGGGCGGCGGCGCGTATTTTTCGTTCAGGCTGCGGATGCAGGACTGCGCCTGTTCCAGCAGGGCCGCATCGTCCGCCATCACTTCCTCGCGCGCATCGGCGAAGTCGGTCAGCAGGCAGTAGCGCAGGTTCGGATCGCGGTTGGCGAGAAAACGGACTTCCAGCTGCTCGCACAGCTCGGCCACATTGTCCTTGCTGAAGAGCAGGGTCGGCACCACCACCATGGTGCGCGCGTCGGACGGCACGCCTTCCTTGAAGTCCATGCGCGGCAAAGGGTGGGGACAGGTCAGCAGGGTCGCGGCCCAGTTCACCAGCGCCAGCGCCAGCTGGCTGCTGCCCATCAGGCCCAGCACCGCCACCAGCGCCAGTTGCCAGGGTTCGGCACCGTCGCGCAGCGCGCGCCCCAGCATCAGGGCCGTGACCAGCAGCGAGAGCGCGGCGATCGCGCCGAGATAGGTCGCCAGCGGCGCGCCGCGCGCGGCTTGCTGCAGCGCGGTCCAGGACGGCCGGCGCATCTCGGCCCGCTTTTCCAGCAGCGGCAGGCCGCGGCCGATCAGGTAGAAACCGATATGCGACAGGCGCGCTTCGCTGCCATTGCCCTCATGCAGGCGCGCCAGTTCCAGCGCCTGCTGCGCCACTTCCACTTCCGTCAGCGGCGAGCGGCGCGCCACTTTCTCGACCACGTGGCGGTACTGGTCGCGCGTGGCGAAATCCATCGCGCCATACACATTGGCCGGGTCCTGGCGCAGCACCTGCTCCACCGCGCTCATGGTTTCGACGAATTCCTGCCAGTCCATGGTGCCGAGGAAACGCAGGCTGCCGATGCTGTTGGCGATCGAGACCTGGTCGGCGGCCTGCTGCTGGATCTCGATCTGGATCTGCTGCTCGATGGTCTGCTCGCTCTCGGCCAGCTTGTAGGTGATCCAGTTCAGCGCCAGCGTCAGGGCCGGGCTCTGGCCCTGCAGGCGGCGCGCCAGCTCGGCCACGAAGGCGCTGGTGATGGGCGGATTGGAGCGCGCCATATCGGCCACCAGCAGGATCAGGCCGCTGGAATTCTTGTCGGCCACCTCCACCATCTGGTCGGCCCAGGTATTGGCCAGATCGCGCTGCACGCGGTTCTCGGCCACGCGCGCCGCCACGCGGCGCAGGTTCTCGATCAGGGCCAGGCGCAGCATGATGGGAATGGCCCACAGCTCGCCCAGCTTGAGCGGCGCTTCTTCCTGGTAGGCGTCGACGAAGCGGCACAGGCTTTCCGGGTCGACGCGGCCGTCGCCGTGGGCGATGATTTCCAGCGCGATCTGGTAGGCGCGCGGCGTGCCTTCGGGCGCGCCCTTGGCCAGGCGCGGCAGCTCCTTGCTGTAGTGCTTGGGCAGGTGGCGGCGCGCGGTGCGGATCTGTTCTTCGATCAGGTAGAAATTATCCAGCAGCCATTCGGAGGCGGGCGTGATCTGGCGTCCGCTCTTCACCGCCGCAGTCAGTTCCTCGCAGGTGATGGCGATGACGGCGCTGTTTTCGGCCAGGCGCGAGAGCAGCCGGTCGCGTCCGCCATGCTGGCTCAGCTCATGGCTGCGCGCCAGGGCGCGGCCATGGTGCGCCATCTGCTGCGCGCTGTACAGCTCGGCGCGCAGCGGCGAATCGTCGTCCCGTTCCGCGCTGTGCAGTTGGCCCGGCATGGCCTCGCGGAACCCGGCCTGCATGCCGGGCACGAATTTGGTGAAATCAATCAAAACGGCCTCGCTTCCTTGAGCCGACGCTGTTTCCCCCAAGGGGATTAGCAGTATGGGTCAGCCCATCTTAAGCAGGCGCACGGCAGACGACAGTGCGCTAGCGTACACATGCGAGGAAGCAAAAAAAAAACGGCGGCCGGAGCCGCCGTAAAGGACAGAACAGGTCGGCGCTCAGGCGGCCAGCGCCAGGACGGGCGCGGCGGCGGACATGGCCATGCCGCCCGCCAGGTGCCAGCACTGGGTATGGCCGAGACGGCGCAGGCAGTGCACGGCCTTGGCGCTGCGGTTGCCGCTGCGGCAGAAGAAGACCAGGGGCTGGCTGGGGTTGTGCTGCCAGGTTTCGATCTGCTGCGCCAGGCGGCTGAGCGGGATGTTGAGCGCGGCGCGCCCGCCGGGGCCGCCGGCGCTGGCGGCGTGCTCGTACGCTTCGCGCACGTCGACCAGCAGCACATTGGGATTGCTTTGCAGGAAGGCGGCCAGGCCGGCGGCGTCCAGGTTGACATCGTCGGCGGCAGTCTGGCCAGCCCGCGCTTCAGCGCGCAGGCTGGTACAGAAGGCACTCTGTGTTTCGCTGGCGGGACAGACCAGGCTGTCGCCCCCCAGCAGTCCGGCCAGCGGCGCCAGCGCGGCCTGGCCGGTGAAGGCGTGGCGCACGGCGGCTGGCGCCAGCGTGGTCTGCGCCGCGTCGGCGCGACCCAGCAGGTAGATGGTGGCGTCGGCCACGCGGCAGGGCAGCAGCAGGCGCGCGCCCAGGCGCACCGGCGCGGCGGTAGCGGCGGTATCGGCGGCAGCGGTGCGCAGGCTGGCGCGCAGGGCGTAGCCGCCGCTGTGCAGCAGGGCGTCAATGCGCGCCTGCAGTTCCGGCTGGGCATCGATCACGGCGGCGGCGCGGCTGGCGGCGTCGAACACCAGCCAGCTGTGGCGGCCGGCATAGCTCAGCTGCACCACGCCGTCGGCCGCCGGCGGCACTTTGGCGTCGGGCAGCAGGCCGGCGCTGCGCAGCGCGGCGCCGCAGCGTTCGATGCGGGCGCAGGCCTCGTCGATGCTGGCGCTGTCGATGGTGGCGCCGAAGGACATGCGGATGGCGCTGCTGCTGCGCCAGTCGGGCAGTCCCATGGCTTGCAGCACATAGCTGGGCGCGGCCTTGGCGGCGGAGCAGGCGCTGCCCGAGCTGACGCGCACGGCGGCGGCGTCGAAGACATCGAGCAGTTCGCGCGCGGCCAGGCCCGGCACGGAGAAGTTCAGGGTGGTCGGCAGTGTGTGCTCAAAAGCGGCGTTGAAAACGATGCCGGGCAGCGCGCGGCGCAGGCTGGCCGCCAGACGCTCGCGGAAGCCGTCCAGTTCGGCATGGCTGCGGAAGATCTTGCCCTCTTCCAGCGCATGCAGCACGGCGCCCAGGGCGGCGATGCCTGCCATGTTCTCGGTGCCGGAACGCAGGCCGCTTTCCTGGCCGCCGCCCATGATCAGCGGCGTGAACGGCGCCTCGGCGCGCACATACAGCATGCCGATGCCTTTCGGCGCGAACAGCTTGTGGCCGGAGAACGGCGCGTAATCGATGCGCGTGGCCTGCAGGTTCAGTGCCAGCTTGCCCAGGCCCTGCACGCAATCCACCATCCACAGCGCGCTGCTGTGGGCCAGCGCGGCGCCGATGCCATCCAGGTCGGAAATCACGCCGGTTTCATTATTGGCCGCCATGGTGCAGACCAGGGCCGCTTCCGGCGCCAGCGCGCGCAGCGCATCGAGGTCGTGGCGGCCGCTGGCGTCGACCGGCAGCGCGTACAGCAGCAGGTCGAGGCCGAGCAGGCGGTTCCAGTGCGCCAGCGCTTCCGGCACGGCCTTGTGTTCGGTGGCGCCATACACCAGCAGGCTGCCGACGCGCTGGCCGGCGGCGCGCCGGTCGCGGATCGCGCACAGGGCCGACAGCACGGCGGTCTGGATGCCTTCGGTGGCGCCGCTGTTGAAGACCAGGCGGCCGTCGCCCACGCCCAGCAGGCGGCGCGCGCAGGCGCGCGCATCGTCCATCAGCGCCTTGGCTTTCAGGCCGGCGCCGTGGCTGCTGCTGGGATTGCCAAAGCCTTGCGCCATGGCGTGCAGGGCGGCGTCGATGGCGGCGGGCAGGACCGCGGTAGTGGCGTTTCCGTCAAGGTAGATTTCGGTGCTCATGGTGCGGGAGGACAAGGAGATATGGATAGCTTACGCAATTTACCTGAAAGATTTATTCCAAAATCTCCCCGCATCGCCTAGTATTTGGCATACACATGCTACCAATCTCAAATTCATAGAATGATCCATCTCGACCGCTTCGATTATGCGATTCTCGCCGCCTTGCAGGCCGACGGCACCCTGTCGATTGCCGAGCTGGCCGAGCGCGTCGGCCTGTCCAGCACGCCATGCTGGAAGCGCCTCAAGCGGCTGGAGGAGGAGGGCTATATCGAGAGCCGGGTCGCCATCGTCAACCGGCGCAAGGTCGGCCTGCCGGTGACGGTCTTCGTCAGCGTGCGCACCAGCCAGCACGACGAGAAATGGCTGGCGCGCTTCGCCGCCGCCGTCACCGCCCTGCCCGAGGTGCTGGAATTCCACCGCATGAGCGGCGACGTGGATTACCTGTTGAAGGTGGTGACCACCGATATCGAGGGCTATGACCGCTTTTACAAGAAACTCATCAAGGTGGCCCATCTGACGGGCGTGTCCTCGGCGTTCTCGATGGAACAGATCAAGTCGAGCAGCGCGCTGCCGCTGGAACTGCTGTCGCACGGCCTGCCGAGCTAGGGAAAGCATGGCAAAATGGCCATGGCGCAGTTGTTGCGCCTGGCCGCGCCTGGCGCACCGCCTGCCGAGTTGGCCGGAACATGGGATAATCGGGGGTACGATGTTGAAACCCCTGCTGGAGCGCTGGCTCCCCCTGCCCCATAACGCCAGTCTGAGCGAACGCCTGCGCGCCTGCACCGGCGCCATGCTCGGCCTGCTGCTGACCGCCGTGTGCAGCCACTGGCTGCTGGGCGATGCCGCCATTTACCTGGTGGCGCCGATGGGCGCCTCCGCCGTCCTGCTGTTCTGCCTGCCCGCCAGTCCGCTGGCCCAGCCCTGGTCCGTGATCGGCGGCAATGTGGTGTCGGGCCTGGTGGGCGCGGCCTGCGTGCGCTGGTTCGGCCCCGGCATGGCCAGCGCCGCGCTGGCCAGTTGCGGCGCCATCGCCGCCATGTTCGCGCTGCGCTGCCTGCATCCGCCCGGCGGCGCGGTGGCCCTGACCACGGTGATCGGCGGCCCGGCCGTGCATGCGGCCGGCTTCGGCTTCGCGCTCGGGCCGGTACTGCTGAACTCGGCCGTGATGGTGCTCGGCGCCGTCCTGTACAACAACCTCAGCGGCCGGCGCTATCCGCATGCCCAGCATGCGACGCCCAACCCGCACGCCACGCGCGACCCGCTGCCGACCGGCCGCCTCGGCTTCCAGTCCGCCGACCTGGACGCGGTGCTGCGCCAGTACGGCCAGGTGCTCGACGTCAGCCGCGACGACCTGGAAGCCATCATCCAGCAGACCGAGATGCGCGCCTACCAGCGCCGTTTCGGCCAGATCCGTTGCGCCAGCATCATGTCGCAGGATGTGGTGACGGTGGAATTCGGCACGCCGCTGGCCACTGCCTGGCAGCTGATGCAGCGCCACCGCGTGGCCGCCCTGCCCGTGCTCAATCCAGGCCGGCGCGTGATCGGCATCGTGACCCAGGGCGATTTCCTGCGGCACAGCGGCCTGGACGACTTCACCAGCCTGCCGGCGCGCCTGCGCCAGTTCCTGCGGCCCAGCGGGCGCAGCCATGGCGACAAGCCGGAAGTGGTGGGCCAGATCATGACGGCGCGCCCGCAGACGGCGGCGCTGGACACGCCCATCGTCGACCTGGTGCCGCTGATGGCGGACAGCGGCCTGCATCACATTCCCGTGGTGGATGCGGCCGGCCGCTGCGCCGGCATCCTGACCCAGTCCGACCTGATGGCCGCGCTGTACGAAAGCCGCCTGGCCGACATGCAGCAGGCCGCCTGAGCGGCCTGAATTACGGCCTGAAGCGCGGCCTCAGTTGCGGCGCACCAGGGTCATCTGCTCGCCATCGCGGCGCATCTCGAAGCGGTTGAGAAAGGAATTGCCGAGCAGGATGAGGGGCAGGCCGCTTTCATGCACCACCGCCTCCAGCCCGGTGAGTTCGATGTCGCCGATGCGCAGCTTGTCCAGGCGCACGCGGTAGACCGGCACCACGCCGCCCGCCGTGCTGCTCAGCATGGGCTTGCCCTTGCGGTAATCGATGCCCATGCGCCGCGCCTCGGCCGCCGGCAAGGCGACCAGGCTGGCGCCGGTATCGATCAGCATGCGCGCGGCCTGGCCATTGATTTCCCCGTTGACCAGGTAGTGGCCCATGGCATCGGGCGCCAGCGTGATCCTGGCCTGGGCGCCGGCGCCGCCGCGCGCGGCATTGGCGCCCAGCACGATGCTGTAGCGCCGGCCGTTTTCCTCGAGCACGGCCTGCTGGCCAGCCACCGCCACCAGCTTGCTGCCGTCGGGCAGGACGGCGCCCACCGCATACACCTTGGGCGGGGCGCCATCGACGGCCAGCATGGCCTTCTCGGCAAACACGCCCAGCAGGCTGACGTCGCCGGCCTGGGCCGCCGCCGCGCCCAGCAAGCATGACAGGAAAACACATAGACGCATGATGGCCACCTCCAGATCTGGATTCTGCCACATTTCCAAGCAGAAATTTGCAGCCGGCCTTGCGCGATACGGCAAGCAGCGCCCAACAACCGCGGCAAGCGCCGGCAAGGTCAATAGTGACAGGACAACCATTTTTTCCTTCCGGCCAGAACACGGTTTCGCGTATGCTAGGCAGCTTCTTTCTGTTCCCTTCACTCACAGGAAAACCCATGAACCACCGCATCGCCCTGAGCACGCTGGCTGCCGCCGTTTTTCTGGCCTGGACGCCGGCCCAGGCGGCCACGCCCGCCCCCGCCGCCAGCCCCCTCGCCGTCCCGGCCCACAGCCAGGCTGCGGCAAAAAAACAACTGATGACGCTGGCCGATGCCTATTACGATGCGCTGGCCCGTTTCGAACCGGTGGGCGCCACCGAGAGCGGCGATAACCGCTTCGACGACCAGCTCGGCCTGTCCATCGCGCCGGCCCGGCGCGCCAAACAGTTCGCGCGCTACCGCCAGTTCGCCCAGCGCCTGGCCGCCATTCCGCGCGCCCAGCTCGGCCGCGCCGACCAGATCCACTACGATGTGCTCGACTTCGAACTGAAGAGTCTGCTGTCCTTCGAAGCCTTCCCCGAGCACCTGCTGCCGCTGAACCAGATGGACAGCATGCCCGTGACCCTGGCCAACTATGCCGGCGGCGAAGGCTCGCAGCCGCTGACCACGGTCAAGCAATACCAGGCTTACCTGAGCCGCCTGCGCCAGTTGCCGGCCTGGATCGACCAGGCCATCGCCAATATGCGCGAAGGCATGCGCCAGAACGTGGTGCTGCCGAAGGCGCTGGTGGTGTCGGCGCTGCCGCAGTTCCAGAAGCTGCTCAGCGCCAGCCCGGAGCAGAGCATCTACTACACGCCGATCGGCAAGCTGCCGGCCAATTTTTCGGCGGCCGACAAGGCGAAGCTGAGCAAGGCCTACCGCAGCGCCGTGAGCCAGCTGGAGCCGGCCCTGCAGCGCCTCGCCAGCTTCCTCGAGAAAGACTATCTGCCGGCCAGCCGCGACAGCGCGGGCCTGGGCGCGCTGCCGCAGGGCGCGGCCTGGTACCAGGCCCGCATCGCCGCCTCGACCACCACCAACCTCGATCCCGCCACCATCCACGCCATCGGCCTGAAGGAAGTGGCGCGCATCCAGGGCCAGTTCGCCGTGCTCGGTCCCAAGCTCGGCTACGACGGCCCGGCCGCCGGCCTGCCGGTCTGGGTCTCGCAGCAAGCCAAGTTCTTCCCGTTCAAGACCGAGGACGAGGTGCAGGCGGTCTACCGCAAGCTCAACACGGTGCTCGACAGCAAGCTGCCCGCCATGTTCACCCTGCTGCCCAAGGCGCCGCTCGACCTGCGCCTGGAGCCGGAGCTGAGCCGCGCCACCGCCGCCGACCACTACACGGCGCCGGCCGCCGACGGGTCGCGCCCCGGCGTGTTCTGGTCGGTGGTCAACGATCCCACCAAATACGGCAACACCGGCATGAACACCCTGTTCCTGCATGAAGGCAAACCCGGCCACCACTTCCACATCGCGCTGATGCAGGAACTGGACATGCCGAAGTTCCGCAAATTCGGCGGCAACAATGCCTTCACCGAAGGCTGGGCGCTGTATGCCGAAACCCTGGGCCAGGAAATGGGCTTGTTCGACGACCCGGCCCAGTACTTCGGCCACCTGAACGACGAGCTGCTGCGCGCCACCCGCCTGGTGGTCGACACCGGCCTGCACGCCAAGGGCTGGAGCCGCGAACAGACCATCCAGTACATGAAGGACACGCTGGGCTACGACGCCGTGGCCAAGAGCGAGACCGAGCGCTATATGGCTTGGCCGGGCCAGGCCCTGGGCTACAAGATCGGTTCGCTGAAAATCGTCGAGCTGCGCAAGCGCGCCCAGCAAGCGCTAGGCGACAAGTTCAGCCTGCCGAAATTCCACGAAGTGGTGCTGGGCGACGGCACCGTTCCGCTCAGCCTGCTCGAAGCCAAGGTCGAGCGCTGGATCGCCGACAGCAAGCCGGCGCAGTAACCCGCCGGCTTGCAAGGCACGGCCGCCACGACACGGCGGCCGCGCGGCCCGCGCGCCAACGCGGCGCGCCTAGCGGTTCAGGGCATACGCCTTGATGCGCTTCAGCGCGCGTTCCGGCAGCGCGGCGATCTGCTTGTCATGGTCGGCAAAGACAATCTGCTGGCGCCCCACGGCGACCGGCAGGCTGTTGGCGTAGAAGCGGAACTCCAGCCAGAACGAGCAGCGCCGTACAGCGTAGGTATTCACCTCGCAGCGCACATCCTGAAACGGGAAGGTTTCCAGCAGATAGTCCTGTTCGGCGCGCTTGGTGATGAACACCCCCTCTTGCTGCAGCATATCGCGCGCGACGCATTCGAAGAACCATTTCTCGCGGCAGATGCCCTGCCATTCGAAGTAGCGCGCGAAGTAGGTGTTGCCGTAAGCGTTGGAATCCTTGAGGTAAACCGAGATCTGGTGGTGGAAGGTCAGCTCGGCATCGGTGTTTTCGTCGTTGGCGACGGTGGCGTACATGAACATGGCGCTCTCCTGGGTGGGCATTTCCTGAGTGGACTCTTACTGGCGGCCTCTGCGTGCCGCGTATGTTCACTAAAGGAAACTTTTGCCCCCCTCCCCTTGATCTGGCACAAACCCTGTGCGAATCGAAGAGCTGAGCAGTCTCAAGCGTTGTTATGATCCCAAGCGTTGACACGTGGTCTTTTGTTTCGGGGGATTGCGCATGTTCTCCATCCTGCCCGCCCTGGTTTCCTTGCTCTTCCTGGCTTACGGGAGCTATGTGCTGCACTCGCGCGGCGCGAACCGCGCCAGCCTGACGTTTTTCCTGGTCTGCGCCACCACCAGCCTGTGGCAAGCCGCCTGGAGCCTGCTGTTCCAGACCGACGCCTCGGCCCTGGCCCTGATCCTGGCGCGCTTCGGCTATGTGCCCATCCTCTTTCTGCCGACCACGCTCTACCACTTCATCACCGAGCTGACGCGCCAGCCCGGCGAAGGGCGCTGGGTGATGGCCTCGTATGGCCTGGCAGCCGTGCTCAGCGTCTTCACCGTCAGTACCGACTGGTTCGTAAGCGGCTTGCACGCCTATTTCTTCGGCTACTATCCGCGCGCCGGCTGGCTGCATCCGCTGCACCTGCTGCAGACGGCGGTGGTGATGCTGCGCGGCCTCTACCTGCTGTACCGGCGCCAGCAGGCAGCCATGTCGACCGAACGCGCGCGGCTGCGCTACTGCCTGGTCAGCGTGTTGATCTACTTCAGCGCCGCGATCGACTATCTGTGCAATTACGGCTATGAGTTTTATCCGCCCGGCGTGCTGTCGCTGGCGGCCAGCCTGGGCCTGATCGCCCAGGCCATGGTGCAGCATAATCTCTTGGCCGACCCGATGGCGGCGGCCGCCTCCATCGCGCATGAGATGCGCACGCCGCTGGCCACCATCCGCAGCCAGTCGCGCCTGCTGGCCAAAAGCTTGCCGGAACTGATCGCCGGTTACCAGAGCCTGACGCAGCAGCGCGCCCACCAGCCGCGGCTGAACGCCGAACAGCTGCAGTACCTGGGCGGGCTGGCCCAGCATATCGAACAGGAGGTGTCGCGCTCGAATTTCATCGTCGACATGCTGCTGGCCTCGGCCACGGCCGAGAATTTCCGGCGCGACGAGTTCCGCAATTATTCGATCAAGGCCTGCGTCGACGAGGCGCTGTCCTGCTATCCCTTCGAGGAGGGTATGCGCGAGCGCGTCAGCGCCCAGGTGCGCCACGATTTCCGCTTCCACGGTTCCGACGTGCTGCTGATCTATGTGCTGTACAACCTGCTCAAGAATTCCCTGCATGCGATCCGCACCGGCAGCCTGGGCCAGGGAACAGTCGAGGTGGAGTGCTTCAGCCTGGCGCGCCACAACTGGCTGGTGGTCACCGATACCGGGCCGGGCATCGCGGCCGACGTGTTGCCCCATGTGTTCGAACCGTATTACACCACGCGGCGCCAGGGCGGCGGCGCGGGCATGGGCCTGGCGTTCTGCCAGCGCGTGCTGAGCGCGTTCGGCGGCGCCATCCGCTGCGAATCGGTGCCGGGCAGGTTCACGCGCTTTTCGCTGACCTTCCCGCCCTGCGTGCCGCAAGGGACACCGGTGGCGGCGGTCGAGGTGTGTGCACCGCTGGCCGGCGAACAGGCGCGGCGCGCCTAGGCGGGTCGCTTAGGCGGAGCGCTTAAGCAGGGCGCTTAAGCCACGCTGGGCAAGGCCGGGCTGTCTTCGCGCAGGATGTCATCGAGGTCGGTGTCGTCCCCCAGCACGAAGACCTTGCGCTCATCCAGCACCTGCAGGATGAAGGGTTGCTGCTCGCGCAGGCGGCGCCGGAAATCGGGCACCGAATACAGATTGGGATTGATCTTGCGGCGCAGCAGGCGCTCGGCCACCGGTAGGCGGTTGAGCAGCTCGCCATAGGTGGTGTTCTCACCGATCAAGAGCAGCTCGATGGCGTCGCCCGAACCTTCCTGTTCCTTGGCCGTCTTGCCGTAGACGAAGGCCACATTGAGCTGCTGGCGCAGCGGCGCCAGGGCCGAATTCAGCACGCTGAGCAGACCGAAAGTCTTCTTCACCAGGCTGCTCAATTCGCCGTACACCAGGCTGTCCTTATTGGGCCGGAACTGGCGCACATTGCCGATGCGCTCGGACACGATCAGCCCCGACTCGTGCAGGCGCTTGAGTTCGCGCTGGGCCGAGGCGCTGCCCAAACCGGTCAGGCGCATGATCTCATTGAGGTGGAATCCCTCGTTGACGCGGACGAACAGCAAGCCCAGCAGTTTTTGCTGGGCCGGAGTGAACAGGGCTTGGGCGATCATGAGCCAAATATTAGCATGGCAGCCGCCGCGTCCGGCATGGATTCGGCAGCCGCGCGTTGCTAGAATAGCCCAGCCATTGCAAGGGCAGGACCGCTTGCGCTGGCCACTCCATAACAATCCACTTACAGGTAAACAGTGAAAAACACATGCTTCTCGCCCTGGGCCTGGCCGCCAGCGCCCTGCCGCCCCTGGCCGTGGGCGCTGCGCCCGCCGCCGCCAGCCGTCCCGCCGCCAGCGCCCCGGCCCAGCCCGCCGCCTTCGAGCGCCAGGCGTATGCCATTCCCTACAAAAAATTTGTGTTGCAGAATGGCCTCACCCTGCTGGTGCACGAAGACCATAATGTGCCGGTGGTCGGCGTCAATATCTGGTACCACGTCGGCTCGCGCAACGAGAAGCGCGGCAAGACCGGCTTCGCCCACCTGTTCGAACACTTCTTCTTCAACGGCTCGGAAAACCACCCGCACGGCTTCCGCGAAGCGATGGACGACCTGGGCGCCAACAACCGCAACGGCACCACCAACGGCGACCGCACCAACTTCTTCGAAGACGTGCCGGTGTCGGCGCTGGAGCGCACCCTGTACCTGGAAGCGGACCGCATGGGCTTCCTCGGCAACTACATCTCGAAGGAGATGCTGGAGCGCGAACGCGGCGTGGTGCAGAACGAAAAACGCCAGGGCGAGAACCAGCCCTATGGCCGCGTGCATCTGGAACAGGTGGCGCGCATGTATCCCTACTCGCATCCCTATTCCTGGTCCACCATCGGCAGCATGGACGACCTGAACGCCGCCTCGCTGGACGATATCAAGGAATGGTACCGCACCTACTATGGCCCCAATAACGCCGTCATCGCGCTGGCCGGCGACATCACGCCGGAACGCGCGCTGGAACTGGTGAAGAAATACTTCGACTCGATTCCGCCCGGTCCGCCGCTGCCGCGCACCGAGACCTGGATTCCCGCGCTCGACCGCAATATCCGCGACGAGATGGAAGACCGCGTGCCGCAGCAGCGCATCTACCGCAGCTACCACGCGCCGGCCTGGAAGGACGCCAGCCTGCAGCATCTGGCCCTGTTCGCCGACGTGCTGGCCGGCTCCAAGAGCGCGCGCCTGGACAAGCGCCTGGTCTACGAGAAAGGCCTGGCCACCAGCGTGCACGCCGGCATCGACGACAATGAACTGGGCAGCACCTTCAATATCGTCGCCACCGTCAAGCCGGGTATCGATCCGGCCCTGGTCGAGCGCGAGATCGACGCCGTGCTGAACGAGCTGCTGGCGCAGGGGCCGGCGCCGGCCGAACTGGCGCGCACGCGCGCCGCCACGCTGGCCAAGTTCGCGCGCGGCCTGGAACGCCTGGGCGGCTTCGGCGGCCGCGCCGACGTGCTGGCGCAAAGCATGACCTATGGCGGCAAGCCCGACGCCTACCTCGACCAGCTCGACGTCTACGCCAAGGCCACGCCGGCCGAAGTGAAGGCCACGGCCGGCCAATGGCTGCGCGCCCACCACTACACGATGACGGTCAAGCCCTTCGCCAAGCTGGCCGCCGCCAAGTCCGAGGTGGACCGCAAGGTGCTGCCCGCGCTGGGCCAGGCGCCCGACGTGAAGTTCCCCGCCATCCAGCGCGCCACGCTGTCGAACGGCTTGAAGGTGCTGCTGCTGGAACGCCATTCCGCGCCCATCGTCAATGTGGCGCTGGCGGTGGATGCCGGCACCGCGTCCGACACGCCGGCCAAGGCGGGCCTGGCCGCCCTCACACTCGACCTGCTCGACAAAGGCACCGCCACGCGCAACGCTTTCCAGCTGTCGGACGAACTGGAAAGCCTGGGCGCCCAGCTGGAAACGCGCAGCGGCAGCGACCTCTCCATCGTGCGTCTGCAGGCGACGGCGGCCAAGCTGCCGGCCGCCCTGCAGCTGATGGCCGACGCGGCCCTGCACCCGGCCTTCCCGGCCGACCAGTTCACGCTGCAAAAACAGCGCCGCCTGGCCGGCATCGCGCAGGAAAAAGCGCAGCCCAACGCGCTCGCCATGCGCGTGCTGCCAGGCCTGCTGTACGGCAGCGCCCATGCTTACGGCAAGCCCGCCAGCGGCTACGAAACCTCGGTGCAGGGCCTGACGCGCACCGACCTGCAAACCTGGCATGCGGCCTGGTTCCGTCCCGGCAGCGCCACCCTGGTGGTCAGCGGCGACACCACGCTGGCCCAAGCCCTGCCCGCGCTGGAAGCGGCTTTCGGCCGCTGGCAGGCCGGCAGCGCGCCCTCCAAGCCGGCACCGGCCGTGCAAGCCAACCAGGGCAAGCGCCTGTTCCTGATCGATAAACCCGATGCGCCGCAATCGACCATCGTCGCCGCCCACCTGGCGCAGCTGCAAGGCCAGCCGGAAGACCTGGCAATGGAACCGGTGATGCAGAACTTCGGCGGCATGGCGACCTCGCGCCTGAACCGCAATCTGCGCCTGGACAAGCACTGGAGCTACGGCACCTCCGGCCAGCTGAGCGCCGTGCGCGGCCAGCGCGCCTTCATGGTGGTGGCGCCGGTGCAGACCGACAAGACGCGCGAAGCGATGCAGGAGGTGGCCAAGGAAGTGCGCGGCGCGGCCGGCGCGCGGCCGCTGGCGGGCGAGGAATACGGCAGCATCATGCGCAATATGACGGCGCGCCTGGCGGGCCGCTTCGAGACCATCAACGCGCTGGAAAACGCGGCTCTAAACAGCGTCAACCTGGGCCTGGACGACGCCTACTGGCCCAGCTACGCGGCGCGCATGCGCGCCCTGAACGAAGGCCAGCTGGCCGGCGCCGCCGCCAAATTCATCCGCCCCGATGAACTGGTGTGGCTGGTGATCGGCGACCTGCGCAAGATCGAACCGGGCATCCGCGAACTGGGCTGGGGCGAGGTGACGCTGCTCGACGCCGACGGCCAGCCGCTGCCTCAGCGCTAAGCGCTCACCACCTGGCGCGAAGGGCGCTGGACCAGCGCCGGAAGCTGGCACCACAGGCCAACAGCGCCAGGTCCGGCCTCCGTCGACGATCGCAAAAAAGGGGCGCCCGCAGGCGCCCCTTTTTCCATGTGCCGCCGCAGAAGCTCACAGACGCGCCAGATCCGGCCCGCCCTTCTTGCCCAGCCAGGTGCTGTCGAAACGCTTCTGGGCCGCGGCCAGCGCATCCTTGTCGCCGCGCTGGCGGTAGACCTCGATCAGGCCGCGCAGCGCCCAGCCATTGCTCGGCGTGCGCAGGAAGGACGCGCGGAACACCTGCTCGGCCGCTTCCAGTTTCCCGGCGCGCAGCAGCACCACGCCCAGCGACTGGCGCACCGGATAGTACCAATAGGGCGGTTCGGTATAGGGCAGCGCGTCCTGCACCGCCACCGCTTCCTCATAGGCCTTGATTGCGCCATCGAGGTCGCCGCGCGCATCGGCCAGGCGGCCGGTGGCGACGGCGCGCGCGGTGTGCACGATGTCCGGCGCCGGCACGCCCCAGGCGGTGATGGGCTTGAAGTCGGCCGTGCGCTCGATGTTGACGAGCGCATCGATCTCCTTCTGCGCCTCGTCCAGCGCCCCCTTGCGCGCATAGCCGACGGCGCGCGCATAATGCCACATGGCGTTCACCAGCACATGCTCCGGCCCCGGATCGGGCAGTGCGATCAGCACCTCCGGGCTGCTGAACTGCACATGCGAGAAGTAAGGCGCCGATTTCACCGGCTGCAGCGAGGCGAAGGCTTTCAGCGACTCGGTGGGTACGGCCTTGTCCAGCTTGGCGGCGGCGTCCAGCGCCGTCTTGCCGTCGCCGCCCATCAGGGCCGACACCATCACGAAGTGGATATTGTGCGGGTAGTAGGCGCCCTTGTAGACCGGGTCGCTGTCGGAGCGGCCGAAGTATTTTTCATCGACGGCGATGGCGTCCAGATTCGACTGCAGCGCATCCTTGTACAGGCCGACGCGGTAGTAGATATGCGAGGGCATGTGCACCAGGTGGCCGGCGCCGGGAATCTGTTTCGCCAGCAGGCGGGCATATGGCAAGGCCTTGTCCGGATGGGTCGACGCTTCCATGGCATGGATGTAGTAATGGTCGGCGCCCGGGTGGCTGGGATGGCGCTCCAGCACGCGCTCCAGCGCATCGACCATTTCGGCGGTGC
The DNA here is from genome assembly GCF_001191005.1 of Massilia sp. NR 4-1. NCBI lineage: Bacteria > Pseudomonadati > Pseudomonadota > Betaproteobacteria > Burkholderiales > Oxalobacteraceae > Massilia > Massilia sp. NR 4-1. The sequence continues at coordinate 4,126,071 of NZ_CP012201.1, forward strand.
GGTTCTTGGGCCGGCTGCCGGCCGCTTCCCAGTAATCCCAGGGCGACAGGTCCATCAGCGACTCGGCGAACAACACCTGGATCGTATCGTTGTTGGGGAAGGCGCGCGCCGCCTCGGTCATGGCATCGGCGTAGGCGCGGTCCAGCGGCGCGCGGTCGGCCGGCGCGGGCGACTGGTAGCGCTGCGCCACGGCCTTGATCAGGGCCTGCTCGGCGGGCGTGGCGGAGGCGGCCAGGGCCACCGCCTTCTTGGCCGCCGCCACGGCCGGCTCCACCGCGTCCGGGAACATGGGCGCGTTGATATTCGGTCCCAGCACCAGCGCTTCGCCCCAGTAGCAGATGGCGCATTTCGGATCGTAGTGCTGGGCGGCGCGGAAGGCGCGTGCCGCTTCCGCGTGGTTGAAGCCGAAGGTCAGGCGCAAGCCCTGGTTGAAGTAAGCCAGGGCCTTCGGCTGGCGGCTGCTGATCGGCATAGTCAAGGTGCCGAGATCGGTGTACAGCGGCGGCAGCTTGGTGGCCGCCTCCTTGCGCTCCTGCTGCAGGGGACGGAAGGGCGCGGTCTCGGCCTGCGCCAGCACCAGCCGGTCCAGCAGGACGGGGCGGCCCTTGGCTTGCGCCGCGCAAGTGGCGCCATTCAGGTAGAGCGGATCGAAGCTGGGCTTTTTTTCGGCCAGTGTGGGGGCGATGACGGCGAGGGCGAAAATACCAGTGCCAGCCGTGACGGCCAAGGTCTTGATCTGTTTCATGAGTACCCTTTCAATCGAAAAGTGCAGCTCAGAGAAGATGGTTTTTCGCGTGGGCGATTGTCGATTCTAACGCCGCCAGGGTTTTAGTCAAGCCGGTAGCGCGTCTCCCCTTTTCTCGGCCGTGGCAGGCAGCAGGTGTATTCCTCCTCCATGCTTTGGCCCGCAGCCGCGTCGTAGCGGTAGACCGTCCATTTCTGCGCGGCGGCCGGCCGGCCGCTGGCGATATACAGGCGGAGACCGCCGGCGCTCAGGTAAGCCATATGCGGGTACGCCCTCTCGGCAAAATCGAGGCGCTGCACACGTCCGCCCTGATAGCGCATGACGATGCCCTTGGGGTAGCCGCTGCTGTAAAACTCGCCCGCCAAGACCAGCAGCTTCTCGCCCTGGCCGATGCAGCCGCTCTTCAGCTGCGAAGCGCGCGAGTCCTCGCTGTCCGCATCGCCGAACAGGGCTGCGGTTTTGCCGCCATGGCGCAGATAAATAATCCGGTCGCCAGCACCGGCCTGCTGCGCCAGCACCGCCACCGGATAGCGGCCGCCCGGACCCAGGCCGCAGTGTTCAAGCTGTCCCGCCCAGCCCGCGCCGCAGGCCGCAACGCAGCCCGCCATGAACACCAGGGACCGTAAAACTGAAGTCACGTCACACTCTCCCACAGGATTTGCATCGATCCCGGATCTTAAGCCAGTTTGCCGCCCTTGCCATAGCGGTGCGACGCCGGGGGAGCGCTGACAGGCGGCGCGCAGTCCGGCGCGCGCCTACGTTATACTGGCAGCATTCTTGCTTGCCGCTGGCCGGCCGGCTGCTTGCCTGGTTTTCAACCTCTACCCCGAGCTCGATGCGCGTCTTGCCGCTGTTATCCCTGTCGATAAGCGTCCTGCTGGCCGGGCATGCGGCGGGCGCCTGCCCCACACTGCGCTACGGCTATACCGACAAGGCGGTGCCGCCCTACTATCTGGGCACGGGACCGAAGGCGCCCGAGCCGCCCGGCGCGCTGGCCGAGCTGGCGCGCGATGCCGCAGCCAGCGCCCACTGCCCGGTGCAGATGGTGCGCATGCCGCCGGCGCGCCTGCACAAAAGCCTGAACGAGGGCGCGATCGACGCCATGTCCCTGTTCGCGCCGGAGGTGGTGGGCGAGCTGCCGAATGTGGTGTATCCACGCGACAAACAGGGCAAGCTCGATACCGCGCGCGCCATGCCGCTCTACACCGTGGTCTTCGTGCGCGCGGCCGACCACCTGCCGGCCGACGCCGATCCGGTGCTGACCATGCGCGGGCGCATCATCGGCGTGTCGCAGGGCGCGCCGCATATCAAATACCTGCAAAGCGTGGGAGTCGAAGTCGATGCCGGCGCCTCCAATCCCGACCTCAATTTCGAGAAGCTCAAGCGCGGCCGCATCGACGGCTTCGCCATCTCGCTGTCGACGCCGGAGGACATGGATGCGCCGGTGGCGGCGCGCTATGGCCTGCAATTCATCCGCCTGCGCAAGCCGCTGCTCATCACCAATTCCTGGCTGGCCCTGAACCGCGGCTATTACGAAAGTAACCGCGAGGAAGCGGAGACCATCTGGAACTGGTACGGCGCCCATGGGCGCGCCCGCCTCAACGTCCTGCTGAAAAAATACGGGCACTAGGGCGGCGCTGTTGTGTTTCGGCCAGCGGCCGCGCTTTCTTATTTACAAGCCCGGCCCTCCTTGCGTACATTGCTCATAGAAAGAAACGCCTGTTGGCGCGGAGGATGGCAATGAGGAGAGACGCGTTTTGGCCGCGCAAGCCGGGCCATATCGCCCTGTGCGGCATGGCCCTCTGCGTGTCGGCGGCATGGGCCGACGACAGCGCGGCGCCGCTGCAAAAAGTACAGATCACCGGCAGCCGCGTCGCCGCGCCGGGCGCGGAATCGCCCTCGCCCTTGCAGATCCTGACGGCGGCCGATATCGCCGCTTCCGGCGCGGTGAACCTGCAGGAACTGCTGCAGAAAAATCCCACGCTCGGCTCGCCCACGCTCAACCGCAGCAACTCCAACTTCCTGCCCGCCAGCGGCGGTGTCAGCACCGTCAACCTGCGCAATCTGGGCGATGCGCGCACCCTGGTGCTGGTGAACGGGCGGCGCTTCGTGTCCGGCGTGCCGGGCACCAGTGCGGTCGACCTGAACGCCCTGCCCACCGACTTCATCGAGCGCGTCGAACTGATGACCGGCGGCGCTTCGGCCGCCTATGGCTCGGATGCGGTGGCCGGCGTGATCAACATCATCCTCAAGCCGCGCCTGCAGGGCTGGCTGCTGGATGCCTCGGCCGGCCGCGCCAGCGCGGGCGACGACCTGAAACGCAAACTGGCCTTGAGCTACGGCCTGTCCAGCGCCGATGGCGCCAGCCAGCTCATGGCCCATCTCGGCTACAGCAAGCAAGGGGCCGTGTTTTCGCGCGACCGCGACTTCGCGGCCTCGGACCAGATCTCCAAGATGCTCAGCACCGGCCAGGCGGCCGATGCCTTTGTCCCCGTGCGCAACTACTCGGTGGCCGCGCCGCAGGGACGCTTTTTCTTCAACCGCGATGCCAATGGCAGGGCGGGCGAATTTTCCTACGACCGCAACGGCAATGTGATCCCCTGGTCCACCAACGGCACGGCCACGCTGGCGGCCACCGGCTTTAACCGTGCCGCCTACCGCACCATCGCCGTGCCAACTGAACGCCTGCTGTTGGCCGGTAAGGGCGATCTGGCGCTGAACGCGCAGCACAGCGCTTTCTTCGAAGCGAATTATTCGCGCACCAAGGTGCGCACCATCATCGAGCCGCTGGCCCTGTCCTCGGCCGACATCTTCAGGAGCAGCAACGGCCAGGTGGCGGCGGAAACCATGCTCAACGGCGTGGCCGTGCGCAATCCGCTGGTGCCGCAATACCTGTACGAGCGCAGCGCCGACAGCAATGGCGACGGCCTGCGCGACTACAGCTTCAGCCGCCGCATCGCCGAAGCCGATACCCGCGTGGCGAAAGTGGACCGCGACACCTACCGCCTCGCCGCCGGCTTCAAGGGCAGCCTGCGCGACTGGAATTACGACAGCTATCTCGCGTATGGCAAGAGCAAGGAGAAACAGCGCTCGACCGGCCAGGTGAACGTGGCCAGGTTCCGCGCCGCGCTGCAGGCGATTCCCGACGCCGGCGGCAATGCCATCTGCGCCGACGCCGCCGCGCGTGCCGACGGCTGCATGCCGCTCAATCTCTTCGGCTACAACACCATTGCGCCCGGCGCCTTGCAGTATGTGGGCGCGCCGGCCGCGCTGGATACGGCCATCGCGCAGAAGCTCGTGGGAGCCAGCATCAACGGCGAGTTGTTCCAGCTGCCGGCGGGCCGGATCGGCGTGGCGGCCGGTTTCGAATGGCGCTCGGAAGCCTCGTCCAGCGTGCCCGATGCCTTGACCCAGGCCGGCCTGAATTCGGGCGGCGCGGTGCCGGTGACGGCCGGCCGCTTCACCGTGCGCGAAGCCTTTGCCGAGGCGCGCGTGCCGCTCCTGAAGGACCAGACCTTCGCGCGCAGCCTGAACTTCCTGGGCGCCTTCCGCAGCGGCGACTACTCCACCGTGGGCCGCGCCAATAGCTGGAATGCGGGACTGGAATGGCGGCCTGTGAGCGACGTGAAGCTGCGCGCCACGCGCGCCCTGTCCACGCGCGCGCCGAACATCAACGAGCTGTTCGCCACCGCCACCCAGGTCTTCCCGACCGGGATCGTCGATCCCTGCGTCGGCGTGACGGCCGCTTCGAGCGGCACCTATGATGCGGCCTGCCGCTCCATCCCCGCCGTGGCGACGAATATCGCGGCCAACGGCAAGTTCACCGTCAGCCAGGCCGACATCCAGAGCCTGAGCGGCTTCAATCGCGGCAATCCGGAACTGAAGGCGGAGAAGGGCCGTTCCACCACCATCGGCCTGGTGCTGACGCCGGTCTCGATCGCCGCGCTGAGCAAGCTGACGCTGACGGCCGACTACTTCCGCATCAAGATCGCCGACGCCATCGTCTCCACGCCGCGCCAGTACGCGCTGCAGCAGTGCTATGGCGGCGGCAATGCCGACTTCTGCAAATTCATCACGCGCCGCCCGGCCAATGCCGGCTCCTTCAATTCGGGCGCGGTCACTTTTATCGACAGCGCGTCCACCAATAGCGGCGGCACCGGCACCAAGGGCATGGACTGGACGGTGGCCTGGGCCGACCAGCTTGGACCGGGGCGCCTCAGCGCCCGCCTGGCCTATACGCATCTGAAGGAGTTCTACAATGTGCCGCTGGCGGGCGCCAAGCCCGATGCCGCGACCGGCGAAATCGGCTATCCGCGCAACAAGGCGGCGCTGCAGCTGGGCTACCAGTGGGGACGCTTCGGCATCTCCTCCAGCACCAGCTATGTCGGCGCATCCGCGCTGGACGACCAGTTCCTGGCGCAGTTCTCGATCCCGCCCGGCACCGTGCGGGTCGGCTCGAAAACCATCAACGATTTCCAGTTCACCTACGCGCTGAAAAAGTCGCTGGCACTCTACGCCGGCATCGACAACGCCTTCAACGTCAAGCCGCCGCCCATCATCAGCGGCTTGACGGGCGACGTGATCGGCACCGAAACCAATACCAGCATGTATGACGCGATCGGACGGCGCTTCTATCTCGGTGTGCGCGTCGGACTGTGACGGATGCCCCGAATCCATTCGCCGATCTTCGGTTTAGTGCGGGAGAACGTCAACGACATTGCCTGTGGCGTCGATCTCATAAGGCACCCGTATCCCAGATCCTTTGAAATCGGTGGTATCTCTTGTGATTAAAAGCCGCCCACTCAAGTTTGCAGTGGCCTGGATGATCGCATCGGGCAGCTTCAAACGGCGTTTAGGCTCCGCCTGTAAAGCACGCTGCCGGATCCGCACGGTTTCTGCGGCGACGTCATCGCTCAAGGCAAGGATTGCCAGTGCCGCGCCGGAAAGGAATTGCTTGACCGGAGTTTCGAGGCTGGCCGGCGTGCCCGTCATCACTTCAATCCAGGTAACGATGCTGATTGCCGCGTCTTCGTAAGCCAACAGCTCTGCAGCGGCCTCGCTCACGCCACCCAGAGCATCGATAATGATATTGGTATCAAACAATACAGCGCTCATTCGGCGCGTATTGCCAATTGAAAGGCCAAGCCATCCTGCGGTGCGTCTTGCCGCCCCTTGAATATGCCGAACACCTTGTTCAAGGCAAGGCTGCGCTGCTCGCGCGCGGTAAGAGACGCGCTACTCTTCAATTGGAAGGTCCGCTGTGAACGCGCCTTGTTCGCCTTCAACACCTTGTATAGCCTGGTCTGCGCCCTCTTTCCCGGATTGGGGGAAGCTTCAACAAGTGTAACCGTCTCGAGTTTCAGCAGTGCGCCATCTGGAACCTCTACGATAATTTTACGCATCGCCCCTCCTCTACCATGCCTGTAGCCCAGGTACGCTCTTTCAGTTTAGCGCATTTATTTCAAGCCGCATCGCATTCCGTTACCAGCACGGCGCTCGCCGGAGGTAGTAAGTTACGCCCACTCCCCCGGGCATTTGTACTCGTTTGGCTGTCGCATTCTGTCTCTTTTTGCCGCATTTGAGCTTTCGCACGGCGCCCTAGGATCAACAGACAAACGAGACCAAAGGCGACTGAATCAGATCGTGAAACGAGTATGCATGCCCGAGGCAATGTGAACGCGCTATCCATCACTGCCGCCTTGCTTGATGGCTGTTATTTCGCGCGGTGCCGCACTTCCGTCACCAGCGTCGGCAGCTCCCAGGGGCCGCCCAGGGCCACCATGCGGCACATGCCGGTGGTGCGCTTGAGCGTGGCGTGGAACTGCTGGCCGTCCCATGCCCACTCTTCATGCGACCAGCAATCGCCCAGGCCGCGCCCCCTGTGCGAAGCTCCCACAATGCCGCCCATATACTCGTTGCCCGAAGTGGTGACCAGCACGGGATTGAACGGCGGCTTGGTGTCGATGACCCAATAGCCTTCGCCAAAGTTGTAGGCGGCCATCCAGCACGGAGCGCTGACCAGCAGCTTGCTCTCCGACAGGCGCACGATGCGCAGCGGCCGGCTGCTGCTGCCCAGTTGCGCTTCCATATCGCATTCTTCCTTCCACTCCAGCTTGAGCAGCTCGCCGACCAGGGTGGCTTGCTGCGCGGCGCTCAGGTTCACGGTTGCCGCCTGCTGCTGCGCCGTGAACGGCACGTTGAGCACCGGCGCGGCCAGCGCCGGCAGCACCTGCGCTTCGCTCGCGCCGCCCTTGCGCATCAGCGCACCCGGTGTGCCGAGGCGGCCCTGGAATTCGTCCATCTTCAGCAGCACCGCCGCCGCGCCCTTGCCGGACAACTCCCACTGCAATTCGCCGCTGGACCAGACGATGCGGCCATTGCCCTTGAGCGCGTTGAGCAAGGCCATCACCTGCGGCGCAGGAATCTCGGCCGACACCCCATCTTTGCCCAGCGCCAGTGTGCCTTGCGGCTTGCCGTCGATGCGCAGCTGCAGCTTGGCATGGGGCGGCAGCTGGGCGACCGCGGCTTCTTCGGCGGCATCGCCCAGTTGCAACTGGGCGCGCACCGGCTGCTGCGCGCCCGCTTTGCGGGTCAGCAGCACGGATATGGCGTGCGCCTCGCGGTCGTCGGGATGATAGCCGGCGGCGCGGCAGGTGCGCGTATTGTCGCAGGCGATTTCCCAGTCCTGATGGCTGAACGAGAGGCCTGCCGCGGGCGCGGCGGCGGCGTGGCCGGCCATGAGCAGGCAGGCGGCAGCCAGCAGCCGCCAACCCAGCGCGCCGGACAAGGGGGCAAAACGGTACATAGTCAAACTCGCTCTCAAATAAAAAACGCCACCCGGAGGTGGCGTCTTGTTGGCGCAGAAGCTTACGCTTCGTCGCTGTGGTGCGGCACTTCTTCCGCTGGCAGTTCGGCCACGATCGCAGCGCGCTCTGCATCCAGCAGCGCTTTGCGTTCTTCGGCTTCCCAGACTTCCTTCTCGCGGCGGGCGCGGTGGAAGGCCAGACCGGTACCGCCTGGGATCAGACGGCCCACGATCACGTTTTCTTTCAGGCCGCGCAGACCATCGCGCTTGCCCATGATCGCCGCTTCGGTCAGCACGCGGGTGGTTTCCTGGAACGATGCGGCCGAGATGAAGGAGTCGGTCGACAGCGATGCCTTGGTAATACCCAGCAGCACGTTTTCGTAGGTGGCCGGCAGTTTGTTCTGCGCTGCCAGCTTGTCGTTCTCTTCCAGCAGCTCCGAACGTTCCACCTGCTCGCCAACGATGTAGTCGCTGTCGCCGGCATTGGTGATCTGCACGCGGCGCAGCATCTGGCGCACGATCACTTCGATGTGCTTGTCGTTGATCTTCACGCCCTGCAGACGGTACACGTCCTGCACTTCGTCGACGATGTAGCGGGCCAGCGCTTCGATGCCCAGCAGGCGCAGGATGTCTTGCGGATCGGCCGGGCCGTCCACGATCATCTCGCCCTTGTTCACCACCTGGCCGTCGTGCACCAGCACTTGCTTGTCCTTGGTGATCAGGAACTCGTGCTTGTTGCCGTCCATGTCGGTGATTTCCAGACGCTGCTTGCCCTTGGTTTCCTTACCGAAGGCCACCGTACCGGTGACTTCCGCCAGCATGCCGGCGTCTTTCGGGGAACGGGCTTCGAACAGCTCGGCCACGCGTGGCAGACCACCGGTAATGTCACGGGTTTTCTGCGATTCGGTCGGGATACGCGCCAGAACCTCACCCACGGACACTTGCTGGCCGTCTTTCACCATGATCAGCGCGCCGACCTGGAAGCCGATCGCCACGGCGTGTTCGGTGCCGGCGATCTTCACTTCGTGGCCGTCGTCGTTCAGCAGTTTCACCTGCGGACGCACGGTCTTGGTCAGCGAACCACGGCGTTTCGCATCGATCACCACCAGGGTGGCCAGACCGGTCACCTCGTCCACCTGACGGGCCACGGTCACGCCTTCTTCGACGTTCTCGAAGCGCACCGTACCGGCGTACTCGGTAATGATCGGACGGGTCAGCGGATCCCAGGTCGCCAGCGGGGCGCCGGCTTTCACGGTCATGCCATCCTTGACGATCAGGGTCGCGCCGTACGGCACTTTGTGGCGCTCGCGCTCACGGCCATGGTCGTCGGTGATCAGCACTTCGCCGGAACGGGAAATGACGATCTGCGCGCCCTTGCCGTTGGTGACGTAACGCATGGTCGCGGTGAAGCGGATGGTGCCGTTCGACTTGGCTTCCACGCTCGATGCCACTGCTGCACGCGATGCCGCACCACCGATGTGGAAGGTACGCATGGTCAGCTGGGTACCCGGCTCACCGATCGACTGCGCTGCCACCACACCGACCGCTTCGCCGGAGTTGACCAGCAGGCCGCGGCCCAGGTCGCGGCCGTAGCACTTGGCGCACAGGCCATAGCGGGTGTCGCAGGTCAGCGGGGTGCGCACTTTGACTTCGTCGATGCCCAGACGCTCGATCTCTTCGACCATGTCTTCGTCCAGCAGGGTGCCGGCTTCGTACAGGGTTTCCTGGGTTTCAGGATTGACCACGTCGTTGCCTGCCACGCGGCCCAGAATACGGTCGCGCAGGGCTTCGATCACTTCACCGCCTTCGACCATCGCCTTCATCAGCGTGCCGTTGGAAGTGCCGCAATCGTCCTCGATCACCACCAGATCCTGGGTCACGTCCACCAGACGGCGGGTCAGGTAACCGGAGTTCGCGGTTTTCAGCGCGGTGTCGGCCAGACCTTTACGCGCGCCGTGGGTCGAAATGAAGTACTGCAGAACGTTCAGACCTTCGCGGAAGTTCGCGGTGATCGGCGTTTCAATGATCGAGCCGTCCGGCTTGGCCATCAGACCGCGCATACCGGCCAGCTGGCGGATCTGGGCGGCCGAACCACGGGCGCCCGAGTCGGCCATCATGTAAATCGCGTTGAACGATTCCTGGGTGGTCTGGGTGCCGTCGCGGCGGGTCACGTCTTCCACCTTGAGCTGGTCCATCATGGCCTTGCCCACTTCGTCCGAGGTCTTGCCCCAGATGTCGACGACCTTGTTGTAACGCTCGCCGGCGGTCACCAGACCCGAGGCGTACTGCTGCTCGATCTGTTTGACTTCCGATTCGGCGGTCGAGATCAGGGTCTTCTTCACCAGCGGCACCAGCATATCGTCGACGCAAATCGAGATACCGGCGCGGGTCGCCAGGCGGAAGCCCGACTGCATCAGCTGGTCGGCGAACACCACGGTGGCGCGCAGACCGCACTTGCGGAAGGAGGTGTTGATCAGACGCGAGATTTCCTTCTTCTTCAGCGGACGGTTCAGCACCGAGAACGGCAGACCCTTCGGCAGAATTTCGGACAGGATGGCGCGGCCCACGGTGGTTTCGTAGCGCGTCAGGGTGCGCACGAATTCGCCGGAGACTGGATCTTTCGGGTTCTCGACGATACGCACGGTGATGCGGGTCGCCAGTTCCACTTCCTTGTTATCGTAGGCGCGGATGACCTCGGACACGTCCGGGAACATCATGCCTTCGCCCTTGGCGTTGATCGCCTCGCGGGTCGCGTAGTACAGACCCAGCACGATATCCTGCGACGGCACGATCGACGGTTCGCCGTTCGATGGGAACAGGATGTTGTTCGAGGCCAACATCAGGGTACGCGCTTCCATCTGCGCTTCGATCGACAGCGGCACGTGGACAGCCATCTGGTCGCCGTCGAAGTCGGCGTTGAACGCCGCGCAGACCAGCGGGTGCAGCTGGATCGCCTTGCCTTCGATCAGCACCGGCTCGAACGCCTGGATACCCAGACGGTGCAGGGTCGGCGCACGGTTCAGCATGATCGGGTGTTCGCGGATCACTTCTTCCAGGATGTCCCACACCACCGGCTCTTGAATCTCGACGAGTTTCTTCGCCGCCTTGATGGTCGTTGCCAGACCCATCAGTTCGAGCTTGTTGAAGATGAAGGGCTTGAACAGTTCCAGCGCCATCAGCTTCGGCAGACCGCACTGGTGCAGTTTCAGCTGCGGACCCACCACGATGACCGAACGGCCCGAGTAGTCGACGCGCTTACCCAGCAAGTTCTGACGGAAGCGGCCGCCCTTACCCTTGATCATTTCAGCCAGCGATTTGAGCGGACGCTTGTTGGCGCCGGTCATGGCCTTGCCGCGGCGGCCGTTGTCGAGCAGCGAGTCGACGGCTTCCTGCAGCATGCGCTTTTCGTTGCGCGTGATGATCTCTGGCGCGCGCAGCTCCATCAGGCGTTTCAGACGGTTGTTACGGTTGATGACGCGGCGGTACAGATCGTTCAGATCGGAGGTCGCGAAGCGGCCGCCGTCCAGCGGCACCAGCGGACGCAGCTCCGGCGGCAGCACCGGCAGCACTTCCATGATCATCCACTCAGGCTTGATGCCGGAACGCTGGAACGCTTCCAGCACTTTCAGGCGCTTGGCGTATTTCTTGATCTTCGCTTCCGACTTCGATTCCTTCAGCTCCACGCGCAGCGCTTCGGCATCGCGGTGGATGTCGATCGAGCGCAGCAGTTCGCGGATGCCTTCGGCGCCCATGAAGGCGGTGAAGTCGTCGCCGTATTCTTCATACTTGGCGGCGTAATCGTCTTCCGACATGATCTGGCATTTTTTCAGCGGGGTCATGCCGGGATCGGTCACGACGTATGCTTCGAAATACAGCACGCGTTCGATATCGCGCAGGGTCATGTCGAGCACCATGCCCAGACGCGACGGCAGCGATTTCAGGAACCAGATGTGGGCGGTCGGCGAGGCCAGCTCGATGTGGCCCATGCGCTCGCGGCGCACCTTGGCCAGGGTAACTTCGACGCCGCACTTCTCGCAGATCACGCCGCGGTGCTTGAGGCGCTTGTACTTGCCGCACAGGCACTCGTAATCCTTGATCGGGCCAAAGATCTTGGCGCAGAACAGGCCGTCGCGCTCAGGCTTGAAGGTACGGTAGTTGATGGTTTCCGGCTTTTTGACTTCGCCGTAGGACCAGGAACGGATTTTTTCAGGCGAAGCGAGACCGATTTTGATCGCGTCAAACGTCTCGTTTTGCTGTACTTGCTTGAATAGATCGAGCAGGGCTTTCATGTATCACTCCAGGTAGTGATGAATTCTTTAAACTGCCCGGCCGCTGCGTCAGCGGCCGGGCGACGTGCTGTGGTCTTAGCTGCGTTCCAGGTCCATATCGATACCCAGGGAACGGATCTCTTTCAGCAGCACGTTGAACGATTCCGGCATGCCGGCGTCGATCACGTGATCGCCCTTGACCAGGTTCTCGTACACTTTGGTACGGCCGTTCACGTCGTCGGACTTCACGGTCAGCATCTCTTGCAGCACGTAGGACGCGCCGTAAGCTTCCAGCGCCCACACCTCCATCTCACCGAAGCGCTGGCCGCCGAACTGGGCTTTACCGCCCAGCGGCTGCTGCGTCACCAGCGAGTAAGGACCGGTGGAACGGGCGTGCATCTTGTCGTCGACCAAGTGGTGCAGTTTCAGCATGTGCATCACGCCCACGGTGACTTTGCGCTCGAACGCTTCGCCGGTGCGGCCGTCGTACATGGTGACCTGATTCTTGGACGGGGTCATGCCCAGCTTGGTCGCGATCTCGTCCGGGTACGCCAGGTCCAGCATGCGGCGGATTTCCTCTTCGTGCGCGCCGTCGAACACCGGGGTCGCGAACGGCACACCTTTTTTCAGGTTGTGCGCCAAGCCCATGATCTCGTCGTCGCTGAAGTTGGCGATCTCTTCCTTCTTGCCCGACTCGTTGTACACGGTGGTCAGGTATTTGCGCATCTCTTCGACCTTGATCTGCGCTTGCAGCATTTCGCCGATACGGATGCCCAGACCTTTGGCCGCCCAGCCCAAGTGGGTTTCCAGGATCTGACCCACGTTCATCCGCGATGGCACGCCCAGCGGGTTCAGCACCACGTCGGCCGGCGTGCCGTCGGCCATGTACGGCATGTCTTCCACCGGCACGATGCGCGACACCACACCCTTGTTACCGTGGCGGCCCGCCATCTTGTCGCCCGACTGCAGGCGGCGTTTCACGGCCAGGTAGACCTTGACCATTTTCTGCACGCCAGGCTGCAGCTCGTCGCCCTGGGTCAGTTTCTTGCGTTTCTCTTCGAAGGCCAGGTCGAACTGGTGGCGCTTCTCGTTGATCGATTCCTTGATCGCTTCCAGGGCGGTGGCGGCATCGTCCTCGGCCGGACGGATGTCGAACCAGTGGTATTTGTCCAGATCGTCCAGGTAATCCTTGGTGATCTTGGCGCCCTTGGCCAGCTTCTTCGGACCGCCGTTCACGACTTTACCGATCAGCATTTTTTCCAGACGCTGGAAGGCGTCGCCCTCGACGATACGCATCTGGTCGTTCAGGTCCAGGCGGAAGCGCTTCAGCTCGTCGTCGATGATCTGCTGGGCGCGCTTGTCGCGCGGGATGCCTTCGCGGGTGAACACTTGCACGTCGATCACGGTGCCGACCATGCCCGACGGCACGCGCAGCGAGGTGTCTTTCACGTCCGACGCTTTTTCACCGAAGATGGCGCGCAGCAGCTTCTCTTCCGGGGTCAGCTGGGTTTCGCCCTTCGGCGTCACTTTACCGACCAGGGTGTCGCCGGCCTGCACTTCGGCGCCGATGTAGACGATGCCCGATTCATCCAGACGCGCCAGCTGGTTTTCCGCCAGGTTCGAGATGTCGCGCGTGATTTCTTCCGCACCCAGTTTGGTGTCGCGCGCAACCACCGACAGTTCCTCGATGTGGATCGAGGTGTAGCGGTCGTCTTTCACGACGTTTTCCGAGATCAGGATCGAGTCCTCGAAGTTCAGACCATTCCATGGCATGAAGGCCACGGTCATGTTCTGGCCCAGTGCCAGCTCGCCCAGGTCGGTCGATGCGCCGTCGGCGATCACGTCGCCCTTGGCCACGCGGTCGCCCACTTTGACGATCGGACGCTGGTTGATATTGGTGTTCTGGTTGGAACGGGTGTACTTGATCAGGTTGTAGATGTCCACGCCGACTTCGCCGGCTTGCGCCTCTTCGTCGTTGACGCGGATCACCACGCGGCCGGCGTCGATGTAATCGACCACGCCGCCACGCAGGGCTTGCACGGTGGTGCCGGAGTCGACCGCCACGGTGCGCTCGATGCCGGTACCGACCAGGGCTTTTTCCGGACGCAGGCAAGGCACGGCCTGGCGCTGCATGTTGGCGCCCATCAGTGCACGGTTGGCGTCATCGTGCTCCAGGAATGGAATCAGCGAGGCTGCCACGGACACGATCTGGCCTGGGGCCACGTCCATGTACTGGATACGCTCGGGCGACACCAGGATGGTCTCGCCGGCTTCACGGGCCGACACCAGCTCGTCGCTCAGCTTGCCTTCGTTATTGATGGTCGCATTCGCCTGGGCGATGATGTAGCGGCCTTCTTCGATGGCGGACAGGTAATCGATCTTGTCGGTCACCATGCTGTTCTCGACCTTGCGGTACGGGGTTTCCAGGAAACCGTACTCGTTCAGGCGGGCGTACAGTGCCAGCGAGTTGATCAGACCGATGTTCGGGCCCTCAGGGGTTTCGATCGGGCACACGCGGCCGTAGTGGGTCGGGTGCACGTCGCGCACCTCGAAGCCGGCGCGTTCGCGGGTCAGACCGCCCGGGCCCAGGGCCGAGACGCGGCGCTTGTGGGTGATTTCCGACAGCGGGTTGGTCTGGTCCATGAACTGCGACAGCTGGGACGAACCGAAGAACTCGCGGATGGCGGCCGAAATCGGCTTGGAGTTGATCAGGTCGTGCGGCATCAGGTTGTCGGCTTCGGCTTGGCCCAGACGCTCCTTGACGGCGCGCTCGACGCGCACCAGGCCGGCGCGGAACTGGTTCTCGGCCAGCTCGCCCACGCAGCGCACGCGGCGGTTGCCCAAGTGGTCGATATCGTCGACTTCGCCGCGGCCATTGCGCAGCTCGACGAGGATCTTGATCACGGCCAGCACGTCTTCGTTCGACAGCGTCATGGCGCCGGTCAGTTCATCGCGGCCGATGCGGCGGTTGAACTTCATGCGGCCCACGGCCGACAGGTCGTAACGGTCGGCGCTGTAGAACAGGCCGTTGAACAGGGCTTCCACCGATTCTTCGGTCGGCGGTTCGCCAGGACGCATCATGCGGTAGATCGCCACGCGCGCGGCGGTCTGGTCGGCGGTGTCGTCGATGCGCAGGGTTTGCGAGATGTAGGCGCCCTGGTCCAGATCGTTGGTGTACAGGGTCTGGATCGCGCTGATATTGGCGTCGCGCAGGCGGTTCAGCACCTCTTCGGTCAGCTCGTCGTTGGCCGAGGCCACCACTTCGCCGGTTTCCGGGTCGACAATGTTTTTCGCCAGCACGCGGCCCAGCAGATAGTCTTCCGGCACCGAGATGTGGGCGATGCCGGCCGCTTCGATGTCGCGCACATGCTTGGCATTGATGCGCTTGTCTTTCATGACCAGGGTCTTGCCCGACTTCGGATCGACGATGTCGAAGCGCGCGACTTCACCGCGCAGGCGTTCGGACACGAACTCCATTTCCGCGCCTTCCGAACGCAGGTTGAAGTTGTCGAAGACGAAGAAGTTGGCCAGGATCTGTTCCGGCGTCATGCCGATGGCCTTCAGCAGGATGGTGACCGGCATCTTGCGGCGGCGGTCGACGCGGAAGTACAGCACGTCTTTCGGGTCGAACTCGAAGTCCAGCCAGGAGCCGCGGTAAGGGATGATGCGGGCCGAGAACAGCAGCTTGCCCGAGGAGTGGGTCTTGCCGCGGTCGTGCTCGAAGAACACGCCAGGGGAGCGATGCAGCTGCGAAACGATGACGCGCTCGGTGCCGTTGATGACGAACGAACCGGTCGTCGTCATCAGCGGCAGTTCGCCCATATACACTTCCTGTTCCTTCATCTCCTTGACCACCGGCTTGGTCGGCGATTCCTTGTCCAGGATCACCAGACGCACCTTGGCGCGCAGCGGCGACGCGAAGGTCAGGCCGCGCAGCTGGCATTCCTTGACGTCGAAGGCCGGATCGCCCAGCACGTAGGAGAGGAACTCCAGACGCGCGAAGCCATTGTGCGATACGATGGGGAAGATGGAGGAGAAGGCCGACTGCAGGCCTTCATTCTTGCGCGTCGAGGGAGCGGTGTGCTCCTGCAAGAAGTTTTCGTAAGACTCGAGCTGGGTCGCCAGCAGGAACGGAACGTTGTGGACGTTGGCGCGTTTCGCGAATGATTTGCGAATGCGTTTCTTCTCAGTAAATGAGTAGTGCATGGACACTCCGTGAGTGACAGGAAAGGATAGAAAATTCAGGTTTCGGCTGTGGAACACAGGGGAAACCTCAAGGCACTACGCTTCCAGCAGGTTGCAAACAAGACAGGGGAACTACGGCACAGCGAAACGGCAGAGCTACAAATACGGCACAGACGACAAAGGAGCCAAAGCCGGACCTCCCCCTCTGGGGAGGAGATCCGCAACTTTGGCTCAGGCGCAAAAGACTGCCAGCGCCGGTACTAAAATTACTTCAGGTCGGCCTTGGCGCCAGCTTCTTCCAGCTTTTTCTTGCCGGCTTCAGCGTCAGCTTTCGACAGGGCTTCTTTCACGGTCTTCGGTGCGCCGTCAACCAGATCTTTGGCTTCTTTCAGGCCCAGACCGGTGATTTCGCGGACAGCTTTAATCACGCCCACTTTGTTCGCGCCGACTTCGGACAGCACCAGGTTGAACTCGGTTTGCTCTTCAGCAGCAGCGGCGGTAGCGCCACCAGCGGCAGCTGGAGCAGCCATTGCAGCAGCGGACACGCCGAATTTTTCTTCGAAGGCCTTGACCAGTTCGTTCAGGTCCATCACGGACATTTCGCTCACTGCGTTCAGGATATCGTCTTTGCTAATTGCCATTTGAAACTCCTAATGTATTTGTAATGCTACAGAATTGGTATTGACTGCGAAACCGGGCGCGCAATTAAGCGGCTTCGGTTTCTTTCTTGGCTGCCAGAGCAGCCAGACCACGTGCAAAGCCCGACACCGGAGCCAGCATAACGCCCAACAGCTGCGAGATGAGGACTTCACGGCTAGGAATGCTCGCCAGCGCGGCAACAGCGGCTTTATCCAGCTGCTTGCCTGCGAAGTTACCAGCCTTGATCACCAGTTTGTCGTTGGTTTTGGCGAAGTCGTTGATGACTTTCGCTGCTGCAACGGCGTCATCCGAGATCGAGTAGATCAGCGGACCGGTCATTTCATCGGCCAGGGCGGCGAACTGCGTACCTTCCACGGAGCGGCGGGCCAGGGTGTTCTTCAGAACACGCAGGTACACGCCTTGGGTACGCGCTTTAGCACGGAGTTGCGTCAAGTGACCAACCTGGATGCCACGGTACTCGGCCACGACGATCGTTTGCGCAGTTGCTACTTTTGCGGAAACTTCGGCGACGACGGCCTTTTTGTCATTCAGATTGAGACCCACGGTCAACCTCCTTAAATGATGCGCGGCAACTGCCTTGCATCGGTTCGAACAACGGCGTCCGAGGTTTAGGAGTCCTATGGACTACGAAACTTGTTCGGGTACACCATCTGCGCTGGGAGCCTTCGCTATTAACCCCTTGCCTGCCTGCTGCAAGCGGCCCAACGGTCTTTGATTGCCTGGCGGTGCGCTTGCGCGCACCGCCAGCCCAAAGATGCGCCCGGCGAAAACTGCGCCGGGACTTGATTCTTTACTTAGGCAGCCAGACCAGCGTGGTCGACGCGCACGCCCGCGCCCATCGTGGACGAGATCGCCACTTTGCGCAGGTACACGCCTTTGGACGAGGCTGGTTTTGCCTTGTTCAGGGCGTCGATCAGGGCCAGCAGATTGCTCTTCAGGTCTGCATCGCTGAACGATTTACGGCCGATGGTGGCGTGGATGATACCGGCCTTGTCGGTACGGTACTGCACTTGACCGGCTTTCGCGTTTTTCACGGCGGTTGCCACGTCAGGGGTCACGGTGCCGACTTTCGGGTTTGGCATCAGGCCACGTGGGCCCAGGATCTGGCCCAGGGTACCGACGATACGCATGGTGTCAGGCGAAGCGATGACGATGTCGAAAGGCATGTTGCCGGCTTTGACTTGCTCAGCCAGGTCTTCCATGCCGACCACGTCGGCGCCGGCCGCTTTGGCGGCTTCAGCCTTGTCGCCCGAAGCGAACACGGCCACGCGAACGGTTTTGCCGGTGCCGGCTGGCAGCACGACGGAACCACGCACGACTTGGTCCGATTTCTTCGGATCCACGCCCAGTTGCACGGACACGTCGATCGATTCGTTGAACTTGGCGGTTGCCAGTTCTTTAACCAGAGCAACAGCGTTGTCGAAAGCGTACACTTTGGTACGGTCTACTTTAGCCTTGATGGCTTGAGCGCGTTTGGACAGTTTTGCCATGATTAGATGCCCTCTACCGTGATGCCCATCGAACGTGCGGAACCAGCGATGGTGCGCACTGCAGCTTCCATATCGGCAGCGGTCAGATCTGGGGTTTTCAGTTTAGCGATTTCTTCCGCTTGTGCGCGGGTCAGCTTGCCAACCTTGTCGGTATGTGGCTTAGGCGAACCTTTTTGCACGCCGGAGTGCTTCTTGATCAGGTAGGTTGCCGGCGGGGTCTTCATCACGAAGGTGAAGGACTTGTCGGCGAAAGCGGTGATCACCACTGGAATCGGCATGCCTGGCTCCATACCCTGGGTTTGGGCGTTGAAGGCTTTGCAGAATTCCATGATGTTCAGGCCGCGCTGACCCAGCGCAGGACCGATTGGAGGGGATGGGTTTGCCTTACCAGCTGGCACTTGCAGCTTGATAAAGCCAATGATTTTCTTTGCCATGTTGGGCACTTCCTATCGTTGGATTTGAGTAGTAGCGCCCCGCCGATCCTACATGGCAGGGCTCCTCTTGGCGGATTTTGCTGGAACCAGGTTCCGGAGCAGCGCTCCGTGGGCGCTTCTTGCTTATACTTTCTCGACCTGGCCGAATTCGAGTTCGACCGGCGTTGCGCGGCCGAAGATGGTGACGGAGACGCGCACCTTGGATTTCTCGTAGTTGACTTCTTCGACATTGCCGTTGAAGTCGGTGAACGGGCCATCCTTGATGCGGACTTGCTCGCCCACTTCGTACAGCACTTTCGGCCGTGGCTTTTCCACGCCTTCCTGCATCTGGTGCATGATCTTTTCGATCTCGCGCGCCGGAATCGGGGTCGGCTTATTCGATTTGCCGCCGATGAAGCCGGTCACCTTGCTGGTATTTTTCACCAAGTGCCAGGTTTCGTCGGTCATTTCCATTTCCACCAGCACATAGCCAGGGAAGAAACGGCGCTCGGTCACCGATTTCTGGCCGTTCTTGACTTCGACCACTTCTTCGGTCGGCACCAGGATCTGGCCGAACTGGTCTTGCATGCCGGCGCGTTCCACGCGCTCGGTCAGCGCGCGCTGCACGCTCTTTTCCATACCGGAGTAGGCATGCACCACATACCAGCGCTTATTGCTGACAGGCACGCTGAGCGCCGCGCCAGCATCTTGTGCCGGGACGCTGCCCGGCACTTCGTCTTGCACATTTTCGCTCATTATTGTTTCCAACCCAGGATGACGTCGTACAACAGGAATTCCAGCAGCTTATCCGTGCCCCACAGGAACACAGCCATCACGAGGACGAAGGCAAACACGATCATCGTGATTTGCGTGGCTTCTTTGCGCGTCGGCCAAACAACTTTCTTGGTTTCGCGGATGGCTTCCTTGGCGAAATTCAGGAAATCACGGCCGGTGGCGGAGGTGTACGCGATGCCAGCGGAAATAAGCAAACCAACCACAAGCGCAGCTGCCCGCACCAGGGTTGGTTGACCTGCCAGGTAAAAGAACCCGACTACGCCTGCAATCGCTGCAACCACTGCCAGCACGACTTTGAACTTGTCGTTTGACGTGCTAACGGTTTGCACGGATTGATTAGACATTCTATTTTACTTTCGGTGCCCTGCACCAGGTTCGGTGGCAGGGGCGGAGGGCATCGAACCCCCAACCTTCGGTTTTGGAGACCGACGCTCTGCCAATTGAGCTACGCCCCTACGTAAAACTTTATCAGTGAATCCGTTATTCTAGCATCCAGCGCCGCCGGATGCTAGTGTTTGGCAGGATTCTTAAGCGATGATTTTTGCAACCACGCCGGCGCCGACGGTACGGCCGCCTTCACGGATCGCGAAACGCAGACCTTCTTCCATCGCGATCGGGTTGATCAGCTTGACGGTGATCGACACGTTGTCGCCTGGCATAACCATTTCTTTATCGGCTGGCAGCTCGATCGAACCGGTTACGTCGGTGGTACGGAAGTAGAACTGTGGGCGGTAGTTGTTGAAGAACGGGGTGTGACGGCCACCTTCGTCTTTCGACAGCACATAGATCTCGCCGGTGAAGTGGTTGTGCGGCTTGATCGAGCCTGGTTTTGCCAGAACTTGACCACGTTGCACGTCTTCACGCTTGGTGCCGCGCAGCAGCAGACCCACGTTGTCGCCCGCTTGACCTTGGTCCAGCAGCTTGCGGAACATTTCCACGCCGGTGCAGGTGGTTTTCACGGTGTCGGTGATACCGACGATTTCGATCTCTTCGCCGACTTTGATGATGCCGCGCTCAACACGACCGGTCACCACGGTACCGCGGCCGGAGATCGAGAACACGTCTTCCACTGGCATCAGGAAGGCGCCGTCCACAGCGCGCTCTGGCGTTGGGATGTAGGTGTCCAGGGCTTCCGCCAGCTGCATGATGGCTTGTTCGCCCAGCGGGCCGGTGTCGCCGTCCAGCGCCATACGGGCCGAACCTTTAACGATCGGCAGGTCGTCGCCTGGGAATTCGTATTTGGAGAGCAGCTCGCGCACTTCCATTTCCACCAGTTCCAGCAGCTCGGCGTCGTCCACCAGGTCGCATTTGTTCAGGAACACGATGATGTAAGGCACGCCAACCTGACGGGCCAGCAGGATGTGTTCGCGGGTCTGTGGCATTGGGCCGTCAGCAGCGGAGCACACCAGGATCGCGCCGTCCATCTGGGCTGCACCGGTAATCATGTTTTTGATGTAGTCGGCGTGGCCTGGGCAGTCAACGTGGGCGTAGTGGCGGCCGGAGGTTTCGTACTCGACGTGGGCGGTGTTGATGGTGATGCCGCGCGCTTTTTCTTCTGGAGCAGCGTCGATCTGGTCGTAGGCTTTAGCTTCGCCGCCGAATTTCTTCGACAGAACGGTTGCGATAGCAGCGGTCAGGGTGGTCTTGCCGTGGTCAACGTGACCGATGGTGCCGACGTTGACGTGCGGCTTGGTCCGCTCGAATTTCTCTTTTGCCATTTTAGACTCCTAACAAATTAATGAGATGCTGGGCGCACGCCCGTCTGTCAGATATTGATGTACTGCGGATACTGCGAATTCTGGTGCCCTTGACGTGGATTGAACACGTGGCCTCTCCCTTACCAAGGGAGTGCTCTACCACTGAGCTACAAGGGCTTATATTGTGATGCACACGGCGCTTTGCAAGTCCTGCTGGAGCGGGTGAAGGGAATCGAACCCTCGTCTTAAGCTTGGAAGGCTTCAGCTCTACCATTGAGCTACACCCGCGAGGTTACGACTTCTTCACTAGCACTCAGTTTCCTTGCAAAAACTTGGTGGAGGGGACTGGATTCGAACCAGTGTACTCATAAGAGGGCAGATTTACAGTCTGCTGCCTTTAACCACTCGGCCAC
Organism: Massilia sp. NR 4-1; assembly: GCF_001191005.1. NCBI lineage: Bacteria > Pseudomonadati > Pseudomonadota > Betaproteobacteria > Burkholderiales > Oxalobacteraceae > Massilia > Massilia sp. NR 4-1. The sequence goes on from NZ_CP012201.1 coordinate 4,147,542, forward strand.
CCCTCCGCGAGGAACCGCAGAGTATGAAGCAACTAACATCTTGTGTCAACTCTCTTGGCGCATACTTTGCTTTGAGTGAATGACTGCTGCTTCGGGGCGAGATTGTAAAGGCTAACCCTGGGGAAATGCAAGTGTTGTTTTCCAGTTTTTTTTACTGCCGATTTGCGCGCCTTTCTAGCGCCCCCGGCAACGCCTGCTGCCAGCATGCAAGCTATCGTCTTTCTGTCCAGCATCAAACTCCGGGCGGGCGCCGTGTTTTTGTGTTGCACTTTTTCTTATACAATCGATTTTCACCCTGAACCGCCGTCCCTTCTGGAGCGCCGTTGTACATGATCCGAGCCCGCAACTGGCCTGTCTGGCGCAGCACCCTGGCCGCCAACGCCGCCGTCGCGGCCCTCTACCTGCTGACCGGCTGGCTGGGTCTGCAGCTGGCGCTGTCGCCGGGCTATGCCACCCCGCTGTTCCTGCCGGCCGGCATCGCCCTGGCCGCCCTGGTCAGCGGCGGCGCCCGCCTGCTGCCCGGCATCGCCGCCGCCTCGCTGCTGATGAATCTGCTGATCCCGCTCGGTCCCGAGCCCGGCAATGCGCGCTGGCTGGCCGCCCTGGCCGCCGCCAGCGCCTCCACCCTGCAAGCCTTTGTCGCGCTGCACGCCTTCCGCCGCTGGGTGGCGCCCGAGATCGCGCTGGGCCGCGACGTGCTGCGCTTCCTGCTGCTCACGCCCCTGCTCGCCATCACCAGCAGCACCCTGTCGCTGACCATGATCGGCCTGCTCGGCGTGATTCCGGCCACCGAGCTGGCCGGCAACTGGCTGGCCTGGTGGATCGGCGACAGCGTCGGCATGCTGCTGGCCGCGCCGCTGCTGTGGATCGTGATCGGCCGCCCGCGCCAGCTGTGGTGGCGGCGGCGCTGGCTGGTCGGCCTGCCGCTACTGCTGCTGACGGCGGTCTTCGTCGCCATCTACCTGCAGGTCGAGCGCTGGGAATCGGGCCAGCAGATGCAAACCTTCCGCCTCAAGTCGCAGCAGGCCGGCGACCTGCTGCAGGCCAAGCTCAGCGAGCATGAACGTTTTGTGTATGCGATGGCGCGCGCCATCAACGGCCACGGCCGCAATATGACGGCGCGCGACTTCAGCAACCTGGCGCGCGGCTACCTGGAGCAGCGCCCCGAACTCCTGTCGATGAGCTGGCTGCGTCCCGTCACCCAGGCCCAGCGCGCCGACTTCGAAGCCTGGGGCCGGGCCGCAGTACGGCCCGACTTCCATATCCGCCAGCGCGGCCCCGACCTGCAGCTGCAGGCGGCCGGCCCGCGCGCGCGCTATGTGGTGGCCACCTTCATCGAACCGAACGGCAACCGCCTCTACCACGGCGCCGACTTCCTCTCCGAGCCGCAGCGCGCGGCCGCCGTGAACGCCGCCCTGGGCAGCGGCCGCCCCAGCGCCAGCGCCCCGCTCGAACTGCTGCGGCGCGAGATCGGGCGCGGCATCGTGCTGCTGCAAGCCGTCTATCCCGACGAGGGCGAGCCAGCCATCGGCCTGCTGCTGGTCTCGCTGCAAGTTGACTCCTATCTCAAGCGCGCCCTGCAGCAAGTCGACTTCCCCCACTTCCTGACCCGGCTGGAAGACGTCAGCGCGGCCCAGCCCATCGCCCTGCTGGACGATTTGCAGCGCCCGGCCCGGCCCGGCGACTTCCAGCAGCGCCTGCACTTCGGCGGCCGCGCCTACCTGCTGACGCTGGCGCCCACGGCCGCCTATGCCGCCGCCCAGCGCGGCTGGCAAAGCTGGATGGTGCTGACCACCGGCCTGTTCCTGACCGCCCTGCTGGGCGCCCTGCTGCTCCTGATCAGCGGCGAGCGGGCCCAGATCCAGGCCCAGGTGCGCGACAGCACGGCCCGCCTGCAGGAGCGCGAAGCGCGCCTGCAAGCCATCCTCGACAAGGCGGCCGACGCCATCCTCACGCTGGCCAGCGACGGCCGCCTGGTGTCGGCCAATGCGGCGGCCGGCCGCCTGTTCGGCTACCCGGCCGAGCTGATGCAGGGTCTGGAACTGGAACGCCTGCTGCCACTCGACGAGGGCCACAGCGCCGCCACCCTGCTGCGCGCCATCGCCGGCGGCGCCAGCCACGAACACCAGGCCAGCGGCTGGCGCAGCGACGGCAGCAGCTTCCCGCTCGCCATCTCGGTCAGCGAAGTCGAGCTGCCCGACGAAACCCTGTTTGTCGCCATCCTGCACGATCTGACCGAGCAGCACCGCGCCCAGGAGCGCATCTACCGCCTGGCCCACCACGACCCGCTCACCGGCCTCGACAACCGCCTCTCGCTGAATCTGCGCCTGGACCAGCTGCTGGCCCAGACCCGGCGCGCCGGCGGCAGCGCGGCCGTGATGTTCCTCGACCTCGACCACTTCAAGAAAATCAACGACACCCACGGCCACCAAGTCGGCGACCTGTTGCTGGTGGCCGTGGCCAACCGGCTGCGCGAGCTGATGCGCGAAATCGATACCATCGCCCGCCTCGGCGGCGACGAATTCATCGTCGTCACCAGCGGCACCGTGACGCCCGAGGCGGCCGGCGCGATCGCCGTGCGCATCGTCGACGCGTTGAGCCAGCCCTACAGCCTGCAAGGCTTGACCGTGCACAGCGGCGCCAGCGTCGGCCTCGCCATGTTCCCCAGCGACGGCGACGATGGCGGCACCCTGCTGCGCCACGCCGACACCGCCATGTACGCCGCCAAGACCCAGGGCCGCGGCAATTTCCAGTTCTTCTCGCCGGCCATGAACCGCGCCACCCACGAACGCCTGCTGCTGGAAAACCGCCTGTGGCAGGGGCTCGAACAGCAGGAATTCGAACTCTACCTGCAAGCCCAGATCGACCTGTCCAGCCGCCACGTGATCGGCGCCGAAGCCCTGCTGCGCTGGCACCATCCCGAACTCGGCATGGTGGCGCCGGACCGCTTCATCCCGATCGCCGAGGAATCCGGCCTGATCCTGGCGCTCGGCGACTGGGTGCTGCAGGAAGCGGTGGGCCTGCTGCAGCGCTGGCGCAGCGCCGGCCTGGGCCACCTGCGCCTGGCCGTCAACCTGTCGGCGCGCCAATGCCACGGCGGCGGCCTGCTGCCCCTGCTCGACCGCCTGCTGGCCGACAGCGGCATCGACCCGGCCCTGCTCGAACTCGAAATCACCGAGTCGGCCGCCATGCAAGACCCCGAACGCAGCCGCGAACTGCTGCGCGAACTGCGCGCGCGCGGCATCAAGGTGGCGATCGACGACTTCGGCACCGGCTACTCCTCGCTGAGCTACCTGAAGCTGTTCGAGATCGACCGCATCAAGATCGACCGCGGCTTCGTCAAGGATATCGAAAGCGACCCCAACGACGCCGTCATCGTCGCCGCCACCATCGCCCTGGCCCATTCCCTGGGCCTGGAAGTGATCGCCGAAGGCGTCGAAACCGAAGCCCAGTCCGACTTCCTGCGCAACAAGCGCTGCGACGAGGCCCAGGGCTACCTGTTCGCCCGCCCCCTGCCCGTGCCCGCCTTCGAAGAATTCGCCCACCCCAGCCTCGCCAGCGCCGCCCCGTGATCTGCCGCAAACAATGTCCAACCCTGGTGTCAGGCGGGGCCGCCGAGGCACCAGACCCGGACATTCTTTGAGATTAATCAAGAAATGTCCGACCGTGGTGCCTGACACCAAGGTGGACATTGTTTGATTTGGCGCAAAGCGTGGGGATTAGGGATTGCCGAGGGCGGCGAGGACTTGGGCTTTGAGGGCGCGGATCAGGGAACTTTCGTCGGGCGGCACGCCTTCGGGCGCGGCTTCGGCGCGGTCGGCGTAGAACAGGCCGAGCTGGGCACCTTGCACCACCAGCGGCAGGACGATGAAGCTGCGGGCGTCGGGCAGCAGGCGCAGATGCCAACCCGGCAAGAGGTCGCGGATCTTGGCCACGCTGGCGTCGGCAATCATGAGGTCGGCGTCGTTTTGCATGGCGAGATGGAACAGGTCGCTGCCTTCGAGCGCGAAGACGAAGCCGGCCTGGCGCTGCACATGCTGCTCGCCGAACGCGATGCGGGCGCGGTACTGGCCGGCGCGCACATCCTTCAGGCAGACGGTGGCGAAGCGAAAGCCCATGCTGCGGTACAGGGTTTCCAGCACGGCCTGGATCACGTCGTTGAGCTTGCTGCGCCCGGCGGCGCGCATCTGCGTCACTTCCTGCACCCCGGCCAGCAGCAGCTCGCGCGCCTGGAACGGCTTGCCGCTCGGGTAGACGCCGTCCTTGCCGCCCTCCTCGCCGGTCATGGTGGCCAGCAAGAGCACGTTCGGCAAGCCGGCACCGCCCTCTTCCTCGCCCTCGCCTGGCGCACCGAGCTGCATGCTGTCGAGCAGGGCGTCCATTTCCTTGCGCACATTGGCCAGCAGGGCCGGCAACTGGCCTTCGTCCAGATTGAGCGCCGCGCCATAGCGCTGCTGCAGATTGCCCAGTTCGGCCTTATCGTGCTCGCGGTGCTTGCGCAGCAGGTGGCGCGCGCCGTCCATGCTGAGCGAGACCACTTGCCGCATCCATTCCTGGCGGTTGAGCGGCGCCTTGAGCGGCCCCGGCGGCAGCGCGCTCAGCGCGCGCACGATGACGTCGGGAATCTTCCATTCATTCAGGATGGCGGCCGACAGCGTGTCGTAGGTGCTGCCCAGGATCATCTGCGACGCTTGCGCCTGGCTATGCTTGCCCTCGGCCATCAGGGTGGCGATTTCGCGGAAGCGCTCGTGTTCGCGCGAGGCGATCAGCAGCGGGCCGATATTCTTGAACAGGGCGCCGATCGACGCTTCCTCCGCGCCCTGCCAGGCGCTCAGGCGCGCCAGCTCGCGCCCCATCAGGCTGGCGCACAGGGCCGCCTCCAGTTCCTGCCGCACGCTGTGCGCATGCTTGCTGTTGGCCAGGGTGTCGACCAGCAGCATGGCCAGCGCCGTGGTCTTCACATTGTCGAAGCCGAGCAGGGAAATCGCGCGCGAGATGGTGGTGACGGCGGCGCCGCCGGCCGTGCGGTATTGCGGCGTATTCGCCAGGCGCAGGATCTTCTGCGTCAGCGCCACGTCCGACAGCACATAGTAGGCCAGGCTCTGCGTGCCCTGGTCGTCGTCGTCGACCAGCTGCACCACGCGCGCCACCGACACGCCGAGGGCAAACAAGCCCTCGTCGTTGCACAGTTTCTTCAGCAGGAAGCCGCGCACCGGCCGCGGTTCCTCGGAGGAGGAGCTCGCCATCGCTATGCCCGTTTATGAAGGGAGGCAAGCTATTGTAGCGCTGGGCAAGGCGCGCCGGCGCTATATTGCGGCCATCTGGGGCGCGGCGCGGCGCGCGCCGGGGCGGATGTTGTATTTCTTCAATATGTCGTGGTGCAGGGCCGCCAGCGCATGCAGCTTGGCGTTGACCGGGTCGAGCCGGCGCACGCTGCCGATCAGCTCGCGCGCCTGGCCGCCCAGGCGCTCGTCCCAGCCCAGGTTCTCCAGGCATTTGAGCACCGCGACGGCGGCATTGAACACCACCTGCGGATTGTCGGGCAGCTTGTCGACCGCCTCGATCATCAGGTTGACGGCGCCGCGGAAATCGCCCTCCTTGGCGCGCGCCGCGCCGGCCGCCACCAGGTCGCCCACTTCCTGCCGGCACTCCTGCGCCAGGCGCTGCGCCAGCTCGCCGTGGCCGGCCTGCTCCAGCACCCGCATGGCTTTCGCCATGGCGGCCGGATTGGCGGCATTGCGCATCACGTCGCGCATCACGTCGGCGGCGCGCTCGGCCTGGCCGGCGTCGAGGCAGGTGCGCACCAGCGCCAGCTTGAGTTCGCTCGACAGGCCGCTGGCCGTGCGGCAGCCGGCCAGGGCGCTGTCGAGCGCCGTCTCCAGCCGCGCCGCATTGCCGGTGAATTCGTGCAGCATGGCCGCGGCAATGGAGGAGCACAGCGGCCCGTTGCGGCGGCTGCCCATGCTCTTGTCGAGGTCGCGGATCACGGCCGCCGCCTGCACCGGATCGCCCTTGCGCACCAGGCTTTGCACCAGGCGCGCATGGTCTTCCGGCGTGCGGAATTCGGAATAGCGGGTCTTGCTGACCACCAGCTTGAGCGCACGCTCGGCCGCCTCCACATCGCCCGCTTCGAGCGCCACCTCACCCAGCCGGCGCAGGCGCCGCACCGCATGCGGCGAGAGTTCGACCGCGTCGCTCAGCACGGCCTGGGCGCGCTCGATCTCGCCCTGCTCCTGCAAGGTGCGCGCCAGCCAGTCGTAGGCGTCGAGGAAGCGCCGGTTCTGGCCCAGCAGCTCTTCGAGGATGGCGCGCGCCGCCTCGTGCTCGCCGCGCAGCGACAGGCATTTGGCCAGGCCGAGCCGGGCCCAATGGATGCGCTTGCTTTCCCACAGCGCCGCGTACAGCGGCTCGGCCTGTTCCGGCTCGCCCAGGAACAGGTGCAGCTCGGCGCGCAGGCGCAGGAAGTCGCAGCGGTAGCGCGGCTGGGCTGTCGCCCCGGCCAGGCAGGCGGCGATCGCTTCGCGCTGGTCGCCCATGTCCATCAGCTGGTAGACCGGCAGCAGGGCGTTGCGGCGCTCGATGGCGCGCGTGATGCGCTCGGTCAGGTTCTCCACCGTGAACGGCTTCAGGATGTAATCGCTGGGCGCCAGCTCGGCGGCGCTGACCACCTTGTTGAACTGGCCCTCGCTGGTGACCATGAAGAACAGGGTGGAAGCGTGCATCAGCCGGTGGTGGCGCAAATCTTCCAGCATCTGCTGGCCGTCCTGGCCGCCTTCCAGCTCGTATTCGCACAGGATCAGGTCGTAACTGCGCCCGCCCAGCGCGCGGATGGCCTGGCTGGAGCTGGCGGCATCCTCGATACGGCTCAGTCCGCACAAACTCAGCATATTGTGCAGACTGGCCCGCATGCCGGGATGGGGTTCGATGATCAGGGCGGCAAGGCCCTTCAGGGGATTCATGGCGGATGGCAGGACTGGCGCGGCGCCCGCGCGCCGGCCTTCTGCCAATCAGTATATTACGCCACGGTGAGATTTGGAGAGAATTGAATCAGGGCAAGCAAACTTGCGCGCCGCCAGTGGACGGCGCGCCACGGAAGATTGGCGCAACGTTCACACATCCTGGCCGAAGGTGGGGTCGCGCTCGATCACCTCGAACAGGGCCTGCACCACTTCCGGGTCGAACTGGGCGCCGCTGCGCTCGCGGATATAGGCCAGTACTTCCGGATGCGGCCACGGTTCCTTGTAGGGCCGTTCATGCAAGAGTGAATCGAAGACATCGACCACCGCCACGATGCGCGCCGCGATCGGGATGGCGCGCCCTGCCAGCGCATTCGGGTAGCCGCGGCCGTCGAAATGCTCATGGTGGCAGCCGGCGATCTGCGCGCCATAGGTCAGGTAGCTGACCCCGTCCACCATATTCGCCGCGCGCTCCAGGATGGCGCGCCCGACGCCGGCGTGGTTCTGCATCTGGCTGCGCTCTTCCGGCGTGTGCAGGCCCGGTTTCAAGAGGATATGGTCGGGCGTGGCCACCTTGCCCACATCGTGCAGGATGCTGGCCAGGCCGATCATGTCGACCAATTGCGGCGTCAGCTCCTCGCCGCCAGTGCCGCACTCCTTCATGCGCGCCGCGATGGCCGAGGACAGGCGCTGCACGCGCCGCACATGGCTGCCGGTGCCGCTGTCGCGGAACTCGGCCAGGTCGGCCAGCGCCACCACGGTGGCCTCCTGCGCCTTGCGCAGCTGGCCGAAGATGTACAGATTGTCGAAGGCGGCGGCGATGCGCTGGCAAAACACTTCGAGCAGGTCGCGCTGGATCTGGGCCAGCGGCCAGGGCGGCGTGACCGAAATCGCCACCTCGCGGTTTTCCTGGGTGTGGATGAACAGCACATTGGCCGGATGCTCGAACTGGCTGCGCTTCTCGGCGAAGGCCTTGGCGATGGTGGGCCAGAGCGGATGGTCGGCCGGCATCTGCTCGGTCGCCGCCAGCGGCGCATAGCCGCCCGTGGCCGCCACCACGGTGGTCTCGCCGGTATCGACCTGCATCAGGCACAGCACGCCGTCGGCGCCGACGTCGAGAATGGCCGACACCTGGTTCAGCACGCCCGAGGCGAATTCGCGCAGCGAATGGATCTGGTACAGATTGGTGGCGCCGGCCAGGATCTTGCCCAGGCCGATGCGGCTGCGCTCGAGCATATTCAAGCTCTCGTAAGCGCGCAGCGCCGAGATCACGGTGGTGAACAGCTTTTGCGTGGTGAGCTCGGTCTTGGCCTTGTAATCGTTGATATCGTATTCGATGATGACGCGCTGCTCGGGCGCCTGGCCGGGCTGGCCGGTGCGCAGCACCACGCGCACGATGGTGTTGTGCAGCTCTTCGCGGATGCGGCGCGCCAGCAGCAGGCCGGCGTCGTCAGTTTCCATCACGACGTCGAGCAGCACCAGGGCGATGTCGGGGGTGTTGCCGAGGATCTCGTACGCTTCGCGGCCGCTGTAGGCGGAAAACAATTCCAGCTCGCGCCCCTTGAAGCTGACATTGCGCAGGGCCAGCCGGGTCACGGCATGCACATCCTGGTCGTCGTCGACGATCAGCACGCGCCAGGAGCGCTGGTCGGGCGCGGCCAGATTGGCTGGCGCGGCGTCGTCCTCATCCTCTTCCAGCAGCCAGTTGTCGTCGGCCTCGGCGGCGGTGGTGTCGTCCATACCCTCTCCTTCTGTGCGCGGCGGCGGCGCTTTTCGTTCCCAGCATAATCAGTATTTGACAGGCTGACAATGACAAATTATGCCCCTCGTCTTCCAGCCCAGACTCTGATACGCTTTGACAACAGTGATCCTTGTCCGCCGGCCGCGGCCAGCGCCTGCCCACCTTACCAGAGAAGGACCAGCATGGACGATACGACTGCAGCCAGCGACAATGCGAGCCGCGAATTCCTCGCCTTCAAACTGGGCGCCGAAGAGTATGGCATCGATATTCTGAAGGTCCAGGAAATCCGCGGCTATGAGGCCGTCACCCGCATCGCCAACGCGCCCGAATTCATCAAGGGCGTGATCAATCTGCGCGGCATCATCATCCCGGTGGTGGACATGCGCATCAAGTTCAAGCTCGGCACGGCCAGCTACGACCAGTTCACCGTCGTCATCATTTTAAACATCGGCGGGCGCGTGGTGGGCATGGTGGTCGATAGCGTGTCCGATGTCACCACGCTGAGCCGCGAGCAGATCCGCGCGGCGCCCGAAATGGGCTCGGCCTTCAGCACCGAATACATCATCGGCCTGGGCACCATCGATGAACGCATGCTGATCCTGGTCGATATCGACCGCCTGATGTCGAGCCCGGAAATGGGCTTGAGCGAGACGCTGGCCCAGCAGAGCGCCTGATTACTGCAGGGCTGCGCCGGCCGGCCGGCTGGCGCAGCCGCCCTTGCCGGCGCCCAGCTCCACGTTCTGGTAGCGGATCTCGTACTTGCCGTTGCTGAGCTTATCGACCAGCAGCTTGTCGTGCGCCTGCACATAGGCATAGCGCACATTGGAGCGGCGCTCCATATCGTAGACCTTGATGAAGGCGGCCGAGGGATTGGCGCTATTGTCCAGCGTGAGCTGCATGGCGTCGCCCTTGTTACCGACCGGGAAACCCTCGACATAGCCGGAACGGGCCGGCCACGGTTCGCCGTTGGGCGCGGCCAGCGTGGTGGCCTCGCCCTCGCATTCGGCGCCGCCGCCGGGCAGCACCACCTGCGACACGGCCAGCACCTTGATCGGCGGCGTGGGCGCGGCGGCCGCTTCCAGCGCGGCCGGCTTGGCCTCGGCCCAGACTTCGCCCAGTTCGTTCTGCGCCTCGCCGCGGCCGGTCCCATGGTGGGGCCGCGCGGCCACGGTGGCGGTCAGCGCGCCGGCCGCCGCCGCATTGGCGGACCCGGCCGTGCTGCCGCCCCAGGCGCCGGCCAGCATGGCGGGCACCTGGCGCGGCTGGGACACGCTGAGCGCGCCGGCCACCCAGCCCACGGCCACGCTGACGCCGACCGTGGTCCACCAGCGCCAGCTGCGCAGCAGGGCCAGCACGCGGCGGCGCGGCTTGACGTGGCCGGGCCAGGCCTGGCTATGCTCGGCCGGGCTGCGCTCCTCGTGGCGCGTGCTTTCCAGCCACTCGATTTCCCATTCCTCCTGGACGATCCAGGCATCGTGTTCCTTGCGCCGCTGCGGGTCGGCCAGGGTGCCGTAGGCGCTGTTGACGATGGCCATGATGCGCGCCGCCTTGTCGTCGCCCGGATTCTTGTCTGGATGATATTTCTGGCTGAGCGCCTTATAGGCCGCACGTATGACTTCCTGCGGCGCGCCGCGCGCCACCTTCAGGTTGTCATAATGTGTATGTATCTTTCCCATCGTCTTCATCATCCCTGGCCGGGCGCCGCCGCCGGCACCCGTGCTGAATCAGTCATGATAGCCGATCTTGCTGCCGGAATCGCGAAAAACAGGCGGCGTACGGCGTGGTAATGCTACAAACGGTGGCTGCGGTCGCTGGCCGCCAGCGGCGCCGGCAGCGCCACGCCGCGCCCCACCACCAGCACCTTGAACAGCTCGCCCATCTCGGCCGGCGACAGCAGTTTTTGCAAGGCATTGGCCTGCGGCAGATAGGCCTGGGCATCGGCCGGATCGGTGCGCAGCAGCAGGTCGCCGATGCCGCAGCCGAGCAGGAAGGCGGCCTGGCTCATATACGCCAGCACCTCGGCCCCCGCGTCCTGGGCCGCCAGCGCCATGGCCGTGAAATCGACGTGGGCCGTGATGTCCTGCAGGCCGGGCAGGTAGAAGGGGTCGGCGTGGGCGTGGTGGCGGTAGTGGCACATCAGGGTGCCGGTGTCGCGCTGGGCCAGATAGTATTCGCGCGCCGGGAAGCCATAGTCGAGCAGGATGGCGGCGCCGCGCCCGCGCGCCAGCAGCGCGCCCAGGCTGCCCATGAAGCCGGTCGCCGCGCCATGCAGCTCGCTGACATAGCCTTCCGGCAGCGCCTCGGCCTCGGGAATCTGGCGCGCCAGCCCGGCCTCCAGCGGCGCCGACAGCGCCGCCTCGGTGAAGGCGAAAGCGCCGTCGCGCACCGTGACCTGCAGCTCGCGCCAGCCGGCCGCCGTCTTGCGCAGCAGGCTGACCGGCATGGCGTCCAGCACCTCGTTGCCGAAAATGGCGCCGTCGAACTGCTCCGGGAAGCCGTCCAGCCACACCACCTGGGGAAAGTCGCGCAGCGCTGCCTGCTGGCGCGCGCGCAATTCGCCCGACAATTCGACGATGGCGTAGCGCTCCACGGCCACGCCGGCGCGCGCCAGCTCGCTCAGGACGTCGCGTGCCAGCTTGCCGGTGCCGGCCCCGAATTCGAGGATGTGGGGCGCGCTTTGCGCCATAATAGCGGCTGCGGCCTGAGCCAGCGCCTGGCCGAACAGGGAACTCAGTTCGGGCGCCGTTGTAAAATCGCCATCCTTGCCCAGCTTGGCGGATCCGCCGCTGTAATAGCCCAGGTCCGGCGCATACAGCGCCAGCTCCATGAAGCGGCTGAAGGGAATGGCGCCGGACTGCTGCGCGATTTCGGCAGCGATTTGCTGCTGCAGGGCGTGGGACGCGGCCAGGGCGTCGCTGGAAGGTGCGGGAAGTGACATTCCCGCATTGTAGCGAATCGGCGCCCGTCCCGACATGCCGGCATGCCGGCCAAGCGAACTTTAAACTATGACCACAACTCACACCCCTGCCCCTGCTCCATCCCCGGCTGCGCCGCGCATCGCGCTGGTGACGGGCGGCGCGCGCCGCCTGGGCCGCGCCATCGCGCTCGGCCTGGCGCAAGCCGGCTGGGACCTGGCCATCCATTACCGCCACTCGCACGACGAGGCGCGCGCCGTGGCGCGCGAGGTGGCGGCCCTGGGCCGGCGCGCCGTCATCCTCGATTGCGAACTGGCCGACGAAGCGGCCGTGCGCCAGCTGCTGCCGCGCGCCGTGGCCGCCCTGGGCGCCGTGCACTGCGTGGTCAACAACGCCTCGCTGTTCGACTACGACCGCGCCGACAGCTTCAGCTTGAAAAAGCTGGACGCGCATATGCACGCCAACCTGGCCGCGCCCATCCTGCTGGCGCAAGCCCTGCATGCGGCGCTGCCGGAGGGCGAGCAGGGCGTGGTGGTCAATCTGCTGGACCAGAAGCTGTACAATCTCAATCCCGATTTTCTGTCGTACACCCTGTCGAAAGCGGCGCTGCACACGGCCACCACCATGCTGGCCCAGGAGCTGGCGCCCAGGCTGCGGGTGCTGGGCGTGGCGCCCGGCATCACCATGGTGTCCGGCGAACAAAGCGAGGAAGGCTTCGCCAAAGCGCATGCGCAGACGCCGCTGGGCCGCTCCAGCACCCCGGAGGACATTGCCGCCGCCGTGGTGTATGCGGCCACGGCGCGCGCCGTCACCGGCACCACGCTGCTGGTCGATGGCGGCCAGCACCTGATGGCGCTGCCGCGCGACGTGATGTTCCTCGCCCAATAGACACGCAACAATACCGAATCAACCGTATCAAGACGAATCCATATAAAGGAAACCATGCTGTCCGCCCTCACCCATCCCCGCCTGCAAGACTGCCGCCGGCTGTTCCTGCGCAATTACGAAGTGCAGATCAATATCGGCGTGCACGATTTCGAGAAGAAGGGCGAACAGCGCGTCCTGATCAATGTGGACCTGTATATTCCACTGTCCCTGTCGACGCCGCAGGCGGACGAGCTGCATGAAGTGGTCGACTACGACTTCATGCGCGAAACGATCGCGCGCCGCATGGCCCAGGGCCATGTGCATCTGCAGGAAACCCTGTGCGACGACGTGCTGAAAGCCATGCTGGCGCACCCGCGCGTGCGTGCCGTGCGCGTCTCGACCATGAAGCCCGACGTCTACCCCGATTGCGAAGGCGTGGGCGTGGAAGTCTTCCGTGTGAAGGACGAAGCATGAACGCGGTGGTGGAAAACCTGGCGGCCCCGCAGGGCAAGTCGGCCGAGAAGATCGCGCTGGAAAACAATAAGCTGCACAAGCGCCTGTGCCGCCTGGTCGGCCAGGCCATCGGCGACTTCAATATGATCGAGGAAGGCGACAAGGTCATGGTCTGCCTGTCCGGCGGCAAGGACAGCTACGCCCTGCTCGACATCCTGCTGACCTTGCGCGAGCGGGCGCCGATTCATTTCGACATCGTCGCCGTCAACCTGGACCAGAAGCAGCCCAACTTCCCGGCCGACGTGCTGCCGCGCTACCTGGAACAGGTCGGCGTGCCTTACCACATCGAGAACCAGGACACCTACAGCATCGTCAAGCGCCTGATCCCCGAAGGCAAGACCACCTGCTCGCTGTGCTCGCGCCTGCGGCGCGGCATCCTGTACCGCGTGGCCGACGAGCTGGGCGCGACCAAGATCGCGCTCGGCCACCACCGCGACGACATCATGCAGACCTTCTTCCTGAATATGTTCTTCGGCGGGAAGCTGAAGGGCATGCCGCCCAAGCTGCAGTCGGACGACGGCAAGCATATGGTGATCCGCCCGCTGGCCTATGTGCGCGAAGTCGACACCGAACGCTATGCCGAAGTCAAAGGCTTCCCCATCATCCCTTGCGACCTGTGCGGCTCGCAGGAAAACCTGCAGCGCAAGCAGATCAAGAACATGCTGCGCGAGTGGGAGAAGAAGCATCCGGGCCGGGTCGAGAACATCTTCTCTTCGCTGAGCACCGTGGTGCCCTCGCACCTGATGGACCACAATCTGTTCGGCTTCAAGGACTTGAAGACCGACGGCCTGGCCAACCCGCTGGGCGACATCGCCTTCGACGAGGAGCCCTGCGCCACCCCGAGCAGCATGCCGGGCATCATCCCGCTGCACGCGGCGGACGACTGAGGCTGGCGGCTGGCGCCGCCTGGGGCCAATGGCCGGCGCATGCCGGCCATTGGCGTTTACTGCGCTCCGACGGACGGCGCGCCGAAGTTGTTCTTGATGATCTGGTTCGAGCCTGGATTATTGTTGACCAGCGCAGTGCCGTTGCCGCGCATATCGTTGTTCGACAACATGACGTAATCCGCGCCCTTGCTGATCACCACGCCGGCGCCGGTATTGCCCGTGCCGCCGGCGCCCGCGCCGATCGTGGCGTCGGTGATGCGCACGCCGCTCGCGCCAGGATTGAGCCAGGCGCCATGGGCATTTTGCACCAGCTCGCCGCCGACGATGGCCAGGTCGGACACCGCGCCGCCGGTGGTGATGCCGGAGCCGCCGCTCAGCACCAGGTGCGGCGAGGTGAAGTGGATGCCCGACACCAGGCCCCTGCCATTGTTGACGATGTACACGCCGTCGCCGGCCGAGGAACCGGCCCAGACGCTGTCGAAACGCGAGCGCACCACGCTGCCGTCGCCGGTGGGCGCGATGCGGATGCCGTTGACGCCGGAATTATCGAAGAAGCAGTGGTGCACCCACAGGCTGTAGACGCTGCCGGCATCGGTCACGCCAGGCGTGCCGAGGTGGGTATAAGGATCGACCAGCAAGCCGATGCCCTGCTGGATCACCGAGGTGTTGCTGATGATCAGGGCCGCCGAATTGCGCACGCGGATGCCGGCATAGGACACCTGCGGCTGCTGCGCGCCCATCAGCACATCGTCGATCATCTGGCTGTTGTCGCCGCCCTCGGCGCGGATGCGGATGGCGCCCGGCGCCCCGTCCTGGAAGCGGCCATGGCGGATGCGCGTCACGCTGCCGGTCATCAGGATGCCGTTATAGTCGCCGTCCATATAGAAGTCCTCGACAAAGGATTCCTGGCCGTTCAGCAGCACATAGCTGCCGCCGGTCTGGGTCACGGCGGCATTGAACTTGAAGCCGCGGATGCCGGAGCCGGTGCCGTAGGTGGTAAACAAGGTGGCGTCGGAGCGGGTGGCGCGGATCACCGTCGCATGGCGGCCCGCGCCGACAATGACGCTGCCCTCCTGCAGCACGCCGCCGCCGGCGTAGAGGCAGGTGCCGGCGGGAAAATGCAGCTGGCGGCCGGCCGTCGCGCTCAAGGCGTGGTTGATCGCGGCGGTATCGTCCGCCACCCCATCGCATTTGACGCCATATGCGCTGGCCAAGGCGGCATCGCCCTTTTGTTGCCCCTGCGCGGCTGCGGGCAGGGTCGTCACGGCCAGCACCAGCAGCCCCAGCAATTTGCTGAAATTCTTCACAAACAAGCTCCTCTCGATTGATTGACGTTGACGGGCCGGCGCCATGCCTGAACGCCGGCCCGCACATCATTCTATAGAGCAATATTGAGAGAAATATCACGCATAATCACCGGCGCGCCCTCACCTTCAAAAAAGGGAGCTTGCGCTCCCTTTGGCTTAGTACTTGGCTGCGCTGCGGTAGACCGGGTACAGGTTGTAGCGCTCGTCCCAGGAGGCGTGGCGGCGGGCGAAGAAGTCGAGGCGGGCGCGCTGGCTCTTGGCGAAAGCCGGATCGCTGTCCAGCTTGGCCTGGTATGCGGCCGCCAGCGCCGGATCGGCGGCCAGCTGCTCGCGCGCCACCTCCTCCGCCACGTATTCTTCCATGTATTCCTTGCGCTCGAAGGCGATATTGAACCAGCCCCAGGCCAGCAGGGAATCGGCGCCCTGCGGCTCCAGCATGGTCATCACCAGGCGCGCCTTGGGCTGGGCGATGGGCACGAACAGCGAGCCGGCCGGCAGCGCGCGCGCTTCCTGCTGCCACGCGCCTTCCACTGTCAGCATCTGGCGGCCTTCCACCGATTGCGCGCCGAGACGGGTCTTCTCGGCGCGGAAGGTGTCCACCGCCGCCTGGTCGAGCGCCTTGTCCAGCACCTTGAAGCGGATGCCGTGCTGCTTCAGCTTCGCGCCCACCTGGGCGGCGTAGGCGGCCGGCACCAGATAGCCGCCGGCCGGCGCCTGGATCTGGAAGTCCGGCACCACCTCGTCGCGCAGCGGCACGGTCCACACCTGCGGCTTGCTTTCGTC
The DNA here is from genome assembly GCF_001191005.1 of Massilia sp. NR 4-1. NCBI lineage: Bacteria > Pseudomonadati > Pseudomonadota > Betaproteobacteria > Burkholderiales > Oxalobacteraceae > Massilia > Massilia sp. NR 4-1. Next base: position 4,163,511 of record NZ_CP012201.1, read on the forward strand.
GTAGCGCGTCATCGGGCCGCCCGAGATGTCGGACTGGCTGCGCACGTATTCATAGCCGGCGAACTCGATCATCTGCGTCTTGTCCGTGGTCTTGTAGCTGAGCGGGAAGCTGCTGCCGGCCATGGCGGCGGCGCGCGCGTCGGCCTGGCGCGCCTGCTGCTGCCATTCGGCGCCGTGGCGCGCCACCTGCTCCAGCATGGAGACGATGGTGTTGCGCGTGATGCGCACGCGGGTCGGATAGTCCTTCCACGAATGGGTTTCCACCAGCATCGCGAAGCGGTTACGCAGCGGGAAGTAGCCGGTCGAGAAGCGCGGCGTGGACATGCTGTCGACAAAGCCCGACTGCGGCTCGTCGGTCTTGTGGAACGAAATATAGTAGTGCTTGGGATCGGAACCCTGGGCTTTCAGGTCGGCCATCACATTATTGCGCAGCACCGTGCCGGACTGCATCAGCTGCGCATCGCCGCCATGCACCGGCTCCACCTGGATCGAGACGTCGGGCTGGAACTTGGCGCCATCGGTCACGTGCAGATCGACATAGGCCAGCGGATCCCATTCGTTGACCAGGGCCAGCATGGCCTGCATTTCCGGCGCGTCGGCCTTCACGTAATCGCGGTTCAGGTTGTAGTTCTGGGCCGTGACGCGCCAGCCCATGGCCTCCGGGCCGCGCTGGTTGGGACGGTTCCACTTGCCGAAGCGCTCGTGGCCGTCGACGTTAAACACCGGCACGAAGAGCAGCACCTGCTTGTCCAGCGCACCCGGCGCGGCCTTGCCGTCCAGCGCCTCGCGCAGCGCCAGGAAGCCGGCATCCTTGCCGTCGATCTCGCCGGCGTGGATGCCGCCCTGCACCAGCAGCACCGGCAGCTTGCGCTGCGCCGCCGCCTTCGCCGTCAGCGCGCCGCTGCGCGACACCGCCAGCGCCAGCATGGGGCGGCCTTCCGGCGTCGTGCCGAAGCTGAAGCAGCGCACCGCCTGCGGATACGCTTTCTGGAAAGCGGCGCACAGCTGCTCGACTTCGGCATAGCGGCCGGTGGCCTGGAAGCCGGAGCGCTCGGACACGGTGCTCAGACCGGGGGCGGCGTGGGACAGGGGAAAGGCAGTCAGCAAGGCAAGCAGCAAGGCGGGACGTATCATCGGCAGGCTCCGGCAAAAGTTAGCATGGACTAAGAACGGCGCTGGCCCCGGCGTTTGACGACGACGGGGCCAGCGGGCGAATCCATTATAGAGCGCTTCTTGCTGAATGTAAGTTACCGCGCAGCGCTTATTGCGGCGGTGTGTAGATCGAGATTTCGCTGCCCTCGGGCCGCACCGGCAACATGGCCGGTGGCGGCGCGGCCTGCGCGCGCTGGCGCGCCTGCGGCGCCGGACAACTGCCGTGCGCGCGGTAATGCAAGGCCGCCGCCAATTGGGCTTCCTGCGGATCGCCCAGCTCGCGGCTGAAATCGTCGGCCACCTGGCAGGTTGGCGCGAAGCCGTCGCTGTAGTCGCCAAAGCCCTTGCTGTTGATGCCCCGGTACTGGATCGCGAAATACGTCGTGCCGCAATTCGGCGTCGGCAAAAAGGCATAAGGCTTGCCGCAGGTCTGGCCGCCGATCAGCGTCACCGCGACATCGGCGCCGCGCAAGCCGTTGATGACCGATTCGCTGGCCGAGCAGGTGCCCGGCCCGGTCAGGATGGTGACGCGCTTCAGGCCCAGGGTCGGCAGGGGCTGGCCGAGCGGCGCCGGCTTGGGCGCGGGCAGGCCCACGGTCTTGCGCAGGAAGTCGAGCGGCTTGTCGACCTTGGTCTTGTCGTTGGGCAGGGTCTGTTCGAAGAAATGGCCCGCCGTGTTTTCCGGGCCGGCGATCATATACGCCAGCTGGCTGGCGAGCGTCAGCAGGCCGCCGCCGTTATAGCGCAGGTCCAGCACCAGATCGCCGACGGCGGCCGCTTTCAGCGCGGCGAAGGCCTCCACCAGCGGCCGCTCGGCCACGGCATTGTGCTTGTCGAAGCTCAGATAACCCACTTTGCCGTCCGGCGTATCCAGCACCCGCACCGCCTGCACCGGCGCCATATCGACCTTGGCCGACTGCAGCGTGACGCGCAGTTCCACGCCGGCGCGCGCCAGCGTCAGCGCATGCGGCTCGCGCTCGGCGCGCGGGAACAGGCCGGCATTCAGCAGGGCCACGGTGGCGGCGTCGGCGCCGTGCACGAAGTCATGGCCATCGACGGCCAGCAATTGGTCGCCGCGGCGCAAGCCGGCCAAGGCCGCGGCCGATCCCGGCAGCACCGTCGTGATGCGCCAGGTGCGCGGAAGCGCCGGCTCGGCATTGCGCGCCCAGGCCAGGCCATAGCCCAGCTCCACGCCGCGCGCCATCTCGTCCCAGGTGGCGCTCGGATAGCTGAAGTGGTAGCGGTCCTTGGGCCGGCCGGAAGCGCTCAGCAGCGGGGTTTTCAGCACATTGAACAAGTCCACCGGCGCGCCGAAGGCGGCCGGATCGGGCTTCGGCACTTCCTTGTACCAGAGATAGGTGTCGTCGATCCACAGCCGCACCCAGGTCTTCTCGTCGCCCAGCGTGCCTTGGCGCTCGGCGCTGCCGGCGCGCGGCGCCACGCAGGCATGCTGGTAGTCGAGCGAATTGGGCGGCCGCACGGGCGGCGGCGGATCGACGGGCGGGGGATTGACCGGCGGCGGGGTGACGGGCGGCGGCGTCACCGGCGGCGGATCGACCGGCAGCGGCGTACCGGAAGACGAACCGCCGCCGCAGCCGGCCAGCAAGGCCAGCGCGGCGGCGCTCAGAACTGCGGTGGGGGCGGGTTTCAGCATGCGCCGATTATAGTGGCCTTTGTCCGGCCCGGCGCCTGCGGAAAACTCTTGTTACGAGCCGAAGTGGTAGTTCAGCTCGACCCAGCCGGCGCGTCCGGCCGGGCTGTAGCTGCCGATCGGGTAGTACGGCCAGCCGCCCGTGGTGTCATGCTTGACGCGGTTCAGCAGATTGTTGACCACCAGCGAGAGCGTGGTGCGCTTGTTCAGCTGGTACACGACGCTGCCGTTGAGCAGGGTGGTCGGGGTCAGATAGCCCTTGCCGTTGGACTGGGGAATCTTGCCGTAATAGCTGGCGGCCAGGGTGCTGGACCAGTCGCCGATATTCCAGCTGACACTGAGCTTGCCCTTGTCGCGCCAGTCGGTGCTGTCCATCGAATTCAGCTCGTCTTCCAGCTCGTCGCCGGCAAACTGGCGCGAACGCTTGGTCAGCACTTTCGAATAGCTGGCGTTCCACAGGAAGTTGCCCAGGCTCGCCGTGCGCAGCGCGTACTTGGCGGCCAGGTCGATGCCGCTGGTGCTTTCATGCGCGGCATTGATCGGGTTGACGCGGATCGAGTTCACTTCGTTCGGCTTGTTCAGGGCAGTGGCCGGATTGCGCGTGATGCGGCTGTACACATCGAGGCAGGTCGGCGACTTCGGATCGAGCTTGCCGGTGCCGCAGCGCGCTTCGTCGCGCAGCAGGGCGTCCGAGCTCAGGTTGGTGACCTGGTCGTCGATCTTGATATTGTAGTAGTCGAGCGAAACGTCGAAGCTGGTGCTGGGCGACCAGACCACGCCGGCGCCATAGGAGGTGCCGCGCTCCGATTTCAGCTCCTTGCTGCCGATCTGCACATAGTCGAAGCCGGGCGACCTGTTGGCATACTCGCACTTGTCGAGTTCCTGGCCGGCCTGGGCGCAGCGCAGGTAGTCGGTGCTGGACGAGTAGTAGCCGGTGCCGCGCGCCTTGTAGATATAGTTCATATCCGGGGCGCGGAAGCTGGTGGCGTAATTCCCGCGCAACAGCAGCTGCTCGGCCGGACGGAATTCCAGGCCGGTGTTGTAGGTGAACTTGCCGTCGTTGCGGCCGGCGAAGCTGTAGCGGTCGTAACGGCCGGCCAGGGTCGCGGTCAGCTGCTTGAGCAGCGGCACGCTGACTTCGGCGCCCAGCGCATAGCGGTTGCGGGTGCCGGCCGTGATATCGACCTTGGAGGTGCTGTTGTAGATGCCGTCGTTGCCGGCCAGGTCAGGCGTGTTGCTGAAACCCTGGCGCCCCACTTCGGCCACGGTGGCCACGCGCAGCGGGCCGGCCGGCAGCTGCCACACTTCGCCGTTGGCGGTCACGCTCAGGGTATTGGTCCAGGATTCGTCCTTGGCGATGGACAGGCCGGTGATGGTGTCGAATTCGGCCGGCGTCAGGCGCTTGGTCAGGCGCGCCTGGTCCGGCGCGTAGATCGAGACGCCGCTCTTGTCCACGCCCAGTTTCGGACCGAGGAAGAAGCTGTCGATATTGGCCAGGGCGCGCGGCGTCTGGGAGCGGCTGCGGTACAGCGAGCCGCTGTAGGACGCCTCATAGTCCCAGCTGGTGCCGGTGATGTGGCCGCGCGAACCCAGGCTCACGCTGAAGGCCTTGTCGGTCCAGTTGCGGTTGTAGCGGTTGGCGCCGCCGATTTCTTCCGGCGCGATGTATTTGTTCCAGGCTTCGTACGCGCCGGTGTTCTGGTTCAGGAAGTAGCTGCCATTGGTGGACGCCGAGGTCCAGCTTGGGCCGCGCGTATTGTTGTAGGTGTCGTTCCCGCCCAGCAGCACATCGGCAAACAGGGTGTGGTTGTCGTTGAGCGCATAGGTGGCGCTGCCGAAAGCGTTCTTGCTGCGGTTGCCGGTCTGGGTGGTCCACCAGGTCGGTCCCACATTCTGGCTGGTGCAGTTGCTGCCGCCCTTGGCCGGCGTCTTCACCACGCTGCCGTAGTACAGGTCGCCCAATTGGCTGCAGGCGTCGCCCAGGTCCAGATAGTTTTTGGTTTTCACGTCGCGCCGGCCCAGGATCACGGTCGGCGTGGCGCTCGGACGGGTGGCCATGAAGTCACGGTCGCGGCTCCACAGCGGGTCGCGGTCGCTCAGCTCGATGGCGAACAGGGTGTTCAGCGCGCCCTCGCTATGGCCGCCGGTGAACTGCAGGCGGCGGTTGGCGCCGCCGCCGCGCGACAGGCCTCCCAGTTTCAAGTTGACGTCGAAGCCTTCGGCCTGGCGTTTCAGGATCACGTTGACCACGCCGGCAATCGCGTCCGAGCCGTAAATGGCGGAAGCGCCGCCGGTCAGGATCTCGATGCGGTCGACGATGGCCGACGGGATGTTCGCCAGATTGGTGAAGTTGACCGTGCCGCCATACGCAATCGGAAAGTCGGCCAGGCGGCGGCCGTTCAGCAGCACCAGGGTGTGGTTCGGTCCCATGCCGCGCAGGCTGATGGTGGTGGCCGAAGGCGTGAAGGTATTGCCGAAGTCCTCGCCCTGCACGAAGCCGCTGTTCTGGTTCAGGTTGGTCAAGGCGTCGAACACATTCTTGTAGCCCTGCTTGGTCAGGTCGGCATTGGTAATGACGGTGACGGCGCTCGGTCCTTCCAGCGTGGCGCGCGGAATGCGCGAACCGGTGACCAGCACTTTTTCCGGCGCGCCCTTGTCGGCATCGGCCGCGGCGGCCGCAGCGGCGGCGGTATCTGGCGTTTCGGACTGCGCCAGCAAAGGCACACTGCACAGGACGGCCAGCAGGGCGGCTGGCAGCGTTTTCAATTGGAGGTTAGTAGTCTTCATGAAGTCTTCATAGTCGTGGAGAGCCTGAACGTTAACAAAAGACTTTCATTCAGGGAACGAATGGTTTTACGCATCCATATGCGGCAAACGTGATAGCAAGACAAAAGACAGGGCGCCAGCGCATATTAGCAAAAATCATATATTGATATGCAATAAACTTATTTCATTAATGCAAAAAAGCAACGGCGGCGGGCAATGAAAAACGCCCCGGCGCAGCATGGGCTGGCCGGGGCGTCCGCGTGGCAGGCGCCACGGGTGGGGCGCGCCGCGGGCGGCGCGGGGGGATCAGGCGGCGTGCGAAGCCGGACCTGGCGGCACGGCCGGTGCGGCCGGCGGCGCGTTGAAGCTGGCGACCAGGGACGCTTCCTTCTGCTTGGCCGCTTTCAGATGGCGTTCCTTCACATGGCCATAGCCGCGGATATCCTCGGGGATGCGGGCAATGGCGACCGCCGTCGCCAGATTGTCCGCCGTCAGCTTGGGCAGCAGGGCCGACACGGTCTGGCGGTATGCGCCGATCAGGGCGCGCTCCATCTTGCGCTCGGCGGTGTAGCCGAAGACATCCAGCGCCGTGCCGCGCAAGCCTTTGAAGCGGGCCAGCACATGGAAGGCCTTCATCATCCACGGGCCGAACTCCTGTTTGAGCAGATGGCCTTCCTTGTCGTGCCTGGCCAGCAGCGGCGGCGCCAGGTGGAACTTCAGCTTGTAGTCGCCTTCGAACATCGATGCGATCTTCTCGCGGAAGGCCGGATCGCTGTGCAGGCGCGCCACTTCGTACTCGTCCTTATAGGCCATCAGCTTGTACAGATAGCGCGCCACGGCCTCGGTCAGGCGCAGTCCCTTGCCGCCCAGTTTTTCCTCGGCGGCGCGCACCTGGGCCACGAAGTCTTGGTACTGGCGCGCATAGGCCACGTTCTGGTAAGCCACCAGCAGCTCGGTGCGCTGGGCCAGGATTTCGTCCAGGGTCTGGTTGCGCTTGAACTCGATCACCTTGGCCGGCGTGGTCAGCTTCGTCACCGCCGCCAGGTCGTGGGCGGCGGCGCGGCCCCAGTTGAAGGCCGATTTATTGAAGCCCACCGAGACATTATTCAGCTCGATCGCCTTCATCAGCGACGCCTCGCTCAGCGGCACATGGCCTTTCTGGAAGGCGTAGCCCAGCATGAACATATTGGTGGCGATGGAGTCGCCCATCAGCGCGGTGGCGATCTGGCCGGCATCGACGAAATCGACGCGGCCGGCGCCGCAGGCCTTGACGATCTCGCCCTGCGAGGAAGCGCCGGGGAATTGCCAGTCCGGATTCTTCACGAAGGCGGCCGTGGTGGCGCCGGTCGAGTTGATGGCGGCGTAGGTGCGGCCCTCGCCCATGCGCGACAGCGCGTCGCGGCTGGCGGTCACGATCTGATCGCAGCCGATCACCAGATCGGCGCTGCCGGTGCCGACGCGGGTCGAGTGCAGGTCGGCCTGCTTGTCGGCCAGACGCACATGCGACATCACCGGGCCGCCCTTCTGCGCCAGGCCGCTCATGTCCAGCACCACGGCGCCCTTGCCTTCGACGTGGGCCGCCACAGCCAGGATCTGGCCCACCGTGACCACGCCCGTACCGCCGATGCCGGTGACGAGGATGCCGAACGGCTTCTCGGTCGAGGGCAATACCGGCGCCGGCAAGGCCGGCATGTCGGCGCCGCCGGCGGCGGCTTTCTTCGGCTTTTTCAAGCCGCCGCCTTCCACCGTGACGAAGCTCGGGCAGAAGCCGGTCACGCAGGAGAAGTCCTTATTGCAGCTGGACTGGTTGATCTGGCGCTTGCGCCCCAGCTCCGTTTCCAGCGGCTCCACCGACAGGCAGTTGGACTGCACCGAGCAGTCGCCGCAGCCTTCGCACACGGCTTCGTTGATGAAGGCGCGCTTGGCCGGATCGGGGTATTCATTGCGTTTCCGGCGGCGGCGCTTCTCGGAGGCGCAGGTCTGGTCGTAAATCATGGCCGACACGCCGGGCTTGTCGCGCAGCTCGCGCTGCACGTCCATCAGCTCGGAGCGGTGGCGCACGGTGACGCCGGCCGCCCAGGCGTAATCGTCCGGATACTTTTCCGGGTCGTCGGTGACGACGATGATGGGGCTCACGCCCTCGGCCGCGATCTGGCGCGAAATCATGCCCGGATCGAGCGGGCCGTCGACGTTCTGGCCGCCGGTCATGGCCACCGCGTCGTTGTACAGGATCTTGTAGGTGATGTTGACCTTGGCCGCCACGGCGGCGCGGATCGCCAGGATGCCGGAATGGAAGTAGGTGCCGTCGCCCAGATTGGTGAAGACGTGCTTCTCGTTGGTGAACGGCGCCTGGCCGACCCAGGTCACGCCTTCCGCGCCCATATGGGTGAAGGTCGAGGTTTCCCGGTCCATCCACAGCACCATGTAGTGGCAGCCGATGCCGGCCATGGCGCGCGAACCTTCCGGTACCTTGGTCGAGCTGTTGTGCGGGCAGCCGGAGCAGAAGTAAGGCGTGCGGTCGGTCTGCGGATTGGCTTTCACCGGCACCGATTTCAGCACCAGCTCCTTCGCCTCCAGATAGGCGATGCGTTCCTTCACGCGCGCCGCCACCGGATGGCCGTCGCAGTAATGGGCGATGCGGCTGGCGATGGCGCGCGCGATCTGCGCCGGGCTCAATTCATAGGTGGCCGGCAGCAGCCAGTCGCCGTGGCCGCTGCGGTGCTTGTTCGACCATTCGCCGGTGTCGTCGAATTTGCCGACCACGCGCGGCCGTTCGCCGTCCGGCAGGTTGTACAGCTCTTCCTTCAAGGCGTATTCGAGGATCTGGCGCTTCTCTTCCACCACCAGGATCTCATCCAGGCCGCGCGCGAAGTTGTGCACGCCCTCCGCTTCCAGCGGCCAGGTCATGCCGATCTTGTACAGGCGGATGCCGATGTCGGCGGCGGCCTGCTCGTCGATGCCCAGGTCGGCCAGGGCCTGGCGCGTGTCCAGATAGGACTTGCCGGCGGTGATGATGCCGATGCGCGCTTTCGGGCTGTCCCAGATGATCTTGTTGAGCTTATTGGCGCGCACATAGGCCAGGGCCGCGTACCACTTGTAGCTGTTCATGCGCACTTCCATGTCCAGCACCGTGTCCGGCCAGCGGATATTCAGGCCGCCTTCGGGCAGCTCGAAATCGTCCGGCATGGCGATCTGCACGCGGTCGGGATCGAAGTCCACCACCGCGCCCGACTCGATGATGTCGGTCACGCATTTCATCGACACCCACAGGCCGGTGTAGCGGCTCATGGCCCAGGCATGCAGGCCGTAGTCGATGTATTCCTGCACCGAGGACGGGTACAGCACCGGAATGCCGCAGGCGTTCAGGATATGGTCGGACTGGTGGGCGGTGGACGAGGACTTGGCGGCATGGTCGTCGCCGGCCAGCACCAGCACGCCGCCGTGCTTGGAAGAGCCGGCGTTATTGGCGTGCTTGAAGACGTCGCCGCAGCGGTCCACGCCGGGGCCTTTGCCGTACCACATGGAGAAGACGCCGTCGTATTTCGCGTCAGGGAAAAGATTGGTTTGCTGCGTACCCCAGACGGCCGTTGCGGCCAGGTCTTCGTTCATGCCGGGGTGGAATTTGACGTGGTGGGCTTCCAGGTATTTGCGGGCCTTCATGGCCGTCTGGTCCACGCTGGTGACGGGAGAACCGCGGTAACCGGTGATATAGCCGGCGGTGTTCAATCCCGCTTTCAGGTCGCGCTCGCGCTGCAGCATGGGTAGCCGGATCAGGGCCTGCGTACCGGTCATGAAAGCGCGGCCGCGTTCCAGCGTCCACTTGTCGTCTAGCGAGATCTCGTGCGCGGGCGTACCGAGCAGCGAGCTCTTGGCTGGTGCATTCATTGTGTGTCTCCAATATTCACAAACTGCTCAAGCCGGCGTTCCGTCTGACGCGGAACTGCCGGCTTGCTCTCTGTATCCCCGCAACCCTTTACGCCATGGCCACCGTTCTATGCGGCGGTCCCTGGCAGCGCTCCGGGGATCGAATGATTATGCTGCGGTCTTGCTTGGATCCTCCAGTACGCCGCGGCGGATCTGATCCAGTTCGATCGATTCGAACAGGGCGCGGAAGTTGCCTTCGCCGAAGCCCTGGTCGCCCTTGCGCTGGATGATTTCGAAGAAGATCGGGCCGATCACGTTCTGCGTGAAGATCTGCAGCAGCAGCTCGCGCTCGTTCTCGGCGCTGCGGCCGTCGATCAGGATGCGCAGGCGGCGCAGTTCTTCCAGCTGCTCGCCGTGGTTCGGCAGGCGGCGGTTCACCAGCTCGTAGTAGGTCTCGATGGTGTCCTGGAAGATGATGCCGTTGTCGCGCAGGCCTTGCACGGTGCTGTACACGTCGTCGGTGCCCAGCGCGATGTGCTGGATGCCTTCGCCGTGGTATTCGTTCAGGTACTCGGCGATCTGCGATTTATCGTCCGACGATTCGTTGATCGGGATGCGGATCTTGCCGCAAGGCGAAGTCATGGCCTTCGATTTCAGGCCGGTCAGCTTGCCCTCGATGTCGAAGTAGCGCACTTCGCGGAAGTTGAACAGGCGCTCGTAGAAGTCGGCCCATTCCTTCATGCGGCCACGGTAAACGTTGTGGGTCAGGTGGTCGATATAGGTCAGGCCCTTGCCGACCGGATTGGCTTCGGCGCCGGGAATGGCGACGAAGTCGGCGTCGTAGATGCTGATGTCGCCGATGCTGCCGGGCGCCGCATCCTTGTTCTTGCCGCGCCAGCGGTCCACCAGGTACAGCAGGGAATCGCCCACGCCCTTGATGGCGGGGATGTTCAGTTCCATCGGACCGGTCTTGTTATCGAAGCCCCAGGCGCCCAGTTCCAGCGCGCGCTGGTAGGCATAGGCAGCGTCGTTGACGCGGATGGCGATGGCGCAGACGGAAGGGCCATGCTGGCGCGCGAAGCGCTGGGCAAAGGAATCCTTCTCGGCGTTGATGATGAAATTGATATCGCCCTGGCGGTACAGCGTCACGTCCTTGTGGCGGTGACGGGCGATGGCGGTGAAGCCCATGCTTTCGAACAGGGCGCCGAGGGCTTTCGGATCAGGGGCGGCGTATTCGACGAACTCGAAGCCGTCCGTACCCATCGGGTTTTCCCAGGGGGTGAATTTCATGCGTGTCTCCTTATCAGAATGACGCACAGTATAGACCCCGAAGGGCGGCATTAAATTGCAAACATTTCCCGTGCCACCCAGACTTGAGCAATAATATTGCGAAAATACTGTTTAAATGAGGAATTCATGACCAAGATTGCGTTGGACAAAACCGACCGTAAAATTTTGTCTATTTTGCAAGGAGATGGACGTCTTTCCAACCAGGATGTGGCCGAGCAGGTGAACCTCTCGCCCTCCCCCTGTCTGCGCCGCATCAAGCGTCTGGAAGAGGAAGGCGTGATCCGCCAATACGTGGCCCTGCTGGACCCGGACAAGATCGGCCTGGGCCTGCTGGCCTATGTCAATGTGCGGCTGGAGAAGCACAGCGACGCGGCCGCCCACAGCAATGCGCGCGCCCTCGGCGTGAACCCGACGGCCGCCTCGCCGCGCGCCGATTTCGCCGTCGCCGTCGAGCAGTGGCCGGAAGTGGTGGCCTGCTATGCGATGACGGGCGAGATGGATTATCTGCTGCGCGTGCACGTGGAAGACATGGACCACTTCTCGCGCTTCATGATGGCCACCCTGCTGCGCCACCCGGCCGTGCTGGACGTGAAATCGAGCTTCGCCCTGCAGCGCATCAAGGACACCACGGCGCTGCCGCTGGTGTAAACCGCATGTCTAGCGCCGCGCACAGCTACCGCCCCGCCGAATTCGACGAACTGCAGCTGCAGGCGCGCTGGCTGGATGCGGAGCATGCGCGGCGGGCCTACGCATATGCCCTGCAATACGCCCATCCCCGGCACTATGGCCTGAACGGCGCCACTGTCGATCAGATCGAGCAGCACCTGATCGCCAGCCGCACCGTCGCCCGCGCTTGGCTGGCGACCCGGCTTTCGGCCGTCGGCACGGTGCAGATCGTCTTCGGCGACGACGAAGTCTGCGTGGTCCCGGCCGCGCAATTTCTCGCCAGCTGGGACCAGCTCTTCGTCCCCAGCCGCGACGACGCCATCATTCTGCACAACCTCGACCAGACCGTGCTGTTCTACTGCCACGAAGAGGAGCTCGAAATCGGCCAGCGCAGGACCGTTTGAGATAAGAAAACTCACTTCGACGCATGGCCGATTGGCTTGTAGCGAAGAGCCCCGATGAACTCATCGAGGCATTAACGCCGACCGGGCACTCCCTGTCCATTTAGACTTAAGTCTAGCACGCTAAAACTCATCGCCTTGCGCGAAACACGACCGCGAAGATTAGTTGTCCGGCTTATGGCCGGGCAGCTTGTCGAGCAGCTTGGCGGCGGCGCGGACGTTGGCCTTGAGGGCGTAGTCGATGGTTGCCAGTTGCTCCTGCATGGCTTCCTGCAGCACGCTGGCCGGATCGGCCGGCGGCAGCTTGAGGTAGGCGTCGGCTTCGCCGTAGTCGCGGTGGATTTCCATGCCGGCCTTTTTTGCGATGTGCATCATGGTCTGGTTGGATGACAGGCAGTGCATGTACAGCGTGTCGATATCGTTGTTGCGGCAAGCGATATTGGCGCGCTGGAACAGCTTGGAGCCGATGCCCAGGCCGCGCGCCGTCTTCAGCACCGAAACGCCGAATTCGGCCACCTGCTCCTTGTCCGTCACGCCGCTCTGGGAAGGCTCTTTCGGCGCGAACGCCAGGTGGCCGACGGCCACCAGCTTGAACACGCGGTTGTAGACGCCAAACACCAGGTCGCGCCCGAAGTCGATGCCGTTGACGTACTTGGTGATCTGCTCGTCCGGCAACTGGGAGCCGAAGCGCAGCAGCCGGTCGCTCTTTTCCAGCGCCAGAAAATGCTTGAGCATGCGGCGCCGGTCGCGCTCGCGCAACTCCTTGACCGGCACCGTTTCGCGCTGCGAGCCGCCGAACCAGCGGCGCAGCGGATTGCCAAACAAATTCAGGCTGCTCATGCCTAATCTCCTTCTCCATCATGATCCGCTCCCAGCGCGGCACGCACGGCGCCGACACGGGCGCGGTGCACCATTTCCGGAATGCGCGCCGGTTCGCTGCAGCGCTGGGCGATTTCGCCGGCGTTCACGCCGCGCGCGGCGGCCAGGGCTTGTTCCAGATACGCCAGTTGCGGATAGGGCGCGTCGCGGAAGCTGACGCCCTGCCCTTCGCGGCCGCGCGCATCGCATTGCGCGGCCAGCAGCAGCTGGCTGAAACGGGCCGGCTTGCGGAAGCCGTCGCAGCGCTCCAGCAGCTTGACGATGGTATTCGGGCGCAGCTCCAGCGCGCGCGCCACATTGCCATGCTCGCGCGCCGTCATCACGGCCAGGTCGCGGCATTCGACCGGCACCTTCAGACGCTGGCAAACCTGCTGCACCAGTTCCACGCCCAGGCCTTCGTGGCCGTGATGGGCCGGCCATTGCTCGGACGGCGTCGCCCCCTTGCCCAGGTCGTGCAGCAGGGCGGCGAAGCGCACCGGCAGCTCATGATTCCGGGAAGCGGCATAGTCCACCACCTGCTGCATATGGATGCCGGTGTCGATTTCGGGATGGTGCTTTTCCGGCTGCGGCACGCCCCACAGGCGGTCCAGCTCGGGCACGATGCGCGCCAGCGCGCCGCAGTCGCGCAGCACCTGCAGCATGCGCGAGGGCTGCTGCTCCATCAAGCCGCGCGACAGTTCCTGCCAGACGCGTTCGGCCACCAGGGCGTCGACCTCGCCCTCATCCACCATCTTGCGCATCAGCGCATTGGTTTCGGGGGCGACGCGGAACTCCGGATAGCGCGCGGCGAAGCGCGCCACGCGCAGGATGCGCACCGGGTCTTCGGCAAAGGCGTCCGAGACATGGCGGAAGATGCGGTCGCGGATATCCTGCTGCCCCTTGAAGGGATCGGTCAGCGCGCCATCCTCGGCGCGGGCGATGGCGTTGATGGTCAGGTCGCGCCGCACCAGATCGTCCTCCAGCGTGACGTCGGGCGCGGTGTGGAAGACGAAGCCCTTGTAGCCGGGCGCGGTCTTGCGCTCGGTGCGCGCCAGCGCATATTCCTCCTGCGTCTGCGGATGCAGGAAGACCGGGAAATCCTTGCCCACCGGACGGAAGCCCTGCTCCAGCATCTCCTCCGGCGTGGCGCCCACCACCACATGGTCGTGGTCTTTTACAGGCAGGCCAAGCAGCGCATCGCGCACGGCCCCGCCGACAACATAAGTCTTCAATCCGGCATCTCCGCGTCGTGCAGCGGGGCGCTTTCGGTTTCGGCCAGGGCTTCCTCCACCCAGCGCGCCACGGCCGGATGGGCCAGCACGCGCGCGCAGTAGGCCGACAGCGCGGGCGGCAGGCTCACGCCGTAAGTCTTGAAGCGCGTCACCACCGGCGCGAAGAAGGCGTCGGCCAGCGAGAATTCGCCGAACAGGAAATGGTTGTGGCCAAAGCGGCTCAGGCACTCTTCCCAGATTTCGCTGATGCGGCCGATATCGGCCTGGGTGGCCGGCGTGCGGCCCTTGCCCGGATAGCTGCGCTTGATATTCATCGCCATCGTGCTGCGCAGGCTGGCGAAGCTCGAATGCATTTCCGCGCACACCGAGCGCGCCATGGCGCGCGCCGCCACGTCCTGCGGCCACAGATGCTTGTCGGGGAACTGCTCGGCCAGGTACTCGCAGATGGCCAAGCTGTCCCAGATCGTCATCTCGCCGGCCAGCAGCACCGGCACACGGCCGCTGGCGCAATAGTCGGCGATCTTGTTCGAGGTGTCCGGCTGGTCGAGCAGCACGCGCACCTCGTTGAAGGGGATGGCGAAGGCAACCAGGGCCACCCAGGGCCGCATCGACCAGCTCGAATAATTCTTGTTGCCGATGACCAGGGTCAGGCCCGGTTCACGGGCGGCGGCCAGGGTCTGGCTCAGGGTCGGATCAAGTTCTGTGGTTTGCATCATGGTCCTGTTCAGGTTAGCGGCCTGCTCGGCTGCGGAATTCGTCGTTGCGGAGCCGCCCGGTATAGTGCGGCGCCACCGCTTCCAGCGCGGTGGGCGGAATGCCCAGGTCTTCAGCCACCAGGGCTTGCGTGTTCGGCGCCAGCACATTATCGCGCCGCATCGAGTCGAGATTGTCGCGGCTCATCAGCGGTGTGCCGGGCATATGCTCCAGCAGGAAGGCCTGGATGCGCGCCAGCGCCGGCGGCAGCGCCACGATGGGACGCGGATGGCCGGTGGCGCTGCCCGCCAGGCGCACGATCTCTTCCAGCGTATAGATTTTCGGGCCGGCCAGTTCCACCACCTGGCCGCGCGTCTGCGGCAGCGAGAGCGCGTCGACGAAAGCTTGCGCCACGTCTTCCACGAAGACGGGCTGGAAGCGCGCGTCGGCGCAGGCCAGCGGCAGCACCGGCAGGCGGCGCTGCAGGGCGGCGAACAGATTGATGAAATGGTCGTCCGGCCCGAACACCACCGAGGGGCGGAAGATGGTGGGCGACACGGCCGGGTTGGAACGCGCCGCCAGCTCGCCGTCGGCTTTCGAGCGCAGATACATCGACGGCCCGTCGGCCGCCGCGCCCAGCGCGCTCATATGCAGGTAGCGCGCCACGCCGGCGGCGGCGCAGGCGGCCACGATGCGGCGCGGCAGCTCGACGTGGGCGCGCGCGAATTCCGGGCCATAGGGCTGGCCGGGGTGCGAGTGCAGCACGCCCACCAGATTGATCACCGCCGTGCGGCCCTGCCCTTGCAGCAGGCCGCGCAGCGCGGCGTCGTCCTGCACATCGGCCTCCACCACATCGACGCGCGGCAGGGCCAGCAGATGGCGGCCGTGTTCCTCGCGCCGCGTGGGCACCAGCACGTCGGCCCCTTCGGCCGACAGCTTGGCGACGATGTGGCTACCGATAAAACCGGTGCCGCCGATTACGACAACATTCGCTTCCATGTCATCCTCCTCCCGGCAGGCCGGCTCAGCGGCTGCCGAACGATGTCTCCTGCTGCTCCGCTTCAGTGTAGCCCTTGGGCAGCACCACGCCCAGCCGCGTTTTCAGCGACTGCGGCTTGCCGTCGAACAGGGCGGCGTAGTAGGTGGCGTTGGTCATCACATTCTTCACATAGGTCCGCGTTTCCACGTACGGAATCGATTCGATGAACACGGCGCTGTCCATCGGCTTCGTCAGCGTGCCGCGCCAGGTGCGCAAGCGGCCCGGCCCGGCGTTATAGGCGGCGGTCGCCAGCACCTGGGAGCCGTCCATATTGCCCAGCACCATATTCATGTAATTGGCGCCGAGCAGGATATTGGTGCGCACATCGGTCAGCATGTCCTGCACGAAATCGGTGAGGCCGATCTTTTTCGCCACCCAGCGCCCGGTCGACGGCATCACCTGCATCAGGCCGGCCGCGCCCACATTCGATTGCGCATCCATGATGAAGCGCGATTCCTGGCGGATCAGGCCATACACCCAGGCCCGGTCCAGGCCCAGGGTGCTGGTGGTGGGGCGCATGATGTCGTCATGCGGCGCCGGATAACGGTGCGTGTAGTCGGCCTGCACGCGCGTGCGTTCCGAGGTATAGACCATGCGGTCGAGGATATGGTTCTCGCGCGCGAACTCGGCGGCGGCGATCAGCTCGCGCTCGCTCATCTTGCGCAATTCCCAGTTCCACTCGCGCATGCCTTCGAAGCGCAGGCGCAGGCTGAAAAACTTGAGCGCGCGCTGGAAGCCGGGATTGGCGCCCATGGCTGCCACTTCGGCCGGCGTGGGCGCGGCGCCCGGCGCCGGAATCGTCACCAGGCGGCCCAGCTCCTCGGCGGCCAGCAAGCCGTAGAAATTCTGCTGGTCGGCGATGCGGCCGAACAGCTGGGCCGCTTCCGGCGTGGCTTGCGCGGCGCCCGCCTCGGCCATCAGGGTGCGCGCCTGCCAGTAAATCCAGGTCGGGTCGCTGCGCAGGCTGGCCGGCATGGCGGCGATGGTGGACTTCACCAGTTTCCAGTTGCCTTCGCGCAGGGCGACGCGCGCCTTCCACTGCTGCTGGTCGAGCGAGAGCGGGGCATTGGCGGCCTTGCGCCAGTACTCGCCCGCTTCCGGCGCCAGCGCATACGAAGCTTGCAGGGCGATAGCGGCCCAGCCGGCCGCCGCTTCCTGCGGCGCCAGCTTGCCTTCGGCCTTGTGCAGGGCCAGCACCGCCAGCTTCAGGCTGGTCCGCGCGCCGCGCCCGAGCGCGACGATGAAGGTTTCATGTTCGGCCTTGCTGGCGCCCGGCCCCTTGGCCATGACGATCAGCGGCGTGTCGATCGCTTGCGCGATCTTCTTGTCGGAACCGTTGAGCAGCAGGATGGTGCGCCGGGCCGGGCCGGTGGCATTGCTCTCGCCGGCCAGCCGCACCTGGGTCCACAGATCGTTGGCATCGAACTGGCTGGCCTGGTACAGCGAGGCGATCAGGGCGCCGCAGCCTTCGCCATAATACGGCGGATAGGTCAGCAGGCTGCGCGCCTCGCCCGCCACGTTCTGGCCTTTCGCCAGGCGCGACAGCAGGGCATAGCATTTGACCTGGGTATCGTCGTTGAGCGCGAACTGCGGCTGCTGCTCGTCGAACAGGCGCCAGTCGCGCTTGCGGCCCAGCTCCAGCAGCCAGTCGTTGCGCAGGCGGTCGGCGATGGCGCTGCCCTGGTAGCGCTGCAGGAATTCGCGGATCTCGGCCTCGCCGGCATCGCGCAGGCGCGGTTTCAGCCGATAATAGTCGACATAGGAAGGAATGGCGTAGGAACCGAGCTGGGCGGCATAAAATTCGACCTTGGCCGGATCTTCGCGCCGCACGGAATCGCGCAGCAGGAGAAAAGCGTCATCATCTCTGCGGCTGCCGGTGGCATCCTGGGCAAAGCTGGTGGCGGAGGTGGCGCAGGCCAGGAACAGGAACGCGCCGGCGATCCATTTTGAACGGGAAATCAATGTACGACTCACTATGTAATTCAGGATATGACCAGCCAGCTTAGAATACCACGCAACCCCGCCGAGCTACCAGCATCGGGTCCGCAAAGCAAAGCCGATTTACGCCGTCAATTGCTGGCCGAACGGCGCGCCATCGACGCCGCGACGCGAGCGCAATGGGATGCCGACATCTGCCGCCACATCGTGCAATGGTGGCAGGCCAATCCCGTGCACACCGTGGGCGTGTACTGGCCGCTGCGCGACGAGCCGGACCTGCACCCAGCGTATGCGGAATTGGCGCGGCTGGGCGCGCGCCTGCTGCTGCCGGTGGTGATACAGAAGGCCGCGCCGCTGGAATTCGCGGCGTGGCAGATCGGCGAGGCGATGGTGAAAGATGGCATGGGGGTGGCGGTGCCGGCCGAGCTGCGCCTCGAAGCCTACCCGCCGGCGCTGCTGGTGCCCTGCCTGGGCTATAACAGCGGCGCTTTCCGCCTCGGCTATGGCGGCGGATTTTATGACCGGACGCTGGCAAAGGCGCCGCGTCCGGCCACGGTGGGCATCGCCTATTCCTGCCTGGCGGCGGAATTCGGCAGCGACAACCACGATATTGCGCTGGACCGCATCATTACCGAGGTCCAGGCTTAACGCTTTCTGGCTTCAGTCCTTGACCAGGCGCTGCCACAGCGCCGTGGTGGCGGCCGCCTGGTTCATCGAATAGAAGTGCAGGCCGGGCGCGCCGCCCTGCAGCAGGCGTTCGCACAGCTGGGTGACCACATCCAGGCCGAAAGCCTTGATCGAGGCGCTATCGTCGCCGAAGGACGCCAGCTTCAGGCGCACCCAGCGCGGAATCTCGGCGCCGCACATATCGGAGAAGCGCATCAGCTGGGTGTAATTGGTGATCGGCATGATGCCGGCCACGATGGGCACCGTCACGCCCGCCTTCTGCGCCTGCTCGACGAACTGGAAATAGGCGTCGGCATTGTAGAAGTACTGGGTGATGGCGGCGTTCGCGCCCGCCTGCACCTTGCGCGTGAAGGCTTGCAGATCGTCCTGCGGCGAACGCGCCTGCGGATGCACCTCGGGATAGGCCGCCACCTCGATATGGAACCAGTCGCCGGTTTCCTGGCGCACGAACTCGACCAGCTCGTTGGCGTAGCGGAACTCGCCGGCCGCGCCATAGCCGCTCGGCAGGTCGCCGCGCAGCGCCACCAGGCGCTTGATGCCGTGCGACTTGTATTCGCCCAGGATGGCGCGGATCGACTCGCGCGTGCCGCCGACGCAGGACAGGTGGGGCGCGGCTTCTTCGCCGGCCGCCATGATTTCCAGCACGGTGTCGAGCGTGCCGCGCTGGGTGCTACCGCCGGCGCCAAAGGTCACGGAAAAATACTTGGGATGCAGCGCGGACAGCTTGGCGCGCGTGGCGCGCAGCTTTTCCGCCCCTTCCGCCGTCTTGGGCGGAAAGAATTCGATACTGAAGTTATGACTTGCCATCGTTGTCTTTCAACAATAAGGTGGACAAGGCCCAGGAGATGATGCTGTACAGCAGCGCGCCGCCAATGGCCGACCAGAAACTATCGACATGGAAACCGCTCACCACTTTGGCCACCAGCCAGAACATCAGGCCGTTGATGACGAAGATGAACAGGCCCAGCGAGAGCACGGTAACCGGCAGGGTCAGCAGCAGGAGCAGCGGACGGATCAGGGTATTCACCAGGCCCAGCAAAAGGGCTGCAACCAGGGCGGCGCCGATGCTCGTGACATCGACGGAATGCATGAGGTAAGGCACGGCAAACAGGGCCGCGGCATTGATTAACCAGGTCAGGACCAGACGCATGAATGAAAGCCTCGCAGCGGATAAAAAAAGAGCCGGCCGCAGGGACCGGCTCTTCCTTACTGATTAATAACGGTAGTGCTCAGGCTTGTATGGGCCGTCCACTTTCACATTGATGTAGGCGGCCTGCTCGTCGGTCAGCGTGGTCAACTGCGCGTTCAGCTTTTTCAGCTGCAGGCGCGCGACCTTCTCATCCAGATGTTTCGGCAGCGTGTAGACGCCGACCGGGTACGCCTTGGTGTTGGCGAACAGTTCGATCTGGGCGATGGTCTGGTTGGCGAAGGAGGAGCTCATCACATACGATGGATGGCCGGTGCCGCAACCCAGGTTGACCAGGCGGCCTTCGGCCAGCAGGATGATGCGCTTGCCGTCCGGGAAGATCACGTGGTCGACTTGCGGCTTGATGTTTTCCCAGGTGTATTTCTTGAGCGACGCGACGTCGATCTCGTTGTCGAAGTGGCCGATATTGCAGACGATGGCCTGGTCCTTCATGCGCAGCATATGCTGTTCGGTCAGGATATGGTAGTTGCCGGTGCAGGTGACGAAGATGTCGCCGTGTTCGGCGGCGTATTCCATGGTCACCACGCGGTAGCCTTCCATCGCGGCCTGCAGGGCGCAGATCGGATCGATCTCGGTCACCCACACTTGGGCCGACAGGGCGCGCATCGCTTGCGCCGAACCCTTGCCCACGTCGCCGTAGCCGGCGATGACGGCGATCTTGCCGGCCACCATCACGTCGGTGGCGCGCTTGATGCCGTCCACCAGCGATTCGCGGCAGCCGTACAGATTGTCGAACTTGGACTTGGTAACGGAATCGTTGACGTTAATGGCCGGGAAAGCCAGCTTGCCTTCCTTGTGCATCTGGTACAGGCGGTGCACGCCGGTGGTGGTTTCCTCGGTCACGCCCAGGATCTGCGGCAGGCGCTTGGAGTACCAGGTGGCATCCTTGGCCAGGCGGGCCTTGATCGCGTTGAACAGGCAGATTTCCTCTTCCGAACCTGGATTGTCCAGCACAGAGAGGTCTTTCTCGGCGCGCGCGCCCAGGTGCAGCAGCAGGGTGGCGTCGCCGCCGTCGTCCAGGATCATGTTCGAGTACACGGCATTGCCGGCGGCGTCGTTCGGCCACTCGAAGATGCGGTGGGTGTATTCCCAGTAGTCATCCAGGGTTTCGCCCTTGACGGCGAAGACCGGGGTGCCGACGGCGGCGATGGCGGCGGCGGCGTGGTCCTGGGTCGAGTAGATATTGCAGGAGGCCCAGCGCACTTGCGCGCCCAGCGCTTCCAGCGTGCGGATCAGCACGGCGGTCTGGATGGTCATGTGCAGCGAACCGGTGATGCGCGCGCCTTTCAGGGTCTGGGCCGCGGCGAACTCTTCGCGGATGGCCATCAGGCCCGGCATTTCGGTTTCGGCGATCTTGATTTCTTTTTCGCCCCAGGCGGCGAGGCCGATGTCGGCGATGATGTAATCTTGGGAAGCTTTGAGTGCGGCGTTCATCACGCCCTCCTTTCATGTTGAAAAAAGTAACGTGAGCGCGGTTGCAGAAGTATCCGAGCCTGGCGAATCGGGCGATTCGTCGCAACGCTCCTCGGAGAACGTGCATTGTAGCATCAATCTCTTGGGTGCCATGCATTTTGATGGCGGCAGGCCACGGCGCCGGCGGGCGGCGCGTAAACGACAAAACCGGGGACGCGTCCCCGGTTTTGCTAGGCGGCAGGCAAGCTTATTTCAGGCCGGCGGCGGCGCGCAGGACGGCGATCTTGTCGGTGCGTTCCCAGCTGAATTCCGGCTCTTCGCGGCCGAAGTGGCCGTAAGCGGCGGTCTTGGCGTAGATCGGGCGCAGCAGGTCGAGCATCTGCACGATGCCTTTCGGACGCAGGTCGAAGTGGTCGTTGACCAGGGCGGCGATCTGCTCGTCCGGGATCACGCCCGTGCCTTCGGTGTAGACCGTGATATTGATCGGGCGCGCCACGCCGATGGCGTAGCTGACCTGCACCTGGCACTGGCGCGCCAGGCCGGCGGCGACGATGTTCTTGGCCACGTAGCGGGCGGCGTAGGCGGCGGAACGGTCCACTTTGGACGGGTCTTTGCCGGAGAAGGCGCCACCGCCGTGCGGCGCGGCGCCGCCGTAGGTGTCGACGATGATCTTGCGGCCGGTCAGGCCGCAGTCGCCTTGCGGACCGCCGATGACGAAGCGGCCGGTCGGGTTGACCAGGAATTTGGTGTCCTTCAGCCATTCGCTCGGCAGCACCGGCTTGATGATTTCCTCGATCACGGCTTCTTCGATCTGGCTGTGGGCGATTTCCGGCGCGTGCTGGGTCGACAGCACCACGGTGTCGACCGCCACCGGGCGGCCGTCGACATAGCGCAGCGTGACTTGCGATTTGGCATCCGGACGCAGCCATGGCAGGCGGCCATCCTTGCGCAGCTGGGACTGGCGCTCGACCAGGCGGTGCGAGTAGTAGATCGCGGCCGGCATCAGTTCCGGGGTTTCGTCGCAGGCGTAGCCGAACATCAGGCCCTGGTCGCCGGCGCCCTGGTCGAGGTCGATGCCGGCGCCTTCATCCACGCCCTGGGCGATGTCGGGCGACTGCTTGTCATAGCAGACCATGACGGCGCAGCCCTTGTAATCGATGCCGTAGTCGGTGTTGTCGTAGCCGATGCGCTTGATGGTTTCGCGCGCAACTTGAATATAATCCACGTTGGCGTGCGTGGTAATTTCACCGGCCAGCACCACCAGGCCGGTGTTGCACAGGGTTTCGGCGGCGACGCGCGCTTTCGGATCCTGGGTCAGGATCGCATCGAGGATGGCATCCGAAATCTGGTCGGCAACCTTGTCGGGATGGCCTTCGGATACGGATTCAGAGGTGAACAGGTAATGATTAGACATATACAAACTCCAAAAGATTGATACAAACAATGAGGTCGCATCACCTTTCGGGGCCTGCGACGCTTTAGCGATATTTTTATTCCGCTTCGCAAGTTGTCTGATTAACTCAGCGGCTACTTCTAACGTGGTATTTTACGCTTCTTCAAAAATTTTTGGCTAGAGACAACGCGAAGTTGTCGATATTACACTATTCCGATGCTGGTACAACTTTTTCGTTTCTTTTCTTTCTTCCCCCTGCCCGTGCTGCATGCCCTGGGCAGCGTGCTGGGCTGGATTGTTTTCCTGCTGTCGCCGTCCTACCGCAAACGCATGCGCGCCAATATGCGCCAGGCCAAGGTCGGCGCCCACCTGCCGCAAGCGGTGGCCGAGGCCGGCAAGGCCATCGCCGAACTGCCCTTCATCTGGTGCGCCGATCCGGCCCGCGTCTCGCGCCACGCCAGCATGGAGAACTGGGAACTGGTGCAGCAGACGCTGGACGCCGGGCTCGGCATCGTCTTCCTGACCCCGCACTTGGGCTGCTTTGAAATCGTGGCCCAGGAAATCGCGCTGCGCCAGGAATTGATGGTGATGTACCGGCCGCCGAAGAAAGAGGCGATGAAGCCGCTGATCGAAGGCGCGCGCGCGCGCAAGAACCTGCTGCTGGCGCCGGCCAATATGGGCGGCGTACGCATGCTGGCCAAATTCCTCAAGAAGGGCCAGCCCATCGGCCTCTTGCCCGACCAGGTGCCGCAGGAAGGCGATGGCGTCTGGGCCGACTTCTTCGGCCGCAGCGCCTACACCATGACCCTGCCGGCCAAGCTGGCCCAGTTGGGCGACGCGGTGGTCATCATCACCTATGCCGAGCGCCTGTCCTTCGGCCGCGGCTATGTGGTGCGCTTCGTGCCGTTTACCGGCTCGCTCGCTGGCGACTCGGCGGCCCAGGCGCGCGCCATCAACGCCGCCATGGAAGAGCTGATCCAGCGCAGCCCGGCCCAGTATTACTGGAGCTATAACCGCTACAAGGTGCCGGCCGGGGTGGCCGCGCCCGCCGCGCAGGAGGCCGCATGAAACTCTTGCTTGGCTTGATGTGGCTGCTGCATTGGCTGCCCCTGCCCCTGCTGGGCCGTCTGGGCAATGGTATCGGCAGCCTGCTGTTCCGCGTGATGGGGCCGCGCCGCCGCATCGCCCTGACCAATCTGCGCCTGACCATGCCGGAACTGAGCGAGGCCGCGCGCGTGGCGCTGGCGCGGCGCCACTTCCAGGCCTATTCGCGCAGCGTGCTGGAGCGCTCCATCCTGTGGTGGGCGTCCGAGGCGCGCCTCAAGCGCCTGATCCGCGTCGACCCGATGGGCGAGATTCCGGTGGCGGCGATGACGGAGAAGCCGACCGTGCTGCTGTGTCCGCACTTCGTCTGCCTGGATGTGGCGGGCGCCGCGATCGCCATGGAAACGAGCGCATCGTCGATGTACTCCCAGCAAAAAAACGATACTTTCGACGAAGTGCTGCGCGCCGGCCGCGCCCGCTTCAAGCCGGTGCGCCTGTTCACGCGGCAGGACGGCATCAAGCCGATTCTGCGCGCCTTGCGCGAACATCTGCCGTATTTCATGTTGCCGGACATGGATTTCGGCGCCAAAGACGCCGAGTTCGTGCCCTTCTTCGGCATCCCGGCGGCCACGCTGACGGCCACGGCGCGCATCGCCGCCGCCACCGGCGCCCAGGTGATGCCGGTGATCTGCACCTTCCTGCCGAATTATGCGGGGTATAGCGTCAAATTCTATCCAGTATGGGACAATTATCCCGGCACCGACATGGTGGCCGCGACGCGCCGCATGAATGAGTTCATCGAGGCGCGCGTGCGCGAATACCCGGAACAATATTTCTGGACGCATAAGCGCTTCAAGACGCGTCCCGATGGCGAACCGTCCTTCTATACGAACCCACGATGAAACTCAAATTCACCAAGATGCACGGCGCGGGCAATGACTTCATCGTCATCGACGCCATCAACCAGCAAGTCGACTTCACCGCGGCCCAATGGCAGGCGCTGGCCGACCGCCGCTTCGGCATCGGCGCCGACCAGATCCTGGTGGTGGAAAAAGCCAGCCAGCCCGGCTGCGACTTCCGCTACCGCATCTTCAACAACGATGGCGGCGAAGTCGAGCAATGCGGCAACGGCGCGCGCGCCTTCGTCAAATTCGTCGCCGAAAAAGGCTTGACCGGCAAGGCCCAGATCACGGTCGAAACCAAGGCCGGCATCATCTCGCCGCGCCTGGAAAGCGAAGGCAGCGTGACGGTCGACATGGGCGCGCCCGTGCTGGAGCCGGCCGCCATCCCCTTCGATGCCGACGGCCTGCAGGGCCAGCCCGAAGGGCGCGACACGCTGTGGCCGCTGCTGCTGGAGCTCGGTGGCGAGCGCGAACAGGTGCAAGTGTCGGTGGTGTCGATGGGCAACCCGCACGCGGTGCAGGTGGTGGCCGACGTCGACCAGGCGCCGGTCGAGCTGACCGGCCCGCTGATCGAGCACCACCCGCGCTTCCCCAGGCGCGTCAATGCCGGCTTCATGCAGCTGATGAGCCGCCAGCACATCAAGCTGCGCGTGTTTGAACGCGGCGCCGGCGAAACCCTGGCCTGCGGCACAGGCGCCTGTGCCGCCGCCGTGGCCGGCATCCGGCGCGGCCTGCTTGATTCCCCGGTGCGGGTCGACGCCCGCGGCGGCCGCCTGTCGATCGCCTGGGCCGGCGAAGGCCAGCCGGTCTACCTCACCGGCCCCGCCGTCACCGTCTTCGAAGGCGAAATCAGCGTCTAAGGCGCCTCCGCCGTTGGCGCCAACTCAAACCATGTCCGACCTTGCTGCCGGACACCAGGCTGGACATGGTGGGCGGCAGCGCAAAGGGTGGCGGGCTCAGGCGGCGAGCAGATCGCCGCCGGCGACGCTGATGAGCCAGGTCTTGAAGCGGTAGAGGCGCTGGCGGTAGTTGCCTTCGGGACCGGCCAGGCTGCAGTCGATCTGTTCGAACTGGCGCTGGATGCGGTCCAGCGCCTGGCGCTGCTGGGCGCTGCGGATCAGCACCAGGCGCCGCTTGCTGCGGCCATAGCTGGCGCGGATGTCGATCACCAGGCAGTGGCCCTGGTCGGCCGCCTTGACGTCGAGCAGCAGCGCTTCGGCGCGGCTGAGCTGGAACAGGCTGGCCAGTTCGATGCGGGCCGCCAGCAAGGGCTGGCTGCTGAGCAATTCGCGCGTGAGCAGGGGCAGGAGCGTGCTGGCCCAGCTTTCGGGCGCCCCCGCCGGCGCGATGCGGTCGAGCGCGGCCTGCGCTTCGGCGCTGCCTTGGGACGCGGCCTTCTGCAGCCAGTAGGCGGCGCGCACATCGTTCTGCTCGCCGCCACGGCGGGTGCGCCAGGCGTGGATGCCGCATTCGAGCTGGGCGCCGCTATGGCCCATATCGGCGGCGCGCTCCAGGCAGGCTTGCGCTTCGAGCAGGCTGCGCTGGGAAAATTCCGGTTTGTTATAGATGCGCGACAGGGCGAACCAGGCTTCGGCCAGCCCCTGTTCGCCGGCCTGGGTCAGCCAGCGGATGGCGCGCTTGAAATTGACGGCGCCATTGCCGCGCGGCATGCGATCGCCTTCGCAATTCATGCGCGCAAACGAGAGGCCCAGCGCCAGCTGGGCGTTGCGGTCGCCGCCATGGGCGGCCAGTTCGCGGAAGCGCAGCAGGTCGGCCTCATCGGCGGCGTGCGGCGCGGCGCCGCTGTCGGCCAGTTCGCTCAGCGCCTGGGCGCAGCGCGCGAACAGCTGGCTCTGCGGAGTTTCCAACTGCCAGCCGGCGGCGCGCGCCGCTTCCAGGTCCTGCGGCGCTTGCTGCGCCAGCGTGCGCGCCAACGCCTGGGCCTGGACCAGGAAGCCGCTGCGCGGCAAATCTTGCCAGGCCTGTTCCAGCTGGGCATTGATGGCGTTGGCGGCGCGCGCGGCGTCGGCCAGGCTGGCCGGCGCGCTGTCGCAGCGCAAGGGCGGGCTGGCGGGCGGGGCGGCCGGCTCGGCACTGGCGCCGGACGCCGGCGCGCGCGCCACACTGGCTTCGCTGCGCGGCGCGGCCGGCGCCATGCCGGGCCAGCCGGCCAGCAGGCGCTGCGCCTGCGGCATGCCGGCCTGGGCCGCCGCCTGCAGCGCGCGCCACGCCTTGCCGCGCAAGGCGGCGCTGGCCGTGGCCGTCCGCTGCACCAGCTGGGCCAGCACCACGGCCGCCGGCAACAGGCCGGCGTCGCTGGCCCGCTCATACCATTCCAGCACGGCGTCGCCGCCGTGCTGGGCGTATTCAAAACTGATGTGTTGGCCGATCAGGCGCCAGGCGTCTTCCTGTCCTTGCTGGGCGGCACGACTGAGCCAGTGCAAGGCGGTGGGCATGCTCATCGGCAGGCTGGCGCCGCCGAATAAATACAGCCGGCCCAGGGCCAGCTGGCAGGAAGGGTCGCCTGCGCGCGCCCCCCGGATGATCCCTAGCTCTTCACGGTTCGCCATCGTTCCACTATGTATTGGTTCATCCAAGCAAACACTGCTTGGGTGCGGGTCCGAGCTGCTTTTCCGATGATATTGCCACAAACCAAATGCACTACGCGATGGCTGATTGAGGCGAGTGTCGCGTGGCCGCCTCACTCCGCACCGCGAAATGGCGGGCGCTTGATCTGGCGCAAAGAAGGCGGAGGAACAAGAGCGCCAGACTCATGGGGCAATATAGACAACAAATCAGCAATGCGTTGGAATTAAGCGTTTCAGAAATACAACAGGAAGCCTGAATTCACGGGCTTTTGACCAAATTTTGTGGCTTCAATCAACCAAGACGGCCGTGTTAGCGGGGACCAGCCAGTAAGGTGCAGTCATCCGGGTGCACGCAGCGCACTCCCGCGAGTGTTCGAGACGCACTCCTGGCTTTTGGATCTTTTGAACGATTATTCTTATAAAGGAAGAACAAATGAAGAAATCCCTGCTGGCCTTGGCAATGATGGGAGCCTTCAGCGGCGCCTACGCGCAATCGTCGGTCACGATCTACGGCACGGTCGACGCCGGCCTGCTGAAGCAAACGGGCACGACCACCCAAGTGAGCAAACGGGATAACAATAAACTGGGCTTCCGCGGCGTGGAAGACCTGGGCAGCGGCTTGAAAGCGCTGTTCCAGCTGGAAATCCGCTATGAGTCGGATACCGGCACCATCGAAAACACGTCCGGCGCCAACAGCCGTCCGCTGTTCCAGGGCCAGAGCCGGGTCGGCCTGCAAGGCGACTTCGGCACCATCCGCTTCGGCCGCGGCCTGTCGGCCTACCAGGAAACCTCCACCGGCTACGAGCCCTGGTCCGGCATGCCGACCCCGGTCGGCTTCCAGACCGACCTGCATGTGGCCGGCTATACCAGCGATCCGCTGAGCCAGGTGGGCAACTCGCGCAACCGCTTCTCCAACGCGGTCTTCTACAACACCCCGGTCTACAACGGCTTCCAGCTGAATGTGACGGTGGCCGCCAAGGAAGCCAACAACAGCCCGGCCATCATCGGCCGCGGCACCGCGCTGGCGCCGCAATACCCGGCCAACGCCGTGCCTTCGGCCAATCCGTATTCGGTCAGCGCCACCTATACCGCGCCGAGCTTCTCGCTGATGGCGGGCGGCGAGCGCAATGCCGTGGAAACCAAGCTGTGGTCGGTGGCCGCCTGGGTCAAGCCGATCGCCGACCTGAAGCTGATGGCCTCCTACCAGCACCAGGACGAGGGCCACACCAAGGCCGTCAACGACACCACCAAGGCCTGGGTGGTGGGTGCCAACTACACCGTGGGCATGGGCAAGATCCTGGCCGGCTATGGCCGCAAGGAGCCCGACGGCTTGCCGAAGACCAAGCAGTTCTCGCTCGGCTATGAGCACAATCTGTCGGCCCGCACCTATCTGTACATCGACGCTTCGAATAAAAAAGCCGCCACCAAGGTGAATACCTTCAGCCTGGGTGTGCACCACAACTTCTGAGATGCCTCGCGCATGAACTGGGCGGCCATGGGCAACCATGCCGCCTTTTTTTCGACGGAGACGTGGCCGCTGGTGTGTTTCGCATTGAATTAGTACGGACGTTCGTTTTTCAATACAAAAACATTCAGGAGACAGCATGAAGAACCGATTCCTTGCCTTAGCCGTTGCAGCATGCTTTGCCGGGCCGGCCCTGGCCCAATCCTCGGTCACGATCTACGGCATCGCCGATGCCGGCGTCATGTATGTGAACAATGGCGGCAACGATTCGCGCACCAAGCTGGTGAGCGGCATCGCCGACGGTTCGCGCCTCGGCTTCAAGGGAACGGAAGATATCGGCGGCGGCTACAAGGCCATCTTCAATCTGGAAGCGCGGGTCGAACTCGACACCGGGCGCCAGCAGACCGGCAACCTCAGCGCGAACCAGGGTTACGCCCTGACCAAGGGCTTGAACTTCACCGTGCCGCCGGCCGCCGGCGGCGCCGCCACCGCCGCCCGCCTGCTGGCCGGGGTGCAGGGCGCGCTGCAGCCGGCCGTCAACGTCAACATCAACGGCGCCCTGTTCGACCGCACCTCGATGGTGGGCCTGGTGACGCCGGTGGGCGCGATCCTGATGGGCCGCATGTATACGCCCGGCTACGAAGTGTTCAATAACGGCGACGTGTTCGAATCGGGCACGGCGGCCGGCTGGGGCGGCATCGTCGGCGGCCTGGGCGGCCTGCTCACGGCCGGCATCGCGATCCGCTCCGACAAGGCGATCCAGTACCGCATCGAACTGCCGAACGGCATCGGCGCGGCCTTGATGTATGGCTTCGAACGGTCCGGCTATATCGGCATGGACAAGAAATCCTATGGCGCCAACCTGCGCTACAAGGCCAATGGCTGGGACCTGGGCGCGGCCTACAATTACGGCGCCGACCAGGTCGGCAACCGCGGCCTGGTGACGCACACCCTGGCCGGCTCCTATGCCTTCGACAACTGGAAGCTCTTCCTCGGCGCGCACAAGCAGAAGAACGAGAACTCGGTCATCATCCGCTACGCCAACGAGCAGCTGGCGCCGACGTTTACCGCCTTCGGCCCGGCCCTGGGCCCGCTGCTGGCGGGCCAGCTGAACGCCGCGCTGGTGCGCAATTTCTATCTGGACGCGGTCAGCTACCAGGTCGGCTTCCACTACCGCATGGGCGCGGGCCGCCTGATGGCCTCCATCGTCAAGCAGGACGACCGGCGCGCCAATCCGAGCGACGCCACCCAGTACGGCATCGGCTACGACTACAATCTGTCCAAGCGCACCGACCTGTACACGGTGGCCGCTTACATAAAAAACAAGAACGAAGGTCAATATGCTATCGGCGCCGCCAGCGCCTCGGGCGGCTTCACCGCCGTGCCCGGCCAGTCCAGCAAAGGCCTCCAGATCGGCATGCGCCACCGCTTCTAAAGCCCGCCCATCCCGCAAAAAGACGCCTGCGGGCGTCTTTTTTCCGGCCCGCGTCGGGTAAAATGTCTGTTGGCTCCAACACGACCTGATTAAAATGACCGCAACACTGGATTCCAAGACCGTCGCGCAATACCTGGCTGACCACCCGCATTTCTTCGAAGAACACGCTAATCTGCTGGGCGAAGTAAAGCTGTCCAGCCCGCTGACGGGACGGGCCGTGTCGCTGCAGGAGCGGCAGATGGAAGTGATGCGCGAGAAATACAAGGCGCTGGAACTGCGCATGGCCGATCTGAGCCGCAACGCCCAGGAAAACCAGACCATCGCCAACCGCTTCCACAGCTGGAACCAGAAGCTGCTACAGCCGCGCGCCTTGGCCGCGCTGCCGCGCGACTTGGTGGAGGGCCTGAAACACAGCTTCCACGTGCCGCAAGCCACGCTGCGCCTGTTCACCCCGGCCGCCGCCTATGCCGGCGAATGGTTCGCCCAGGACGTGTCGGACGACGCGCGCCTGTTCGGCAACAGCCTGCAGGCGCCTTACTGCGGCAGCAACAACGATTTCGAGGCGGTGCGCTGGCTGGACGATGCGGCCAGCATCCAGTCCACCGTCATCATCGCCCTGCGCCAGCCCGGCAGCAAGGGCGCCGCCTTCGGCCTGCTGATCCTCGGCTCGCCCGACACCGAACGCTTCACGTCGCTGATGGCCACCGACTTCCTGGTGCATATCGGCGAAACGGCCAGCGTCGCGCTGGCCCCGCTGACGGCCTGACCCCATGAGCGCGCCGCGCGCCAAGCCGGACTGGGTGGACGCCTTCCTCGACCAGCTGGCCGCGCAGCGCAAACTGTCCCCGCATACCGTGGCCGCCTATGGCCGCGACCTGGGCGAGCTGCTCGAACTCAGCGGCAAGGCCGGCTGGGCCGCGCTGGACCAGCACGCCATCCGCCGCTACACGGCCAAACTCCACGCCCGCGGCCTCGATCCGCGCTCGATCGCGCGCAAGCTGTCGAGCTGGCGCGGCTTTTTCGACTGGCTGGGCCGCCAGCAGAGCCTGGCCGCCAACCCGGTCCAGGGCGTGCGCCCGCCCAAACGCGCCAAAACCCTGCCCAAAGCCCTGTCGGTGGATGATGCCGTGCAACTGGTGGCGACGCCGGCGCGCACGGCCGCCGCCGCCCAGGAGCCGGCCGAGTTGTGCAACCACGCCATGTTCGAGCTGCTGTATTCGAGCGGGCTGCGGGTGTCCGAGCTGGCCGGCCTCGACCTGCGCTTCCACAAGGCCGAAGAGGGCCAGCCCGCCTCGGCCGGCTGGCTGGAAGCCGACAATGCCGAAGTGGTCGTCACCGGCAAGGGCGGCAAGATGCGCCGCGTGCCGGTCGGCAGCGCCGCCCTGGCCGCGCTGGGCGCCTGGCTGGCCGTGCGTCCGGCCGCCAGCGACGGCAGCGCCGCCCTCTTCCTCAACGAGCGCGGCCGGCGCGTCTCGCCGCGCGTGGTGCAGCTGCGCCTGGCCCGCCATGCCCAGGCCACCGGGGCGCCGGTGCACGTCCACCCGCATATGCTGCGCCACTCGTTCGCCTCGCACGTGCTGCAATCCTCGGGCGACCTGCGCGCCGTGCAGGACATGCTGGGCCACGCCAGCATCACCTCGACCCAGGTGTATACCGCCCTCGATTTCCAGCATCTGGCCCAGGTTTACGACAAGGCCCATCCGCGGGCTAAAATCAAGTAAGCCCGGCTGCCGTCCCTGATTTGGCAGCGCGCCGGGAATTCCGGCATAATCGGCCGATTCTATTTGCAGCAAGGCAGACCATGGACCTGATTCCCACCACCATCCTGACCGGCTTCCTCGGCGCCGGCAAAACCACCTTGCTCAACCGTATTCTGCAAGAACAGCATGGCATGCGCATTGCCGTCATCGAGAATGAATTCGGGCAGGAAAATATCGACAATGAGATCCTGGTGCAGGAAAGCCGCGAGCAAATCGTCGAAATGAATAATGGCTGCATTTGCTGCACCGTGCGCGGCGACCTGATTATCGGCCTGTCCGATCTGGCGAAAAAGCGCGCGGCCGGCGAGTTGCAGTTCGACCGCGTGGTGATCGAAACCACCGGCCTGGCCAATCCCGGCCCGGTGGCCCAGACTTTCTTTGTCGACGATGAAGTGGGCAGTAATTACTTGCTCGATGCAATTGTCACCGTGGTCGATGCGCGCCACGCCATGCAGCAATTGGACGAGAATGAGGAAGCCCAGCGCCAGGTCGGTTTCGCCGACAAGATCCTGCTGTCGAAAACCGACCTGGTCGACGCCGCCGCCGTCGAGACGCTGACGGCGCGCCTGAAGCGCATCAACCCGCGCGCGCCGATCGGCACCTCCGACTTCGGCCGCGCCCCGATCGCCGAAGTGCTCGACCTGCGCGGCTTCAATCTGAATGAAAAGCTGGAGCTGGACCCGGATTTCCTGGCCGCCGAAGAGCACGACCATGCGCATGAGCATGAGCATGGCGAACATTGCCAGCATGACCACGAACACGGAGCGCATTGCGCCCACGACCACCACCACAGCCACCACAGCGATGAAATCGCCGCTTTCGTGTTTAAAAGCGAGCGCCCATTCGATCCGGAAAAGCTCGATGAATTCCTGGCCGGCCTGGTCAATGTGTACGGTCCTCGCATGTTGCGCTACAAAGGCGTATTGTTAATGCAGGGCGCGGATCGTAAAGTCGTATTCCAGGGCGTGCACCAATTGATGGGCAGCGACCTGGGCGCCAAATGGGCGGAGCATGAGGCGCGCGGCAGTAAAATGGTGTTTATTGGTAAAAATCTACCGAAAGATATCTTTATTCGCGGCCTGGAACAATGTTTGGTATAAACTAACCGGGTTTTTCTGGGGTGCCGGTTAGCCCAGCGCAAGCCGGTACAGTTGTTGGCCTTGAGGGTCCGACAGCTGAAATTTGAAAACTCTGTCGTATCGAAGGTAAGAAGTGATGACTAAAACTAATAAATCGACCTCCGCCGCTAGTCCAGAACGTATCCTCACCGACGAAGAAATTCTGGCGATGAGCGATAAGGACTATATGAACCCGGCGCAGATGGCGTTTTTCAAGGCCAAGCTCCAGGCGCTGGAAAAAGAACTGCTGAAAAATGCCGGCGAAACCACGGAACACCTGCGCGAAACCGTGCTGGTGCCGGACCCGGCCGACCGCGCCACCATCGAGGAAGAGCATGCCCTGGAGCTGCGCACCCGCGACCGCGAGCGCAAGCTGCTGAAGAAAGTGCAGCAATCCATCGTGGCCATCGATAACGGCGAATACGGCTGGTGCGAGGAAACGGGCGAGCCGATCGGCATTCCGCGCCTGATCGCCCGTCCCACCGCCACGCTGTCGCTGGAAGCCCAGCAGCGCCGCGAACTGAAGCAGAAACTGTACGGCGATTAAAGCGCCGCGGCCCCGCCATCGCGGCGGCCGTTCCCCCTGCTTTGCAGCAAAAAAGCACGCCTGGCGCGTGCTTTTTTCATTTCCGCGGCCGGCGTTGCGAAGCGGCGCCTGCCCTTGGGCTACACTATCTGCTCCGGGAGCGGACGAGGAAAAGCGGTGGGACTGTTTTCTCTGTTCAAAAAAAACAAGGCCGATGACGACGCGGCCGACACCGAGGCCGGCGCCGAGGACGACGCCGGCGCGCGGCTGGCCGCGCACCGCGAGCTGGAACGCCAGCGCGTCCAGCAAGAGCTGCAGCGCGATATCGCGCGCGCCACCGCCATGAAGATCGACGCCATCGAGGCGGCCATGGCGGCCGACATCTTCGACGACGAGGACATGCCCTGGGCCAGCCGCCCGGCCCGCGCGCCGCGCGCCGCCGCCCTCGACGGCAACACCCTGCCCCTGCTGGAAGCCGGCACCACCGAGCTGCTCGGCGAACTCGACACGCCGGCCGAGGCGGCCGCCGCCGAAACCGCGCCCGTGGTCGAGGAAGTGGCCCTGCTCTACGCCAACGGCCAGGCCGAGCTGGCCGCCGAGCTGCTGGCCGCCGCCGCGCGCGACCAGCGCGACCGCACCGTGTGGTGGATGCTGTTCGACCTGTACCAGATCCTGGGCCGCCAGGAGGCCTTCGACAGCCTGTCGATCGACTACGCCAGCACCTTCGAAACTTCGCCGCCGCCCTGGAATCCGCCCGCCGCGCCCGACAACGCCGTTCCGCCCCCGGCCGGCGTCGTCCCCACGGTGGCGCTCCACGGCATGCTCGACGCCGGCTGCGCCGCCCAGCTGGCGCGGCTGTCCCCGGCGCCCGCCGGCCCCGCCGGGTCGCTGCGCCTCGACTGCAGCCGCGTGCGCGGCGTCACGCCCGAAGGCTGCGCCCTGCTGCTGGCCGCCCTGCGCGCCGTGCAGGCGGCACAGCGCGAACTGACCGTGGCCGGCGCGGCCGAGCTGGCGCGCCAGGTGGGCGCCATCCTCGCCATCGGCCGGCGCGACGAGGGCGAGGCGCCCTGGCTGCTGCGCCTGGAGCTGCTGCGCCTGCAAAACCGCGAAAAGGATTTCGAGGAAAGCAGCATGGATTACTGCGTCACCTTCGAAGTGTCGCCGCCGCCGTTCACGCCGCCGCAGCGCGTGGCGCTGGCGCCCGGGCAGCCGCTGGCCGCGGCCGCCGCCGACCGCTTTGTCCTGCCCTATGTGCTGGAAGGCGACGCCAGCGCCGTCATCGAAGCCATGCTCGTCTATGCTGAGCAGTATCCGGCCCTGGTGTTCGACTGCGCGCGCCTGGCCCGCATCGACTATGGCGCGGCCCAGCAATTGCTGGGCGCCCTGCAAGGCCTGGGCGAGCGCAGGATAGAATTCCGGGATCTGAACCATCTGGCGGCGGCCCTGCTGCGCCTGCTGGGCGCGGGCGCCAGCGTGCGACTGTTTCCCCATAGGTATTGAACTTGCAATCCGGCGAAACAGCCCCATTTCGGCGCTGGGACGCATGCAGCGTCATAACATTGAGGCAATTATGGAACAATTTCACGGCACCACCATTCTGTGCGTGCGCCGCGGCAAACAGGTCGCCATCGGCGGCGACGGTCAAGTCACCCTGGGCAATATCGTCATGAAGGGCACGGCGCGCAAGGTGCGTAAGCTGTACCAGGGCAAGGTCCTGTGCGGCTTCGCCGGCGGCACGGCCGACGCCTTCACCCTGCTCGACCGTTTCGAAGCCAAGCTGGAAAAGCACCAGGGCAATCTGCTGCGCGCCTCGGTCGAAATGGCCAAGGACTGGCGCACCGACCGCGTGCTGCGCCGCCTGGAGGCGATGCTGCTGGTGGCCGACAGCGAATCGACCCTGGTCATCACCGGCAACGGCGATGTGCTAGAGCCGGAAGACGGCATCGGCGCCATCGGCTCGGGCGGCAGCTATGCCCTGTCGGCCGCCAAGGCGCTGTTCGAAAACACCGGACTGGCCCCGGCCGACATCGTGAAGAAATCGCTGACCATCGCGGGCGAGCTGTGCATCTACACCAACCTCTCCCACATCATCGAAACCCTGGAAGAAAGCCCAGCATGAACATGACTCCGCAGGAAATCGTCGGCGAACTCGATAAACATGTGGTCGGCCAGGCCAAGGCTAAGCGCGCCGTCGCCATCGCGCTGCGCAACCGCTG
Source organism: Massilia sp. NR 4-1 (assembly GCF_001191005.1). Lineage (NCBI taxonomy): Bacteria > Pseudomonadati > Pseudomonadota > Betaproteobacteria > Burkholderiales > Oxalobacteraceae > Massilia > Massilia sp. NR 4-1. Next base: position 4,198,815 of record NZ_CP012201.1, read on the forward strand.
GCGCCGCCAGCAGGTGGAAGAGCCGCTGCGCCATGAGATCACGCCCAAGAACATCCTGATGATCGGTCCCACCGGCGTCGGCAAGACCGAAATCGCGCGCCGCCTGGCCAAGCTGGCGGACGCGCCCTTCATCAAGGTGGAAGCGACCAAGTTCACCGAAGTCGGTTATGTGGGCCGCGACGTGGACACCATCATCCGCGACCTGATCGACATCGGCATCAAGCAGACCCGCTCGGCCGAAATGGCCAAGGTGCGCGCGCGCGCCGAGGATGCGGCCGAAGACCGCGTGCTCGACATCCTGCTGCCGCAGCCACGCGACTTCGGCTTCAACGCCGGCACCCAGGAAGCGTCCGGCAGCGACGCCACGCGCCAGACCTTCCGCAAACGTCTGCGCCAGGGCGAGATGAACGACAAGGAAATCGAGATCGAGCTGGCCGAGCAAAGCCCGCAGATGGAAATCATGGCGCCGCCCGGCATGGAGGAAATGACGGAGCAGATCAAGTCCATGTTCTCCGGCATGGGCGCCGGCCGGCGCAAGGCGCGCAAGGTGCGCATCGCCGAAGCCATGAAGCTGCTGGTCGAGGAAGAGGCGGCCAAGCTGGTCAACGAAGACGAGATGAAGCAGAAAGCCATCCACAATGTGGAGCAGAACGGCATCGTCTTCCTCGACGAGGTGGACAAGATCGCCTCGCGCTCGGAAGTGGGCGGCGCCGACGTCTCGCGCGCCGGCGTGCAGCGCGACCTGCTGCCGCTGGTGGAAGGCACCACCGTCAACACCAAGTACGGCATGATCCGCACCGACCATATCCTGTTCATCGCCTCCGGCGCCTTCCACCTGGCCAAGCCTTCGGACCTGATCCCGGAGCTGCAGGGCCGCTTCCCCATCCGCGTGGAACTGGAATCGCTGTCGATCGCCGATTTCGAGCGCATCCTGACCAGCACCGACGCCTGCCTGACCAAGCAGTACCAGGCCTTGCTGGCGACCGAGGACGTGCAGATCGACTTCACGCCGGACGGCATCACGCGCCTGGCCGAGATTTCGCACCAGGTCAACGAGCGCACCGAGAACATCGGCGCGCGCCGCCTCTACACCGTGATGGAAAAGCTGCTCGAAGAGATTTCCTTCAGCGCCACCGAGACGGGCGAGAAGCTGCTGCAGATCGACGCCGCCTACGTCAACCAGCGCCTGGACGCGCTGGCCGTCAACGAAGACTTGTCGCGCTACGTGCTGTAATGGCGAACAAGGCCCTGGCGACCCGGCAGAAGATGCGCATCCGCATCGAGCCTTCGCAAACCTTCGGCAAGCCGCGCAATCCATTCGCGGGACTGGCCAAGGCGCGCGCGGCCGGGCCGCACACCAAGAGCAAGGGCGCGGAGCGGCAGGCCGCCAAGCAAGCCTTGAAGAAAATCGATCCCAAGAAGCCGCCCGAGTAAGGCCGGGCGCAAAAGGGGGCAGGCGCAAACGCCTGCCCCCTTTTTTCTTACCAGATCGGCCCGAGGAAGAGATACAGCGACTGGTAGCCGCCCTTGGTGGCGCCGCCGCCCAGGTAGATCGGGCCGGCGCGCGTGTCGAGCGAGAGGAAGACGCTGCCGGCCTGCATCACGGAGCGGCTGCGCAAGCCGTTCACACGGTCGAAACCGCCGCCCGCCTCCAGCGAGAAGCCGACGCGCACATCGTTGCCCAGGGTGTCGAAACGGCGCGCCATCACCACCCGGCTGAAGGCCACGGTCTGTCCCTGCACCGATTCGGCCGGCGTGCCGGACAGGCGCATGAAGCCGCCCAGATTGAGCGGCGCCGCGCCCGTCCTGGCGCGCGCCCATTCGCCGTACACATGGCCGCTCCACGGCCCAGAGGTGAAGGCGCGCATGGCCGTGACCGAAGACGAGGCGGAACTCAGCACCGCATCTTCGCCGATGGGGTGGGAATAATTGGCGTCGAGCAGCGTGCCGCGCGTGGGGAAGGCCAGGGAATCGACGGTATCGACGCGGAAGCGCATGAAATAGGCGGTGCCGAAGACGGTGCTGAAGGGCAGCTTCAAGTCTTCCGGCACGGCCGCCCGGCCCTGGAAGCGCTGGCGCGTCACGCCGGCCTGGACATCGCCCCAGTTGCCCAGCTCCCGTCCCAGGCTGACCAGGGCGCTGCGCTTGCTGTAGGTGAGGCGGGCCATGCGCCGGCCTTCGTTGAACAGGTCGGCCCCGGTCGAGTTGTACTGCAGCGTGGGCGAGATATACCAGCGCGAACCTTCGCCCAGCGGCTGCCAGAACTGCACGCCGAGCGCGCGCTCCTTGCCGATGCGCAGGTCGGTCAGCAATTCGCCGCCCCAGCGGTTCAGCGAAGAGCTCACGTGCAGCAGCTTGAGGGCGAAGCTGTTACTGTCCTGGAAATCGCTTTGCAGTTCGAGGCCGACGCGCACGCGGTTGCGCGTCCATTCCGCCTCGCTGGTGCGGATCAGCACATTGCGCTCGCCGAAGCGGTCGTGGATTTCCGTTTCGACCCGGGCCAGGTCGCCGCGTCCATACAGGCTGGCGGCGGCGTCGCGGATCTGCTCCTTGGTGAAAGGCTGGCCTTGCACCAGGCCGCTCTGGGCGCGCAGGATGGCAGGGTTGATCTCGCCCTGCCCGGCGATCTCCACCTTGCCCAGCGGGCGCGCATGGTCGTCCAGCGCCGGCGGGGCCAGGCGGCGGCGCTCGAAGGCGATGAAGTCGCCGTCGTTCAGCGCCAGGTGGGCCAGGCGTGGCGCCAGCGCGCGCGCCGCCGCCATGCCGGCCTTCATGGCGTTGTCGTGCAGTTCGAAGTCGAGGAAGCTGATGCCGCTCAAATCGGGCGCGATCAGGATATCTTCGGCGCGCAATTCCTTTAGCGAACGCTGCACGTTCTGTTCGGTCAGGATCTGCAGCATCTGGTTGGCGACGTCGAGCGCGCTGTCCAGTTCCGATTCCGGCGCCAGCGGCGTGCCGACATTGACGGCGATGACCACGTCGGCGCCCATATCGCGCGCCAGGTCGACCGGCAGATTGCGTACCAGGCCGCCATCGACCACCAGGCGATGGTTGATGCGCACCGGCGCGAACACGCCCGGCACGGCCAGCGAGGCGCGCATGCTCAGGAACAGCGGCGTGTCCTTCAAGTCCACCAGCTCGCCCGTCACCAGGTCGGAAGCGACCGAGCGGAAGGGCAGCGGCAGCTGGTCGACCGCGGTATCGCGCGTGCCGGACGGCAGCAGGCGGTCGAGCGCCATCTCCAGCGCCGCATTGCTGGCGGCGGCCGGCGGCAGGGTCGCGCCCTTCTTGCTGATGCCGAATTCGAGGCGGGACGGCAGGCGCACATCTTCCTCGCGGCGGCGGAAACTCAGCTCGTCGCGCGGCGAGCGGTCGGCCATCACGCGGTTCCAGTCGGTCTTGCGCGCCAGATGTTCCAGTTCCTCGACCGAGGCGCCGGCGGCAAAGGCGCCGCCCACCACGCTGCCCATACTGGTGCCGACCACGATATCGATCGGCACCTGCATTTCCTGCAGCACGCGCAGCACGCCGATATGGGCGAAGCCGCGCGCGCCGCCACCGGACAGCACCAGCGCCACGCGCGGCCGCTTGCCGTCCGCCGGCGCTTGCCGCAAGTTCTGCGCCGGAGCCGATGCCGCCGGCACGGCCAAGGGAAGCAGCGCCGGCATGGGGGGCGGCGCGGCCGTGCGCGGCAGCGGCACGGGCGGCAACAGCACGGCGTCCGGCCGGGTCTGGGCTTCGACAGGGATTTGGGCGTGGGTTGGCGCTGCCAGCGCCAGGGCGCAGCACAGCAGCAGGAAGCGGAACGGCTTCATGGGGCTCTCCAGATGGTCAGCAGAGTGGCCTGCATGGCGGGGTGAGGCATTGCATCCCGGCCGCGCGGCCGGGCTGGCGCAGGCTACTGCAGCTGCGGCGGCGCGTTGCCGGGCGGCGGCGTGACCACGCGCTGCGGCGGCGCGGTCAGGATGGGACCGGACGCGGGTTCGGCGGGGCCGCCCGTCATCGGCGACTGCGGCGGCGCGTTCGGCGGCGGCATCGGCTGGCCGGGCTGGCCCGGCAGCGGCGGCGCCAGCGTGGCCGAGGACGCGCTGTCCAGCGGCATCAGGTCGACGCGCTTTTGCACGCCGCCTTCCTGCAACAGCACGAAGCGCGGCTGCACCTCCTTGACCGTCACGCCGGACACCACTTCGGCACCCACCGGGAAGGCCTTGGCCGGCTGGCTGTCGGTGGCGATGATGGCCACGCTGCCGCGGCCATTGGCCGCCGCCACCACGCCGCGCAGCTGGTAGCTGCTGGCGGCCGCCACCGCGACCTCGCCGCCGAACAGGCCGCGCGCGCTGTCGATCTGGGGACCGGGCGCCGCCTGCACCGGCGGCGCGGCGATGGGACGCTGCTGCGGCTTGTACAGTTGCAGGCCCCAGTAAGCCAGCGAGGCCGATAAAGCCGCCACCGCGGCCACCGTGCTAATCAAGGGCAAACGCTTCAATTCTTTTCTCCAGTATCAGCGCACCAGCTGATTGATTTCGATAATGGGCATCAGCACCGCCAGCACGATCAGCAGCACCACCACGCCCATGGTCAGGATCAGGGCCGGTTCCAGCAGGCCGGCGATGGTCAGGGTTCGCCGTTCCAGGTCCGCTTCCTGCGCGGTGGCCGCGCGCTCCAGCATACTCGGCAGCTCGCCGGTGATTTCGCCGGCCCGTATCATGTGCACCAGCATGGGCGGGAAATGCTTCTGCGCCGACAGCGCGCGCGCCAGGCTGACGCCTTCGCGCACGGCGTCGCTGGCTTCCTGCACCAGGTTCTTCATGGCCACGTTGTTGAGCGTATCGCGGCTGGTTTCCAGCGCGCGCAGGATCGGCACGCCGGAACCGGTGGTGATCGCCAGCGTGCTGGCGAAGCGCGCCGTGTTCAGGCTGCGCTCGAACTTGCCGTACAGCGGCGCGGTCAGCAGCCAGGTATGCCAGCGCGTCTTGAGCGCGACGTTCTGCAGCGCGCGGCGCCAGGCCCACCAGGCGCCGCCCAGCGCCACCGCCACCAGGATGCCGTAGTGGCGCGTGAAGTCGGACACCGCCAGCATCATCACCGTCAGGAAGGGCAGCTTCTGCTTGGTGTTGGCGAACACCGAGACGATCTGCGGCACCACATAGGTCAGCAGGAAGATGACGATGGCGAAGGCCACCACGGTCACGATGCCGGGATAGAGGAAGGCCAGCTTGACCTTCTGCATCAGGGCATTGCGCCGCTCGATATAGTCGGCCAGGCGCGACAGCACGCGCGACAGCTGGCCGATCTGCTCGCCCGAAGCCACCAGCGCGCGGTAGATTTCCGGGAAGTCGCGCGGATGGCGGCTCAGCGCATCGGACAGCGAGGAACCGCCCATCACTTCGGAACGGATGGAGGCGATCAGGTCGCGCACATAGGTGCGTTCGGCCTGCTCCAGCAAGGCGGTAAACGCCTGCTCCAGCGGCAGGCCCGCTTCCAGCAGGCTGGCCAGCTGGCGCGTGAACAGGGCCTGTTCGACGGTGTTCAGGCGCTCGCCCAGGCCGCGCCGGGTGGCGGCGCCGCTGGCGTCCACCTGGGCCGCGATGGCGTCCACCTTGATCGGCACCAGGCCTTGCGCGCGCAGGTCGGAGCGCGCCGAACGCGCACTGTCGGCATTCACCACGCCTTTCCGGGTGGCGCCGCCCGCATCCACGGCTTCATAACGGAAGGCTGGCATGGTTTAGTCCTTGGTAACGCGCAGCAGCTCGGCCGGCGTGGTGGTGCCGTTCGCCAGCCAGCGTTCGCCGTCCTGGCGCATGGTGTGCATGCCGTCGTTCTGCGCCACAGTGCGGATATCGGCCTCGGACGAGCGGTCGTGGATCTGGGCGCGGATCTGTTCCGTGGTCTGCAGCAGCTCGTAGATGCCGACCCGGCCCTGGTAGCCCGTGTTGCCGCACTGCTCGCAGCCGACGGCGCGCCATTCGCCATGCTCGAAGCTCTTGCAGGCGCCGCACAGCTTGCGCACCAGGCGCTGGGCCAGCACGCCCAGCAGCGAGGACGAGAGCAGGAAAGGTTCGATGCCCATGTCCAGCAGGCGGGTGACGGCGGCGGCCGAATCGTTGGTGTGCAGGGTGGCCAGCACCAGGTGGCCGGTGAGCGAAGCCTGCACCGCGATCTGCGCCGTTTCCAGGTCGCGGATCTCGCCGATCATGATCACGTCCGGATCCTGGCGCAGGATGGCGCGCAGGGCCTTGGCGAAGGTCATGTCGATGCGGGCGTTGACCTGGGTCTGGCCGACGCCGGGCAGGTCGTATTCGACCGGATCTTCCACCGTCATGATATTGGTGGTAGTGGAATTGAGCAGGGACAGGGCGGCATACAGGGTGGTGGTCTTGCCGGAGCCGGTCGGCCCGGTCACCAGCACGATACCGTGCGGCTGCTTGAGCAGGCCGTTGAACTGGCCCAGCATGCTGTCGCTCATGCCCAGGTGCTGCAGGTCGAGGCGGCCCGCTTCCTTGTCCAGCAGACGCAGCACGGCGCGTTCGCCGTGGCCGGTGGGCAGCGTGGAGACGCGCACGTCGACCGGCTTGCCGCCCACGCGCAGGGTGATGCGGCCGTCCTGCGGCAGGCGCTTCTCGGCGATGTCCAGCTGGGCCATGATCTTGATACGCGAAATCAGCGAACCGTGGATGGCTTTGCGCGGCCGCACGACGTCGCGCAGGGCGCCGTCGACGCGGAAGCGCACCACCGAGGTCTGCTCGAAAGGCTCGATATGGATGTCGGACGCGCCGTCGCGCAGCGCTTGCGTCAGCAGCGCGTTGATCATGCGGATCACGGGCGCGTCGTCCGACGATTCCAGCAAGTCCTCGATGGCCGGCACGTCCTGCAGCAATTTGGTCAGATCGAGGTCGGCGTCGAATTCGTCGGCCACCTGCGAGACATCGCCGCCGGCGCCGGCATAGGCGCCGGCAATGGCGGCATCCAGGTCGGCGCGCGGCAGGGTCTTGATGCGGATGCGGCCGAAGCGGCGCGACACTTCGGCGATGGCGGCCGGCGCGGTGGCGCCGCATACCAGCACATCGACCGTGTGCTCGGCTTCCTCACCGGGCCGGGCCAGCAGCAGGAAATCGCGGGCGAAGGCGAAAGGCAGGAGGTTGCTCATTATTTGCGCTGGCCCGCGTCGGTTGGGGTGGTGGGCTGGGTGGACGGCACGGCGGCGCCGGGCGCGACGTTGCTGCGCTGCGGCTGCGGCGGCAGGGGCGGCACCGGCGAGGCCAGCATGCCCTGGCCGGCGGTCGGCTGACCGTTCTGCAGCACCGGCAGCAACGGACGGCCCACGTCCTTCAGCAGCGGCGTGTCGTTCGGCTTGTATTCCTGCTCCGAGGTGCGCATATAGTCGTAGCGGTCGGTGGTCAGGCTGATGCTCTGCTCGCGGCTGCGCACCACCACGGGACGCAGGAAGATCATCAGATTGGTCTTCTTGCGGCCGCGGTTCTGGTACTTGAACAGATTGCCGATCACGGGGATATCGCCCAGGCCGCGCACCTTCTCGACATTGTCGTTGGTCTTGTCTTCGATCAGGCCGCCCAGCACGATGATCTGGCCGTCGTCGGCGATCACATTGTTTTCCAGGGTGCGCGTGTTCAGCGTCAGACCGTTGGTGGTGCCGGACGCGGCGTCCACCGAGGAAGTCTCGTGGTAGATGGCCAGCTTGACGGTGCCGCCTTCGGAAATCTGCGGCCGCACTTTCAGCGTCACGCCGATATCCTTGCGGTCGATGGTCTGGAAGGGATTGTTATTGGTGCCGGAAGAAGTGGTGAATTGGCCGGTCAGGATCGGCACATTCTGGCCGACGCGAATCATGGCCAGCTCGTTGTCCAGGGTCAGCATATTCGGCGTGGACAAGATGTTGGCATTGCCGTCGGTTTCCAGCGAATGCGCCACCGCACCCAGTCCCAGCTTGCCGTCCGCCAGTTGCTTGAACACGCCGATGGTCAGGCCATTGCCCGGTGGCGCCAACTTGTCGGCGCGCGCGCCGGCATACATATTGACGATATTGTTGCCGTTGCTGGACATGGACTGCAGGCCGCCGATGCGATAGGTGCTCTTGTCGTTGCCGCTCAAGCCCACCCACTGGACGCCGAATTCGGAGGCCTTGTCGGCGCTCAGTTCCACGATCAGCGCTTCGATGTAGACCTGGGCGCGGCGCATATCAAGCTGGTCGATCACGGCGCGCAGATTGCGGTAGACCGCGTCCGGTGCGGTGATGATCAGGGTGTTGGTGGAAGCGTCGGCCTGGATAAAGCCGGCGCCGCCGGTCGAGCCCTGGTTGCGGTTGCCGCCACCGGTCAAGGCTGGGTTGGTCGGACCGCCGGCACCGCTGCTGCCGCTCTGGTTCATGCCACTGTTTTGCGTGTTCTGGCCCTGCTGATTGGCTTGCGACAGGCTGCCGCCCGTGCCGGCGCTGCTGCCGGACTGGCCACCGGCCGAGCTGTCGCCCGCCATCACGGCGCGCAAGGTTTCGGCCAGCTTCACCGCCTCCGCGTTCTTCAGATAGACCACGTGCACATTGCCCAGCTCCGTGGTGGGCTGGTCCAGCTTGGCGATCAGGGACTTGGCCAGGTTGGCGCGCGCTGCAGACGGCGCGCGCAGCACCAGGGAATTGGTGCGCGGATCGGCCAGCACGGTGACCTTGCCGCTGTCGCCGCCGGAGCCGGCGCCCGGCTCCATCAGCTTGTTGATCATGGTCGCCAGGTCGCTGGCGATGGCGTGGCGCACCGGGATCACATCCAGGTCGGTGGCGGCCGGCGCATCGAGGGCGGCGATGATCTTGGACAGGCGCTTCAGGTTGTCGGCGTAGTCGGTGATGACCACGGTGTTGTTGCCGGGATTGGCGTTGATGGTGTTGTTGGGCGTGATCAGGGGGCGCAGCACCGTCACCACATTGGTGGCCGCCTCGTAGTTCAGGTGGAAGACCTGGGTCGCCACCTGGTCGCCTTTGAGCACGGCGCCGCCGGTGCCGATCTGGGTCGGGCTGGCCTGCAGCTTGGCTTCCGCTTCCGGCACCACCTTGGCGTAGCCGTCGCCGCTGACGATGGCAAAGCCCTGCAGGCGCAGCGCGGAAGTGAGCAGGCTGAATGCCTGCGACTTGCTGATCGACTTTTCCGACACCAGGGTCAGCGTCCCCTTCACGCGCGGGTCGATCAGGAAGGTGATATTGGTGTAGTGGCCGACCGCCTTGATGACGGACTCGATATCCGCATTGACGAAGTTCAGCGCCGCCTCATCGTTGGGGGCGGCCCATGCCGGCGCTACGGCGGGCGCCATCGCGCAGCACAGCAGCACGGCAGCACTCAGGCGGCGCAGGGCAGGAATGGTGTGTTTGCTAGCAGACTGTTTTTTCATTTTTATCTGAACTCTAATGCGATGATGTTTTTACCGCCAACCATACGGCGCTGGCCCAGAAGGTTAAGCAGATTGCCCAGGGTTTCTTCATATCCGCCGGCCGCTTCGGCCTGACCGGAAAATTGCAGGCGGCCCTGATTCAGGCTGCCGGAACCGCTCAACAGCAACGGTCCTTTGACGGAACTCAGTGTCAGGCCGGCGTTCTGGCCTTGCCAATCCAGCGCCAGCTGGTAACTGCCCAGCGGCCGGATCGGCGACAGGCGCGACGACATCTCCTGCATTTCCAGCGTGGTGCGGCCGTTCACGGCCAGCTGCTGGCCATTCAAGGCCAGCTCCAGCGCCGTCCACGACAGGCGCATCTGGCCGCTGGGCGCCAGAGTATTCAAGGGCGCACCCAGACCGGCCAAGCCATCGGCCGGCAGGTTCAGGGTGGCGGGGCTGAGCCGCCACTGCTTCCAGCCACCGCGAAAATTGACCGGCTGGCTCAGCGCCTCCGGGTTTTCCAGCACCAGGTCGACACTGCCGAACAGCACCAGCGGCGAAATCTTCCAGCTGAAGCGCCCCGGCAACAGCGGCGTCACCGCCCCCTTGCCGCTGGCCGCCCCGCCCAGAAAGGCCGAACCGCGCCACAGCGTACCTTGCGCATCGCCCAAGGTCAAACGTCCACCGCTCTGCTCTTCCACCAACTGCGCCACCCAGCTGGCCGGGAAGCACACCAGCACCGTCGCCAGCACGCTCAGTCCAATCGCCAGCAACCATAAAGCCAGACGCTTCATCGGGCCACGCCGCTCTGATGCAGCGTCACCGCCGCATCCACCACGCCGGCCGCGCTTTGCGCCGTGACCGTGGTCTCCTGCACGGTCAACTGGTTCTCGCGGCGCATGGCATCCAGCCAGGTCACCAGGCCGGCAAAGGCCACACCCTTGAAGTCCAGCTTGGCGTATTCGCCCGTGACCGTCACGCTCTGCGCCGTCAGGCCGCGCGCCTGCAGGCCGGTGTTGATGCTTTCGCGCGACATCGGCGCCGGCGGCGCGGACGGCTGGCCGTTCAGGGCCGCCGCTTCCACCGCCAGGGCCTGCAGTTCGGCGGCTTGCTGGCGCAGCTCGGGCAATTCCTTGTTGAGTTTCGCGCGGCCGCTCAAGGCCGGATCGACCAGCAGCACGTAAAACAGGGCCAGGCCCACCACCGCGCCGCCGATGCCCAGCAGCTTGCGCTCCTGCTCCGTGCGCGCATTCCAGAATTCGCCGGCCCGCAACTGATACTGGGCCAGGCTAGTGCGCAATGAACTCATGATTTCCCTCCGGCGCTGATCTTCCAGATGCCTGGTGCGGTTTCGGTCAGCGCCAGCTTGCGCCCGGCCAGCGCGGCCTTGACCTGGGCCAGGCCGTTGGCGTCCACGCTGTCCGGCTTGAGTTTGACGGTCAGGCTGCGTTCGCGGTATTCGATGCTGGCGGCGATATCGTGGCGCGCCAGGCCGGCCAGCGCTTCGCCGAAGGCGGCGCTGAGGGCGGTGAATTCATCGGGTGCGACCTCGCCGCTATTGGCCTTGGCCAGTGCGATGTTCTTGCGCATCTGGGCCGCCGGGTCGAGGATCACCGCCTCTTTCGGATAAGCGGCGCGGAAGGTCTGGGTCATGGCCTGGCGTACCGAATCGGCCTCGCGCTTCAGGCGCAGCCACTCGATATTCATGCCCGCCACATTCACCAGCACGGCCAGCGCGGCAAAACGCAGCGGCCAGCGCCAGCGCTGCCATTTGCGCGCCTGGGTGCCGCTCAGGGCGGACAAGCCGAGCGCCAGGTCGATCTGCAGGCCGCGCGCGGCGGCGATCCAGTGCGCCCAATGCTCTTCTTCCAGCGTGATGCCGGGATGGTTGGCCAGCAGCGGCTCGTACTGGGCGCGCAGGGCTGCCGGCAGATACAGGGTGATCGGGGTATCGCCCGCCAAGGCGCGCAGGGTGTGCAGGGCGTTGTCGGCGTCGATGGCGACGGTCATGCCCAGACCCTGGTATTGGGACTGGCGCAGCGACAGCTCCAGCGCGCCGTCGGCCGGGGTCAGCGCGGCCGAGACGGCGCCCGGCTGCAAGGGCAGGCAAAGCTGGGCCGGCAGGGCCGAGACGCTGTGCGCGCCCTGTGCCACCACGGCCTGCACCAGCACCTCCAGCCAGGCGCGCTGCGCCACGGCCACGGTGCGTTCGCTTTCCTCGGCCTGGGCCGGGGCGATCGCCAATGCGCAATCGGCCGGGTCGCCCAGCACCTGTTCTTCGACCAGGCCGGGCAAGGCCGCTTTCAGGCGCGCGCCGCTCAGCGGCGGCACTTTCACGCGCAGCAGGCTGACGTCGGAAGCGGCCAGCAGCAGCACCACGCGGCGCGCGCCGGCCACCACGCTGGCCAGATTGCCGGGCGCACCCGCCCCCTGCTGCATCACATTGCCGCCCTCGCCCACCAGCGCGAACTGGCAGTTGTGCAGCGCGCCGCTGTCGGCGGCGCTGCGGGCCGGATAGCGTATGTATAGAGTTGTCAAAGAATCTCGCTTTCGTTGATTGCTGCCCTGCTCTCAATATTCCCTGGTCCAGACCACCGATGCGCGCCAGCCGTGAACGGCATCCGCGCGCTGGATCAGCGTCTGCGCATTCAGCGCCGCGCGGTCCAGCAGGATACGGCTTTGCACCAGGAAGTAGGTGCTTTTGACGTCATACTGCGTCTTAGGCGGAGCCTTGCCCGGCGCCGCAGTGGTCAAGTAAGTATCAAAATCGCTTTTGAGGTTAAACGCCGAGCGCTTACGGAACTCCACCCATGCCTTCGCCTCGCCCACCGACGTGTTAGGCATCAACGCCGCCAACAGCTCAGCCGGCGCAGTGTTCACGTTCAGCGGCGTCTGCACCGGCAGCACGATGACAAACTCGCGCAGCTTTTCCACGGTATTCGCATCAATCCCCTTCACCGCCAGCAAATCCTCCACCCGCGTCAACGGCATCGGCTCCTCGCCATTGTTCGAACCGCTCAAAGGCTGGTTCGGCGTACCGGTAAAGGACTGCGACTGCGCCACATAGTCGGCGATCAAGGGGGCCAGGCTCGGGTTCATCTGCAAGTTCACCAGCAGCTGCGTAAACATCTGCAGCTCTTCCTGCTTCTTCTGGCCGGGCATACTTTTATCGGCAAGATTAATGAGATTGTAACGCGACTGGGCGTCCTGAATCTGCCCCGACAGGCTGGCGTCGTAGCTTTCGTTCTGCAGGCGCTCGCGTTCCACGTATTGATCGAGGCGGGTTTCGGCCAACGGCGTGGCCCAGACCCCATTCAAAGTGACCGTCCCCCTGCCCTGGCTATCCAGGCCATCCTGGCGCAGGATCAAGCGCGCCCAATCCAGGGCGCCGCGCAGAATCCAGCGCGTCTGCAGATGCAGGCGCTGGTTTTCCATCGAACGCACCTGCACCTGCTGCTGCCAGAACAGGCTGGCGACGATGGTCACGGCCAAGGTGGTCAGCAGCAGGGCCGTAACCACGGCCACGCCGCGCTGGAGGGAAAGGCGCGGCACGCTCATTTGGCCCCCAGCAGGAAGACTTTGACCAGGGTATTCGGCAGATTATTCAGCCGCAGCGCGATTTCCAGGCCCTCGGGGCCGGACTGCACTGGGGGCGCAACGCCACCGGTACCACCGGTACCACCGGTACCACCTGTGCCGCCTGTGCCGCCTGTGCCGCCTGTGCCGCCAGAATTGGTAGCCTGGCCGCTGCCCAGCGCGCGCCAGTTGCCGGCCTCCCACACGCGTACCTCCAGCGATTGCACCTGGGACTGCAGGGCGATGCCGGGCGCCGTGTCGGCATGGCCGACGCTGGCCTGCCACAGCGCGTCGAGCTGGGCCAGATCGCGCGTGCCGCGCGATTCGCGCCGCGTCAGCACGCCGTCGCGCAGGCGGTATGCCACCACCATCATCTGCGTCGCCGCGTTTTCCGGGGAAGAGGTGCGCACCAGGGTCAGGCCCTCGCTGTCGGCCACCAGGTTTTCCCGCTGCTGCAACAGCTCCTTGCCGGCCAGCTGTTCCAGATCGCTCTCCATCTGGGCGAAGGCCAGCTGCATGCCGCGCGCCTGCTCCATCTGCCCAGTCAGGGTCTGGCGCGAGCGCACGATGCCGTCCAGGCCGCGCCAGCCCAGCACCGCCACGATGGCCAGCACGGCGATCGCCACCAGCAGCTCGACCAGGGTGAAGCCGGAACGGGAAGCGCGGCGCGCCATCAGAGCTCCCTCATCACCAGTTGCACCAGCTTGATGATGCGGCGCTCCGGCTGGCGGATGTCGTACACGCTGACCTCGACCCGGCGCAGCAGCGGATTGGGGCTGACGATCACCTCCTCCACGCAGGTCAGCTGCAGATCGCCCTGCGGGCATTCGAAGCTGGTCTTGCCGACCGCCGGAAAGACCTTGCCCAGCCGGATCTGCACCAGGCGGTTCTCGGCCGACCAGGTGGCCATCATGGCCGAGCGCAGGCCGTCGCTGTTCTGGGTCAGGCTGCCGATGGCGCGCAGCGAGGCGCCCAGCGCGGTGACGACGATGGCCAGCGCCACCAGCACTTCAAGCAGGGTGAAGCCGCGCGCGGCGGACCGGGTGCGGAAGGCGCGCATCTTATTCAACGGTGAAATGGCCGATGCCATCGGCGCGGATGGCGACACTGGCGTCGCCATTGACGAAGGTCAGCACGAAGGGTTTGTCCACCGGTTCGCGGCCGAAAACGACGCGCAGATTAGAGCCGGGCAAATTGGTGGGCGGATCGAGCAGCAGGGTCATGGGACTGAACTTGAACTGGCGCTCGCGCAGCATATCGTCCTGGGCCAGCGGCTCCCAGCTGCGCTCATTGCGCACCAGGAAGCGGTAGCTCTCCTGGTTGGCCTCGAAGGCGATGGGACGGTTGCGCACGATGGCTTCGTCGCGCGCCAGCTGCAGCAACAGGGCCACGCGCTGCGCCTCCTGCTCCATGTTCTGGCGCAGGCTGGGCGCCGCGTTCAGCGACACCAGACCGAGCGTGATGCCGAGGATGACCATCACCACCAGCAGCTCGATCAGGGTAAAGCCTCGCTGGCGGTTCGCCATGGCCGTCGGGGATCAGTTGTCCCAGGAGCCGATGTCGGCGTCTTCGCCGGCACCGCCAGGCTGGCCGTCGGCGCCCAGCGAGAACACATCGATCTCGCCTTTCACGCCAGGGGACAGGAACTGGTAGGGATTGCCCCAAGGGTCTTTCGGCATTTTTTCCAGATAGCCGCCGGCTTTCCAGCCATTCGCGGCCGGGCCGGCAGTAGGCTTGGTGAGCAGGGCCTGCAAGCCTTGCTCGGTGGTCGGATAGCGGCTGTTATCCAGCTTGTAGAGCTTGAGCGACTGCATGATGGTGGCGATATCGACCTTGGCCGCGGCCACTTTCGACTCGCTGGTGCGGCTCAGCAGCTTGGGCACGACCAGAGCGGCCAGCACGCCCATGATGACGACAACCACCATGATTTCGATCAGGGTGAAGCCGCGCGCGCGGCGGACGGTACGGTGCTTCAGGTTTTTCATAAGATACGGTTCGGGTTGATAATCGGAACAGATTGACAGGTCCACAAGTATAAGACGGAATCGCCGCGCCGCCTATGGCAAAACATGCGGACCTGCGCTCCGGCCGCCAGCGGCAGCCGGATGAACCTTAATCGCGCTGGCGGGCGCCGGCCGAAATACGCTGCAAAGCCGCCTCGTTGCCGCTCGCCGCGATATTGCTGGACACCGCTTCCAGTGCCTTCAACTGCGGCGCCGCCGCCACAAAAGGCTGGATGCCCAGGGCCTGATCCACCTCCTGCGGGTAAATCAGATAGCCGCGCGTGATGACCGCCGCCACCTTGCGCACATCGCCGATATGCTGGGTCGGGTCGCCGTCGACCAGCACCAGGTCGGCCAGTTTGCCCGGCGTGACGCTGCCGCGTTCATGGCTGGTACGGGTGTAGCGCGCACCGTTTCGGGTAGCGATCTGCAAGGCTTCGGCCGGTTTCAGGCCCGCTTTCACCAGCATTTCCAGCTCGGCCTGCAGGGTGAAGCCGGCCAGTTCGTCGGTGCCGGCCACGATCGGCACGCCGGCGCGGTGCAGGCGGCCGACGAATTCCACCATCTTGGCGTAGGACTTGCGGTAGCGCTGCAGGGTCGCCTCGTCGGCGATCTTCATGGTGCCGACGTGGAAACCGCGCTGCACATCGGGTGGCATATGCTTGGCGATCGGCGCGAACGGCTCGTTCATCTCGCCGTCCTTCTGCTTGAGGAAGGCGAAAGTGGCCAGGGTCGGGTCGATCACGGTCTGCTTTTTCTTCAGCGTGGCGATGAATTTCTGCACGGCGGCCGAATCGAAGTCCAGGCCCGCCACTTTTTCCGACGGCAGGATGAAGCGTTCCAGGGTGCGCGTTTCCGTGGCCGGCGTGACCAGGAAGTTCAGCATCACCTGGTTGATGTGCTGGATCTCGTCATAGCCGGCGTCCAGCGCATCCTGGGCACGCAGGCCGGCCGGGATGTGGCCGGAGACGCGCAGGCCGCGCTGGTGGGCATAGGCCACCGTCTCCTTGAGGATGGCTTTGGGGAAGGAATTGTAGATTTTCAGCTGCGGGTAGCCATGTTCGGTGTACCAGTCGATGGCGTTCTTGGCCTGTTCCAGGTTCTTGATCACGAAGCCGCTATTGGCCGAATACGGGCTTTCCCCTTCCAGGAAACCGGCCGGCACCACCTGCGGCGACAGCAGGCGGCCGGCCGCCGTGCCGTCCAGGATCTGCTGCATCTTGGCGTTGTCGTTGCCCATATCGCGCACCGTGGTCACGCCGGCCGCCAGATTCAGGCCGCCCTCCCAGCGCCCCACGTGGCCGTGCATGTCGAACAGACCGGGTAGCAATACGCGGCCGGCGGCGTCGATCTCGGCCACCGCGCCGCGCACCGGCGAGCCGGCCGGCAGCACGGCGGTGATGCGGCCGCGCAGCACATACACATCGGAGGCCGCGCCCAGCACCGCCTTCTCACTGTCGAAGACGCGCGCATTGCGCACCACGGTCAGGCCCGGCAGCGGATGCTGCAGCTTGGCCGCCAGCTCCACCAGCATCTGGTCCTCGGCCTTCTGCTGACGCTCGGCCAGCAGCTTGCCGCTGGCCTGCCAGCCCTCTTCCACCGCCGTGAAGGCGCCCGGCACCACCACCGCGAACAGGCGCGGCTTGTCGCCCGTTGTGGCCCAGTAGAATTGCGGCGACAGGCCAAGGCCGGTCTGGGCCAGCAGCTGCACGGTCTGGGTCTTGCCATCGGCGCTGGCCACCTGCACCTCGTCCAGCTTGCGCTGGCTCAGCGTGCCCGAAGGCAGCAGCGGCAATTGGCCGCCGGCCGCCGCCAGCGCCGTGATCGAGGCCGACGTCACTTCAAAGCTGGAGTTCAGCGGCACGTAGAGGGCCGCGCCGTCCACGCTCTTGCTGCCCTGCTCCGTGGTCGACTTCCAGCTGGCCTGGCTGCCCTGGCGCGTGAAGCGCTCGTCCACCACCGAACCGAAGGTCGAGCTGCCTTTCACCGCATAGGAGGTCATGGTGCCGTCGGCGGCCAGGCGGAATTCCTCGCTCAGCTCCGGGCCGCGGCCATTGTCCTTGTAGATGAAGCGCACCTTGGTCAGGCCGTCGTCCCCGCGTTCGACCACCTGTTCGCCGGTCTGCTTGCCGTTTTCGGCAAGGATCAGATACTTCGTCGTCTGTGCTGCCTGCGCCTGCGCGCCAAAGGCACTGGCGATCGCCAGCGCCAATACTGCGGGAACTCGCTTCATCGGTCTCGTCTCCTGAGAGGGGTTTAGATTTTTTATGCGTGCTGCGGGCCGCACACCGGACAGTCGGCGTTGCGGGTGATACGGATGCTGGTCCATTCCATGTGCAAGCCGTCCAGCAGCAGCAGGCGGCCGGCCAGCGATTCGCCGATGCCCATCAGCAGCTTCAGCGCCTCGGCGGCCTGCATGGCGCCGACCACGCCCACCAGCGGCGCGAACACGCCCATGGTGGAACAGGCCACGTCCTCGAACGCCTGGTCTTGCGGGAACAGGCAGGAATAGCAGGGCAGCTCGCCGCCGCGCGGGTCGAAGACGCTGATCTGGCCATCGAAGCGGATCACCGCGCCCGAGACCAGGGGCACGCGCTGCGCCACGCAGGCGCGGTTGACGGCATGGCGGGTCTGGAAATTGTCGGTACAGTCGAGCACCACATCGGCCTGCGCCACCAGTTCGCGCAGGCGCGCCTCGTCGGCGCGCTCGCACAGCGCCGTAACGTCGATGGTGGGGTTGATGGCGCCCAGGGTCTGGGCCGCCGACGCGGCCTTGGGCTGGCCCACGCGCTCGGTGGTGTGGGCGATCTGGCGCTGCAGATTGGTGAGGTCGACCGTATCGTGGTCGACCAGGGTCAGGCGGCCGACGCCGGCCGAGGCCAGGTACATGGCGGCCGGGGAACCCAGGCCGCCGGCGCCGATCACCAGTACCCTGGCCGCCAGCAGCTTTTGCTGGCCCTCGATGCCGATTTCATCGAGCAGGATATGGCGCGAGTAGCGCAGCAGCTGGGTGTCATCCATTGCTTATTTCTTTGCCGCTTTCTCTTCCGGTTTGGCGGCGGCAGCCACGGCAGCGTCCGCCTTGGCCAGCTTGACCGGCAGGCCTTTCAGGTGGTTCAAGGCCTGGGCCAGCGGGAAGTCTTCCTTGCTGCCGAATTCGATCGGCTTGTGCTTCTTGGCCAGGGCCAGGATGCGCTGCTCTTCCTCCAGCTCATCGACGCGGCCGTTGCGGCTCTTCACTTCTTCCTCGCCATTGCCGTTGGCCAGATGCTTTTCCAGGTCGGCTTCGCGCAGGCGCAGGCTGTCCAGGCCTTCGCCATCGGCCGTATCGTCGATCGCCATGTCCGGCACGATGCCCTTGGCCTGGATGGCGCGGCCGTTCGGCGTGTAGTAGCGCGCGGTGGTCAGCTTGACGGCGGTGTCGGCGGTCAGCTGGCGCAGGGTCTGCACCGAGCCCTTGCCGAAGGTCTGGCTGCCCATGATGGTGGCGCGCTTGTAGTCCTGCAGGGCGCCAGCCACGATCTCGGAGGCCGACGCCGAGCCGGAATTGACCAGCACCACCAGCGGCACCGATTTCAGCGCGGCCGGCACTTTTTGCAGCGGGTCGCCAGGGTGGCGGCCGGCATAGAATTCAGGGCGGGCGTACAGGGTCTGCTTGGAGTCGAGCAGCTGGCCATTGGTGGACACCACCACCACGTCCTTGGGCAGGAAAGCGGCCGAGACGCCGATCGCGCCCGGCACCACGCCGCCCGGATCGTTGCGCAGGTCCAGCACCATGCCCTTGATGTTCGGGTTCTGGGCGTACAGGGCGGTGACTTTCTTCGCCATGTCTTCCACCGTCGGCTCCTGGAACTGGGAGATGCGCAGCCAGGCGTAATCCGGCTCCACCATCTTCGCCTTCACGCTCTGCACGCGGATTTCCTCGCGCACCACGGGCACCACCACCGGCTTGTCCTCGCCCTTGCGCGACAGGGTCAGCACCAGCTTGGTGTGCGGCTCGCCGCGCATTTTCTTGATCGCCTCGTCCAGCGACAGGCCCTTCATGGGCGCGTTGTCGATGCGGGTGATCAGGTCGCCGGCCTTGATGCCGGCCTTGAAGGCGGGCGAATCCTCGATCGGCGAGACAACCTTGACGTAGCCGTCTTCCATGCCCACCTCGATGCCGATGCCGACAAACTTGCCCTGCACCGACTCGCGCATTTCCTTGAAAGCTTTCTTGTCCAGGTAGACCGAATGCGGGTCGAGCGAGGACACCATGCCGGCGATCGCTTCCTGCACCAGCTTCTTGTCGTCCACGTCCTCCACGTAGTCGGACTTGATCAGGCCGAAGACGTCGGACAGCTGGCGCAGCTCTTCGAGCGGCAAGGGCGTGCCAGATTTCTGCGCAATCGCGGAAAACTGCATAGAAGCGGCCACGCCGGCCACCATACCGAGGCCGATCAGGCCCATGCTTTTGAACTTGTTGCCCATTATGCTTTCCGCGCCTTTAGAATTTCACCCACCCGGCGGGGTCGAATGCCCGGCCCTGATGCCTTAGCTCAAAGTATAAACCGGTTTCCTCGTTGCCACCGGTGTTTCCCACGGCGGCGATCGGATCGCCGGCCCTGACCACGTCGCCCGGACGTTTCAGCAGGCTCTCGTTAAAGCCATATACGCTCATATACTGGCCGCCGTGGTCGATCACGATCAGGTTGCCGAAGCCGCGCAGCCAGTTGGCGAAGACCACGCGGCCACCGGCCACGGCATGCACTTCCGCCCCTTCGCCGGAGCGGATGAAGACCCCCTTCCAGCTCGGACCATCGCCGCGCCGCGCACCGAAGCGCGCCGCCAGCTTGCCCGCCACCGGCGGCCGCATCTGGCCTTTGAGGGCGGCGAAAGCGCCGTCCGGCGCGGCCGGGGCCAGCGCGATCTCGGACGGACGGGCGGCCGGCTGCGGCGCCGGTTCCGGCGTGCGCGCCGCCACTTTCGGCTCGTCGGCGTCGATCGGGTCGGGTTTGAACGGTTTTTCGGCCGGTTTCGGCTCCACCGGCCGGGGCTCGGACGGCTTGGCGCCCGGCTTGCGGTTTTGCTGGGCCAGGCGCTCGCGCTCTTCCTTGGCGGCCTTGGCGCGGGCCAGGGCCAGCGCCTTCGCTTCGGCGTCCGACTTGGCCTTGGCGGCGCGCGCGGCGGCCAATTGCTCCTGGCGCTTCTTCTCGGCGGCGGCGGCGCGCGCCTGCTCTTCGATCAGTTTGTTCAGGCGTTCGATCAGGCCGGACATGCGCTGCTCGTCGCGTTCCAGATCACCCGCTTCCTTGCGCTGGGCCACCAGCTTTTTCGACAGCTGGGACAAGAGGCCGGCGCGGCGCGCCTTTTCCTGTTCCAGCACGCTTTTCTGCTGGCGCTCTTCCTGCGCGATTTCTTCCAGCTCATCCTTGGCGTTCTGCGCCTCGGCCTGATTGCTTTCCACGGCCTTCAGGTTGGCGCGCAGCGATTCCAGCAGGCGCGCCTGGGCCTGCGATACATAGGCCATCAATTGCAGTTCGCGGTTGATGCGGTTCGGGTTGTCGCCCGACAGCAGCAGCTTGATGCGGTCTTCATTGCCCGCCACGTATTGCTCGCGCAGCAGCTTGGCCAGCTGCTGCTTCTGCTGCGCCGTCACGCTCTGCAGGCGCGCATGCTCGGCGCCCAGTTGCTGCAGGCGGGCATTGGTCTCGCCCTGCTCGGTGGCCAGCTCGCGCAGCGAGCGGTTGGCGTTGGAGATCGCCTCCTCCGATTCGGCCAGGGTGTCGGCCGCGTCGTCCTTGGCGCTCTCGGTCTTGCTGATGTCGCGCTTGAGCGCCGTCAGCTTCTGCTGCAGCGCGTTGCGTTCGGTTTCGGCGGCCTGCTTTTGCTTGCTGCGCTCCGTGGGACGGGGCGCGGCGCCGGCCGGCCCGGCCGCCAGTCCCGCCAACAAGGCGGCCAGCAGCAGGGACAGCCCGCGCCGCGCGCCGGCGCGGCGGGTGAAGAACTGCATCATCGGGTCTTACTTCGCCTTGCCCTGGTTGGCCACGGCGGCTTGCGCGGCGGCGATGGCGGCGGGGTCGCCCAGGTAGTAGTGGCGGATCGGCTTCAGCTCGGCGTCCAGCTCATACACCAGGGGCTGGCCGTTGGGGATGTTCAGGCCGACGATTTCCTCGTCGCTGATCCCGTCCAGCATCTTGATCAGGGCGCGCAGGCTGTTGCCGTGGGCCGAGATGATGATCTGCTTGCCGGCGCGGATGGCCGGGGCGATCTCGTCGTCCCAGGCCGGCATCACGCGCGCCACGGTGTCCTTCAGGCATTCGGTCAGCGGGATGCTGTCCTGTGGCAGGCCGGCGTAGCGCGGATCGTTGAAGGAGGCGCGGTCGTCGCCCGCTTCCAGCGCCGGCGGCGGCGTGTCGTAGCTGCGGCGCCAGACCAGCACCTGCGCGTCGCCGTACTTGGCGGCGGTCTCGCCCTTGTCCAGGCCCTGCAGGGCGCCGTAGTGGCGCTCGTTGAGGCGCCAGTCATGCTTGACCGGCAGGTACATCAGGTCCATCTCGTCCAGGGTCAGCCACAGGGTGCGGATGGCGCGCTTGAGTACCGAGGTGTAGGCCAGGTCGAACTTGAAGCCGGCTTCCTTCAGCACCTGGCCGGCGATCTTGGCTTCGCCCACGCCTTTTTCGGTCAGGTCCACATCGGTCCAGCCGGTAAAGCGGTTTTCCAGATTCCAGGTGGATTCGCCATGACGCATGAAAACAATTTTGTACATAGAGCAATCTTTAAAAGTAAGGGAAATGGGTGGAAAGTGCTAGGCGATGCGGCTTGAGCCCGGCTTCAAGCTTCTATTTTATAATGCGCGGATTCAGTTCAACCATTGGAAAACCGTGAAATTCATTCTTGACCATATTTTTCTGATCGCCATCGTCGTGTTGTCGGGCGGCGCCCTGCTCGCTCCGCTGCTCACCCAGCGCGGGAAAAAAGCCACGCCGCTGGAGGTGACGCAGTTGATAAACCGCGGTAAAGCCACCATTGTGGATGTACGCGACGCGGCAGCCTTTGCCGGCGGCCATCTGCCGGATGCCAAACATATTCCGGTGGCCGAGCTGGCCAAGCGCAGCGGCGAACTGGAAAAGTTCAAGAGCAAGACCATCGTCGTGGTATGCGAAAAAGGCGCGCGCGCCCCGGCCGCCGCCAGCATCCTGGGCAAAGCCGGTTTCGGCGATGTGGTCGCGCTCGAAGGCGGCCAGGCCGCCTGGCAGAGCCAAGGCCTGCCGCTGAAAAAATAAGCACGCTCAAGACAACAAGGAATCCGCCATGACCGCCAATGTCACGATGTACACCACCGCCGTTTGCCCCTACTGCGTGCGCGCCGAGCGCCTGCTGGAAGCCAAGGGCGTGACGCAGATCGACAAGATCCGCGTCGATCTCGACCCGGCCCAGCGCCAGCTGATGATGGAAAAGACCGGCCGCCGCACCGTGCCGCAAATCTATATCGGCGAAACCCATGTGGGCGGTTTCGACGACCTGCACGCGCTGGACCAGGCCGGCGGCCTGACCCCCTTGTTAAATGGCCAATAAGCACCAGATAGCAACGTGGATCAAGCCAACGCCATGCCGCAGGGCGGAAAACGTTGGCAGCCATATTGGTTTTGATACAATTGCCGTCGCGTTTGATTTGGGCTGCCAAGCCTGGCCAAGCACTTAACCATATCCGGGCGTCTAGCCCACTATCACATCGAAAGCGTTTCCATGTCTGACGAAAACCTGCAACCCGTATTCCAAATCCAACGCGTCTACCTGAAAGACATGTCGCTGGAACAGCCGAACTCCCCAGCCATCTTCCTGGAACAGGATGCGCCGACCATCGAAGTGGCACTGGACGTGGGCGCCGAGCCGCTGGCCGAAGGCATCTACGAATCGACCGTGACCATCACCGTGACCGCCAAGGTCAAGGACAAGGTGGCCTTCCTGGTCGAAGGCAAGCAAGCCGGTATCTTCGAAGCGCGCAATATCCCAGCCGAACAGCTGGACCCGCTGCTCGGCATCGGTTGCCCGAACATCGTGTACCCCTACCTGCGCGCCAACATCGCCGATACGATCACCCGCGCCGGCTTCCCGCCTGTGCACCTGGCTGAGATCAACTTCGAAGTGTTCTACCAGCAGCGTCTGCAAGCGATCGCCGAACAGCAAGCCGCTACCGCGGCTGCCGACGGCAGCGCGACCGTACAGTAATCCTGTCGCGTTCCATCCGGCACCGCCAGCCCGTCTGGCGGCGCCGTATTTCAAAGGCCCTCGTGGCCTTTGCTTATTTTTGCGAGAACAATTTGGTAACGACCGTTTCCCGTTTGATATTGGGGGCCGCCTGCCTGCTGGCCAGCGCCGCGAGCAGCGCGCTCGACTTCAAATCGGTGGGCGCAGCGCCCGCCGTGCTGTATGACGCGCCGTCGACCAAGGGCGGCAAACTGTTCGTGGTGCCGCGCGGCGCCCCGCTCGAAGTGGTGCTCACTTACGGCGACTGGGTCAAGGTGCGCGACGCCAGCGGCGACCTGGCCTGGACCGAGGCGCGCGGCCTGAGCGCCAAGCGCACCCTGATGGTGCGCGTGCCGAACGCCAAGGTGCGCGCCGCCGCCGAGGAGGGCGCGGCCATCGTCTTCAGCGCCGACAAGGGCGTGCTGCTGGAGCTGGCGGAAGCGGGCGGCAACGGCTGGCTCAAGGTGCGCCACCGCGACGGCCTGATCGGTTATGTGAAAAGCGGCGAAGTCTGGGGCAATTGAGCATGCAAGCAAGTCAAACTACGGCGCCACGGCGCAAGGTCGCGGTCCTGGGCGCGGGCGCCTGGGGCACGGCGGTGGCGATCGCCGTCGCCGCCCGCCACGATGTGCTGCTGTGGGGCCGCAACGAGGCCGCCATGCAGGCCATGGCCGCCGCGCGCGAAAACGGCGCCTACCTGCCCGGCTTCCCGCTGCCGGACAGCCTGCAGGTGAGCGCCGATTTCGACGCCGCCGTGGCCTATGCCGGCAGCGACGGCCTGCTGATCGCGGCCTGCCCGGTGGCCGGCCTGCGCCCGCTGCTGCAGGTGCTCAAGGGACGCGCCATTCCCAACCTGGTCTGGCTGTGCAAGGGCTTCGAATACGAAACCGGCCTGCTGCCGCACCAGATTTTTGAAGAGATATTGGGCCAGTCGATCGCCGGCGGCGCCCTGTCCGGTCCCTCGTTCGCGCAGGAAGTGGCGCGCGGCCTGCCTTGCGCGCTGACCATTGCCAGCGTTTCGCCCGCCCTGTGCGAGCTGGTGGTGGGCACGGTGCACGGCGGCTCCATGCGCGTGTATTCGAGCGACGACCTGGTGGGCGTTGAAGTGGGCGGCGCGGTCAAGAACGTGCTGGCCATCGCCACCGGCGCGGCCGACGGCCTGGGCCTGGGCCTGAATGCGCGCGCCGCGCTGATCACGCGCGGCCTAGCGGAAATCACCCGCCTCGGCACCACGCTGGGCGGCAAGCTGGAAACCTTCATGGGCTTGACCGGCATGGGCGACCTGATCCTGACCTGCACCGGCGACCTGTCGCGCAACCGGCGCGTCGGCCTCGGCCTGGCCCAGGGCAAGGCGCTGGACGCCATCGTCAAGGAGCTGGGCCATGTGGCCGAAGGCGTGCCTTGCGCCAAGGCCGTGCGCGAACTGGCGGGCCGGCTCGGCGTCGAGATGCCGATCACGCAGGCCGTGGCCAGCGTGCTGTTCGACGGCCAGCAGCTGCAAGCCACCGTCTCGCGCCTGCTGGCGCGCGATCCGCGCGGCGAAGGCTTGGGCGGCCTCAGTCCTTCAGCAAAATAGTCAGCAGGGCCAGCGAGTCCTGCAGCGCCCGCACGGCGTGCGGCGCGCCGCCTTCGAGGAAGAGCATTTCGCCGCCGCGCAGCAGCACGCCGCGGCCGTAAGCGTCGACCTCGATCTCGCCCTGCAGGCATTGCAGGGTGATTTCCCCCGCCACCTTATGCTCGGGCAGGCCTTTGCCGGCCGGCAGCACCATGCGTATCAATTCCATCTGCGCCGTCTTGCGCAGGGCGATCGAGGAAAACTGCGACAAGTCTTCGCGCTCGCGCTGGATCACGATGACTTCTCCGGACGCTGCGTGCTGTAGTGCCATGGCGGGCCTCCCTGTGCTCGGTGAATGGCCTATGGTAGCAGGAGCGGGCGGGCCGCGGCGCGGCCGTATTGCCGAGCTGTAGCCATGTTCTATAATGAGGCAGCCAATGGAGGGAACTGATGGGTGCTCTCGAAGTGATCGATACGCGAACGCTGACCGTCGCCGGCGAGGTGGCGCATAAATGGCAGGGCATCCTGGACCTGATTGCGCGCCTGGTGAACGTGCCGGCCGCCCTCATCATGAAGGTCGAGCCGCCGCAGATCAAGGTCTTCCTCTCCAGCCAATCGGCCGGCAATCCCTACGAAGAACACGAGCTGGCCCCGCTCGGCACCGGCCTGTATTGCGAGACCGTGATGGCCCGGCGCGCGCCGCTGCTGGTGCCGAATGCGCTGAGCGACCGCGACTGGTGCGAGAATCCCGATATCAAGCTTGGCATGATTTCCTATATGGGCCTGCCCCTGGTCTGGCCCAACGACCACGTGTTCGGCACCATCTGCGTGCTCGACAGTCGGGAAAATGCCTACAGCAATAATTTTCTCCAGCTGCTGCAGCAATTCCGCGGCATCGTGGAGAACGACCTGAAGCAGATCTACGACACGCAGCGCCGCAGCTTCGAGGACGCCGCCCTGCGCGCCGACGAGGCCGAGCGCGTGCGGCGCGAATTCACCCAGCTGCGCGCCGGCGAGCAGCGCGCCCTGGCCGCGCTGCAGGAGAGCGAGCGGCGCTGGCATTTCGCGCTGGAGGGCGCGGGCGACGGCGTGTGGGACTGGGATCTGCCGAAAGACACGGTGTTCTATTCCAAGCGCTGCATCGAACTGCTTGGCCTGCCGCCGGAGCGCGCCGTGCACCGCTTCGGCGAGTGGCAGCAATACATCCATCCCGAAGACCTGGCGGCGGCGATGGCCGCCATCGACGCCGGCCTGCAAAGCCCGGCCGCCACCTTCGCTTTCGAACACCGCTTCCGCGTGCAGGGCCAGTGGGAGTGGCTGCTGGTGCGCGGCATGGTGGTCAGCCGCAACGCAGTGGACCAGCCGCTGCGCATGATCGGCACCTGCTCCAACATCACGCTGCGCAAGCAGGCGCAGGTGGATCTGCAGGCCCTCAACGAGCACCTGGAAGAACGCGTGGCCGAACGCAGCGCCGAACTGCAGAAAGCGATGGAGCAGATCGCCATCACCGAGAAGATGGCCTCGCTGGGCCGCCTGGTGGCCGGCATCGCCCACGAACTGAATACGCCGGTGGGCAATGCGGTGCTCACCTCCTCCACCCTGGTGGAATGGATCACGCAACTGGAACGCCAGGCCGCCAGCAAGCAGCTCACGCACAGCGCGCTCGACGACTTTCTGCAGCAGGGCAAGGCGGCCTGCGAACTGATCGAACGCAACGCCACGCGCGCCAGCAACCTGATCGCCAGCTTCAAGCAGATCGCCGTCGACCAGAGCACGCAGCAGCGGCGCGCCTTCGAACTGCACCAGGCGGTGCACGATGTGGTGGCGGCGCTCGGCCCTTCGCTGCGGCGCGCCCGCATCGAGTTGCAGCTCGAGGTGGCGCCCGGCATCGCCATGGACAGCTACCCCGGCCACATCGAACAGATCATCGCCAATCTGGCCGCCAACTCCATCACCCATGCCTTCAACGAGAAGGACGAGGAGCGCCGCGTGCGCCTGTCGGCCAGCGCCAGCGCAGACGAGGTGGAACTGGTCTACGAAGACAACGGCTGCGGCATCGATCCGGCCATCCAGCCGCATGTCTTCGAACCGTTCTACACCACCCACCTGGGCCAGGGCAGCAATGGCCTGGGTCTCTCGATCGTCCACAACATCGCGCAAGCCGTCCTGAAAGGCAGCATCCATCTCGAAAGCACGCCGGGCCAGGGCGCGCGTTTCCGCTTCCGGCTGCCGCGCCGGCTCGCTTGACAACTAATTGTCGAAGCGCTCATCAAGCTTGCAAAACAGTACGGAGTGTTAGCAAGAAAGCCCGTGTTTACTGGCCTCCTGCGATTTCCCGCGCACAATTGCCGCCACTTTTTTAGGCAGCTTTTTTTGATTTATGCGACACTGTGCGCGTGCATGGTTGAGGTCGTTTCTACCGGACGGCGCCATGTTTTTCTTTTTTGGACAGACACTTAGCAATGAAGCATTCGAGCGATACTCCCCTGGTTTCCGCAGCCCCTGATGCGGATACGGCAAGCACCGGCAGCCCTGCCCTCACGCGCCGCCACTTCATCAAATTCGCGGCAGCCGGCGCCGGCAGCATTGCCCTGCAAGCTTGCGGCGGCGGCGGTGGCGGCAGCGCCACCACCAGCGGCGTCACCCCCACCACACCGCCGCCCACCACCCCACCGCCCACCACCAATCCGCCAGTACCGCCGACGCCCGGTGCAGGCAGCACGCCGGTATGGAGCGCGATACCCACCCTGACCTTCACCCTCGGCGTGGCAGGCAGCATTCCGATCGGCCAGTATGTGAGCGGCAATGTGGCCGCGATCCGCCTCAACGCAATCGAGCTGCCCGAAGGCGTGGTTTACAACGACCTGACCCGCTCCTTCGATTACGACGGCGTGGGCGGCCTCGCCAGCGTGGATGGCTTTGTGCTGACCGCCACCGGAGCGTAAGGCGATGGGCCAGTCTGTCTCCAATCCGTTCACCATCCAGATCCGCCGGCCCGCCGCGTTTGCGGCGAGCTTCCAGCTGAATTCGGCCAGCGGCGGCAGCAATCTGCCCTTCACCCTGGGCTATGCCTTCCGCAAGGGCGATGTGCCGGGCGGCACCAGCGTCGGCGGCAGCCTGCCGGGCCTGCAGGTCACGCCAAAGAATTACTGGTCCGACGGTTCGCTGAAATTCGCCACCATTTCCGGCTTCGCCACCCTGGCCGCGGGCGCCAGCCAGACCGTGACCCTGGCCCTCGGCACGGCGCTGGGCGGCGCCGCGCTCACTACCGCCAACCTGGCCGCCACCGGCATCACGGCCAGCGTCGCCGCGGGCGGTTTCGGCAGCGCGTCCTGGTCGGGCGCCGACTGGAGCACACCCTTCCAGACCTGGGTCAGCGGCCCGCAAATGAGCTCCTGGATTTACCGTAAGCAGATCGGCAACGACGCCCACCTGGTGGGCTGGCTGGAAGTGCGCCTGTACGCCGGCGGCGCGGTGGAAGTGCTGCCGTGGATCGAGAACGGCTACCTCTCGGTGGCCGCGCCCACCAACAAGAGCGCCACCTATGCCTTCACCCTGGGCGGCAGCCAGCGCTTCAGCGCCGCCATCGATCTGCCGAACCACTGCCGCACCGTGCTCCTGTCCGGCGCGGCCCAGAGCCACTGGCTGGGCGCCGCGCCTTCGCTGAGTTTCAGCCACGACAAGGCCTATCTGCAGGCCAGCCGCCTGGTGCCCGCCTACCGCGCCAATGTGGCGCCGACAGCGGCGGTATGGAGCAAGCTGGCGCAAAGCTATACGCCTCTGCAGCAAGGCAATTACTCGAACGGCATGGGCCAGGGCGGCTACCAGCCCGCCATCGGCCTGCTGCCGGAATGGGATGTGCTGTACCTCGCCAGCAGCGACGCGCGCGCCTTTGCCGGCGTGATCGTCAACGCCTACAGCGCGGGACGCTACGGCATCCACTACCGCGACCAGGGCACGCAGCGGCCCTTCCGCTTCTCCAGCTACCCGAACCTGGTGGTGGACGGCGGCAGCGCCACGGCCATCGCCAACACCGGCGCATCGAGCAAGGGCACCTACACGCCGGCGCCGACCGGCACCGCGCCCGCCACCTGGGATTCGCCGCACCATCCCTCGGTGGGCTTCACCGCCTATCTGCTGACGGGCCGCTTCTACTTCATGGAAGAAGTGCTGTTCTCGGCCACCGTGAACTATCTGAAGAACACCGACACCACGCGCAAATTCTCGGCCGGCGTGTTCCAGTCCACCGCCGGCGCGAATACGGCGCGCGGCGCGGCCTGGGCCATCCGCACGCTGGCGCAAGCCGCTTGCGTCACGCCCGACAGCGATACCGTGCTGCGCAACGAGTTCCTGGCCTCGCTGGCCGCCAACGTGGACTTCTACCACACGCAATACGTGGCCCAGCCGAACAATCCGCAAGGCTTTGTGCAGTCCTATTCGAACTACACGCCCGGCACCGGCTTCCTGTCGGAAGCGACGTGGATGCAGGACTTCTTCACCGCCGCCATCGGCTATGCCATCGACCTCGACCTGCCGCTGGCCGGCGGCAACCGCGACAAGCTGGCCGCCTTCTTCCAATGGAAGGCGCGCAGCGTGATAGGACGCTTCGGCGGCACGGCCAGCAGCGAATACCTGTATCAGGACGCCGCCGTCTACACCATCGTGGTGGCGCCGGCCGACGCGCCGGACTTCGCGGGCGGCAGCGGACCATGGTTTGCCAACTGGGGCGATCTGTACCGCGCATCGCAGGCCATGCGGGTGGCGCAGGCCGAAACCCTGCCCACCAGCGCCGGTCTGCGCGGCGGCAACTTCCCCGATCCCACCAGCTACTGGGGCAATCTGCAGCCGGCGCTGGCCTATGCGGTCCAGCACAACGTGCCGGGCGCCCAAGCGGCCTATGACCGCATGCAGGGCGCCTCCAACTGGAGCGGCTTCGCCAGCGGCTTCAATGTGGCGCCGGTGTGGAGCGTGATGCCGCATGCCTGATGCGGCGGCGGACATTTATACGATATTAGTTTTTGAAAGGCCGCCTCATGGCGCAAGCATTTTCCAATCCCTTCACAATCCAGATTGTGGCCAAGCCGGTGGCCGGCCTGCCCGCCTGGGTGCCGCCCGCCGGCTATTTCGCCGACGTGCCGATGCAAAACAATGCGCAGGACGTCACGCCCGCGCTGTACCGCACCTCGCCGACCGACACGGCGGCGATGAGCAATCCCTTCAACGTCTGGGGCGGCAGCGCCGTGCTGCGCGACTACAGTCCGCTGGGCGCGCAAGTGTATTACTCGGGCGGGCATGAACCCAGCCGCGAAGTGCCGAATGTACAGTTCTCGCTGATCTGCGACTTCTCCACGCTGCGCTGGAGCGTCGCCAATCTGCCGGCCGCGCCGAATCTGGCCAGCGCCTTCGTCAACGGCCTGGCGCCGGACGGCACGCCGTACACGCCGCACACCTATCTGGGCCTGCAGGAATTCCCGCGCGCCTGGGGCGGCGGCACGCGCGGCTCGCTGGCCTCCTTCTTCTGGGCCGGCAGCCCCTTCGAAAACCGCATCAACCTGCTCGATGTCTCCAAGACGCAGAACGGCTACAGCCAGCTGGCCACGCGCCAGGCGCAAAATGCGGACCCCAACCGCATCCGCCTGTCGGCCACTTCGAACAGCACCGGCAGCTACCCGATCACGGTGATGGACAATGCGCGCCAGGGCTGGTGGGTGACGGCCGTGGGACCGACCGACTACACCCTCTTCGTCAGCAAGACCGGCGCCATCACCCAGCACCCGGCCGTGGGCGGCAATCTCGCCAATGGTGCCCTGGTGCTGTGCAATTCGCTGAACCTGCTGGTGGCGGTCGACGGCGGCTACTCGCAGGGACCGAATGCCGGCACGCGCTTCCGCAATCTCTACATCCGCAACCTGGCGAACGGCGCCACAACGCAGGTGACGACCCAGGGCAATGTGCCCTCGCTGCAGGAAGGCTATGACGGCAACGGCATCAACTTCCACCGTCCCGACGCACTCGGCCTGCAATGGGTGGACGAGCTGGGCTGCATTGTCGGCCTCGACCAATCAGCCAACCCGCCGGTGGTAGTGAAGCTGAAACCGCCCGCCACCAACCCGGCCAGCAGCCCCTGGACCTGGAGCACCATGCCGCTGCAGCACTGGCCCAGCGACAGCGGCGGCCAGGCCACGCTGCAAAGCGCCGTCAACAACATCTGGTCCAAGTTCCGCTGGGTTCCCTCGTTGCAAGCCTTCGTCTACTGCAGCGCCAAAGACCGCAAACCGCAGGTACTCAAACTCTCCTGACGCTACCGCCGGGCTCGTGTCCGATTTTGGGGCCAGACCCCAAAATCGGACACGGACTGGACAATAAAAAAGGGGCGCGAGCCCCTTTTTTATTGTTGCGGTGACGCTGGATTAGCTGCGCGCGCTGGCTTGCACGGCGGCTGGTGCGGCAGCGCTTTCTTCGCTGCCGATGAAGCGGTAGATGCCCGCGCCGACGATGGCGCCGACAATCGGTGCCACCCAGAACAGCCACAGCTGGCCGACGGCCCAGTCGCCAACGTACAGGGCGACGGCGGTGCTGCGCGCCGGATTGACCGAGGTGTTGGTGACGGGGATGCTGATCAGGTGGATCAAGGTCAGGCACAGGCCGATGGCGATCGGCGCGAAGCCTTGCGGCGCGCGCTTGTCGGTCGCGCCCAGGATCACGATCAGGAAGAAGGCGGTCATCACGATCTCAGTGACCAGCGCCGCGACCAGGCTGTAGCCGCCCGGCGAATGTTCGCCGTAGCCGTTGGAAGCGAAACCGGCGCTCACATCGAAGCCGGCCTTGCCGCTGGCGATCAGATACAGCACGCCGCCCGCCGCAATCCCGCCCAGTACCTGCGCCACGATGTAGGGCAACAGGTCTTTGGCCGGGAAGCGTCCGCCCGCCCACAGGCCGATGGAAACGGCCGGATTCAGATGGCAGCCCGAGATGTGGCCGATGGCGAACGCCATGGTCAGCACCGTCAGGCCAAAGGCCAGCGACACCCCATGCAGGCCGATGCCGACGTTAGGAAACGCCGCCGCCAGCACGGCGCTGCCGCAGCCGCCCAGCACCAGCCAGAAGGTGCCGAAAAATTCTGCCCCATATTTTTTCACTTCGTACTCCTTTTCTTTATTTGAAGGACATGCCCCGGTTAAGTCAACACGGGCTGTAATTCAGCCAATGTTGTAACCGAGTGTACTGTTGGAAAAGAATAAAGACAATGCAGGGGAAAATTACTTTGTAACAAGTTGTCCTTTGAGCCGGATTCACGCCTCGCCCAGGGAAAGCCGGGTTGGCGCACCATTCGCCACCGTAAACAACTCATCGTCGAAACTTACATCCTAACCATTGGTAACACTCCGCAAGCTCTGCGCCAGCGCTTCCTCGGGCGAAAAGCGGGCCGCCAGCATATGCCACTTGCTGCCGAAGCCCGGCCGCCGCTTGCAGACGAAGCCCGCCTGGCGCAAAGCTTGGCGCACCGGCCCCGCCGCGCTAAAGGTGGCCAGGGTGGCGCCCGGCAGCGCCAGCTTGTGCAGATGGCTCAGCACTGGCGGCGCCCACATCCCGGGGTTTTTAGCCGGCGCAAAGCCGTCGAGATAGAAGGCAGCGCAGCGCAGATCGAGCCGGGGCAGGCAATCGGCGACGTCGCCCAAGACCAGCGTCAGCTCCACCTGGCCCTCGTCCAGCAGCAGGCGATGCGCGCCCGCCGTCAGTGCCGGCCATTGCGCGCGCAACTGGACCGAAAATGCGTCGAGTTCGGGCCAGCGCGCATGCAGCTGGGCCAGATCGGCTGCATGGAAGGGATATTTTTCGATGGACGTGTAATGCAAGCGCCGGCAGCGCAGCGGGTCGGCGCGCCAGGCCTGCCACGTCGCGAGAAAATTCAGACCCAGGCCAAAGCCGGTTTCCAGCATGGAGAATTCGGCGCGGCCTTGCCAGCGCCCAGGCAAATCGTTCCCGCTAAGGAAGACGTGGCGCGCCTGGGCCAGACCGCCCTCATTGGAATGATAGACGTCGCCGAACTGCTCGGCGTATGGCGTGCTGTCCTGGAAGGACAGCGTAGCGGCAGTCAGTGCTTCGGACGAAGGATAGGGCATGGCGGCTCCCGGCAATATCGACGGATTACATCGCTGTGGCGCGGCAGCATACCACTATCGCCCAAATGAGCGGGCACGCCCAGATCCGCACCATCTCAGGAAAATATCCCGAAGCCCCAGATCGCATCGATCAGTGCAAGCGGCAGCACATACACCGCGAACGCCGCCAGCCGCCGCGTGATTGGCGCACTATCCGCCAGGCGCCAGCCCAGCCACGCGGAGAAGCCGCTACCGCCGGTGAGCAGCAGCATGCGGGCGGCAGGCACCCAGGCCAACACGATGCGTTCCGCTTTCAGATGCGTCAGCGTCAGCATGGTCAGGCCGAGGAAAACGCCCGTCCCCGCCATTGGCACCAGCCCCATGGCCAGACGCCGCCACGACAGCGCGCCAGGACCGGCCAGCCGGGCCGCCAGCCATACCGCCACGAACACGGCCAGTCCCAAAGCCAGCCCGCCGCCGAGAATATAGGCAAGGATGCACAGGCCATCGAGCCAGCTGAAGACATCGTTAGCGGCCGGGTAGTGCGTGAGCAGCCACCATGGCGCGTTATCGTTCAACAGCATGAAGGAATCGCGCTCGATCAGCCAGGTGGCGGCAGCGGTTTTCATCTGCACGAAGAAGCGGCTGGACGACCATTGGAAGGCGGCGGTGGCGATGCCGATCACGCCAAAGATCAGCGTCAGCACTTCGCCGCGTCCCGCCTCCTTGCCGCCACGTGAAAGAATCTCGGCCGCCGGACTGCGGGCCGCCAGCTGCACCGCGCCGCGATAGCCGCTGCAGCGTCCGCAGGCATGGCAGGCCGACGCGCTCTTCATGTGGCGGATATCGATCAGCGGCGCGCAGTTGACCATAGGCTTGCGGCCGGTATCGCGCTGCCACGCCTCTTCATCGACACGAAAATGCACCGGTGCGATTTTCGCCAGCAGCGCGAAGACGCCGCTGGCCGGACACAGATAGCGGCACCAGACGCGCTTGCCCTTGCCGTACACGAAGCCGACGGCGACCGCCACCACGGTGGAGCCGCCCAGCACCAGCAGGGCCGCCTGCGGATATTCGTAGACGCTGACCAGTTGTCCATACACCGTGGTGCAAACGAAGGCGGTGAACGGCCAGCCGCCCCAGCGCATCCAGCGTGGAATCGAGCGTCCCAGGCCATGCTTGCTGGCCAGTTCGGTCAGTGCCCCTTCAGGACAGAAGACGCCGCACCAGGCGCGACCGAACAGCATGGTAGCCAGCATCACGAAAGGCCACCAGATACCCCAGAACATGAACTGCGCAAACAGGCGCAGGTTCGAATACAGATGCGCATCCTGGTCCGGAATCGGCATGAAGGCCGGCACCACCAGCAGCACCAGGTAGAAGACGATCACGCACCACTGCAGCGCCAGAACGGTCCCGCGCCGGCGCGCCATCGCATCGCCAAGACGCGCCAGCATGCCGGCTCTGGGCGCGGCCCTCAACTCCATCTCACGCATTGCGCTTCAAGCGCCTTTGCACCAGCAGGACCGCAAGCCAGAAAGCCACGTACACGATCGCCAGCATCAGCGAAGGACGCGCGCGATAGCCGGTGAAGGCCGACAGCAAGGCGCCGGAAGGACTGCTGTCGTCCAGCAGCAGCGAGGTATCCCACAGCGGATCGACCAGCGGCGGCAAGGCGCCCATGCCGATCAGCCTATCCGTACCAGCGGCCAGCAGCGCCACCGCGAACAGCAGCAGCAACAGGCCGCTGACACGGAAGAAGTTGCGGTAATTGAGCATGCCCAAGCCGCGGTTGACGATCCAGGCGGTGATCCCTGCCAGCAGCACGCCCGCGCCAAAGGCGATGGCGCTGCCGGCCGGATCGTCCATCTGCATCCCGTACAGGAAGATCACGGTTTCCGCGCCTTCGCGCGCCACTGCCAGCGCAGCGACGACGGCCACGCCGAAAACGCCGAGCTTTTCGGAGGCCTGCGCCAGCTCGCGCTCCAGGCCTTGCCGCATATGGCGGCCATGCTTCTGCATCCACAGCACCATCTGCACGATCAGCAGCGAAGCCAGGAACAGCATGGCCGTCTGGAACCACTCCAGCGCCTCCCCTGCCAGCTCGCCCTGCACCGCCAGCATGGTCCAGCCCAGCAGGCCGGCCAGTGCAATGCCCGCCACGACGCCACCCCACAGCGCGCGCAGGCCAACCTCGCCCTGCGGATTATTCTTCAGCCATGCGTAGAGGATGCCGATGACCAGCATGGCCTCCACGCTTTCGCGCCAGACGATAAAGAGGGAACTCAGCATGGATACTCCTTACTTCGCAACGATGCGTCCCTGCGCCGTCGCCGGATGGAACTCGCCAAAGAACTTATACGTACCCGGTTTGAGCGGCTGGAAGATCAGGAAGCTCGATGCGCCGGGCGCCAGCACCTTCTCCTTGCGCAGCTCCACGCTCTCGAACTCCTCGGCGCCCGGCCCCTCGTTCTTCACCAGCAGGCGGAACTTGGTATTGGCCGGCACCTCGATAGTCTCAGGCAGGAAGCGACCGGCGCGCATCACCAGCGTGAAGGTCGGCATTTCTTCCGCCTGCGCCGGCACGGCGCTCAGGATGCCCAGCACTGCCAGCAAAGACAGCAACAGACGACGAACAATATGCATGGCTGACCTTAGTAAGTGAGCTGGGCGCGCACGCCAAGGATTTTCATCGCATCCGCGCCGCGGTCGCCGCCAGGATGGCCGATGTACTGGATATTGGGCGACAGCTCGAACTGCTTGTTAATACGATAGCGGTAGTACAGCTCAGCCACCTGCTCGCCGCTGCCGGCAGCATTGAAGCTGCGGCTGTTCTTCAGCAAGCCAAAGGCCAGGCCCAGGCTGTCGGCGCCACGGTCCCAGTAGGAACCATTGAGTTCCGCACCCACGGTCAGCGCGCGGTCGAAGCGCACATTGCCTTTCACCTGATGGCCATAGCGGCCGAACAAGGTCACACCATCGCCGACACGCTGATCGGCCGAGATGCCCCAGCCGGTATGCACTTCCTGCTCGGTGATGCTTTCGTCGTAGTGGGCCGCCTGCGGATTGCGCCAGGCATAGACGCGGTAATTGCCCGCCAGGCCGCCAAAGAAGCGCTGCTCGGTTTCCGCCTGCACCATCACCATCGGCTGCGCCAGGCTGTGCTCATAGTTCGCGCCGCGCTTGCCGGCGCCGAAGACGCCAAGCGAGAGACGCCATGGCTGCTGCTTATCCTGCACGTTGTAGTAGGACAGGCGCATGCCCGGCGCAAAGCCGTTGCCGTCGACACCGATGTCATGGCCCGCATCGAGCAGAGGATTGTGGACGAAGGCCGCGTTCATGAACTGGCGCGTTTCATCGCCGGCAGCGCCGTTCTGGTCGAAGAAGACGAAGGGGTCCATCTTGCCGAAATTGACTTCCAGCCTTTCCTTGGACCGCGGCGCGAAACCGCCGAAGGGCAGCGGAATATCGGCCTGGTACCAGGCTTGCGCCAGCATCGCCGCCGAGTCGTCGTTCGGCAGGCTGGCCAGGCGGAAGGCGGTGGCATTCGGTGCGGAGTAGGTGGACAGATGTTCGTTCAGGCCAGCCCCCTGGCCAAGGCGGAATTGCGCGAACACCTTATGTTTGATATCGCCAATCGCTTCCAGCGGCAGGCTGATATAGCCATCACCACGGTAATTGAGCTGGCTGCCCGCCTTGGCGTTTTTCTGCACCACAGTGGTCAGGCTCAGACCCGCACTAATGCCATCGAGCGCATCGACTTTGCGCGCAGCGGCGAGCATGCCCTGGGCCTGCGATTCAATGGCCTTCAGGCGCATGGTCAGCTCAGGCTCTTTCTCGCTGATCGCATCCGTTTCCAGACTGCGCGCCAGGCTTTCCTGCTGCTTCTCCAGCACCTGCACGCGTTCTTCCACATTGCTGGCCTGGGCTTGTGGCGCATGCGTCGCGCGCAGCTCACGCTCCAGTTCCGTGTTGCGCTGCTCCAGACGCTCAACCCTCTGATTCAGCTTTTCCAGCAGCTTGATTAATTCAGCCTGCGAAGGCGCCGCCTGGGCGCCGGCAGCGGCGCATAGCAGGGCTGCGCCCAGCGCTAGCGCCTTGGGCGCGGACAAGGGGAAGGTGCGGCGCATCGCTCAATATCCTCCCTTCTTGCCGATACCGGCATAGGTGAAGTCGTACTCCACCACGAAGGGCTTGAACCACGGACGCACGCCGGTCAGGCGGTCGGTGTGGCGGCCGAAGTGCGCATGCTTGTTTTCGCTCGGCGGCAGGATGGTGTATTTGACGTGGTATTTGCCAGGGCCGAACAGTTTGACGTTGTCGCCGTAGTGGGCGCCATCATTGGCCACCATCGGCATGAAGTCGCCGCTGATCTTGTCGTTGCTGCCGGCCTTGCTCACTTCATACTTCACCAGCAGATAGGGGATCCAGGCACCCTCTTCGAAGCCATTTGGATTGCCGCTCAGCGCGCGCACATCGGCCTCGATATGGATATCCGACTCCTCCGCCTTGCGCATCATGCCGTCCGGTTCCATCACGACCGGCTGCAAATACACGGCGGAGATTTCCATGCCAAAGCGCTGCTGCGGCGCGCCGATCGGGTATTCGACGGCGTTGGCGCCGAAACTG
Source organism: Massilia sp. NR 4-1 (assembly GCF_001191005.1). Taxonomy (NCBI): domain Bacteria; kingdom Pseudomonadati; phylum Pseudomonadota; class Betaproteobacteria; order Burkholderiales; family Oxalobacteraceae; genus Massilia; species Massilia sp. NR 4-1. Next base: position 4,236,281 of record NZ_CP012201.1, read on the forward strand.
GAAACTGCGGCGAGGACGGCGAGCGTGGCTTTAAGCGGCGTGAAAAAACGGGCGGAAGATAGCATGACGGGTAATCCCTTTGTTGTTGTAGAAGATCAATGTCGCGCCAAGCTCTGCTTGTCGCTTACAAAGAAAGACCAACATGCTATTACAAATGAGAATCATTCTCACTTGATAGAAATCAAGGTTTTTAAAATTAATGGTAACAACCTGGCGATAAGAAGCTCGGCTGATATGACTCAAGCATAACTTGCCGCTCGACACATAGTTGACCTACGCCAAGATCCGCAGCCGGCACATCGCCACAATGTCCGAAACAAGCTGACAATACATTCATAGGCCGAAGTCATGAAGCATATCGCCATTTCCCTGCGCTTTATCGCCGCTTTTACCGCCCTGGCACACGGTGCCTCGGCTTGGGAATGGATGCTGAAGCCCGCCGATGTGAAATACATAATCTACGGCGGCGAGCTCGGTGATCCATATGCGGCCACTCGCCATGACATACACGCCGCGTTCTACATTCGAGGCCAAGCAGCGAAAGAGATGTTCAAAGCCATGGGACCTGACAAGAAGAGCGTATGCTTCACTGAAAAAGGCGGCCGTATCCGGGAAAAAGAGCACATCACCTGCCGCTTTCGTCCTTCCCAGGGTTATGAATGCGACTTTGGCTTCGATCTCACCTCGGGAAAAAGCATAGGCGGATCAATCTGCTGATTTCATTCATATCAACCGTCCTTGCATGCGCCACTCTGTAACGTATACTTCACAAACAATGCGATGTATGAAATCGTCTATTACATCCAAGCAGATGGGCGCACAAGGAATCAGTCGTGAACAGATCATCGCGGCCACATGACGAAATAGTAGTAGAGCTGCTCAGGGAGGATCCGGAGCTGGCGGATACATATCTTGCAGCTGCGCTGGACGAGGTCAGTCTGGATGGTGGTCACCAGACATTGCTCGCGGCACTCAGGCAGGTCGCTGAGGCGCAAGGCATGGCGGCAGTGGCTCAGCACACTGGCATTCCGCGCGAAAGCCTGTACCGTACCTTATCCCCAACTCGAAGTCCAACCGCCAAGACCCTTCACGCGGTACTTGAAGCGGCGGGACTCAAGCTAACAATCCAACGCGTTTAAGCCAGCACTCCTGTACAGAACCAACCGGCAAGCCGTGCTCACAATTGGCATTCATGAAGTAAGCGCTACTCTCGAGACAGCTAATACCTAAGCGGAAAACTTAACAGTGTAAATTGCGCCAAGAACAAGCCCAACAGCCGCCCACACCTTGGATGTAACGTCTTGAACAGCTTTGAGCCTATCGAAGCCTGCAGCTGGATTTCCGTGCTTTGGAAAATAGTAGAAGAATTCGTAGAAGAACCAGAGCGGCGGCAAAAGTACCCAGGCACTTACAGTAAGCGAGGAAACCAATTTATAGCTCTCTTTATCCAGGTACACGCCACCGGCAAAGAGAATCAACATGTTAACCAAAAATCCTAGCACGCCTAAGACAGCGAATAGTTCAGCATGATAGCGTTTGCCCAAGTAAAGCTGAGGCACCGGGATATTCATGTAGACCTCCTATGATTGAGTTAACTGCTGCACACCTCAGCGAGCTCTAGCCATTGGCACTAATTGCTGCAAGCCGGAACTATCGCCACATGAAAAGCAAAGCGCTACAAACTCTCTTCAACATGATCTACTCAGGGGTGACTAGTCAAACCAAGGCGGCCAAGCAGTCAGCATCGGCCAGGATTTCACATCGGCGGAAAAAGGGGCAAGCGCAGAATCCATCATTCGCTCCCATCAGAGACATAACTAGATTCAGACTGCGTATGGATGGCAAAAAGCCCAGCCGAACAGGCTGGGCTTTTTACTTTTTCTTGGTGCCGGCTGCCGGTTTCGAACTGGCCACCTGATGATTACAAATCAACTGCTCTACCAAATGAGCTAAGCCGGCGTAACTTTTACGGGGGCGATTATACGCTATTTGATACGCGTAAGGGTGGGGCGGCTGCCTTTTTTGGGCGGCTCGCCGCCGTCGTCCGGGCCCTTGTCCTCGTCCTCGCTGGCCGGGGCCGGGGCGCTGGCGGGAACGGCCGCCAGCACCGGTGCGGGGGCCGCTGGCGCTTCGGGTTCAGGCGCTTCTTCTGCCGCCGCCGAAGCCATGCCCAACAGCGGTTCGAAGGCCATGCCCTGGCCGTTTTCGTTGGCGTAAATCGCCATCACATTGTTGACCGGGATGTAAATCTCGCGCGACACGCCGCCGAAGCGGGCGTGGAAGTAGATCGCGTCATTGTCCATCTTCAGCGCGGAGGTGGCGCCGTAGCTGATGTTGAGCACGATCTCGCCCTTCTTCACGTACTCCATCGGCACGCGGGTGGCGGCATCGACTTTCACCGCCAGATACGGGGTGTAGCCGCAGTCGGTGCACCATTCGTAAATGGCGCGCAGCATATAGGGCTTGGTTGAGATTTCAGACATATTGAAAACCAGATAAAACACGGCGCGCGGGCCTGGGGCCGCACGCGCCGGAAAGTCAGTGACAGACGTGTGCCGCGCTTAGCGGCGCATCACCTTCTCGGATGGGGTCAGCGCTTCGATATAGGCCGGGCGCGAGAAGATGCGCTCGGCGTATTTCATCAGCGGGGCAGCCGTTTTCGACAGCTCGATGCCGTAATGGTCGAGGCGCCACAGCAGCGGGGCCACGGCCACGTCCAGCATGGAGAACTCGTCGCCCAGCATGTATTTGTTCTTCAGGAACAGCGGAGCCAGCGTGGTCAGACGGTCGCGGATTTCCGCGCGCGCCTTGTCGTGGCTCTTGTCGTTGGCCTTGGCGCGCTCGCTTTCCAGCGTGTGCACGTGGACGAACAGCTCTTTTTCGAAGTTGAACAGCATCAGGCGCGCGCGCGCGCGCATCAGCGGATCGGCCGGCATCAGTTGCGGATGCGGGAAGCGCTCGTCGATGTATTCGTTGATGATGTTCGATTCGTACAGAATCAATTCGCGTTCGACCAGGATCGGCACCTGGCCGTAGGGATTCATGGTCGAAATATCTTCCGGCTTGTTGAACAGGTCAACATCGCGCACCTCAAAGTCCATGCCTTTTTCGAACAGGACCAGACGGCAACGTTGGGAGAATGGACAAGTAGTACCCGAGTAGAGAACCATCATGTTTGTAGTTCCTTAGAAACAAAGGGGGCGATACCGCCGAGCGGATCACCCCAGATCGGGCCTGCTTGATTGGCAGGCCGCGTGAAACACGCGCCGGACGAGCCGGCGCGCTCTCTTATTTAACTTCTTTCCAGTACGACGCGTTCAGGCGCCATGCCAGCAGTGCAAAGCCGGTCAGGAAGATCAGCACCCACACGCCCAGCTTCTTGCGAGTCTGTTGCGCAGGTTCCGCCATCCATTCCATATAGCCGACCAAATCCGCCACCTGGGTGTCGAAATCGATCTTGCTCAGGGTGCCCGGTGCCACCTGCTTGAAGCCGGTGAACTTGTGCACGCTCTTGCTTGGGTCATGCGGATCTTTTTCTTCGGCGAACACGGCTTCCTGCACGCCCTGCATCTGCCACAGCACGTGCGGCATCGCCACGTTCGGCACAACCATATTGTTGTAGCCGGTCGGACGCGCCTCGTCTTTGTAGAAGGTACGCAGGTAAGTATACAGGTAGTCGCCGCCGGTGCCGGCAGGCGAGGCTTTCGCGCGCGCGATCACCGACAGATCAGGCGGAACCACGCCAAACCAGGCCTTGGCATCCTTGGCCTGCATGGCGGTGGTCATCATTTCGCCCACTTTTTCACCGGTGAACAACAGATTGGCCTTGATCTGGTCTTCGCTCAGACCCAGGTCACGCAGGCGATTGTAACGCATGGACGAGGCATTGTGGCAGTTCAGGCAGTAGTTGACGAACAGCTTGGCGCCGTTCTGCAGTGCCGCCATATTGTGCGAACGGTCCGGCGCCTTGTCCAGCGGGTGGCCACCTTCACTTGCGAAGGCCAGGCCTGGCAGCAGGGCCAGGATGGCGAGCAGTTTCTTAGGAAAATTCATGTATCAATCCTTTTGCTTAGCGTTCGGGTCGTCGATTAGTGCGGATGGAAAGTCACGCGATCCGGCACTTTTTTGAACGTACCCGCGGCGCTCCACCATGGCATCAGCAGGAAGAAGCCGAAGTAGTACAGGGTGCACACTTGCGAAACGATGGTGCCGATCACGCTTGGCGCCTGGGTACCGAGGTAGCCCAGGGTCACGAAAGCGATCGCCAGCAGCGCGTACACATATTTGTGCCAGTCAGGACGATAACGGATCGATTTCACCGGCGAGTGGTCCAGCCATGGCAGGAAGGCCAGGATCACCACGGAGCCGCCGAAGAACACCACGCCCCAGAATTTCGCATCCAGCACGCTCGGCAACATGCCGACGATGGCCACCAGGGCGCCCACGGCAATCGCGGCCTTGACCTGGAAGGACAGGCGCGACTTCAGCCACAGGAAGGCCACGTAAGCGGCGGTACCGGCCATCAGCACCCACATGAAGTCGGCGGTGGTGGCGCGCAGCACCGAGTAGAACGGCGTGAAGTACCAGGTTGGCGCGATATGCAGCGGGGTTTTCAGCGAATCGCCCGGCAGGAAGTTGTTGTATTCCAGGAAATAGCCACCCATTTCCGGCGCGAAGAACACGACGGCGCTGAAGATCAGCAGGAAGATCGAGACGCCGAACAGATCGTGCACGGTGTAGTAAGGGTGGGAAGGGATCGAGTCCACTGGATGGCCGTCGGCGCCCAGGTTTTCCTTGACTTCGATGCCGTCCGGATTGCTCGAACCGACTTCGTGCAGGGCGATCAGGTGGGCAGCCACCAGACCCAGCAGCACCAGCGGGATCGCGATCACGTGGAAGGCGAAGAAGCGGTTCAGGGTGGCGTCGGACACCACGTAGTCGCCGCGGATCCACAGCGACAGGTCAGGGCCGATCAGCGGAATCGCGCCGAACAGGTTGACGATCACCTGGGCGCCCCAGTACGACATCTGGCCCCATGGCAGCAGGTAGCCGAAGAACGCTTCGGCCATCAGGCACAGGAAGATGGCGAAACCGAACAGCCAGATCAGTTCGCGCGGCTTGCGGTAAGAACCATACATCAGACCACGGGTCATGTGCAGGTAGACGATGATGAAGAAGGACGAGGCGCCGGTCGAGTGCATATAGCGCACCAGCCAGCCCCATGGTACTTCACGCATGATGTATTCGACCGAACCGAAGGCCAGGTTGGCGTCCGGCTTGTAGTGCATGGTCAGGAAGATGCCGGTGACGATCTGCAGCACCAGCACGAACATGGCCAGGGAACCGAAGATGTACCAGAAGTTGAAGTTTTTCGGGGCGTAGTATTTGCCCCACTGATCGTTCCACAGCTTGGTCAGGGGGAAGCGGTCATCGATCCAGCCCACCGCCTTCTGCGCCACCGGCGCGTCGGCCGGGAATTTGGTTTCCTTGAAAGCCGCCATGTTTATGCCTCGCCTTTCTCGTCTTTACCGATCAGGATCTTGCTGTCGCTCAGATACATATGGCGCGGCACAGGCAGATTGTCCGGCGCCGGCTTGTTCTTGAATACGCGGCCGGCCATGTCGAAGGTCGAACCGTGGCAGGGGCAGAGGAAGCCGCCTTGCCAGTCGTCCGGCAGGGAGGGCTGTGGGCCCGAGGCGAATTTGGTCGATGGCGAACAGCCCAGGTGGGTACAGATGCCGACGGCTACCAGGATTTCCGGCTTGATCGAGCGGTGCTCGTTCATGCAGTACTCGGGTGTGAATTCGGCTGGGTTGCGTTGGGAGTCGGCGTCGGCCAGCTGGTTATGGGTTTTTTTCAGCGACGCCACCATTTCCGGGGTGCGCTTCAGAATCCAGACCGGCTTGCCGCGCCATTCCACGGTTTTCATCTCGCCTGGCTGCAGCGAGGAGATGTCCACCTCAACCGGGGCGCCGGCGGCTTTCGCCCGTTCCGATGGCTGGAATGTACTTACCAAGGCTCCCGTAGTACCCAAACCGACCACCCCACCCGCCGCGCACGTGGCGACGAGCAAGCCGCGTCGGCTGGAATCGACCTGCTTTTCGTTACTCATACAAACCCCAATCAGTCAAAATGCGAATCTTATTTATTTAAGAACTCGTTCCAAAATGGCGACGGGGGCGATACAAGTCCTGCCCAGCAGAAAGCTGCACAACTCCATGACCATTTTGAAACGAGTTCTAAGCGTTAATAGAGCTTCTAGCAACCTTAAATTATAAGGTAAGCTCAAAGCGATTTAAAGAAAAAACGTTTGCAATCCGGGATTGTGCCTGTATTTGGCGAAATTTCCCAGCATGCAACAGATTTGCGACACAAACGGAAAAAACTGTATGATCGGCGAAACATTCAAACTCATGGAGGTGCCATATGGCCATGTTGCAGGAATTTAAAGACTTTGCCATGAAGGGCAATGTGATCGACCTGGCGGTCGGTGTCATCATCGGCGCGGCCTTCGGCAAGATCGTCGACTCGCTGGTGCAGGACATCATCATGCCGCCCATCGGCAAATTGCTCGGCGGCCTCGATTTCGCCAACTACTACTTGCCGCTCAATGGCCAGGCGGCCAATCTGAGCCTGGCCGAGGCGAAAAAGCTGGGCGCGGTTATCGCCTACGGCAACTTCCTGACCATCCTGCTAAACTTCATCATATTGGCCTTCGTGATCTTCCAGATGGTGCGCCTGGTGAATATCGCGCGCCGCAAGGAAGCACCGGCGGCCGCCGCCGAACCGGCGCCGCCGGCGGAAGATATCGTGCTGCTGCGCGAAATCCGCGATGCCTTGAAGCGCTAAGCCGCCGCCCCCGCCAGGGAGCAGACAGGCCGCGCGCGGCCTGCCTTAATATAATAGAAACACCATGCGAAGACTCTGGTTATTGTTTGCGCAAACGGTGACCATCGTCCTGGCACTGTACTTCGTCTATTCCGCCCTGCGCCCGGCGCGCGAGGCGCGCGCTCCCGAGCGCGCGCAGCAGCTGGGCACCACCACCCGCCCCGCCGTGCTGCTGGAATCGACCGGTGGCGCGCCCCAGTCCGGCTCCTACCGGGCTGCGGCCGGACGCGCCATGCCGGCCGTGGTCAACATCCTCACTTCGAAGACGCCGAAGCGCCAGCATCCGCTGAGCCGCGATCCCTTCTTCAAGCGCTTTTTCGGCGAGCGCGAACGCGATGGCGAGGAGGAGGAGCAGAACAGCCTCGGTTCGGGCGTGATCGTCAGCCAGGAAGGCTATATCCTGACCAATAACCATGTGGTCGATGCCGCCGACGAGATCGAGGTGGTGCTGGCCGACGGGCGCAAGGCCGCCGCCAGCATCGTCGGCACCGACCCGGAAACCGACCTGGCCGTCATCAAGATCAACCTGGACAAGCTGCCCGCCATCGTCCTCGGCCACGACGAGCAGGCCCGCGTCGGCGACGTGGTGCTGGCCATCGGCAACCCCTTCGGCGTGGGCCAGACCGTCACCATGGGCATCATCTCGGCGCTGGGCCGCAACAATCTGCACATCAACCACTTCGAGAATTTCATCCAGACCGACGCCGCCATCAACTTCGGCAACTCGGGCGGCGCCCTGATCGACACCAACGGCAATCTGCTCGGCATCAACTCAGCCATCTATTCGCAGAGCGGCGGCTCGGTGGGCATCGGCTTCGCCATTCCCGTCACCACCGCCAAGTCGGTGCTGGAATCGATCATCCGCAGCGGCCACGTGGTGCGCGGCTGGATCGGCGTCGAATCGCAGGAGATCACGCCCGAGCTGGCGCAAAGCTTCGGCCTGCAACGCGACAGCGGCGCCATCATCGCCGGCGTGGTGCGCAACGGCCCGGCCGACCGCGCCGGCATGCGCCCCGGCGACATCCTGCTGTCGGTGGACGGCAAGCCGGTCAAGGACACCAATGAAATGCTCAACCTGATCGCCCAGCTGCAGCCGGGCGGCCAGTCCAGGATGCGCGTGCTGCGCAAAAGCCGCGAAACCGAACTCGAACTCACCGTGGGCAAACGCCCTGTCACCAAAACCAAGTAAACGGAAACCTATGCATCTGCGCGACCTGACCCGCTATCTGCAAGAACTCAGCGAAAACAATAATCGTCCCTGGTTCATCATGAACAAACCGCGCTACGACATCCTGCGCGAGGAATTTCTGGAGCTGGTCACCCAGGTGATCGTGGAAGTAGGGAAGTTCGACCCAGCCGTCAAATTCTGCAATCCGAAGAAAGCCATGTTCCGCATCAACCGCGACGTGCGCTTCGCCCACGATAAAAGCCCGTACAAGACCAATTTCTCGGCCGCGCTGGCGCCCAACGACATGCGCCGCCCCACCATGGCGGGTGGCCCGACCTACTACTTCCAGCTCAATAAGGAAGGCATGCTGCATTTCGGCGCCGGCGAATACATTCCACCGCCGCACCGCCTGCGCGCGCTGCGCAAGCATATGGTGGAAGATGCGGCCGGCTTCCGCAAGGTGCTGAATAACAAGGCGCTCAAGGCGCGCTACGGTACCATCCAGAACGAAGGCAAGCTGCAGCGTCCGCCCAAGGGCTTCGACGCCGAGCATGAACACATCGAGTTCATCAAGCTGAAAAGCTTCTTCATCTGGACCGAGGTGAAGGTGGAGCTGAACAAGCCCGAACTGCTGCTGCCGCAGATCGCGGCCGGCCTGAAGGATTCGCTGCCCCTGGTGACCTGGATGCGCCAGGCCAAAACGGAGGAAGAAGAGGCCTGATTTTCCTGCGCTTTTCCCTCTGCACGCCCCGCCCTCCCCTCCGCTTTTCCGTCCCCTCCGAGTTTCATCCGCGAACTTGAGCCGAATCTGGCTCAAGTTCGCTTAAACGCATTTCAAGTCGCCAAAAATGCAGTTCGTCGCAAGTCCGTAGAGTTGGACAGGGCGCTTCTCTATAGTTCACTCATCGGAACACGAAACACGCAGCGAACTGACAAGGAGAGCACAAATGAACATCGCCAAACACATGGAAGCCATCTTCATCGTGGCAGCAGTACTGGGCGGCGCCAGCGCCATGGCAACGGCGGCCGTACCGGCCAGCGTCAAGGCCAGCACGCCCGTGGTGGCCAAGGCCGCCGCCAGCGATATGCAAGTGGTGACCATCACCGCAAAACGCCTGAGCGCCGCCGAAAAAGCCGCCCTCTGATGATGTTCCACCAACCGCATCCCCTGACGACGGAGCATTCGATGAACAAGTTTATCAACGCAACGATGATGGCTGTGACCCTGTATGCCAACGCCAGCACCATGGCGATGGCGGCCGAAACGGCAAGCGAGTCGCGCCAGGTCGATGCGCGCGTCGTCAAGGTGGTGCTGGATGGGGTGATCGATCTGCATCTGAAACAGGGGCCGGCGGCATCGCTGGTGGTATCGGGCGACAAGCGCTATCTGCAAAAGATCACCATCACGCAAAACGGACAGACCCTGCGCATCGGCACCGAACTGCGCGGCATGCATCTCTCCAGCCCGAACCTGCGCGCCGAGCTGACGCTGCCGAATCTGCGCGAGCTGGTGTCCTCGGGCGTGGGTTCCGCCGTCGTCACCGGTTTCGATGGCGAGGAAATGCGCCTCTCGCTGGAAGGCGCGGGCGCCGTCACCATGACCTCGCACTTCAAGAGCTATGACGCGCGCCTCAGCGGCGTGGGCAGCATGACGGTGAATGCGGGCGAAACCGAAAACGTCGACCTCAATCTGCGCGGTGCTGGCCAGATCATCATCGCCGGGCAAAGCAAGAATCTGCGCGCCAAACTGGGCGGCATCGGCAGCCTCGATGCGCAGCAGTTGCGCGCCGACAGCGTGGACGTGGATATGAGCGGCCTCGGTGGCGCCACCGTCTATGCCAAGAATTCGGCCAATCTGCGCCTGAGCGGCATGGGATCGGCCACCGTGTATGGCCGTCCCACCAGCCGCCAATCCAGCTCGCGCGGGCTGGGCAGCGTGGCCTGGCAGTAAAGCTTTCTCTCCATGCCTATGGTGCTTGCCGTCCGGCTGGTCCGGACGGCTTTTTTATTTCCGCTGCCGCCGGTAGATCGCGGCCCAGCACCAGGCGCATATTCACGCGCTTCAGCATGGCCGGCGCGGCCTGCTGCGCTTGCGGCAGTTCACCGCGGCCCACACGCTGAGACAGCATCCCGGCGGCCTCGCGCAAGCCCTCGCCATACTCGATATGCGTCTGGCGCACGGCGAAGGGCCGCACATTCGACAGGCGCACCACCTCCACGCCATGGCCGCGCAGACGACGCGCCATGGCTGCCGCCATGCCTTGCACGCCATTGCCGTTGCTGATTTCGAGGAGCAGCACGGTGGCGGGCTGCTCTTGCGCACCCGCCCGGACATTTTCATCGGCAGCTGGTGCGGCTGCCGTTGCTGCCGCTACTGTCGATGCAGGCAACGGCGCGGCCTGCGTGGGCCGCAGCGGCGCGCGGCGCACTTCCACCAGGGCCGGGCCAAGCGCGTGCAGCTCGGTCTTTTCCGCCAGCTCCGGCCAGGCGCTGGCGAGGCTGGCTGCCGCCGTAGGCAAGGCCGTGGCGGGAACGCTGCCGCGCGCCAGCGCATAGTCCTGGCCGATATCGTGCTGGCGCAGCATGCGCGCCTGGCGCATCATCTGCAAGGCACGTGTACTCTGTCCACTCTGCTCCAGCAGCGCCGCCAGCTTCTCCCAGTTCTGCGCATTGGCCGGCTGCAGCGCGCAGACTTTCTCCAGCAGTTGCAGGGCCCCTTCGAGATCGTTCTTCAAATAGTAGGCGTAGGACAGATTCGCCAGCAGCAAGGCGCTGTCCTGCACCGGCAGCTGCGGCTCATCCTCCAGCAAGGCACGCCACAGCGCTATCGCGCCGTCGTAGTCGCCCTGCTCGGCCAGCAGCACCGCCAGGCCATTGCGCGCATGCGCATGGCGCGCGTCAAGCTGCAAGGCTAGACGATAGGCGCGCCGCGCCTGCGCCGCATGATGGGCCTCATGCTCGCTGCGGCCCAGGGCGTAATAACCGTCGGCGCCGATGCCGGCCGGCGGCGCCGCCTCCACCAGCGGCGGCGGTGTGGAACCGCAAGCCAGCAGCATGGCCGTGGCGGCAATCGCGGTGCAATACAGTGTGCAGGTGTTCATCGCGCTCTCCGGAAAAATTCAATGCGGCTGGTCCAGGAAAATCCTGCTCATCTGAATGCCGGCCGGTCCCATCAGGACCACCATCAAGGCCGGGAAGATGCAGAAGATGAGCGGGAACAGCAGCTTCACCGCCACCCTGGCGGCTGCCTCCTCCGCCGCCTGGCTGCGTTTCAGGCGCAGGTTCTCGGCATGCACACGCAGGGAGTCGCCCATGCTGGTGCCGAAGCGTTCGGCCTGCACCAGCATCGCCACCAGGGTGTCCACGTCTTCCACGCCGCTGCGCAAGGCCAGGTTGCGCAAGGCTTTCTCCTTGCTGAAACCGGCGCGCATTTCCATCAGCACCAGCTGCAGCTCCTGCGCCAGCACCACGCTTTTGATATGCACCTCGGCCGCCACCTTGGCCAGTGCGCGCTCCATGCTCAGCCCCGCTTCGACGCAGACCGTGAGCAGGTCCAGCGCATCGGGCAGGTTCTCGAAGATGTCGCGCTGGCGGCGGCGCGCGATATTGGCCAGCACGCCGTTCGGCAGGTAGTAGCCCAGCGTCGCCGCACCGAACAGCAGGAACATGAAGCCCTGGCCCGGCATCCGCGACGCCAGTCCCGCCGCCAGCACCCCGCTCACGGCCGGCAGCCCCAGGGACAGCACGGTCTTGGCGGCGAAGTACAGGGTCGGCACGGAAGCGTTGCGCCAGCCCGCGTTCATGAAGCGGGTGCGCAGCTCGGAACGCTCCCAGCCCTCCTCCGGCAGCGACAGGCGGGTAAAGGGCTGAACCACGCGCGCCACGCGCTCGATCCAACGGCCTTCCTCGTCCTTGCCACCGGGCGTCTCCTCCCGCGCGCCGATGCGCTGGCGCAGCGCGCCGGCGCCGAACAGGAACATGGCCAGGGCGGCCAGTCCAGCCACCACGAGAAAAACCAGGCCCAAAAACAGCCACTGTTCGGTATTCATATGCGTATCCTTATCATCTGCCGCATCCAGGCCACGCCCACCAGCATGATGCCGGCGGCGAACCACAGCAGCTGTATGCCGACCGGATCGGTCCACAGCACCCGTACATAGCCCGGGTTCACCAGCGACAGCACCAGCATCACCGCCAGCGGCAGCAGCGACAGCACCCAGGCCGACATCTTGCCCTCGGCCGCCTGCACGCGCACCTGGCCCAGCAGCTTGAGGCGGGCGCGCGTCAGGCGGCTGACATTGCCCAGCAACTCGGCCAGATTGCCACCCGATTCGCGCTGGATCAGGACCGCGATCACCAGGTAGCGCAGATCGGTGAGCGGCACCCGCTGCGCCAGATTGTGCAGCGCCTCGTTCATCGACACGCCGTAGTGGATTTCCTCATAGGTGAGCTTGAATTCGCCCGCGAGCGGCTCGGGAAGTTCATTGCCGGCCATCTGCAGCACATTGGCAAAGGAGTGGCCGGCGCGCAGCGCGCGCGCGAGGAAGTCGGCGGCTTCCGGCAGCTGCTCCTCCACCTTCTTCAGACGCTTGCCGCGCGCGCGCAGCAGCACGAAGAGCGGCGCGGCGGCAGCCAGCAGCGGCAGCAGCAGCGAAGGCAAGGCCGGCAGGTCGAGCCAGAGCGGCAGGACCAGGGATGCCGCATCGGCCGTCAGTGCCCCACCCAGCAGGCGGCCCACAGTCCACGGCAAGCCGGCCTGCAACAGCAGGCGGTCCAGCGTGGCGATGCCCGGCAGGCGCCGCAGCCAGCTCTCCAGCCATGGCGATTCGCTGTAGCGCCGCTGTTTCAGGATGCCGCCCGCGCCCAGTCCTTCGCTGCGTGCCGACATCGAGCGCAGGCGGCGTGCAATGCGGCGCGCGCCGCCGCCATGCGTCCCCGACCACCAGAGCCAGACGCCTTCGATCATGAAGATCACGGCCGCAAACAGCAACACGGCGAAGGCGGTAAACAGCATGTCCATGTCGCTCTCCTCACTCGAACACGCGGTCGGGATCGAAAGCGCTGTCCGGCACCGGCGCGCCGAAGGTGCGCAGGCGGTCGGCGAAGCGCGGCCGCAGCCCGGTGGCGCAGAAGTGGCCGCTGACACGGCCGTTTTCATCGACCCCGGTCTGCTCATAGCGGAAGATCTCGTGCATGGCGAGCATGTCGCCCTCCATGCCGGTGATCTCCTGCAGGCTGACCAGCTTGCGCGTGCCGTCCGTCAGGCGCGACACCTGCAGCACCACCGTCACGGCCGAACAGATCTGCTGGCGCGTGGCGCGCGGCGTCAGGTTGGCGCCGGCCATGCCCACCATATTCTCCAGCCGCGCCAGGGCGTCGCGCGGCGAGTTGGCGTGGATGGTGGCGAGCGAGCCTTCGTGGCCGGTATTCATCGCCTGCAGCATGTCCATGGCTTCGGCGCCGCGCACCTCGCCCAGGATGATGCGGTCGGGCCGCATGCGCAGCGCGTTGCGCACCAATGAACGCTGCGTGACTTCGCCGCGCCCTTCGATATTCGGCGGCCTTGTTTCCAGGCGCACCACGTGCGGCTGGCGCATCTGCAGCTCGGCCGCGTCCTCGATGGTGACGATGCGCTCAGTCGGCGGAATGAAGCCGGACAGCACATTCAGCAAGGTGGTCTTGCCGCTGCCGGTGCCGCCCGAAATCAGGATATTGATCTTGGCCCGGCCCAGGGCGCGCAGCACCTCGATCATGGGCGGGGTCAGGCTTTTATAGCTGAGCATCTGCTCGATGCTGAGCGGGTTGGCGGCGAAACGGCGGATCGACAGGATGGGGCCATCCACCGCCAGCGGCGGAATGATGGCGTTCACGCGCGAACCGTCCGGCAGGCGCGCATCGACCATGGGACTGGATTCGTCCACGCGCCGGCCCACGCGCGAGACGATCTTCTCGATGATCTTCATCAGGTGGGCATCGTCGTGGAAGCTGACGGCGGTCAGCTCCAGCCGGCCGGCGCGCTCCACATACACTTTGGCGTGGGTGTTGACCAGGATGTCCGAGACGCCGGGATCGGCCAGCAGCGGTTCCAGCGGGCCGAAACCCAGCATCTCGTGCTGGATGTCGAGCACCAGGCTATGGCGCTCCGACTGGTTCAGCACGATGCGCTCTTCCTCGATGATGCGCTGGACCAGCAGCGCCAGCTCGTGCTTGAACTGTTCCGGCGTCAGGCGCTTCAGGCGTTCCAGGTCGATGCGGTCCAGGATGGCCTGGTGCATGGACTTCTTCAACTCGCGGTAGGCGGCACTGGCCATGCCGGCCGGCGTGGCGCAGGCGGCGCGGGCGTCGTCGGCAAGCGCAAGGCGTTCGCGCAGGCTCATGGTGTTCTCCTCGGGCGGCACGGGTTCACTGTTCGGCTTCGCTACGGCCGAACAGACGGTTGAACAGTCCCTTGTTTTCCAGCACGCGCCGTTCCGTCACCAGCGCCACCAGCTCGGCCAGGCTGCGCGCCACCGGGCTGCTGCGCGAAAGCTGCAGCACCGGCACGCCCTGGTTCACCGAATCGGTGGCGCACAGATAATCGTTGGGTACCGTGTGCAGCACATCGGCGCCAAGCGCCTGCTCCAGGTCCGCCAGGCGCAGCTTGCCGCCCTTCTCGTAGCGGTTGACGATCAGGCGGGTGCGCTCGGACGGATAGCCGAGCGAGCGGAAGATGTCGAGCAGGCGGCGGCCGTCGCGGATATCCGGCAGGGCCAGTTGCAGCACCGGGTAGATGGCGTCGGCGCAGTCGAGGGCGCGCAGCGACAGGGCATCGATCTGGCGCCCCACATCGAGCACGATATAGTCGTAATGCTGGCGCGCCACGCGCAGGATGGTGTCCATATGCTCGGGCTTCATCGCCACGGTCTGGCCAGGATCGTCGGCCGCCGCCAGCACGCCGAAGCCGGGCGAGACATGCACCAGGCTCGATTCCAGAAAGGCGCCATCCATGCGGCCGATCTGGGCGCAGATATCGGACAGGGTCATGCAGGGCTTCTGGTCCGACACATACAGCGTGGCATCGCCGAACTGGCCGTGCAGATCGATCAGCAGCACCTTCTTGTCGGCCAGGGCCGCCAGCGCATAGCCGAAATTGGTGGAAAGGAAGGTGGCACCGCTGCCGCCCTTACAAGAGATGAAGGCCAGCGCCTTGCCGTCGCGCATGCGCGTGACGCCGGTCTCAACCTCGATGCGGTCGATGGCCTCGTGGAAGGCGCGGTGCACCAGCGGCAGCGGCAGCACTTCGCGCATGCCGGCGCGCATGGCGCGGATCAGCAGGTCCTGCTGCGGTTCGCGCGCCAGCAGGATGAAACGGGCCTGCGGATACAGGCGCGCCAGCCGCTCCACCATATCCGCCTCGCCCGGCTCGACATCGCTGGCGTCGAAGATCACCAGCTCCGGCGCATCGGACATGATGCGTTCCACCGCATCGCGCAGTCCAGCGCGCGCGGCCGCCAGCTGCACCGGCGGCATGCGCGCCGAACCCTGGGCGCCGATCTCCGCATGCAGCTGCCTATCGTTACTGATCATCAGTGCCTTCATGACTATTCCTTTCGCGTGGCTTGCGGCGTTTCAGGGAGAAAGCGGTGCACCCGGCGTGAAACCCAGCGACTCGGCATGCACCACCACGGTGGAACGCGGCAAAGCAAGCTGCAGGGGCAGCGGCACCGTGGAAACAAAGGGCAAGGATGGACAATCGCCGCCATTGCCGCACCAGCGCACCCGCACGAAGCGGATGCAGGAGGCGCCCTGCGGGTCGCGCAGGCAGTTGAAGGCATTGCCGGCGGGGCTGGCCGGCATGGGCGACGCCGGCAACAGCGCGCCCGTTGCATCCAGCCGCAGATAATCGATGGCGAGGTTGCCGCCATTGATCGTGCCGTCCAGCGTGGCGGCGCCGAACATGGCTTGCTGGCGCAGCTGCGCCATGGCGGCGCTGTCGGAAAAGTCCGCCATGGCCGCCGCGCGCGCCGCGCGCCGCGCCACTTCCTGGCTCAGGTTCAGCAGATACATATAGCGCGCCAGTTCCATCCAGCCCAGCAGGAAGAGGAAGAAAACCAGGCTGGCCAGCGCCACCTCGACCGTGGTGGCACCGTGCTGGCGGCGCAGGATGGGCGGCTTAGTTGACATAGGGCTGCACCGAAGAACCGGACAGGGTGATGCTGCCCGCCCCCAGGAGATTGAACAGCGGGTCGCTGAGCTGGATCTGCACCGTGACGCCGATCCGCTGCGGCAGCGTGCCGCCGCAGGGCAGATCGTCGCAGCGCACCGAGATCTGCCCTGTGCCCGGGCGGGTATCGAGTGCAGCCTCGCTGACCGCATCCAGCACCAGCTGGCCCGCATGCGCCGCCAGCACCGGCGCCAGCATGGGATTGGCCAGCTCGGGACGCGGCATGGTCGCCATATAGCGGGCGGCATCGAAGGCCGCCCTTTGCAGCACGGTGTAGTGCCACATCATGCGCCCGCCCATCAGCAGCACCGCCAACAACAGCACCGCCATGTCCAGCACCACGGCCAGCTCGATGGCGACCACGCCGCCCTGGCCGCACCGCCTGCGCCTCGGCGCGCTCATCGCAGCAGCTCCACCGGCGTGCCCAGGCTCTGCTCACTGGCCAGGCCCGCGAATTCGGCGCTGATGGCCGCGCCGCTGGCCGGCGCCACCATGAAGAAGGTGCCGATCGCCAGCACGCTGGCCTGCTGCAGCTGCCCGGCCGGCACCGGACAGGCCAGCAGCGGAATTTGCAGCAGGCGCCGGCGCGCCACGCCGACATTGCCCGCCGGCGCCGTTACCATGGCGGCATAGGGCGCGGACAGGGCAGGATAGGATGGCGCCGTCGGCGCGCCCGGCGAGGCCGGATACAACTGCGGCCAGTAAGCGCGCGGATACGCCGCGCCGGAAGGCGAGATCACGGCCGGGCCATAGGCCCATAGCGGTCCGTAAGCGGCGGGGTTCACCACCGGTTCCGGCAAGGGATCGGCCACGGTGCTCAGCGGTTTGCCGGGCGTGCCGGCTGCGGTGGGCTGGGCATAGGGTGCGCTGGGCGCCACGCCCATCCAGCTGCCGGCCGCAAACGACGCGACATTGCTGTCCGGCGGTGCCGCCAGCGGCGTGCAGGAAAGGGGATCGGCCGGCGCACCATAGCTGTTGAAGCGGGAGTTGAGCTGCGGCGCCAGGGTGAACGGGGTTTTGCGGCGCACCGTCAATGGCTGGCTGCCGATGCGGCGCAGATGCAGACGGCCGGCGCACATGAAGGGCGCCAGCACGGCGTCTTCGGTATTGGCCAGCGTGCCCAGCGTGCCGGCGGCGCTGACGGGATCGACCAGGAAGTATTCGCCACTGCCGGCGCCCAGCGCCGGATTCAGATTCAACAGGTTGTAGCTGACGCCGCGCCGGAAGCCATACTGCACCAGCTCATCGACCGGTCCGGCGATATTGCGCGTCTTGCTGGGCGCCGGGTCCATGGCGCACACCGCCAGCGGCGCGATGCCCAGGCCGGAGCGCCCAGCCACCGCCACGGCAGCCACCTGCTGGCTGGCCTGGGCCGGCGCCAGCAGGAACAGGAAGGCGGTGGCGACCGTGCCATGCTCCTCCGCCAGCTGGCGCGTATCGACGCGGGCGAAGATCCGTCCAGAAGGGCTGGCGACGGTATCGGCCGCGCTATGCCACGGGCCGCCGGGATCGTCGGCAAAGCTCAGGGCCGCGCTGGACCAGCCGACCGGCTGCGAATAGCGGTAGTGGCTGGCGCCAGCAGTCTGCGCCGCATGCGACAAGGCATTGTTGACGCCAGCCGCCGTGCCATTCAGCTCGCGCGCCGCCGCCAATGCCGCGCTGTCGGCCAGGGTGCGCATCTCCTGTTCGCGGCTGTACAGCTGGCCCAGGTCGATCACGAGACCCAGCAGGCCAAGCAGCAGCACGACCAGCAGGCCAAACATCAGCGCGATCGCGCCGCGCTGGCGGCGCAGGGAGGAGCGCAGCTTCATTTTCCACCACTGACGCCGATGGTGAAGGCGCTCGGCTGCGGCGCCGGCGCACTGAAGGACTTGCGGTACTGCTCCTGCGCCTGCAGCGCCGCCGCGCCGTCGATGCCGCGCACCTGTTCCGGATTGACGCCACCGGGATGGATGCGCTGGCGCGCCATGGCGGCCCGCACGGCGTCGCCGAATCGCGCATCCCATTGCGGCGTGCTGCTGGCGGCGTCGATGCCGGCGCAGCCCGACAGCAGCGCGCCGGCGCCGGCCAGCAGCAAGGTCAGTGCCTGTTTCATGGTCGGCTCCTATTTCAGTTGGAAGCCGCTGTCGCGCGGCGCGGACGATGCGTTGGGCGAAGCGGCCGGCGGCGCGGCGCCTTCCAGCCGGCCGTTCAGCATCAGGCTGGAGCGGCCGGGCGCGGGCGGGCCATCGGTCGGCAAGCCATAGCCAGGCGGCAGCGGCTTGACCAGATGGGCGGTGACGACGAACAGCAGCTCGGTGCGGTCTTGCTGGAAGTCGGTGCTGCGGAACAGCGCGCCCAGCACCGGC
Organism: Massilia sp. NR 4-1; assembly: GCF_001191005.1. Taxonomy (NCBI): domain Bacteria; kingdom Pseudomonadati; phylum Pseudomonadota; class Betaproteobacteria; order Burkholderiales; family Oxalobacteraceae; genus Massilia; species Massilia sp. NR 4-1. The sequence goes on from NZ_CP012201.1 coordinate 4,254,888, forward strand.
ACCTCGCCCAGCACCGGCATCGCCTGCAGATTGCCGGACTGGGTATGGCGGATCAAGCCGCCGATGGCAAAGCTCTGCCCATCGAACAGCTGCAGGGTGGTGGCGGCGCGGCGCGTGGTGATCAGGGGCAGGACCGAGCTGCCGCCCAGGCCGGCCGCGCTGATGCCCACGCCTTCGCGCGACAGCTCCGACACTTCCGGCGCCACCTTGAGGTGGATGCGCCCGCCCGAGAGCACGGTGGGCGTGAAGCGCAGGCCGACGCCGAATTCCTTCTCCTGCAGGGTGACGCGGTTATTGTCCTGGCCAACCGGGATCAGCACCTTGCCGCCCGCGAGAAAACTGCCTTCCTGGCCGCTGATCGCCATCACCGTCGGCTCGGCCAGGATGCGCACCAGGGCGTCGTGGCGTTCGCCGTCCACGCGCAGGCGGCTGCCATCGGGCTTGCCCAGCATCAGGCCACCGCCCGTGGTGCCGCTCAGGAAATTGGACAGCACGCTGGCCGTCCAGCTGCCCACGCCGCGGTGCAGCAGGGCGCTGCCTTCCAGCTTGTCGAGCAGGGTCTTGGACACTTCCGCCACCTTCACTTCCAGCATCACCTGCTGCGGTGCCGATACCGACAGCAGGTTGACGATGCGGCCTTGCGCGCCGCCGCCTTCCGTGACGCCGGCAGTCGGCTGCGGAGCGGCTCGCGCGCTTGAGGCGGCGGATGGCGCGGCAGAGGGCTCGGACTGCGCCCCCTCAGCGGTGGCGGCCAGCGGCTGCGCCGGGCGCCGCACATAGGCTTGCGCCAGTTCCATCACTCGCGCCAGCGTCGGCGCATCCTCCACTTCGCCGCTCAGCACCAGCGCATCGGCGGCGACGCTGACGCGGATATTGCGCTCCGCCGGCAGCAGCTCGGCCAGCGCCGCCTGCAGGCCGGCCGTGTCCACGCCCACCGTCACCTCGATCACGCTGCAAACCCCGCTGCGGCCCTGCACGATCATATTGGTGCTGCCCACGTCCGTCCCCAGCACGTACAGGGTGTCGGGCGCAACCAGCATGGCTTGCAGTACGGCGGGGTTGCCCACGCTGCGGTTGCTCACCGCCTCCGGCAGGCGCAGCAAGGTCGACTTCCCGATCGGCAGCGCCAGCTTGCCCGGTGCGGCCGCCTGGCCGCCGCAATGCAAGGCGGCGTTAGGCGCCGTCCGCTGCGCCGGCTTGGGTGCAGCGGCAGCGCTGCCTGCCATGGGCGCGCCGACGGCCGGCGCAAGCGGCGCAGGAACGGCCGGCGCCAAGGCGGTTCGCTTCAACACGGCAGCTGCCGCGGGTACGGCAGGGGCGGTGGTGCCTGGCGGCGCAAAGGCCGGCGTTCCGGACGCGGGCGCGGGCGCGGGCGCGGGCGCGGGCGCGGCAAAGGCTATCCGCAGCGGCGCCACACTGCCGCACAGGGACAGCGCCAGCAGGCAGGCCAGCGGCAGACGGCGCTGCAGGCAGAGGTGGAAGAAGCGGGTCGTCATGGCGGCTCCTCACAGGCACTCCCGGCGGCTGCGCAAGCCGTCGATCACGCCGCTGCAGGTTTTCCCCGCCACGGCGGCAGGCTGGGTGCTGCGCACGCGCCGCGGTACCGGAGCCGGCACCGCCTCCGGCGTCATGGCGGCCGGGATGGCAGCGGCCGGCGGCAGCGCGGCGCCGGCCACCTGGCCGCCCAACAGCGAGAGCTTGGTGGCGCCATCGGTCACGCCCGGATGCGGGTCGACCTGGTTGCGCAGCGCCAGGGACAGGCTGCCCACGCTGCGCGCCAGGTCCAGCTTCTCGGCCTGCACCGGCGTCACCTCCAGCGTCACGGCATTCACCACGCGCGGCTTGGTATCGTCGCGGCTCACTTCCTGCGCCACGGCCAGCACCAGGATCCGTTCCAGCACGATCTTGGAGATGGCCGCCTCCTGCGTGCCACGCGCGCCGCCCTCGGCCTGCATATTGACCAGGATGTCGACGAAGTTGCCGGGCAGGGCGAAACCCGCCACGCCCACCACATCGTTGACGCGCACCGTGATGGCGCGCTTGCCTTCGGCGATCAGGGCCGACAGGCCGCCCAGGGTGCCGGCCGGCGCCAGCTTGGCCGCCGTCAGCGGCTCGCCGCGCAGCACGCTCGACTTGAGCACGCGCCCATTCAGTTGCAAGGGATCGCGCAGGGCGCCCTGCGGCAGGCTGGCCGCCGGCCAGTCGGCCAGCTTCAGCATGTCCGGCGCCAGACGCTGGCCCAGGTTGACATCGATGCCGGCCACCACGATGCGCGCCGCCGCGCCGCTGTTCTTGTGCAGCAGCCAGCGCGAAGCCAGCACCACGGCGCACAGGCCCAGCGCCACGGCCGCCGCCATCATCAGATATGCGCGCCGGTTTTTCATTTGATGCTTTCGTAGAGGCTGGCGTCGGCCGCCTCGCAGTTGTGCAGCACCGGGCCGCTGGACAAGGCCGCGGCGGCGCTGTCCTCGTCCACGGCGGCGAACATGCTGCTCCAGGCCTGCTCCAGGGCGGCGCGCGTCAGGCGCGGCGCGGCACCCGTGAAGCCGGCAAAGTCCACCAGCCGGCTCACCACTTCGCGCGGATAGCAGGCCAGCAAAGGCTCGCCGCTGCCGCCATGCAGCTCGGCGATCAGATAGCCGAGCATGGCCTCGTCCGGCGCGATATCGGCGGCAGCGCAGTGCTGGCGGAACAGGGCGCGGTAGGCGTCCTCGCCGATGGCGCCGACGGCGATCTTGTAGGCGACACGGCGCAACGCGGCGCTGTCGAGCAGGGCGTGCGGCGCCAGGCTGGTGGCGAACACCAGCACCGCATCGAACGGCAGGCTGAATTGATGGCCGCCCTGCAGCGTGAGCTGGTCGCGGCGCGCATCGAGCGGCTGGGCGAAGCGGTTCAGCAGGTCGGCCGGGCGCACGCGCTGGCGTCCCAGGTCGTCGATGATGAACAGGCCGTTGTTGGCCTTGAGATGGGGCGGCGCCTGGTAGCAGCCGCTGTAGGCGTCGTAACGCAGGTCGAGCATATCGGCCGCCAGCTCGGCGCCGGCCTGCACCACGGGCCGCCGGCACAGCACCCAGCGGCTGTCACCGTGGCGCCGCTCCAGCGGCTGGCGGCCCGCCGCGCCGGCCGGCGGCAGATGCAGCAGCGGATCGTAGATCTGCACGATTTCCTGGCCCAGCGCCAGCGCATACGGCACCGCCACCACGCCCTGCAGCAGGCCGCCCAGTTTGCGCGCCAGCGTGCTCTTGCCGCTGCCGGGCGGGCCATACAGGAAGATCGAGCGGCCCGAGTGCAGGGCCGCGCCGGCCAGCGCATGCACGCTGGCCGGCAGGCAGTCGCCGGCAAACACCTCGGCCATATCGTCGGCGGTGATGGCGGCCAGCAAGCCGGCCTGGCGCTGCAGCACGGCGCAGTAGGCTTCCAGCGTGACCGGGGCAGGACCGGCGTAACGGCAGCGCTCCAGCCAGGCGGCGGCGCGCTGGCGGCCGGCGCCGGTCAACTGGTACTGCACGTCGATGTCGGAGTCGCCGCGCCAGGCCACTTCGGCCAGCTGCTCGGCCACCAGGAAGTCGAGCAGCTCGCGCAGCACATTGAGCGACAGGCGCAGGCGGGTGGCCAACGCGGGCAGCGGACTGCGGCCGGCGATGAACAGGGTCTTGCCCAGCAGTTCGACCAGCATCGGCTGTTCCAGTCCGGTGTCGCGCACGGTCTTCGCTTGCGGCGGCAGCAGCGGTGCCGCCTCCTCATTGGCGCCGCCGAAAACGGCGGCCAGGGTTTCGCTTTCCATCATGCTGGTCCTCCTGTATGAGCAACCGATTCTAGCGACGTGTTTCCTAGTGGATATTGATCGGCGGCAAAAGGTTGGACCGTGGCCGGCAGCGGCCGATGCGCCCACGCCACAAGCAGCAGCGCGCCCAGCGCCACCGCCACGCCATACGGCAGGCGGCGGCGCGGCGGCCGCGCCAGCAAGGCCAGCAGCGCCAGCACACCGCCGATCAGGAAGGCCAGCCAGGCGATCTGCAGCGCGCCCAAGGGGCCGGTGAAAGCGCCCACCATGATCAGCAGCTTGACGTCGCCGGCCGCCATGGCGCCGCGCAGATACAGCGGCAGGAACAGCAGGCCGCCGGCCGCCATGCCGCCCAGCGCCGGCAACAGCGGCAGGTTCAACTTCCAGCGCAGCGCAAAAGCCAGCAGCAGGCCGCCCAGCACCAGCAGATTGGGAATGCGGCGCCAGGCCAGGTCGGTGATGGCCGCCTGCAGCAGCAGGCAGAGCAGAAGAATTTCGAGCACGTTCAGCATGGCCGGCTCCAAAAGGCTGCCGGCACGCAGCCGGCAGCCAATGCGCTCGCCGCAAGGGCGTTACGGGGTGAGCAGGGCAGCGATATTGGTGAAGCGGGCCAGCAGGGCCGGCGTGAACAGCGCGAGCGCCGCCACGATCGCCGCCGCCATCAGCGCCGCGATCAGACCGTACTCGATGGCCGTGGCGCCCTCCTCATCGCGCGCAAAACGGCTCAGTGCTTGTTTCAAGGTATCCATGATTGACTCCCATAAAATATGTTGAGTGAACTCTGGCGCTATTGCATTGCAGCACCATTGCACTCAACTATAGGAGCGGCGGTTTTGCAAGGATTGATGGGACGCAAGCTTTCTGCAAGGTACTATTCTTTTGCTGCAACAAACACCTTGCGCTGCGCGCCGTTTGTGTCAAACTGCAACAACAGTTTCCGGGAAGCTCATTAAAACCGGTCCCGACAAGGGTTTTCCCTAGGAAGACGGGCGGAAATGGGGTATAAGCACCCTCGCCGGCGCCCATGGAAACGAAAAATATTTCGTGATTTTTTCACAGCTTAATTGCCTATTATGCAAAAAGCTATTATCCTGATCAGCTGTCCTTCGGAAAGGCCTCGTGCTTTGCGTCACTGTGTGCCTTAATTAACAGAAAAACAATAGGCCACTTGCCGCGACGGTACCTGATTATTTTCAGAGAACGAGCATGGATTCCCTACTGAAACACATGGTGGACATGACCGGCCACCGCGATCACACGATGCTCGACATCTCGGTGATCTCGGCGGTACAGGAACTCGCGCGCGCCTCGCAAACCCGGGTGCTGACGCTGGCCCAGGTGCGGGGCCAGACCTTTGTCCGCGCGCGCGCCAGCATCGAGACCGGCCGCCCGGCGCGCATGGAGGAGTCGCCCGACCCGGCCAGTCCCGGCGAGCCGCTCAGCAACTACCCGGCGCTGGCGCGCTGCATCGCGCGCCACGAGCTGAATGCGGACCTGGCGGACGCCGAAGGCCGCCATACCCTGTGGCTGCCGATCTGGCTGGGCGACAAGGCCAGCACCTGTCTGGAAATCGTCCACCCCACGCCCTACACCAGCGAGACCATCCACATCATCGGCGGCATCGTCAGCGTTTACCGCAATTTCCAGAACCTGCTCGATTACAGCGAGCGCGACTCCCTCACCGGCCTGCTCAACCGCAAGACCTTCGACGACCAGCTGGCCAAGATGCTGCAGGCCTCGAACGCCGAACCGGACGGCCTGACCCTGCCGCCGGGCGAGCCGGAACGGCGCCACCACTGCGACCAGGAGCGGCAATGGCTGGCGGTGGTCGACGTCGACCACTTCAAGCATGTGAACGACCGCTTCGGCCATTTGTATGGCGACGAGGTGCTGATCCTGATCGCCAACCTGCTGCAATCGTCCTTTCGCGCCCAGGACCGCGTGTTCCGCTTCGGCGGCGAAGAATTCGTGGTGCTGCTGCGCTCCACCACGCTGGGCAATGCGCGCCGCATCATCGACCGCTTCCGCATGAACGTGGAGCAGCACGATTTCCCGCAGGTGGGCAAGGTCACGGTCAGCGTGGGCTTTGTCAGCATCAGCAGCTACGAGGCGCCGGTGGTGGTGCTGGGCCGCGCCGACCAGGCGCTGTACTACGCCAAGAGCCACGGCCGCAATATGTCCTGCCACTACGACGAATTGGTGAGCGGCGGCCTGCTGCACGCCATCGAATCGAACGATACCGCCGAATTCTTCTAGGAGTTCGTTTCAAAATGGCCATGGCGTTGTTGCGGCGCCTCGTCGTGCAGGCGCACTGTCTTCGCCGCCGCGCCTAGCCATGCCCATTTTGAAGCGAACTCAAATCAGGTCTCGGCCAGGGTCAGGAAACGCATCGGGTCCACATTCCACTTGGCAGGCAGCTCGTGGCCGACGATCTTGTCGCCGCCGCCGAAGCCCAGGCCGCGCGACAGGTCCACGGTTTCCGGCTTGATGTAGATATTCGACTTGGTGTTGAAAAAGACGTTGACCTTGGGCGCCAGCAGATTGGTTTCGTGCGGCTCCACCACCACGCCCAGGCGGCCCGACTCCAGCAGCACCAGGGTACCGACCGGATAGATGCCCACGCAGCGCATGAATTCCTGCACATACTGGGGATTGAAGTGGAACTTGCTCCACTCGTAGATCTTGCGCAGCGCGGCGGCGGCCGGCATGCCCTTGTGGTAGCAGCGGTCGGCCGTGATGGCGTCGTACACATCGACGATGGCCGCCATCTGCGCCAGCTCGCTGATGCCATCGCCGGCCTGCTGCGAAGGATAGCCGGTACCGTCGCGCCGCTCATGGTGGTGCAGGGTGATGTCGAGCGGAATGGGGCCGATGCCGGGCGATTTGCGCAGGATGTCGTAGCCGTCCTGCGGATGCTTGCGGATGACGTCGAACTCCTCTTCGGTCAGGCGGCCCGGCTTGTTCAGGATGGCGTCCGGCACCAAGGCCTTGCCAGCATCGTGCAGCAGGCCGCCCAGTCCCGCCTCGCGCGTGGTTTCCTCATCCATGCCGCGCGAATTGCAGAAGGCCACCAGCAGCGCGCACACGCTGACCGAATGCAGGAAGGTGTAATCGTCCTTGGTCTTGATGCGCAGCAGGCCAAGCAGGGCGCCCGGATTGCGCAGGATCGATTCGGTGATGTTCTGCACCACCGGCTGCACCTGGTCCACCTCCACCGCCTTGCCCAGGCGGACATCGGCCATCACATTGCGCACCAGGTTCGACGCCTGGTGGCGGATCTGCGCCGCGCGCTGCAACTCCTCGCCCAGTCCGACCTTGACCACCTTGGCCGGCTTGGCCGCCAGCTGCGTGATTTCACGCTCGGTGGCCGCCTGCGCCTCGGCCACCGTGGGCGCCTCCTCCACGTCCAATCCCTTGGAAGCGTCGATGATGACGTCGTGGATGCCCGCCTTGAGAATCTTGCGGATCTCCTCTTCGCTGCTGATCAGGAAGCGGTTGCGCACGAAGGGGTGGGTCATCCAGTCGCAGCTGAGATCCTGGATATACATGCCGACCTTGAGCTGGGACGAATCAACTTTCTTGAACATACAGATCCTGCAAGGTGGGAGGGCGGAAAGCGTTAGAATGAGTATAACAAAGAGTTTCCTCTAGGGATTACCTTTACCCCGCACGCTACACTAAGTTACATGGAAATACGCCAACTCCGTTACTTTGTTGCAATTGTCGATCATGGTTCCCTGTCGCGCGCGGCCCTGGTGCTGCATGTGGCCCAGCCCGCGCTGACCCAGCAGCTGCGCCATCTGGAGGAAGAATTGGGGGTGCAGCTGCTGCACCGGTCCGCGCAGGGCGTGCTCAGCACCGACGCCGGCAAAGTGTTTTACGACCACGCGCAGGCGATCCTGAAACAGGTGGCGGATGCGAAACAAGCGGTTACCCATTCGGCCCGCCCCTCGGGCAGCGTCACGCTCGGCCTGCCGCACAGCATCTCGGGCGCGCTGGCCCTGCCGCTGCTGATGGCGGCCCAGCGCCACTACCCCGACGTCACCCTGCAGCTGACGGAGGAATTGACCGGCAATCTGGCGGAACAGCTCAAATCCGGCCGCGTGAATCTGGCCGTACTGTTCGACGACGGCCAGCTCACGCCCTTCGCCACCACGCCGCTGGCGGAAGAGGAGCTGGCCTATATCTGCCGCGCCGATGGCGCGGACTTCAAGCTGGACGCCAGCGTCACCCTGGCGCAGGCGCTGGGCACGAAGCTGATCCTGCCTGGTCTGCAGCACGGCGTGCGGCCGCGCATCGAAGCGGTGGCGCGCGCCGCCGGCCTGCATACCGGCGACGTTATCGAAATCAATTCCATCGCGATTCTGAAATCGGCCATCCTGGCCGGCATGGGCGCCACCATCCTGCCGGTGGCGCCGGTGCTGGACGAGATCGAGCGCGGCAGCATGCGCGTCCATTCCATCCACCACCCGGCCATCTCGCGCACGGCGGTGCTGTGCGCCTCGCGCACGATACCGCTGACGAATGCGGCCAGTTCCATTGCCAGCCTCGCTCAGCAGGTCGTCATCGAGCTGTGTGAAACCGGTACCTGGCCTGGGGCACGGCTACTTCCTTAAATCCTGGACGCCGTGCGGTTGAGACCGTGCGGCCAGAACATTTTTCAATGGCACGCATTCTTTTCATTCATCAGAACTTCCCTGGCCAGTTCCGTCATATCGCGCCTTCCCTCGCCGCCGAAGGACATGAGGTGCTTGCCCTCGGCATGAACGCCAAAGCCGACGCCCTGCCGGGCGTACGCTATATCTGCCACCGGGTGCGCAACGCCGGCCACGCAACAGAAAACAGTCTGCTCAGCGACCTGCACTCCAAACTGCTGCGCGGCGACTCCGCCTCGGCCGAGCTGTGGCGCTTGAAGGAAGAAGGCTTTGCGCCCGATATCGTATTCGTGCATCCAGGCTGGGGCGAGGCGATGTTCGTGAAAGATGTTTTTCCCACGGCGAAGACGATCATCTATGCCGAATACTACTACCAGTCGGAAGGCGGAGACTCCCACTTCGACCCGGAATTCTCCAAGCCACCCAGCCTGCAAAGCCTGCAAAAGCTCAGGATCCGCAACACGCATCTGCTGCATGCCATGTCCGCCGCCGATGCAGCCCTGTCGCCCACACAGTTCCAGCGCGACCGGCACCCGGCGTGGTTCCGCGATCGCATCTCCGTGATCCATGACGGCATCGACACCGAGCGATTCCGCCCAGACGCCAAGGCCGTGGTCCGGCTGGCGTCGCAAGCCATCGCCCTGCGCCCAGGCGACGAAGTGGTGACCTATGTAGCGCGGCAGTTGGAACCTTACCGCGGCTACCACACTTTCATGCGCGCCCTGCCTCTGTTGCAAAAGCTACGGCCCACTGCGCGCATCGTCATCGTGGGCGGCGATGGCGCCAGCTACGGCGCCGCAGCGCCGCGTGGCAAAACGTGGAAAGGCATCTTCCGCGACGAAGTCGCGGCGGAACTGGACATGCGCCGCATCCATTTCGTCGGCAAGCTGCCGCATGCGGTACTGACTCAGCTGATGCAGGTGTCGGCCGTGTACACCTATCTCACCTACCCCTTCGTGCTGTCATGGTCGCTGCTGGAGGCGATGAGCACCGGCTGCCTGATCGTCGGCTCCCGCACCGCACCGCTGGAAGAGGTAATCGCGCACGGCCGCAACGGCTTGCTGACCGACTTCTTCGACGCCGAACAGCTGGCGCATACAATCGCCAGCGCACTGGCCAAGCGCGATTCGTTAACGGAACTGCGGCGGGCGGCGCGGCGCACAGTGGCAGACCGCTACGACCTGCACAAGATCTGCCTACCAGCGCAGAAGCGCTTTATTCTGGACTGAGTCCACCTTCACCCCTCTGCGCGGCCACCCATGAAAGGTTGGCCGCGCCAGAGGTTTGCCGCGTTAAATCAACGATGGCGTTTCGTCTTTCAGAGGTATGCCGACTAACTGCGCCTGCCAGGCTTCGCCAAAATCATCCTCGCCCAGGACTCGCTGCGCAGCGGTGTATGACATGGTTGCAAGATTGCCTTGACTTGAATATTGCAGCGCTATGTCGCCGCCCACGGCAGCCTTATCTCCACCTTGAATACGCAAAGCACGCAACTCAGCAGATGCCGACCAGCTGCTCAGCCCCATGTGGGCGGCTCGCATGGCATCGAACCTTGCTACCAAGGCATCAAGATCAAACAATTGCACCCGCTGATTTACCATCAGGTTTACGGAGGCCGCGTCATAATCAGGCGTTCCATCAATGACCATCTGCAACCTGCTTTCTTGCGCCGCACCACTGCCCTGGTACCAATCCGCCAACGTTATTTGGTCGTTCTGACCGAATTTCAGGATCAGACCATCGCCAACCTTCTGCAAGATCACATCGCTATAGGCGATTTTTCCCAGCGAGATGGTCATGCCTGCACTCGTAGTTAGGACATTGTCCGCACCATCCCCCCGATTGAAGGCGAGGACGTTACCTTTGCCCGATAAGCTTAGCGTATCGTCACCTACGCCACCTGTCACAAAGGCATGGCCTGATACCACCGTCAACAAATCGCTACCGGCGTCACCTGTTAAAACATTATGTCCCATGGCATCGGAAAGCTGATCGTCACCGTCAGCCCCCTGAAGGATGTCGTTGCCCTCTTCACCAATCAGCACATTAACGCCAGCACCACCCAGCAGTAGATTATTGCCCGAGTTTCCACTACCGTTCAGCCCTGCGTTGGAATCCAGAGTCAGCACCTCAACGTTCCCAGTCAAGGTATAGCTAGTCGTGGAACGTACATGGTCAATACCCTTGCCGGCCTCTTCAACGATAAGGTCGTTGCCCAAGCCAATATGGTATTCGTCATTGCCTGCGCCGCCGGCGAGAGTGTCCGCATTTGCTCCGCCATCTAACGTGTCGTCGCCATCGCCGCCGAGTAAAGTGTCCAGGCCATCGCCACCTTTAAGCGAGTCATTTCCATCGCCACCATCCAGTGAATCGTTGCCCCGATTGCCGTCCAGCTCATCGTCGCCAGTATCGCCATACAAGGTATCGTTATCACGGTAACCATCCAAGGTATCATTGCCGTTACCACCATAGAGCAGGTCGTCGCCGTAATCACCATCCATCTCATCGTTACCATCGCCACCGTAGAGAGTATCGTTGCCTTCACCACTCTCGATTTCGTCATCGCCTCCCAAACCATTGATCAGGTCAGGGCCATCAGTACCTTTCAGTTTATCCGGGCCTTCCGTGGCATTGCTGGCGCGCACAGTAAGCTCTGCCGCCAACCAGACCGTTCCGTCTGAAAATTCGACACGTTCGATACGACTGGATTCGCTTCTGAACCATGAGTCGATGCTGAAGATCTTCACACCATCCAATTTAAGTACAAGGCTGTAAGAATCACGCTGTGCAGAAATATGCTCCGCTTTTATGCCCTCGCCAAAACGCAGAATATCAATGTCGCCAGTAAGATCAGTAATGGAATCGTAGCCATCACCCAATTGATAGTAATAAATATCATTACCTTCGGTGTCAAATATAATGTCATCACCAACACCGCCACTCATGACATCATCGCCAGCGCCACCTTGAATGGTATCTCTACCACTCCCGCCATCGATCTCGTCGTTACCAGCAAAGCCCGCCAGCTTGTCATCTCCCCCCAAACCTTTCAGTTGGTCATTTCCTGCCGTGCCATCTATGAAGTCATTGCCGTCGGTTGCCACTTTTGCCGAGGATAGCTCCAGCAGTCGTACCTCATCCCAAATGGTTCCATCAGCGAATTGAACAAATTTTCCTTTACGTTCGCTTGCAAGCAAGGCCCAGTTTTCAAAAATAACCTGATCTCCCGTGCCTTGCACAGAAAGGTAAAGATTAAAGACATCGCGATGAACTTTGATATCGCCCGCAGCGAGCGTTGCATCAAAACGCAATGTTTCGGTTTCACCTTCGTCGGCTGTACCTCTTATCCGATCTACCCCATCTCCACGGCCAAACAAGAAGACATCATTACCGTTATCCCCATTCAGGGTATCGTCACCGGAATTGCCTCGCAGGGTATCGTCTCCACTTCCGCCCGAAATTTGATCGTTCCCACCCCACCCAGAAATGACATCACTCTGCTCACTACCGTATAGCGTATCGTTTCCCTCACTGGCTTGACCAAGCCGGTGAACCAGATCGCTGACATTCCAACGCGTCCCATCCGAGAATTCAACATATGTCATGCCTTGCGTAAACGACGAAAATACGCTCGATAAGCTCACAACGGTATCGCTATTAGCGACCTGAAGCTTGAGTGCCCAATTGTCCCGAGAAAGGTTGATATCAGTGGACACGATGGTACCTATGAAGCGTACCGTATTATTACCGCTCATATCTTGAATCTCTTCCAGGCTATCGCCTATACCAACAAGATATGTATCGTTACCATCCCCGCCAAACAAGGTGTCGCGCCCCCCCAAGCCACGAAGTACATCATCTCCTGAAGTACCTAAAATTGCATCATCAGCCGATGTGGCTTGCATCGCCTTCTGCTTTAAATCGGATGCTGTCCAGCGAGTACCGTCAGCAAATACGGCTACTGTTTGCGTAGTTCCATACAAGCTCCAATATTGAAGGACTAGTCTGGCATCAATACCCGGTACAAACACAACCAAATTACCAGACTCGTTGCGAACGATGACTTCAGAAGCCGAAATAGTAGCATCAAAGCGTAGCTCTGCATCAGCACTATCGAGGATGAGATCATGGCCAAAATCTCGGGAAAACAAGAAAATATCTCTTCCATCCCCACCATCCAAAATATCGTTGCCTCCGCCACCTATCAAAGTATCCTGTCCAACATCTCCATAAAGGGAATCTGAGCCTCCTCCTCCATCCAAAAGATCATTATCTCCTCCCCCCAATAGAGTATCCACACCCTCTGTGGCGACTGTGATACGAGGAACCAGCGTAGCTGCATCCCATACGGTTCCGTCAGCGAATTCTATTTGCTGCACTGGGCGTGTATCTGGGTGTATTCCGCCACTTAGTATGACCTGATCCTCTGTTCCAGCTATCATTAAACACAGATCATTACCAGCACGCGCAAGCTGAATGTCATTTTTAGAAATCGATTTGTCAAAGCGTAGAACGTTTTTTCCGTTGCCTTCTTTGCTGCCGAACCCGATACGGTCGCTGCCATCCCCTCTGGCGTAAATATATACATCGTCCCCCGCCTCTCCATCAAGATAGTCATCTCCTTTGCCACCGAGCAACGTGTCATCTCCAGCCCCGCCCAGAAGAGAATCTGAACCAGCCAGCGCATTCAGCTCATCATTACCCTCCGATCCGATAAGCGCATCGTTTCCATCTGTAGCCCGCATTGTTCGTGCAATAAGCTCCCTCTCATTCCATGTTTCGCCGTTAGCAAACTTAACAACGAAGGCACCCCGGCCGTCAATATTCATGGACCAGTTTTCCAGCGTTATCGTATCTGTTGTCATCCCCATGTACAGATGAAGGTTAGCCGCATCGCGTCGAACGACAATTTCGGAGGACAAAAGCGAGGAATCTAACCGCAAAACATCATTGCCTAAACTTGCTTTAATAGTGTCAGAACCATCACCACGCGAATACGTGAAAATATCATCGCCATCACCGCCATCTAGCAAATCGCTTCCAGTACCGCCATCGATAGTGTCGGCGCCTGCATTACCCGATATCGTGTCATTTCCTGCCCCACCGACCAAGAATTCGTTTCCATCCAGGCCATGAAGCAAATCGACGCCATCCAATCCGTTTAGCGAATCTCCAGCCTTTATGCTATATAGTACGTCGTCACCCAAGGTACCAAGCATGCTCAATGCGCTTATTTTTTCAGCATCCCATATTGTGCCATCAGCAAAACGTACTTCTTCGATAGGCAAGAGTTCTACATTGGAATTTGCTAGCGTGATTTTGCTGTCATCTCCGATGATGGAAAAATAAAGATTTCCTGAGCTATCGCGTCGTACTTTTAGATCCGTAGCAGAGATAGTTTCATCAAACTGGATTGCATCCTTCAGACCATACGAATCACTAATGATATCTTGACCGTCGCCACGACTAAAGAAGTAGACATCGTTACCATATCCTCCATCTAAACGATCTGCGCCTTTTTTTCCAACCAATAGATCGTCATAGTTTGTTCCGATAATAACGTTATTATCGGCGGTACCGCTCAGTGCCAGCTTTTTCAAGTCCGACAAAAACAATGCTGTCCCATCGGCAAAATCTAACTTAAGATTAGTAACCAGAGAGAGTGAAACAAAGCCACGCAATACTATTTCATCCGAGGAGGAATTTCTAAACTGAAGAACAAAGTCATCATTATTTATGCGAACAGTTAAATCCGCCGATAATACACTGCTATCAAACTTAACTATATCTACTTCTGTATATTTTGGGGATCCAACTATTATATCGGATCCGTCATTTAGGCCATAAAGATAGACATCATTGCCAGCCCCACCTTCTAACAGATCGTTGCCACTTCCACCTGCCAAGGTATCTGAGCCAGATCCGCCTAATAGCGTATCATTTCCTGCTTGGCCTGCAATAGAGTCAGCCCCGTAAGTACCAGTCAGCAATTCAGATTTTTCCGTACCTGAAAAGAATTTCCTTAGTAAATCTGAACTATTCCATTTTGTTCCGTTTGAAAAAATAACAATTGGAACGTTATACCAATTTTTCAACGTAATGGAATCTTCAGATCCTAGAATAGTTAGATTAAAGTCATGCTCAAAAATTTTTACAACTATATCAGATTCTTTTATAGAATCGCCTAGCAGCAGCTCATCCTGATCGTTATCGCTATAATCATTTTTAATTACATCATGTCCATCGCCTCTATCAAATAGGTACTTATCTCTTCCGCGTCCCCCCTCAAGTACATCGTCACCACTGCCACCGGATAAAGTGTCATTACCCACGCCACCCACCAAAGTATCATTTCCCTGAAGACCAACAATAGAATCATCATTATCCCAACCAAGCAATTTATCATCACCTGAACTTGGCTGTAATGCCAAACGCACTATATCTTCAATATTCCATGAACTTCCATTTAAAAACTCAACCCTCGACACACTTTGGAAACTATCAGACCAATTAGCAATGGTTATAACATCATCTCCCCCAAGGATACGAAGATAAAGGTTTTCCTCATTCCTGCTTACAATTACGTCAGATGGTAAGATCGATGTGCCAAACCGCACGACATTATCTAGACCAAGATCATTCCCCTGATCTTCGATATAATCACTACCATCTCCTCGTTGGTAGACATAAACATCATTTCCACCGCCACCAAATAATGTATCATTACCTACCTTCCCCTCCAAAATATCATCATCTTCCCCACCATAGATCCGCTCTGCATGGCTAGTTCCAATATGGCTCATTTGCAATAACTGATCCCAGCCTAACGTCTTACCTGTCGAATCCTCTATAAGCGATAACGAATTATTGTATTTTGACAAAGAAATTTTATCATTTGTTCCAAATATTGAAATATATAAAAAATTCCAATCTCCCGATACGGAAATATCGCTTAATTTTATAGAGGACTTGAATTTCAATATGTCTTGAATATTCTTATTATAAGGGTCGTGGGTTGAAATAGTGTCGTTCCCGTCACCAAGTTCGTAGATAAAAATATCTTTCCCTGCTCCACCATGTAACTCATCAGCTCCCGCGCCACCGGATATCGTATCATCCCCTCCCTCGCCATATATAACATCATTACCTGCATAACCATACAACTGGTCAGCCTCATTTGATCCAATAAGAGTATCGTTTTCTGCTGTTCCAATTTTTGCCAAATTAAGCAAATCTTCGGAATTCAAGGATTTTCCGTCGAAAAAACTTAGGCTAAAGTTCAAAATAGGGTAATTTAGCTTTAATAAATCTCCATTGGCCTTAAATTGAATAGATATGCCATTCGAAATTTTTTGTACTTTTATATCAGAGGCCAATATACCTTCACCAAACTGGATGGTGTCTTTTGAATTATAATCTCCAATAATTTCATCATTGCCGTCGCCAAAATTGTATATAATTGTATTACTTCCAGCTCCACATTCAATCTGATCATTTCCAACTCCTCCTACCAGGAGGTCATCTCCGCTACCTCCTCTTAGGGTATCATTTCCCATGCCGCCAGCTAAAGTGTCATTGCCTATCATTCCGAAAATCTGATCATTCCCAGCCATGCCGTCTATAGAATCATCAATACTGAATCCATATAGGATATCAGAGAAACCGCTTCCTTTTGGTGAAAGAAAATTTCTAAAATCACTTTCCAACAAGGTGCGTCCATCAGAAAATTGGATGGTAACGTCGCTTTTTAGCGGCAATTCTCCTGAGAAAAAATATCCAAGTAGTACGATCTTTTCTTTTCCTGGAGAAAATTCCAAAATCAAATCACTGACATTTCTAGAATAAGTTAATTTCTCAAACGAAAGTCCGGACTGAAGCATGATAGTTGCCGAGCCAGCCAACTCCCGCTGCAAGCTTATCGCATTCTCACCACAACCTTGTTGGAAAATATATTTATCATTCCCGCCGCCGCCAAAAATAACATCATCGCCAGCACCGCCATCTAAAACATCATCACCTAGGGATCCATACAAAGCATCATTTCCAAGGCCACCTGAAAGTGTGTTATTTCCCAGGCCACCATAAATAATGTCGTCGCCAGTTCCACCAAAAATCTGGTCATTTCCAGAGTTTCCTACTACAACATCATTTCCTCTTCCGCCGTCAGTGGTGGCGCTTTCTGTTCCAAGATATATTGTGTCATCTCCTTCGGAACCAAAATATCCTTCCCAAATCGCATGCGCAAACATGCTTGTTTGAGCGTTAATGGCAGCTATTGCTTCAATAGAACTTTTTCCATCAAAAACATCAGTGCCGTATTGCTGTTTGACTATCGAAATAAAATTAGACAAAGAGCTTAACGCGGTATCTGGCCTTTTGTTAAATTCAGTCGAAAAAAACACCATCGCAGGTGCAATATCTGCTATAATTTTTTCTGCGGCGGAGCTCCACTCAATATGAACCCTGGTTAGAGGATCCTTGAACCAAGTTTCCGCCATCAACTGTGATGTTATGAAAATAGCGAGCTCATTAAAGCTGGCATTGATAAGCTGAGCGGCTCCTGGTGCAGGATCCGGCAATCCCGCATTTGCGCCAGAGAATTGAATGAAATTATTTCCGTAAAATTTCTCTAATGCAGCAAGCGTTCTTCCATCTTGAATAAACTCTCCTCGACTTGCCGGATCAAGTTCCGCAACTCCCGTCCAGGCAAAGATGATTTGTTTAGTCAGCTGAGCTCTATTTTCTGACTTCTCTTCCGATGCAAAATCAGCAAGCAATTTTCGAATACGGCCTGTGGTATCTGCCTGAATTGCTTGTTGAAGACTTGGAACATTTCCCATACCGCTCAAGGCAGGCAGTGTCAAAACATCAGGAGACAATGGCAGTGGTTGTAACTGCTTTGTACTGGCCAAATTTACACGGAACCAAATATCTTCCGCAGCAATGGTTCTGCCATCACTCATAGTTGCGCTACCGCTTAAGCGATGATCATTCCCATGAGCATCAATTTTCGAGGCATTGGAATATTTTGTGGAAATGCTGGCTACTTTAGCCTCTGCTAAAGACAGCATTTCCGCCTCATCTACAATGGCGTTACTATTGATATCTCGCCAAATAGACAAGCTTCCCCATGCGGAATCGCGAGCATCAATAAATCCATCGGAATTGCTATCTAAGGCTGTCAGCGCCGCAAATCCGTTCACAAATTTCCCACCACCAGATATCGAGGTCTGATCACCGAAAAGTTCGCCTCCATTATCAATATTTCCATTTCGATTCAGATCCCGCACCAACAACCCTTCACCTCGCCCTATCCAACCGGTGCGCTCGGCAAACCCATTATTGTCATAGTCAAAAAAGGCACCTTCTCCGATTCCCGTAGTGGTAATCCCTCCTCCATCCAAATCCAAAACAATGGGTGAAGTCGCTAGTTCGGCGTCGTCATACAACCGTTTTCCCGGCGGATTATGAGGGTCATCCGGCTCGCGGTCTCTTAAACTGATACCCAACATGCCTTCAGAGAAGCCTGCAATAGCTAGTGAACCGTTGACGAGAAGCTTATCCCCTCGAAGAAGAAACGCATTTCCATTCGCATCGTGATAAACAGTTTGTCCCTTTTCTCTTTCGGCAAGGGACAATCTTTTTCCATTCAGCCAAATCTCGCCTTGGCCGTCCACGTCATAGATAGTGTCGCCGCCATCAACGTAGTAGACGTCATGGCCAATCCCACCAATTAACGAGTCCCCACCATACCCATCACGACCATCCAAGATGTCATTTCCATTCCCTCCAGCCATCAAGTCCTTGTCGGCGCCTCCAATAAGGCTGTCTGAGCCATCCTCCCCATCCAATGTATCCTCGCCTTCGCCACCGTGTAGTGTGTCGTCAGCATCCCCCCCGAGGAGCTGATCCTCTCCATCTCCACCTTCCAGCACATCTGCACCGGCAAACCCTTGCAACAGGTCGGAATCTTTCCCTCCATCCAGCGTATCGGCGCCATTACCACCCACAATAATGTCCGCGCCGGCACCGCCATGCAGCTTGTCATCGTCATCGCCACCGGATATGTTGTCAGCACCCTCGCCTCCATCGACGGTGTCCTTCCCCCGATTTCCATCTAGGAAGTCGTTACCATCGCCGCCAAGCAAACTATCATCGCCTCCGTCACCGATAAGCGTATCCTCACCTTTCCCCCCAAGCAACGTGTCATTGCCCAGTCCCCCCAACAGGACGTCATTTCCGTCATCGCCATTTAGACTGTCGTTCCCAGCGCCGCCGATAAGTACATCATTACCTGAGCCGCCTGAAGCTGTGTCATTTAGAACTCCTCCTAAGACCACATCATCCTGAGCGCTGCCATCCTGTAGAGATAGTGCGCTGCTCCCATATTGGATGGCCCAACCATCTTTTTTATTTAGATCTACTACGTATTTTCTCTCTTCCGTACTGAGTAATTCCGTTGTTGCGGATACAAGTTGTTCTTTCGAAAGAGGTCTGAATTTTCCGAAATCCGAATATCGGAAGCTTAATGCACCGCAGGAATTCTTAAATATTGAGCTTTCATTACCCGCATAATAATTCTCCATGGCAACAATGATAAGCTCACGATGCAACGCAGTTGATGCAACGCCATTATCTCCGCTCAACAGATCTACATCATCCGCAAAATAATCTAGGACAGCCTTACCGCGCCAATGCTGCTGCAGCATGGCATGCATAAAATCTAAATTATTAGAAAACTCTGAAGAATATGTGTATAAATTTTCGTCAAAAATAAGGGGTAAAATATATTTATCCTTATTTATTATATTTGCGAATTTTCTTGAATGCATTGCTGCACTTAAAAGCGCCATGGAATGAAGATTTACTGACGATACATTTCCGTATGTCCTATAATAATTGTCTGCCGATGGCAAGAATATCGCTCCTATTCGGGCCACCTCCAATGCTTCTCCTTTTATTGCATAAGCATTGATATGAGACAAGCGTTCAAAATAATTGCTATAAGGGTTCAGTATGTAATTAGAAAATTCTGAATCCAGCTTTCCCTGAAGCGCCATAGCCGAAGCATAGAAAGCAAGAGTTGAGGGTGCAAAGGCAGTCGCTTTGAATGGTGCAGGGTCAAATATTGAGGAATTTTTATTAAAAAAAATCCCCATTAAACTAGCTAGACCGCCACCTAGTGAGTGACCGGTAAAGCTAATATCTAAGCCGGGGTTAGCTGACTTTATCCGAGAATAAAAGTAAATTGCTTCTAAAACTTGTGTAGATGGTTGACCAGTGGCAGCGGGAATATTGCCGGTTATAAAATCATCTACGCCACCAAATTCTCCATTGGTGCCAGAATAGGCTATAACAATTTCTGTACCTTTTTTAAAAGCTGTCGCAGAAAACCCCGAGGAAGATTGCTCTTTTGAAAATACTGACCAATTAGATGGAATCGGAAGGCTATTTTTATCGGTTTTCTTATAAGCTAAGGCGGAAAATTCAGAATAAAGTTCTTTGGAAATCATTTCTCATTTCTCGCAATTCGAAATTTCATTGACATCAATAATAGTATAACGACGATGCGCAAACCCATTTGCTTCATTTATATCTTTAATTTCCGATGAAGTAAGAAATTTTCCAATATTTTTTTTAATTTCTTTTTCTGAAATTAATAAATTAGCCATTTTATCATGCCAGCCATTATCCACTACATGATAAATCCAACCTTCGTCAACCAAATCAAATTGAACGTATGGCGGTTTTGGGGATCCATATTTGGAAAAATCCTCACACCACACATTTGAGGCAATCACACTCCACTGAATCTTACCCTTTCCACGTTCCAATATAATCGGTACCAGTGTTGAGCTCCAATACACTTTCTTGCCACTCGTTTTATCTATAAACTTAATGCTTCCTTCCTTTATTCCGCGCATTGTTTGAAATAACTCACCTCCACCAACAATCTTTCTTATTTCCTTTCTCTGGATTCGTATCTTCTCCCCGCTCTCCAGCAGCGTTTCCTCTTCCCATTTCCATTCGATATCCCGCGCTTGCCACCAAATAAACAGCATGGGCATGGCCAACGCCGCCAGTCCTATCAACCACATTGTCTGCTTCCAAATCTTCATCTCTAACATCCTTTCTTCATCGTTACCCATTGAACGCAATATCGTTATTTTGCTCTTACGAAATATTGCACATAATCACACATTGTCACCATAGTCATAATTTTCTGGTGCTAGAAGAGTCCATCATTTTTTCTTATACCCCCATCCCCAAACCGTATTTCCGTATACGTAAACTTGGCCGTACACTGAAAAAAGTAAGGCTGCCCAA
Organism: Massilia sp. NR 4-1; assembly: GCF_001191005.1. Lineage (NCBI taxonomy): Bacteria > Pseudomonadati > Pseudomonadota > Betaproteobacteria > Burkholderiales > Oxalobacteraceae > Massilia > Massilia sp. NR 4-1. The sequence goes on from NZ_CP012201.1 coordinate 4,275,654, forward strand.
GCTGCAGCCATCGTGACTAGGAGAGGACGCGCTGACCCGGCGCCGACCCCGCCAGGCACACACCGGACCACAAATTTTGGAGACAGCCACCATGCCCGATATCTCGGCACCAGGCAGCAACTCGCCTGTACTGAACCCCGTCACCCTCGACGACAAATACACTTCCACCTCCGGCAAGATCTTCCTCTCCGGTATCCAGGCCCTGGTGCGTCTGCCGATGATGCAGCGCCTGCGCGATGCGGCGGCCGGCCTGAATACCGCCGGTTTCATCTCGGGCTACCGCGGCTCGCCGCTGGGCGGCCTCGATGAAACCCTGTGGAAGACGAAAAAGCATCTGGAAGCGAACCATGTGCAGTTCGTGCCGGGCGTGAACGAGGATCTGGCCGCGACGGCGGTCTGGGGTACGCAGCAGGTGGACCTGATCGGTCCCGCCAAATACGATGGCGTATTCGCCATGTGGTATGGCAAAGGCCCGGGCGTGGACCGCTGCGGCGATGTCTTCAAACATATGAACCATGCCGGCACCGCGAAGAACGGCGGCATCCTGCTGGTGGCGGGCGACGATCACGGCGCCTATTCCTCCACCCTGCCCCACCAGTCCGACCATATCTTCTCGGCCTGCATGATCCCCCTGCTGTATCCCTGCAATGTGCAGGAATACCTGGACCTGGGCGTGCACGGCTGGGCCATGTCGCGCTTCTCCGGCTGCGCGGTGGCGTTCAAGGCGCTGGCCGACACGGTGGAGTCGAGCGCCTCGGTGGACGCCGATCCGTTCCGCGTGCAGGTGAAGATCCCGAAGGACTTCCAGATGCCCGAAGGCGGCCTGAATGCCCGCCTGTCCAGCATTCCGCTGGGCCAGCAGGCGCGCAACCAGGAAGCCCTGATGCAGGACTACAAAATCTACGCGGCCCTGGCTTACGCCCGCGAGAACAAGCTGAATCACACCACCATCGACAGCAAGGACGCCAAGCTGGGCATCATCGCCTCCGGCAAGTCCTACCTCGATGTGCTGGAAGCGCTGGAGGAACTGGGCATCGACGAAGAGATGGCGGCCAAGGTCGGCCTGCGCCTGTTCAAGGTCGCCATGCCCTGGCCGCTGGAGCCGGACAGCGTGCGCGAATTCGCGCAAGGCCTGGACGAGATCCTGGTGGTGGAGGAAAAGCGCCAGATCGTCGAGTACCAGCTCAAGGAACAGCTGTACAACTGGCGCGACGATGTGCGTCCGCGCGTGATCGGCAAGTTCGATGAAAAAGGCGAGTGGGTGGCGCCACGCGGCGAATGGCTGCTGACGTCGAAGGCCGACTTCTCCGTGTCGCAGGTGGCGCGCGTGATCGCCAGCCGCGTCAAGCGCTATATCGCCGACACCAATATCCAGGACCAGATCAAGGCCCGCCTGACCTTCCTCGACGCCAAGGACGCGGTGCTGCAGAAAGCCATCGGCACGCCTTTCCGTCCCGCCTTCTACTGCTCCGGCTGCCCGCACAATACCTCGACCAAAGTCCCGGAAGGCAGCTTCGCGCTGGCCGGCATCGGTTGCCACGTGATGGCGACCTCGATCTATCCGGAGATGAACAAGCTGACCACCCATATGGGCGGCGAAGGCGCGCCATGGATCGGCCAGGCTGCCTTCTCCAAGGTGCCCCATGTGTTTCAGAATCTGGGCGACGGCACTTACTTCCACTCCGGCTATCTGGCGATCCGCGCCGCCGTGGCGGCGAAAGTGAACATCACCTACAAGATCCTGTACAACGACGCCGTGGCCATGACCGGTGGCCAGCCGGTGGACGGCACCGTCTCCGTGCCGATGATCGCGCAGCAGATGGCGGCCGAAGGCGTGAAGCGCATCGCCCTGGTGACGGAAGACCTGTCGCGCTATGAAGACCGTTCCGCCCTGCCGGAAATCGTGACCCTGCACCACCGCAAGGATATGGACGCGGTGCAACGCGAGCTGCGCGAGATCGGCGGCTGCTCGGTGCTGATCTACGACCAGACCTGCGCCGCCGAGAAGCGCCGCCGCCGCAAGAAGAACGAATTCCCCGATCCGGACAAGCGCATGGTCATCAACGAAGCCGTGTGCGAAGGCTGTGGCGACTGCGGCATCCAGTCCAACTGCGTGTCCATCCTGCCGAAGGAAACGGAATTCGGCCGCAAGCGCACCATCGACCAGTCCTCCTGCAATAAGGACTACTCCTGCGTCAAAGGCTTCTGCCCGAGCTTCGTGACGGTGGAAGGCGGCGCCCTGAAGAAATCGAAGGCCGGCGTCAGCAAGGACAAGAACAGCGACGACGGCTGGGGCGTCTTGCCGCAGCCCGTGCTGCCGGCCTGCGAACAGCCTTACAACATCCTGATCAACGGCATCGGCGGCACCGGCGTGATCACCGTCGGCGCGCTGATGGGCATGGCCGCCCACCTCGAAGGCAAGGGTGCCTCCGTGCTGGACATGACCGGCATGTCGCAGAAAAACGGCTCGGTGACCTCGCATGTGAAGATCGCCACCTCGCCGGCCCACCTGCGCGCCCAGCGCATCGCCACCGGCGAAGCCGACCTGATTCTGGGCTGCGATATGCTGACCGCCGGCGCCGCCGACGCGGTATCGAAAATGCGTCCGGGCCGCACCCTGGCCGTGGTCAATCTGCACGAGCAGCCGCCCGGCACCTTCGCCCAGAACGCCGACTGGCAATATCCGGTGGAGGAAGTGCGCGCCCTGATCAGCGAATCGGTGGGCGCCGCCAGCAACCCGGGTAGCGTGGACTTCATCGACGCCACCAAATTGGCGACGGCGCTGATGGGCGACTCGATTGCCGCCAACCTGTTCATGCTGGGCTACGCCTGGCAGCGCGGCCGCATCCCGCTGAGCGAGGCCTCGCTGCTGCGCGCCATCGAAATGAATGGCGTGGCGGTGGAATCGAACAAGCGCAGCTTCCTGTGGGGCCGCCGCGCCGCCGTCGACCTGAAGCGCGTGGAGAAAGTGGCGACCCCGACCCAGGCCATCGTGGTGCAGATGCCGCAAAGCCTGGACGCCGTCATCAAGAAGCGCGTCGATTTCCTGACCGGCTACCAGGACGCCGCCTACGCCGCCAAATACGCAGAGCTGGTGGAACAGGTGCGCACCAAGGAAACGGCGCTGGGCCTGGGCAACAAGCTGTCCACCGCCGTGGCCAAAAACCTGTTCAAGTTGATGTCCTACAAGGACGAATACGAAGTGGCGCGCCTGTACACCGACGGCCGTTTCATCGAGCAGCTCAAGCAGCAGTTCGAAGGCGACTTCTCGCTCAAGTTCAACCTGGCGCCGCCGATCTTCGCCAAGAAGGATGCGCAAGGCCATCTGGTGAAAGCCGAATACGGTTCGTGGATGTGGAAAGCCTTCCAGCTGCTGGCCAAGTTCAAGGGCCTGCGCGGCGGCGCCCTGGACATCTTCGGCTACACTGAAGAACGCAAGATGGAACGCGCCCTGATCGTGGAATACCGCGAGCTGGTCGCCGATCTGCTGTCGCGCCTGGGTGCCGGCAACCACGAGCAAGCCGTGGCCCTGGCCGCCCTGCCGGAGAAAATCCGCGGCTTCGGCCATGTGAAGGAGAAAGCCGTCGACGCCTTCCGTGAAGAGAAAGCCCGCCTGCAAGCCGGCTTCCGCGACGGCCACCAGCGCGCCGCCTGAGGCAGCACGCCCTCCCCCGCTCCGGCACGCCGGGCGGGGGCTGACTTACTTGACGTTTACGTTAACGTCATATAATTTAGATCTGACCCGATCGCGTGACAAGAATTTCAAGGACATCCATGAACGATCTCACCACCGCCAAGAACCTCGCCGCCGAACCTGAGCAGGCGAAGCCCGTCAACAAGGTTCGTTTCGTCACCGCCGCTTCGCTGTTCGACGGCCATGACGCCTCGATCAACATCATGCGCCGCATCCTGCAATCGAATGGCGTGGAAGTGGTCCACCTGGGCCATAACCGCTCGGTGGACGATGTGGTGACGGCCGCGCTGGCGGAAGATGTGCAGGGCATCGCCATCTCCAGCTACCAGGGCGGCCACGTCGAATACTTCAAATACATGATCGACCTGCTGCGCCAGCGCGGCGGCGCGCATATCAAGGTGTTCGGCGGCGGCGGCGGCGTGATCGTGCCGTCCGAAATCGCCGACCTGCATGCCTATGGCGTGACGCGCATCTTCAGCCCGGAAGACGGCCAGCGCATGGGCCTTGCGGGCATGATCCAATGGATGGTGCAGCAGTGCGATATCGACCTGTCGGCCTATTCCCCGACCTCGCTGGCGCCGCTGCAGGAGGGCGACATCACGGCGCGCCACCGTCCGCTGGCCCAGCTGATCACCGCGCTGGAAAACGACAAGGCGTCCGCGCCGCTGCGCGCCGAGCTGCATAAAGCCGCCAAAGGCCTGAAAATTCCCGCCCTGGGCATCACCGGCACCGGCGGCGCGGGTAAATCCTCGCTGACCGATGAGCTGATCCGCCGCATCCGCCTGGACCAGGGCGATGCGCTGAATATCGCCATCATTTCCATCGACCCTTCGCGCCGCAAATCGGGCGGCGCGCTGCTGGGCGACCGTATCCGCATGAACGCGATCAATCCATGGGCAGGCCAGGCGCGCGTCTTCATGCGTTCGCTGGCCACGCGCGAAGCCGGTTCCGAGATTTCGCAGGCGCTGCCGGACGTGATCGCGGCCTGCAAGGTGGCGGGCTTCGATCTGGTGATCGTGGAAACCTCGGGCATCGGCCAGGGCGACGCCGCCATCGTGCCGCATGTGGATGTCAGCATGTATGTGATGACGCCGGAATTCGGCGCCGCCTCGCAGCTGGAAAAAATCGACATGCTCGATTTCGCCGACTTCATCGCCATCAATAAATTCGACCGCAAGGGCGCGCAGGATGCGCTGCGCGACGTGGCCAAACAGTACCAGCGCAACCGCGAACTGTGGAGCAAGCGCCCGGAAGAAATGCCGGTGTTCGGCACCCAGGCTTCGCGCTTCAACGACGATGGCGTGACCGCGCTGTATCAAGGCTTGCTGCCCAAGCTGGCGCAGTTCGGCCTGTCCACCAAGGCCGGCATCCTGCCGGTGGAAAATGTGCGCTTCAGCAGCGGCAAGAACGTGATCGTGCCGCCGGCGCGCGCCCGTTATCTGGCCGAAATCGCCGACACCGTGCGCGGCTATCACAAAAATACGCAGAAGCAGCTCAAGCTGGCGCGCGAACGCCAGCAGCTGCAGGAAGCCAAGCGCATGCTGGAAGACGCGGGCAAGACCGTGGCCGATTTCGATGGCATCATCCTGGAGCGCGACCACGCGATGGATGCGGCGTCCAAGAAGCTGCTGGCCATGTGGCCGGACATGCAGGCCGCTTACTCGGGCGACGAGTATGTGGTGAAAATCCGCGACAAGGAAATCCGTACCGGCCTGATTCAGCACACCCTGTCCGGCACCAAGATCCGCAAGGTGTCGCTGCCCAAGTACGCCGATCACGGCGAGCTGCTGCGCTGGCTGATGCTGGAGAATGTGCCAGGCTCCTTCCCCTTCACCGCCGGCGTGTTCGCCTTCAAGCGCGAGGGCGAAGACCCAACCCGCATGTTCGCCGGCGAAGGCGATGCTTTCCGCACCAACCGCCGCTTCAAGCTGGTGTCCGAAGGCCTGGACGCCAAACGCCTGTCCACCGCCTTCGACTCGGTCACACTGTACGGCGCCGATCCGGCCCTGCGTCCCGACATCTATGGCAAGGTGGGCAACTCGGGCGTGTCCATCGCCACGCTGGACGATATGAAGGTGCTGTACGACGGCTTCAATCTGTGCAGCCCAAGCACCTCGGTGTCGATGACCATCAACGGCCCGGCGCCGACCATCCTCGCCATGTTCATGAACACCGCCATCGACCAGCAGGTCGAGAAGTTCGTGGAAGAGAACAAGCGCCAGCCGACCGAGGATGAAGCGGCCAAGATCAAGGCCTGGGTGCTGCAGAACGTGCGCGGCACGGTGCAGGCCGACATCCTGAAGGAAGACCAGGGCCAGAACACCTGCATCTTCTCCACCGAGTTCTCGCTGAAGGTGATGGGCGATATCCAGGAATACTTCGTCCACAACCAAGTACGCAATTTCTACTCGGTGTCGATCTCCGGCTACCACATCGCCGAAGCGGGCGCGAATCCGATTTCGCAGTTGGCCTTCACGCTGTCGAACGGCTTCACCTTCGTGGAAGCGTATCTGGCGCGCGGCATGCACATCGACGATTTCGCGCCCAACCTGTCCTTCTTCTTCTCCAACGGCATGGACCCGGAATACACGGTGCTGGGCCGCGTGGCGCGCCGCATCTGGGCCGTGACCATGAAGGACAAGTACGGCGCCAACGACCGCAGCCAGAAGCTCAAGTACCATATCCAGACTTCGGGCCGCTCGCTGCACGCGCAGGAAATCGACTTCAACGATATCCGCACCACGCTGCAGGCGCTGATTGCGATCTACGATAACTGCAACTCGCTGCACACCAACGCCTACGACGAAGCGATCACCACGCCGACCGACGAATCGGTGCGCCGCGCGCTGGCGATCCAGCTCATCATCAACCGCGAGTGGGGTCTGGCGAAGAACGAGAATCCGAACCAGGGTTCCTTCATCATCGAAGAACTGACCGATATGGTGGAAGAAGCCGTGCTGCAGGAATTCGAGCGCATCGCCGAACGCGGCGGCGTGCTGGGTGCGATGGAAACCGGCTACCAGCGCGGCAAAATTCAGGAAGAGTCGCTGCTGTACGAGCACCAAAAGCACGACGGCACCCTGCCCATCATCGGCGTCAACACCTTCCGCAACCCGAAAGGCAGCGAAGCCCCGGCGTCCATCGAACTGGCCCGTTCCACAGACGACGAAAAGCAATCGCAGCTCACGCGTCTGGAAGAGTTCCACACCCGCCACGCCGATGTCGCCCCCGCAGCCCTGGCCGCCCTGCAAAAAGCCGCCATCGACAACGAAAACGTGTTCGCCAAGCTGATGGACGCGGCCCGCGTCTGCTCCTTGGGCCAGATCACGACCGCCCTGTTCGAAGTCGGCGGCCAGTATCGCCGCAATATGTAATCCCGCCGGGAGGCGCAGCCGCGCCTCCCATTCTTCTCAAAGTATGTAAATTAGCGGCATATCAAAACAGGCCCGCCGCACCGCTTCTACACTGGTCGCTCCTATTCACAACCAAAGGGGCCGACATATGGCAACGATTCAGATTTCCCTGCCACGCGAGCTGGCGGAAGAGGCGGCGACGCTGGGCTTGTTGAAGTCGCAAGTGGTGGCGGAGCTGCTGCGCGACGAGATTCGGCGGCGGACGTTCAGTGAGCTGTTTGCGCAAGCCGATCCGAGCCTGAAAATCACCGAACTACCGGCTGACGAGCCTCAACACCCCGACCGCCGCAGCAATCGCAGTCCGCGCAATATGCACCGCCCGCCCAAAGCCTGCTTCTAGATGCCATCCTCGCCGGACATGAATTCCGGCGCAGCCAGCAGCCATTCGGCCAGCTGGTGATCTTCGATTTCATACACGCCGCGCGCCGCCTGATAAATGATCTGCTCCGTCAGCAGGCGCTCCACGGCCACCTGCACCTGGCGCGCCGTCAAAGGCTCGCCTTCGATGCCGACCGCCTGCGCCAACTGGCGCCGTGTCTCTTCGGTGTACAGCGGCTGGCGGGCGACGATGGCGCGGATCACACCCCGGTCCAGCGGGCGCATTTCCATCAGCCTTTCCGCATAGCCGGAAGCTTCGCGCGAATCGGCCAGCACGCGCTGCGCCACGTTGAGGATATCGGTGCCGCCCATCTTCATCAGGCGTTCGACAGCATCATGGAACAGGCCTGGCGTGTGGCTCAGCGCATCGAAGGCGGCGCTGGCTTGGGCCGGGTGCAGCGTGCGGCCGGTGGCCTGCTGGAAGGAGGCCGACATGAACTCGACAAAGCCGCCATCGAGATCGGGGAAGTCCGTGCTCTGGCTGAACTGGAACAGCGGCGCCTTGATCTGGCTGAACATCATCTGCAGTCGGTTGCGCGAGGAGCCGGTGAACACCGTCTTCACACTGCGCTTGCGCACATCGAGCGTGGTGCGCAGGGCCGCCACCAGCTCGGTGAACTCAGGCTTGGCCAGGTGCTGGATTTCGTCGAAGGCGATCAGCACCTTGCCTTTGGAGGCCTCCACCACCGCATCGATCAGTTCCGGAAGGCGCTGCAACTGCGCCTGGCTGGCATCGCCCTTGGCGTGAAATTCCGCTTCGGCCTTGAGTTTGCCCACCGGTCCCAGATCCACTTCCAGATTGGCTTTCTTGAAGGGTTTGAGCAGCTTGTTCTGCAGCTTGGCGCCGAAGGTCTTGGGCTTGGCCGCTTGCGACAGCGCGAGCAGCAACGCCGCCAGCGGGTCGCTGCGGTTCTGCCACATGCTGCAGTAGACCGTCAGATAGCCTTGGGCCTCGGCGGCCGGGAACAAATCCTCCAGCAGGAACTCGGTCTTGCCCTTGCGGCGCGGCGCGAACAGCACCAGCGAGGAAATCAGGCCGGCGCGCAAAGTCTCCAGATAAGCATCGGCCAGCGCCTGGCGCGGATAGTGCCAGCGTATCTCTTCAGCGTGATTTACCATGAATTACCGTTAGTAAATGTAATTACAATATCTTATTGTAATTCAATGTAAAAGCCTATTCAAAGACGATTGAAACACCGGAATACTCTGCTAACTCACGGGCAATGCGCTGAAACCCGCTAAAGAATTGTTCTTCTCGCCTCTGCAGATTTTCTGTGTTGACGACCGTAATCCGGCACTCGCCTGGCCAACCTGGGCCACCGCCCGAAACCGCATCCCGGAAAGCGCTCAGATTCCGGCCAAAGTATTCCGCGCCATCAGGGCGGACGGTTTCAAGGTAAAGCTGCCAGAAATGGTCCTCCAGGCTGATTTGCGAACAGTCGAGCTGATAGGTCTTCATTGGCGTCCTAATCCAAACTACATCTGGAGAGAAAAAGGGGCGCCGGATTTTTGCGAGCACCATCCTTGAGCGAGCGCGCGACGGATAATTGCCGCGACCTGTCCCGGCTTCATGCTCAAGTAACTATCCGAAGATTCGATATGAGGGAAATCAAGCCAATAGTCGCGGCTCCGCAAGCCTTCCACCTTAAGGATCGAAGCATCACCACTCTCAAGCTGGATGGTCAGATTCAGTGTGAACTGCCCGTCATCGCCGGCTCCGGACTTTGAAACCACGTAGCGGTAGCGGACTGCATCAACTTCGATAAGGCGGCTTTTTTTCCTTGGGAGGGTCATCTTGAGAATCTACTCATGGCACTCCCGCAAAACGTCGGCAAAGACGTCATCAGCCAGCGCGCCCAGCGTCGGCAATACATTCTGAAGCCAGGCGATGCCATGCTCGTCGGGCGAGACATACGGTTCTTTATCCATCAGCAGATACGTCCCCACTTGAATAACAGCGGCCGAATCTTCAACGCCACAAGCAATGATGGCCTCAATCGGCGCGCGCAAAAGCTCTCGCGTCAAGTAAGGGCGCAGCAGGCATGCCGGAGCGATGATGCAAAAAATCTGCTGGACGGCGCTAAAAGCATTGGTCGGCCAGTACGTTTTTTCAATCTGCTCAAGCAGCTCCTGGTCGGCAACCGCCTCCGGACTCAATCGCGCCTGCTCGTACAGCGCGAGTAGCGGCGCGGCCCTCGCAACGTCAGTAATGCAGGACATGGATAAAGTAAGGAGCTTGGAAAGAGATGATTACAAAGGCTTATTGTAATTCAATGTAAAAGCCTGTGGCGTCCTGCACGAGTAGCGGAAGTTAGGTGCTGCGCCGGTCTAGATGCTCCGCATCGAGCAGCTTGTTGAGTTGCCTGACCACGGCTTCCCTGGCTTTGCTTACCTTGAACACAGACGGCACGTGCCGCAGGAAAAACGCCCATTGATACCGCGAAGTCTCCCGTTCCGTGGACTGCAAATACTGTAGCAGTTCGACGGCAGATTCGCGATGGAAGGCCCACAGCACATGGCTGCGATGCGCGATTGAGTAGTAGGCGTCTTCGGGCCAATTCAGCACATGCTTGCGGCGCGTGTGGCAGTAGCCGCATCGAATGGAGCCGGTGGGCCAGCCGACTCGGCTCCAAAGATACCGTGAGTGGTCCCAGTTTTCGGCGGAGTAGCCAGTCGGGAGTTTATGAATTGCCTGGCGCGGGTTTCCGTGGAGTCCCTGGAAGTAAAGCGCTCCATGCCACAAATGCCCACAAGAGTCCCGGAATTTCTGGTACTCGAAGACGCTGCTTTGCTGGAAGAACTCCACATCCGATTTCAAATTAATGCGGACTACCTCGGCAAACTCAAACTCCGCGCGATGCCGGCATACGGGGCAGACCACATCCACGCAATGCGGCATCGGCGTCCATTCATATAGCCCGGTCATGGCGTCAGCGCGGACAAGGGCCGACCGTGGCGCCGGGCAGCAGCACCGGCAGCCACAGCTCCTGCAGGGATTCGGCGGGAGCGCCGTCGATCAGGGCCAGCAGCATCTGGCTCATGCGCGCGCCGGCGCGGCGGGCGTCCGGCTGGTCGATGGTGGTGACGTCGAGGCCCACCAGGGTATCGGCCACGCTGCCCCAGACGATGACGGACATCTCCTTGCCGATCTCGATGCCCGCATCCATCAGCGCGCGCACGGCGCCGACGCCGGACAGGTGATTGTCCACCACTACCGCCGTCGGACGGTCGGCGCATTCGAGCAGCTGCTGCATGGCCTGGTAGCCGCTGCGGCGGTCGATAGTATCGCCGATCATCCAGCGCGGATCGGCATGCAACCCCGCTTCCGTCATCGTGGCGAGGAAGCTTTCCTTGCGCTGGCAGGCGAAGTTCATTTGCAACGGGGCGCTGAGCAGGCCTATGCGCTGGTGGCCCAATCCCAGCAAGCATTCCAGCGCCTGGCGGATACCTGATTCGTTATCGTAATCAAACCATGCATATGGCGTATCAAGCCGCGTGCGGCCATGGGCGACGAAGGGGAAACCGGCCTTGCACAGATAGGCGATGCGCTCGTCATGCACCATGGTGCGGCTGACCACCAGGCCATCGACACGCTTGCCGCGCACCATCTGCTCATAAGACGGCAGCTCGTTCGCTTGCGAGACCGGAGCGATGATGAGGTTCATGCGCGCCGCTTCCAGCGCTTCCGACATGCCGCCCACGACATCGAGGAACATGGAGTCACCCAGGTCCGCAGGCAGCAGGGGATAGATTATGCCGAGCACATTGCTGCGCCCCACGGCGAGGCTGCGCGCCATGGGGTTCGCTTCGTATCCGGCTTCGCGCGCCGCTTCCAGCACGCGCTGGCGGGTCTTGTCATTTACTTCGGGATAACCGTTGAGGGCGCGGCTTACCGTTGTCTTCGACATGCCGAGAAGATTGGCAAGGCTCTTTAGATTCATCGTACGAACGGTTCAGTGCTGTCCCGAAATTATAGCCGAGGCATCATAGCCATCAGAACCACCGTCGACCGCCTTTTTAAAGAAATACAACATAATCAGCACGATCGAGATCGGCACCAGGGTCAGATAAAAAGCGAAGTGGCCGCTGAAATTGCCGAACACATAGCCGGTAATCAGCGAGCCGGTGGTGCCGCCCAGCGCCGAAAAAATCACCAGCAGGCCGGTCATGGCGGAGTGTTGGTTCTTCGGCAGTGAGCTGAGCATCACCGAGTTAATACCCGGGTATATGGGGGCCATGAACAGCCCTATCAAGGGGAAAAGAAAGGCGGCGATGGGCGCGCGCGACCAGCTGATGTCCGGATCGACCACCACATTGTGCGTGAGGGGCAGCGCCAGCAGCACCATGGCGCCCATGCCCAGCACACAGGCATTCATCACGGGATACCAGTTCAGGCGACGCATCAATACGCCGGCCGAGAGGCGTCCCACGGCAAGACAGGCGGCGAAGATGCTGGTCACTTGCACGCTCATGGCGGCGGGCAGTTTCAGGATCTCGTTGTTAAACGTGGGCAGCCAGGTGCCGACACTCTGCTCCACCAGCACATACAGGAAAGCGGTGATGACGAAGATGCAGACCAGGGGCTTGAAGAACAGCTTGAGCATCTCGGCAAAGTCCTGTGCCAGGCTGCGGTCTTGCGGCAGCGCCGCCAGGTGCTCGTCGAAGGGAGTGGCGAGCAGCAGCACGAAGGTTGCCGCGCACAGTCCAGCCAGCAGCCAATACACCTGCAGCCAGCTTTGCGATTGCGGATTGGTGGAATCGATGAAGTAGCCGAACACCCAGTAGGCGCTGAGCACGCCGATCATGAAGAAGCCTTCCAGCGTATTCATGATGCCCGCGTGCTGCTTGCGGTCCACCGAGATCAGCCCAATGGTGGAATATACCGATACCTTGACCAGCGCGAAGGCCACGCCGACGCAGAGGAAAAGCATCTTGGTGGTGAGGAAGCCAGGCAGCAACGGCATGGCGATGCAGGCCGCCGTGACGATGGCCAGGCCGGCCAGCATGGCTTTCTTGTAGCCGAAGCGCGGCAGGAAGGACGCCACGAGGAAGGACACAATCGCAATGGGCAGATCCTTGAAGCCTTCCAGCACGCTGGCGGCGGATTTGCTGACGCCGTAGTTGCTGATGACCTGAAGGATGACCGTGCCCACGCTATTGAGCAGGATGGCGAATACGAAGTAAATCAGGAACAGGATGAACAGAATGCGCTGCTTCTTCATGGTGTCTCCGTGCTTCTTGTCGTTGTGCGTTTTTAGTATGAAGCCAGATCGAATTGCGCCAGGCCGGAAATCACGGCATCGGCCTGCTCCAGCGTTTGCGGGCTGCCTATGCCCAGCGCCCACATGCCGGCCGACTTGATTGAGGCCACGCCGGCCACCGCGTCTTCCACGCCAAGGCATTCGGCGGGCGGCACGCCCAGCTCGCGCGCCGCCTTCAGGAAGATTTCGGGATCGGGCTTGCCCTTGGCGATGGTGGCGGCATCGACCACGTAATCGAATTTTCCACGTATGCCCAGGCGGTCCAGCACCGTGAAGGCGTTGCGGCTGACGGAAGCCAGGCCGATTCTCATGCCTGCGGCACGGCAGGCATCGAGCGCCTGCACCGCGCCGGGTAACAGGTCGGCCGGCGACATGGTGGCGATCAGCTCCTTATAGTGCTCGTTCTTCTCGTCGGCCAGCGCCAGCTTTTCTTCCTGGCTGTAGCTACGCTTGGACGAAGCCAGGATCAGCTCCAGCGATCCCATACGGTCGATGCCTTTCAGGTGTTCGTTGAAGGCTTCGTCGAAATGCACGCCCCGGGTTTCGGCCAGACGCTTCCAGGCCAGGTAATGATAGCGGGCGGTATCGGTGATCACGCCATCGAGATCGAAGATCACGGCTTTGAATCGGCTCATGCTGCTCTCCTTATTGATTCGCCAGGCGCAACGGCGCGCCTTGCACCAGCTGTACGTGCTTGCCGCAATGGGTCAATTCCAGCGTTTCGCCTTTCAGCAGCTTGTATTCGGTCTGCTCGCCTTCCACCCGCACCTGCAGCAGGCAGCCATGCAGATGGATGCGGAACTGGTAATGCTGCCATTGCGTGGGCAGTTTGGGCGCGAAGCGCGCTTCGCCATCGATGACGCGCATGCCGGCGAAACCATAGGCCACGCCCATCCACGTGCCGGCCATGGCGGCGGTGTGCACGCCGTAGTGGGTGTTGCCGTGCGTGTTGTCCAGGTCGAGGCGCGCGGTTTCCATGAAATAGTCGTATGCCTTGCCCTCATAGCCCACTTCGGAAGCGATGATGCTGAAGATGCAGGAGGACAGCGAGGAATCGTGGGTCGTCACCGCCTCGTAGTAATCGAAGTCGCGCTTCTTGTCTTCCGCAGTAAACTGGTCGCTCAGCAGCAGCAGGGCCAGCACCACGTCGGCCTGTTTGCAGACCTGGTGGCGGTAGATCACCATCGGGTGGTAGTTCAACAGCAGCGGATAGTTTTCCTTCGGCGTATTGGCGAAGTCCCACACTTTCTTAGCGAGGAAGCTGTCGTCCTGCTCGTGGATTTGCAGGCGCTGGTCATAAGGCAGCAGCATCAGGTCGGCAGCACGGCGCCATTGCTCTGGTTCCTCCGCGTCCAGCTCCATGGCGGCGGCGATGCGCGCGTAGTCCTGCGGATGCTGGTTCTGCAGGCGTTCGGCGGTGGCGGCGGCGTAGTGCAGATGCATGCGCGCCATGGCATTGGTGTAGTAGTTGTTGTTGACCAGGGCCGTGTACTCATCCGGCCCCGTCACCTGGTTGATGACGAAAGCGCCGTCGCGGTTATAGCTGCCGATGCCGAGCCAGATGCGCGCGGTGTCCATCACGATCTCGGCCCCGCTTTGCAGCAGATAGGCGGTATCGCCGGTGGCTTCCATATACATCTTGATGGAATAGGCGATATCGGCATTGATGTGGTACTGCGCCGAACCGGCCGGGAAGTAGGCCGAGCATTCTTCGCCGGCGATGGTGCGCCATGGATAGAGCGCGCCCTTGGCATGCGACATCTGGCGCGCCCGTTCGCGGGCAAAAGGCAGGCCGGCTTGGCGGTAGTCGAGCAGGCGGCGCGCGATCTCCGGTTTGTTATACAGAAAGAAGGGGAAGATATAGATTTCCGTGTCCCAGAAATAGTGGCCTTCGTAGCCCTCCCCGGTTAGCCCCTTGGCCGAGATATTTGTCTTGCCGTCGCGGCCCACCGATTGCAGCAGGTGGAACTGGTTGAAGCGTATGCCTTGCTGGAGCGCGTCGTCGCCCGCGATTTCAACGTCGGCCTGCTGCCAGAAATCGGCCAGATACGCTTCCTGGCGCTGCGCCAGTAGCGCGAAGCCTTGCGCCTGGGCGACGGACAAGGCTTGCTTGGCCAGGCCAAGCAACTGGTCTTCCGCATAGTCGCGCAAAGAGTAATACACGCCGTATTTGTAGAAGCGCACGCCCTGGCCCTGCTGCGCCGCCACCGCATAGCTTTGTTCCAGACGCAGGCCATTGCGCCTGAACTGCAATTCATGCGGGCCTTCCACACCGGAGAGTTCGGCGCTGGCCAGCTTGAAGCCGCTGTTATGCGTACGCTGCAGCAGGGCCGAGAAATGCGCCCACTGCTGCGCGTCTTCCATTTCCAGACTGGGGCCGGAAACGGCCGAACCGACGCGCGGATCGTCGCCCGCTTCCTGATTCTTCACCACGCCATCGAGGGACGACACCAGCCACACGCGGCCCGAAAAATTCAGCGGCGTCACTTCATAGCTGATGGCAAAGAGATGCTTGTTGTCGAAACAGACGATGCGGCGGCTCGTGATCGCCACCCGGCGGCCCTGCGGCGAGGTCCATTCCAGCTTGCGCACCAGCTGGCCGGTGCGGAAATCCAGGATGCGTTCGTAACTGTCGAGGGAGCCTTGCAGCAAATCGAAGCATTCGTCCTCGATCCACAGCGCGATGCCCTTCAGATTCGGCACATTCAGCATGAACTGGTTGGTGCGCGCCAGGCCGTAGGCGTTCTCCGGATACTGGATCGGCTCCGACTCGTAAAAGCCGTTGAGGAAGTTGCCCTCGCGCGTGGTGCAGTCCGGTCCGCTATAGCCTTCCTCATGGGTGCCGCGCTGGCCGATATAGCCGTTGCCGAGAGCGAACAGGGTCTCGTCCAGGAAGTTCGATGCCGTATCGAAGCCGGTTTCGCGGATGCACCAGGGGTCGAGGGGGAAAGTATGTTGAAAAGTGTCGGCCGGAAGCACGATGTCGTCCTTTTTCGTGTTTTTATCGATTCAAACCGGTTTGGATTTTGGAAAAACCAAGATCCGCAGCGGTTTGACAGGTATTTCAGAAAATCCGGGGCGCCGGGAAACGTTTAAGTCTGGCGCACCATCAGCGTGGTGGGTAGCATTTCCGATGCCACGGGATTGCCGTTCATCAGGTCCAGCATCTTGCGCGCCAGCAGCACGCCGCCGTCGCGCAGGTATTGGTGCACGCTGGTCAGCGGCGGCACGAAGCTGACCGCGCCCGGCGTGTCGTCATAGCCGATGACGGAGACATTCTCCGGCACCCGCATATTCTTCTCGGCCAGGGCGCGGATAGCGCCCATGGCGAGCAGGTCGCTGGCGGCAAATACGCCGTCGAACGCGCTTCCCTTCTTTTTCAGCAGCGACGAGATGCAATCGAAGCCGGCCTCGAAGGTAAAAGCCTTGGGGCGCATGATATGCACCGTGCCATGGCCGTTCATTGCGTCGATGAAGCCGGCGCAACGCTCCTGCACCTCGGCGTGGTCCACGTCGCCGAGGAAAACCAGCTTGCTGCGGCCCTGCTCGATAAAGCGCTGGGCGGCGCTGACGCCCCCTTTGCGGTTATCGCTGCCGACCACGATGGTGTCCGAGCCCGGTTCCGGCGCGCCCCACACCACCAGCGGCAGACCCGTCTTTTGCAAGGTGCGCACCGCTTCGCCGTGCGAACCCTGCCCCAGCAGGATCATGCCGTCGGCGCCCTGGACCGGCGCCGTATCCATCAACTGCTTCGAGGTCAGCACCACGCTGTAGCCGGCCGTGGTCAGCTCCTGCGTAATGCCGCCCAATAACTCCAGCGGATAGGGATCGGACATGGGCCGCCCCTTCACCGGTGTCATTTCCACCACAACCGCCACCGAATACGAACGCCGCATGCGCAGGTTCCGGGCGCTGACGTTGAGCCGGTAGCCCTGTTCCTCCGCCAGCTGGCGGATCTTCTCGCGCGTTTCGGCTGTGACCAGGGGGCTGTCGCGCAAAGCCCGCGAGACTGTGATTTTAGAGACACCGGCCATTTTCGCCAGGTCTTCCATCGTCAAAACAGTCTCGGTCCTGCGCACGCCAGTCTTGTTCAAGGCATCATCACTCAAAGGGTTAAAAACAGGGGGTTGCGAGCGCATTATGCCAGATTCCAAGCGCTTGTCACGCGAAATGATATCGATAACATTTTGATTGACATCGATATCATTTGCCGTTTTAATGAGCATTCCAATGTGGCAAGCTGGTCCGGCGGCATGTCCAGGAGACGACATTTACACAGATAAGAAAGAAAGCAAAAAAGCCATGAAAAGCCCAAATACGCTCTTGCTGTCCTCGATCACGCTGGCCGTTCTGACCCTCGCCCAACAAGCCCAGGCCCAGGCGCAAGCCGGCGCCGAACAGGCCGCCCCCCCTGCTCCAAGCAAGGAAGTGCAGGCAGAAATACAACAGGTGGTCGTGACCGGCGTGGCCGCGGCCGGCGGCATCCGCAAAGTCGATTCCGCCTTCTCCATCACCACCGCCAATGAGGAACAGCTGAAAGCCGCTGCGCCCACCAGCACCGCCGACATCCTGAAACTGGTGCCGGGCGTGTATGCGGAAGCGACGGGCGGCCAGTCGGGCGCCAATATCGAGGTGCGCGGCTTCCCTTCCGGTTCGGACTCGCCGTTTGTCTCGGTGCAGATGCAGGGCAATCCGATTTATCCGGTGCCGACCCTGTCCTTCTTCGAAGGTTCCTCCGCCTTCCGCCTGGACGATACGATCGAGCGCGTGGAAGTGCTGCGCGGCGGGCCGAGCACCATCTTCTCCAGCGGCCAGCCCGGCGCGACCATGAACTTCATCCTGAAAAAGGGCACGGATACGCCGGAAGGCAGCATCCGCTTCAGCACCGGCACGGGCGAACTGCGCCGCGTCGACCTCTTCTATGGTGGCAAAATTTCCGACGGCTGGTATGGCACGGTGGGCGGCTTCTACCGCAAGACCAACGGCGTGCGCGACGCGGGTTTCCCGGCCGACGACGGCAGCCAGATCACGGCCACGCTGACGCGCAAGCTCGACCAGGGCGAACTGACCCTCTACGCGCGCCGCACCGACGACAAGAATGCCTTCTATACCGGCGTCCCGCTGATTTCCAGCAATGAGGGACGCACGATCAGCGAGTTCCCCGGCTTCGATCCGCTCAAGGGCACGCTGATGAGCAATGAGATGCGCCGCTTCACCGTGGAAGCCGGTCCCGGCAAGACGCTGACCTATAACCTGGGCGATGGTCGTGGCTTGAAAGCCACAGTCTTCGGCGCCGAGTTCGATCAACAATTTGGCGGCTGGACCGTCTCCAACAAGTTCAACCGCTTCGACGGCGATATGAATACCATCGCCATGTTCACCGGCAACAATCCCCTGTCCATGGGCGCGTACAACGCCGCAGCGCTGAAAGCCAATGGCGGCACGGCGGCCACGGCCACCTATCTGGACGGCACGCCCGTGGCTGACAGCCAGCAAGTGGTGCAGGCCGGCCTGTGGGCGGTCGAGAAAAAGATGAAATCCTTCAGCGACGAGCTGCGCGTCAGCAAGGAGTGGATGAAGGATAACGTCGTCACCCTGGGCGGCTATTTCGCCGATTACTCCTCGGACGATACCTGGTATCTGGGCAGCAGCCACCTGATGACGGCCGTGCCGAATGCGCGCCTGATCAATGTGAAGCTTAACAATGGCGTGGTGGTATCCAACAACGGCAAGGAAGGCCCGGTGTTCTATGCGCCGAACGCTTCCTATGACGGCCGCAATACCGCCTTCTACATCAGCAACGACTGGAAGCTGAACGAGCAGGTGCGGCTCGACGCCGGCGTGCGCCGCGAACGGCAGAAGCTGGACGCCACCATCTCCCAGCTGACCACGGGCGACACCGACGGCAATCCGCTCACCGTCTACAACAACAATACCTCGATGCCGACCGGCGCCTACACCGCCCTGCACCGCAGCGACTCGGCCACTTCCTTCACCGTGGGCGGCAATTACAAGCTGAGCAAGGATTCCAGCGTGTTCGCACGCGCCAACACCGGCCATACGTTTGTGTCCTTCGACGACCTGCGCAATGCCGGTAGCCAGAAGAGCGTGGACGACCGCAACTTCCTGCCGACGCCGAAAATCAAGCAGATCGAAGTGGGCTACAAGGCCGTGGGCCAGCTGTTCAGCGCCTACATCAACTACTTCCACACCGAGTTCGATGGCATCGCCTTCCAGCAGATCCTCGCCAATGGCAATATCCTGAACTCGGTCAGCGGCTCCAAGGGCAATGGCGTGGAAGTCGAGTTCGCCGTGCGTCCGGTGCGCGACCTGACCCTGAACCTGACCGGCAACTACCAGGATTCCACCTACAAGGACAATCCACTCACGGCCGGCAAGCAAGTGCAGCGCCAGCCCAAGCTGCAATTCCGCTTCACGCCGACCTACCGCGTCGGCCTGGGCGACGGCAATGCCGTCAAGCTCTACGGTACTTACACCCAGATCGGCGCGCGCTGGGCCGACCAGGCCAATCAGCAATACCTGCCCAAGTACAACACCGTGGACTTGGGCGCCCTGTTCACCTTCGGCGACAAGATCGAAGTACGCCTGAGCGCAAACAATGTCGGCAACGAGCTGGGCCTGACCGAAGGCAATTCTCGCCTGACCACCGGCAATAGCGGCCCGATCAATGCCCGTCCCCTGTTCGGCCGCTCGTGGGAAGCCTCGCTGATGTACCGCTTCTAAACTCCAAGAAGTAAAAGTCCCTCTGCAGTACTTGGGGGGTGAATGGAATCCAAGGCCATTCACCCCTATTTTTATTGGCAAAAGAGCACGGAAACTGCTGGAAATTTCAGCAAAATTCGCCTACTCTAGAGATGGTGTCTAAATGGGTGAAATTGTGGTTTCAATAACTTCCGTCAACACATTGAAGAGTGCCGTGGCCGTTGCCGAACGCAAGGTTCAGCAAGACCAGACACGTGTCGACCAGGACGAAGACCGCCTCGACGACAGCCGCAACCAGCTCATCCGTGACCGCGAAACCCTGGGCCGCACGCAAACCGAAAGCCTGCAAGCCCAAGCTGCCGCCACGCCGACGCTGAGCACGCCCCGTCTCGACCGTGCCATCGAAAAGCCCATCCCGCAGAATCTGCTGCCCCAATCCACCCAGCTCAACGCCCAAGGCCAAACCATTGGCCGCCTCATCAACATCGTCGCGTAAACAAAAGCGTTTTTGCCTCCTGCGGCGCAAGTGGATACTTACTTCGTCGCAGCCCACCACGCGCCGGTGGGTTCCGGACCGCGAATATTGAGCATCTGGCCGATTTCGGGGGTGGCCAGGGTTTGATTGTGCTCGGCTGCGAGGGCGGCAATGCGCTGGAAGGGGTCGTCCCAGGCGTGCAAGGCGAGGTCGAAGGTGCCGTTATGGATGGGCAACAGGACTTTGCCTCGCAGGTCTTTGTGCGCTTGCAGGGTTTCTTCGGGCTGCATGTGGACGTCGGGCCATTGGGGATCATACGCGCCGGTTTCGAGCAGGGTGAGGTCGAAGGGGCCATGCTTGTCGCCGATTTCCTTGAAGCCTTTGAAGTAGCCGCTGTCGCCGCTGAAGAAGATGCGCAGGTCGCCGCTGTCGATGACCCAGGAGGCCCATAGCGTCTTGTTACCGTCGAACGGGGTGCGGCCGGAGAAGTGCTGGGCCGGGGTGGCGCTCAGGCGCAGGCCATCCACGGTGGTCGTTTGCCACCAGTCGAGCTGGCGGACCTTGGCGGCGGGCACGCCCCAGCCGATCAGGCGGTCGCCGACGCCAAGCGGGGTCAGGAAAACTTCAACTTTGCCGGCCAGTTGCTGGATGGCGGCATAGTCGAGGTGGTCGTAGTGGTCATGCGAGAGAATGACGCCACGGATCGGCGGCAGTTCTTCGATGCTGATCGGGGGCGCATGGAAGCGCGCCGGGCCGGCCCATTGCACGGGCGAGGCACGTTCGGAGAACACGGGGTCGGTCAGCCAGAATTGGCCATGCAGCTTGAGCAGCACGGTGGAGTGGCCGAGGCGGTAGAGGCTGTTGTCGGGCGCGGCCAGCAATTGGGCGCGGGTGATCGTCTGCACGGGGATGACTTGGGTAGGCACGGTGCCGGCCGGTTTGTCGAAGGCGAATTTCCACCAGATGCTGAGCGCTTTGCGCAAGCCCATCTGGTTCATTGCGACCGGATTGCGGAATTTGCCCTCTTTTTGCTGCGGCGACTCGGCGTAGTTGGCGGTGTTGCCGGTCAGCGTGGTGGTGTAAGCCATAATCAGTAGCGCTCCCAAAAGCAAGATCAGACGTTTCATCGGGCCAATCCCAAAATGTACACTACACAGTGTAGTTTCAATTTTGAGAAAAGTAAACTACCCGGTGTAGAATTCGGGCATGACTACCGAACGCCTTACCGAACGCAAACGCGCCGCCATCGTGCAGGCCGCCATCGCGGAATTCCGCCAGCATGGTTTCGACGCCACCAGCATGGACAAGATCGCCGCCACGGCCGGCGTGTCGAAGCGCACC
The DNA here is from genome assembly GCF_001191005.1 of Massilia sp. NR 4-1. NCBI lineage: Bacteria > Pseudomonadati > Pseudomonadota > Betaproteobacteria > Burkholderiales > Oxalobacteraceae > Massilia > Massilia sp. NR 4-1. Next base: position 4,296,939 of record NZ_CP012201.1, read on the forward strand.
GTGTACAACCATTTCCCGGCCAAGGAGGAGCTGTTCGCGGAAATCCTGCAGGAGCTGTGGAATTGCAGCGCCCCGCTGGACGCCCTCGCCTACCGTCCCGGCGTGCCGCTGCGCGCGCAGCTGCTGGAATTGATGCGGCAAAAAATGCTGCTGCTGCAGGACGAATATTTCCTCGACGTGGCGCGCGTGGCCATCGCCGAAGCGATCCACCGTCCGCAGCGTGCGCGCGAGATGGTGGAGCGCCTGGCCGACAAGGAGGAAGGCGTGACGGGCTTTATCCGCGCCGCCCAACAGGACGGCCAGTTGCAGGAGGGCGACCCGGCCTTCATCTCCCATCTGCTGCAAGGCCAGTTGAAAGCCTTCGCCTTCTGGCCACAAGTGGCGATGGGCCAGCCGCCGCTGGACGCTGAACGCCAGCAGGCCGTGATTGAAACGGCCGTCGATATGTTCCTGTCCTACTTCGGCCGCTAAGCAGCGCTAGACGAAACGCACCGCATACACCGGCGGCAGATTAAGCGAGATGGTCTGCCAGTAGTCGCCGCCATTGGCCGAGAGCCAGACCCCGCCCGTGGTCGATGCCATCAGCAGCGTCTTGCCATCGTCGGCCACGACCAGCCCGTGGCGGTAGACCAGGTCGTAGCAGTGTTCCTGCGGCAGTCCGCCGCGCAGCACGGCGAAGCTGGCGCCGCCATCGTTGGTGCGGGTGACGGCCAGCGCCGCATCCACCGGCACGCGCTGCTGGTCGGCCACGCCGGGCACGAACCAGGCGGTATTGCCGTCGCGCGGATGCACGGCCACGGCGAAGCCGAAACTCGATAGCGGCGCCGTTTTCACTTCGGCCCAGTTGCGGCCATTGTCGGTGGAGTGCCAGATGCCGCAATGATGCTGGCACCACAGCACGTCCGGCTCATCCTGGCAGCGTACGATGCGGTGCGGGTCTTGCGTGTCTTCCTGCTCGGCCAGTTCGGGCGGCATATAGCTGGCGCGCATGCCTTTGGCGCGCAGCGACCAGGTGGCACCGCCGTCCTCGGTCAGCCAGGCGCCGGCGCAGGACACGCCCACCAGCACCGCATTACTGTTGCGCGGATCGACGCAGATGCTGTGGATGCCTGGATAATCGTAGCCGCCGCCGAACCACTGGCTGCGGTTCTCCACATTCCACAGCGAGTCCACCAGCTGCCAGCTGTCGCCGCGGTCATTGGAGCGGAACAGGCCTCCAGGCAGGGTGCCGGCCCACAGCACGCCCGGCTGATCGGGGCCGCCCGTTTCCAGCGACCAGATTTGGCGCAGCGTCCATTCGGTCTTATCGGTGCTGTCCTCCGGCTTGGGCGGATAGACCGGTACCGCCACTTCCTGCCACTCGCCACCGGCATCGCGGCGGTGCAGCTTGCAGCCGAAATGGCCCAGGTTCAGCGCCGCATAGGTGGCGCCGTCGCGCGCATCGTGCAGCACCATGGATACCGGCTCGCCGTAGAAGTGCTTATCCACCACGGCCCACTCGCCGCCCTTGGCAGCCAGCTCGAACAAACCCTTGCGGGTGGCGATGAAAGCGCGGTCTGGCATGTCAGCCTCCTGAGAGTGCCTGCAAAATATAGATGCTGGAATCGGCTTGCAAGGGGTCGTCGAGCAGCGCGCGGTCGCGGCAGCGCTTGCCGTCGATGAAGACGACGACATTGGGGCGCAAATGGCCCTGATCGTCCAGCACATAGCCGCGTAATCGCGCATTTCCGGCGAAAGCGCCATCGAGGGCGGCACGCAGGGTCGCCGCCTGCGTCGCCAATTGCGGAACGGGCAGGAAGCGCGCCAACTGCTGGGTGAAGATGATCTGCGCCACGGCTCTCCTCCAAGGTGGAAATTCTAGCGCGGTTCGGTGCGGCTTTGGCCTAAAATAAAAGCGGGCGAACCACCGGAGCCACAGATGTCGATTACCCAGCTGGAATTAGAGTTGCTGATGCAGGAAGTCGAACAGGAAGACCCGATTGATTTTGCCGACCTGCCTTTTGACGAAAAAGAGCTGCGCGGCCTGGTCGCCAGCCATCTCTGCGAGATGGCCGACGCGATGGACAAGTTCACCGAAGAAGACCGCCGTCTGACCTTGCTGGCGGTGGCGGCCAAGCTGGTGCTGGAAAATCTGGTGCTGCATGTGCAATTGCTGCGCCGCCACGGCCTGCCGCTGAATGAACAGACCGAGGCGCTGCTGATGCGCCTGCGCCGCAGCCGGCCCGAGGACGAGTGATTCAGGCCTGGCGCGCGGCCGGCACCGAGATCACCAGGTCGCTGTCCGCCACGGCGACGCAGGGCAGGATGAAGCCTTCGCGCTTTTCGTCCAGGCTCAGCCCCGGCCACTCGACCAGGTAATGCACCGTACCGCTGGCGTGGCAGAAGCAGGTGCGGCAAGTGCCGTTGCGGCAGGAACTGGGCAGGCGGATGCCCGCCTGTTCGGCCGCCGCCAGCACGGTGCGGCCCTCCCCCGTCTCGAATTCCCAGCCCTGCGGCTCAACCCGGATTTTCATCGGCTCAAACGCTCCGGCGCACGTGCCGTCTCGCAGGCCAACCAGTATTTGTGGAAGGTGGAGGCGGTGTTGATCAGGTAGGCGCAATCGCGCCAGCCCAGGCGCGTGAGCCAGACGGCGGCGTTCAACATGCGGCGGCTGATCAGGTGCTCGGGGAAGCGCTGGCTGGCGAGCACCTGGCGTCCCTTGTCCGCGGCGTGGCGGCGCATCTGGCGCAGCACGGACGAATCAAAATAGTCGTGCCACTGGTATTTCAGACCGGCGGGCATGGGCAGCTCGCATGGCACGTGGCCGGGATAGGCTTGCCATGGGACGGTATCCAGTCCATTCGGGAAGCGTGCCAGCCAATCCATATAGAAGCGGTGCTCCAGGAAGGCATCCACCGGCTGGCGCAGCACGGTTTCGAGGAAGCTGGCGTCGAGGAAAGGCAACTGGAACTCCATGCGTTCGCGGTCGATCTCTTCGAAGTGCTGGGCCAGATGGCGGCGCTGGTCATTGAACATCAGGAAGAGATGGAAGGCGCGGCCCCGGTCTTCACCCTGGATAGATTCCAGTTCCTCCAGCGCGCCTTGCAGCGGCAAGCCTTGCAGGGTTTCGCGCATGGCGGCCGGGATGATGCGCGAAGGCAGTCCCTTGTTGAAGCGGGCCAGCGCCACGGCCGGCGCGCCGCGCTGCATGGCCGCCACCAGTTCGCGGTCCATATACACATGGCCGAGCGAAACGCTGCCGCCGTCGCCCGACCACAACAGGCGCGGACGGTCGCTGGCCAGCGGGCCGAATTCATGGCGCATCCATTCCTTCAGTTCCGGCTTATGGTAACCGCGTCCGGCATCGCTGCCTTCCTGCACCAATTGCACGTGGCGGGTGCCAAGGTGCTCGGCCATCAGCTTGGCGAAGACCTGGTCCTGTTTGCCGTCCGGCGCAAGATTGAAGGTGTAGACGGCGGCGCCGATGGCATGCAGGCCGCCGACAATGGCGCGCGAATCCAGGCCGCCGCTGAGGAAGGCGGCCGCCATGGACGCACCACGCTGGCGGCGGCGCAGCGCGGCGATAAAGGCATCGTAGGAGCGCTGCACGGCCGGTTCCTGCGGCAGCGGCGTTTCGGCTTCGTCCCAGCGCGCATAGGCGGAGAAAGTGGCCGCGCCATCGGCCAGGCGCGCGATCTCGCCCGAACGCAGCATGCGGATGCCGGCATAGGCGGTGCGTTCGCCCAGGGCATAGCCGAAGGCGGCGATCTCGGTCACCCCGCGCACGTCCATTTCCTTGCGCACCTGGGGCAACGCTTCCAGAATGCGCAGCGCGCTGGCGAAGACGGCATAGTCCTCGCCCTGCCACAGATACAGCGGGCGGGCGCCGATGCGGTCCACGAACAGCAGCAGCTCGCCGCGCGCGGCGCTGTAGTGCAGGCCGCAGAAACTGCCCTGGCTTTGCGCCAGCGCAAGCTCGCCTGCGGCACGGCCCTGTACAAAACCGGAATGCAGCGCAGCGGTGTCGCGGGCACGGTTCCAGGCGGGATCGTTATCGCCTTCGCGCAACAGGGCTTCGCCCGCCAGCACGGTCAGGTTGCCGGCGGCATCGGCCTGCATGGCCGGTGCGCCGAAAGCGCTGATGTCAACTTTGGCGACATGGCAGAAAGCGTCGCCCAGTTCGGCCACGGCCTCGAAAGGCTGGCGCGAGATATGGCGGCGCAGGGCGTCGCGCAGCTCATCCGGCAGGGCCTTGCCGGGCTTCGTACTGAAGGCACCCGCAAGTATCGTCATGGCAGGCCTATCCTTTCCTTCTGACCAGGCGCCACACATCCATCAGCGTGGCGCGGTTAACCGTCCAGCTGCACAGCAAATAGACCAGGGCGCCGGCCGATACTTCCACGGCCAAAGCCAGCTTGCGATCCGCATAGCCGCGCAGCGCATACTGCACAGCAGTTACCGCAGCAAACATCACGCCAGCCGAAATCATGGCAGGCATCATGCGCTGTACCACGTGGCCGACAGTGAGGCCGATCACCGCCACCATGCGGCGCAGATTGATCAGCAAGACCACAGGATACATGATGGCCCAGGCCAGGGCTACGCCCGTGATGCCCCAATGGGTGCCGGCATAGAAGGCGAGCGGCATCAGGGTGCAGCCGACGATGCCGTTCTGCAGCGAAACGCCGGGATGGCCGACGGCGTCCGTCACCGTCGGCATGAACTGCACCACGGTGCGGAAAGGCATGATCAGGGCCAGCACCTGCAGCGGGAAGACCGCCTCCTCCCAATGGTCGCCAAGGAAGACCAGGATGATGTCGCTGGCGGTGGCCGCCATGCCCCACAGCACCGGGAAGGCGATCAGGCTGACCAGCTCAAAGGCCTTGAGCAGCTGGCGCACGATGGCTTCGCGGTCATGCTGGAAGCGGGCAAACGCCGGGAAGGCCACCTGGTTCAGGATGGCAGAAACGCGCTGGGTCGGCATGCTGGCCAGGTGCATGGCCACCGCATACAGGCCCAGTACCTGTCCGCCCAGCATACGGCCGACGATGACGATATCGACCTGGCTGAAGAAGAACCACAGGAAGCGCGAGGTCGTCACCTTGCCGCCAAACGTCATCAGATCGCGCATGCCGGTCCACGAAAACAGCGGCCAATGCGGAAACGGCGAAACGATGTTCACCAGCGCCGTGCGCCAGATGGCGGCGGCCACCTGGCCCAGGGCCAAAGACCAGACGCCATGCCCCATCAGCGCCAGGGTCAGCGTCACCAGGCTGGTGATCACCGCCGTCGTCAGATCGACGATGGAGCGCTTCTTGAAGTCGAGGGCGCGCTGCAACTGCACTTCGGAGACGATGGCCAAGGGCGTCAGCAGGAATTGCAGGGACAGCACGCGCACCAGCGGCACCAGCCGCGGCTCGGAATAGAACTCGGCGATGGCCGGCGCGGCCAGGTTCAGCAAGGCGCACAGCGCCAGGTTCACGATCAGGAAGATGCCGAAAGCCTGGCGCAGCTTCTGCGTGGTGACTTCCGCCGCCTGCACCAGCGCCGGTCCCAGTCCCACCTCGGCAAACATCACCAGCAAGGCGATGAAGACCGAGGACATCGCCATCAAGCCGTAATCGGCCGGCACCAGCAGGCGCATCACGAAAATCGTGATCACCCAGGTAATCATCTGGCTGCCGAATTTTGCTCCCGCCATCCATTTCAGGCCGTGCAAAACCTCACTCTTTAAAGTCATCGAACTCTCTTTAGACCAGCTTTGCGCTGACGGTTAAATTCCTGGCCAGGCGCAGCACGAAGCGCAGGCGGCTGCGGTCCCATGGCGTGAAACGGGGTAGTTGGTAGACATCCTGGCGTCCCTTGCTGGCACCCCAGGCGGTGGAAACGGCGCCTTCGAAGCCCAGCTCGCGCACCATGGACACATGCTCGGCCAGATAATCCTCGCCTGGCTTGCCGTTCGGGTAGGCGAACAAGGGCACGGGCTGACCCAGCAAATCCTCCAGCGCGGCCTTGCCGCTGGCGATTTCCTGGCGTGCCTGCGCGGCCGGCAGGCGCGCCAGGATCGGGTGGTTGACGGTGTGGGCGCCCAAGCCCATGCCGGCGTCGCGCAGCTTGTGCAGCTGGGCCGTATTCATCATCAGATCCGACGGCAGTTCGCAGCGGGCCAGATCGGCCAGCCGGTTCACCTGGGCCAGGCGCTCTTCCATCGGCAGGTATTTCAGCTGGCCGATCAGGGCCGGAATGGCGCGCTGGCGTTCGGCGATGCTGCCCAGGGCATGCTTGCCCAGGCCAAGAGAAGAAGCATCCAGTCCGCCGCCCGGCGCGCGCCGCGCCAGCTCGATCACGCTGTCGTTCCACATGCGGCCGCCGTTCAGGAAGCCGGTCGCGATAAAGAAGGTGGCATGCAAACCATGCTTCAGCAGCAGCGGCAGGGCCACTTCGGCATTGTCGGCATAGCCGTCATCGAAGGTGATGCAGGCGGCGCGCGACGGCAGGTCGCCGCTGCGGGCGCGGCGCACGGCATCGAGCAGGGGCAGGATGGTGAAGCGCGATTTCAGCAGCGCGAGCTGCCGATCGAATTCCTCCCGGTCGACTTCACCGGGGAACAGCGGATCTTTTTGCGGCAGCACACGGTGATAGATCAGGATGGAAAGGCCGCGCCGCCCGCCAGGGGACAGCACGCGCAGCAGACTTTTTTCCAGCAGCGGCGAACCGCCGCCATGCATTTCATACTGGCTCATGCCGCGCTTTCTCGTCGCCAGGGACGGTGGTGGGTGGCTGGACGGCGAACACGCTCGGCGCACGCCGCACCGGCAAGGGCTTGGCGTCGCGCAGGCCGCGTTCGACCAGGATGCGGGTCACGACCATGGCCACCATCAGGTAATACGGCACATCGAAATAGGCCAGGCTGAGGAAGGCGCCGCCCACCATGAAGCCCAGCTGGCTCACTTGCAGCATGCGCGCCAGGTTGGCGGCCCATTCGAATTCCGGCAGCCTGGCCGAGTTGCGGATGATCCAGCTGCCGGTGCGCCAGGTCAGGATCAGCAGCGTCAGATACAGCCACAGGCCGATCCAGCCATGCTCGCCCAGGATCTGGAAGTAGATGCTGTGGGCGGCATGCACGTCTTCCGGAATCGGCGCATACCGGTGGAACACCTCGGGATCGTAGATTTCGAAACCGCCGCCGAAGAAGCGGTCGTTGGCCAGGTTGAACGCCATGCGCCAGGCATTGATGCGGCCCATGGCGGAGTCGTCTTCCTGATAGGTGTTGATGGTGTCGATGCGCGCGTGCCATTGATCGGGCATGATCAGCAGCGCCACGGGAATGCACAGCACCAGCAAGCTGCCCATCACCGCCTTGTTCTTGCTCTTCAGCCAGAGGAAGAACATCATGGCGGCCATGGCGATGGCGGCGCCGCGCGAATACGAAGCGATCGAGGCGATGCCGCACAGGAGCATGGAGGCGATCATGGCGCGCTTGCCCCATTTGTGCTGGACCAGCGAGAGCAGGTAATACATCAGCGGAATGATCATGATCAGCGCCAGCGCGATCTCGTTGTTGCCGTCGATGAAGGTGCCGATCGGCCCCCAGACCCGGTACTGGGCGCCGCTGCGGATGGTGAAGATGCCGCCCTTCACCCCGTAATAGCCGATCGACACCACCACCGTCCAGACCAGCCACTCGATATGGCGCCGTTCCGTCACCAGCATGGCGACGACAATCGTCATGCCCATGATTTTCATCACCTTGATCCATTGCGTGCCAACCTGGTCGGGGTGAATGGCGAATAGCGCCGTCACACACATCCAGGCGATGAAGATTAAGAAAGTCCCGGTGACGGCCGTCAGCGGCATGCGGAATTTTTCGCGGTTGAACAGGATGGACAGTACCATGGTGCCGGCGATAATCGCCGCAAAGGGGAAGTCGCGCGCGAAGCCCCAGCCTTGCGAGTGCGGATTCATTACACTGATCCAGATCCACATCACCATGCCGAACCATGGACGCTTGAAGATATAGGGCAGCGATCCGAATACCAGCGCTGCAACGATAAAGTCCCTCATCTCTTTTCCTTACCTCGGCGCCGCGACCTTGCTGACCACATAGCGGAACTTGCCGGATTTCTCAGGTGCGATGGCGTCCACCTGCTGCACATCCACCTGCACGTCCGCGCCCAGGCGGGCCTTGAAGCCGCGTTCGATCCTGGCGCGCAGCTCCGCATCGAGCGGCGCTTCCAGCACCACCTGCACCTGGGTCAGCTCCAGGCTTTCCTGGCAAATGCGGAAAGCCTTCACCTGGGGCAGGTCGCGCAGTATATACACCAGCGCCAGTCCATGCATCACGGTGCCATCCCGGGCCACCAGGAAATCGGTGCTGCGCCCCTGTATCTCTTTCAGCAGCGGCAGGCCACGCCCGCAGCTGCAGGCCTTGGTATCGAGTACACCGATATCGCCGGTGCGGTAGCGGATGAAGGGATAGTCGCCGGTCGCCAGATGGGTGACGACGATTTCCCCTGCCTGGCCGCGCGGCAGCGGCTGGCCATCCGGGCCGACTGTCTCGACGATGATGTCTTCGGCCGTGATGTGCATGCCACCGGCCGGGCATTGGTGGGCGATAAAGCCCGCATCGCGTCCGCCGTAACCGTTCGCCACAGGACAGCCGAAGGTGGATGAAATCTGCTCGCGCTGCTCGTCATACAGGCGTTCGGAGGTGACGAAAGCGACACGGATGCCCAGATCATTCATGCGCTGGCCGCGCGCCTTGGCGTGGCGCGCGATATGCGATAGCGCCGACGGGTAGCCAAACAGCATGCGCGGCCGGGTGGTGCGGATACGCTCGACAAAGCTATCCAGCTTGGTTTCCGACATTTCGAAAGCCGGCAGCAGGTGGGTGCGCAGCAGGCGGTCGCGCACCGCGCGCACGCGGTCCTGCGCGCCAAGCTCAATGGGCGAACCCCAGACCACGATTTCGGGATCGCCGATATCCACGTTCCACCAGCGCGTGGCGCGCCACTTGGCCGCGACGTCGTGGCTGACGCGCTCCTTGCCGATATAAAAAATCAGCGGCTCGCCGCTGGAGCCGCCCGTGTTGAAGCGCGCCAGGCCGACCGCGTCCTCCGCCTTGAGCCGGTCGGAATTGGCGCGGATCGTGGCCTTGTCCATCAAAGGCAGGCGCGCCAGATCGGACAGTCCGTGCAGATCGCGCGCCGGGTCGAAACCAAGGCTGGCGAACAGCTCGCGGTAATACGGCACCTTGGACTGGGCGCGCAACAGCAGGCGTTTAAGACGCTGCAATTGCAGATCCTGCAGGCGCGGCTCGGGCCAGTACTGCGATTCCTCCATGCGCCGCCGCACGGCCACGCTGGCATGCTGCTTCATGCGCTCGTGCAGGGGGAAGATCAAGCCCGAGATCAAGGCGGTGTACAAAGCTGGTGCGGGACGGGGATTCATGGCTGGCTCAATGCTTTGGCGGCAGCGGGCTGCAACACGCTGCGATAGACCTGCAATAACTGGGGGCGCACGCTATGCCAGGTAAACTGCTGCACCATGCGCAGCCCCGCTTCGCGCAGCGCGGCGGCCAGCGCCGGCTCGGCGCACAGGCGCAGGACGGCGTCGGCCATCTGCTGCGGCGATTGCGGCGGCACCAGCAAGGCAGTGCGCTCATGTTCGACCAGATAAGGCACGCCGCCCACATCGGTGCTGACCACGGCAACGCCGCTGGCCAGGGCTTCGAGCACGGAGTTCGGCGTGTTATCCACCAGACTGCAATTCAGCATCACATCGGCGTTGCGGTAGAGGACCGCCATGGCTTGCGGATCGACCCGGCCGGTGAAACTCACCGCATCGGCCACGCCCAGCCTGGCCGCCAGCGCTTCCAGTTCGGCGCGCAAGGGGCCGGAACCGGCGATCACCAGGCGCGCGGCGGGATGGCTGGCACGCACGATGGCGAAAACGTGCAGCGCGGTGGCATTGTCGTAGATCGGCTCCAGATTGCGCGACACCAGCAGGCGCGGGCCGGCGGCCGGCGCAGCGCCTGCATCGGCGCCGCGGAAGCGCTCCAGATTGACGATATTCGGCACGATGGCCGCATCGACCTTGAACTTCGCGAACACGGCTTTCAGGAAACCGGAAGGCACGATCAGGGCGTCGGCACGTTTCAGACTGGGACGTACCCAGGCGATGGCGCCGTGCAGGAAGGTCTCCGCCTCGCCGCCCCGGTAATTCACCACCACGGGCTTGCCGCGCATGCGCGCGATCCAGATGGCGGGCGCCGCGAACAGATGCCAGGACCAGCCGGAATTGGCCATCACGTGGAAGAGCTGCACGCGTCCCGCCGCCTGCCACAGCTGCGCCAGATAAGGCAGAAGGCGGAACAAGGCGCGCGCGCCTTTCAATCGCGCCGCCCAGGACGGCCGGTAAGGCGCATTGACCTGGATGGTCTCCACGTCCACGCCTTCAGCGCGCAGCAGCGAAGCCAGTTGCAAGGTCTGGTTTGCCATGCCGCCCGATGGCGGCGGCAGCGGCCCCACTAAAGCGATGCGCAGCGCCGCCGTAGTCATGGCCGGCGCGCCTTGCCGACCACGCCGCCATACACACGGCTGTAGCGCGCCACGCTGGCGGCCCAGCTACGCTCCGACTCGACGAAGCGGCGCCCCTGGGCACGCAGCTGCGGCCACAATGCCGGCGCGGCCAGCAGGGCCAGTACCTTGCCGGCCAGCGCCTGCGCGTCGCCGGCCGGGAACAGGATGCCGGTGCGGCCATCGTCGATCAGCTCCTTGTGGCCGCCGACATCGGAAGCCACCAGCAGGCGGCCTTGCGCCATCGCTTCCAGCGGCTTGAGCGGCGTCACCAGATCGGTCAGGCGCATCTTCAGGCGCGGATAGCACAGCACATCGATCAGGTTGTAATAGCGCTGTACTTCGGCATGCGGCACGCGGCCGGTGAAGATCACCTGGTCCGCAATCCCCAGCTCCTTCGCCTGCTGGCGCAGGTTCTGGTCCTGGGGACCGCCGCCCACCAGCAGCACGCGCGTATCCGGACGTTCAGCCAGCACCGCAGGCAAGGCCTGCAGCAGCACGTTCAGGCCTTCGTAAGCGTAGAAGGAGCCGATAAAGCCCAGCACCGTCTTGCCCTGCAGGCCAAGGCTGGCGGCCAGCGCCTCATCGCGTTCGCCATCGACGCTGAAATCGCCGATATCCACGGCGTTCGGGATGACCTCGACTTTTTGCGCCGGAATGCCGCGGCCCACGATCTCGCTGCGCAAGCCTTCGCAGATGGTGGTGGCGGCATCGACCCGTTTCAGCGCCCAGGTTTCCAGCGCCCGTGTCAGGCGGTAGCGCAAGCCCCATTCCTGGCTGGTGCCATGATCGACGGCGGCGTCTTCCCAGAAGGCGCGGATTTCATACACGACCGGAATGCCCAGTTGCTTGCCGACGCGTAGCGCGGCCACGGCGTTCAGCGCCGGCGAATGGGCGTGCAGGATGTCGGGCCGCACTTCCTTCGCCACCTGCAGCAGGCGCCCGGCCAGACGGTCGATCACGGCCAGCTGGTTCAGCACCGGCAGGCGCGCCATCAACCCGGTGGCCGGTTCGGTGCGGTGGAAGGCCAGTCCGTCCACCGTTTCATGCGCGACGCTGACAGTGCCTTGTTTGGGGCTGGTGATATGGTGCGTCTCCCAGCCCAGCGCGCGCTGCTCCTGCAGAATGGAGCGGGTGCGGAAGGTATAACCGCTGTGCAGCGGGATCGAGTGATCCAGCACATGCAGGATGCGCAAGGGCTGACCCTGCGCGTGTTTCGGCTCGGCGGCCGTGCCTAGAAAATCGGAGGTACCCATCGTCACGCCTGCATCTCTTTTCTCAGGAAGGCTTCGAACATCAGCAGCGTCCAGATCGGCGCGCTGTAATCGCGGCGGCCGGACTGGTGCTGCTCCACCATCTCGTTCAGGTAAGCCTGGTTGAAGATACCGGTAGCGGCCAGGCTCGGGCCCAGCAGCGAGCTGCGCACGCGCTCGCGCAACGGGCCGCGGAACCAGGCCGCCAGCGGCACGGCAAAGCCCTGCTTGCGGCGGTACAGGATATCGTTCGGCAGATAGCTTTCCATGCTCTTCTTGAACACGTACTTGCCTTCGCTGCCGTTCAGCTTCATCTCCGGCGGCAGGCCGGAAATCCACTCCACCAGCTTGTGGTCGAGCAGCGGCACGCGCACTTCCAGCGCATGGGCCATGCTGGCGCGGTCCACCTTGGTCAGGATGTCGCCCGGCAGATAGGTTTTCATGTCCAGATACTGGATCAGCGAAAGCGGATCGTCGGTCGGCGCCTGGTCGGCGTGGGCGCGCATCACATCGATGGCTTTATAGCCCTGCAGGTCGGCGCGGAATTTGGGCGTGAACAGCTGCTGGCGCATCTGGTCGCTCATGATGGACACGCCGTGGAAATAGCCTTCCACCAGGTCGCGCGACAACGCTTCAAACGTGGTCTTGGCACGGAACACGCGCGGCGCCCAGTCGGCCTTGGGATAAAGGCGTCCCAGGGTGCCGAACAGCGGCTTGCGCAAGCCGATGGGAATGCGGCCGCGCACGCGGTTTTCCGCCATGGCATAGCGGTAGCGGCGGTAGCCTGCCAGATTTTCGTCGCCGCCGTCGCCGGACAGGGCCACCGTCACGCGCTTGCGCGCCAGCTCGCAGACGCGGTAGGTCGGGATCGCCGAACTGTCGGCATACGGTTCGTCGTACAGGTCGGCCAGGGTGTCGAGCAGGCCATAATCGTCGGTGTCCACCGTTTCGACATGGTGATCGGTGCCGTATTGCTGCGCCACTTGCGCGGCGTAAGCCGATTCGTCAAAGGCCTTGTCCTTGAAGGCGATGGAGCAGGTATTCACCGGACCGTCGCTCAGGCCCGCCATCATTGCCACCACTGCGCTGGAGTCGACGCCGCCGGACAGGAATGCGCCCAGCGGCACTTCCGCCACCAGGCGGATTTTGACGGCTTCGCGCAGGCGCTCCACCAGTTCGCCCTCGGCATCGCCCAGGGTCATGCCGGCATGGCGCTTGAAGGGAACGTCCCAGAACTGCTGCGGCTCGGCCAGCGGCGCGCCGACTTTCTGCAGCAAGCGGAAGCCTGGCGACAGTTTCAATGCGCCCTTGTAAATCGTCTTCGGCTCCGGCACATAGCCATAAGCGAAATAATCCTCCACCGCCTGCGGATCGATCTCGCGCGGCAGGCCATTCAACGACCGCAGGGCTTTCAGTTCAGAGCTGAAGACGAAGAAGCCGTCCGGCAGCATGGCGTAGTACATGGGTTTCACACCCATGCGGTCGCGCGCCAGGAACATGACCTGCTGGTTGCGGTCCCACAGGCCGAAGGCGAACATGCCGCGGAAATGCTCGACGCATTGTTCGCCCCACTGTTCCCAGGCGTGCACGATCACTTCGGTGTCGCTCTTGGTCTTGAAGGTGTGGCCGAGCGCTTTCAGCTCCGCCGTCAGCTCGCGGTAGTTGTAGATCTCGCCGTTGTAGCAGACCATCACGCTGCCATCCTCGTTGCCCAGCGGCTGCTGGCCCAGCGAGATGTCGATCACGGACAGGCGGCGGTGGCCGAAGCCGACACCGGGTTCCACATAGATATCGCCTTCGTCCGGACCGCGATGGTGCTGCGTATCGTTCATCCGGCGCAGCTGGTCCTGATCGATCTCGCGTTTGCCGCGCGTGTCCAGGATGCCGACTATTCCACACATGATGGGACCGCCCTTCTCAGTTTGATCTTACGTTCGCACAGGGTGTCGTACAGCGCCTGGTAGCCGGCCACCATGGCCGCCATGCTGTACTTGCGCAGCACGCGCTCGCGGCCCGCCGCGCCATGGCGGGCGGCCAGCTCGGGCGCTGCCACATATTGTTCCAGCGCCGCCGCCATGGCGGCTGGATCGGAAGGCGGCACCAGCAGGCCGGTAACGCCCTCCTCGATCACTTCGGGAATGCCGCCGACGCGCGTGCCCACCACGGGCAGGCCGCTGGCCATGGCTTCCAGCGCCGATCCCGGCGTGCCTTCGGCGATCGAGGACATGGCAAAGACGCTGAAGCTGCGCAGGATGTCGGCCACGTCGGTGCGCGCACCGGGCAGCCAGACCGCATCCGCAATGCCGGCGGCACCGGCCTTGGCGCGCATGGCTTCCAGCAGCGGACCGTCGCCGACGATGGCCAGGCGCAGCGACGGCGCCAGGTCGGGACGGCGCTGGCGCAGCGCGATGAAGGCATCCATCAGCGTGGCATGGTCCTTCACGTCCTGCACCCGGCCGACGGTGCCGATCACGGTCTGCCCATCGAAGAAGCGCGGCGTTTCGCCGCTGCCGCGCGGACGGAATTTTTCCGCATCGATGCCGTTCGCCAGCATGCGGCTCTTATGCTCCGGTACGCCGATCACCTCGCGGTTCCAGTCTTCCATCGCGGCGGAATTGGCGTAGCAGCAGTCGTAGAAAGGCAGCATCAGGCGGCGCAACATATTGTGCTTGCGGTTGCTGCCATCGGGGTCGTTGGCGTCGCGGCCGTGGGCGCCGTTGACGCGCACCGGCACGCCGGCCAGCAGCGCGGCCGGCGCGTATTCGATGGCCGACAGGTTATAGCTGTGCAGCACCGCAGGCTGCAAGGCACGCAGCAGCTTCCACAAGGCCAGATGGGTATGCAGCGACAGGCCGGGCTGCTTGCCCAGCGCGTGCAGCTCCACGCCCGGCTTGCTGATCTTCTGCGCGAATTCGGGATTGAAACCGGTCAGGCAGACCACGGCATGGCGGTAGCGCTCCGCCGGCATGCGGTTGATGCGTTCCACCATCAGCGTTTCCAGACCGCCGAAGTCGAGGCGGTAGATCAGGTGGACGACGAGTGGGATCCCGTTCATGGCGGCGGCAGGCATCATGGTTTCAGATTGGAGGCGAGCACGGTTTCCAGCGGAACCAGGCCGGTGGCGAGGAACTGGCGCATCGCGGCGCGCGCGGCGTCGGGATTCTCCTCATAGGGCGCGTAGAGCAGCACA
Organism: Massilia sp. NR 4-1; assembly: GCF_001191005.1. NCBI lineage: Bacteria > Pseudomonadati > Pseudomonadota > Betaproteobacteria > Burkholderiales > Oxalobacteraceae > Massilia > Massilia sp. NR 4-1. The sequence goes on from NZ_CP012201.1 coordinate 4,311,939, forward strand.
ATGGCGCCATCGTCGCGTCCCTTGAGCAGTTTCTGCTTCACCTGCAGCAGCTTGCCGCCGAAATTGCTGACGGTATTCTGGCCATCGATCCAGTACCACTGCCATACCAGCAGGCGGCGCTCCCTCGGCCCATTCAGGGTGGATTCGCGCACGGCCAGCTGGCGGCCGCCGATGCTCTCGCTGCGTACGCTGGCGCCCATATCATGCCATGGCGACTTGTCGTCGCCCACCAGGCGGTTGCTGGAGCTGATCAGTTTTGAGCCTTCGTGCTGCTGGCGGAAGTAGAACAGTTCCAGGCCCAGCGGCTGGCCGGCCACGCTGTAGTGGCGGCCCAGATGGGCGTTGGCTTCGTTGATACCAGGCTTCCAGTCGGTGAACGGTTCGGCCGCTGCCACGGCTGGCTGGAAGCCGTTCAGCGCGGCGGCCGGTGCCTTGCCCTGCCCATGCTGCAGATAATAGGCATAGGCGGGCCAGACGCCGATAGCCAGCGCCAGGCCCAGAGCCACGCCGGCCATGCGCACAGCAGGAACCATGCGCGGGCTGCGCGGCGCCGCCGCATCCGGCCCTGGCGCGGCCACCTCCTGATCCTGGCGCCAGAAACTGCCGACCCAGAACAACAGCAGCATCACCAGGCCGAAAAAGGCCCAGCCGTAAATCAGGTGGTCCACGCCGACCGCCATGGTCATGCCGCTCATATGGCCGATCATGACGATCATGTAGGCACGCGCGCCATTGGCGCCGATCGGTACCAGAATCGACGCCAGCACAAACAGGGCACGACGCCAGAAGGACCGGTAAGTCAGGTAGGCATACAGGCAGCCCAGGGTAATCGAGGAAATCAGGTAGCGCAGGCCGCTGCACGCTTCCACCACCGACCAGTCGCCGGAAGGGATGCTGAAATTATTCCCTTCACGCAGGACCGGGATGCCGGTAAGGCGCAAGGCGTCGACCGTGAAACTGGCCGTGACCTGGATCAACGGGTCGATCAGGCTTTCGCCCACAGGCACGCCAAACAGGATGAAAAACAGCGGGAAGGCGATGGCCTTGGCGACCTGCACGCCGAACAGGGCCAGCACGGTCAGGGGCAGCATGGCGGCAAAGGCGTACTGGCGCACGATCTGCACCTCACCCAATTCGGCCAGCAGCCAGCCCGCACCGCAGACGGCCAATGCGGCCAGCGCCGGCAGATAAGGCTGTAGCGGCAAGGTGCGCAGCGTGGCGCGGCGCTGCCAGATCAGCCACAGGCTGATCGGCAGGATCACATAGCCATGGGCGAAGGTGCCGGAGCGCTCCCAGATCGCGGCGATGGACAGCGCGGTCTCGAAGTAAATCGCGAATGGCAGCAGCAGCGCGGCAAACGCAATCGTCAGGCCGAGCGACGATACGGACGGGCCGGACGAGGGCAGTTTCCGCGCGACCGCCGGCTTGGTCTCGCTCGGGGAGGATACGGTATTCATGCCTGGTTCCATGTAGGTGCCGCGGCCGCATTGGCTGCCGCGGCAATGCGCTTCTCGTCCACGGCGCTGGCCAGGTTGGCATCCAGCCCGGATTCCAGCAAGGCTTCCACCGGCGCCAGGCGCGCGGCCCAGCCGTAGGACGCTTCGACGCGCGCGCGCGCGGCGCGGCCGATCTCGTCCAGCGCATAGCCGGCGCTGCCGGCGGCAGGCGCCAGCGCCTCGACCACGGTCGCGGCAAACTGCGCGGCATCTTCGGCCAGCAGCAGTTCGCGGCCGGTTTCGGCGCTGATGCCTTCCAGCGCCTGCGGCGACACGATAACCGCCTTGGCCATCGACATCGCCTCCAGCACCTTGTTCTGGATGCCGCGCGCGATGCGCAGCGGCGCCACCGACAGCGCGGCATGGGCGACATAGGGACGCACATCCGGCACGGTGCCGGTCACGCGGATGCCGGGCAGCACGGACAGGGCCTGCACCTCGGCCGATGGCCGCGCGCCGACGATGTAGAAGCGCGCCAGCGGTTCGCGCGCCAGCACCGTCGGGAAGACTTCGCGCGCGAACCAGCAGACGGCATCCACATTCGGCCAGTAATCCATGGCGCCGCAGAAGACCACGGCACGCTCGCCGGCAGCGTAAGGGCTGGCGTATTCGGCATGCGGCGTGAAGTAAGCGGTATCCACGCCATTGCCGAAGTAGCCGATGCGATTGCCGCTCTCCGGCGCCAGTGCGCGGAACAGCGCGGCCTCGGGTTCGGAGACAAACAGCGCGGCGTCGCTCACCGCGGCCACTGCGCGCTCGTAGCGCAGCAGACGCTCGGCCTCGTAGGCATACAGCAGGCGCATGGGCCAGGATTTGCGCTGCGCATACTGGCGCCATTTATCGGAATCGACATCGCAGAAGTCAACCACGCGGCGCGCTTGCGGATACGCTTCGGCATACTGCGCCATCGGGCCGGAAAACACCATGATGCGGCCGATGCGCTGCTCGCGCATGGTGTGCGCCACCCAGGCGCGCAGGCCGCCATCGCTGTAATAGTCCTGCGACAGGGAGCGGTTGCCCAGCAAGGCGCCCAGGCTACGCAAACGTGCCCAGCGCGGTTCGAGGCGCGCAAAATGACTGGAAGCGCACAGCGATTTCACATACGGCAAATGCTGCCAGTCGTCTTCCTCATCGACGAAGGTGCCGAGGTGGACGCGGTAATGCTGCACCAGGTGCTTGAGCAAATGGTAGGAACGGATCTTGTCGCCCTTGTTCGGGGGATAGGGAATCCTATGCACCAGCAGCAGCAGGTCGTCCACGGTTCACCCCAGGTCTTTGACGATGTGCGGTCCCAGCGCATTGGCCAGGGCCAGCGGCATCTTGCGCCACAGCTTGATGAAGAGCTGGTACTTCGGATTGAGCGGATTCACATCCGGCAGTTCGGACGACGCATACAGCTGGTATTCGTAAGGCAGGGGCTGGGCGCTGAAGCCCCAGTTCTTCTTGAAGTCGAAAGCGCCGGTACCCGCCTTGCTGCGGCCGAAATCGAACAGGCGATAACCTTTGTCGGCCGATGCCTGCATCAGATCCCAGTACATGAAGTCATTGCCCGCCACGTCGCGCGCCAGCGCCGTGCCGCCGCCATAGTAAGGCAGCACTTCGTCGCGGAAGAAGAAGCTCATCACGCCGGCCACGATCTGGTCTTCCTGCAGGATGACGCGGATTTCGCAATCGTCGGCGAAGACCTGTTTCAGCAGGCGGAAGTATTTTTTCGAGAACACCGGCGTGCCGAGGCGATGCACGCTGCTGGCATAGGCGTGGAAGAAGCGCTCGATTCCATGATCCACCTCGCCGCGCAGCCCCAGCTTGATGGCCTTGCGCACCATGGCGCGCTGCTTGCGCGGAATGGCGTTCATATTCTCTTCGTTGTCGGCCGTGATGGCCTTGCGGAAGGTGTAGTACAGCTCCTTGCCCTGCCATTTCGGATTGCCGGGATGGGCGGGCGCGAAGTTACGGTATTCCAGATGGCCGGGATTGAGCGAGGCCGCCAGTTCCTCAGCTGCCTGGTCGAGCAGGGCGCGTGCTTCTTCGCTGATGGCGGCCACGCCGCCATACACGCAGAAGGGCAAGGAGACCAGCGAATGGCCGAACAGGCGGCTCTTGATCTGGGCCAGCGGCAGCACGCCCTCGATGCGGCCATTACGCTCGGCATAGAAGAACCAGCAGCGGTGGCCGAAAGCCCGTTCGATGACTTTTTGCCAGCCGGCGCGGTGGAAGAAGGTCGCCTCGGGACACGCCTGCACGAAGGCGTCCCAGCGCGCGCATTCGTCGCTGTTCGGCAGCAGCAGCTGCAGCATCAGCGTACCCTGCGCGGCGGCCGGCACTTCGGATGCGAGCACCTGTGCCGCAGCGTCCCCATCGCGCAGCGCAAGCTCGCCGGAGACGGCGCCCTCGCGCGCGGCGACGGCCAGTTCCGCATCGAGGCTTGCGACGAAGGATGGCGCCGCCGCTGTCCCGGCAACCGGCGCCACGGAGGGAGCAGTGGCCGGCGCGGCTGGCGCATCGGGCGGCGAGCGCACAGCCTCGTTTTTGGCCGCGGCAATCGCGGCGGCAGCGGATGCGGCGGCGGCGGCGCGCTGGGCCGCCGCTTCGATGATCGATGTCATGGCTGCCCCAGGAAGATGCGGTCCATGCGGTCCCAGGCGAAATCGCGGGTGAGCGCCTGGATGCGCTGGTCCATGCGGCCCAGGTTCACGTAATGGCGGAAGCGCGTCTTCAAGCCGATGCCTGCGGGACGCGGCTGCTGCGGATCGATCTCCCAGGGATGGAAATAGAAGATCGCCGCCTGGCCATCTTCGCGGTTCACGCGCCGCATCATGCGGCGCGACAGGGCGTAAGGCAGCAGGCGGAAATAGCCCCCGCCGCCGGCCGGCAGATTGCGCTGCATCAGACGCACCGTGGTGATCGGCACTTCCAGCAGGCCATCCTTGCCGTTCGGGTAGAAGGCGAAGCGCGGCGCGTCCGGCATGCCGTAATGGTCGTGCTGGATCGGGTAGATGCTGGAACTGTAGCGGTAGCCCGCCTCGTGCAGGGCATCCAGTGCCCACAGATTGCCGGGGCCGATCGAGAAGCTCGGCGCGCGGTAGCCCTGCACCGCCTGGCCGCCGATATCCTCCAGAATGGCCTTGCTGCTGCTGATGTCTTGCATGAACTGGGCACGGTCCTGGTCGGAGGCGCGCAGATGGCCGTAGCCGTGGCTGGCCAGTTCATGCCCGCCGGCGACGATGCGCTTGACCATCGCCGGATAGCGCTCGGCGATCCAGCCCAGGGTGAAGAAGGTGGCCTTGGCCTGGCCCGCATCGAGGATGCCGAGGATGCGGTCGATATTCGCCTCCACCCGGCATTCCAGCGAGGGCCATGCTTCGCGCGCGATATGCGGCGCAAAGGCGGATACCTGGAAGTAGTCTTCCACGTCGATCGTCATCGCATTGCGAATGGCGGGCGCGGCGCGCGTATCCATGGTTGCTGTCCTCAGTCCCTTTGTTTCAGCCAGCCGAAGAGGATGGCGGCGATGCGCTCGGCGGCGCGGCCATCCCAGAAATGCGGCACGCGGCCTGCCTTGCCGCCGCCTTGCAGCAGCTCTTCGTACGCCGCCAGAATATGCGCCGGATCGTTGCCGACGATGGTATTGGTGCCTTCATCCACCGTGATCGGGCGCTCGGTGTTGTGGCGCAGCGTGAGGCAGGGCGTGCCCAGGGCCGTGGTCTCTTCCTGGATGCCGCCGGAATCGGTGAGCACCACGCGCGCATCGCGCATCAGACCCAGCATCTCCAGATAGCCCATGGGCGGCAGCAACAGCACGTCCGGCGCGTCGAGCAGATGGCTCAGGCCGAACTTCTCGATGGTGGCGCGGGTGCGCGGATGCACGGGGAAGATCACCGGCGTGGTCTGGGCGATTTTCGCCGCCGCCTCCAGCAAGCCTTGCAGGATGGCGGGATCGTCCACATTCGAGGGACGGTGCAAGGTCAGCACGGCGTAGCCGCGGCCCTGCGCGAAACCGGCACGGCCGGCATCGGCGGCGATCTTTTCGGCCGGCACGGCGCGTTCCAGATTGGCGCGCAGGGTATCGATCATCACATTGCCGACGAAGTGGATGCGCTCATCGGCGATGCCTTCCTTCAGCAGATTATCGCGGCCGCTTTCCTCGGTGGTGAACAGCAGGTCGGACAGCTGGTCGGTCAGCAGGCGGTTGATCTCCTCCGGCATGGCGCGGTCGAAGCTGCGCAGGCCCGCTTCCACATGGATCACCGGCACGCCCTTCTTGGCCGCCACCAGGGCGCAGGCGATGGTGGAGTTGACGTCGCCCACCACCAGCACGGCGGCCGGCTGCACCTCGTCCATGGCCGGTTCGAAGCGGCGCATCACCTCGGCCGTCTGCTGCGCGTGGCTGCCGGAACCGACCTCCAGATTGATGTCCGGATCGGGAATGCCGAGCGCCTGGAAATACTGGTGGTTCATCGCCACGTCGTAGTGCTGGCCGGTGTGCACCAGCTTCGCTTCGACCTGCGGGCCGAGCGCGCCCAGGGCCGACATGATGGGCGCCATCTTCATGAAATTCGGACGTGCGCCGACCACGCACAGGATGCGGTAAATCTTGTCGGTCGTTGGACTGGCGGCGTTCATTCGTTGTTATCGATAGGCAGGTTGACGGAGGATGGCGAGCGCACCATCTTTTTCAGGATGGAGAGCACGGACACCAGCGACTTCTCCACTTTCAGCATGCGTTCGTCCAGCAGGGCCGGATACTGGTTGCCGAAGACGGCCGCCTCGGGATCGAGCGGATTGGCGTCGGCGGCCGGCGCGGCCGCTTCCGGCGGCGCCTGGAATTCCTGCTGGATGTCGCGGATCACGGTGTCCACGTCGGCATCGGTGAAGGCATGCATCTCTTCCAGGAAGCCCATCAGCAGCATGCGGTCGCACAGGTGGTTGGTCTTGCGCGGAATGCCGCCGGTGAATTCGTAGATGGCCGCGTGGGCCGCCGGCGTGAACGAGGGATCGCCTTTCCAGCCCACGGTCAGCAGGCGGTGTTCGATATAGGCCTGGGTTTCATGCTCGTCCATCGGGCCCAGATGGTAGGTGGCGATCACACGCTGGCGCAGCTGCTGCATGCCGGGGCTGTGCAAGGTGGTGCGGAATTCCGGCTGTCCCAGCAGGAAGGTCTGCAGCAGCGACTTGTCGTCGGTCTGGAAGTTGGACAGCATGCGCAGCTCTTCCACCACGCGCGGCGTCAGGTTCTGCGCCTCGTCCACCACCAGCAAGGCGCGCTTGCCCTGCTGCTCGCTGGCGCGCAGGAAGGCCTCCAGGCGCGCCAGCAGCACGGTCTTGCTGGCCGCGTCCTCGTAGGGCAGGCCGAAGCCGGCCACCACCATGCGCAGGGTGTCGTCGGAGTCGAGATGGGTGTTGACGATGTGGGCCGCCACGATGCGGTCGGTTTCAATCTGGTTGAACAGATTGCGCACCAGCGTGGTCTTGCCCGCGCCGACCTCGCCGGTGATGACGATGAAGCCCTCGCCTTGCGACAGGCCGTATTCCAGATAGGCCATGGCGCGCTTGTGGCCCTTGCTGCCGAAGAAGAAATGCGGATCGGGACGCAGGCGGAAGGGCTTGTCGCTCAGCCCATAATAACTTTCATACATGGCGCACTGGCTCCGTTAAAGCTTGATCGAGACGGACGCGGCGACCGCGTTCTCGGTATAGTTTCCACTGTCGAGGAAGGTGCTGCCGCGCACGCGGCGCACTTCCACCCCGCCGCTGATCTTCTGATCGAACTGGTGGGTCAGGAACAGGCGCAGGGCGCGGTTCTGGCTGCCTTTGCCCAGACTATTCGAGTCGGCATTGGTATAGGTCGCGGACAGGCTGGCGCCGGTGCGCGAGTTGAGGCGGTAGTTGAACAGGGCCGAAGCGCCCGTCTGCCGCGTGTTGTCGTTCACATTGCCGCTGCTGCTGCCCAGCAGGGTGCTGTCGACCTGGGTCAGCGACAGCGCTTCGCGCCGCATGCTGAAGACATTGAACATGGTCGAGGTGCGCGCCGTGGTGAAGCTGACCGAGGCTTGCAGCTGCTTTTGCAGCGCATAGCGGTTGCTGAAGTAGTTGACGCTGTCGGGCAAGGCGCGCGGCAGGTTCAGGGCGCGGATATACGCTTCCACCGCGGCGGCGCGCTTGGCCGCATCGGGGAAGTTGGGCATGAACAGGCGGTCCAGCATGGCCGCGGTGTCGATGGCCGAAGGCAGCAGGAAATTCGAGCGCGAGTTGGTGACCGAATCGCCATAGCTCACGCTCCAGTTGCTGTAGCGCGCGCGGTGGTTCAGCGCCAGCGAATAGCTGTTGCCGTAATAGCGCTTGCCGAGCGAGGCATCGAGGCTGGTGCGCGGCGAAGGATTCCAGCGCAAGCCGGTGGACCAGGATTTGCCCTGGGTGGCCTGGCCATTGCTCTCGTAGCTGAATTTATCGTAGCCGCCGCTGGCCGTCAGGCTGAAGGTCGGCGTCAGGCGGTAGAAGACGTTCGCCATCACCAGCTGGGTGGTGGAGGTGGGCGCGATGCTGTCGTCCAGCACCTGGCGGTTGGCCATGAAGCCCCAGCCCACGGTGCGGAAAGCCGGGCCGCTGTTGATGTTCAGATTGATGCTGTTGGCGTCGCTGCGGCCCATGCCGCGATTATCGGTGTCCACCGTGTCGCGCGTGTAGCGCAGCTCCATCTGCGCCGTGCTGCCGAAGCGGTGCTGCAGATAGGGGCTGAGGCGGATGGTGCGTACTTCATTGCGGTTATTCGTACTGTAGCCGTTGTTGTTGACCTGGGGGCCGAAGGCCGACGTGGCCTGCTGGCTGATGGTGGCGGTGCCGTCGAAGAACAGCAGGTCGTCCACCACCTTGGCCTGGGCGCCCGCGTTCAGGGAACTGGTATTGCGGCCGGTGCCGCCGGTCCGCTCCTTCGAATACTGGTACAGGTGCAGCTGGTAGTTGGCGTGCAGTTTGAGGCGCGGCCCCACATTGGTCAGGCTGAATCCCGGCACCACTTCGGTGATGAACTGGCTGCCGGCCTTGTCGTTGCTGGCCAGGCCCACATTGTCGGACCAGGTTTCGCGCAGCTCCACAGCGGGAGCGAATTTCCATTCGGCGCGGGCGGCGGGCGCCGCCATCAGCAGGGCCAGCGCCATCGGCGCCAGCTTGGGCAGGGCAGCGGGGGCGCAGCATTTAGCCATAGTGGTAGTCATAGGTCTCCGAACCGGGGAACTCACGCGACTTGTTATAGACCAGGTTGACGTTGTGGCAGCCCTCCAGCTGGCGCAGCGATTCCTTGACCGCGTGCTGGGTGGTTTTCTCCGATTCCACCACCAGCACGATCTGGCCCATATGGCCGGCCAGCACATGGGCTTCGCTGGTCAGCAGCAGCGGCGGCGAATCGAAGATGACGATCCGGTCCGGATAGCGGTTGGCGATTTCCAGCACCAGGTTGTTCATCATCTGGCTGGCCAGCAGCTCGGTGGCGCGCGGGTTGGGCGTGCCGGCCGGAACCAGGGTCAGGGTATTGACATTGGTGCGCAGCATGACTTCGGACAAGCCCATCTTCTCGTCCAGCAGCACGTCCATCAGGCCGCGCTGCGAGGGCAGGCCCAGCGTGCGCAGCACCGAGGGGCGGGCCACGTCGGCGTCGACCAGCAGCACGGTGTTGTCCAGCTCCATGGCGATGCTCATGGCCAGGTTGATGGCGCAGAAAGTCTTGCCTTCGCCGGGCAGCGAGCTGGTGATCATGATCAGGTTGCCGGGATTCTCGCCGGGCACGCGCGGCGCCAGCGCGCGCTTGATCAGCGGACGCTTGATGATGCGGAAGTCTTCCACCAGCGAGGTGCGGCCGCCGGCGGCCGTGACCAGGCCCATTTGCTGCATGCGCGCCAGGTCCAGTTCGACTTCGCGCGCGCGGCGCGGCGCGGCCTCGGCCTCGCCGGCTGGCGCAGCGGACGGCGCGACGGGCGCTGCCGCCGGCACGGCGGCCGGCGGCACCACGGCCTCCAGCGCGGGCGCGGACGGCGCGGCATTCAGCGGCGGTACCGGGGCCGCCGCTTCGGTGGGCTGCGCTGCCGGGCTGCGGCGGTGTTCGATGCGGCTGGCCGCTTTTTCAATGATGCTCACTTGGACTCTCCATCAGGTGGCCCGCCCTTACAGCGGACGGAGCACGGCCACGGCCAGCACGCCGCCATACGCCGTGAATAAGGTGAAGACGGACAGGCCGAAGGCATACAAACGGCGCTTGCGCATGACTTTCTGCTGCTCGGTCCAGTTCATGCCGATGGTGCCGAGAATCGGCATGCCGGTGACTTCGCGCAGGCTGCTCTGGCTGAGGAAGGTCGGACGGATTTGGCTCATCAGCAGGGCCACGCCGAGGCCGGCCAGCAAGGCGCCGACGAAGACCAGGGAATACAGGCGCGGCCGGTTCGGCCCGGCCGGCGTGATCGGCGCGGTGGGCGGATCGATGACGCGGAAGGTCAGCATATCGGTCGCCGTGCTCAAATCGCCGGACAGCTTGGCCGCCTCGCGCCGGCCCACCAGCTTCTCGTAGTTATCCTTGTTGATGGCGTAGTCGCGGTTGAGCTGGGCCAGTTGCGCTTCCACTTCCGGCGCCAGGCTGCTTTGCGAGCGCATGCGCTCCAGCCGCGCGCTGTACTCGCCGACGCGCGCCTTGAGCGAGGCGATGCGCGCCTCTTCCACCGACAGCGCCACATTCATCTGCTGCAGCATGGGGCTGTAATTGGCGCCCGGATCGCCGCTGCTGCGGCTCTTCTTGGCCTCGTCCTTCTTGCGTGTTTCCAGCTGCGCGATCAGGCGCTTGGTCGACAGGATGTCGGGGTGTTCCTCGGTGAACTGCATGCGCAGCTGGTCGAGCTGCTTGTTCAGCGTCGAGATGCGGCCATCGATTTCCGGATTGACGACTTCGCGCTCGGCGGCCGAGACCGGTGCCATGTCCTCGCCCGCGATCTGGCGCTTGATGGCGTTGCGCGCCTGCTCCGCTTCCAGCAGCTCCAGGCGCGCCTGGCTCAGCTTGTCGGACAGCTCGCCCACGCTGGAGGTGAAGTCGCCGCCCTGGCGCGGCAGCAGGCCCATGTACTTGAGCTTGAATTCCTTGAGCGCGTTCTCGGCGCCGGCCAGCTTTTCCTCATAGCTCTTGATCTGGTCGTCGATGAACTGCACGGCTTTTTCCGAATCCTGCTTCTTGCTGCCGAAGCTGCCCTCGACGAAGATGGTGAGCAGGGACTGCACCACATCCTTGCCCAGCTTGGGATTCGGATTATTGTAGGAAATGGTGTAAATATCATCGCGCTCGGTGCCGCCGACCTTGATCTGGGCCATCAGCTCGTCGACCAGCTTTTCGTGCTCGTTGACATTCTTGGCCTTGATGTCGAGATCGACCATGCGCATCACGCGCTCCACATTCGGGCGGCTGATCAGGGTGCGGCGCATGAACAGCACCTGCTGGTCGACATTGGGCATGGTCGTCATATTCGCCAGCAGCGGCTTGAGGATGCTCTGGGTATCGACGTAGACGCGGGCCGAGGCTTGGTAATCGTTGGGCAGGCGGTAGACCACGGCCCAGCCGGCGATCGCCACCGTCCAGGTAATCACCACCGCATACCAGCGATACTTCCCGATCGCTTTCAGGAAAGTGAGGATCAGGGCTGTCAGTTCTGCCATTTCAATTACCTGCGGGAAAGGTGTGATGCGCCGAAAAACAAAAGCTGATTATTGCTTAAATTGCATCGATCAGCTCTATCATACCGCAGAAAGCCTTGCTCGTTGATATTAATTTCCTGTTCGAATTAAGCCTTTCACAGCCCGCGTTGCATTCTACAGACAGCGGGAATATTACTTTCCAATAGGAAACATCAATTATATTGGTGCAAAGCCCACCATGCATAGAATTACATAAAAATCTGCTATCGTGTGCCCATGAAAATCCTACGCTCTTTTGCGCGCCGCGGCACGCGGCCGACGCGGCTGCTGGCCGGCGCCGTCCTGCTGGCCGCCGCCCTGGGGAACCTGGCGCCGCCGGCGCGCGCCAGCGACTTTCCGCATGTCATCGCCAGCATCAAGCCGTCGGTGGTCGGGGTCGGCACCTATATGCGTGCACGCAGCCCGGCTATCGCCTTTGTCGCCACCGGCTTCGTGGTGGGCGACGGCCTGTCGGTGATCAGCAACGCCCACGCCATTCCCGACATTCTCGATATCGAGCGCAAGGAAACGCTGGGCATCGTCACCGGCGCCGGCGACAAGCTGGAGTTCCGTCCCGCGACCGTCAGCGCGGTCGACCGCGAACACGACCTGGTGCACTTGCGCCTGAGCGGCGCGCCCCTGCCGGCCCTGCAGTTGGGACCGTCGGACAGCCTGGCCGAGGGCCAGGCGCTGGCGTTTACCGGCTTCCCGCTCGGCATGACGCTGGGCCTGAACCGCGTCACCCACCGCGCCACGCTGTCGGCCATCACGCCCATGGTCTTGCCGCCGCTGAATTCGAGCCGCCTCGACGCGCGCCTGATCACCCAGTTGCAGCGCGCGCCCTTCCAGATTTTCCAGCTCGACGGCACGGCCTATCCCGGCAACAGCGGCAGCCCGGTCTACGACCCGGAGAGCGGCACCGTGTATGCCGTCATTAATATGGGCTTCGTCAAAGGCTTGAAGGAAAACGCCATCAGCAATCCCAGCGGCATCAGCTATGCCATCCCGGCCGTCTATGTACAGCAATTGCTAAATGGAAAGCCCGGCAGCAAATAAATCGCAACACGCAAGCTCATCAGGCGACCTATCCGATATACAATATACTTGCCAAAATTAAAATACTTTAAGCATTTCAAATCGTAAGCATTTCTTTCCGTACAATAATATTTTGGCGTGCCCGGCTGCGCGGGATTAATAAGGAGATTGACGTGAATACTCTGCACTTCAAACTGAGCAAATGGCTGTCCGCTGCGACCCTGCTGCTGGGTGCCCTGGCGCTGGGCGGCTGCGCCACCTCCCATCCGCCCCTGACCGACGCCGGCCCCGCGCCGGAAGCCGATTACCTGATCGGGCCGGGCGACAACGTGAACATCACGGTCTGGCGCAATCCGGAAGTGTCGGGCTCGGTGCCGGTGCGGCCGGACGGCAAGATCACCACGCCGCTGGTGGAAGATCTGGAGGCGAGCGGCAAGACCTCGACCCAGCTGGCGCGCGATATCGAGAAGGCCCTGGCCAAGTACATCCAGCAGCCGGTGGTGACGGTGATCGTGACCGGCTTCGTCGGCACGTATAACGAGCAGATCCGCGTCATCGGCCAGGCCGCGCGGCCGCAATCCCTGCCTTACCGCCGCGATATGTCGCTGATGGACGTGCTGATCGCCGTCGGCGGCATAACCGAGTTCGCGTCCGGCAACAAGGCCAGTATCATCCGTAAAGTTGACGGTAAACAGCAACAGTTCAAGGTCCGGCTGGACGACCTGATCAAGAACGGTGACATCTCCGCCAATGTTCCGATGCGTCCTGGCGACATTCTGGTGGTGCCTGAAAGTTTCTTCTGACGTCGCGAACTTACTTTCGTACAATGTCGAGGAATCTTACAGTTTTTGATCTCGCGCAAAGGCCGCTGCCAGATTTGCTCAACGGCCACATGCTAAGTCCTTGATTTATCGAGGGGCAGAGTTGCCGAGTGACTATTGGAATGGTAATTGCTTCATTCCATACCATTGAGTTGCTGAGTAAATGGTCGGATCTTTTTGAGGAATTGTCGTGGCTAAGCGAGAACAGCAAGATGGAGCTTCCGGCCTACCCCAGGCAGCGGACACCGCCTCCACCCCACTGCCGCCGCATGGCGTGGCGCGCCGCCGGCTCGGCAAGGCCGGCCTCGCCGCCACCGGCGTTCTGCTGACCATCAACAGCACGCCCGGCATGGCCTGCGAGATCTGCACCACGCCGTCCGGTTCGCTATCCGGCGGCCTGCAAAGCTACCGCGGGCCGAAGCCGGTGTGCGCCGGCCGCGTGCCGAGCTACTGGGCCAGCCACACCTGGCCCAGCGGCACCTCGGGCAAGAAGTTCGCCACGATCTTCAGCTGCAACTACGCCAACAGCAAGACCTATGGCGTCAGCACGATGATGAATATGCTCAAGGGCCAGAGCTACGACTACCCGCAGAACTATGTCGGCGCCTACCTGACGGCGGCCTGGCTCAATGTGAAGGCCGGCCTGTCCACCTTCCTCACCGAAGACATGCTGAAAAAGATCTGGAGCGAGTTCCAGAGCAAGGGCTATTACCAGCCCACCGCCGGCGTGAAATGGTATAGCGACAAGATCTCCGAGTACCTGCAGGGCACGATGTACTGATGGCCCAGCGCTGGCGACTGGCGCCTGGCCAAACCCTGCTGCACCGTGGCTGGGCCGAGGAGTATGTGGTCTATAACAGCCTGTCCGGCGACACCCATCTGCTCACGGCCGCCGCCATGCAGCTGCTGCTGGCCCTGCGCGAAGCGGAGGCCGATGCGGCGGCGCTGGCGCAGCGCCTGTCCCTGCCCGCGGCGGAAGACGCCGCCGACCTGCTGGCCGATCTGCAGGAACTCGATCTGGTCGAGCCATGCTGAACGTCGGTTCCCTGGCGCGCGCCGAACTCGCTGCGCAACTGGCCGGCGCCGGCATCCGCCTGCGCACCGGCGCCTTCACCACCTGCCTGCACAGCGCCATCCCCAGCCTGGCCGAAGGCATCGCCCTGCTGTATGCCGACTATCCGCTGCTGGCGGCCGACGACTTCGCCGATTTCCATTTGCAGCTGGTGCGTCCACTCAATGCACGGCGCTGGATCAAGCCCCAGGTCAAGCTGCTGTACGACCGCCGCTCGATCTTCAAGCCGCTGCCGCTGGACCAGGCCTTCCCCATGTTCGAATGGGGCTTGAACTGGTGCGTGTCGAGCCGCGCCAACCGCTACCTGATCGTGCACGCCGCCGTGGTCGAAAAAGGCGGACGCGCCCTGATCCTGCCGGCGCCGCCCGGCTCCGGCAAGAGCACCTTGTGCGCGGCCCTGGTGGGGCGCGGCGGCTGGCGCCTTCTGTCGGACGAACTGACCCTGCTGCGCCTGGACGATGGCTTGCTGCATCCGCTGCCGCGCCCCGTCAGCCTGAAGAATGCCTCGATCGAGATCATCGCCCGTTACGTGCCGCAGGCGGTCATGAGCCGCCCCGTCACCGATACCGTGAAGGGCACGGTGGCGCATATGCGCGCGCCCGCGGCCAGCATCGCGCGCAGCGGCGAGACGGCGCGGCCGGCCTGGGTGGTGTTCCCGCGCTACGAGGCCGGCGCCGCCACCGCGCTGGAACCGCTGGCGCCGGCCCACGCCTTCATGCAGCTGGCGCAGAACTGCTTCAATTACAGCCTGCTGGGCGCGCACGGCTTCACGGCGCTGGGCGGCCTGGTCGAGCGCAGCCTGAGCTACAATTTCCGCTACAGCTTGCTGGATGAAGCGCTGGACGCTTTCGACCGGCTGCCGCCACCGCCACTTTAAGCCCCGACCACCTTGCCGCCCGCCCCGCCCCTGCTGCTGACAGTCTTGCGCCATCCGGAACAGGCGGGCGCGCTGACGCCGGCCGACTGGGACCTGCTGCTGCGCCAGGCCGGCAGCGCCAACCTGATGGCGGCCCTGCATGCGCTGCTGCAGGCGCGCGGCCTGCTGGCGACGATTCCGGCTGCTGCGCGCGAGCAGCTGGACTGGGCCGGCGTGCTGGGCGAGCGCCACCGCCAGGCCGTGCGCTGGGAAGTGCGGCGCATCCGCCTGGCGCTGCGCGATCTCGGCATCCCAATCATCCTGCTCAAGGGCGCGGCGTACACGCTGGCCGGCCTGCCGCCGGCCCAGGGCCGCCTGTTTTCCGACATCGATATCCTGGTCGCGGAAAGCGATCTGGACCAGGTGGAAGCGGCGCTGATGCTGGCCGGCTGGGCCAGCACCCACCACGATGCCTACGACCAGCGCTACTACCGCGAATGGATGCACGAGCTGCCGCCCATGCAGCATATGCGGCGCGAAAGCCTGATCGATGTGCACCACGCCATCCTGCCGCGCACGGCGGCGCTGCAGCCCGACCCGCGCCTGCTGCGCGCCGCCGCCGTGGCGCTGCCGGGCGAAGCCGGCTTGCTGACCTTCGCCCCGGCCGATATGGTGCTGCACAGCGCCACCCATTTATTCCACGACGGCGAACTGAATAACGGCTTGCGCGACCTGGCCGACATCCACGGCCTGCTGCTGCACTTCGGCGGCCAGCCCGGCTTCTGGGACCAGCTGGCGCAGCGCGCCGTGCAGCTGCATCTGCAGCGGCCCCTGTTCTACGCGCTGCGCTACTGCCAGCGCCTGCTGGCCACGCCGGTGCCGGCCGGCGCCAGCGCCGCCTGCGACAGCGGCCGTCCCGGCGCCGCGCTGCTGGCCCTGATGGACGCGCTGTTCGCGCGTGCCCTGCTGCCCGACCACCCCAGCTGCCAGGATGCCTTCACGCCGGCCGCGCGCTTCCTGCTGTACCTCCGCGCCAACTGGCTGCGCATGCCGCCGCTGCTGCTGGCGCGCCATCTCTTCCACAAGGCTTTCCTCTCGCCGCGGGAAGCGGCGCCGGCCTGAAACCGGGCGCAAAAACCACAGCGCCGCCTACCTAAATACAACGGTATGGCAAGCAGGGCTTGCTACAATAGGTGCACGGATTTTGTGCAAGGCGGCCGCCATGAATCAAACCGAAAACCTGTTGATCAAGCTGCAGGACATGTCGCAGTTTCTGGCCAGCGGCTCGCTCAGCGACAACCTCAATGAGCAGGCGGCGATGACGGCCGCCCTGGTCGGCGCCGAGACCTGTTCGGTGATGCTGCTGAACGAAGGCGACGGCGATGAAATGCGCATGAGCGTGTGCGCCAGCCACGGCCCGCTGCCGCCGGCCGCCCTGCAAGTGAAGGTGGGACGCGGCGAAGGCATTGCCGGCCACGTGCTGGCCAGCGGCCGCTCGCTGCTGGTGGAAGACATCGCCAATTCCCAGTTCGCCCATCTGGCGCGCCGCGCCAGCGATCCGCGCCGCAGCCTGATGCTGGCGCCGATCCGCATCGACGCCAAGGTGGTCGGCATGCTCAATGCAAGCTGCAGCCAGGCCAAGGCCTCCTTCAGTTCGGTCGACCTGCACCTGCTCGATGTGATCGCCCTGTTCATCGGCAAATCGATCCAGGTGCAGCAGCTGCAAAGCATCCTCAACTCGCGCTTCACCCAGCTGGCCATGCTGCAGGATGTGCGCGGCAAGGTGGAGGACAGCGGCATCACCGCCTACCAGCGGCCCGACCAGATCGCGCGCATCCTGGCCAAGTCCTTCTTCAAGGAGATGACCCGGGCCGGCTTCGATTCCGCCCAGATCGTGCAGGCGGCCTCGGAAATCATCACCCAGTTGAACAGCAATCTGCAACGCCACAGCGAGCGCGCAGCGCGCCGCGAGGACGGCGCCCTGCACTGAGCCGCACCATGCCTGTCCATCGCGTCCCTCGCTTGTCCTTATTGCTGGGTTTACTCGGCACGGCGGCGGCTTGCGCCCAGAATGCGCAGGTATTGACCGAGCAGGCGGTACGCCACGAGCATGGCGAGGGCATGCCGCGCGACCTGCCGCAGGCGGCCATGCTGTATTGCCGCGCCGCCCGGCTCGGCGCGCCGGAAGCGCAATATGCGCTGGGCTGGATGTATGCCAATGGCCGCGGCGTGGCGCGCAGCGACGCCACGGCCGGCCGCCTGTTCGCACTGGCGGCGGAGCAGGGCCATGCCCAGGCGCGCAATATGCTCGCGCTGACGCCGCTGCTGCCGGGCGCCGCCCTGCCCGACTGCATGGCGCCCGATCCGCCGCTGCTGGTCGATTTCGAGCCGGAGCCCGAGTATGTGGCGGCCAGCCGCAGCGTGCGCCTGCTGGTGGACCGGCTGGCGCCGCAGTTCGAGATCGATCCGCACTTCGCGATGGCGGTGATCGCCGTCGAATCGGGTTTCAATGCGAAAGCCGTCTCGCCCAAGAACGCCCAGGGCTTGATGCAGCTGATTCCCGAAACGGCGCAGCGCTTCCGCGTCAAGGATGCTTTCGATCCGGAAGCGAATATCCGCGGCGGCCTGGCCTATCTGCAATGGCTGCTGGCCTGCTTCGAAGGCAATGTGCAGCTGGTGGCGGCCGCCTACAATGCCGGCGAAAAAGCCGTGGCCAGCTATGGCGGCGTGCCGCCCTATGCCGAAACGCGCGACTATGTGCAGAAGATCGCCCGCCTCTACCGTCCCGCCAGCCATCCCTACCGCGCCGGCCTGGCCGCCGGCTTCCTGCAGACGGTCGGCGCGCGCAAGCCGCGCTGATCCTGCCGCGTTTGCGCCAGCCGCCGTCCGTGCCGCCGCCCGCACCGGCCGCGCATGGCTGCAGGCATGCCAGCGCCGAAGGTCTACGCAAAAAAAAAACTGCCCGGCAAGCCGGGCAGTAGTGTGTGCTGCGAGAGTCTTATTGTTTGCGGCGGCGCAGCCCGGCCAGACCTGCCAGACCCAGGCCCACCAGGGCCAGCGATGCTGGCTCAGGCACTTTCACGGCACGGATCGGATCGTTGATGAAACCGGCAAAGCAGGTGCCGTTGCTGATTTCAGCGGCGGTGCAAGTACCGGAGCCGAGATCGGCGCCGTTCACGCTCAGCGTGAATTTGCCGTCCAGATCGTGGCCGAAGAGGCCGTTGGTATTCCATTGCGAGGCAGCAGTGCCGCCCACCACGTCGGCGAAGAAGGAACCTTTGCCGTCGGTCGGCAGGGTCACGCCCGAGGTTTGCTGCACCATGGTGGCCAGGGTTTCATCGGCCGTTGGATCGGTGCCGCCCGCCACGTTCAGGGTTTGCTTGCCGACGCCGAATTCCAGCTTCAGGTAAGCCGGGCCAAAGCCGGACAGCAGCGAGTGCATATCGTAGGCGGTACGGCCGCCAGGCGCGGCATTGTAGTTCGAGTTCAGCGCCAGCAGGTCCACATTGCTGCGGTACACGTCCAGGTGGATTTTGCCGTCGCCGACGCCGCCGGTCGCGCCCACGTTATAGATATCGAAGGTGCCGCCGGAGTTGGCCACGATATTCTGGTCAGCCACGCCATACAGCATGTAGTACAGATAGGTGCCGTCGGAGGAGCCGAAGTTCCAGTTCTGGCCGCCCACGCCCTGGATCTGCGTGATCGAGCCGATGCCCCAGGTGCTTTCATTGGTACCGGCCCAGAGATTGGTTTCCGTGGTCAGGCCGACCAGCTTGATATTCAGATTACCGGTCAGGGAATCCAGAGGAGTTGCAGAGGCGCCCATTGCAGCGAAGGCCAAGGACGATGCGACAAGTAGTTTCTTGAGTGACATTTTGTAGATCTCCATTTTTGTTGAGAGCGCCGTCTGTCTAGCGTCAGCATCCATTAAGCAAGCCGCATGCCAATTTGACTGGATTCAGCGTTTTCCGAGGGAGACAGCGGCCGGTTCCGAGTGCCTGCGGCATGGCTGCCGACTAACTTGCAACCCGGCTGTAAAGAAAGCCGACACTGCTTGCCGGCCGCAGCCGTTGCAGCCCTTGCCGGACTGGCAAATGGGAGGCTGACTAGGACAGAACCCTTGAATTGGCAAAGTTCACGGTCCGTATGGCAACAAGAAAGCTGATCGCCTTATTCTTACTGTAAAGATTCCCGACATTGGCGAATTTAATGACGGGGCTGTTTGAAATTGCTATATCCTGTAAGCCATTTCCTACCCGGCGAGCGAGGTCATCATGGCTACGGTCTTCAACTACGACACCTTTGTCACCCGCAATGAAGGTTATGTCAGTCCCGCCACCCAGGCGAAAATCAAGGACAGCAGTCTGTTGATCGCCGGCAATGGCCTGGGCAGTTCCACCGCCATCTGCGCCGCCCGCATGGGCTTCCGCAAATTCGTGCTGATCGATGGCGACACGGTGGATGCGCATAATCTGAACCGCCAATTCTTCGACTTCGAGGATATCGGCACGCCCAAGGCGGCGGCGCTGAAAAAACACATCCTGCGCATCAACCCGGAAGCGGAAGTGGAAGCCATCGTCGCCAATCTGGACAAGAGCAATGCGGCCCAGCTGGTGGGCATGGTCGACATCATCTTCGACACCATCGACTTCCTCGACCTGGAAGCCATCCTGCACCTGCACACCTCGGCGCGCAGCCTGGGCAAGCCGATCTTCACCGCCCTCTCCATCGGCCAGGGCGCCGGCGTGCTGTATTTCCCGCCCAATGCGCCCGGCTCGCTGGCCGAGATCATCGCGCACGACGTCAGCCAGGCCACCACGGAAGGCGACGCCAGCTATTCGAATGTGTTCGGCAAGATCATGGCGCGCATCGGCGCCCACCTCGACCGCCAGGTGGTGGAGCAGGTGGCGCGCGCACTGACCATCATGGAAGACGGCCGCCCCTGCCCGGCCTCGCAGCTGGCGGTGGGCAGTTTCACGGTGGCGGCCATGGCGGTGTCGATGATGCACGATATGCTGGCCGGCCTGCCCGTGCCGCAGTCGCCGCACATCGTGGTACACAGCTTCAAGAACCACGTCACCAAGCTGATCGACATCAGCAGCGACGCGCCGGCCGCCTAGAGGCCGCTTCGGAATGCTAGGCGCAGCGCCAAGGCGGGGCAACAACGCCAGGGCCGTATGGCAGCCGCCGCTTATTCCGGCAGCGGCGGCATGTGGCGCCGATAGTGCGGATTGCCGGCCGGTTCGGTGAACCAGGCCGACAGCGCCGGATTGTGCTGGGCCAGGTGCAGTTCCAGGCGCCGCAGGTCCAGCAGATAGGGCGTGACGGCGCCGTAGTAATCGGTTTGCGGGCCGATCGCATTGAAGGCGAAGCCCATGCGCTGCAGCGAACGCGCCAGCGAGCGCTCCATCGCCGCCAGCCAGTAGCGGATGCCGCTGGCCAGGCTGTGGCGGTACATCTCGCGGTACAGGCCGAACAGCAGCATGGGCGATTCGCGGTCGTCGGCGCGCCGGCCCAGATTGCGCAACCAGCTGTCGTGCTCGCGCCGTTCGGCGCCCGGCACGCCATACAGGGAATCGGCGCGCTGGCGGCGGTGTCCCTTGCGCACGATGAGGCGGGAAATCTCGGCCATCAGGTGGCGCGGCGGCATTTCATGGCCGGCGAACAGATGGCAATGCAATTCCAGCGGATAGGATTGGGCGCGCTCAGGCTGCACCAGGCGCACCGTACCGATCAGGGTTTCATCGCTGGCATAGGCGGCGAAATGGGTCGAGCATTCTTCATACTCGTCCTGCTCCAGGCCGTCACTGGCCGCCTCGGGACGCAGGAAAGCGTATTCCAGGCAGTACACCTCATAACGCAGCTTGAAAATTTCGGGGGGGACGCCGCCCAGGGCGCCGCCACGGAAGGAACGGAAAATCTTGTGATTTGCTGCAGAACCATCCGCCAACGCCGAGTACTCTTCCCGGGAGAGAGGCAGAGCGGATTCCGGCTTCTTGGGGCCAAACTGAACCATCATAAAAACTCTTTGCAACTAAGCCCCTACTTCTTGCCAGGGGCGCCTATCATGCGGCTGACGACCAAGGACTTGACCAGGACCCAGATGGGGATCGGTTCATCGTTGAACCAGGCGGCCAGGAACTTGTTCTCGCGCTGTAATCTCACGTTCAGCTCTTCGAGGTCGACGATATGGGGCGTCACCGGCCCATAGTAATCCGTCGCAGGCCCGATGGGCACGAACTTGAAGCCCATCTTGTCCAGAGACCGGGCCAGCGAGCGTTCCATCGCTGCATACCAGAAACGGATGCCGTTCCGGCGGCTGTACTTATACATTTCCTTGTACATCCCAAGCAGTAACAGTGGACTGTTGCCGCGCTGCTCGCGGTAGCGCGACGATGGCGAACTGGGGCTGCCTTGCACGAAATCCCTGGATACACCTTCCAGGGTATCGCCGCGGCGCCGCCGATACGTCTTCTTCACCACCAGGCGGGAAATCTCCCCAGCTTTCGCGCGCTCTGGAAACCGGAAATCGTCGAAAACCGTGCAATGGCTCTCGAAAGGGTAGAGCATGTGCTCTTCCGGCTGGACCAGCCTCACGGTGCCGACGATTTCTCCGTCATGGTTAAAGGCGGCGAAGTGGCCGGAGCAGGGATCGTATTCATCCTGTTCCATCCCGTCGCTATACTGCTGCGCGTCGAGAAAATTGCATTCGTTGCAGTAGACCTCGTAGCGCAGGCGATAGATGTCGTTCATCAGTTCGCGATTGCTGCCGTTGTGCTCCGCTTCGTGGAAATCGAAGTATGGGATCAGAATGTCACGCTTGCCGAGTATTCTCTCGATCAACATCTTTACCCCCCTCTTCCAGCCGAATGTCATCGCCATTCCATCCGCCTCCCTACCAAAAGTGAAGGCCGATACAGCAGAGCGTACCCGATTTCGAATTGAAATGCAGCACAATTTCAAACGGAACAGCCCGGCCAGATTGCTCCGTATTAATTACTCTTGATTTTGAAGTAAGCCTTATATTTCCTGGAAAAAATCAAAGTTGCTTCAACAGCGAGCGCGCCTCTTCCAGCTGCGGGAACTGCGCGCCACTCGCCAGCAGCTTCTCCAGCTCCTTGCGCGCGCCCGCCTTGTCGCCAGACTTATGCAAGCCGTATGCCAGGTGATAGCGCAGCTCGCCGGCGGCGCGCTCATCGGGAACGCCGGCGATGGCCTTACGCAACAGCTCGATGCCGCGCGTGGTATTGCCCTGCTCGATCAGCAACCAGCCCAGGGTGTCGACCACGGAGGGATGGGAGCTCTGCAATTTATACGCCTGTTCGGCCACCGACAGCGCCCGCGGGTCTTTCATCTGCTGGTAGACCCAGGCCAGGTTGTTGAGCACGATCACATCGTCGACTTTTTTCTTTTGCAGGGCTTCCAGCTGGGTCGCGGCCAGCTTGTAGTTCTTGTCGCGGATATTGCCTTCCGCTTCCAGCAGGGCCACGGCGAAGTCGTCCGGCTTGTCCTTGCGCCATTGCGCCAGGCGCTGCGCGGCATCCTTTTCCTTGCCCTGGGCGCGCAAGGCATTGTGGATTTTCAGGAAGATATTCGGCGCACCCTGGCTCAGGGCCAGCGCTTTTTCATACGCCGCCTGGGCTTGCGCCGGCTTTTGCTGCGCCTCGTAGATATCGCCTTCGAACAGGTAGCCGGGCGGCTGCTTGGGCTGCTGCTTCTGCACCTGGCGCGCCAGCGTCAGCGCCTGCTCGTAATCGCGCTTGGCCACGGCGATGCCGATCAAGCCCTGGTAGGCGGGCAGGTAGTCGGCGTCGAGCGCGACGGCTTTTTTCAAGCTGTCCACGGCCGCCGCCTCGTTCTTGCCAAGCTGATGGGCAACGCCGATGCGGTACAGCGGCACGGCCGACTTGGGCATCACGCTGGCCAGCTTGCTGAAGCTTTCCAGCGCGCCGGCCTGGTCCTTGGTGGCCAGCTGGGCCTGGCCCAGCACATCGAGCAGCTCGGGGCTGGCGGCATGGGCCACCTGGTATTTGCGCAACAGCGTGACGGCCTTGGCCGCCTCATTGCCGCGCATATAGTGGACCGCCAGCTGCAAGGCCGGCGCCAGTGCATCCGGATTCTCGGTGGCGGCCTTGATCAGCCAATTGGTCGCGACCTCGGGCTTGTTCTCCAGCACGGCGATATTCGCCAGCGCCGTCATCGCCTCCACATTCTTCGGGTCTTTTTGCAGCAGCGGGTCGAAGCGCTGGCGCGCCTGGTCGAATTTGCGGTCCTGCAGATCGATCTGGGCCAGGTTGATCATGGCTGGCAGGTAGATCTTGTCCAGGCTTAAGGCTTTCTCGAAGCTGGCGCGCGCCTTCGGCAAATCCTTCTTGGCCAGGTAGATGCCGCCCTTGGTGTTATGCACCACGGGGCGGTCGCCGTGTTTCTTTTCCAATTCGGTGGCGATTTGCAGGGCCTTGTCGAAATGTTCCAGGCCCAGTTCGGTGCGCAGCAGGGCCAGGCCGGCTTCCAGCGAGCTGCTGTCGAGGGCGGCGGCGCGTTCCATCTCGGCCACGGCGCCCGTCTTGTCGCCCTGGGCCAGCTTGCTCAAGCCCAGCGAGGTGCGCAGCAGGGCTTTTTGCGGTTCGAGCACGGTGGCCTTGCTGAAGTAGCTGGTGGCCTTGTCGAAATCGCGTGCCTGCATATAGGTTTCGCCCGCCAGCGCCAGCAGGCTGGCGTCCTGCTGCTCGGTTTTCAGGGCCGGGCCAAGCACGCTCAGCGCGTCGGGCGCCTGGCCGCTTTTCAGCAGGGCGCCGGCCAGCATCTTGCGCGCGTACACATTGTCGGGATTCGATTCGAGGTATTTGCGCAGATACTGCTCGGCCTGCTTGACGGAGCCGGTGTTCAGCTCGACCGCGCCGGCCAGCAGCAGGGTCGGCATGTGGTTCGGCGCCACGCGCAGCACTTTCAGCAGGTTTTCCTGGGCCGCCGTGTATTTGCCGCGCGAGTAGTCGAGCAGGGCCTGGGTGTAGAGCACGATGAAGTTATTCGGCGTCAGCTTGCGCGCCGTGTCGAGGCTGGCCTGGGCCGCATCGTATTTGCCGTCGGCCACCAGCAGGTAGGCGATTTCCAGGTGGGCGCTGCGGTGCTCGGGCTTGAGCTTGACCACTTGCTGGTAGGCGGCCAGCGCTTCGGCCGGCTTGTCCTGGAAGCGCAGCAGATCGCCTTTGAAGGACCAGACCGCGGGATTCTGCGGATCCTTGCTGACCGCCTCTTCGCCGAAGCGGATGGCGCCGTCCAGGTCCTTGCGCAGGGACGCCACGCGCGCCAGGCCGACCAGGGCATCACCGCTGTCGGGGCGCAGCTTGAGCGCGGCCTGGAAGGCTTCTTCAGCCTGCGCCGCCTTGTCGGCGCCCAGGCCGAGATAGGCATCGCCACGCATCACCAGCACGGCTTCCGACGTGGCGTTGGCGGTTTCATCCAGCACCTTCTGGAACTCGCCTTGCATCAGCAGGGTCCGCGCCAGCACCGGCATCGTCTTCCCGGCATCGTATTTGAGCGCGATGGCGCGCCGGATTTCCTTTTCGGCCGCCAGCGGCTCGCCGAGATCGTTGTACAGGCTGGCCAGCTGGAAGCGCGCTTCGGCCAGGTCGGGACTCTTCTCCAGCGCATTTTTGAGCTGGATCAGGGCCGCCTTGTTATCGCCTTTTTGCTGGTACTGGCGGGCGTCCGCCAACAGTTTTTCCGCCGATTCGCCCTTGCTGCAAGCGCTCATCCCCGCCCCCAGCAGCAGTACGCCCGACATCAGGGCGGCGCTCACCACCAGTTTGTTCACTCGACGCGACATATTGTTCCCATTAATAGAATTAAAGATAACGCACCCATGTTGTCACGCTCCAGCGCACAGGGCAATAGCCAGGAAAAACCTTCCGAGAATTTAATATTCATATCCTAGGCGAAACTCGCATCCGGGGCGGGCAGCGGGCGGCGCGGGGTTTTCAGGCGCAACGCCGGCTTTTCCACCAGATGCCAGCTGACCAGGCCGCACACGCAGGCCAGGGCCATGGTCAGCACGGTGGCGGCGAATTGCCCCAGCCCCGGCGCATACCAGAGCAGCAGCTTGCCGGCCGGCCAGCCGTACAGATAGACGCCATAGGAAATATCGGGCAGCCGGCGCCAGAATGCCAGCCAGGAGGGGCCATGGAAGGCCAGATAGAAGAAGAGATAACTGCCGCCCACCAGCAGGCTGAGCTCGGCAAAACCGAGCCAGGTGCCGAGCGCCAGCACGGCCGCCGCCAACGCGGCCCAGGGCGGCTGGAAGCGCAGCTGTGCGCGCCAACGGCAATACAGCATGCCGGCGCCGAAGAAGGCAAGAAAGCGCAGCATGGGGAACTGGCGGCAATCGGCATCCAGGCCCAGCGGATGCAGCGCGCCGCAGGCGGCGGCCGCGTACAGCAGCAAGACGGCCGCCAGCACGGCCGCCATCAGCGCGCGGCGGCGCAGCAGGCCGGCCAGGCCCAGTGCCAGCAGCACCAGATAGCACAGGAATTCATAGCGGATGGTCCACATCGCGCCGTTGACGCTGGCATAGTGCGTGCCGGCGAACACGGCCGGCGTGGCCGGGATATCCAGGGTCAGCAGGCTCCAGCCCAGACCGCGCGGCCAGATGGCGGCGAAGTAGCCGGCCGGTTCGGCCGCCAGCGGGCCGACCGCGAAGGCGCACAGCAGAGCCGCCAGCAGATAGCCGGGCACGATGCGCAACAGGCGCTTGCGCAGATAGGGCACGGCGCTGGGCTGGCTGTCCCAGCTTTGCAGGATCAGGAAGCCGCTCAAGAGGAAGAAGCCGTCGACGGCGAATTCGCCGAAGCTGAAGCCGCCCGTGAGCAGGGACAGCAGCTCGCGGCTGCGGTTGCCATCCATCATTTCCGGCGTGTGCGAGACGATGACCAGCAAGGCCAGGGCCAGCCGGATCAGGTTGAAGTTGTTCGCTTGGTGCGGCTCCGGCAAGGCAGGCGCTGGCATGGTCGTGTGCTGCATCCGTTTCCCCTCATCCATAGGCCGCCGCGGCAACTTGCAAAGCGGGAATGGCGATGGTGGCACGCGCCTGACAAATTATCAACTAAATAAATACTTTTACAACGCAAGGCGCTGAATTTGCTACGGTGGGTTCGCGCAAGCATTGTAAAATAGACAGCTGTTGCAGCGCCCTATCGATAGCTTTCACGCGAGGTTGGAGAATGCCTGACGCAGCCCACGATTCCCCTTACGGCGACTTTCCGCGTTCGGAAATGCGCGCCTTTGTGCCAGCCAGCGCGCAATGCGTGCTCGATGTCGGCTGCCATACCGGCGCCTTTGGCCTGGGGCTGAAACAGCGCGGCGTCGCCACCGTATGGGGCGTGGAAGCCAATCCCGCCACGGCCGCCATCGCGGCGCAGCGCCTGGACAAGGTTATTCCCGGCTACTTCACCGGCGCGGAAGTGCCGGACGATTTCTTCGACGCCATCGTCTTCAACGATGTGCTGGAACACATGCCCGATCCGGCCGTGATCCTGCGCGCCGCAGCGTCCAAGATGAAAGCGGGCGGCGTGGTGGTGGCCTCGATTCCGAATGTGCGCCATATCGACAATCTGGTGCATATGCTGAAGGAGAAGGATTTCCGCTACGAGCCGGCCGGCGTGCGCGACGCCACCCACCTGCGTTTCTACACGCTGAAAAGCATTCCGCGCCTGTTCGAGCAGGCCGGCTATGCGGTCGAGAAGCTGGAGGGCATCAACGAATCGTGGTGGACGCCTTCACTGCTGCGCCGCCTGGCGTTCCGCTTCTTCTCCGGGTATTTTTCCGATACGCGCTTTATCCAGTTTGCGGTGGTGGCGCATCCTGTCGCGGCAACCACTGCCGGCGGCAGCGGCGCCGCCGTGCGCGCGCCACAGGAGCAGGCGGCCACGGTTTAAGCGTGGCCGTTCAAGCCTGGCTGTCCATGCGGCGCAGCGCGCGCCGGTGCTGGGTCCACAGCAGCAGGCGCAGGCAGCGCAGCGCCAGCGAGGCGCGCCGCTTCAGGTCGGGCGGGCCGAAACGCTGCTGCAGGAAGTCCTGCACGCCCAGCAAGGCCGCCTCCGCATGCTGTTCGAAGCCGCGATGGCGCAGGCGGTTGACATCGAACAGCGCATAGTCCAGCAGTTTCAGCAGCAAGAGCTTGCGGTGGGCGGGCGGCGTGCTGCCATGCCAGAAGATCAGGTAATTGCGCGCGATCAGATAGAAGTAATAGGCGGGACGGTCGGTCTCGCGCTTGGGCATGGCGTGCTGCACCCGCGCCTCGTAGGCGACGGCGCTGGTCCAGCCATGGGCCGCCAGGCGGGCGCCGATTTCGTCATCTTCGTAATAGGCGAACATGCGCTCGTCGAGCGGGCCGGTCTGGGCCAATGCCGCCAGCCGCAGCAGCACGGCAGTGCCGGGCACCCACTGGTTGAGCGGCATCTGGCCGGCCAGGCGGCGCGCATCGTCCACCGAGCGCGGACGGCGGCTGATGCGCTGCTCCCAGTCGTGGAAGGCGCCGTAGAAATGGATCTTGTTGCGGTCCTCCATATCGGCCAGCAGCGGCGAGACCGCGCCGCAGCGCGGGTCGGCGTCGGCCACTTCCAGCAGGTGGGCCAGCACATCGTGGCCTTCCACCACGGCGTCGCTGTTCATCAGCCAGATGAAGTCATAGCCCTGCTCCTGGGCGCGGCGGATGGCCAGGTTATGGCCGCCGGCGAAGCCGCGGTTGGCCGCCTCGCGGTGCAGCTGCACCGGCTGCGCGTCCAGGCCTTGCGCCAGCTGCGCATAATCGGCTGCCTCCGAACCATTGTCGATGACGAGAATGTCGGCCTGCTGGCCCGGCGGCAGCGACTGGTGCTGCAGGCTGGCGACGCAATCCAGGGTCTTGCCGGCGGTATTCCAGTTGAGGATGCTGATCAGGATGCGGCGCTGGGCGGAGGGCGTGGCTTGCATGATGTCCTTTTAACGGCGCAATAAAACGCTCACGGCCAGCGGCACAAAGTACAGCACGCTGCGCGCATCGATGTGCCACTGCTTGAGCAGCACGTCGCGGAAAGGCTTGCCGTGCATGAGGCGGTGCAGCACGTCGGCCACGAAGCTTTTGCGCAGGGTGCGCACGGCGCGCCGGTTGTCCTCGATCTGGCGCGCCGTGAGCGGGAACAGGCGGGCGATCGCCTTCTTGTACTTCATTTCGTGGTGCAGGCGTATCAGCGATTTTTCCGTGCCCCAGCCGGAGCCGGAGAAGATGTTCACGCCGGCGCCGCAAATGCATTCGCTGGCCGAAGAGAAGGCGATGCGCCTGGTCTGGCTGGACAGGTCGAGCCAGAACAGATAGTCCTCGCCGGCATACACGAACTCCTCGCGGAAGCGCAGGCGCGGGAAGCTGGCGTAGCGGTACACCACGGTGGGCGTGCCGATCACATTGCCGCTCAAGACCTGGTCCTGCATATCGCCCTGATAGACGTGCAGCTCGCTGCGCCCCGGCAGCAGGGCATGCGCGGACGGCGTGATGCGGCGCGCGCGGGCAAAGGCGCTGACGCTCTGGTTGAGCTGGTAGAAATCGGTGAAGTAGAAATCGTGGCCCGCTTCCAGCGCATGCAGGGCGTTGGCGAGATGCACTTCGGTCCATTCGTCGTCCGAATCGAGGAAGGCGACGTATTCGGTGCCGGGCGCAACCTGGTCGAGCGCCTTGTTGCGCGCCGCCGCCGGGCCGGCATTGGCCTGCTCGATCAGGCGCACGCGCGCCGCCTGCTGCGGCGGCAGCTGCGCCAGTTCGCTGCGCGCGCTGACCGGCGAGGCATCGTCCACCACGATGATATCGAGGTCGGCCGCCACGGTCTGAGCGAACACGGAGCGCAGCGCCTTGGCCAGGATGCCGGCCTCGCGCTGGAAGTAAGGAATGACGACGGCGATGCGGACGGACATCCGGCCTTCCTCCTCAGACGCGCAGCGCCGGGCGCTGGCGGAACCACTGCTCCAGCATCATCAGCACCCAGACCATGGTGCCGTGGTAGCCCGCGTGCTCGGACAGGTGCTGGCCCACCAGTTGCTCGATGAATTCGCCGCGCACGATCTTGCGCTTTTTCAGGTCGGTCAGGCTGTCGCTGGCCAGCTGCTGCAGGGGCTTGTGCTGCTGCAGCCAGACGCCGAAGGGCAGGCCGAAACCATGCTTCTGCTTGGTGATGATGGCGTCCGGCAGGAAGCCGCGCAGCGCCTCCTTGAAGAACCAGCGCAATTGGGTGCCGTTCAGCTTCTGCTGCGGCGTCAGGCCGGCGGAGAAGGCCACCATCCCGTCGTTGAGGAAGGGGAAGGCCACTTCCATGCCGGCCAGTTCGCAAGCCTTCATCACCTTCGGCAGGTCGTTGTCGGCCAGGGTGATCTTCAAGTCCAGCGCCAGCATGCGGTTGATCAGGCTTTTCGCCTCGCTCTGGCCGTAGGTGCGGCTCAAGCTGGCGAGCGGCTGGCCGATGTCGGCGCCGGCCAGGAATTCGTCGGTGAACACCTGCTGCGGGCCGTAGCGGCCCAGCAGGTTATAGGTTTCCAGACGCGCCGGCATGGCGACCGAGGCCTGCTCGATATAGCTGCGCGCCTTGCGCAGCAGGCGTACCCGCTCGCCGCCGGGGAAGTTGAACACGGCCGGTTCCAGCAGGGCCTTGCGCAGCAGCTCGGGCACGCGCTCATACAGCGCGAACACATGCTGCTTGGCATAGCGCTCATTACCGCCAAACAGTTCGTCGCCGCCGTCGCCGCCGAACATGCGGGTAATGCCGTCGGCGCGCGCCATGCGGGCGCAGTAGAAGGCCGGCACGGCGGATGCGTTGCCGAAGGGCTGGTCGAAGACCTGGGCGATCTGGGGAATGGCGGACACCACATCGTCCGGCGTGACATAGTATTCGTGGTGGGCGGTGCCGAAATGGCGCGAGGCGATGCGCGCATATTCCATCTCGTCGTAGCCCTGCGCCTCGAAGCCGATCGAGTAGGTCTGCGCCGGCACGCCGCCCACATCGCACAGAATGCCGGCGATGGTGGAGCTGTCGGTGCCGCCGCTGAGGAAGGCGCCGACCCTATGGCCGCCCGCCGCTTCGCGCACGCTGCTGCGCAGCAGGGACAGGAATTCCTCGCGCAATTCGGCGAAGGAACGCTTGCCCTCTTCCTGGAACTGCATGCGCCAGTAGGGCCGGGTTTCGATGCGGCCCTGGCGGTAATGCAGGAATTCGCCCGGCAGCAGGCGTTGCTGATTGCGGTAGGCGGTGCCGGGGCTGGGCACCATATGGAAGTAGACGTAGTTGTACAGGCCTTGCGCATCGAGCGCGCTGCCCGCCTGCGGATGGCGCACCAGCGCGTCGGCCGAGCTGGCGAACAGCAGGCTTTCGCCGGCCAGCTGCCAGTACAGGGGATGGGTGCCGAGACGGTCGGTGGCCAGCATGGCTTCGCCGCTGGCCTCGTCCAGCACGCAGAGGGCGAAAGCGCCTTGCAGGGCGGCGCACAGGCGCTCCGCGCCCATCTGGCGCCAGGCGGAGCTTAATGCCGCTGCCAGGCCTTGGACGGCAACCTGCTGCACCAGCGCAGCATCGCGCAGCACGGGACTGCCCCACACCGCCACCAGCACACTGCCATCGCGGTGCAGATGGGCGCTGCCCGCCTGCGCAGCGACGGCGGCGGCGCTGCGCGCAGCGGCTTCACTGTGTGCCGGCGCCTGATCGAAGCGCGCCAGCGGCGCGGCCATCGCATCCACCACTTCCTTGCCGGCGCCGCCGGCGCTGTAACCCATCCACCCACACAAGCCGCTCATGATGCTTTCCTTGTTCGATGTTGAAGTCCGGCCGCAGCGCCGGACGCCCGGCGCCGGTTTTCCGCCGGCACCTGCGCAGAAATGGTTTGACCGGCGTACCTAGACCAGCACCTCAAGCGCCGCCGGATGGCTGAGGAAGGCCGCCGGGCTGGCCGTGCGGCCGTAGGCCCCCGATTGCAGCACCACCACCAGATCGCCCGCCTGGGCCTGAGCCAGTTCCATCTGGTCGGCCAGCAGGTCGAGCGGCGTGCACAGGGGGCCGACCACGGAGGCGGTTTCGCGCGGGCCGCCCGCCACGCGGGTGCCGATGACGACCGGGTAATTCTTGCGTATCACCTGGCCAAAATTGCCCGAGGCCGAGAGGTGGTGGTGCAGGCCGCCGTCGGTGACCAGGTACACCTGGCCGCGCGATTCCTTGCGGTCCACCACGCGGCAGACATAGGCGCCCGCCTCGCCCACCAGATAGCGCCCCAGTTCGATCACGATCTGGGCCTGGCCCAATTGCGGGCGCGCCTCCTCCAGCAGGCGGCGCAGATTGGCGCCCACCGCTTCCAGGTCCAGGCGCTCTTCGCCGGGGAAGTAGGGAATGCCGAAACCGCCTCCGATATTCACGATGCGCGGCGGGCGCGGCACATCCTGCGCCAGGCGGATGGCCAGTGCCAGTGTCTTTTCGTGCGCTTCCTGGAGCGCCGCCGCCTTCAGGTTCTGCGAGCCGCTGAAGATATGGAAGCCGTGGAAATCCAGTTCCAGCTCGGCGATGCGGCGCAGCATTTGCGGTACGCGCTCGGCATCGACGCCAAACTGTTTCGGGCCGCCGCCCATCTTCATGCCCGAGGATTTCAGTTCGAAATCGGGATTCACGCGCACCGCGACCTGCGGCTGGATGCCGAGGCGCTGGCCGATGACGGCGGCGCGCTCCATCTCGCCTTCCGATTCCAGATTCAGCACGATGCCGGCCGCGATGGCGCAGGACAGCTCGGCATCGCTCTTGCCGGGGCCGGCGAAGCTGATGCGGGCCGGGTCTGTGCCGGTATCGAGCGCTACCTGCAGTTCGCCGCCGGAAGCGACGTCGATGCCGTCCACCAGGCCGGCCATATGCTGCACCACGGCCGGCATGGGATTGGCCTTCATCGCGTAATGCAGATGCACGTCCGTCGGCAGATGCTTACGCAACAGGGCCACGCGTTCCGTCATGGCGCGCCGCTCGTAGACGTAGAACGGGGTCTGGCCAACGCGCTGCGCCAGCCGCGCCAGGGGAAGGCCGCCGATGTGCAGGCAGTCGTCCTTGACCGCGAACTGCAACAGGGCCGCGTGCTGCGGACGCGGCGCGCTCATTGCGGGCCCTCCGCGAAGGCATTCTCATACTGCTGGCTGAGCAGCTTGCGGTCGATTTTCCCGTTCGGGTTGCGCGGCAGGGCCGCCTCGGCGATCACCACCTTCTGCGGCAGCATATAGGCCGGCAAGTGCGGCTTGACGGCGGCCAGCAGGTCGGAGGCGGTCAAGGCCACGCCTTCGCGCGGGAAGGCGATCACCACGATGGCCTGGCCCAGGGCCGGGTGCTGGACGCCGATGGCGGCCGCTTCGGCCACCGCGTCGCGCGCATACACCACTTCCTCCACCTCGGTCGGGCTGACGCGGTAGCCGGAGGTCTTGATCATTTCATCGTTGCGGCTGATGAAGTAGAGGAAGCCTTCCTCGTCCTTGCGCACGGTATCGCCCGACCACACGGCCAGCTCGGTCAGCGGCAGCCCGTAGTGGCGTGGCGCCACCGGCTTGAAGCGTTCGGCGGTCTTGGCCGGATCGTTCCAGTAGCCCAGCGATACCAGGGCGCCGCGGTGCACCAGCTCGCCCGGTTCGCCCGGCGCGCATTCGCTGCCGTCGGGACGCAGCACCATCACTTCCGCATTCGGAATGGCCTTGCCCATGGAGTCGGGACGGCGTTCCAGTTCGGGCGGCGGCAGGAAGGTGGAGCGGAAAGCTTCGGTCAGGCCGTACATCAGGAAAGGCTTGGCATTCGGCAGGGCCGCGCGCAGCGCATCGAGCGTGGGGCGCTGCATGGCGCCGCCGGAATTGGTCAGGTAGCGCAGGGTGCAGTCGGCCGGCCAGTTCAGGGGCGCCAGCTGGATCCACAGCGGCGGCACGGCGGCCAGGCCGGTGATGCCTTCGGCCACCACGGCGTTCAGCACGTCGCGCGGCAGCAGATGGTTGATCAGCACCGCCGTGGCGCCGACGTGGAAGGCGGTGGTGAGCTGGCTCAGGCCATAGTCGAAGCTGAGCGGCAGCACGGCCAGCAGGCGGTCGGCCGGGGTGTTTTCCAGGTAGCTGGCCACGCTCTGCGCGCCGGCCACCAGATTGCGGTGCGACAGCACCACGCCTTTCGGCTTGCCGGTGCTGCCCGAGGTGTAGAGGATGGCCGCCATATCGCCGTCGATGGCGCGATGCGGCGCGCCTTCGCGTGCGGCGGCCAGCGCCGCGTCCCAGGCCTGCACCTCGACGCCGGGCAGCTGCGGCAGCTCGCCATTGCCGCCGACGGCGATCACGGTGCGCAGGTCGCGGCAATGGGCCAGGGCGGCCGCCAGCAGCTTGAGGCGGTCGGCGGAAGTGACCAGCACGCGCACATTGCAGTCGGCCAGGATGTAGGCCACCTGCTCCGGCTTGAGCAGGGGATTGACGGGCACGAAGGCGCCGCCGGCCGCCGCCGCGCCGAACATGGCCGCGACGTTCTCCACATTTTTTTCCATGTAGACGGCCACGCGCTCGCCGCGTTCCAGGCCGCCGCCCAGCAAGGTGTCGGCAACCTGGCGCACCAGCGCCGCCAGCGTGGCGTAATCCAGCCGGCGCTGGCCGTACACCAGCGCTTCCGCAGCGGGACTGCGCTGCGCCGAACGGAATATGAAATCGTGTACCAGCTCGCTCATTGCATCCCTCTCCGCTTACTTCCTTGCTTAATTTGCCAACCCGCGTCCCGCGGACAAAATCCGGCTGTCATCTTAACATTTTAGAATCGAATCGATGCCGCTTTTTTCGCTGCCGCCTTCTGCATTGTGCGGCAAAATTCATTCCAAAAACAACAACATTCGTATGTCTATTGCAACGGTTTGTTTTATCATCAAGGCTTGCAGCCGCCTGCCGGACAAGCGGGTTATACTTGGAAAATATCAAATTAGAAATGCCGTGCTGGCGGGACCGATATGGGGAATTTAAGTATTTCAGACGTCAAGCCCAAGGCTGACAGCGGCTTCGGCGCCACGCTGCCGGCCGGCACGCCTGCGCCGGCCGTGGCTGATTTTCCCCGTTCGCGCCTGCCGGTGGCGCCGCCGCTGTCGATGGCCTCCTTCCGCCGCGGCGGTGGGCCGCATGTGTCCTCGATCCTCGATGCCGGGCCGGCGCGCCTGGTCACCTCGGGCCGCGTCGCCATCGCGCTGGCGCTGCGCCAGATGGGCGTGGGCGCGGGCGACACGGTGCTGGTGCCGTCCTACCACTGCGCCTCGATGGTGGAGCCGGTGATCTGGTCGGGCGCGACGCCGGTGTTCTACCGCATCAATCCCGACACCTCGGTCAAGCTGGACGACGTGGCGGCCAAACTCGATGGCCGCGCCAAGGTGCTGATGGCCACCAATTACTTCGGCTTCCCGCAGGACCTGGCGGCGCTGCGCGCCTTCTGCGATGCGCGCGGCCTGCTGCTGCTGGAGGACTGCGCCCACTCCTTCCTGGGCGAGTACAAGGGCAGGCCGCTCGGCTCCTACGGCGACTACGCAATTGCCAGCAGCATGAAATTCTTCCCGATTTACGAGGGCGGCTGCCTGGTGTCGACGCGCCATGCGCTGGATCAGGTGACGCTGCAATCGGCCGGCATGGGCTTCGAAGCCAAAGTGCTCATCAATACGCTGGAGGAAGGCTTCGCCTACAACCGCCTGCGCCTGCTGAAAGCCCTGTGCTGGCTGCCGATGACCTTGAAGAACCTGCTGTGGAGCCAGATCAAGGCGCGCCGCCCCACGGGTGCCCAGTCGATGGCGCCGGGATCGTCGGACGGCGGCTTCGGCTTCGATCCGCGCTGGCTCGACAAGCGCTCCTCCTTCTTTTCGCGCGCGATGCTGAAACTGGTGTCGCGCACGCGCATGGGCGCCCTGCGCCGCCGCAACTATCTGCACCTGCAGCAGGCATTGGACGGCCTGCCCGGCTGCCGCCCGCTGCATCCGGTGCTGCCGGACGGGGTGTATCCCTGGGTCTTCCCTTTGCTGACGGACGATCCGCACGCCATTTTCGGCACGCTGAAAATGGCCGGGGTGCCGGTGATCCGTTTTGGCGAATACCTGTGGCCGGGCGTGGACGCCGGCGTCTGCGCCACCAGCGTGGACCTGTCGCGCCGCGTACTGCAATTCCCCTGTCACCAGGAATTGACGGAACAAGAAATGGAATGGATGGTTGGCCACATCCGCAATGCGCTACTGGCGCAGAAAGCCCCTCCGCTATGAGCTGGACCTTGTACCCCGCCACCCAGTTTGCCGCGCATGCCGCGCGCTGGGCCGAATGCAACCGGCGCAGCACCGCTTCTCCCCTGCTGGAGCCGGATTTCGTCCACCCGCTGCTGCGTGAATTCGGCAATGGCGACGAGCAACTGGCCTGGTACGAACGCCAGGGCGAATTGCTGGCCATGGGCATCGTGGCGCGGCGGCGGCGCGGTGTGTGGGAGACCTTCCAGCCCTCGCAGGCGCCGGTCAGCCTGTGGATGCATGCGCCGGGCCTCAACCTGTCCACCCTGCTGGCCGAGCTGACGCGCAAGCTGCCCGGCATGCCGCTGATGCTGGGCCTGACCCAGCGCGATCCGCAGCTGGAACCGCGCCCCGCGCCCGGCGGCTGCCTGCGCACGGTGGACTATATCGACACGGCACGCATCACGCTGGCGGGCAGCTTCGAGGATTACTGGAATGCGCGCGGCAAGAATCTGCGCAACAACCTGAAAAAGCAGCGCTCCAAACTGCAAAAGGAAGGCGTGGTCACGCGCATGCAGATCAGCCGCGCGCCGCAAGAGATGGCGGCGGCGGTGGCCGATTACGGCCGGCTGGAAAGCGCCGGCTGGAAGGCGCAGCTGGGCACGGCCATCCATCCGGAGAATGCGCAGGGACGCTTTTACACCGCGATGCTGGAAGGCTTCGCGCGGCGCGGCGCGGCCGCCGTCTACCGTTACTGGTTTGATAATCAGCTGGTGGCCATGGACCTGTGCATCGAGGGCGATGGCTGCATGATCGTGCTGAAGACCACGTATGACGAGACGGTGCCGAGCAGCCTGTCGCCGACCATGCTGATGCGCGAGGAATGCTGCCAGCAGCTGTTCGCCGAGCAGCGCTTCGAACGGCTGGAGTTCTACGGCAAGGTGATGGAATGGCATACCCGCTGGACCGATGAAATCCGGACCATGTACCATGTGAACCATTACCGCTGGCCTGTGCTGCTGCAGCTGCATGCCATCGCTAATCAACGTGCCGCCCTGCGCGGCCAGCGGCCGGCCCCGGCCCCCGCGCCCGCGCAATCTCTGCCGCACGGCAACCCATCCACGGAGTAACTATGTATTTAGAAGAAGTAAAAACGATTTTGACCGACGTTCTGAGCCTGGGCGCGGCAGGCGCCACGCTCGACGAGCATTCCGCCCTGCTGGGCAGCATCCCCGAACTCGATTCGATGGCCGTGGTGCAGCTGATCGGCGCGCTGGAAGACCAATTCGGTTTCAGCGTCGACGACGATGAGATCAGCGCCGCCACCTTTGCTACCGTGGGCAGCCTGGTTGCTTTCGTCAAGTACAAGCTGACGGCATGAACCATCACCCTGCGCCCCCGCACGCCGAGCCTTTCTTTTTGAAGGCCGGCACGGGCGCGCGCTTTTGCGTGTTCCACGCCGCCGCCGGCGCCTGCCGCGGCGCTTTCCTGTATGTGCATCCTTTTGCCGAGGAAATGAACAAGGCGCGCCGCATGGCGGCCTTGCAGGCGCGCGCCATGGCGGCGCAGGGTTACGCCGTATTGCAGATCGATTTATACGGCTGCGGCGACAGCAGCGGCGATTTCGCCGATGCGCGCTGGGAGATCTGGCTGGACGACCTGGCGCACGGCGCGCAGTGGCTGCGCGAGCGTCTGGGCGGCGCGCTGGAACAGGAAATCGGCCTGTGGGGCTTGCGCCTGGGCGCCCTGCTTGCCCTGGATTACGGGCGCCAGGCGGCTCAGCCGCCCTCCGTCCTGCTGCTGTGGCAAGCGGTGACGAACGGCGCCAATTTCATGACGCAATTCCTGCGCCTGAAACTGGCCAACCAGATGCTGGCCGAGGGCCAGGAAAAAAATGGCGGCACCGCCGCCCTGCGCGCCACGCTGGCCGCGGGCGAGCCGCTGGAAATCGCGGGCTACACGCTGGCGCCCGCGCTGGCGCAGTCGATTGAAGCGCTGGATGCAGCCAAGTTCGCGCCGCCCCCCTGCCCGCTGCACTGGTTCGAGATCGTGGCAGAGGAAGGCCGTCCGCTGCCGCCGGCCGCCGCGCGCGTGCTGCAAGGCTGGCAAGAGGGTGGCGAGCTATCCGCCGTGACGGTGGCAGGCCAGCCTTTCTGGGCCACCCAGGAAATCAGCGAATGCCCTGCCTTGCTCGATGCAACGATAGCGGCATTGAAGGAAGCCTGCCATGCCGCTTGAGGAACAGGCGCTCGGCTTTCCCTGCCAGGGCGAGTGGCTGACCGCCATTCTCAGCCCGGTCTCCGGACCGGCGCGGCGCGGCGTGCTGATCGTGGTCGGCGGCCCGCAGTATCGGGCCGGCAGCCACCGCCAATTCACGCTGCTGGCGCGCGCGCTGGCGGCGCAAGGCATTCCGGCCATGCGCTTCGATTACCGTGGCATGGGCGACAGCAGCGGCGCGGCGCGCGATTTCGAAGAGGTCGACGCCGACCTGTGCGCAGCCATCGACCAGTTCATGGCGGCCTGCCCCGGCTTGCAGGAAGTGGTGCTGTGGGGGCTGTGCGATGCGGCTTCGGCGGCCATGTTTTATGCGCGCCAGGATCATCGCGTCTGCGGTATGGTGTTGCTGAACCCCTGGGCGCGCAGCACGGAAGGCCTGGCCAAGGCCACGCTCAAGCATTATTACCGCGACCGGCTGCTGCAGCCGGAGCTGTGGAAGAAGATCTTCAGCGGCCGCTTCGATTTCGGCGCTGCGGCGCGCTCGTTTGCCGGACTGCTTGGCGCGGCATATGCACGCCGCCCCGCCGCTGCGGCCAAGGGGCAGGATGGCGGCACCATCGATACCGCCGGCACCGATGGACACACCACCGTGGCGGCAGCCGGCATGACAGCCGTGGCGCGGCCCTCGTCCGCGCAGACGGCAGGTATGGCACCGGGCGCGCCAGGCCTGCACCAGCGCATGCTGGAAGGACTGCAAGGCTTTTCGGGCAAGGTTCTTTTCATCTTTAGCGGCGCCGATCTGACGGCGCAGGAGTTTCTGGACATGGTAAAGGCATCCCGCCAGTGGCAAGGCCTGCTGGCGGCTCCGCGCGTGACCCGGCATACCCTGGCGCCGGCCGATCACACCTTCTCGCGCCGCGAATGGCGCGACCAGGTGGCCGGCTGGACTTCCGATTGGGTGC
This sequence comes from Massilia sp. NR 4-1, assembly GCF_001191005.1. NCBI lineage: Bacteria > Pseudomonadati > Pseudomonadota > Betaproteobacteria > Burkholderiales > Oxalobacteraceae > Massilia > Massilia sp. NR 4-1. The sequence continues at coordinate 4,350,341 of NZ_CP012201.1, forward strand.
GCTCATGGTAAAGCGCGTGCTGATGATCGCTTACCACTATCCGCCCATGCGCGGCAGCAGCGGCATCCAGCGCACGCTGAAGTTCTCGCAGTACCTGCCGCAGCAGGGCTGGCAGCCACTGGTGCTGTCGGCCCATCCGCGCGCCTATGCCAACAGCGGCGACGACCAGATGCGCGAGATTCCGGCCGAGGCGGTGGTGCAGCGCGCCTTTGCGCTCGACACCTCGCGCCACCTGGCCTGGCGCGGACGCTACCTGGGCTGGCTGGCCCTGCCCGACCGTTGGGTTTCGTGGTGCCTGGGCGCGGTGCCGGCCGGGCTGCGCATGATACGCAAATACCGTCCGCAGGTGATCTGGTCCACCTATCCCATCGCCAGCGCCAATCTGATTGCGCTCTGCCTGCACCGCATGACCGGCCTGCCGTGGATCGCCGATCTGCGCGATCCGATGACCGATGTGGACTACCCCTCCGACCCGCTGACGCGCAAGGTGTATCGCTGGATCGAGAAGCAGACCGTCAAGCATTGCACCGTGGCCGTGTGCACCACGCCGGGCGCGATCAAGACGTATGAAACGCGCTTCCCGGAGATTCCGGCCAGCCGCTTCGCCCTGATCGAAAACGGCTACGACGAGGAGAACTTCGCCGACGCGGGCACCCTCGCCGCCCAGGCCGCGCCGGCCCAGGGCCGTCCCTTCACGCTGATCCACAGCGGCATCATCTATCCGTCAGAACGCGATCCGGTGCCGCTATTCGAGGCGCTGGCGGCGCTGCAGGCGCAAGGCAGGATCGATGCGCGGCGCCTGCGCGTGGTGCTGCGCGCCACGGCGCACGACGAGTATCTGGCAGGCCTGATCGCGCGCTACGGCATCGGAGAACTGGTCGGCCTGGCGCCGCATATCGCCTACCGCGACGCGCTCAGCGAAATGCTGACGGCCGACGCACTGCTGGTGCTGCAGGCGACCAACTGCAATCACCAGATTCCGGCCAAGCTGTATGAATACCTGCGCGCGCGCCGTCCCATCCTGGCGCTGACCGACAGTATCGGCGACACCGCCGCCGCCTTGCGCCAGGCCGGCATCGACACCATCGCACCGCTCGATTCGAAGGAAGGCATCATGCAGGGGCTGATGCGTTTCCTGGAACTGGCGCAAGCGGGCAAGGCGCCGCTGGCGTCGGAAGAAGCAATCGCCGCCAATTCGCGCCGCGCGCGCACCGGAGAACTGGGCCAGTTGCTGGAGCGCGTCGCGCAACCGGCGCAAGCCGCGCATGCCTTGGCGGCCAATAGGGAGGAAGTACGATGAAGATCAAGGCAGCCCTGGCTGCGGCCACACTGCTGGCCGCCAGCGGACCATTGGCCGCCAAGCCGTTCTGCGGGGAGCTGGTGAACGCCTTCGGTCCCTTCGATTACCGCACGCCCGATGCTGAACAGCTGCACCTGGTGGAGCAGGCCCACTTCACGGAAGAGGTGGAGCAAGGCCTCAAAGGCAATACCGGCACGCTGGGCGCGGACCTGGACTATACGCTGCGCGCCTTCCCCAACCATACGCGGGCGCTGGAAACGCTGGCCAAGGTGGCGCTGCGCCAGAAAGCGGTGCAGCTGCCGGGCGGGAAATATCCGGTGGAATGCTATTTCGAGCGCGCCGTGCGCTTCGTGCCGGACGATGGTGCGGCGCATGCGGCTTACGCCGGCTATCTGTACCGCATCGGGCAGCCCGAGAAAGCCTTGCCCATGCTGGAAAAGGCCGTCGAGCTGGACCCCGAGAATCCCTCGATCAACTACAACCTCGGCCTGGCTTACGCCAAGATGAAGAAATACGATCCCGCCGTCAAATATGCGAGGAAGGCGTATGAATTGGGCTTTCCGCTGCCGGGGCTGAAAAACATGCTGACGGCGGCGGGCAAGTGGAGCGATAAGACGCCATGATCCGCGCCGGGCTGCATCGGGCCAGCGCGCTGCTGATGTTCGCAGCGTTGCTGGCCGCAGCCTGGATCTACCCGGCCAGCAAGCCGGTCCTAGGCGCCGCGCTGGCCCTCTATCTGGCGCTGCTGTGGCGCTATCCCGCCGCCTGGCTGCTGCTGGTGCCGGCCCTGCTGCCGGTCTTCGACCTCGCGCCCTGGACCGGCTGGTTTTTCCTGGAAGAGCTGGACCTGCTGCTGCTGGCCACCTGCGCCGCCGGCTATTGGCGCTATGCCGATGCGCCGCCCGGCGCGCGCCTGCCGGCCGGCCTGAAAATCTGTCTTGCCCTATTGGCCATCAGCTTCGCCATCGCGGCCTGGCGCGGCATGCAGCCGCTGGCACCGCTGGATGCGAATGCCTTCAGCAATTACGTCAGTCCCTACAACAGCCTGCGCGTGCTGAAGGGCTTTGTCTGGGGCTTGCTGCTGCTGCCGCTGCTGCGCCATAGCGCCGGGCCGCAGCTGGAAAACCTCAGGCGCCTGTTCGTGCCCGGCATGCTGCTCGGGCTGGCGGGCGCTTGCCTGGCGGTGGGCTGGGAACGTGCCGTGTTTCCCGGCCTGTTCAACTTCGCCAGCGACTACCGCCCGACCGCGCCCTTCTCGGCCATGCATACGGGCGGCGCCGCGCTGGATGCCTATCTGGCCATGGCCTTCCCCTTTGTCGCCCTGTGGCTGATCGGCGTGCACGATGCGCGCCGCCTGGTGCCCGGCCTGCTGCTGCTGCTGCTGGGCTGCTATGCGGGGCTGACGACTTTTTCGCGCGATATCTATCTGGCTTACGCCTGTTCCGGCGCGGTGATCGCGCTGCTGGCCGGAGCACGCCACGTGCGCGACGGCAGCCTGACGCTGGCGCGCCTGCTGGGCGGCCTGCTGCTGCTTACCCTGCTGGCCTGGGTGCTGGCCCAGGTCTTCGGCAGCGGCGGCTATCGCGGCCTGGCGGCGGCGCTTGGCTTGCTGGGCGTGGCATTTGCGTTGGGCGGCGCGGCGCAACGCCTGCAGCGGCGCGGCTTGGCCGTGGCCCTGGCCTCAGCCTTGCTGCTGGCCTGCAGCGGCTTGTACCTGCTGCTGCAAGGTGGCGATGCCGCCACCGGCAAGGGCGCATATGCCGCCTACCTGCTGGCGGGCGGCGTCGCTGGCGCGGGCATCCTGCTCCTGCTGTTCGGACCGCAGGAGAAGCAGGCGCTCGGGCTTTGTCTGGCCGCTGCGGCTTTTCCCGCGCTGGCACTGAGCGCAGCCCTGGTGTCGGTGCATTGGGGCGGCGGCAAGGCCTGGCAGGACACGGCGCTGCTGACCCTGATTGCCGGCGCGCTGGCGGCGGCGCGCCTGCTGCCGCCCGAGCGGCGCCCCTGGCATCTGGAGCGCTCGACGCTGATACTGGGCTTCTTCGGTGCGATTGTCTGCACCACGCTGATTCCGGTGGCCGGCAGCTATTATGCGGGTAGCCGCTTCGCCACCGTGGGCGGCGACCTGGATGTGCGCCTGCGCCACTGGGGGGAGGCGCTGGAGATGATGGACAGCGACGGTGGCACGCAGCTGCTGGGCATGGGGCTGGGCCGCTATCCCGAAGTGTATTTGTGGAAGAACCTGCACGGCGAAATGCCAGGCACCTTCCGCTACGAGGAGGAAAACGGCAACAACCGCTTCCTGCGCCTGGGCACGCCGCAATACTCGATAGGCTATGGCGAAGTGCTGCGCATGCTGCAGAGGGTGGACGTGGAGAACGGCCACGATTACCGGCTCTCCTTCGACGTACGGCGCAAGGACGGCAAGGTTGGCATGGCCATCGGCATCTGCGAGCGCTGGCTGCTGTACCGCCAGAATTGCAGCTATATCCAGTCGCGCCTGAAGCCGCAGGAGCGGGAATGGCAGCATGTGGATGCCATGCTGCGCCCCCAGCTCGGCCACGGCGGCCTGCTGGCCGCGCCGACCCAACTGGAGATCTTCAGCGACGGCGGCAGCGCGTGGCTGGACGTGGACAATATCAGCCTGCGCGATGCCGCCGATGGACGTGAACTGATCAGGAACGGTAGCTTCTCCGCCGCCAATGATTACTGGTTTTTCAGCAGCGACCGCAATCACTTCCCCTGGCATGTGAAGAATTTCGCGGTCAATACGGTGTTCGAGATGGGCTGGCTGGGTGCGCTGGCGACGGCGGCCTTGCTGCTGGTGGCTGGCGGCCAGATGGCGGCGCGCGGCCTGATGGGCGAACTGCTTGCCACGATCTGCCTGGCCGCGCTGGCCGGCTGCATGATGGTCGGCCTGTTCGACAGCATCTTCGACGTGCCGCGCCTGGCCACCCTGTTCTTCCTGCTGCTGGGCGCCGGCAGCCTGCGTCCGGCGGCCGCGCCGCATACAGGCAAGCGGCGGAGGCGCCGCTCGGCGCCTCAGGAAGAAGAGCCCTTGATGGCGTGACGCTCCATCAGATCGTATAAGGTGGGGCGGCTGATGCCCAGCAGCTCGGAAGCCTTGACGATATTGCCCTCGACCCGCGCCAGCGCCTTGACGATGGCCTTGTATTCCGCCTCCTCGCGCACCTGGCGCAGATTCAGCGGCTCCTCTTCCAGCGGCGTGCCGGACAGGCCCAGGTCTTCCGCCAGGATCTGCGAACCGTCGGCCATGATGACGGCGCGCTTGATGCAGTTTTCCATTTCGCGCACATTACCCGGCCAGGGGTGGGTTTCGATCTGCACCAGCGCCTCCTGGCTGAAATGCAGATTGCCGCGCCCCTCCTGGGTGGCGAACTTGTTCTTGAAGTGCTGGGCCAGCAGCACCGCGTCACCCAGGCGCTCGCGCAGCGGCGGAATGGTGACGACGATTTCGGACAGGCGGTAATACAAGTCTTCGCGGAAGCGCCCGGTGGTGGCCAGCTGCTTCAGGTTCTGGTGGGTTGCGCAGACGATGCGCACATCGACCGGAATCTCCTCATGCCCGCCCACGCGCTCGATCACGCGCTCCTGCAGGAAGCGCAGCAGCTTGGCCTGCAGCGGCATGGGCAGGTCGCCCACCTCGTCGAGGAAGAAGGTGCCGCCATGCGCCAGCTCCACCTTGCCCTTGGTCTGCTTGACCGCGCCGGTGAAGGCGCCCTTCTCATAGCCGAACAATTCGCTTTCCAGCAGGTTCTCGGGAATCGCCGCGCAGTTGATCGCCATGAAGCGCTGGCTGGCGCGCGGGCTGAGCTGGTGCAAGGCGCGCGCCAGAACCTCCTTGCCGGTGCCGCTCTCGCCCAGCACCATGACCGAGGCTGAAGTGGGCGCCACCTTTTCGATATTGCGGCACACCTTCTGCATGCCCGCGTCGCGGCTGATGATGCCGGCCAGCGGCGATTCGGCCTGCGATTGCAGCATGCGGCGGTTCTCCTGCTGCAGCGCATGCAGGAAGAAGGCGCGCTGGATCACCAGCGAGAGGATTTCCGGTTCGCTGGGCTTTTGATGGAAGTCGTAAGCGCCCAGCGCAATGGCTTTCACCGCATGGCTGCGGTCCTGGTTGCCGGTCAGGACGATGACCTTGGTATCCGGCGCCAGCGCCAGGATTTGCTGCAGGGTGGCCAAGCCTTCGGTGGCCCCGTCCGGATCGGGCGGCAAGCCCAGGTCCATGGTCACTACAGCCGGTTCGTGGCGACGCAACTGGGCCAGGGCGGCCTCGCGGTCGCCGGCCACCACCACATCGTAAGCATCGAAGCTCCAGCGCAGCTGCTTTTGCAAGCCAGGATCGTCTTCGATGATTAGCAGCTTCGGTTTGTTCTGAGTCACAGCTTTCCTTCTGCCTTATGCGGCTTGCTCGACGGTCTGCGCGCTCTGGCGGTACACGGGCAGGCGGACCTTGAATGTGGTTCCGTGCAGCGGCAGGCTGCTCACTTCCAGCCTGCCGCCCAGTTCATAGATGTATTCGCGGCTTTCGAACGCGCCAATGCCCATGCCGGCCGACTTGGTCGAATCGAAGGGCTTGAACAGGCGCTCGCGGATGAATTCCTCGCTCATGCCCTGTCCCGTGTCGCTGATTTCGATCAGCACCTCGTCGCCGTCGCTGGCGGCGCGCACCACCACCTTGCCATCCTTGGGCGTGGCTTCGATGGCGTTCTGGATCAGATGGCCCACCACCCTTTCCAGGCGCTCGCCGTCGGCCAGCACGCGCAGGCCGGACTGGCCGATTTCCAGCTGCGGCTTGGGTTCGAACGCCGCCTTCAGGGCGACGGCCTGGGTCAATACCTGCTCCACCGAAAGCGGCGCGGGCCGCTGGGGCGAGGCGCTGCGGCTCAGCTTTTGCAGCAGCAGCTTCATTTTCTGCACCGAGTAGGCGACGGTGTCCTGCATATCGCGCTGGAACTCGGGATTGTTGCGGTGCTTTTCCGCGTTCGCCATCATCAGCGAAAGCTGGGCCACCAGGTTTTTCAGGTCATGCACCACGAAGGTGGACATGCGGTTGAAGGAATCGAACTGGCGCGCCAGCATCAGGGCGCCCGCCGCTTCCTGCTGCGCCAGATAGCTGGCCGCCTGGCTGCCGGCGATCTTCAGCAGGTCGATCACCTCCCAGTTCAGGCGGATGGCGCCGCGCGGCTGCAGCAGCAGCACGAAGCCGAACAGGCGGCCATGCAGCATCAGCGGCAGCACCAGGCGCGCGCGCGGATAGGCATCCAGCCAGGCGGGCAGCGGCACGCTGCCGAACAGTTCGGGGTGCTGGCGGTGCTCTTCCAGGTCGACCAGCCACTGCTTCTGTTCCATGAACTGGAGGAACGGGCTGTCGGCCGCTTCGGCCTTGTCCGGCAAGGGCATATGCCAATGGGCCGCCGGTTCGAACTGGCCGGAATCGCGCCGTATCCACAGCGCGCCGGCGGGGCTATCGACCAGCGAGGCCATGGCGCCGATGCTGCGCTCGCCCACGCCCTGGCCCTGCTCGGACAGGGTACGCGTGAACTGCATCCACTCTTCGCGGTAGTCGTAGTTGTAGCGGTAAAAATGCTTGGCGAGGAAAACCTTGAGCGAGGCGCGGAAGCTGCCCGAGAACAGTATGCCCACCAGCAGGATGCTGGCGCCGAACAGGAAGGCCAGCTGCATCAGCGAACCCCACATGCCGCCGACGAAACGCAGGTAGTAGCCGGCAAAGCTCATCGCCAGCAGATAGATGGCGGCGCCGATCAAGGTGGCCGAGTGGAACAGCATGCGGCGCGACACGGCGATCGGCGAAGCCCAGGAAGCGCTGCGCGACACCGAGATGGCGATCAGCGGCACCGTCAGCGCGTTGACCAGGCCGCGCGCCGACCACAGCTCCACATTCAGTTCGCGGAACAGCAGGGTGTCGCTATACATATAAAAATCGTAAACGAAGATGCCGCCGATGCCCAGGCAGGCAAATTTGATGGCCCAGCGCTCGGTGGGCGGACGGTTGCGGTACAGCTGCTCCACCAGCAGCATGCCCAGCACGGCCAGGCCGACGCGGCCCACCACGGTCAGGTAAAACATCAGCGGCGCGCTAAGCCAGGGCAGCAGCAGCGCGCACGCCACCAGCAGTGCATAGCCGGCGCCGATGGCGCGCGCGAAGCGGCGGCGGCGCTCGCTGCCCTCGCCCTGCGGCGTCAGATGGCCGAGCAGGGACAGCAGGGCGATGGTCCACGCGCCGTTGCGCGCCAGTTCCACCAGGTCGATGGCAAAGCTGGCCATGGTGGGCGGAATCAGCTGGGCGGTATACAGGGCGATGATGCCGCCCCAGATCACGCTGAGCAGGCTGGCCAGCGCCAGCACGCGCACATGCTGGCGGCTGCGCCAGCTGGTCAGCAGGAACAGGCACAGAAGTAGAAACGCCAGCGCGGCGCTGGCGTAGCTGAAGGCGGCGGTCGTGTTGAGCATCCGGTCCCGCCCCTCCGCTTACCGGCCGCCCCGGAACACCACGACTTTGAAGGTGTCGATCAGGATCAGGACATCCAGCAGCAGGCTATTGTTCTTCACGTAGTACAGGTCGTACTGCAGCTTCTGCAGCGCGTCCTCGACCGAGTCGCCGTAGCCGTAGCGCACCTGGGCCCAGCCCGTGATGCCGGGCTTGATGCTGTGGCGGACATTGTAGTAAGGCACGCGCTCGGTCAGCTGCTCGACGAAATACGGCCGCTCCGGACGCGGGCCGACGAAGCTCATCTCGCCTTTGAGCACGTTCAGGATCTGCGGCAGCTCGTCGATGCGCAGCTTGCGGATGATGTTGCCGACGCGCGTCACGCGTGGATCGTTGCGCGCCGCCCACTGCGGCTTGCCGCCTTTTTCCGCATCGTTGAACATGCTGCGGAATTTCAGCACCTTGAACACATGGCCATCCTTGCCCACGCGTTCCTGCTGATAGAAGATCGGTGCGCGGTCTTCGATGAAAATGCACAGCGCGGTAAACAGCATGACCGGCAGCGACACCGCCAGCAGCAAGAGGCTGGCCATCACGTCAAAGGCGCGCTTCATGAAGGCGCGCATGAAGCTCTGGTCAAAGCCGCCGCCGAACACCAGCCAGCTCGGTTGCAGCGAGTCGACGCGGATCTGGCAGGTTTCGCGCTCGAAGAAGGTGGCCGCGTCCGTCACCTGGATGCCGTACAGTTTGCACTCCAGCAGTTCCTTGATCGGGAAGGCGCCGCCGCGGCGGTTGCTCACCGAGACCACGATCTCGCTGACGCGCTGCTTATTGGCCAGCGCCACCAGCGACTGTCCTTCTTCCAGCGGCAGCAGACTGGCTTGCGCCACGCAGACATCCTCGGAAGGCACGGGAATATAGCCGGCGATATCGTATTTGCGGTAGGAGCTCTTGCGCAGGGCCAGGTCGCCGCATTCCTTGGCCAGCGCGCCGCCGCCGAGGAAGATGATGCGCGATTCGAGGAAGTGGAATTCCGAGGTCTTCAGGAACATCACCCGCGCCAGCAGAATGCCGCTGCCGGAAAAGAAGAAGACCATGACCAGGATGCCGCGGCCGAAATACAGCTCGGGCGCCAGATAGAACACCAGGGTCAGGATGCAGAAGCCCATGGCGAAGGACGGCATGAGCTGGAAGAAGAAGGAATTGCGCAAGCCTTCATTGAAATTGATCTGGTACATGCCCAATGCGCTCATGCTGAACACAATGGCGGCCGCAAAGACGCAGGCGGACATGAAGAAATGGTCGAGTTTCGGCAGCACGAATTCTTCGCCGTCGAAAAAGCGCAGGCCGGCCCCGGCATAGAAGGAGCCGATCAGGATCAGCACCTCCAGAAACAGCAGGCTGAATACGACCTTAGAGACGTAGTGGTTTGAGATTCTTAGCATTTTTCCCTCCCGCACAACCCTATTCTTCTGGATGAGAGCCGCGTCCCCACGCCGCCTCTCCAGGATTCGTTTTCTAATTGGAACGAACCAGATTGCGGACGTACCAATCCATGGCCTCTTTCAGTCCCTCTCCGATGCGGTGGGTAGGGTTAAAGCCAAGCAGTTGCCGTGCCTTGCCGATATCCGCCTGAGAATGGCGCACATCGCCGGCGCGGAAATCCTTGTACTGCGCCTGGTGCTCCTGCAGATGCGGGAAACGGTCCAGCAGCAGCTGGTGCATCATGCGGTACAGCTGGTTAAGGCTGGTGCGCTCGTTGAGCGCCACGTTATAAACCTGATTCACCGCTTGCGGCGCCGTGGCCAGGGCCGCCAGCAGATTGGCCTGGACCACATTGTCGATAAAGCAGAAATCGCGGCTCGTCTCGCCATCGCCATTGATGAATAATGGCTGGTTCTTGATCAGCGCTGCCACCCACTGCGGAATCACCGCCGCATAGGCGCCATTCGGGTCCTGGCGCGGACCGAACACATTGAAATAGCGCAGGCCGATCGATTCAGTGCCGTAGCAGCGCGCGAACACGTCCGCATACAGCTCGTCGGCATACTTGGTCACCGCATACGGCGACAAAGGATTGCCGATCTGGTCTTCCACTTTCGGCAGTCCGGGATGGTCGCCGTAGGTCGAGCTGGAAGCGGCGTACACGAAGCGTTTGATTTTCGCGTCGCGCGCGGCCACCAGCATGTTCAGGAATCCGGTGACATTGGTTTCATGCGTGGCCAGCGGATCTTCGATCGAGCGCGTGACGGAACCGAGGGCCGCTTCATGCAGCACGAAATCCACACCGGCGCAGGCATGCTCGCAGTCGGCGCGCTGGCGGATATCGCCTTCGATGAAGCTGAAATTCTCCCAGGCCTGCGCGCCCACCAGCGCCTGCACCTGTTCCAGGTTGTGGCGGTGGCCGGTGGCGAAATTATCCAGGCCAGTCACGCGCTGGTTCAGCTTCAGCAAGGCTTCCAGCAGATTGGAGCCGATGAAACCGGCCACCCCGGTGATCAGCCAGTGGTAGCGCTGTCCACGCAGGTGTTCCTGAATTTCCTCAAACTTGCCCACGGCTTCCATGCCTCCACTGTTCTTGTCGGTTGCGGCGCGCGCCGCCGCGCTTACAGGCGCCAGACGTTAAAGCCTGCTTCGCGCAAGGCGGCCAGATCGAACTGCGATTTCACGTCGATGAAGCAGCCGCCCTTGTTCAATTTTTCTTCCAGATCGGTCAGCGGGCGCGCCAGCAATTCCTTGTGCGACACCGCCGCCACGATGGCGTCGGCCACCGGCAGGTCTTCCCAGTTATCGAGCTTGATGCCGTATTCGTGCATCGCCTCGTCCGCGTCGGCCACCGGATCGTGCACATGCACGTCCACGCCATATGAACGCAGCTCGGCCACCACATCCGCCACCTTGGAGTTGCGCAGGTCGGGGCAGTTTTCCTTGAAAGTCAGGCCGATCACATTCACCTTCGAGCCCTTCACATGGAAGCCGGCGGCGATCATTTCCTTGACGGTTTTCTCGGCCACGAACTTGGCCATGCCGTCGTTGATGCGGCGGCCGGCCAGGATCACCTGCGGGTGGTAGCCGATCATATCGGCCTTGTGCGTCAGGTAGTAAGGATCGACGCCGATGCAGTGGCCGCCCACCAGGCCCGGACGGAAGGGCAGGAAGTTCCACTTGGTGCCGGCCGCCTGCAGCACTTCCAGCGTGTCGATGCCGATCTTGTCGAAGATCAGGGCCAGCTCGTTCATCAGCGCGATATTCAGGTCGCGCTGGGTGTTCTCGATCACCTTGGCCGCTTCCGCCACCTTGACGCTGGAGGCGCGGTAGACGCCGGCGGTGATGATGGATTCGTACAGGCCGGCGATGGCGTCCAGGGTCGGCGCGTCGTCGCCCGACACCACTTTCAGGATAGTGGTCAGGGTGTGCTGCTTGTCGCCGGGATTGATGCGCTCGGGCGAAAAGCCGACATGGAAGTCCTGCTTCCATTTCAGGCCGGACTGCTTTTCCAGGATGGGGATGCAGATCTCTTCGGTGGCGCCGGGATACACGGTCGATTCGTAGATCACGATGGCGCCGCGCTTCATATGCTGGCCGACGGACTTGCTGGCGCCTTCCAGCGGGCCGAAATCGGGGTTGTGGGCAATGTCCACCGGGGTCGGCACGGCGACCACGATGAAGTCGGCGGCGGCCAGCGCGGCGGGATCGGTGGTGACGCTCAGATGCTCGGCGGCGCGCAAATCCTCGCTCGACACTTCGCCGGTCGGGTCGATGAAGCGGCGGTAATTCTCGACCTTGCTGGCCGACAGATCGAATCCGATGGTGCTGCGCTTTTTGCCGAATTCAACTGCCAGGGGCAAGCCAACATAGCCCAGCCCAACAACTGCGACAACCTGTGCCTTGTCCATAACGAATTCCATAAAAGAATTACATTTTGTAATTATGCTAACTATATATCATTACTTGAAACTATTCAATGTGCAATTTGTCGCAAATTAGTCTGCCTTTTGTGCATGACAGCAGCGTGACGCCAGACCCGCAGCCATGGGCTTTTTTGCCACAGTTTTGCAGGTGAAAGATTGATTCCAGACAAGCCAGATTATTGCTTTATTTATATGGAATATCGATTCTACACTGCTTGCTGAGCTTGATCCACAGAAGAACTGTGGCTAGCTGCAAGCTAGCCACAGTTGAGCAGGAAGGCGGGGATGGGAGGGGTCAGGCCAGTTGCTTGAACTTGTTTTTTTCCAGCCGTGGCGGGGCCGGCGGCGTGGCGCGCGGACCGGCCTGGGGCGGGCTGCGGCGCGCGGCAATTTCCTTGAGCTTGAACACCGCCATCGCCTGGGCCACCCATTCTGCCTGCTGCGCCAGGCTGCGCGCCGCCGCCGCCGCCTGTTCCACCAGCGCGGCATTTTGCTGGGTAATGTCGTCGATCTGGTTGACCGCCTGGTTGACCTGCACGATGCCGTGGCTTTGCTGCTGGGTGGCCGAGGAAATCTCGTCCATCACATGGGTAACCCGCTCCACCGACTCGATAACTTCGCTCATCGTGCTGCCCGCGTTGCTGGTCAGCGCAGTGCCGGCGTCGACCTTGGAGATGGACAGGTCGATCAGCTGTTTCACCTCCTTGGCCGCCGTGGCGGAACGGTGGGCCAGGCTGCGCACCTCGCTGGCGACCACGGCGAAGCCCTTGCCATGTTCGCCGGCACGCGCCGCCTCCACCGCCGCATTCAGCGCCAGGATATTGGTCTGGAAGGCGATGCCGTCGATCATGCCGATGATATCGAGGATCTTGCGCGAAGATGTGCTGATATCGCCCATGGTCTGCACCACTTGCGAGACGATGTTGCCGCCTTGGGCGGCAATGCGCGAAGCCTGTCCCGCCAGCTCATTGGCGCTGGCCACGTTGCCGGCGCTTTGCTGCACATTCGTGGTGAGTTGCTCCATGCTCGCCGCTGTTTGCTGCAAGCTCGAAGCCTGCGACTCGGTGCGGCCCGACAAGTCCATATTGCCACTGGCGATCTCGCTCGTGGCCAGCTTGATTTCGTCGAAGTTGGCGCGGACATCGCCGATGATGCTGTGAAGATTGACGTTGGTCTGGCGCAGCGCCGCGAGCAGCTGGCCCATGTCGTTATGCTGGGGAATATCCAGCACCCCGGTCAGGTCGCCGCCCGCCATCTTGCGCGCGAAGCCGATGGCTTGCTGCAGCGGCGTCACAATCGCCTGGTGCAGGCTGTACCATACATACAACGCCCCGGCCACGGCCAAGGCCGACAGACCGCTCAGCCAGCCATGCAAGGCACTGCCGTCGCCGCTGGTCCACAGGCCCAGCGCCAGCAAAGCCAGCACCAGGCTGACCCCGCCCATGCCCAGGCCGATGTGGCGCGCCAGCGACAGTTGGCTCAGCTGCGTCAGCTTACCGATGAGGCCACCACGCAACACCTGGCCGTGGCGCAGCATCAAGCCACGCGGATTGCCGTTGCGCAGTTCGCGGTAGAGCTCGTCTGCCTGGCGCACCTGTTCGCGGTTGGGTTTGGTGCGCACCGACATATAGCCGACCGGCCGGCCGCCTTCGATCACCGGCGTCACATTCGCCAGCACCCAGTAGAAATCGCCATTCTTGCAACGGTTTTTCACCATGCCGGTCCAGGGCATGCCCGCCTTGATGGTGAGCCACAGGTCGGCAAACGCTTCCGCCGGCATATCCGGGTGACGCAGGATATTCTGCGGCGCGCCGATCAATTCGTCTTCCGCAAAGCCGCTGACTTCGATGAAGTAGGGGTTGGCGTATTGGATCTTGCCCTTCAAGTCAGTGGTGGAGACGATGGTCTTTCCATCGTCCAGGACAAATTCATTATTGGTGACCGGAGAATTCACGCGCATGACGCTTTTCCTTCACATATATAAGGGAACAAGGAATCGATGCACGAACCAGGGGCTGGGGTTCGCAAACACAGGCAAACAGCTGTTTGCCTAGCGCACGGCGCTACCTGCCATGCCCAGGGTTTTTTGGAGTATAGAAAACAAAAACTTGAGGATTCTCACCAATTGTCGCAACGACGCAACTTACAACAGTGGCTTTCTTGATCTAGATCAATGCGAATAGTTCTCATTAACATTTAAGCTCGCGGTTTCCTTTCTTATCGATACCGTCAGCCACTCGGCCCGCCCGAACCAGCCAGCCCGGACTCGTCCCCACCACCGGAGGCTAGATGTTTCAGCAAAAACCCATGGCCGCGGCGCTCGTGCTCGCCCTGAGCGCGCCGCTTGCGCACGCCGATCAAACCCTGTCCACCATCACCGTCACCGCCACGCGCACCGAAACGGCGGCCGAAAACGTGGCCGCCACCGTCAGCGTGCTGGAACGCGCGGAGATCGAGCGCCGCCTGCCGGGCGATGCCGCCGACCTGCTGCGCGACGAGCCCGATGTGGCGCTGGCGCGCGACCTGCGCCGCTTCGGCGCCACCCGCGTGAATATCCGCGGCATCGAGGACAACCGCGTGACGCAGATGGTCGACGGCGTACGCCTGCCCGATTTCTACAACGGCGGCGGCCCCACCAACTTCACCATGAACGCACCGGGTGGCGTTTCGCCCGACTTCCTCAAGCGCGTCGAAATCCTGCGCGGCGCGGCATCGAGCCTGTATGGTTCGGACGCCATCGGCGGCGTGGTCGGCTACCTGACCCTGGACCCGGCCGACCTGCTGGCGCCGGAGCAGCGCACGAGCGCGCGCTACCGCATCAGCCACAACGGCGCCAACGATGCGCTGCGCCACTCCCTGCTGGGCGCCTGGCGCGGCGAATCGGGCGAAGCGCTGGTGGGCTACTCGCGCGCCACCGCGCACGCCTTCGAGAATATGGGTTCGGACGACAGCCGCACGGCCAACCGCAGCCTGCCCAATCCGCAGGACATCCGCGACCAGGGCCTGTTGATGAAGCTCGCCTATCGCCCCGCGCCCGGCCACAAGCTGTCGGCCACGCTGGAAGGCCGCAAGATCGATAGCGACGTCGACGTGCTGCGCCTGGCCGCCTCCCTGCCCAAGGTCAGCGCCATGTCGGGCGACGACCATGGCCGCCGCCTGCGCGGCACCGTGGAGTGGCAGCACATGCCGCAAGGCGCCTGGTATGAGCGCCTGACCGCACGCCTTTACCATCAGGACTCCGACACCAAGAACTACAACCGCCAGAAGCGCGAACGCACCAGCGCCACCTGCGCCGCTTCCGGTCCCGTGGGCGTGAACAACTGCCTGATCGACCAGGAATTCCTGTTCTCGCAAACCGCCACCGGCGCCAGCCTGCAATTTGAAAGCGGCCTGAAACTGGGCGGCCAGGACCATCTGCTGACCTATGGCGTGGATACCTCGCGCGTGAAGACCGAGGAGCGGCGCGACGCCACCGTGCGCAACCAGACCACCGGCACCGTAGGCAAGAACCTGGCGGGCGACATCTTCCCGCTGCGCGATTTCGCCATCGGCAATACCGATACCCTCGCCTTCTTCGCCCAGGACGAGATCAACGGCCTGGCAGGCGGCGCCCTAAGCCTGACGCCAAGCCTGCGCTACGACTGGCGCCGTCTCTCGCCCAAGGTCGACGCCCTGGCCCAGGCAGTGCTGGACAATATCAAGCGCAAGGTGGCGCGCCAGAGCGACGGCTCGCTCTCGCCCAAGCTGGCGGCGATGTGGACCTTCACTCCCGGCATATCGGCTTACGGCCAGCTGGCGCGCGGCTTCCGCGCCCCGAACTATGAAGAGGTCAACGGCGCCTTCCGCAACAACTCGCAGATGTATGGCATCGTGCCCAATCCCGACCTGAAACCGGAAACCAGCGTCGGCCTGGAAGTCGGCCTGAAGCTGCGCGCCGACAAAGTGCGCGGCCAGATCGCCCTGTACGACAACCGCTACCGCGACTTCATCGCCAGCGTGCAGTTGAACTGCCCGAGCGATCCGCGCTGCGTGGCCGCGCCGATCCGCATGACCAGCATGTTCCAGAATCTGTCGCGGGTGCGCATCCACGGCGCCGAAGCACGCGCCGTATGGGACTTTGCGCCGGGCTGGAAACTCGATGGCTCGGTAGCCGTGGCGCGCGGCGACAACCGCTCCGATGGCCAGCCGCTGAATACGGTGGAGCCGCAGCGCCTAAGCGCCGGCCTGCTGCACGATGCGGGCGCCTGGGGCGCCGAGCTGCGCCTGCGCGCCGCCAAGGCCGTGAGCCGCACCGACGACAGCAATGGCGCCTGGTTCCGTCCCGCCGGC
Source organism: Massilia sp. NR 4-1 (assembly GCF_001191005.1). Lineage (NCBI taxonomy): Bacteria > Pseudomonadati > Pseudomonadota > Betaproteobacteria > Burkholderiales > Oxalobacteraceae > Massilia > Massilia sp. NR 4-1. The sequence continues at coordinate 4,366,353 of NZ_CP012201.1, forward strand.
TATGGCGTCAGCGACCTGGCGCTGTGGTGGCGTCCCATGAAAGGCACGCAGATCAATCTGGCCGTGAACAATCTGGCCGATAAAAAATATTGGCTGTGGAGCGATATCCGCCAGGCCGACAGCAGCGCACCGACCGGCGTGGACTTTTACACCCAGCCGGGACGCAAGGTATCGGCCAGCCTGAGTTACCAATTCTAAGGCCGGGCCATGCGCAAGTTCTTACCCCGCTGCCTGTTGGCCTGCATGCTGCTGCTGTGCGGCAGCATGCAGGCCAACGCCGCCAGGCTGCTGTTCCTGACCACCAGTCCCACGCCCGCCGGTAAATTCCAGCTGCTCGCCCAACTGGGCAAGCCGGTCGGCGCCAGCGTCGACGTGCGCTTCATCGAACAGCTGCCATCGGAGCCGGATGCCTCGCTGTTCGCCGGCTACGACGCTGTGCTGTTCGACCTGCCGCGCGACCATATGCGCGAATTCGGCAAGGTGCGCCTGGCGCGCGCCTTGCCGGGCCTGAAAGCGCCGTCCCTCTGGCTGCACGAGCAAAGCCCGTCCTGGCAAGGCTTGCCGGAACCGCTGGCGCGCCGCCTGCTCGCCTACTACGTGAACGGCAGCAGCGCCAATTACACCGGCTTCCTGCAATCGCTGGCGGCGCACCTGGGCGGCAAGAGCCTGGATGGCATCGCGCCGCCCATCGTCTTCCCCAAGGCCGCGCTCTACCATCCGAAGGCGCCCGGCAAGATCTTCGCCAACGCCGCCGACTACCTGCGCTGGAAAGGCGTGCAGCTGGAGCGCAAACCGGCCATCGTCGGCATCGCCCTGCACCAGTCCTATATCGCCGCCGAGCAGACCGCCTTCATCGACGACCTGGTCGCGCGCATCGAAGCCGGCGGCGCGCTGGCCCTGCCCTTCTACGGCCCGGCCATGACGCCGATGGCGCCGGCCATGAGCATAAACGGCAAGGCGCTGCCGGACGTGATCATCAATAGCCAGATCATGCTCAATCCAGAAGGCCGAAAGCAGGAATTCGAGGCGCTCGGCATTCCCGTGATCCAGGCCACGCCCTACCGCAAGGGCGACGCCGCCGCCTGGGCCGCCGACCCGCAGGGCGTGCAGCTGATGGACGTGCCTTTCTACCTGGCCCAGGGCGAGTACGCCGGCATCGTGGACGCCATGGTGACGGGCGCGGCGCGCAAGAGCGACGACCAGATCCTGCCGATTCCGGCCCAGGCGCAAGCCATCGTGGAGAAGGCGCTCAAGCTGGCACGCCTGCAGCGCACGCCGAATAGCGAGAAGCACCTGGCCATCTTCTTCTGGAATTATCCGCCGGGCGAGAAAAACCTCTCGGCCTCCTATCTGAACCTGCCGCGCAGTCTTTCCGGCACCTTGGCCGCGCTGCACGCCGCCGGCTACAGCACCCAGCCGCAGGACGAAGAAGTGCTGACCGCTTCCCTGCAACGCCTGCTCGCGCCCTTCTACCGCGACGACACGCTTGAAGGCCTGCTGCGCGACGGTCTGGCCGAGCTGCTGCCGGTATCGACCTACCGCGCCTGGCTGAACACCCTGCCCGAGCCGGTGAGGCAGACGCTGAACACGCGCTGGGGCGAGCCGGAACGCTCATCCATGGTCGTGAAGCGCGGCGGCGAAGCATTCTTCGTCGTGCCGCGCGCGAAATTCGGCAATATCGTGATCCTGCCGCAGCCGCCGCGCGGCGAGAAGTGGGAGGGCAAGGAAAAGGCGCTCTACCACAGCACCAAGGCCGATCCTTCGCACTTCTATCTGGCTGCCTATCTGTGGGCGCGCCAGGGCCATAAGGCCGAAGCGCTGATCCACTACGGCACGCACGGTTCTCAGGAATGGCTGCCGGGTAAGGAACGCGGCCTGTCGGTGTATGACTACCCGCTGCTGGCGATCGGCGATGTGCCGGTGGTCTATCCCTACATCGTGGACAATATCGGCGAAGCCGTGCAGGCCAAGCGCCGCGGCCGCGCCGTCATCATCACCCACCAGACGCCGCCTTTCGCGCCGGCGGGCCTGCACGATGCGCTATCGAAGCTGCACGACCTGCTGCATGCCTGGCTGGCGCAGGATGCCGGCGCCGTGAAGGAGAAACTGGCCGAAGACCTGCTGCGCGCCACCCGTGCCGAGCGTATCGACAAGGATATGGGCTGGGATGCGCAACGCATCGCCGCCGATTTCCCTGGTTTCGTGGATGCTTTGCACAGCCAGTTGCACGAGGTGGCGCAGACGGCCCAGCCGCTCGGACTGCACAGCTTCGGCGCCGCGCCGCAGGAACTGCACCGCCTCGGCACCGTGATGCTGATGCTGGGTAAGGACTACTGGAAGCTGGCGGCGGCGCCCGGCGACGAGCCGGACGAAGTCTTCGTCGACGATTACCGCAAGCTGGCCGAATCGGCGCCCTACCGCCTGCTGCGCCGCCATGTGATCGAAGGCCAGCCGCTGGGCGCAGTCAAAGACCAGCGCCTGTCCGCCCTGCTGCAGCGCGGCCAGGCCTATTACGCGGCGCTGGGCGCGGGCCAGGAAATGGCCGGCATGCTCGCGGCGCTCGATGGCCGCCATATCGCCACTTCCTATGGCGGCGATCCGATCAAGAATCCGGATGCACTGCCGACCGGACGCAATCTGTATGGCTTCGATCCCTCGCGCGTGCCAAGCGAGCAAGCCTGGAGCGCGGGCAAGGACGCGCTGAACGCGCTGCTGGCCGCGCACCGCAAGGCCAAGGGCCAGTTCCCGAAAAAGCTGGCCTTCTCCCTGTGGTCGGTGGAGACCATGCGCCACCAGGGCATCCTGGAAGCGCAGGCGCTGTGGGCGCTGGGCGTGGAGCCGGTATGGGATGCGGGCGGCCGCGTGGTGGACGTGAAACTGATTCCGCGCAGCCAGCTGGGCCGCCCGCGCGTGGACGTGGTGCTGTCGGCCACCGGCCTGTATCGCGACCACTTCCCGAACGCCATGCGCCAGCTGGCGAAAGCCGTGCGCCTGGCGGCCGAGGCGCAGGAGCAAGACAACCCCGTCCTCGCCAACACACGCGCCATCGCCGCCACGCTGGCCAAGGCGGGCATGCCGGAAGCGGAACGCCTGAACGCAGCCCAGACCCGCATCTTCTCTTCCGAATCGGGCCGCTACGGCAGCGGCCTGGATGACGCCACCCTCGCCAGCGATACCTGGAAGGGCAAGGAGGAAGGCGACCGTAAACTGGCCGAACTCTATTTGTCGCGCATGCAGTACGCCTATGGTCCGGACGAGGCGCGCTGGGGCCAGGCCGGCAGCAAATTGAACCTGTATGCCGAGGCGCTGCGCGGCACCGAGGGCGCGGTGCTGTCGCGCACCTCGAACCTGTACGGCATGCTGACCACCGACGATCCCTTCCAGTATCTGGGCGGCCTGTCGCTGGCCGTGCGCCACCTGGACGGCAAAGCGCCGGAACTGTACATCTCGAACCTGCGCGACAGCAGCCAAAGCGGCGGCCGCGTGGAGAGCGCAGCCGGCTTCCTCGCCAAGGAACTGGCAACGCGCAATTTCCATCCCGGCTATATCAAAGGCCTGATGGCGGAAGGCTATTCCGGCACGCTGCAAGTGCTGGACTCGGTCAACAATTTCTGGGGCTGGCAGGCCGTGGCGCGCGAAACCGTGCGTGACGACCAGTGGCAGGAGTTTGTCGATGTGTATGTGCGCGACAAGCATAAGCTCGGCATCCGCGACTGGTTCGAGCGCGACAACCCGCATGCGATGGCGCAGACCATCGAACGCATGCTGGAAGCGGCGCGCAAGGGCTACTGGCAGGCCGATGCCGCCACCGTGCAGGAATTGAAGGAACGCTGGCGCGAGCTGGCCGCGCGCCACGACGTGAAAACGGATAACGCGCAGTTCCAGGCCTTCGTCGCACCAGGCTTTGGCCTGCAGGGCAGCGTACCGGCGCAAGCCGTGGCGCGCGCCGCACCGCCTGCGCCCACGCAGAAATCCGCCCAGGCCAAACCTGCCGAAGCCGCGCCGCCGGCACCACCCGCACCGCCGCCGATCCGCGGCATGCAGCTGGAAAAAGTCGAAACGCCGCAGCCGCCCAAGCCGCAACCCCTGCCCATGGCGCTGGCCGTGATGCTGGGCACCCTGCTGGCCGGCGCGCTGCGCCAGGCACGTTCCCCATCCGCTATCTAACAACATCGCTGAAAGACCAACCATGCAAACCCTGATTGAAACCCTGATGTACCAGCTGGGCCAGATTTTCCTGCTGCCCACGCTGGCCCTGATCGCCCTGCTCTTCCTCTACAGCTGCTACAGCCTGGGCGGCTTTGCCGTGCAGGCCTTGCAGCGCCGCCGCGGCCAGGGCCGTCCGCTGCTGGAATGGTGGCGCAGCAACCGCCACGCCAGCGCCGACGAACTCGACGTACGCGCCCACAAGCAGCTGGAGGCGGCGCGCATCGCCACCCGCATCGCACCGATGCTGGGACTGGTGGCCACCATGATTCCCATGGGGCCGGCCATGAAATCGCTCTCGGACGGCAATCTGGGCGCGGTGTCGCAAAACCTGATGGTGGCTTTCTCCGCTGTGATCCTGGCGCTGATCGCCGCTTCCGCCACCTTCCTGGTGGTGAATGTACGCCGCCGCTGGCTGGCCGAAGAAATCCTGGAAATCGACAGCCTGCGCGAGGAGAAGACGCAATGAAGCTGCTGCATGAACCGGAAACCGAAGACCCTATCCTCTCCGTGGTCAATCTGATCGACGTCTTCCTCGTCATCATCGCAGCGCTGCTGATCGTGGTCGCCAAGAACCCGCTGCTGAACGCCTTCAGCCGCCAGGACGTCACCGTGATTACCGACGCCGGCAAGCCCACCATGGAAGTGGTGGTGAAGAAGGGCGAGAAGATCGAACACTATAAAAGCACCGGCAATATCGGCCAGGGCGAAGGCGCCAAGGCCGGTACGGCTTACCGCATGAAGGACGGTTCCATCGTCTACGTGCCGGAAGCTTGATACACATCATTCAAAAATCCACCTGCTCCCGAGTACGATTCCCACTGCATCATTAGAAAGAAGCCGCCAATGTCCCGCCTACCTACTCCCCTCGCCGCCGGCCTTCTGGCCGGTTGCAGCCTGCTGGCCGCCGAAGCAGCCGCGCAGGAAAGCACCCTGCCCCTGACCACCGTTACCGCCAAAGGCTATGCAGGCGAAGACCTGCAAACCCCGCTGGCCGCCGTTTCGCTAAGCCGCGACGAGCTGCTGGCGCGCGGCGCGGCCAACGCCGGCGATGCGCTGCGCGGCGTGCCGGGGCTGGCGGTTGCCAGCGATGGGCCGCAGGGACAGAATCCGGTGATCCGCGGCTTGAAGAAGGAGAGCATCGCCCTGCTGATCGACGGCATGCGTGTCAATTCGGCGCAGCCGGCGGGCGCCATCGCATCCCTGCTGTCGCTGGGATTGACGGATCGGCTGGAAGTGGTGAAAGGCCCGGCTTCCGTGCTGTACGGCGCTGGCGCCATGGGCGGCGCCATCAATATCCTGACGCCGCAGGCCAAATTCGTTCCGGGCGCGCAGATCAGCACCAGCGTGGGCGGCGACAGCGCCAGCGATGCGCTGCGCGCGGCGGCCATCGCCAATATGTCGCAGGGCGACCATGCCTTCATGCTGGGTGCGGCCATCGCGCGCATCGGCGATTACCGCAGCCCGGCGGGCGAGGTGGCGCATAGCGGCTACGACTCGGACAGCTTTATCGGCCAGTACCGCTTCCGCATCGATGGCAGCCAGCAGCTGCGCGTATCGCTGCAAAGACACCGCGACGACGACGTGTGGTATCCCGGTTCGGCCAAACCCGGCACGCCGCCGGCGCTGGGCACCGTGACAGTGCGCGCGCCGAAGCAGGAACGCAAGCTGGCCGAGGTGGGCTACAGCCGCAAGGACAGTGGCACCCTGAATTTCGATGTGCGCGCCTACCGCCAGGAGGTGCACCGCCAGATCCAGGCCTATGCAGCCGCGCTGGGCCGTAACCAGAGCGAAACCGATGTCACCTTCACCACCGACGGCGTGGACGCCAGCGCCAACTGGCTGGCCCATCCTCAGCATCTTCTGTCCTTTGGCGTGAACGCCTGGAAGATGAAGGCCGCGCCGGAGCGCTATCTGAACAACAACCCTCCGCTGTTCAACAACCATGTGCGCAACGACCCTTTCCGCGACGGCAAAATCGACGCCCTCGGTCTCTACGTGCAGGATGACGCGCGCTTCGGCCAGCTGAATGTCCTGGCGGGCCTGCGCTACGACCGCATCAAGGGCTCGGCCGAGTCGATGAGCAATGGCGCGGTGCGCAACGGCCTCGCGCGCAGCGACCATGCCACCTCCGGCAGCCTGGGCGCAATCTACGAAGTGTCGCCGCTGCTGCGGCCTTACGCCAATCTGTCGCGCGGCTTCCGCGCCGGCGAGATGCGCGAGCGCTTCGAAGCTTCGCCGCGTGGCGACGGCTACTACTATGTGGGCAATCCGCAGATCCGCCCCGAGAAGGCAACGCAATTCGAACTGGGCCTGAAAGGCGAGGATAGCCGCTTCAGCTACAGCCTGTCGGCCTACCGCAGCCGCATCAGCGACTACATCACGGGCCGCGTCACCGGCGCTGTGAATGCCGGCCTGCCGGTCAAGCAGACCGAGAATATCGGTCGCGCCACGCTCAAAGGCCTGGAATTCCAGGGCCGCTGGCAAGTCATCAACCAGCAGTGGCTGACGGCGGCCTACTCGCGCATCCGCGGCGAGAACGACGACCTGCGCGAACCGCTGTTCCAGATGCCGGCCGACGAAGCTTCGCTGGGTTGGCAGGGCCGCATCGCCGGCGGCTGGAGCGGCGACGCCACGCTGCGCATGGTCAAGCGCCAGGACCGCGTGGCGCGCATCTTCGCGCGCGGCACGGAGAATGCGACAGCGGGCTTCGGTACGGCCGATATCGGCCTGACTTACCGCTGGCCAAAGAACAGCCTGCGCATCGCTTTGAAAAACCTGGCCGACAAGGCTTATCACGAGCACCTGACCGAAGGCCTGTCCGGGCAGGAAATCCAGGCGCCGGGCCGCAGCCTGGCACTCAACTGGCAAAGCACCTTCTGATATGAAAATTATGCGCCGCACCGTATTGGCAGCCGCCCTCGCCGCTGTCTCCCTCTTCGCCCAGGCGGCGAAGCTGCCCAAGCTGGTGCTGGCCGGCCCGTATGCCAGCGTATCCTTCCCGCTGATCCATATGGCCGAAAGCGGCGCACTTTCCGACCTGGCCGAGCAGGTGGAATTCGTGGCCTGGCGCGATCCCGACCAGCTGCGCGTGCTGACCCTGGGCGGCAAGGCCGACTTCATCGCCACGCCCACCAATGTGGCGGCCAATCTATATAACCGCGGCGCGCCGCTCGCACTGCTGAACGTCTCCGCCTGGGGCACGCTGTGGATGGTGTCGCGCGATGCGAATATGAAGACGCTGGCCGATTTCAAGGGCAAGGAGATCGCCATGCCCTTCCGCGCCGATATGCCGGACATCATCTTCGGCGCCTTGGCCGAGAAACAGGGTCTTGACCCGCGCAAGGACTTCCGCATGCGCTACGTGGCCACGCCGATGGACGCCATGCAACTGCTGCTGACGCGCCGTGCCGACCACGTGCTGCTGGCCGAACCGGCGGCCTCCATGGCACTGCGCAAGAGCCGCTCCTTCCCGATCAGCGCCATCGCGCCCGAGCTGCACCGCAGCGTGGACCTGCAACAGGAATGGGGCCGCGTCTTCCAGCGCGAGGCGCGCCTGCCGCAGGCCGGCATCGCCGTGCTGGGCAAGGCAAAGGGCAATGCCGCCCTGGTGGAGCGCTTCCAATCCGCCTATGCCGCCTCGCTCAGATGGTGCAATGAACATGCCGATGCCTGCGGCGCCATGGTCGCCAAGCGAATCGATATGCTGACGCCGGAGGCGGTGGCCGATTCGATCCGCCTGGGCCGCAGCGAGTTCCTCACGGCGCAGCAGGCCCGCCCCGAGCTGGAAGCCTTCTTCAGCGTCCTGCTCAACAAACAGCCCGCCATCCTCGGCGGAAAACTGCCGGACGCCGGCTTCTATTCCGGTAGCATGCCAGGCGAGAAGACAGCGGACCAGCGATGAGGCTCTTGCGCGACTGGCTGTATGGCATCCCCGCCTACCTATGGAGCGGCTGGGGCGCCATCGCCAGCCTGTGCCTGTTCCTCGCACTGTGGGAATGGGGCGCGCAGCTATATGGCACACTGATCCTGCCCGGCCCGCAGCAAGCCTTTGCCACGCTGGCCGAGCTGCTATCCTCCGGCGCGGCCTGGCCTGAACTGTGGGCCACCGCACGCCGTTCACTGGCCGGCTTCGCGCTGTCGGTGGCGGCGGGCAGCACGCTGGGCCTGGTGGCGGGACTATCCATGACCACGGCCATGGTTTCGCGTCCCATCGTCACCCTGCTGGTCGGCATGCCGCCGATCGCCTGGCTGGTGCTGGCCCTGCTGTGGTTCGGCGCGGGCGACGCCACACCGGTGTTCACCGTCTTCGTGGCCTGCTTCCCGGTGATCTTCGCCGGGGCACTGCAAGGCACGCGCACCCTGGACCGCCAGCTCAAGGACGTGGCGCGCGCCTACCGTCTGCCGCTGGGCATGACGCTGTTCGATGTGTATCTGCCGCACGTGCTGTCCTACCTCTTCCCTTCCTGGATCACGGCATTGGGCATGTCGTGGAAGATCGCCGTCATGGCCGAGCTGCTGGCCACGGCCGATGGCGTCGGTGCGGCGCTGGCCGTCACGCGCTCGCATCTGGACACGGCGGCATCGCTAGCCTGGGTGGTGGCCGTGCTTGGCCTGCTGCTGGCGGTGGAATACCTGCTGCTGGAACCCATCAAGCGCGAAGTGGAGCGCTGGCGCGAGGCCACATCATGAAGCTCGCCATCGAACAACTGAACCACAGCTTCGCGCTGGACGAGGTGCTGGCCGATATCGGCCTGATCCTGGAGGCGGGCGAGTCGCTGGCCCTGGTCGGTCCATCGGGCTGCGGCAAGACCACCTTGCTGAACCTGATCGCCGGCCTGCTGCAGCCGCGCGAGGGCCGCATCGAAAACAGTTTCACCAGCATGGCCTATATGTTCCAGCAACCGCGCCTGCTGCCTTGGAAAACGGCGCGCGACAATATCGCCCTGGGCCTGAAGGCGCGCGGCATGCCGCGCGGCGAACGCGAAGCGCGCGCCGCCGATCTGGGTGGCAAGCTGGGACTGGCAGCGGCCGATCTGGACAAGTTCCCGCATGCCCTGTCCGGCGGCATGCAGAGCCGTGTCGCACTGGCGCGCGCCCTGGCGCTGGAACCCGACCTGCTGCTGCTCGACGAACCCTTTTCAGCGCTGGATGTGGGCTTGAAGATGGAGCTGTATGCCCTGCTGCTCGAGCAGCAGGCGCAGCGCGGCAGTGCCGTGCTGATGATCACCCACGACCTGATGGAGGCGGTGCGCCTGGCCGACCGCATCGCCATGATGGCCGCCGCGCCGGGACGCATCGTACGCACCTTCACCCTGAGCCGTCCGCAGCATGAGCGCGACGATGGCTGGGTCTACCGCACCACCGCCAAATTGATGCAGGAGCCGGAAGTGCGCGCCGGCTTCGGCCTTGGCCGCGCCATGCGCGCTTCGGACGACGAGAGTGGCGATGGCGTCGCCATCTCACGCGAGGACAAGCCGGCGCGCCGCAGGGAGATGCGCTGTGCCTGATTTCATCCCGCGCCCACTGCAAGCACATCCGCTTTTCCTGTGCGGCTTCCGTCCCTTTTTCCTGTTCACGGCCGGCTGGGGTACGCTGGCCATGGCTGTCTGGCTGGCGATGCTGGCCGGCTGGCTGCCCATGCCCGATGTGGCGGGCGGCGCGCTGCAGTGGCACGCCCATGAAATGCTGTACGGCTTTGCCATGGCTTCCGTGGCCGGCTTCCTGCTCACGGCCGTGCCGGAATTCACCGGCGCGCCGGGCTATGGCGGCGCCACACTGTTCGAACTGAGCCTGCTGTGGCTGGGCGCCCGCCTCGCCTTCCTGCTTTCACCGTGGCTGGGCATCTGGCCGGCCGCCGTGCTGAATGCCGCCCTGCCGCTCTGGCTACTGTGGCTGCTGGCGCCGCCGATATGGCACGATCCCGGCCGCCGCCATCTGAGCTTTCTCTACGCGCTGGCCGCGCTGGCTGTCGCCGATGTCGGCTTCTTTATTGCCGTGGCGCGCGGCGCGGCGGCGCTACCCTGGCTGTATGCGGCCAATGGCGTGCTGATGGTACTGATCGTGGTCACGGTCAGCCGCGTCTCCATGCGCATCGTAAACAGCGGCGTGGATGGCGACGATGAAAGCGGCGCGGCCTATCTGGCGCGGCCGCCGCGGCGCAATCTCGCCACCTTCGCCATTGCGTTGTGCACGGCGGCGGAGTTCTTCCTGCCGGAGAATGCGGTCGCCGGCTGGCTGGCCCTCGCCGCCAGCGCCGCCATGCTCAATCTGCTCAACGACTGGCATGTGGGCCCGCCGCTATTCCGCCGCTGGTCGCTGATGCTGTACACCGTTTACTGGCTGATGGCACTGGGTTTCGGCGCCATGGGCGCCAGCCTGCTGGGTGCGCCCTGGCCGGCATCGGCCGGGCGCCACCTGCTGATGGCAGGTGCCATCAGTCTCGCCATCCTGAGCGTGATGTGCATCGCAGGCCGCAGCCACGCCGGACACTGGCCGGAACGTCGCGCCTGGGTGCCGCTGGCTGCCGCCGTCATCGTCCTGGCCGCGCTGCTGCGCTATGCGGCGGGCTTGCCGCAGGCCGGAACGCTGGCGGCAAGCCTGCTGGCCTTATCCGGCCTGCTGTGGCTCGCCGCCTTCGCACTCTACCTGCGCTACTTCTGGATCATCCTGGCGGGAGCAAGACCGGACCAGGCGCAGGGCTGCGCCGGTCCGGCCGAAGAGGCTTGATCAGGCCAGGTGCTCGGCATACAGCTTTTCGGCCATCATGATCACGGTGGGATTCAGATTGATCAGCGGGATGTCCGGGAAGATCGAAGCATCGATCACGCGCAAGCCTTCCACGCCATAGACACGCGCTGCCTCGTCGACCACGGCGAGCGGATCATCCGGCCGTCCCATGCGCGCCGTGGCGCAGGGATGCTGAATGGTGGACACGGCTTTCAGCAAGGCCTGCTCGATCTCGGCATCGTTTTCCACCTCGGCACCGGGGAAGATCTCCGACACGGTCAGTTCGGCCAAAGGCCCCGTGGCCGCCAGCTTGCGCGCCAGGCGGAAGCATTCCACCATGCGCCGCATATCGTCCGGATCGTCCAGGTGGTTGAAGTTGATGATAGGCGCCTGCGCCGGGTCGCGACTGGCCAACCTGACCCAGCCCACGGACTTGGCGTTCATCAGTTCCAGCCCCAGGGTAAAGGCCACGCCGGTCGGGCTGACACCGCCATCCAGCAGGTGCGAAGGCGAGATGGCGATATCCAGCTCCTTGTCCGACGAGGCATGGCTGGAATTGGTCCACAGCTGGGCCCCGACCACCGGCTTTTCCTGTCCCTTCAATTCCGGCACGCCAGCGAAATTCATCCAGTAGAAGGGATGGTCGCGCAGATGCGTGCCAACCGCCGCCTCGCGCAGCAACGGAATACCCAGCTCCGCCAGGTGCGCTTCGGGGCCGATACCCGAGCGCAGCAGGATGGCGGTGCTGCCGTAGGCGCCGGCGCTCAGGATGATTTCGCGTGCGCCGATTTCATGTCCATCCGCCAGCACCACGGCCACCGCCTTGCGGCCATCGAAGCGCACCCGGTCCACCAGGCAGAGCGGCTGTATCTTCAGGTTGGACCGCGAGCGCACCGCATGCGTCAGATAAGCCATGCCGGTGTTTACGCGCACGCCGTTGACGATATTCATGGGATTCGGCCCGGCGCCATTATTCCGGTCCGAGTTGAAATCGTCCACCGCCGCGTAGCCCAGTTCCAGCGCCGCATCGACCATGGCGCGCTGCACCGGCGAGATGGCGGCGCGCGACATCTGGTGGATGGGGAAAGGCCCGCTGCGGCCATGCCAGCGCTCCTCGCCATGCTGGCTGCTTTCCATTTTTTTATAGTAGGGCAGCACTTCCTCGAAGGACCAGCCTTTTACCCCCGCCTTCTCCCATAAATCGAAGCAGTAAGGCGTGGCGCGGCAGGCCACGGCGGCGTTGATGGCAGAGCTGCCGCCCACCACCTTGCCGCGCGGCGTATACACCGGATTATCGTGCGGCCCGGGAATGGCGTGGTAGCCCCAGTCGTAGCGCGCATCGCCGTTGGCGGCCACGATATTGCTGTTGTAGATCAGCTCCGGGTATTCGTGCGGGTCGAAACTCTGGCCCGCTTCCAGCAGCAGCACGCGCCGCCCGGCCTTCTCGCTCAGGCGCGCAGCCAGCACGGCGCCGGCCGAGCCGCCGCCAACGATGATGTAGTCGAATGCAGTATCGCTCATGGTTCTCTCTCAGGGTGGTCGGAAAAATCAGTGCGGCATGCGCAGCAGGGCTTTGACGGTGGCGCCCGACAAGGCGTCTTCGGCGGCCTGGTTGATCTGCTCCAGCTCATACACCTTCATCATGCGGTCGGCCGGGAAGCGGCCCTGGCGGAACAGCTCCACCAGGCGCGGAATGAAGACGTCGGGCACGGCGTCGCCCATCACGCTGCCGCGCACCACGCGACCGCGCAGCAAGTGCCAAAGATCGATATCGAAGCGCGAGCCGGCCGGCGGCGCGCCGGTGATCACGCACACGCCGTTTTCCGCCAGCGCGTCGACGGCCTGCGTCATCACGCGCGTCACGCCGGTCGATTCGACCGCGCCGTGCACGCCGCCTTCGGTGATGGCGCGGATGCGCGCCACCGCATCCTCCTTGCTGCCGTTGACGGTATGGGTGGCGCCCAGTTCGCGCGCCAGATCGAGGCGGCTGTCCTTGATATCCACCGCGATGATGGCGGCGCAGCCGGCCACGCGGGCCGCCATGATGGCGGCCAGGCCGACGGCGCCGGTGCCGAAAACGGCCAGCGTGCTGCCCGGCGCGGGCCGCAGGGTGTTCATCACCGCCCCGGCGCCGGTCATGATGCCGCAGGCGAAGGGACCGAGAAACTCAAGCGGCACATTCTTCGGCACCTTCACCACCGCGCTGGCCGGCGCAATGGCACGCGTGGCAAAGGAGGACTGGCAGAAGAAATGGCTATGCACCTTGTACATGCCGTGGTGCAGGCAGGTCGAGCCATCCAGGCGCGCGCCGCCAAAATTCAGCGCCACATGGTGCACGCAGTAAGTGGGCAGGCCGCTGCGGCATTTCTCGCAGACGCCGCAGGCGCCCAGGCTCAGCACCACATGGTCGCCCGGCGCCACCTTGCTGACGCGGGAGCCGACGCGCTCGACGATGCCCGCGCCCTCGTGACCGAGCACGATGGGCAGCGGCGTGGCGATGTGCTGGTCGCGCACAGCGAGGTCGGTGTGGCAGATGCCGGTGGCGACCACGCGCACCAGCACTTCGTCGTCGCGTGGATCGTCCAGCGTCAGGTCTGCCAGGCGGAACGGTTCCGCGGCGCGGCCCGCCAAGGCGGCTCGTATTTTCATTTGTCTCCCTTTCATTGCGTGAGTCGGCGCAGCGGATTGTAGAATCGGCCATTTGAGCAAACAATCCTCGATTTCTGAAACCCTATGTCAGCCTGGAGCGAACAATGAATTACCAATTCCCGTGGATCGAAGCCTTCGTCAAAGTGCTGGAGACGGGCAGTTTTACCGAGGCGGCGCGCGTGCTGGGCGTGACCAAGTCGGTGGTCAGCAAGCGCGTGCAGGATCTGGAACAGGCGCTGGGCGCCAAGCTGCTGCACCGCTCCACGCGCCGCCTGACGCCCACCGATGTGGGCCAGGGCTTTTACGAAAAAACGCGCAGCATCCTGATCGACCTCGATGGCGCAGTGGAAGACGTGACCAAGAGCGGCGGCCGGCTGACGGGCGCCATCCGCATTTCCGCGCCCATGAGTTTCGGCACCATGCATCTGGGGCCGGCGCTGTACCCATTCCTGCGGCGGCACGCGCAGTTGCAGGTGGCGCTCTCGCTCAACGACCAGCGCACCGACCTGCAGACCGAAGGCTTCGACCTGGGCATACGCATCGGACGGCCGGGCGACTCATCACTGATCGGCCGCAAGCTGGGCATCAGCCGCCGCGTGCTGGTCTGCAGTCCGGAATACGCGCGGCGCAAAGGCATTCCGGCCACACCGGAGGATCTGCGCGACCACGACTGCATCCACTACCTGACCGTGAATCCCAACCAGCTCTGGCAGTTCGAGCGGCCGAACGGCGAAATCCGCTCGGCCCCGATCAGCGCCCGCTTCATCGTCAATAACGGCGAAGCCACGCGCGACGCCGCCTGCGCCGGCCTGGGTATTTCGGTGCAGCCGCTGTTCCTGGCCTGGGAAGCGATCCGCGACGGCCGGCTGCAGATCCTGCCCAACTTCAAACTGGCGGACGACTACATCTATGCCCTCTACCCGCAAGACCGCCACCGTTCCGAAAAGGTGCGCGCCATCGTCGAATACCTGTCCGGCTGCTGGCAGCAGCCGGCCTGGGAGCGTGTGATTCATCCTTAAAATATTTCCATCTCACAGTGATAATTTATTATTAACAATACCGTCCCAGCTATAACACTTTTATTTAAGAAGTCTTTTCTCTGACATTTTAGTGACTATGTGTGACTATTTATAGTTGAATATTACAAAATATAGACAAATTGATATAAAACTTCGTTGACACAACTTATCTAGACAGCTATCTTTCCGTCACCGTTGAATTTCAACGTAGGATTAACGTCAGGAGTTTTGTATGAATACCGTCTACAGAAGCTGGCTGTGCTCCTCTCCTTTCCGGGGGAATTTACTTCAGCGCACTATTCAGTGCGACGCCGATATCTGTCTCTTTGATTTGGAAGATTCCGTTCCACAACACTTGAAATCGACGGCGCGCGAAGAGTTGGTAAAGCAAATGGGTCTGCCCCATGAAAAAAAATATGCTTTACGTATCAACGCTTTATCTACAAGAAATGGCCTGCATGACATGATGTTGCTGGCCGATAACGACTTCGATGTGGATATTATTCAATTGCCCAAGGTCGAATCGGCCGGGGAAATCCGTATGGCCTGCAATTTGCTAAATGAAATGGGCCGTAAAGCGGAGATATTCGCCATTATCGAAACGCTGGCAGGATTGAAAGCAATTGATGAAATTTGCGCCGTTGGCGGACAATTGCGCGGTTTGATTCTGGGATCCGCCGACATTTCTTCGGAAATCGGCATCCAGGTCAATAATAAGGGCCGCATGCTGGGCCAGATCAAATATCAGATCGCGGTGGCCGCGCTGCGGAATGGGTTACATGCTATCGACTCGCCCTGTTTCGCCATTGAAGATGCAGCCTCCCTGCACGAGGAACTGGAAATCGCGCTGGATCTGGGCTTTACCGGCAAGATCGCCATCCACCCCTCCCAGGTGGCTTCCATCAACCACGCCTTCTCGCCTTCCGAGGCCGAGCTGCGCGAAGCCATCGCCGTCGTGCGTTCGGTCGACGATTCCACCCACGGCATCGCCGCGGTGCAGGGCCAGATGATCGGTCCACCATTTGCCAAATACGCGCAAAAAGTCATTCAAAAAGCAGGTCTAACCACGGAGCACGCACGTCAATGAAAAAGAGCATCAGTGTCCTGGAACATATCGATGGACAGCGTTACCGCGAATCGCATGGCATGTACTACGAAGATTTCGATGTCGGCGATATTTATGAGCACCGTCCCGGCCGCACCATCTCGGAGGCGGACAACACCTGGATGTCGCTGCTGTGCATGAACACCCATCCGCTGCACATCGACGCGGCCTATGGCGAGCAGACGGAATTCAAGAAGCCCCTGGTATCGAGCCTGATCACCTTCGCCATCATCGGTGGCCTGAGCCTGGCCAGCACCAGCGCGCGCGGCGTGGCCAACCTGGGCTGGAGCAATGTGCGCTTCCTCTCGCCGGTGTTCGCCGGCGACACCATCTATGCCGAAACGCGGGTGGTGGCCAAACGCCAGTCGGATTCCCGTCCCGGCGACGGCATCGTGACGGTGGAAACCAAAGGCTTCGTGCATCCGGACCGGCAGTTCATGGTCTGCGAGCGCAGCTTCCTGGTCCCGCTGCGCAACGCCCAGCAATAAGGCCGCGCCATGCGTATCCTCAACAGCAAGGATGTGCGCACCCTGGTGACGATGGCCGATGCTGTGGCCGCGCTGCGCGAGGGTTACCGCGCCAGCGTGGCCGAGCCGGCCCTGGTGCCGGCGCGCACCATCATTTCGCCGCCGGGCAGCCACGCCTATCTGGGCGCCATGCCGGCTTTCGGCGGCAGCGCACGCAAATTCACCGTGAAGGTGGCGGCCCTGCACCTGCACGAGCAGGAAGCAGCCACCATGCATTCGCTGGTGACGGTGCAGGACGGCGCCACCGGCCAATTCCAGGCCCTGATCGAAGGCAATAGCCTGACCGCCCTGCGCACCGCCGCCACCGCCGCCCTGGTGACGGACCTGCTGGCCCCGGCCGACGCCGACACCGTGGCCATCATCGGCAGCGGCGCGCAGGCACTGGCCCAGCTGGAGGCCATGTGCGCGGTGCGGCCGATCCGGCGCGCCCAGATCTATTCGCGCCACGGCGCCAATGTGCAGGCCTTCATCCAGCGTTGCGCCGCCGTCAAAGGCATCGCCTGCGAACTGCTGGCGGCGCCCAGCCTGCGCCACGCGCTGGAAGGCGCGGCCATCGTCTGCACCGCCACCACTTCGGAAACGCCGCTGATCGAGGCCGACGCCCTGCTTGCGCGCTGCCACATCAACGCGGTCGGCAACCATACCGACGACAGCATCGAAGTCGGGCGCTCGGTGCTGGACCAGGCCTTCCTGGCCGTGGAGGAACGCGCCGCCGCCATCCGCGAAGCGGGCGAGTTCAATCGCCGCGCCGCGGAGATCGGCGAGCTGCTGAACCAGGCCACGCCGCCGGCGCCGTCCGGCCACAGCGTCTTCGTCTCGGTCGGCACCGCCTTCCAGGACTTGTGCCTCGCCACCCTGATCCAGCAGCGCGCCGATGAGGCGCAGGCCGGACAGCTTATCGAATTTGCTTGAAGCATCCCCTATTCAAAGGAAAGAACATGCCAGACGATCTGATTACCCCACGCAGAAACCAGTTCATGAACAACGAGAAGGCGGTCGCCATCGGCTCGCGCTTCTGGGAAGAGACGGCGGCCCACGGCCTGGCCGGCATCGTCGCCTCGCTCGGCAAGGACGGCTACTTCACCACCGACAACGGCCACCGTTTCGTCAACCTGAGCTGCTGCTCCTACCTGGACCTGGACTCCCATCCGCACATCATCCAGGGCGCCATCCGCGCACTGGAAAAATACGGCGTGCTGGATCATTGCATCTCGCGCGTGCGGGTGCAGATGCCGGCCCTGCTGGAACTGGAAGACAGCCTGTCCTCCCTGTTCCGCGCCAAGGTCGTTACCGCCATCTCGGCCAGCGCCGCCAGCGCCGGCATCCTACCGCTGATCGCCTCCGGCCACCTGGCCAACGGCGAAAAGCCGGTGGTGGTGTTCGACAAGAACGCGCACTTCTCCATGAACCTGTACAAGGCCGTGTGCGCCGACGAAACCGAAGTGCTGACCGCGCCGCACAACGATATGAACTTCCTGGAGGACGTCTGCAAGAAGCATAAGAACGTCGCTTATATCTGCGACGGTACTTACAGCATGGGCGGCCACGCCCCGGCCGAGGAACTGCTCGCGCTGCAGGAAAAATATGGCCTCTTCCTGTACTTCGACGATTCGCATTCGCTGTCCATCGTCGGCGACAAAGGCGAGGGCTACATCCGTTCCAGCATTCCGGAAGTGAACGACCGCACCATCATCGTGGCAACGCTGAACAAAGCCTTTGGCGCAGCCGGCGCGGCCATCATGTTCGGCCCGAAACGCGTGGACCAGGCGCTCACGCTGGAACGCTTCGGCGGCCCGCTGGCCTGGTCGCAGCCGATGAACACGGCGGCCATCGGCGGCGCCCTGGCCGCGGCCGAAATCCACAACAGCCCGGAGCTCAAGGAGCGCCAGGAGAAGCTGCAGCGCAATATCAAGCTGTTCGACGCCCGCATCGACACCGAGCAGACCGGCTTGCGCTTCCCGATCCGCGTGGTGCGCGCCAGTCACGAGAACGTCATCAACGTCGGTCTCGACCTCTACCGCGAAGGCTTCTATGTGTCGCCGGTGTTCTTCCCCATCGTGGCGCGCGACAAGGCCGGCCTGCGCGTGATGCTGCGCGCCGGGATGCCGGAGTCGGAAGTGCAGCGCCTGTGCGACACCATCCTGCGCAATAAACTGTTCTGATCGGCGCGCGCATGAACGGCCTGGCCCGCATCCTGCCCCTGATTTCGCTGCTGGTCACGCTGACCATCTGGGCCTCC
This sequence comes from Massilia sp. NR 4-1, assembly GCF_001191005.1. Classification (NCBI taxonomy): domain Bacteria; kingdom Pseudomonadati; phylum Pseudomonadota; class Betaproteobacteria; order Burkholderiales; family Oxalobacteraceae; genus Massilia; species Massilia sp. NR 4-1. The sequence goes on from NZ_CP012201.1 coordinate 4,384,827, forward strand.
GTGCCCACGGTGGCCAAGGCCGCGCTGGCGCATGTATCGCTGGTCACTTACCTGATGCTGCGCTACACGCTGGCCGGCCTGTTCATGCTGCCCTATCTGAAGCAGACCGTGGCCGGCGCGTCCCGGCTGTCCTGGCGCAGCTGGGCCGTGCTGGTGGTCAGCAGCTGCATGATCATCTATGTGCAGACCTGGGCCATCCAGCAGGTCACGGCCAGCTGGTACATCGTCGTCTTCTCCAGCTGCCCGGTGCTCATCGCGCTGCTGCTGCGCTACCGCTTCACCACCCGCGCCGTGGCCGGCCTGCTGGCCACGGTGGGCGGCTTGGCGCTGTATCTGCAGGACAGCCATGCCGCAGGCGCGCCCTTCCAGCTGGGCGCCCTGCTCGGCGTGCTGACCGGCATGCTGGCCTGGGTCGCCTACACCGTGATCATCACGCGCTTCCACGCGGTCTATAACGACACCCAGATCACCGCCATCTGCAGCTATATCGGCGCGCTTTTCAGCCTGATGCTGTTCATCGCCGCCGGCGACTACAGCGTGTGGCAGGCCAGCTGGCCGGTGGCGGGCGCCATTATCGTCAGCGGCGTGCTGATGCCGCTCTCGCTGTGGTGCTATTCGTATTCGATGCGCAAGGCCGAGGCGCTCACCATCTTCGGCCAGTATCTGGAACCCTTGATCGGATTGTTCATCGCCTTCCTGGTTTTCGGCGCCGAGCTGACCGCCTTTGCCTGCGGCGCCGTGGCCCTGATCCTGTGCGGCACCATCGCCGTCACCCGCTATAGCGTGAAGCCGGTGCGCCCATGACATCCGTCCGTCTTCCTGCCCGCAGTATGGGGCATGCAAGCCCACCCAGAAGGTGCCGCCCACGGCACTCCGATTTCATTTTTTTGGAGGAACCATGCGATCTTTACTGATTCTGTGCGCCGGTTTGTACGCCGGGGCTGCCGCCCAGGCACAGGAACCGGTGGTGGCTGAAAAGCCGCTGCGCGCCCACCTGGCTTATCTCGCCAGCGACCGGCTGGAAGGGCGCGGCACCGGCCAGCCCGGCGCCGACCTGACCGTGCGCTATCTGGAGAAACAGGCGGCCGAAGCCGGCCTCAAGCCCCTGCCCAACGGCAGCTACCGCCAGGTGGTGCCGATGCTGGGCATGAAGATCCAGTCCAGCAGCCGGATGCGCATCGATGCCAACGGCAAGAGCCAGGCGCTGGAATTCGGCCGCGACGTGATCTACGGTTCGGGCAATGGCGAAACCGAGCTGCGCGTGGATGTGCCAATGGTGTTTGTCGGTTACGGCATCCGCGCGCCGGAAGAGAATTGGGACGATTACAAGGGCGTGGACGTACGCGGCAAGCTGCTGCTGATGATGCTCAACGATCCGCAGCCGACGGTCGATGAGCCGAACCGTTTCGGCGGCAAGTCGCTGACCTATTACGGCCGCTGGGATTACAAATTCGAGGAAGCCTATCGCCAAGGCGCGCTCGGCGTGCTGGTGCTGCATACGGACGCTTCGGCCTCCTATCCCTTCTATGTGCCGGCCAACGCCTATAAGCTGGAGCGCGTGCACCTGGCCGGCGGCGGCAACCGCTTCGAAGGCTGGCTGGAGGAAAATGCCAGCAAGGCGCTGTTCACCGCCAGCGGCCTGGATCTGGCGGCATTGCGCGCCAGCGCCGAGTCGCGCAGCTTCCGCCCGGTGGAACTGACGGCCAGCGCGCATATTGAAATGCACAGCAGCATGCGCCAGCTGGAACAGTCCAATATCATCGGCATCATTCCCGGCAGCGATCCGCAACTGAAGCACCAGGCCGTCGTGTATTCGGCGCACTGGGACCATCTGGGCAAGGATCCGAGCAAGGACGACAAGAACGCCCGTACCGGCAAGACCGACCATATCTGGAACGGCGCGGTGGACAATGCCTCCGGCTCGGCGGCCCTGCTGGCCATGGCGCAGGCAGCCGCGAAAAAACCGGCGCGCCGCACCCAGATCTTCTTCTGGCCCTGCGCCGAGGAAGAGGGCATGCTGGGCAGCGCCGCCTATATCCGCCAGCCGGCCTGGCCGCTGGCGCAGACTGCCGCCAACCTGAATCTGGACAGCATGAACTTTGTCGGCGTCACGCGTGATATGGGCGTGCCCGGTAGCGATGCCAGCACGCTGCGCGCCACCTCGGCCGAAGTGGCGACGAAAATGGGCTTGCGGCTGGTGCCGGAAGTACCCGATCCAGCCGGCAGCTTCTTCCGCAGCGACCACTATAACTTCGTGAAGGCGGGCGTGCCGGGCATCCGCGTCGGCTCCTCGGTGTTCTCGGGCGACGGCCTGTTCGACTTCGTCAACGACCCGACCGGTTCGCTGGCCCGCATCCGCGACTACACCCAGCACTATCACCAGGTATCGGACGAATACAATCCGGCCTGGGATCTGTCGGGCATGGTGCAGCAGGCGCAGTTCACGCTCAATCTCGGCTACGCCGTGGCGAACGCCGAGCGCATGCCTTCCTTCAAGGGCCAGCCGCCGCGCTAAGCCTGGATGGCCGCCAGCAAGGCCCGCTGCCGGGTCTTGCTGAGCGATGCCAGGGCGCGCTCATACGACCACTGCACCAGCTCCCGCAGATAGTCCTCGGGGAAGGCGCGCACATTCACGATCGTGACCCAGTGATAGCGCGCCATGAAGCGCGCCGGCTTCACGCCCGGCATGCCGGTCAGCTCCAGAAAACGTTCCGGCGTGGCGCGGAAACTGAAACGCCATTGTTCCGGTTCGCTGGTCTTGAACCAGGCGAAATGCTTGCCGCCCACCGTATAGGTCAGGATGTTCGAAGGCGGACCATGCAAGGCCTCCACGGCGGCTGGGAAGCTGTTGCAAAGGTCTTTCGCTTGCTGGGTATTCATAGGCGCTCCAACGATGAAGCCCAGATCATACAACGGTCATACGCCAATGCTATGCTGGCGCCATGAACTCCAACACCCATTGCAAGAATCGGCCCGGCCTGCCGCGCGCGGCGGGTATCGCCGCCTTGCTGGCAGCCACGCTTGCCGCCTGCGCCAGCCTGCCGTCCAGCAAAGCCGATATGCCCGGCGGCGGCGAGATGGCTTACACCCTGGCGGGACAGGGCGGCCCGACGGTGGTGCTGCAGGCAGGTCTGGGCGACGGCAAGGATGCCTGGCAAAGCGTGTTCCAGCCACTGGCGCGCAATGGCGCGGTCTTCGCTTACGACCGTCCCGGCTATGGCGCCACGCCCTCCGGCACGGCGCCGCGCGATCCCTGTTCGGTGGCCGAGGAAGAGCGCCGCCTGCTGCAGACGGCGGGCTTGAAGCCGCCCTATATCCTGGCCGGCCATTCCATCGGTGGCCTGTATCAATATGCTTTTGCGGCCCTGTATCCGCATGAAGTGGCGGGCCTGGTGCTGCTCGATCCCACCCACCCGCGCCACTGGGAGCGCATGCAGCAGGAGGCGCCGGCACAAGCGGCGATCATCAAGGGTATGCTCACCGTGACTTTCAGCGGCGCGATGAAGCGAGAATTCGACGAGCAGGCCGTCTGCACCGAACGGCTGATGCAGGCCGGTGCCTTGCGCATGCCGGTGCGCCTGCTGATGAGCGGCCGCTCCGACATCGCCGCCACGCCCGCCTTCACCGCCATGCAGGATGGCCTGCGCCAGGACTGGCTGCGCCTGAGCGGCGCGGCACGCGCCGAAACGCTGGCGCAGTCCGGCCACTATCTGCAAAAAGACGCGCCCGACGCTGTTATCGCCGCCATCGAGGCGATGCGGCGCAATGCCCGCTGACCGGATTCGGCCGGCAGGCAAACAGCGCGTGCCTGTCCGCCATCAACGCAATGGCGTGTACTTCAAGGTCAGCATGGCGCTGCGTGGATCGCCGTAATGGTTGTTCGACGCCGTGGTGCTGTAAGCCGGAACGTAATAGCGCTTGTCGAAGACGTTGTTGACGTTCAGCGCCAGCGAAACCTCGGGCGTCACCTGATAGGCCAGGCGGGCGCTCCAGGTGCTGAAACCAGGCACATTGAAAGTGCGGCCATAGCCCAAGGTATGGCTCTGGGTGTTGACGCCGCCGCCCACGCTGACATTGCGCAGCGCGCCAGTCAGCTTATAGTCGGCCCACACGCGCAGCATATGCTTCGGCGCCCAGGTGCTGAAGATCTGGCCTTCGTTTTCCGGGTCCGACAGATACTTCGTCGTCGTATACGCATAGCCGGCGAACAGCTGCAGGCCGCGCGCCACCTCGCCGCTGACTTCCGCCTCGCCGCCCTGGCTGCGCACCTTGCCCGAAGCGCGCGAGCAATACCAGCCGTCGCAGGCAAAGCCGGCAGCCAGATCGCGCACCGCGCGTCCCGAGTGATCGTAGCGGAACATGGCGAAGGAAGTATTCAGGCGGCCTTGCAGCAGCTCGCCCTTCAGGCCCAGCTCATAGTTGCGTCCCGTGACCGGATCGAGCGCATGGCCGCCGACATCGCGCTCGGCTTGCGGCTCAAAGATATCGGCATAGCTGACGTAGGCCGACCAGTCCTTGTTCAGCGCATGCACCAGGCCAGCGTAGCCGGTGAACTTGCCGGATTCCGCCTTGGTTTCGCTGGAGCCGGGTGCGGCATAAATTTCCTTGAACCAGCTAAGGCGGCCACCCACCACCGCGGTCAGCGCGGGTGAAAATTTCGTGCGCCAGGTGCTGTATACGCCCTTCTGTTCAGTATCGTAAGTGCTGGTCCGCGCGCGGTCCTTGGCGGCGATGCTGTTGAAGTCCTGCCATGGACGGTCATGCCGGATATTCCAGAGGTCGACGCCCTTTTCCCAGGTGCGCGTGTAGGCATCGTCCGAGTTGAACTGCGAGTAGTTGGCGCCGAGGATGAGTTCGTGCTGAAGCGAGAGAGCGTCGATCTGGCCGCGCAGGTAGGTGTCGAAACCACGTTTCCGGCTGCTGAAATCGACGGCGAAATTGGCGTAGTCAACGCCCTTGCCGGCGGCGTCCGCCTCGCCGGCAATGCGTTGATGCACCGAGGAGTTCCGCTCGCGCATGGCGATGCCGGCGAATTTATAGGTCCAGCGGTCGTTGAAGCGGTGCTCCAGATCGAAGAACAGATTGCTTTGCTCGTTCTGCGAGCGGTTCCACCACGCACCCGTGTACGTGGAGCGCGGCAGGCCGATGTCGGCGCCGCCAACGGAGCGCGGCAATCCAATCAGCATGGGACGCGAGCGGTTGCTTGCATGGCTGACGCCAAGGCCGATCGTGGTGGCGGAGCTCAGGTCGTAATCCAGCGCCGCATACTGGGTGTGCGCGCGGTTCCAGACGGAGTCGATATAGGAATGCGAGCGGTCTTCGTCCAGCAGCACACGGCCGCGCAGCGTGCCTTCGGCGTTCAGCGCGCCACCGGCGTCGACCTGGGCGCCGAAGCCATCCCAGGAACCGGCCTTGGCGGTCAGGGTGATCGCGCGCTCGGCCTGGCCGCGCTTGCGCACCAGATTGACGGCGCCGCCCGGACTACCGGTGCCCTGCAGCAGCCCGGATGCGCCGCGCAACACTTCCATGCGGTCATAGAAAGCCATGCCTTCCGAGGCCCAGTTGCCAAGCGCATAGGTATTGCGCGGCATCGGCACGCCATCGTACTGCCATTGGTCGATCTGGAAGCCGCGCGAGAAGATGACCAGGCCGGGGCCGACGCCTTGCGCGCCCACCACGCCGGTCACGCTATTGGTGGCCTGGCGCATATCGGTGATGCCCTGGTCGTCCATGCGCTGGCGCGTCAGCACGCTGACCGACTGCGGGATATCCTTCATCGCCTGCTCGCCGCGGCCCATGGTCACCACACTGCTGGTGTAGGAAGTGCTGCCTTCGGTGGTGGCACTCTTTTCCAGCTGCGCGGTGACGGTGACGCTGGGCAGGGTCTGGGCCGTCGCCGCGCCGCTGCCGGAGGCGAGCTGCAAGGCATACGAGCCATTCGGATTGCGCACCGCATCCAGCCCCTGGCCTTTCAACAGCTCGGCCAGGCCTTCGGCCACGGTGTAGCTGCCATTCAGGCCAGGACTGGTCTTGCCGGCGGTGAGGGCCGAATTCGCGGTCCACTCGATGCCCGCCGCCGCCGCGAAGCGGTTCAAGGTCTGGTCCAGCGAGCCGGCGGGCAGGCGATAGGCCTGGCGCGTTTGCGCAGTGGCGCTGCTCTGCTGCGCCTGGGCAGCCGGCGAGGCGGCCAGCAGCAGGCCGGCCGGGACGGCGCAGCACAGCAGCGCCGCGGCGAGGGAGGATGGAGTCGATGGTGAACGGTGGAAGCGTTGCCGCATGATGCCCTTTCGTTTGAGGATATGGTGTCTATACCTTGCTTTCCGGACGAGAAAGCAAAACCCTCAATCTTTTGCGAATTATTTTTGTCCGGTGCGGCGGCGCGGCAGCACCGTGACCCAGTAAGGCGAGAGATAGCGGATTTCCAGCGGCAGGCCGAGTGCCAGATTGCGCAGCGCGCGGTCGGTATCGCGCAAGGGGAAGACGCCGCTGGCGCGCAGCTCCGCCACGGCGGGATCGCAGCGCAGCAGGCCGCGCCGGTAGCGGCCCAGCTCCTGCAGCAGATCCTGCAGGCGCATCTGCTCTGCCACCAGCACTCCGCGCGACCAGGCGGCGGCGTGTTCTGCCGCCGGCAGCGGCGCGCCGATGCGCTCGGCGCTGAAGCTGGCCTGCTGGTCCGCCTCCAGCCGCAGCAAGCCGCCTTGCCCGGCACGGATTTCGACCGCGCCATGCTGCACCGACACGCTCGACCCGTCCCTATGCTGGCGCACCACGAATTCCGTACCCAGCGCCCGTACCGTGCCATGCCGGCTCTGCACCAGGAAGGGCCGGTGCGGCAAGGCCGCATCCTTTGCCGTCGTCACCAGGATTTCGCCGGCCTTCAGCACGATGCGGCGTTGCGCTGCGCTGAAAGCCACGTCGATGGCGCTGCCGGTATTCAGCACCACGGTGCTGCCATCGGGCAGGGTCAGACGGCGTATTTCGCCGACGGCGCTGGCATGGTCGGCACTGGCCTGCGCCCATATTTCGCTCTCGCCGGCCAGGCGGTAGACGCCGCCAACGGCGATGCCCAGACCCAGCAGCTGCAAGACCTTGCGGCGCGCAGGCGATGGGGCCGACACGCTTTTCAGGGCCGCATGGGCCGCCGCTCCCGGCATGGCGTCAAAGCGCTCGTTGACCGCTTGCAGGCATTGCCAGGCCGCTTCGTGCTCGGGCTTTTGCGCGCGCCAGGCGGCGCAGGCGGCGCGCTCGGCGTCGCTGGCATTGTCCGACCACAGGCGCGCCATCCATTGCGCGGCGCATTGCACCAGAAGCGGGTCGGGTGCCGCAGACAGTATCTTGCTCATGGCTGGTACAGCGCCAGGCAGCAAGCCTGCAGGGCCGCCGCGATGTATTTTTCGACGGATGAAACGGACACGCCCAGCTGCGCCGCGATGTCGCGGTAGCTCAATCCATCCAGCTTGCAGAGCAGGAAAGCCTGGCGCGCCTTGGCCGGCAGCTTGTGCAGCAGCCGGTCCAGCTCAAGCAAGGCCTCGACGGCCAGCGCCCGGCTCTCCTCGGACGGAGCCTGGGCTTCCGGCAAAAGGCTCAGCGCCTCCAGATAAGCCGTCTCGATGCGGCGGCGGCGAAACAGGTCGATCATCAAGCCATTCGCCACCTGCACCAGATAGCGCCGCGAGTCTTCCGCAGCGGGGCGGGTGCCGGCCTGCAGAATGCGCACATAGGTGTCGTGCGCCAGATCGGCCGCGTCCCAGGCATTGCCCAGCTTCGCGCGCAACCAGTTGCGCAGCCATGCGCCATGGTCGGTGTACAGGCTGTGAAGCGGGTGGGATGAGGACATGGTGCGGCGTGGCGGCAGTCGCTTGCAAATGAGAATTATTCTCATTATAGCGGATTTGCGCGGCGACTTGCAGATCGCCTGTCAACGCCGGACGCGCACCGTGGCGCGCCGCTTGCCGCCTTACGGTCCGGCCAGTTTTTCCAGCCGCGAGCCGTCGACGCGCATCTGGTATCTGCGCACCGTGCCACTCGGGTCGAACAGGATGACCAGTTCCCGGTTTTGCGCCGTCATCTCGACGGCGCTTGCCACCGATCCGAGCACCGGCACAAAGCCGGCCAGCGCGGGCAGCTCCAGCTTGTCGTTGTAGACCCAGACCTCATAGCCGCTGGGGAAGCTGGTCACGGCCGCCCGGCCCAGCGGCGCCTCGTCCATGTATTCCAGCTCGATCAGCGTATCGTCCGGCCAACTGGTGTCCGAGATATGGACCCACACCGTGCGGTCCATCAGCAGCGGATAGAAATCGTAAAAAGAGAAGATCAGCGGCGGCAACGGCCTGCCATAGTAGTGCGAAGAGAACAGCACCTGGCGCCGCGTGCCATGCACCAGGGTGGCGCTGAAGACGGGACGGTCGGCATACAACCACACTCACGTCCACGAGAAAGCAGCGTATCTCTAACTGGTCTATATTATTGGCATGACGACTCCCGCCGACAACATCCTCCAGCTGCACGGACAAAACGTGCTTCACTGTACGGCCGATGGCCCCGTCATCAGCCGCCCAGGCGATTTGAACGACCTTATGGGCCACGCCTTCGGACATAAGGTGTGCTGGCTGGTGCTGGATAAAGCACGCCTTTCGCCTGATTTCTTCGTGCTGCGTACCCGCTTCGCCGGCGAAGCAATTCAGAAACTGATCACGCACGGACTAAAGCTCGCCATAGTGGGCGATCTGAGCGCCGAACTGGATGCCAGCGAGGCACTGCGCGACTTTATCCGTGAATCGAACCGTGGTTCCTCGGTGTGGTTCCTGGCAGACCTGCCGGCCGTCGAAGTCCGCCTGCAACACCTAAATTAAAGCCAGGCTCCTGGCCAGCGCATATACGTTGCTATCAAGTTAAGAGCGTCAACCTTTGGCAAAGCTTAAGGTTCGGGCCTTATACTTTTTCACATGCATATCCTAATTATTGAAGACGACCTCGATCTGGGCCAGGCCTTGCAGCAAGCGCTGAAGGCCGATGGCGTCAGCAGCGAATGGCGGCGCCGCATCAACGACGCGCCCCCGGTCTGCGACGCGCAGGACTACGACTGCGTACTGCTCGATCTGAGCCTGCCCGATGGCGGCGGCCTGCAACTGCTCAAGCAATGGCGCAATGCCGGCTGCACGGTCCCCATCATCATCCTGACCGCGCGCGCCGGGCTGGAAGACCGCGTCACCGGCCTGGATGGCGGCGCCGACGACTTCATCGTCAAGCCCTTCATCACGGCCGAATTGATGTCGCGCATCCGCGCCGTGCGGCGCCGCTACGCGCAGCAGGCCACCGAAGTGTGGCGCATCGGCGCCTTGCAGATCGAGCCGCGCGCCCACCTGGTGCAGCTCGACGGCGTGGCGCTCGACCTGTCGCCGCGCGAATTCCAGCTGGTGCTGGAACTGGCGCGCGAAGCCGGTGCCGTGGTGCCCAAGGGCGCGCTGGCGCAGCGCCTGGAACCGCTGGGCGACCCGCTCGATTTCGGCGCCATCGAAGTGCACGTCTCGAATCTGCGGCGCAAGATCGGCGCCCAGCGCATCCGCACCGTGCGCGGCGTCGGCTATATGCTGGAGGCCTGATGCACCGGCGGCGGCCATGGGCCAGGCCGACCCTTACGCGGCGCATCGTGGTGGCCCTGCTGATTGCGTTCGTGCTGGTGTGGTCGGTGTTTCTCTGCATCGAATTCGTCAAGGCGCGCGATGTGCGCCACAACGACCAGGAACTGCGCGATTTCAGCGCCAGCATGATGGGTTCCATCAGCGGCCTGACCACGGCCGATGAAGCGCGCGCCGTCGCCAACACGACCTCCATCATCCTCAACGACTATTACGACAGCATCGACGTCCCTGGCGCCGTGCTGCTGCAGCTCGACGCGCGCAGCGGCGAGCGCTTGTTCCTGTCGCCGGAAGCGGAAGGGGTGCGTCTCAAGGGCATGAACGGGCAGATCGGCAACGCCATCATCCACGGCCTGCGCTACCGCGTTTACCGCGGCGAATCCGAACGCTGGATTCTGACCGTGGCCATGCCGATGCCCGCGCCATTCTGGCTGCTGACCAGCGTCGGCAGCGATCTGGTCAAGGATTTGCTGATCGCCTTCCCGCTGGTGCTGCTGCCGATCTGGATCGCGGTGGCGCGCGGCCTGCGTCCCCTGCACCTGCTGTCGAAACGGATCGCCGCGCGCGGCCCGGACGAGCTGTCCCCGCTCGACATCAATCCCAACTATGCCGACCTGCTGCCGCTGGGCCAGGCGATCAACCAATTGCTGGCCAAGCTGCGCCGGCGCATCGAACGCGAACACAATTTCGTCCACGACGCCGCGCACGAGCTGCGCACGCCGCTGGCCGTGATCTCGGTCCAGGCCCACGCCTTGGCCGCCGCGCCCGACGAAGCGCAGCGGCGCGTGGCCGAACAGCGCCTCGACCACGCGATCTCACGTGCCTCGCACCTGATCGCGCAGCTGCTGGAAATGGCGCAGGCCGACGGCAGCACGGCGCGCAGCGCCAGCAAGGTCGACGTGGCCGAACTGGCGCGCCAGGAACTGGCCCTGGCCGCCCCCGCCGCCATGGCGCGCCAGCTGGAGCTGGAACTCGACGCGCCCGACACGCTGCCGCACACGCTCGACGTGCCAGCCTTCCAGGCCATCCTGCAAAACCTGCTGCGCAACGCCGTGCACTACACGCAGGAAGGCGGACGCATCGTGGTCAGCCTGGCGCGCAACGGCGGCGGCCTGCAACTGGCGGTGGCCGACAACGGCCCCGGCATCGCGCCGGGCGAACAGGAATTGATCTTCGAACGCTTCTACCGCGGCAGCGGCGGCCACGATACGCCGGGGTCGGGCCTGGGACTGGCCATCGTCAAGCAAGCCGTGGCGCGCCTGGCGGGCAATGTGCGGCTAAGTGGCGGCCTGGATGGTCGAGGATGCACCTTTAGCGTGGAACTACCAGCCTAAGTTTTTGAATTTAAAGGGGAATTAGTGGTGCGGCTGGCTGGGATCGAACCAGCGACCCTTGGCTTCGGAGGCCAATACTCTATCCACTGAGCTACAGCCGCGCGGGTGGGATGTCGGAAGTGAGACGAAGGATACCGGCTTTCGCCGCCGCCGTCCATGAGAATGCAGAAATTATTGCACAAATCGCATCAAAGACCCAGCCAACTCAGAATTGGAAGTAGATAAAGCCGCCGTTGCCGCGCGTGAAAACGATGCTCAGATAGGTGATTGCGGCGAAATTGGCGCCAAAGGCCCAGGCGGGCTGGCGGTTGACGGCCGCCATCAGCAGTTCGCGCCAGCGCATCGGGGTGAAGTGCAGCAGGGCGGCGGCGGCCAGCGCCAGCAGGGCCGAGAGCGACAAGGGAAAGCGGCCGTCCAGCGGTCCCGCCATGGCGGCGAGGTAGGAGCCGGCCACCGCCAGGCTCTCGCTGCGGAACAGGATGCGCGTCAGCGAGACGATGCTGAAGATCAGCGCCACCTGCAGCGCCAGCCGCAGGCCGCGGTACACGGGCGCCGGCAGGCCGCGCGCGGTGCGCGCTTCGCTGCGCAGATGTTCCAGCGCCACCAGGCTGCCGTGCAGCAGGCCGTAGACGACAAAATTCCAGCCCGCGCCGTGCCACAGGCCGATCGCCACGAACACGATCAGCAAATTGAGCCAGGCCGGCGCGCTCCATGCGGCCGACAAGGGCGTGTACAGGTAGTTGCGGAAGAAGGAGGACATGCTGATATGCCAGCGCTGCCAGAAGTTGGCGACGCTGGTAGCGAGGTAGGGCCGGTTGAAGTTGGACGGCAGCCGGTAGCCCAGCATGCGCGCGGCGCCCAGCGCCATATCGGTGTAGCCGCTCAGGTCCAGATAGGCTTGCAGGCTGTAGCCGAACATGGCGAGCCAGAGGAAGGCGGAGGAATACACGCCGGGATTGGCAAACGCGGGATCAACCAGATGGCTGCCCAGGGTATCGGCCAGCAGCACCTTCTTGACCACGCCACGCAGCACCAGGGCCAGGCCTTCGAAGCGCTGGTCCTCGCTCACGCGCACCGGCTGTTCCAGCTGCGGCAGGAAGTAGGCGGCGGGGACGATAGGCCCGGCCAGCAGGCGCGGGAAGAAGGCGATGAACAAGGCGAAGTCGCCGAAGCTGCAGGTCTTTTGCAGCCGTCCCGCATACAGGTCGATGGGGTAGCTGATGGCCTGGAAGGTCATGAAGGAAATCCCCACCGGCAGCAGCACGCTCACCAGCGGCAGCAGCGCGTCCTGTCCCATCCACTGGGCCACGCTGTTCAACATGGCGGCGAAGAAGTTCAGGTATTTGAAGTAGCCGAGCATGGCCAGGCTGGCGCCGATGGCCGACGCCACCGCTGCGCGCCGCAAGGCAAGGCTGCGCGCGCGCATCACCACTTCGCCGGCGCTGTAGTTGATGACGGTGAAAGCGGCCAGCAGGCCCATGAAACGCCAGTCGATGGTGGCGTAGAAGTAGTAGCTGGCGGCGGTCAGCATGGCCTTCTGCCAGCCGCCATGCGCGCGCAAGTAGTGGTGGGCCGCCAGCACCAGCAGGAAAAACACCAGATAGGCGAAGCCCGTCAATTCCACGGCCGGACCTTATTTTTCTTTGCTGGTGAACGCGCCGCCGCTGGCCACTTCCATGCGCTGCGGGATGCCCAGGCCGCGCGCCAGTTCCGGCTGGCTATACATGCTGCGGAACAGGTAATCGGCGGTGAAGCGCTCGCCGCGCGCGGTGAAGTGGCCGCCGTCGACAAAGTAATCGCGCCCACCCGGCATGGCGCGGGCCAGGTCGACCAGCGCGGTACGGCGCTGCCGCGCCACATTGGCGATGGCGCGGTTGTACATGGCGCTGGCTTTGAGCAGGCCTGCGAGGTCGAGGCAAGGGTTGTAGAACAGCGCGGTCTGCGCCAGCTGCACGCTGCCGGGTTGCCGCTCATGCTTGGTGGCGCGCGCCACCGTCATCAGCACCGGCACGATGCCGGCGCTTTGCAGGCGGCCGACGATGGCGTCCAGCCGCGCGGCATAGCCGTCGGTCATGTGCTGGGCGGGATCGACTACGGCGGCGCGCACCGGCGGCTCGCGCAGCGAAACGGTGTTCTTGGCCAGGATTTCGCGCGTCAGCATCCAGCGCGGCAGCGAGGGCTGCGGCGCGTGGGCCGGTTTCTCATGGCTGCGGGCGGCGCGGCAGATGCCGCTCATATCGTTGAAGCCGGGGTAGATCACCACGGCGGCCGGTTTCAGGCCGATCAGGGCACGCTCCACCAGGCGCTCGATATCGTCCAGGGTATAGCCTTCGATGCCGGCGTTCACCACGTTCACCGGGCGGCTCGGCATCTGCTGGCGCAGGCGCTGCTCCAGCAGGCTGGGGAAGGTGTCCTGGTTGGTGGCGGCGTAGGCGCCGGAGACGGTGGAGGCGCCCGCCACCACCACACGCAGCTCGTTAGCCTGCGGCGCGGCCGCGATTTCCGGGCTGCGGAAGCCGAGCGAGTTGACGTCGAAGCGGCCGCCATTGGACAACACCGTGCGCGAGAAATGCGGACGGTAGGTGGTCAGTCCCCAATCCTTGTTGAAGACCATGGCGCCGCTGCCGGTCAGCAGGGCGGCGGCGCTGCGGCCGGTCTTCAGGTAATGGCGCATCTGCAGCGAAGCTTCGCCTACGGCCAGCAGCGAGAAGGCGACCATGGCGGCGACAGCGAAGCGGCGCGGCCGGTGCTCTTCCCGCGCCGCTGCGGCGGGCAGCTTGAGCGCTTCCAGTTCGGCGATCGAGCGCGCTTCCCAGTTTTCCGGCAGATGGCCCAGATAGCTTTCGATCAGCAGCGAGATATCGACGAAGCTGACCGAGTCGCCATCGAGGTCGAGGAAGCTGTCCTCGGGCCGCACGTCCTGCACGCCCAGCACCACGCTATACGCTTCGAGCAGCGAGCGCGGCGCCTCCGGCAGCTCCTCGCCCGCCGCCTGGCGCACCAGGCGCAGCACGGCGCGGTGGTCGACCTTGCCGGAGGGGAGCGTCGGCAGCGGATCGAGCACGCGCACTTCGACGGCCGATGCCGGCAGGCCAAAGCGTTCCAGCAAGGCCTGCTTCAATTCGGCGCGGCCTGCGCGCTGCACCATGGCGACGGCGATCAGCTTGTCGTCGCCGCCCACGGCGCCGTATACGCCGCGCTGTTCCAGCCAGCGCTCGATCTCATCGAGGCTGATGCGCAGGCCGAGGATTTTCGAGAAGCGGCTCTTGCGGCCCACTATATAGTAATTGCCGTTGGCCTTGCGGCAGGCCAGGTCGCCCGTGCGCAGCTCGGCGGGACCGGCGCCACGCGCCAGATCGGCCGCGCTTTCGGCATAGCCCATCATCACATTCGGGCCGCGATATACCAGTTCGCCGGGCTGGTCGGCGGCCGTCACCGGCGTGCCGTCTTCCTCGACCAGTTCGAAGGCGCCGCCGGGCACGGGGACGCCGATGCAGTCCGGGTTTGCGTGCAGCTGGGCCGGCGGCACATAGGCCATGCGCGGCGCGGCTTCGGTCTGGCCATACATGACGAACATTTGCTTGCCCTGCGCGCGCGCCCACTCGGCGTAAGCCAGCACGCGCTCGGCCGGCAGCCGGCCGCCGGCCTGGGTCAGATAGCGCAGCGCGGGATAGCGGCGCTGGCGGAAGCCGATCCGCTCCAGCACGTCGAAGCTGAACGGCACGCCGGCCAGCGAGGTAGCGCCCTCGGTCTCGAAACGCTGCCAGAACTCGTCCTGGGCCACCGAGTATTCGCTCAGCAGCACGGTGGCGCCCACCGCCAGATGGGAATTCAGTACGGACATCCCGTAGGAATAAAACAACGGTAGCGCCGTGATAGCCTTATCCGTGGTCAAAATGCCCAAATATTCGGCAATGGCTTGGGCATTTTTTTCGATATTTGTCAGCGACAAACGGACCAGTTTCGGGCTGCCGGTACTGCCCGATGTCGACAGAAGGAGACAAAGCTCGGGATGCAGGGCGGGTTCCCTTGCCCCTGGTAAAGTTTGAAATGCCCAGCCGCCGTCTTCGTTCTCGCGGAACACCAGGCCGGCCTGGAAAGTATCGGCAATACGGGAATCGCGTGCGGTGGAACCCGGTTCAGCCAGCACCACGGGCCAGCCGCGGCGCAGGCAGGCCAGATAGGCGCAGACGCATTCGATGCGGTTGGCTGCCTCGACAATAACCAGCTGGCGCGGCCCTTGCAGGGCGGTGGCGGCGCGGTCGGCGGCGGCGGCCAATTGGGCGTAGGACCAGAAGCAGCCGTCATCGGCCACGATCGCCAAACGCGTCCCGAAGGATTCCAGCCGTACTGCAAACGTCGTGTCCGTCATTTGCCAGCCTCCGCAGCTGCTGTATTATTTTAGTGTCATAAAGACAATTTAACACCAGCCGTTGTAGCGAAGTCAACAAATCATTTACGTTCCATAGTGGTAATTTTGGGTCTATAATCGCGGGTTTGGCGAGTGATTGCGCGCCGACGTGCAAAAACGAGAACGCCAACCGCCACCAGTTTCGATCTTTGTACTAAGGAAATCATGAGCGACGCACATAACGAACACGAATCCGCTATCAGAACGCCTAAGCAACTCGTTGCTGCCGTGGTAGGCTTCTTCCTCATCACTGTTATCGGGATTGCCCTGCTGGTGCAATTCGTGACCCAGGAAAAACTCACCGGCCACGGTTCCGACAGCCAGTCATCCGAAGCCCTCGCAGCCCGCCTGAAACCGGTCGGCGACATCGACTACACCCTGAAAGACAGCAACGCGCCGAAAGTACTGCAGACCGGCGAAGCCATCTACACCTCCACTTGCGCGGCCTGCCACGGCAGCGGCGCCGCTGGCGCCCCGAAAGTGGGCGACAACGGCGCCTGGGGCAGCCGTCTGGCCCAAGGCGAAGCCACCATCCTCAAGCACGCCATCGAAGGTCTGCGCGCCATGCCAGCCAAAGGCGGCAACCCGGATCTGGACGATGTGGAAGTGGCCCGTGCCGTGGTCTTCATGGCCAACAAATCCGGCGGCAATCTGAAAGAACCCGCAGTGCCGGCACCGGCCGCTGCACCGGCCGAAGAAAAGAAAGAATAAATCTTCGCCGCCATAAAAAAACCGCTCATCCGAGCGGTTTTTTTTCGCCTTTACCGCCGCAGCAGCAGCGGTAATCAGCCGAGCCCGTGTCCACCATGGGGTCAGACCCCAATCGGACAAGGTAATCAGCTGAACCCGTGTCCGATCGGTGCCAGGCACCAAGGTGGACACGGGCTCGGCAGAGGGCTTACCAGATGATGACGCGGTCTTTCGGGGCCAGGTACATCTTGTCGCCGGGCTTCACGCCGAAGGCGTTGTAGAAGCCGGGCTGGTTGCGCATGGTGCCGTTGGCGCGGTACTTGCCTGGAGAGTGCGGGTCGGTCTTGATCTGCACGATCTGGGCTTGTTCACGCATCTTGCTGCGCCATACCTGGGCGAAGCCCATGAAGAAGCGCTGGTCGCCAGTCAGGCCGTCGATCACGGGCGCTTTCTTGCCTTTCAGGGACAGCTTGTAAGCCTTGTAGGCGATCGCCACGCCGGAGTTGTCGGCGATGTTCTCGCCCAGGGTCAGCTCGCCGTTGACGTTGTAGCCTGGCAGCGGGGTGAAGGCGCTGTACTGCTTGACCAGCTCACCCGTCTTCTTCTTGAAGTTCTTGTGGTCGGCGGCGCTCCACCAGTCGCGCAGATTGCCGTCGCCGTCGTACTGGGCGCCCTGGTCGTCGAAGCCGTGGCTGATTTCGTGCCCGATCACGCCGCCGATGGCGCCGTAATTCATGGCGTCATCCGCGTTGGCGTCGAAGAACGGTGGCTGCAGGATCGCGGCCGGGAACACGATCTCGTTCATCTCCGGGTTGTAGTAGGCGTTGACGGTTTGCGGCGTCATGCCCCACTCGTCGCGGTCGATCGGCTTGCCGAGCTTGTTCAGCTCCTTGTTGTAGTCGAACTCATTGGAACGCTTGACGTTGCCCAGCAGGTCGTCGCGCTGCACGTTCAGCGCCGCGTAGTCGCGCCATTTGTTCGGGTAGCCGATCTTGGTGGTGAACTTGGCCAGCTTGGCTTGCGCCTCTTTCTTGGTGGCCGGGGTCATCCAGTCCAGCTTATTGATGCTTTGCTTGTAGGCCAGCAGCAGGTTCTTCACCAGCTCTTCCATGCGCGCCTTGTTGGCGGCCGGGAAGTGCTGCTCGACGTAGATCTTGCCGATGCTTTCGCCCAGCGCACCTTCGGTCACTTCCACGCCACGCTTCCAGCGTGGACGGTTCTCGGTCACGCCGCTCAGCGCCGTGCCGTAGAAGGCAAAGTTGGAATCGACGAAGGATTTCGACAGGTAAGGCGCGGCGGAGCGCACAGTCTGCCACTGGAAGTAGGATTTCAGGGTTTCCAGCGGGGTGGCGGCCAGCAGGCCGTCCAGCGCCTTCAGATAGGTGGGTTGGCTGACGATCACATAATCGACCTTGCCGGCCAGACCGGTGGCCTGCAGATAGCTGTTCCAGTCGAAGTTGGCCATCAGTTCCGGCAGCTTGTTCAGGGCGACCTTGTTGTAGGCCTTGACCGGGTCGCGCAGTTCAACCTTGGTCCACTGGATTTTCGCCAGCTCGGTTTCGAAGGCAACGATGGCCTTGGCGTTGGCGGCGGCATTGGCGTCGCCGGCCAGGGCCAGCATCTCTTCCACATGCTTGCCGTATTTGGCCAGGGTGTCGGCCAGCTTGGCGTCGTCGGCTTTCAGGTAGTAGTCGCGGTCGGGCATGCCCAGGCCGTCCTGGAAGATGTCGGCCACATACTTGGTCGAATCCTTGTTGTCCTGGTGGATGCCGAAGCCGAACGGGGAATGCACGAAGTTGCGCGCCGCGGCGGCCAGCAGCAGCGGCAGCTCTTTCTTGTCCTTGATGGCGGCGATGCGGTCCAGATCGGCCTTCACCGGGCTGATGCCCAGCTGCTCCAGGCGCGCTTCATCCATGAAGCTGGCGTAGAAGTCGCCGATGCGCTTGGCGTCGGCGCCATTGGCCTTGGCCGCCGATTCTTCGATGATGGCGCGCAGCTGCGGCTGGATATCGTCGCGCAGTTTGGCGAAGGTGCCCCAGCTCGACTTATCGGCCGGGATTTCGGTGGTGGACAGCCATTTGCCGTTCAGGTGAACGAAGAAGTCGTCTTGCGAACGCACGGCGGGATCGATGAACTGGGTGTCGATGCCGGAGCCGAGGTTTTTTGCCGCGCTGACGGCAGCCTTGCCGGCAACGGCGCTGGTGGCGCCTTCCGCCGCAACCGCTACGCTGGATACGCCAGCCAGCAGGCTCAAGGTCAATGCACTTAACAGATGTCGTTTCACTGATATTTCCCCTCTAGTTTTAGACAGTGGTTTTCTCGGACTTTTGCCGAGCTGACGACTCTAGCACAGTGCAACAGGCATGAATAACAAAAAGACCACGCGATGTGGTCTTTTTGTAGAGGGCCGGCTCGATTCAGCCGGTTTTGCAAAAGCTTATGCGCTTACCAGATAATCACGCGCTGCTCCGGCGCCACGTACATCTTGTCGCCTTCCTTCACGCCGAAGGCTTCGTAGAAACCGGGCTGGTTGACCACGGTGCCGTTGGCGCGGAATTGGCCCGGCGAATGCGGATCGGTCTTCACCTGCATGATCTGCTGCGGTTCCAGCATCTTGCTGCGCCATACCTGGCCAAAGCCCATGAAGAAACGCTGCTCGCCGGTCAGGCCATCGATCACCGGCGCCGCCTTGCCGTTCAGCGACAGCTTGTACGCCTTGTAAGCGACGGCGATGCCGGAGTTGTCGGCGATGTTTTCTCCCAGGGTCAGCTCGCCGTTGACGTTATAGCCAGGCAGCGGGCTGTAGGCGCTGTACTGCTTGACCAGGGCGTCGGTCTTGGTCTTGAAGTTGGCCTTGTCAGCGGCCGTCCACCAGTCGCGCAGATTGCCGTCGCCGTCGGACTGGCTGCCCTTGTCGTCGAAGCCGTGGCTGATTTCGTGGCCGATCACGGCGCCGATGGCGCCATAGTTGACCGCATCGTCGGCGCGCGCGTCGAAGAACGGCGGCTGCAGGATCGCGGCCGGGAACACGATCTCATTGGTGGTGGAACGGTAGTAGGCGTTCACGGTCTGCGGCGTCATGCCCCACTCTTCGCGGTCAATCGGCTTGCCCAGCTTGTTCAGATTGCGCTGGAAGGAGAACAGCGAAGCGCGGCGCATATTGCCGGCCAGGTCGCCGGCGGTGAACTGCAGGGCCGAGTAGTCGCGCCATTTGTTCGGATACGCGATCTTGTAGGTGAACTTGGACAGCTTGGCTTGCGCTTCCTGCTTGGTTTCCGGTCCCATCCAGTCCAGCGTGTCGATGCTCTGCTTGTAGGCCGCCAGCAGGTTCTGCACCAGATGCTCCATGCGCTCCTTGCGTTCGGCCGGGAAGTACTTGGCCACATACAGCTTGCCCAGGCCTTCGCCGATGGCGCCTTCCACCACGCTCACGCCGCGCTTCCAGCGTGGCGGCTGTTCCTTGGTGCCGGAGATGACGGTGCCATAGAAGGCGAAGTTCTCTTCGGCGAAAACCTTGGACAGGTATGGCGCGGCGTCGCGCAGCAACTGCCATTCGAAGTAGGCTTGCCAGGTGGCGAGCGGGGTGTCCTGCACGACCTTGTCGAGGGCCGAGAAGTAGCTCGGCTGGCTGACGATCACATAGTCGGTCTTGGCCGACACACCGGTGCTGGCCAGCGCGCCTTTCCAGTCATAGGCAGGCGCCAGCGCGGCCAGTTCCGCGAAGCTCTTCTTGTTGTAGCGCTTGACCGGATCGCGGTTGTCGACCTTGGACCACTGCACTTCGGCCAGCGCGGTTTCCAGCGCCAGAATCGCTTTCGCCTTGGCTGGCGCGTCCTTCACGCCGGCCAGGCCCAGGATCTTGCCGATATGGGCTTCGTATTTGACGCGCACGTCGGCCAGGCGGGCATCGTCCTGTTTCAGGTAATAGTCGCGGTCGGGCAGACCCAGGCCGCTTTGCGACAGGTAGACAGCGTAACGCGTCGATTCGCGCGCATCCTGGCTGATATAGAAGCCGTACGGGGCGGCCACGCCGATCTGGTTCATGTGGGCGATCAGCGCGGGCAGGCCTTTCTTGTCCTTCAGGCCGCGGATGCGGCTGAACTCACCGGCCAGCGGGCGCACGCCGGCTTTTTCCAGCTTGGCCTCGTCCATGTAGCTGGCGTACAGATCGGCGATCTTCTGCTCTTCGGTGCCGGCCTTGTGCTTTTTCGCCTGCAGCTCTTCGATCAGGCCGCGCAGCTGCGGCAGGGTGTCGTCGCGCAGCTTGGCGAAGGAACCCCAGCTCGATTTATCGGCCGGGATCACGGCGGTTTTCAGCCACTGGCCATTGAGGTGGGTGAAGAAGTCATCCTGCGCGCGCACGCTGGCGTCGATGTACTGGGTGTCGATGCCGGACAGCGGAACGTCGGCGGCGTGGGAGAAAGCGGCCATGACGCTCAAGGCCAGAGTGCTCAGCAGATGGGTTTTCTTCACTTGTATCCTCTCTTGTATATATGGTCAGTTCGATCAGAACTTGGTTTCCAGCTTGATACTCCACACCCGGTAGGTGGGATTCAGCGAGTCCGAGGTAATGGACAGGCCCTTAGCGTACATCAGATTATGACCGAGCGAATCGTCGGCCAGCAAGTTCGAGGCCGAGAAGCGCAACTGGGTGCGGGCGTCGAACTTCCACAGCGCGTACATATCGAGCACGCGCTTGCGGCCCGTATCGACCGTCTGCGTCTGGCTGGTCTGGACGCGCACCGACGGCGTCCAGTTAAAGCTGCCGCCCAGGGTCAGCGGGATGTCCTTCATGCGGTAATCCATGCCCAGGTTGGCGGTCTGCTTGGCTTGCTGGTCGAGACGGTTGTCCGGACCGGGAATGCCGTCCACCTTCGACCAGAAGCGGCTGTAATTGCTGCGGAAGTCGATATTCGGCGCATTCTCCATCAATTCGGAGAGCGAGAACTTGGCTTCCAGCTCGATGCCGCTGGTGCGCGCGTGGCCGACGTTGGTGGGCATGGAGACCCAGTGTAGGCCATCGGCCATCTGCTTTTGCGTGACTTCGCGGCGGATCAGGTTATCGATATCGCGCACAAAGCCGCTGACGCTGACGATGCCGTTGCGGCCCAGGTAGTGCTCATACGCGATATCCAGGCCGGTCGCCAGCTCCGGTTTCAGGTCGGGATTGCCGACGCGATCCGGGCGGTCGGGGCGGTTCACGCCGCGCGATGGCGTCGGCGCCGCGATCAGGTCCTGCACATTGGGCGACTTGTAGCTCTTGGTGAGGCTCATGCGCACCTGGTCTTTTTCGAAACCGGGAATGCGCCAGACGCCGTGCAGCAGCGGGCTGAAGACCTTGCTGGTATTGCTGATGCTGCCGGTGCTGCGCTCGCTGCTGGTGCGGATGCCTTCCCAGCGCGCGCCCATATACACCGCCCATTGCGGCGTGATGTCCCACTCGTCCTGGGCGAAGAAGGCGACGCGGCGGGTGTCGGCGTTCAGGTTGTCGCCGGATTCGGCGAACTGCGGCTTGCCGTCCTTGTCCACCGAAACCTTGGTCTGTTCGCGGTGGCTGCTTTCCAGATCCCAGCCAGCGGCCAGCAAATGGCCCTGGCCCAGCGGCGAAGTGTATTTGCCGCCGGTGCTGAAGTTGCGGTCGCGCGTGGAATCGGTGTCGGTGAAGCGGTCCAGCAGATTGCCGCTGCCATCGAATTCCGTACGCTGCGAATCGCTATTGCGCTTGCCGATGCCGCCACCGAATTTCACATCGAGCTTGGCCGCGCCTTCCAGCTTGTGGATCCAGTTGCCGAAGCCGCGCAGGAAAGTCATGCTGGAATGAGCCTGCTGGGTGAAGGCATTGTAATCCGGTGCTTCCTTGCCGATGGGCTGATCCAGCGTGCCTTTCGAGCCGGTGTCGCCACGGCTGGCCATCAGGAAGGGCTGGATATTCAGTGTGTCGCCGTTCTCGAATTTGTAGGAGACGCGCGGCGCCAGATGCAGATTCTTCGAATTGCCCGAGCTTTCATCCTGCAGCAGCTGTTCGCGCTGCACGGTGCCGTCGTCGAGGATATCGCGGCTGATGCTGCGGCCGCCCTTGTCCTGGCTGCGGTGCTGGCCGAGGGAGCCGGACAGGGTATAGCTGAGCGCCCCCACCTTGCCCGGCAAGGTCACGGACAGGTTCGGCGAATGCAGGCCTTCCTCGATCGAATCGGTCAGCTTGACCTGGATATCGCGCTGCTGATAGCCGTCGCGCAGCACGATATTGATGGTGCCGGCGATGGCGCGCGCGCTGTGCTCGGCCACCGGGCCGCGCATCACTTCGATGCGCTCGACCTGGTCGGGCGACAGCGACTCCATCGAAAAACCGGCCGGCGGACGTTCGCCGTTCAACAGAATCTGCGTATAACCATTGCCCAGACCGCGCATGCGCACATCGCCGCCGCGGCCAGGACGGCCGCCGATGGTCACGCCCGGCAGGCGCTTGAGCACATCGCCCAGGCTGGTGTCGCCATTGCGGTCGAGCTCCTCGCGGCCATAAATCTGCTTGCCGGCGGTCGAGTTGCGGCGCTCATCCATATCGCTCTGGCGACCGCCGCTGACCGTCACCTGCGGCATCACCTTGCCGTCAGTCCCCGTCGCCGGCGGCGCGCTGGCCTTCACGCTGCCCTTGGACGGAGAGGAAGCAGCGGAAGGCGCCTCGGCGGGCGCGGAATCGGCAGGCTGCTGCTGGGCCTGTGCCGTCGCCGCGCTCAGAACTGCAGCGCAGGCAAAAGGGATCAATTTGCTCATGGATACTCAAGAAAGGACGCCGTGCGGCCTGGCTGGCAGAAAGCTGGCTCGGAAAAAGGTTGCCGCGCCCGCATTTTAAGCGCCCCGCCGCCCGCCAAGCCGGCCCAGGCACCGATTTTTACTTTTCGATACACAGCCGCCCCTTGGACATTTCTCCACAAATACCCGCCTTAATGTCAGGCGGGGCCGTCGGACATTGTTTGCGATAGATCAAAGAAGGTCTAACCCCGGTGCCTCGGCGGCCCCGCCTGACGCCAGGGTTAGCGGCGCAAACGGCGGCGGCGTCAGCTACCGGGGCGGGCGGGACGGCTGTCGCGGTGGTGGCCGCTGCGGTGCTCGCCGCCGTCGGTTTTGGGGCCGGCGGCGCGCGGGGCGGCGTCGGACTGGCGCTGCAGCTGTTCATTGAGGAAGGTGGCGACGGCACGGCGCTGGCGGTCATCGAGGGCGTCGTTGAGCTGGAGCCACCATTCGCGCAGCTGCTTGTCCTCGCTGGCAGCGGTGGCGGCTTCGCTGTCGATGGCGCTGCTGAGCTCGCGCAGCTCGACATCCTTGCCGTCCAGCGATTGGCGGGTGGCGGCCTGCAGCCGCTCGCGGCGCGCCTGCCGTTCGCGCAACAGGGTTTTGCTGCGGCTTTCGGTCTGCTGCCACAGGGTTTGCTGGTTGGCGTTGAGCTGCAAGGACTTCTTCAGCTCCGCCGCCATCATGATCAGGTCGTCGCTGCGCATGTCCATCAGCGGCGTGGCGTGGGCCGCGCTGCCCAGCAGGGCCAATCCCAACGCGCCAGCGCGCAAGCTTTTCAAAATGAAAACAGAAGACATTTTTGCTCCGTGCAAAAAAAAGCCTGCGCGGGAACGCAGGCAGAAAACCACTTCAGGGTAGAGAGAAATTACGAATTCAGTGTAGGTCCAGCCTGGCGCTCTTTCTGCTTTTCTTACAAATGCTTACTCTCGTAAATCTTCGCCATATGCGCGCTTACAAATCGCAATATTGACCGGTGACTATCGTGTTAGCGTAAAGCGTGGCTTAAGCAGGATTTATTACACTTGGGCTACTACGCTTGCTGAGAATCAGGTTTATACTGAATTTACCGGCGGCTGCGTGACCGCTGCGCACGACACAGGTGACACATGGGCAAGAAACTCAATAATGCCGGGCTGATCGGGCTCGGGGTGGTGGCCGGCATGGCCGTCTCCATGCAGTTTTCAGCGATGGCGCAGAAGCCCGGCGAACCGGTGCTTCCGCTGGATGAGCTGCGCCAGCTGGCCGACGTGTATGGCTTGATCAAATCCGATTATGTCGAGCCGGTCGAGGACAAGCAGCTGCTGACCCAAGCCATTTCCGGCATGGTCGCCTCGCTCGATCCGCACTCCGCTTATCTCGACAAGAAGGCTTACGCCGAGCTGCGCGAAGGGTCGCAGGGCAAGTTCGTTGGCCTGGGCATCGAGATCGGCCAGAGCGATGACGGCTATATCCGGATCGTGTCGCCGATCGAGGATTCGCCGGCCTACCGCGCCGGCATCAAGGCGGGCGACCTGATCACCCGCCTCGACTCGACGCCGGTCAAGGGCTTGAGCCTGGACGAATCGATCAAGAAGATGCGCGGCGAACCGCACACCAAGGTCACGCTGACCATCCTGCGCAAGGATGAGCCGCAGCCGCTGGTGTTCAATATCGTGCGCGAGGAAATCCACCAGAAAAGCGTGAAGGGCAAGATTGTCGAATCGGGTTACGCCTGGCTGCGCGTGGCGCAATTCCAGGAACCGACGGTCGATGACCTGGCGGCCAAGATCAGCGATCTGTATCGGCAGGACCCGAATCTGAAAGGCATGGTGCTCGACCTGCGCAACGATCCGGGCGGCGTGCTGCAAGGCGCCATCGGCGTGGCGGCGGCCTTCCTGCCCAAGGACACGGCCATCGTCTCCACCAATGGCCAGCTGCCCGACTCGAAACAGACTTTCTACGGCCGCGCCGAGTACTACAGCCTGCGCAGCGAGGGCGATGCGCTGGCCAAACTGCCGGAAGCGGTGAAGCAGGTGCCGTTGGTGGTGCTGGTCAACACCGGTTCCGCGTCCGCCTCCGAGATCGTGGCCGGCGCGCTGCAGGATTACAAGCGCGCCACCATCATCGGCAGCCAGACGTTCGGCAAGGGTTCGGTGCAGACCATCCGCCAACTGAGCGCCGACACGGCGGTCAAGCTCACCACGGCGCGCTATTACACGCCGAACGGCCGCTCGATCCAGGCCAAGGGCATCGTGCCCGATCTGGCGGTGGACGAGAACGAGGATGGCGACGGTTTGAACAGCCTGCGCATGCGCGAAGCCGATCTGGAAAAACATCTGTCCAATGACCGCGAGCAGGAAAGCGGCAAGGCCAAGCGCGATGAAATGGAAGAGCAGATCCGCATCCTGGCGCTGGAGAAGAAGCGCAAGCCGCTGGAATACGGCGCCACGGAAGACTTCCAGCTGCGCCAGGCGCTGAACCATCTGAAAGGACTGCCAGTGCAGCTGGCCAAGGGCGAGTCGAAGCTGGTGCAGGCCGATCTGCCGCCCAAGGGCAAGGCAAAAAAATGAGCCATACTGTTTATATGAACAGTCTTTGAGCACTCTAGAACAATTAGACGGCGCCCTCGGGGCGCCGTTTTTCATGGACGCTTTGGGGTAAAATCAGCCCCATTGCTGGGCTTTCGCCCATTATCAGATCTGAAAGCTTAATCATGAAACAAGCCGTCATCAGCGGTACCGGCCTCTTTACTCCTCCCCACGCCATCTCCAACGAAGAACTGGTCATCTGCTTCAACGCTTATGTCGAGCAGTTCAATGCCGACAACGCCGGCGCCATCGCGGACGGCAGCGTCACGGCGCTGGAACCGTCGAGCGCCGCCTTTATCGAAAAGGCTTCCGGCATCAAGGCCCGCTTCGTGATGGAAAAGGACGGTATCCTCGATCCGCAGCGCATGGTGCCGCGCATTCCCGAGCGCGCCGATGAGGAACTGTCGCTGCAGGCCGAGATCTGCGTGAAAGCCGCGCAGCAGGCGCTGGACCGCGCCGGCCGCGCGCCGGCCGACATCGACATGGTGCTGGTGGCCTGCTCGAATATGCAGCGCGCTTACCCGGCCATGGCGGTCGAGGTGCAGCATGCGCTGGGCATCGAGGGTTATGGTTTCGACATGAACGTGGCCTGCTCCTCGGCCACTTTCGGCATCCAGACCGCCGTCGCCGCCGTGCAGAGCGGCCAGGCGCGCGCCGTGCTGGTGCTCAATCCCGAAATCACCAGCGGCCACCTGAACTGGCGCGACCGCGACAGCCACTTCATCTTCGGCGACGCCTGCACCGCCATCGTGATCGAAGCGGCCGACAGCGCCGTCTCCCAGCACCAGTTCGCGATCCTCGACACCAAGCTGAAAACGGCCTTCTCCAACAATATCCGCAACAACTTCGGCTTCATGAACCGCTTCGATGAAAGCGGCATCGGCCAGGCCGACAAGCTGTTCCGCCAGCAGGGCCGCAAGGTGTTCAAGGAAGTGTGTCCGATGGCCGCCGAGACCATCAAGAACGCCATCGCCAACGCCGGCCTGGAGATTTCGCAGGTACAGCGCTACTGGCTGCACCAGGCCAATCTGAACATGAACCAGCTGATCTCGCGCATGATCCTGGGCCGCGACGCCGAACCGCAGGAAGCGCCGGTGATTCTGGACACCTATGCCAACACCTCCTCGGCCGGTTCCATCATCGCCTTCCACAAATACCAGGACGATATGCCGGCCGGTGCGCATGGCGTCATCTGCTCCTTCGGCGCCGGCTACTCGATCGGCAGCGTGGTCGTGCGCAAGCTGTAACATCGTTCCACGGCTGAGCCCGTGTCCGGTTTTGGGGCCAGACCCCAAAACCGGACACGGGCTCAGCAAAAAATCGGGCATTTTTCCTTCCCGGTTTATACTCTTTGCGGCTGGCATCCGCCATCCGCAACGAATATGGAAGGAACCCACCCTGCATGCCCCATGACGTCCCCCTGATTACCACGATCGCCGCCGCGCTGGGCTTTGGCCTGGTGTTCGGCTTTATCGCGACGCGCCTCAAGCTGCCGGCCCTGGTCGGCTATCTGGCCGCAGGCATCCTGCTCGGCCCCGCCACGCCCGGCATGGTGGCCGATGCGGAGCTGGCCGGCCAGCTGGCCGAAATCGGCGTGATGCTGATGATGTTCGGTGTCGGCCTGCACTTTTCGCTCGACGATTTATGGGAGGTCAGACGGGTGGCCCTGCCCGGCGCGCTGCTGCAGATTACGGCGGCGACGGTCATGGGCATGGGGTTGGCGTGGTATTGGGACTGGAGCATAGGCGGCGGCCTGGTCTTCGGTCTGGCGCTGTCGGTGGCGAGCACCGTGGTACTGCTGCGGGCGCTGGAAGAACGCGGCATCCTCGATTCCTTCAACGGCCGCATCGCGGTCGGCTGGCTGGTGGTGGAGGATCTGGTGACGGTGCTGGTGCTGGTGCTGCTGCCGCCGCTGGCCGGCTCGCTGGGCGGCACGCCCCTGCCCGGACAGGCTGAAACCAGCCTGCTGACAACCATGGCCATCACCCTGGGCCAAGTGGGCGCCTTCATCGCCTTCATGCTGCTGGTGGGACGCAAACTCTTTCCCTGGATTCTGTGGCAGGTGGCGCGCACCGGTTCGCGCGAGCTGTTCACCCTGTGCGTGATCGCCGCCGCGCTGGGCATCGCTTACGCGGCCACCAAGCTGTTTGGCATCTCCTTCGCGCTGGGTGCCTTCTTCGCCGGCATGGTGCTGCGCGAATCGGAGCTGAGCCACCGCGCCGCCGAGGAATCGCTGCCGCTGCGCGACGCGTTCGCCGTGCTGTTCTTCGTTTCGGTCGGCATGCTGTTCGACCCGGCCATCCTGATGCAGAAACCCTTGCAGGTGCTGGCGGTGGTGGCCATCATCGTCTTCGGCAAATCGCTGGCGGCCTTCCTGCTGGTGCTGCTGCTGCGCTACCCGGCCAAGACGGCGCTGATGGTCTCGGCCAGCCTGGCGCAAATCGGCGAGTTCTCCTTCATCCTGGCTGCGCTGGGCATGGCGCTGGGACTGATGCCGCAGGAAGGACAAAGCCTGATCCTGGCGGGCGCCATCATCTCCATCGCGCTCAATCCCGTGGTGTTTGCCCTGACCGGCCCGCTGGAGCGCTGGTTCGGCAAGGACAAAGCCCTGGCGGCCAAGTTCGACCGCAGCGCCGACCCGCTGGCCGAGCTGCCGATGAGCACCGCATCCTCCAAGCTGGCGGACCAGGTGGTGCTGGTCGGCTATGGCCGCGTCGGACGGCGCATCGCCGAGATGCTGACCGCGCAGGGCATCCACTTCGTGGTGGCGGAGCAGAACCGCGAAATCGTCGACCAGTTGCGCCAGCAGGGAGTTCCCGCGGTGGCGGGCAATGCCAGCGAGCCGGCGGTGCTGATCCAGGCGCACATTGCGCGCGCGCGCATGCTGGTGATCGCCACGCCGGATACCTTCCACGTGCGCGCCATGATCGAAACCGCGCGCGCCCTGAATCCGAATATCCGTACCGTCGTCCGCACCCACAGCGACGAGGAAGCCGAACTGCTGAAACGCGAACGCGCAGGCCAGGTCTTCATCGGCGAGCAGGAGTTGGCCAAGGGCATGTCAGCCCACATCCTTCACGAATTCCAGACCACCCACCATTGATACGCTCAAAAAAAGCCCCCCTGGCGATTCGCGCCAGGGGGGCTTTTTTATGCAGCGCAAAAACCTAGAGGCTGGCGGCGAGTTCGGCGCCTTCCTTGATGGCGCGTTTGGCATCGAGTTCGGCGGCCAGGGAGGCGCCGCCGATCTTGTGGAAGCGCGGACCGCCCGCCGCTGGCGTTTCAGGCATCAGATCGGCCAGGCTGAGCTGGCCGGCGCAGATCACCACATTGTCGACAGCGAGCAGGCGTTCTTCGCCGCCCACGGTGATGTGCAGGCCCTGGTCATCAATCTTGTTGTACTGCACTCCTGCCAGCATGACGACGCCGTTGCGGGCCAGGACCGCGCGGTGGACCCAGCCGGAGGTCTTGCCCAGGCCTGCGCCTGGCTTGCTGGTTTTGCGCTGCAGCAGATAAAGCTGGCGCACGGGTTCACCGGCGGCGGGTGGCACCAGGCCGCCGCCGCTGCTGGCATGCAGGTCGACGCCCCATTCGGCGGTCCAATGCGAAACGGCCAGCGGCAGTTCATGCGCGGGATTATGCAGCAGGTATTCGCCGACATCGAAGCCGATGCCGCCCGCGCCGATGATGGCGACACGCTTGCCGACCGGTTTCTTGTCGCGCAGGACATCGAGGTAGGACAGCACTTTGGGATGTTCGATACCTTCAATCGCCGGCTTGCGCACCTGGATGCCGGTGGCGACGATCACCTCGTCGTAACCGCCGGCCAGCAGCTCGTCGCGCGTGACGCGCCGGCCCAGTTGCAGCTTCACGCCTGTGAGTTCGATCTTGCGGCGGAAGTAGCGCAGGGTTTCCGCGAATTCCTCCTTGCCGGGGATTTGCATGGCGACCTTGAACTGGCCGCCCACGCTGTCGCTGGCGTCGAACAGGGTGACGTCGTGGCCGCAGTCGGCCGCCACCGTGGCCGCCGACATGCCGGCCGGGCCGGCGCCCACCACCGCGACTTTGCGCGGCGTGGCTTTACGGGTGTAGACCAGTTCCGTCTCGTGGCAGGCGCGCGGGTTGACCAGGCAGCTGGCGCGCTTGTTCTGGAAGGTGTGGTCGAGGCAGGCCTGGTTGCAGCCGATGCAGGTGTTGATTTCGTCGGCGCGGCCCTGGCCGGCCTTGTTCACCAGCTCGGGGTCGGCCAGGAAAGGGCGCGCCATCGACACCATATCGGCATCGCCGCGCACCAGGATATCTTCCGCTTCGCCCGGCATATTGATGCGGTTGGACGCCACCACGGGAATGCTGACTTCCTTGCGCAGCCGTCCCGCCACGCTGGCGAAGGCGGCGCGCGGCACCGAGGTGACGATGGTGGGCACGCGCGCCTCATGCCAGCCGATGCCGGTATTCAGGATGGTGGCGCCGGCCTGCTGCAAGGCCTTGGCAACCGCCACCACCTCCTCCCATGTATTGCCGCCTTCCACCAGGTCGAGCAGGGAGTGGCGGTACATGATGATGAAATTGGTGCCGACCGCCGCGCGGATGCGGCGCACGATTTCCACCGGCAGGCGCATGCGGTTTTCGATGCTGCCGCCCCAGCCGTCGGTGCGCAGATTGGTGCGGGCGCACAGGAACTGGTTGAGCAGATAGCCTTCGCTGCCCATCACTTCGACGCCGTCGTAGCCGGCCTTCTGCGCCAGGCGCGCGCAGCGCACATAGTCGCGGATGGTGGCTTCGATGCCCGCTTCCGTCAGGGGGCGCGGCTTGAAGGGCGAGATCGGCGATTTCTTGCCGGAGGCGGACACCACCAGCGGCTGGTAGCCATAGCGTCCCGCGTGCAGGATCTGCATCAGGATTTTTCCGCCCTCTTCGTGCACGGCGCTGGTGACGCGGCGATGGTTCAGCACATCGCCGATAAAGTTCATGGTGCCGCCAAAGGGCAGCAGCCAGCCCTGGCGGTTGGGCGAGATGCCGCCCGTGACGATCAGCCCTACCCCGCCCTTGGCGCGCTCGCGGTAGAAGGCGGCCAGCTTGCCGTAATTGAAGAAGCGGTCCTCAAGGCCGGTATGCATGGAGCCCATGATGACGCGGTTGCGCAGGGTGGTGAAGCCCAGGTCGAGGGGGGCAAGCAGGTGGGGGTAGCTGGTTGTCATGGTTTATCGTGATCGTTCTGTGCGCTGGCTAACAGTGGAGGCGTGCGGCGCTTGTATTCTGCCACCAGTTCCCTTACGCTGGGAGAATGAAGCCTCTACTCTTGTTATTGCTTTTTGGTTTAGTCGCACCCGCCCCCAGCCCGGCGCAGGCAACAAGGCTGGACCCGCCCAAACTGGAAGTGTCGGTCAACCGCGTGAACCTGGACGCCCTGCATATGTATGAAGTGGGCGCCAGCGGCACCGTGCAGGCATCGCCAGCCAGTGTCTGGAAGGTGTTGACCAGCTATGACAAGATGGATGAATTCGTGCCCGACCTGCAGTCCTGCCGCGTGCTCTCGCGCAATGGCAATGAGGTGATCATCGAGCAGTTCGGCACGGCGCGCTTTCTGTTCATGTCCAAATCCATCCACCTGATCGTGCGCGCCACCGAGCAGCCCATGTCGGCCATCGACATCGCGCTGATTTCGGGCGATATGAAGCATTACGAATCGCGCTGGGAGCTGCAGCCGGTGCCGGAAACGGGCGGCACGCGGGTGGTCTACAGCGGCCGCATGATCCCCAATTTCTACGTGCCCGGCCTGCTCGGGACGAACATCATCCGCGGCGACATCGAGCGCATGATGGTCGCCGTGCTCTCGCGCCTGGATAAGCGCGAACAGTGATCCGAACGGATCAGGCGGGGTAGTAGTCCTGCGAACGCAGTTCCGCAAAATTCTCCAGACTGCCGATGCGGATCACCACCGGGTTCAGGCTGAGCTGGCTCTGCATAGCGCGCCAGGCGAATTGCCATTCCTGTTCAACTTCGTCATGCGCGTCCTTGGTGAAAGCGGCGCCCAGGGCGGCGCGCGCGCCGTATTCGACGGCGCCGTCGATGCCGGCCCAATTCGGCAGCGTGCGCTGCACGGCGCGGTGGATGCGCTCACCGAATTCCTCGGTATTGTGGATGACCAGACAGCTGTCGGCACCGAAGTGGGCGAAGAGCTCGCGGTCCCAGGCTTGCGAGAAGCTCAGGGTCAGGAAGCCGTTGGCCGGGCGCAGCACGAACTGTCCCGTCGTCAGGGCCTGTTCAAGTTCGCTGCGCGGGCCGTAACGGTGCAGGGTCGGGGGGCGTTGATAGTCGTGCATGGTGTTTCTTTACTTTTTAATGGGACTGGGGACGGCGCTGGCCGGGCCGCTATCGCCAGCTGTGCGCGGCGTATGGCGGACGTGCCGGTGCGAGAGCATGAAGGATGAGGCAATGAAGATCTCGCGCAGCAGATACACAAAGCTTCCGATCAAGGTGCCCATGGCGATCACGAACAGGCCGGCCACGTACTTGTCCAGCGCCACATTGGTGGTGTCGCCGACGAACAGCAATGCAATCACGATGCAGACCAGCAGGCCGCAGGCGGTTGAAAGCGCAATGGCAACATTGATCAAATGCGAACGCTTGTACAGGATGTCCAGTTCGTTCAGGTAGTTTTCGTTATAGCCTACATCAAGGCGGTCTTCCAGCGCGCGCGAACGGTCGATGATGCGCGCCAGACGGTTGGTCAGCACCACCAGCATGGTGCTCACGCCGGTCAGCAGGAAAACTGGCGCAATCGCCAACTGGATCGTGTGGCCGATGTCGCCCAACTGAATGTTCATGGAGTCCCGGATTTTTTATAGGTCTAAGCCCTTAGTTTAGCAGCCCGCGCCGCCCTTACCCAAAACGGCGGTTCTGGCGGAACTGCTCGGTGGCGTTGACCAGGGCGCGGCTGATGCCCGTTTCCATGGCAGCGTGGCCGGCGTCGGGGATCAGGTTCAGCACCGATCCGGGCCAGGACTGGTGCAGGCGCCAGGCCACATAGGGCGGGCAGATCACGTCGTAGCGGCCCTGCACGATGGTGGCGGGCAGGTGGGCGATGCGCTCCATATTCGACAGCAGCTGGTTGTCCTCGAAGAAACCGAGATTGGCCATGTAATGCGTTTCGAGACGGCCCACGCCCAGGTCGAGCGTGTCCGACGGCGCTTCTTCCGGCTGCGGCATGAGGAAGACGCGGCGGCCTTCAAAACGGCTCCAGGCGCGCGCCGCCGGCCAGAATACCTCGGGATCGTCGCTGCCGATGCGTTTGACGTAAGCCTGCAGCAGGTCCATGCGCTCCTCGGCCGGAATGGGAGCGACAAATTCCTCGTACAGCTCGGGGTGGAACCATTGGGCGCCGTCGAGGAACCAGTCGACCTCCAGCTGGGTGCAGAGGAAGATGCCGCGCAGGACGAAGCCCAGGCAGCGTTCCGGATGCGCCTGGCCATAGGCCAGCGCCAGGGTCGAGCCCCAGGAGCCGCCGAAGACCAGCCATTGCTCGATGCCGAACATGTCGCGCAGGCGTTCGATGTCGGCGATCAGCAGCTGGGTGGTGTTGTTGCGCACCTCGCCCAGCGGCGTGGATTTGCCGGCGCCGCGCTGGTCGAACAGGATCACGCGGTAGTGCTGCGGGTCGAAGAAGCGACGGTGCTGGGGCGAGAGGCCGGCGCCCGGGCCGCCGTGCAGGAAAATCACCGGTATACCGTTGGGATTGCCCACCTCCTCCCAGTAAATCGTATGCAGCTCATCGACCGCCAGCATGCCGTGGCGCAGGGGGCTAATGGGCGGGAACAGGGAGGTGGAGAGTTCGGGCATGGCTGTCCTTTGCGGTTGATGCCTGATTGTAGCGAATCGGCGCCGGAGGAGCAAAAACACCGGCGCGAAATGAAAAAAGGCCCGGTGGAGGCTACCGGGCCAAAGGGTACAGCAGGAAAGCGTTTGATCAGAACTTGTGGTTGTACTCCAGCGTGAAACGGGTTGCACGCGGCGAGGAACGGTTCAGGATGCGCTGGTAGGACGGGTCGATCCGGTCGCCGGTGTTATAGGTTTCGCTGACGGAAAGCGCGGTCTGGCGGTTCAGCACATTGAACACGTCCACCTTCATGCGCAATCCCTTGAGGAACAGGGGCTGGTAAGCCACGTTCAGGCCCAGTTGCACATCCCACGGCAGGGTGCCGCGGCTGCCGCGCGGGGCGGGCTTGCCGTCGCAATAGAAGAAGTTGGAACCGTAACCGCCGGCCGGATTCTGGCCGTCCGGGTTCTCGGATTTCGGCAGGTTGCCCATACAGTTGATGGGGCGTCCCGAAGTCAGGTTCAGATTGCCGCCCACATTCCACTCCGGCGTCACCTGGTAGTAACCGAAAGCCTTGACCACGTGGGTGTGGTTGTTGGGCAGCAGGCCGGTGGAATAGCGCATCAGTTCCGGATGGTCCCAGTTCGGCGTGACGGCCACCTGGTAGGAACCGGTGGTGGTGTCGACCTGGCCTTCGCTATTGCCCTTGTTCTGCGACCAGGTGTACAGCACCTTGCCGTACCAGCCGTTGCGCAGCGGGTGTTCGGCGAACAGATTCAGGGCGACATAGGTACGGCGCACCTTGGGCAGGCCGATCTCGGCCGCCGTCAGCGGCACGCGCACCAGATTGCCGTCGCCCTTGATGTCGAGCAGCAGGGTGTTGTCCGCGCCCGGATTGATGATGGCGCATTGGAAGCCGAAATGGCTGTCGTCGACCTTGTTGCGCACGGCCCAGGCGTGGATGGGGCGCGGGTCGCAGTAATCGTCGTTGGTGCTGCGCAGCTTGCGGTAGGTGGCCATGGCGCCGATATTCAGGCTGTCGGACCAGGCTTTCTCGAAGCCGAGCGCCAGTTCGTCCTGGTAGTTGGCCTTGATGTTCTGGGCCGCGACCTGGCGCGCATCCTTGGGCTGGCCCCAGGCGTTGCTGACCGAGACCGTGGGACCGAGCGGCACCAGGCCAGTGGGCGCGCCGGTGGCGGGGTCGATGCCGGAGTAGACGTAGTAGGTATCCGTGGCGAGGGTGTTGCCGGCCGCGTTGCGCGCCACATTGGTCGGCATTTGCAGATGGTAGCGGCCGGCGTTGGCGAAGACGCGGAAGGAACTGTCGCCCTTCACGTCCCAGCTCACTCCCAGGCGCGGCGCCAGCTGGTGGCGCTGCGAGATGAAGGGCTGGCCGGCCGTGTTGTAGTTGGTGAACTGCTCGTTGCGCAGGCCGATGGAGAACAGCAGATTGTCGGTGGCCTGGTAGCGGTCCTCGATGTATTGCGCCGACTGGTCGGTGCTGGGGCGCGCCGTGTCGTAGAACATATGCTTGGTGGCGAAATAGCCCTGCTTGCCGTAGCCGCCCGCCTGCGCCGGCGAGATTTGCGCGCCGTATGGCAGGGTAGCCGGATCGGCGTAGCGGTTGTAGGTCCAGTAGCCGCCGCCGGCGGTCGATTCGCCCGTGACCGAGCGCACCTTGTTGCGGTCGATGCCCACGCGCAAAGAGTGGTTGCCCAGCTTGTACTCGACGTCCACGCGCAGGGTACGCTGCCAGTCGCCCGAGCCGGGCGCGGGCAGATTGCCGGACACGGTTTGCGGCGTGGTGTAGGCGAAGCCGGGAATCTGGGCTTCCACCGGGGCGTTCACCTGCAGGATGTCGGGGTTGTAGCCGTCCGGCGTCTGCACATGGGTGGTCTTGGACTTGCCGTACAGCGTGGTCAGGGTCAGCTTGTCGGTCAGATAGCCGGTGTATTTGAAGATATTGTCGGTGGCGCCGGCATTGGCGGGACCGCAGCAGTTTACCCAGCTCATGCCGTTCTTGTACACATTGTCGCGCTGCCTGGTGGCGTTGCTCCAGCCGTAGTAGCGCGAGTTGGCCTCGGTCTTGTCGAAGATGCGGGTGTATTCGAAATGGTGGTTGTCGTTCAGGTGGTAATCCAGCTTGGCCAGATAGCGCGGCGTCTTGCTCACGTTCTCGGTATAGCCGCCGCTGGAATTGAGCGTGGCCGTGGTGGCGCCCACGCTTTCCGATTCGCTGCGCTGCTGTTCGGCGGCGACGAAGAAGAAGAGCTGGTCGCGGATCAGCGGGCCGCCGACATACGCGCCCACGGTGCGGCTGGTGGTCTTGTTGGCCTGGTTCCATTGGTACAGCTGGCCGTCGGTCTTGGGGTTGGAGCCGGTGTTCGGATAGTAGGTATTTTTCTGCGAAGCGCGCAGGCTATTGGGTGCGTACTGCACACTTGCCCCCGCCTCCCAGCGGTTGGTGCCGGTTTTGGTGGTGATGTTCACCACGCCGCCGGTGGAACGGCCGAATTCCGCGCTATAGCCACCGGTCAGGATCTGGGCGTTGGCGATGGCGCCGAAAGGCAGTTCCGAGCTGCCCACCTGGGTCAGGATATTCGTGACCGGGAAGCCGTTGATATAGAAAGCGTTCTCGGATGCGCCGGCGCCGCCGAAGCTGGGGCCTGGAATGCGGCTGTCGCCGCGGTTGGTACCGGGCGCCAGCTGGATGATGGCGCCCACATTCTGCGCGATGGGCAGGTTGTCGAGCTGCTTGGCGTTGAAGATGGCGCCGTTATTGGTATTGCTCACGTCGATGGTCTTGCGCACGCTGCTCACCGTGACCGTCTGCACCGCTTCGAACGAGGCTTCGATGCCCTGCCCCACCAGCGCTTCCACTTCCAGGCTGCGCTCAACGGCGCCATTACGCTGCAGCTGCACCTTGTAGCGGCCGGGCGGCATGGAGGTGGCCTGGTAGCGGCCACGCGCATCCGGCGTCACGCTGCGGCGCACGCCGGTGGCCAGATTCTCCAGCAGCACGGTGGTCCCCGCCGCCTCGCTGACCTGGCCGAAAATGGTGCCGGTGGCGTTCGACTGGGCGAAAGCCGGGGCCAGCATGGCGGCCGAAACAATGCTGCTTCCGAATGCGATGGCTACTGCCCGCGCCATCACCTGTCTCCTGATAGTAGTTTTCTTGGTGTGCATGGTCGTTCTTCGTGAAGTGGTTAGATTGCCAATCCACGATAGGCTGGGCCTTCCAGGCGCGCCATCGACCATATCTAATCAACACCATTAGAAAAATTTGAACCTGGCCGCGTTCCGAGGGGAGCAAGAGAAAACGCCCGCTTTCCTTAACTATTTATAATGGACCGCATCAAATTTAGTCGCTGGCCGCGTGCCGGGGAGCGACTTATAGTCTCTGGAATACCACCATGACACGGCTATGCGATCACACTTCTTCAAGGGTTTGCAGGGACTGATATTGAGCGTCTTACTGTGCGCTCCGGCCGCCTATGGCATGGATACCGTGCGCGTCACCGTGGCCCACTACAGCAATGGCACGGCACCCTACTTCCGCCAGATGGCCGAGCAGTTCGAGCGCGCCAATCCCGGCATCCGCATCAAGGTCGAGGATGTGAACTGGGATAGCCTGCTGCAAAAGCTGCAGATCGACGTGGCCGGCGGCGTGAACGCCGATATTTCCATCATCGGCACGCGCTGGCTGCCCGAGATGCTGCAGGACGATCTGGTCGAGCCGCTGGACGGCTATATGGACCCGGCTTTCCGCGAGCGCTTCATCGGCGCCTTCCTCACGCCCGGCCAGGCCCAGGGCAAAACCTATGGCCTGCCCATCGCCGCCTCGGTGCGCGGCCTGTTCTACAACAAGCAGATGCTGGCCAAGGCCGGCTTCCCGGACGGTCCCGCCACCTGGGGCGATGTGCTGCAGGCGGCACGCCGCATCAAGCAGAACGGCGGCTATGGCTTCGGTCTGCAGGGCAAGGAAATCGAAACCGATGTGTACTGGTATTACGCGCTGTGGACGCACGGCGGCGAACTACTCGACGCGCAAGGCAAGCCGGCTTTCGCCTCCCCTGCCGCCATCAAATCGGCAAAGCTATACCAGTCGCTGATCGGCGAAGGCCTGACCCAGCCCGGTGTCACCAGCTATAGCCGGGAAGATGTGCAGAACCTGTTCAAACAGGGCCGCCTGGGCATGATGATCTCGGCGCCCTTCGTAGTGAAACAGCTGCAGAAGGAAGTCCCCGGCATGCAATGGGGTATCGTCCCTATTCCCACGGCCGGCCGCGCCGCCACCTTTGCCACCACCGACTCCCTGATCCTGTTCAAGAATTCGCGCGTCAAGCGTTCGGCGTGGAAGTTCATGGACTATCTGTTCACCAAGGCGCCGCGCGTGGCCTTCACCAGCGCGGAAGGCTTTATGCCGACCACCAAGGAGGAAGCGGCCGATCCCGCCTTCGCCGATCCGCTCACGCGCTCCTTTGTCGACATGCTGCCCACGGCCCGCTTCACGCCCACCGTGCAAGCCTGGGAAGACATCGCCAAATCCGTCAGCAATGCCATGCAGGCCGTGTATCTGAACCGGGCCACGCCGGAACAGGCGCTAGGCGCGGCCGCCGCCCAGGCGGAGCAGGCGCTTAAGAAAAATTGAAGGTGACAGCAATGACGTCCACACGCAAACCCTGGCTGCTGATCGCGCCCAGCCTGGCCCTGGCGCTGTTCATCATCGGCTATCCCGTGTTCCACATGGCTTACCAGTCGCTGCATGAGATTTCGCGCTTCGGCGTGGTGCGCGGCTTCGCCGGCCTGGGCAACTTCACCGGCATCTTCATCGATCCGGTATTTCACGCAACCCTGCTGCGCACGCTGATCTGGACCGTGGCCGTGGTGGGCGGCTCGCTGCTCATCTCCATGCCGCTGGCCCTGATCCTGAACCAGGACTTTCACGGCCGTTCGCTGGCGCGCACCATCATCATGCTGCCCTGGGCGGTATCGCTGACGATGACGGCCATCGTCTGGCGCTGGGCCTTCAACGACGAATTCGGCATGGTCAACCTGAGCCTGCAGGCGCTGGGCGTGATCGACAGGCCGGTGCAGTGGCTGGCCAGCGCCGCGCTGGCCTTCCCGGCCGAAATTTTGGTCGGCATCATGGTGTCGATGCCCTTCACCGTGACCCTGCTGCTGGGCGGTCTGTCTTCAGTACCACAGGATATTTACGAAGCGGCGCGCATGGAGGGCGCCACGGCCTGGCAGCAGTTCCGCCTGCTGACCGTGCCCTCGCTGCGCCCCTTCATCAATATGGCCGTGGTGCTGAACGTGATCTATGTGTTCAACTCCTTTCCCATCATCTGGGTGATGACGCAGGGAGGTCCAAGCAACTCCACCCATATCCTCGTTACCTACCTGTACGAGCTGGGCTTCCGCCTGGGACGTCCGGGCCAGGCGGCGGCGATCTCGCTCATCATGCTGGCCATCCTGCTGGCATTTACCTGGCTGTATATCCGCATGCAGCCGAAGGAGGAAGCGGCGTGAATCCGAAACTGAAACGCAGCCTGTGGGCCTGGCTGGCGCTTTCGCCCTTCGTCGTGATCATTCTCTTTCCCTTCGCCGTGATGTTCTTCACCGCGTTGAAACCGGCCGAGGAAGTGTTCAGCTTCCCCACGCGCTGGCTGCCGGTGCAGTGGCGCTGGCAGAACTTCATCGACATGTGGCATGGAGCGAATTTCGGACCGGCGCTGAAGAACAGCGTGATCGTCAGCATGGCCTCCACCGCGCTGACGCTGGCCGCCAGCGTGCCGGCCGCGTATGCGATGGCGCGCTTCCCCTTCCGTGGCCGCGGCCATTACCGCCAGTTCCTGCTGGTGACGCAGATGCTCTCGCCCATCCTGCTGGTGCTGGGCCTGTTCAAGATGGCGGCCAATATCTCATGGGATGGCGCCAATCTGGTGGATAGCCACTTCGGCGTGATCGTCGCTTACGCCGCCTTCAATATCGCTTTCGCCGTGTGGATGCTCTCGTCCTACTTCGCCACCATTCCACGCGACCTGGAAGAAGCGGCATGGCTGGAGGGGTGCGGCCAGGGACGCGCCGCGCTGCGCGTCTTCCTGCCGCTGGCAACGCCCGCCATCGCGGTCAGTTTCATCTTCACCTTCATCAACGCCTGGAACGAATTCGCCGTGGTCTACACCCTGATCCGCTCGCCCGAAAACAAGACGTTGACGGTGCAGATCGTGGACATGGTGGCCGGCCAGTACACCGTGGAGTGGCAGCTGGTGATGGCAGCCACGCTGTGCGCCACCATTCCGGTCGCCGTCCTCTTCGCCTGGCTGCAGCGCTTCCTCGTGGGCGGCCTGGCGCTCGGTTCCGTTAAATAATCCCAACCACTGCAAGGAAAGCAGCATGAGCAAACAAAAAATCGCCTACGGCAATGTGCCGTCCGGCGCGGGCGGACAGCGCCTGCCCTTCTCGCCGGCGGTACGTGCCGGCGACTTCGTCTACATCTCGGGCCAGGTGGCGATGAAGGAAAACGGCGAGATCGAATACGGCGGCATCGAGGCGCAAACGCGCACCACCATCGGCAATGTGCAGAAAGTGCTGGCACTGGCCGGCTGCACCCTGGAAGACGTGATCAAGGTCACGATCTGGCTGGACGACACGCGCGACTTCTGGACCTTCAACCGCGTTTACCAGGAATACTTCAAAGACCCGATGCCCGCGCGCTCCTGCGTGCAGTCGGCGATGATGGTGGATTGTAAGATCGAAATGGAAGTGGTGGCCTACAAGCCACTGGACTAAGCTGGCCGGGGCCGCAGCTTCAGCGCGGCCCCCTCCCAGCTTGACTCTATGCCCCGGCGGCTTCCTTGCGGATGGCCGCCAGGCGCGCCACGAAGGCGGCGGCGTTGGCCGTGACTTCGGCGTAATTACCCTTCTTCGCCGGCCCCGTCATGCTGCCGCCGATGCCGACGGCGACAGCGCCGTACTTGAACCATGTGCCGAGGTTTTCCAGCGTCACGCCGCCGGTCGGCATCAGGGCGATATGCGGCAGCGGCGCGCGCAGGGCCGCCACGTAATGCGGGCCGACCGCATCGGCCGGGAAGACCTTGACGATGTCAGCGCCCGCCTCCGCCGCCTGCACCACCTCGGTCGGCGTCAGCGCGCCCGGCATGGACACGATCTGGTAGCGGTTGCACAGGCGGATCACGTCCACATTCACATTCGGCGCAATCATGAACTGCGCCCCGGCCAGAATCGCCAGGCGCGCGGTTTCCGTATCCAGCACCGTTCCCGCGCCGATCAGCACGCGGCCAGCGTGGCGTTCGCGCAGGGCCTTGATCACATCCAGCGCGCCGGGCGTGGTGAAGGCCACTTCCAGCGCGCGCACGCCGCCTTCGATGCAGGCTTCGGCCTGCAGCAAGGCTTCCTGCGCCGAATCGGCGCGCACGATGGCGACCATGCCCGCTTCGCGGATGGCCTGCAGGACTTCGAGCTTCATCATGGCGTCACCAGCTTTCTGGCGCGGGCGACGGCAATCGCACCCAGGCCAGCCAGTTGCGGCTGCAAGTCGTCCGGCACCACCGTTACGTCGCCGGAGAAGTAATCGTCGTTCTGCACCAGCAGGGCCAAGGCCTGTTTCAGAATCGGCTTGCCGGCGATGATGACGTCGATGCCGGGCCGCATGCGGATGGCGTTGCTGTTC
Organism: Massilia sp. NR 4-1; assembly: GCF_001191005.1. Classification (NCBI taxonomy): domain Bacteria; kingdom Pseudomonadati; phylum Pseudomonadota; class Betaproteobacteria; order Burkholderiales; family Oxalobacteraceae; genus Massilia; species Massilia sp. NR 4-1. The sequence continues at coordinate 4,425,771 of NZ_CP012201.1, forward strand.
TTGAGCGTCAGCAGGTCCGCGCCCAGCACGGCACCCAGCAGGAAGTTGGCGCGGTCGTTGCGCTGATAGATGGTGAACTGGTCCAGGGTGCGCACATTGAAGCAGGCGCGCCCCAGGCCGATGCGCTTGGCCAGTTCCGCACCGGCCAGCAGCATCTCGGGATTGATCTCGGTGGCGAAATCGCGGTCGAGCGAGTCGGCCAGGATCGTATTGTGGGTGATGATGTGCAGCAGCTCGCCGGACAGGGTGGTGACGCAACCGGTGATCTGGTTGCTTTCGTCGATGCAGACGAATTTCGAATGCGATCCCGGCATGATCAGCATGGCCGGGCCGCGCAGCGACAGGCGCTCGATCAAGCCCATGACCTCGACCTCTTCGCCGCGCATCATGTCCATCTCTTCGCAGTTGTGCAGACCGATGTTCTCCACATCATTGCGCACACCGGGAACAAACCAGATAGGCTTGCTGAAAATATGCGGCAGCAGCTCGCTCTCCATGCCCAGCGCCAGATCGGCGATGCCGGCGGGCGCCAGCACATGCGGAATCTCGTGCAGGCCGACATTCGAGGTGATCATGCCCGAGGCGAGCACCAGATCCACCTCATCCACCGTGGCCCGGCCTTTTTCCAGCGCGGCGGCGATCGTATCGCGCACCGCTTCATCGAGCTTGCTGCGGCTGCCGGTGATGGCGGTGTCGCGCACCCCCACCTGGGTGGCGGCCACGCTGACCGCCTTGCCATCGCGCCAGAGCGTGATGCGGGTATTCGTCGTGCCGGTATCGATCGTCAATATCTTCATTTGATTTGAATAAAAAATTAAATGGCAGGCGCCGTTATATTCAAGCTCAATATTATCGCCATTATTACCTTTTCAAATATAGCCGTTTCCCGCCAATTGCGACAGCGACGAATATTAAGGCAGTCGTTCAAAAAAAATTAAGGTAGCTCAAGCCTTTGATTTTATGAGTTTTTATGCCTTGCATTGGCATGTTGCAGCGCGCCCCGCACACAATTTCAATAATGGAATTGTGAAATTCATTTGATCTGGGTTATTATTGACAGCGATTGCCCCACGATTATCAATATAACAGCAATATGGCACGCAAGCTCCCCCCGCTTAATTCACTGCGCGTATTTGAAACGGCTGCCCAGCGCCTGAGCTTCACGCGCGCGGCGGAAGAACTGTGCGTGACCACGGCGGCGGTCAGCCACCAGATCAAACTGCTGGAAGACCACCTGGGCATCAAGCTGTTTGTGCGCACCAATAATGTGCTGGCCTTGACCGTGGCGGGCGAACGCTATCTGCCGCGCGTGCGCGAAGCTTTCCGCGCGCTGGCCCAGGCCACCGATGAACTGATGGACGAGAACAACGCGGTGCTGAAGGTGGCGGTGGCGCCGACCTTCGGCGCGAAATGGCTGGTGCCGCGGCTGTACCGTTTTCTGGCCCAGCATCCCGAGATCCGCGTCGAGATCAATACCGACGGCGAACGCAATTACCGCAACAGCGACATCACCATCGATTCGCGCCGCGCCGGTTTCGCCGATCTCAGTGTCGAACCCTTCCTGGCCACGGGCCTGATCCCGGTGTGCAGCCCGGAGCTGAAGGCCCGCATCCGCACGCCGTCCGATCTGGCCAGCGTCACGCTGCTGCATGAAGTCAGTCCGCTCAACGACGCCGACTATCCCAACTGGGAAGAATGGCTGTCGGCGGCGGGCGTGGGCGATGTCGATGTGCGCCAGGGCCTGGTGTTCTCGCAGGCGCTGATGGCGCTGCAGGCGGCCATCGACGGCCAGGGCGTGGCGCTGGCCCAGCGACTGCTGATCGATTACGACGTGGCGGCGGGCCGCCTGGTGCGCCTGTTCGATATCGCCACGCCGCTGCGCCTGCACTACTACCTGATCCACGCGCCGGAAACGCGCAAGAACCCGGCCTTCCAGGCTTTTCGCAGCTGGCTGCTGGCCGAGTTGAATCATTCCGCCGGCGAGTAGCGTTCTTCCTGCCGCCGCAGCACACGGCCATGGCGCGCCGCTGCCGGCACGCCGCCTTCCAGCGCCACTTCCCCGTTCACCAGCACGCAGACGATGCCGGCCGCCGCTTGTTTCGGCTGGGCGAAACTGGCGCGGTCGGCCACAGTGGCCGGATCGAACAGCACCAGATCGGCCCAGCAACCGACGGCAACGCGGCCGCGCTGTTTCAGGCCGAAAGTGTCGGCCGAAAGGCTGGTCATGCGGCGGATGGCTTCCGGCAGCGTAAACAGCTGCTCTTCGCGGCAGTAGTGGCCCAGCACGCGCGGGAAGCTGCCCCACAGGCGCGGATGGGGATGGGCGTCGTGCGGCAGACCGTCAGAGCCAATCATGGTATGCGGATAGGACAGCACGCGCCGCACATCATCCTCACGCATCTGGAAATACACGGCGCCGGCCGGATGCAGGCGGCGTGCCGCCTCCTTCTGGTCCACGCCCCATTCGGCGGCGATGTCGGACAAGTCGCGGCCCGCCATCTGCGGGTGGGCCTGCGACCAGCTGACCATGATGCGGATCACGCCATCCACGTAATCGGGATCGAGCACGGTGGAACCGGCCACGTAGGGATAGGCGTCCAGGCCCACGGCCTGCGTGCGGCGGCGCTCCGTGATCAGGGCCAGCGTCTCGCTGCTGCGGCCCCAGTTGGCGGGACCGGCGCATTTGTGGTGCGACAGCACCACCGGCAGGCGCGCCGCGCGGCCCGCGTCGCAAGCTTCGTTGAGCGCATCGATCACACCGTCGTATTCATCGCGGATATGCGAGGTGTAGATGCCGCCATGTTCGGCCGCCACGCTGGCAAGCGCAATCACTTCGTCGTTGTTGGCATGGCTGCTGGTCTTGTAGAACAGGCCGGAACTGAAGCCGAGCGCACCGGCGCGCATGCCCTCATCGAGCAGGATGCGCATGGCGTCGATCTCCTGCGCCGTGGCGGCCGCCTGGGTGTCGCGCATGGCGTTCACGCGCAAGGTCGAATGTCCGATCAGCATCCCGACATTGACGGCGGGCCGCGCATCCTGCACCGCGCTCGCGTACTCCGCCACGCTGGCATAGCGGTAATCGGGCTGGGTGCCGATCAGCGACAGCGGCGCAGGCGGCGCCATCGTGGCCTGCCACGGCGCGAGGCTGATGCCGCAATTGCCAGTGATGACGGTGGTGACACCCTGGGTCAGTTTGGGCAGCATGGCTGGAGAATCCAGTACCTGGCGGTCGTCATGCGTGTGGACGTCGATGAAGCCGGGAGCCAGGGCCAGGCCTTGCGCATCGATCAGGCGCGCGCCGGACGGCGCTTGCAGCGATCCGGCGGTGGCGATGGCGGCGATGCGGCCTGCGCGCAGCGCCACGTCGGCGCGGTAGGCTGGACTGCCGCTGCCGTCGTAGACCTCGGCGTTGCGGATCAGCAGATCAGAAGAAGGTGTTGACGGCATGATGCACGGTGTAGTCATCGTCCACTGCCAGCAGCAGCGTCCATTTATCGAAGGTAGTGCAAGGGTGGGAAATACCGCAGCCAAGCAGATCGCCCACCTGCAGCGTTTCGCACAAGGCGTGGCCTTCCGGCAGGCGCAGATAGGCATGCTGGTCGTTCATCTTCTCGATACGCACACCTTCAGGCAAAGCCTGCGGCTTGGCGTCGCCGGGACGGTGGACCAGCAGAGGCAATGGCAGGTCGATGTCGTAGGAGGCATCACGTTTGCCCATGGATAGAATCGCCAACGTCGGCTCGGGGCGCGACAGCACCACGCTCCATACTTCCAGTGCGGGCAGCAAACCATCCTTCAGCACCGCGCCTTCGCGCTCGCCCAGTTCCTGCGTCAGGCCGTGGTAGAAGCCGTGGTCATTGGTCAGGTAGCAGCCGCTGCGCAGCACCGGCAGCACAGGGCGCGACAGGCCATCAATGCGCGAAAAGCCGCGCGCCACCAGGTCGAAATAGGCCGAGCCGCCGGCGGAGAGCAGAATCTGCGTCGCGCCGAACAAGCCTTCCTTGTCGGCCTGGCGCACGATCTCCACGATCTGGGCGACGAAGGTGGATACCGCCTCCACATCGGCGGCGCGGTCATGGCTGACCAGCAGGCCTTCATAGCCTTCGATGCCGGCCAGCTCCAGGCCCGGCGCCTGCGCCACGGCGCGCGCCAGCTCCAGCACCTGTTGCGCGCTGCGGCAGCCGGCACGCTTGCCGGCGATGCCCAGTTCCACCAGCAGCGGCAAGGGGCGCTGCAAACCGCTGTGCTGCACCGCCTGCGACAGGCGGGCCACGCCTTCGGCCGAATCGACCAGGGCGAAGAATTCGAAGCCCGCGTCCTCCTTCATCAGGTGCAGCACGGCGCCGATATCGGCCGGCGCCACCAGCTCATTGGCCAGCAGCACGCGGCGCACGCCGAAGCGGTAAGCGATCTGCACCTGGCTGATGGTAGCCAGCGTGATGCCCCAGGCGCCATTGCCCAGCTGGGCGCCGAACAGCTGGGGGCTCATGGTGGTCTTGCCATGCGGCGCCAGCACCGCGCCATAGCGCTGGCAGAAGCGCTGCATCCAGTCCAGATTGTGCTGCAGGGCCGACTGCTTCAGCACAGCCACGGGGAAGCTGGTATCGCCCGCCAGCACATTCCAGCGCTGTACGCCGATGGCGCCCTGGCGCAGCGCTTCGGTGATGGGCAAGCCCTTCACGCCCGGTTGCAGCAATTGCTCTTCAAGGGAGGCGAGCGCCAGCCCGCCGTCAGGCAGCTTGTTCATGGGGATGATCCTGGTTGAGTCGCGCCCCGGTGGCGCTGTCGAAATAGTGTAGACGCGTTTCCGGCAACAGCAGCGAGAGCGCATCGCCCGGCTGCACGGCCAGCCGTCCGGCGGCGGCCACGCACAGCGGCTGGCCGCCCAGCTTTGCGTAAAGATGGGTTTCGGCGCCGGTCGGCTCGACCACCTCCACGCTCACGCGCACCTCGCCCTGTCCGGCGACGACGTGCTCGGGACGGATGCCGAGCGTGACGCGGCTGCCATGTTCGATGCCCGCGGCCTGCACATGGATGCGTGTGCCGTCGGCGCAGACCAGGCTCGCGCCATAGGTCTCGCGCTGGATTTCACCTTCGATGAAATTCATGCCGGGCGAACCGATAAAGCCCGCCACGAAAAGATTGGCGGGACGGTCGTACAGCTCCAGCGGTGCGCCCACCTGCTCGATACGGCCCGCATTCATCACCACGATGCGGTCGGCCATGGTCATGGCCTCGATCTGGTCGTGGGTGACGTAGATGATGGTGTTCTTCAGGCGCTGGTGCAGGGCCTTGATCTCGGTGCGCATCTGCACGCGCAGCTTGGCATCCAGGTTCGACAGCGGTTCGTCGAACAGGAACAGGGCCGGCTCGCGCACGATGGCGCGGCCCATGGCCACACGCTGCCGCTGGCCGCCGGACAGGGCGCGCGGCAGGCGCTCCAGATACGGCGTCAGATTCAGCATGCGCGCCGCCGCTTCGATGCGCGGGCGGAAGCTCGATTCCGGCTCCTTGCGCAGGCGCGGGCCGAAAGCGATGTTTTCGTACACCGACAGATGCGGGTACAAGGCGTAACTCTGGAACACCATGCCGATATTGCGCTGCTGCGGCGGCAGCTCATTGGCGCGCTTGCCGTCGATCAGCAAGGTGCCGCCGCTGATATCTTCGAGTCCCGCCACCATGCGCATCAGCGTGGTCTTGCCGCAGCCGCTGGGACCGACCAGCACAATGAACTCGCCGTGCGCGATGCGCAGGTCGACGCCATGCACCACCTGGTTGTCGCCGTAGCGCTTGAAAATACCCTGGAGCTGAACGGTTGCCATGTGATGGATGCCTTAAAAATCTTCCAGCGTGAGTTCCTGCGCCATCACGCGGTTGCCCGCCATCAGGCCACCATCGACCGGCAACGCCACGCCGGTGATCACGCGCGCGGCGGACGAGGACAGGAACAGCGCCGCATCGGCGATATCGTCCGGCGTGGCGAAGTCGCCCAACGGATACCACTTCTTCAGCTTCTCCAGAATTTGCGGATCCTTGTCCACGCGCGCCTGCCAGGCCTGGGTTTTCACCGTGCCGGGGCAAACGATATTCGCGCGCACGCCGCGCCGGCCGCTTTCCAGCGCCAGCGCCTTGGTATAGCTCACCAGGGCCGCCTTGGCCGCGCTGTAAGCAGGGTGGCCCAGCGCCGTCAGACCGTTGACAGAACCTATCAGCACGATGCAACCCTGGCCACGCTCCAGCATCGCCGGGCGCACCGCCTCCACCGTGTTATAGGTACCGTGCAGGTTCAAGTCGATATCCGCATGCCAGGATTCCGCCGTGGTCGCCGCCAGCGTGGAGCAAGCAGCGGCACCTGCATTCGCCACCAGCACCTCGACCGCACCGTGCCGGGCAACCGCCGCATACACGGCCGCCTTGGTGGCGGCAGCGTCGGTGATGTCGGCCTGCAGCGGCGTGCAATGGGCGATGGACGCCGCCAGCGCGGCCAGCTGCTGCGCGTCGCGGTCCAGCGCCAGCACATGGTCGCCCTGCGCCGCGAAACGTTCGCACAAGACGCGCCCGATACCGCCACAGGCGCCGGTGATAAGGACTACACGGCTCATGATGCGCTCCGATCGAAGTGGTGAAGGGCCGTACCCAGCGCATCCAGACGTTCACTGCGCAGCAAGCCATGGTTATAAAACGCGAAATCGCGGATGCCCAGCGCAGCCAGTCCCGCCAGCGCCTGCGGCAGCTGTGCCCCATCGGCCAGGTCCGGTGCCCCCGGCCGTAAAATCGCCCGCACTTTCGCAGCCGATCCGGTGGGCTGAGCCGCGGGCAGGCGGCGCAGGGTGTCGTAGGCGTCGGCGATGACGCGGGCGGCGTCGGCTTCGTAGAAGGGAACTTCGAGCCAGTCGGCCGCCGCTGCCAGGGCGCGCAGGTCGCTGCCTTCGATCCAGCTTTGGGCGGTAGGACGCTGCACGGTCGGGATCACGGCCAGTTGCACGCCCGCCGGCAGTCCGGCGCGGATGGTGGTTACCAGTTCGCTCACCCATGCCTGGCGCTGGCGGATGTAGGCAGCCAGCTCCTGGTCGTCCAGCAGGTCGGCGGCGAGCCAGGCGGCGGCTTGCGCTTCGGTGCCGTCCACCGGGGCTTTCAGATAGGCGTCGATGCGGCCGGCGACGCGTTGGCGCAGGCCCGCACCGTCGATGCCGGCATCGCCTGCCGCTTTGACGCAGGCGTCGCAGAAGCACAGGCCAAGCATGGTGTCGAGCCAGACATTGCTGCGCAGCTGGGCGAATTCGTGGTGGTAGCCGTGGGCATAGGGTAGCCAGCCCGGTGTTTCCAGCACCACGCTGCGCACGCCCTGTCTGGCGGCGTCGCACGCGAGCGCCACGGCGTATTCAAACACCGCCGGCTGCGCTGGACACAGGCTGTAGACATAGCTGTCGCCAAAGGCATTGCGCGCCGTGTACTGCGGATAGGCCGCGCCCAGACGGCTGTTATGCAGCAGCACCGTCCACGCATGCACGTCCAGGCGGCCATCGCCGGCCAGCTCGGCGAAGAGCCGGCGCAGGGCCAGATCGGAATGCGGCTGGGCGCGCAGCTCGCCATAGCGCTTGGGATCGGGATCGAAATAGACCACGCCATCTTCCGGGAAGACCACGCGGCCGCCGCTGCGCGCATTCGGGCGCAGGAATTTGCCGGCGTGGTAGCTGGCCGCCAGCGTCACGCCATTCAGACCGCGCTCCAGCGCCTTGGCGGCGAAGGCGGCCACGCCCTCTTCCGCCACGTCCCAGGGATAGGCATACAGCGATCGGTATGCCGAAGTTTTCCTCATCATTTGCCTGCCTTGTCGCCCTCGAAACCAATCACTGTAGCATTGGCCCAGTTGGCGCACACTTTGGCCGCATCCTTACCGTGCGCGCCCAGAGTACGCAGGCTCAGAAGCGAGACGCCGCGGATGTCCAGCTCCGGTTTGACCACGGCCGGCGCCGCGATCAAGCCGCTATCGAACAGCAATTTGCCGTCGCCGTGCACCTGGAATTGCAGGCCACCCGCCTGGCGGCAGCTATCGTCGATGCCGACGTCGGCGCGGAACAGCTGCCAGTCGCCGCTCAGGCGGTAATCGGCCTGGCTTTGCGCCGCCACCGGCAAGCCCTTGCTGAATTTCAGGCCGTTCATCTGCAGCAGGCGCGGCTTGCTCAGATTACGGCTGAGATCCGGCTTCGCTTCCGACAGCGCCAGTTGCTGCTTGGCGCGGTTCGGCGCGGGCGCTTCCAGCACGCGGAATTCGGAGATGGTGATCGGATTCACCTGCGGTGGCAGGAAGGCATTGAAGGCCTTGGCCTGCTTGCCGTTGCCATTGGTGGCGGTGACCATCGGATCGTTGGTGTTCTCGTCCTGGCCCTGCTCCTGGGTGCTCAGCACGCGGAAGCGGAACAGGCTGCCCGCCTTGGCCGGGAATTCGACCTTCTGCTTGCCCTCCACCAGTTTCAGGCGGCCCGTGTAGACCGGCTGGCCCCATTCGCCATTGCGGTCGCCCAGATAGATTTCGAAGTCGCGCACCTGGCCGCTCTGCCAGTGCTTGTCGTTGCGCGGCGAGATTTCGAAGCCGTTGATCATGCGCCGTTCGCCCAGCGCCAGCGTGAATTCATGCGCACCGGTTTTCTGCGACTGGTCGCGGATGGTGCGGAACCAGGTATCGGGCTTGTCGTCGAAGGCGTTTTCCAGCTTGTGGCCCGGCTCTTCGGCCGGACGGTTCAGCACCAGGATGCTGTCGGCCGCCACCGCATTGCCCAGGTCGGGCGCGGCGCCGAAGGCCGGCGTCTGCGCCAGCACGGCATCGCTGGCGATGGCCAGGTCGAAGCGGTAGGCCGCGCGCACGCTGGTCTTCTCGGATTTGGCGTGCACCGTGCCGTATTTGGATTGCGCGTCATAGAACCAGCCCGCGCCGCCCTTTTCGAAGTCGGCCAGCGTCGCGTATTCCTTCAAGGCCTGGCCGCCCAGCGCCAGCGATTGCGGCTTGGCGCGGCTATGCACTTGCAGGCGGTAGACACGCTCCTCTTCCTGGCCCGCATACTTGCCCTGCACCGCGCCGACCTCCACGCTGATGTCGCCGGCACGGCCCTGCGGCGCCTGCACCGTGAACTGCTGGCTGCTGAAGGCGCCGTCCTTGTACTGGCGGGTATTGCCGTCATCCTCGTACATGGTGAAGGCGGACTGGCCGTGCGGATAAATATCCAGGGTCAGCACATCCTTCGGCACCTGGCCGTCATACAGGGCGGAGGGGTACATCGGGATGATGGCGCCGGCGCGCACCAGCACCGGTAGCTTGTCCAGCGTGACCGGATAATCGATGACTTTACCCGATGCTCCCGCTTCAATCACGCGGCCATCCCAGTAATCGACCCACTGCCCCTGCGGCAGATAGATATTCTTGCGCCAGCCCTTGCTGGCGGCCTGGCTGCGGTAGACCGGCGCCACGAGGAAGTCGCGGCCCAGCAGGAACTGGTATTTGTAGGCTTCGTCGTTGGCATGCGGATCGGCCGGATGGTCCCACATCAGGCCGCGCACGATGGGCGCGCCGGTCTGCTCGGCCTCGCGCGAATAGGTGTACATATACGGCGTCAGGCGCATCTTCAGCTTCAGGTAGTCGCGGTTGATGCTGCGGTAAGGCTCGTCGAACCACCACGGATGCTTGCGTTCGTTCTTGGCCCAGCCGGACATGCCCATCAGCACCGGCGTGAAGGTCTTCCACTGCAGGTCGCGCGTATAGGTTTCCGGGCTGCCGCCGAAGATGCCGTCCACGTCACCCGTGGCATAAGCCTGGCCCGACAGGCCGGAACCGATCAGGGTCGGGATATGCCAGCGGATATAGTCCCAGCTGCCCGACTGGTCGCCGGTCCAGGTCACGGCGTAGCGCTGCATGCCGGCCCAGCCCATCACGGTCCAGATGAAGGGACGCGCGTCGGAATTGGACAGGATGCCGTCGGCCGCCGCCTTGTTCGCATCGAGCGCGAACTGGTAGCCCTGGCCGGTCCAGGCCACGTCCAGCTTCTGGGCACGGCTGCCGGCCGTGCCGACTTCCCACTTGATCTTGTCGACGCCGTTCTCGGTCCACAGGCCGGTGCGGAAGCCATACTGCTTCAAGCCCTCCACCACCTTCGGCAGGTCGGTATAGCCGCAGCCGTAACCGTCGTTGGGCAGGATCCAGCCGCCCGGCATATCGTGCTCGCGGTATTTGGCGGCCACCGACAGCACCACATCGGGCGTGCTGCCGGTCGGGCCGTCGCTCCAGCCGGGCGGCGTGGTGCCGGGCTTCTTCACATTGTCCTTGTCGTTATAGCAGTCGGCATCGCCATACTCGTAGGCCCAGCGCGGCAGCAGGGCGGCGCGGCCGGTCAGCTCGGTGTAGGCGTTCAGCACCTTGTGGATGGAGCCGCCAGCGAAATAGTAGGCGTCGAAGCGGTTCTCGCGGTGGCCGGCGGTGATGAACTCATTCGAGCGGAAATCGTAACTGCCATTGGCCCAGGTATTGCGCAGCACGCCGTAGCCGGCGCTGGTCATATAGAAGGGCGCCGGGCTGGGACGGTCGCCCTCTTCCCAGCCACCCGAATACGAGATCGGCAGCTCCTTGCCCTTGAAGCTGTAGGCGCCATTCTGCTGGCCGCCACCGAAGAAGTGCTCGTTCGCCGTGGTGGACAGGGTCTGGAAACTGCTGTCGGCCGACAGCTCCAGCGGCTGCATCTCGCGCCAGACCAGGGTCTGGTTATCGGCCTTGTACAGCTCGAAGCGCAGCGGCTTCTTATAGATGCGCAGGGCCAGCGCCTCGGTCTGGATCAGGTGATGGTCGGGCAGCTCGCTGTGGCGGAAGGCCACGGCGGCGTAATCGGTCTTCAGCACGATGGGGGCGGCCTTGTCACCCGCACCGGTGAACTTGCCCTGCGGCCCAGCCAGGATGCGGAACACGTCCGGCCGCAGCAGCTCCACGCGCAGCGCCACGCCCTTGTCCGTCGCCAGTTCCAGCTTGCTGTCTTTCTGGGCGAATTTGTTCAGATTACCGACCGGCGCGGCGCTGGCGCTCAGGCACAGCAGGGTAGCGGCGGTGGCGAACAGGGTCTTGCGAAGCACTGGCAGCATGGGGCGGGTCCGGTCTGGTGAATGTTGCACAGAATGTACACAAGCCCGGCCGCAAAGGCCAGCGACGCTTTTTCACCGGCCGCATTAGAAAAATTTAAGGGCGGCATTCAACGCCCGCTTACTTGTCTGTTTGCATTCATAACAATGGGGGGACTGGCCCTCATCACCCCTCCTATGAACTTATCTTTTCCATCCTTTCTTCCCATCCTTCTGTCCGTCCTGGCTTAGAAAGCGGATTTTCCGCAGGAAATTAAGGAATTAATTGATAAAAAGTATTTTTTATTGCCGTTTATTCAATCACGCTTTATCATGCGCGGCGCTTCAATACCGCAAGTAACAATTTAAAACCACTTCAACAAAGATTGACCATGAAAAAGATTCTCTTCGCTGCCCTGATCGCCGCTTCCTTCAATGCCGCGGCGGACAATGCCGGTGCCCTGCGCTATGTTGTCGGCGCCGGCCTGACCATCGGCGGCGACAAGCTGGCCACCGCCACCTACACCAATGGCCACAGCGCCAACATCAAGGCCGGCTCCGGCCTGCAAGTACTGGCCGGCGTGGACTACCGCGTGGCCGAACAGGTATCGCTGCAAGCGACCCTGGGCTACCATGTCCACTTCACCCCGAGCGCATCGAATGGCGACGCCAGCTTCACCCGCATTCCAGTCGAGCTGCTGGCCTACTATCACCTGAACAACCAGTGGCGCGTAGGCGGCGGTGTGCGCTATGTGGCCAGCCCGGAACTGAACGGCAAAGGCGCGGCGTCCAATATCGATATGGACTTCAAGAACACCACCGGCGCCGTGCTGGAGGCCGAATACTTCGTCAACCATAACTTCGGCGTGAAGCTGCGCGCCGTGAGCGAGAAGTATGAGCCGAAATCGGGCAAGTACACCGGCAAGGCCAGCGGCAACCACATCGGCATCTTCGGCAACTACTACTTCTAAGCCGGCGCCGCATAAAACAAAAGCCGTCCTGCCAGAAGCGGGACGGCTTTTTTGCGCCAGCGCGGGCTGGTTTAGTACATATGCTGGCCGCCGTTGATGGCGATGTTCGCGCCGGTCACGAAGGCGGCTTCTTCCGACGCCAGGTAGGCGACCAGGCCGGCCACTTCTTCCGGTTTGCCCAGGCGCGACATCGGGATCTGCGGCAGGATTTTCGATTCCAGCACTTCCTGCGGGATTTCCATCACCATCTTGGTGCCGATATAGCCCGGCGAGATGGTGTTCACGGTCACGCCCTTGCGCGCCACTTCCAGCGCCAGCGCCTTGGTGAAACCGTGCACCCCGGCCTTGGCGGCCGAGTAGTTGGTCTGGCCGAAAGCGCCTTTCTGGCCGTTCACGGAGGAGATATTGATGATGCGTCCCCAGCCGCGCTCCACCATGCCGTCCGCTACCGGCTTGGTCATATTGAAGACGGAATCCAGATTGGTGCCCATCACCGCGTCCCAATTGGTCTTGTCCATCTTCTTGAACGTCATGTCGCGGGTAATGCCTGCGTTATTCACCAGCACATCGACCGGGCCGATATCGCGCTCGACCGCCGCGACACAGGTCTGGGCCGAATCGTAGTCGGCCACGTCGCAGGGATAGGCCTTGAAGTCATAGCCCTGGTCGCGCATCGTCGCCAGCCACGATTCATGCGTCTTGTTCGATGGGGAATACGTGGTTACTACCTTGTAGCCCAGGGCTGCCAGTTTGATGCATACCGCTTCGCCGAGACCACCCATGCCGCCTGTTACCAATGCAACTCGTGCCATATGTTATCCCCTGTTTTGCGTTCAAAAAAACTGCTTAATCCCTTTCGACCGCCAGCGCCACGCCCATGCCGCCGCCGATGCACAGCGAGGCCAGGCCTTTTTTCGCGTCGCGGCGCGCCATTTCGTGCAGCAGCGTCACCAGGATGCGCGCGCCCGAAGCACCGATCGGGTGGCCGATGGCGATGGCGCCGCCGTTGACGTTGATCTTGCTGGTGTCCCAACCCATTTCGCGGTTGACGGCGATCGCCTGCGCCGCGAAGGCTTCGTTGATCTCCATCAGGTCCAGGTCCTGCGGCGTCCAGCCGGCTTTTTGCAGGCACAGTTTGGAAGCCGACACCGGCCCCAGGCCCATCACGGCCGGATCCAGGCCGGAGGAGGCGTAGGACTTGATGCGCGCCAGCGGTTTCAGGCCGAGCTGCTTGGCCTGGGTGGCCGTCATCATGATCACGGCGGCGGCGCCGTCGTTGATGCCGGAAGCGTTACCGGCGGTCACGCTGCCCTCTTTCGAGAAGGCCGGACGCAGCGACGACAGCGCGTCCAGTGTGGAACCGGCCTTGATGTATTCGTCGCTGTCGAAGACGATGCTGCCCTTCTTCTGCACGATTTCCAGCGGCAGGATCTCATCCTTGAACTTGCCGGCCTTCTGCGCCGCTTCGGCCTTCTGCTGCGAAGCCAGCGCGAACTCGTCCTGCTCGGCGCGCGAAATCTCGTATTTCTTCGCCACGTTCTCGGCCGTCACGCCCATGTGGTACTGGTTGTACACATCCCACAGGCCATCGACGATCATGGTGTCGACCATCTTGGCGTCGCCCATGCGGAAGCCGTCGCGCGAACCGTTCAGCGCGTGCGGCGCGGCGCTCATGTTTTCCTGGCCGCCGGCGATGATGATATTGGCGTCGCCGCATTTGATGGCTTGCGCCGCCAGATGGGTGGCTTTCAGGCCGCTGCCGCACACCTTGTTGATGGTGTAGGCGGGAATGGCGGAGGGCAGGCCGGCCTTGATCACGGCCTGGCGCGCCGGGTTCTGGCCCACGGCGGCGGTCAGCACCTGGCCCAGAATGGCTTCGCTGATCAGATTGGGGTCGATGCCGGTTTGCGCCAGCAGGCCCTTGATGACGTGGGCGCCCAGTTCGGACGCCGGAATCTTGGCCAGGCTGCCGCCGAATTTGCCGACCGCGGTACGGCCCGCGGCTACGATAACTACATCATCCATTTGTTTCTCCAGTGTGCTGAAAGTTTTTCAGCGAGGTTGGTCAAGCGATATCGTTGGTTTCATTCTAACGAACAGCGTGGGCCTATTCCAGTAGTCTCTTACTGGAAATCTGGGGTGTGCATTGACGTAGAGCAGAAATGCTAATTGTTGAGGGACAAAGAACGTTTGATTTACATCAAGCTTGCTGCAATTGTGCATAAAAAGACAATTGTCGTCACGACAATAACTCGATACCGTCCAGCGTGCGCGCGCACTGTTCCCGTATCACATTCACGAAGTCGAGCACGAAGGCTTTTTGCCGCAAGGCGTCCGGCACCGACACGAACAGATCGCTCCACAAGCCTTGGTCGCCGACCGGGCGCGCGCTCACATAGTCGTAATCCACATAGTTCTTGATGGCCCAGTTCGGCAGCGCGGCCACGCCGCGCCGGCTCGCCACCAGTTGCAGCACCGCCACCGTCAACTCGGCCGTGCGGCGCTGGTAATGGATGCCGGCCGGCTTCAGCACTTCGCGGATCAGGTCGATGCGCGACTCCGGCACCGGATAGGTAATCAGGGTTTCGCCTTCAAAGTCGGCCGCCTGCAGGCGGCGCTTGGCCTGCAATTTATGCTTCAGCGCCATCACCGTCAGGATTTCAAAGCGGAACAGCGGGAAGGTGGCGAACTCGCTGGCGTAGTTGGAGCCGATCACCAGGTCGGCATTGCCGGCGCGCAGCAGATCGCAGGGTTCGCTGTGGAAACCCGACACCAGGTCGATTTCCACTTCCGGCCAGCGCTGGCGGAATTCGTCCATGACCGGCATCAGCCAATCGAAGCAGGTATGGCATTCGAGCGCCACGCGCAGCTGGCCCTGGTCGCCCTGGGACAGGCGGGCCACATCGCGCTCGGCTTGCTCGATTTCCGGCAGCAGGGTGTCGGCCAGGCGCAGCAGGCGCGCGCCGGTGGCGGTGAACCCGATGGGCACGGTCTTGCGCTCGAACAGGGGACCGCCGTAGCGGTCTTCCAGCAGCTTGATCTGATGCGACAGGGCCGATTGCGTCAGATTCAGCAGTTGTGCAGCGCGCACCAGACTGCCGGCCGAGCGCAGCGCGGACAGGGTGCGGAGATGGCGGATTTCCAGCATGGTTTTGTATGAAAATCTTTCAAGTTAAGACGCAAAATCTTTCGTTTTTATTATGGGAAGAATTGTCGCACACTCTACATCACCAATATTTAATGCGGATGACAATTTCATGAATGCAATTCAGACCCATATCCCCGGTTTCCCGCGCATCGGCGCGGCCCGTGAACTGAAATTCGCGCTGGAACGCCACTGGCGCGGCGAAGCGAGCGAAAGCGAACTGGAAGCGGTCGGCCGCGAGCTGCGCGCCCGCCACTGGGCGCAGCAGCGCGCCGCCGGACTCGACTTCGTCACCGTCGGCGATTTCGCCTACTACGACCACGTCGCCAACCACATCCAGCTGTTCGGCTGCGAACCGGCCCGCTTCGGCTTCGGCGCGCATGATTCGGCGCTGGCGCGCTACTTCACGATGGCGCGCGGCGGCCGTTCCGACGCCGCCTGCGGCCACGGTCCCGGCTGCGGCCATGCCGGTCATGCGCTGGAAATGACCAAGTGGTTCGACACCAACTACCACTACCTGGTGCCTGAATTCTCGGAGCAGACCGCCTTTGCCCTGGCCGGCGAACGCCTGCTGGGCGAAGTGGCGGAAGCCCAGGCCCTGGGCCATCCGGTCAAGGCCGTGCTGCTCGGCCCCCTGAGCTTCCTTTACCTGGGCAAGGAGCGCGCGGCGGCCGAGGGCTTCTCGCGCCTCGACCTGCTGGAGCGCCTGCTGCCCGTATACGGCGCGCTGCTGAGCCGTCTGAAGGAACAGGGCGTGGCCTGGGTCCAGATCGACGAGCCGATTCTCGGCCTGGACCTGCCGTCCGCCTGGCGCAATGCCTTCGAGCAGGCTTACTGGCAGCTCAACCAGGCCGGCGCCCAGCTGTTGCTGGCCACCTATTTCGCCCCGCTCGAAGAAAACCTGAGCCTGGCCTGCCGCCTGCCGGTCGCCGGCCTGCATGTGGATGGCGTGCGCGCCGCGCATGAGCTGATCAATGTGGCCGACTGGCTGCCGGCGCACAAGGTGCTGTCGGTCGGCATCATCGATGGCCGCAATATCTGGCGCAGCGATCTGGATGCGGCCCTGGCCCGCCTGGCGCCCGTGCTGGCCAAGCGCGATGGCAAGCTGTGGCTGTCCACCTCCTGCTCCCTGCTGCATGTGCCGTTCAGCCTCGATGCCGAAACCCAGCTCGATCCGGAACTGAAAAGCTGGCTCGCCTTCGCCGCCGAAAAACTCGGGGAGCTGGCCGTACTGAAAGCGGCGGTGGCACCGGGCGACGCAAGCCATGCCGCTGCCGGCCAGTCCGCCGCCGAGGCGCTGGCCGAGGCCCGCGCCCGCATCACGGCCCGCCGCGCCAGCGCCCGCGTGCATAATGCGGCCGTCGCCGCGCGCCTGGAGGCCGTGGCGGCCGATCCGCAGGCCGACCGCCGCGCCGCGCCGTTCGCCCAGCGCCAGCAAGTGCAGCGCCAGCGCCTGCAGTTGCCCGCCTTCCCGACCACGACCATCGGTTCCTTCCCGCAAACCCCGGCCATCCGCGGGGCGCGCGCCGCCTTCAAGCGCGGCGAGCTGGCGGCTGACGCCTACGAGGCCGCGATGCGCGAGGAAATCGCCTACGCCATCGAGCGCCAGGAAATCCTGGGCCTGGACGTGCTGGTGCACGGCGAGGCCGAACGCAACGATATGGTCGAATACTTCGGCGAGCAGCTCGACGGCTTCGCCTTCACCCAGAACGGCTGGGTGCAGTCCTACGGTTCGCGCTGCGTCAAGCCGCCCGTGATCTATGGCGACGTCGCGCGCCCCGCCGCCATGACGGTGGCCTGGACCGTGCACGCGCAAAGCCTGACGCAAAAGCCCGTGAAAGGCATGCTGACCGGTCCCGTCACCATCCTGCAATGGTCCTTCGTGCGCGACGACCAGCCGCGCGAGCGCACCGCGCTGCAGATCGCGCTTGCCATCCGCGACGAGGTGGCCGACCTGGAACAGGCCGGCATCGCCGTGATCCAGATCGACGAACCGGCCGTGCGCGAAGGCTTGCCGCTGCGCCGCAGCCAGTGGAACGCCTATCTGGACTGGGCCACCAAGGCCTTCCGTCTGAGCGCCGGCGTGGCGCGCGACGAAACCCAGATCCACACCCATATGTGCTACGCCGAGTTCAACGACATCCTGCCGCAGATCGCCGCCATGGACGCCGACGTCATCACCATCGAGACCAGCCGCTCGGATATGGAGCTGCTGCGCGGCTTCGGCCAGTTCCGCTACCCGAACGAGATCGGCCCCGGTGTGTACGACATCCACTCGCCGCGCGTGCCCTCGGCCGCCGAAATGACGGCCCTGCTGCGCAAGGCCAGCGCCGTGATCCCGCCGTCCAATCTGTGGGTCAACCCGGACTGCGGCCTGAAAACGCGCGGCTGGGACGAAACCAATCTGGCCCTGGCCAATATGGTCAGCGCGGCGCGCCAGCTGCGGGCCGAGACGAAGGCCACAACGGCATAAAAACGGCTGTAACACGCATGGATGCTAGGGGGAGCGCGCTTTGATTCAAGCAAAGCCACTCCCCTTTCTTGATTTTCCACAGTAGAATGCTGGGGCCGGGCCAGCCCACCTTCTTACTACCGTTTATGTCCAAAAGCACGTTCCAAAAGCCCATCGAAATCAAGATTTCCACCGTCGTCGCCGTTTCCGCCATCCTCTACACCTCGGATGGCATCGCGCTCGACGCCGCGCTGAACGAAATGACCGGCGGCGTGCCGGACTTCTTCGAAGGCGACCTGGCCGTGATCGACGTCGGTTCCCTGGCGCCCGGCTGCGAGCGCATCGACTGGGCCAGCACCATCGCCCTGCTCAGGAAATACCGCCTGAACCCGGTGGCCGTGCGCAACGCCACGCCGGACATGGTGGAAGAAATCCAGGCCCACGGCCTGTCGCTCGACAGCGGCAAGCGTGACGAGCCGGCGCCACCCGCGCCCGCTCCGGCCAAGGCGGCACCCGCCGCGCCGGCCGCCGCCGCTCCAGCGCCAACCCCGGCCGTGGGCGCCGGCGGCACCATGATCATCGACACCCCGGTGCGCGCCGGCCAGCGCATTTACGCGCGCGGCGGCGACCTGATCGTCATGGCCGTGGTCAACAACGGCGCGGAACTGATCGCCGACGGCAGCATCCACGTCTACAACACCCTCAACGGCCGCGCGCTGGCCGGGGCGTCCGGCAAAACCGACGCCCGCATCTTCGCGCTGTCGATGGCGCCCGAACTGCTGTCGATCGCCGGTGTGTATAGCACCTTTGAAGACGGTTTCCCTGCGGCCCACGCGCGACAGCCCACACAAATCAGGCTCGTCGGCGACCGACTGGATATACAATCTGTCAATTCCGCAACCCGCGCATAAAGCACGGCACTCAAAAAAGGATTATTTGTGGCAAGAATTATTGTTGTGACGTCCGGCAAGGGCGGTGTCGGCAAAACGACTTCCAGCGCCAGCTTCGCCAGCGGCCTGGCCCTGCGCGGACACAAGACCGTGGTCATCGACTTTGACGTTGGCCTGCGCAATCTGGACTTGATCATGGGCTGCGAACGCCGCGTGGTGTACGACCTGATCAATGTCGTCAATAAGGAAGCTTCGCTGAACCAGGCCCTGATCAAGGACAAGCACTGCGACCACCTGTTCATCCTGCCCGCCTCGCAGACGCGCGACAAGGACGCGCTGACCGAAGAGGGCGTGGAAGAGGTGCTGCATGAGCTGATCAATATGGGCTTCGAGTACATCATCTGCGATTCGCCGGCCGGCATCGAGCACGGCGCCCTGATGGCGCTGACCTTCGCCGACGAAGCGCTGATCGTGACCAATCCCGAAGTCTCGTCGGTACGCGACTCCGACCGCATTCTCGGCATCATCCAGGCCAAATCGCGCCGCGCCCAGTCCGGCGGCGAACCGGTGAAAGAGCACCTGCTGATCACCCGCTACGCGCCGAAACGCGTGGAAGCGGGCGAAATGCTGTCCTTCACCGACGTGCAAGAGATCCTGCGCATTCCCCTGATCGGCATCATTCCCGAATCGGAGCAAGTGCTGCACGCCTCGAACCAGGGCAATCCCGCCATCCACTTCAAGGGCACCGACGTCGCGAACGCGTACGAAGACGTGATCTCGCGCTTCCTCGGCCACGAAACGCCGCTGCGCTATACCAACTACGAAAAGCCAGGTCTCCTGCAGCGTATTTTTGGAGCAAAGTAAATGGCCCTGCTTTCCTTTTTATTTCCCAGCAAGCCGAAATCGGCCAATGCGGCCAAGGAACGGCTGCAAATCATCATCGCCCGCGAACGCAACGGCCGTAGCGGACCCGACTTCCTGCCGGCCCTGCACAAAGAGCTGATCGAAGTCATCTCGAAGTACACCAAGGTCAACGCCGACGACATCAAGATCTCGCTCGACCGCCAGGGCAACCTCGAAGTGCTCGACGTCAACGTCGTCCTGCCCGACGCCTGACCCTGTTGCACCACCCAAAAATGTCCCCTCCCGCCGCTGCCGGAGCGGGACATTTTTTTATCCGGATCAAAGACTTAGCGCGCGGCCAGCAGTTCGGCGGCGACCTTGGCGCAGGCCTCGATGTGCTGGTTGCCGATCTGGCGGAAGGCGATGAAGCCGATCGCGGCGGAGGCGATCTGGCCGGCGATCGGGACAATGCGCGTGGCTTGTTTGGCCAGCAGCTTGGCCCCGCTGCGCCGTAAAAGCTGCAGCACCAGCTCCTTGGTGATCAATTTTCCGATCAGCATGCCGCCGACGCTGAGCGCGGCCTCATACGCGATCAGGCGGAATTTCGGCTGCAGACGCTCGATCTGGGCCGGGGTCAGGCCGAATTCGTGGTTGATGTCGTCGATCACGGCGGCGAACAAGCCGAGGTCGGCCGCCAGATCCACGCCCGGCAGCGGCACGGCGGCAATCCCGGCCGAGACGGCGGCGCGGCGCTTGACGATGCGCCGGCAGCGGGCTTTCACTTCTTCAATATCGCGCTCCGAGGCGGGCATCAGGGTCCAGTCGGGCATGCTGCGGCTCTCCTATGCAATATTGCAATTTTTGTAAAATTTCATTGATTCGCGTCTTTTTCCAGTGTACCGTGTTATCGCTAGACGGGTCCGCACAGCCTCAGGATGGAATTTCTTAATGGAACGTTACAGTTCGTGAAGATGTGAATTGTAAATCCCTGTTATTATTCCTGTAACCATTGTTTAACAAGCCTGTCTTCTATGAGAATCGTTGTACTCGATAAAGAACGCAACCAGACGGAGCTGATCTGCCAGGTGCTGAGCGCCGCCGGCCATGTCTGCCATGGCTTCCAGACCGGCAAGGATGCGCTGAACCAGCTGCGCCGCGAGAATTACGATATGCTGATCCTCGACTGGCAGACCGAGGACATCAATGCCGCCGAACTGATGCGCCGCGCCCGCGAGCGCCTGCCGGAGCCGGCCCCCGTCATCTTCATGACCACCACCTCGGGCGAGGACGATATCGTGGCCGGCTTGGCCGCCGGCGCCAACGACTACCTGGTCAAGCCGCTGCGGCGCAGCGAGCTGGTGACGCGCGTGCAAGCCATGCTGCGCCGCGCCTATCCGGCCCAGAACGGGGCGGAGCAGCTGCAATTCGGCCAGTATGTGTTTGAAACCCGTCCCGGCCGCCTGCTGCGCGACGGCCTGGTGCTCGACGTGACGCACAAGGAATTCTCGCTGGCCCTGCTGTTTTTCCGCAATATCGGCCGCCCGCTGTCGCGCGCCTACATCCATGAGACCGTGTGGATACGCGAAACCGATGTCCCTTCGCGCACCATGGATACCCATGTCTCGCGCGTGCGCAATAAATTACAGCTCAAGCCGGAGAACGGTTTCCGCCTAGTGCCGGTCTACAGTTACGGCTACCGGCTGGAGAAACTTGGCGCTTAGCAGGCCCGCCACAGTCTGGGCAAGAAAATGTACCAGGGGGAACATCACGGTATAATGTCGGCCAACGCCTGCCAAAATTCCAGAAATGCAAGTTCTTGCCGTCGGCCTCAACCATACCACTGCGCCTGTCGCCCTGCGCGAACGGTTGGCGTTCGCGCCTGAGCAGCTCGGTACGGCGGTGACGGCGGCGCGCAACTGGTTCCAGCGCCTGGACCACCGTTTCAGCGACGAGGCGGCCATCCTGTCCACCTGCAACCGCACCGAGCTGTACGCGGCCAGCGGCGCCGACAACGGCCTCGACGCGGGTGCCCGTTTCCTCGCCGATTTCCACAAGCTCAATTACGCCGAACTGCGGCCCCACCTGTATCTGCTGCCCCAGCACGATGCGGTGCGCCACACCTTCCGCGTCGCCTCCGGCCTGGATTCGATGGTGCTGGGCGAAACCCAGATCCTGGGCCAGATCAAGGACGCCATCCGCACCGCCGACGAAGCGGGCGGCCTCGGCACCTATCTGCACCAATTGTTCCAGCGCAGCTTCTCGGTGGCCAAGGAAGTGCGCAGCACCACCGAAATCGGCGCCCACAGCGTTTCGATGGCGGCCGCCGCCGTGCGCCTGTCGCAGCGCATCTTCGACAAGATCGCCGACCAGAACGTGCTGTTCATCGGCGCCGGCGAGATGATCGAGCTGTGCGCCACCCACTTCGCGGCGCAGAATCCGAAGTCGATCACCATCGCCAACCGCACCATGGAGCGCGGCGAGCTGCTGGCGCACCGCTTCAACGGCCGCGCCATGCGCCTGGCCGACCTGCAGAACCAGCTGCACCAGTACGATATCGTCATTTCCTGCACCGCGTCCTCGCTGCCGCTGATCGGCCTGGGCCTGGTGGAACGCGCCATCAAGGCGCGCCGCCACAAGCCCATGTTCATGGTCGACCTGGCCGTGCCGCGCGATATCGAGGCCGAAGTGGGCCGCCTCAACGACGTCTTCCTGTACACCGTGGACGATCTGGGCAAGGTGGTGCAGACCGGCCTGGAAAACCGCCAGGCCGCCGTGGCCCAGGCCGAAGCCATCATCGAAACCCGGGTGCAATCGTTCATGCACTGGATCGACGACCGCGCCGTGGTACCGGTGATCCAGGGCCTGCAGGAAAGCGGCGAAGCGATCCGCCAGCTGGAACTGGAACGCGCGCGCAAGATGCTGGCCAAGGGCGAGGATGTGGAAGCCGTGCTGGAAGCCCTGTCCAAAGGCCTCACCGCCAAATTCATGCACGGCCCGCAACAGGCCCTGCACCGTGCCCAGGGCGACGAGCGCGCCCAGCTGGCCGCCCTGCTGCCCCAGCTGTTCCGCGGCCGCCGTTAGCGCCCGCCCGTCCCGCGGCCGCCGGCAAGCTGCGGCGGCCTTGCCGTTTTTCCCGCGCCTGCCGCGCCCCTCACCGAATCGAATGCCATGAAACCATCAATGCTGGCCAAGCTGGACCAACTCGCCAACCGTCTCGTCGAGCTCGACGAATTGCTCATGGCCGAAGGCGCCACGGCGAATATGGACAGCTACCGCAAGATGACGCGCGAACATGCCGAACTCGGCCCGCTGGTCGAACTGTACAGGAACTACCAGCAAGCCCAGACCGACATCGCGGCCGCCCAGGACATGCTGGCCGATCCCGAGATGAAGGACTTCGCCCAGGACGAAATCGAGACGGCCAAGGCGCGCATGGCCGAGCTGGAACTGGCGCTGCAGAAAATGCTGCTGCCCAAGGACGCGAATGACGAGCGCAATATCTTCCTCGAAATCCGCGCCGGCACCGGCGGCGACGAGTCGGCCCTGTTCGCCGGCGACCTCTTGCGCATGTACACCCGCTTCGCCGAGCGCAACCGCTGGCAGGTGGAAATCGTCAGCGCCTCGGAAAGCGATCTGGGCGGCTACCGCGAAGTGATCGCGCGCCTGGTCGGCCACGGCGTGTATTCCAAGCTCAAGTTCGAATCGGGCGGCCACCGCGTGCAGCGCGTGCCGGCCACCGAGACCCAGGGCCGCATCCACACCTCGGCCTGCACCGTGGCGGTGATGCCGGAAGCGGACGAGGTCGAGGACGTGCACATCAACCCGGCCGACCTGCGCATCGACACCTACCGCGCCTCGGGCGCGGGCGGCCAGCACATCAACAAGACCGACTCCGCCGTGCGCATCACCCACCTGCCGACCGGCATCGTGGTCGAATGCCAGGACGACCGCTCGCAGCACAAGAACAAGGCTTCGGCCATGAAGGTGCTGGCGGCGCGCATCAAGGACGTGCAGCTGCGCGAACAGCAATCGAAGGAAGCGGCCACGCGCAAGAGCCTGATCGGCTCGGGCGACCGCAGCGAGCGCATCCGTACCTACAACTACCCGCAAGGGCGCATGACCGACCACCGCATCAACCTCACGCTGTACAAGCTCGACATGATCATGGACGGCGAGCTCAGCGAGCTGACCGGCGCCCTGTCCGCCGAACACCAGGCCGAGCAGCTCGCCGCCCTGGGCGACTAAGCCGGCGCCAGGCGCGCCCAACGGTTAAGGGCGGTATAAGGCCCGCGGCGCCGGGTTTGTGGGAGAATGGCGCGCACCTTACTTTTATTTCTTTCGACGATGACTTCTCGCTCTGTCCTGATTTCGGTGGCCGCCGCCAGCTTCGGCATGATCGCGGTGGCGATGTATCTGCAGCATGTGATGGATCTGCTGCCTTGTCCGCTGTGCGTGATTCAGCGTTATCTGTTTATCGCGATCGGCGTCACGGCGCTGGTCGGGGTCTTTGCCCACAAGCCGAAGCTGGGCGCGGGCCTGGGCTTGCTGGCCGCCCTGGGCGGCGTCGGCGTCGGCGCCAAGCATTTGTATGTGCTGGCCCACCCCGGCCTGTCCTGCGGCATCGATCCGATGGAAACCTTCCTCAATAAAATCCCGACCGCGACCTTCCTGCCCTGGGTGTTCCAGGCCGACGGCCTGTGCGAGAACGCCACCGAAGGCTTGTTCGGCCTGTCGATTCCGCAGTGGGCCGTGGTGTGGTTCGGCATCTTCGCGCTGGTGTCGCTGTGGACCCTGCTGCGCCGGCGCGCATGAGCCGGCACGTGCAGGCCGGCGCCACGGTCGCTTCGCTGCAGCAGCAGACGCGCCTGGATGCGGTGGATAACCGCATCCTGGTCTGCCATGCGCTGGGCTTGAACCGCGTCGGCCTGATTACGCAGTCGGAGCGCACGCTGACCGTGGACGAGGCGGCGCGCCTGTCGGAGCTGATCGAGCGCCGCCTGCGCGGTGAACCGGTGGCCTACATCATCGGCCAGCGCGAATTCTATGGCCTGGCGTTCGCGGTGAGCGAGGCGGTCTTGATTCCGCGTCCGGAAACAGAGCTGCTGGTGGAACTGGCGCTGGAGCGCCTGCCGCCGCGCGGCCGGGTGCTGGACATGGGCACGGGCAGCGGCGCCATCGCCGTGGCGCTGGCGCATAGCCGGCCCGACGCCGCCGTCAGCGCGCTCGATGTCAGCCCGGCGGCGCTGGCCGTGGCGCAGCGCAACGCGGCGGCCAACCAGGCCGCGGTGCGCTTCCTGCACAGCAGCTGGTATGCGGCGCTGGACGACAGCGAGCGCTTCGAACTGATCGTCTCCAACCCCCCGTATATCGCCAGCGGCGACCGCCATCTGTCCGAGGGCGATCTGCGCTTCGAGCCGGTGGGTGCGCTGACCGACCATGGCGACGGCTTGTCGGCCCTGCGCACCCTCATTGCCGGCGCGCCGCAGCATCTGCTCAGCCAGGGCTGGCTGCTGCTGGAGCATGGCTACGACCAGGCCGCCGCCGTGCGTGGCCTGCTCGCGGCGGCGGGCTATCTTGAGGTGCAGAGCTGGCAGGACCTGGCCGGCATCGAGCGCGTGACGGGCGGCCGCCTGACTTAAGCGCGCCGCGCCAGACCGGCCAGCGCGGCCAGCAGGGCGGCGGCGCCGGCCGGCTTGTACAGCAGCCCATCGTATTCCTCCAGCGGCGCTTGCGCCGCATGCAGCAGCAGGGCCGGCGCCGCCGCGCCATGGCGCGCGCGCAAGCTTTGCCGCAGCCAGCTGGGGTCGATGCCGGAAACCTCATCGGCGCACAGCAGCGCCTCGTGCCGGCCCAGCTGGCCGGCCAGCTGCAGGGCATCTTCCACGCCGTGCGCGACCAGTACTTCGCAGCCGGCTCCCAGCAGCAGCTCGCTCAGATAATCGCGCATGGCGGCCAGCGGCTCCAGCACAACGATGCGGCGGCCATCGGCAGCCAAGGCCAGGTCCGGCGGCACGGGCAGCAGCACTTCGCTCTCCGCCGCCGGCGGACAGGCCAGCGCGATGGCGTGGCCGGGCCAGGGCGCGGCCAGCGCCCGCAATGGGCTGCGCAGCGCCTGCGCCAGCTGGACGGCGCTGCCCAGGGCCAGCGCCGCCGCGGCCGGGGCCTGGGTCCGGCCGCGCAGCGGATGCTCCATGCAGCCGCCCGACACGCCGCTGCCGGCCACGCTGCAATGCAGCCAGGCGCCGCCCGCCTCCCGCTGCCAGGCCAGTGCCAGCCGCACGCTGCCGCCCGGACTGACGGCGGCGGCATGGCGCAGCAGCTTGCCCAGCAGGCGCGGCACGGCGTCGCGGTCGATGACGGCCACCGGCGGCAGCGCGCCCAGCTCGCAGTGGAAAGCCGCCGCCTGCTGCTGCGCCAGGCGCGCGCCCAGCGCGGCCACGTCCTGCAGCAAGCCATGCAAATACACGGGAGCGGCCACCGTTTCCGGCGCTTGCAGCTCCCAGCGCACGAAGTCCTGCAAATCCTCCAGCAGCGCCAGCTGCTGTTCCGCGCTGGCGGCCAGCGGCTGGCCCGCTTCCCCCGCCAGCATGGCGGCCTGTTGCCACAGGCGGGCCCAGGGCGCGCGCAGATCGTGCGCCAGCGCAGCCAGCATGGCGCTGCGTACCTGGGCTTCCAGCGTCGGCGCGGCGGGGGCGCCGTCGGTCCCCTCTCTCATGGCGGCGTTCCCTGCTGGCGCATGCTCTGGCGATAGGCGCGCGGCGTCAGCGTCATCTGCGCGCGGAAGGCGGTGGCGAAATTGGCGGCGCTGTTGTAGCCCACTTGCAGGGCGATATCCTGGATATCCAGCGTGGTGCCGGCCAGCAGTTCGCGCGCGCGCTCCATGCGCTGCTGCGTCAGGCAGGCGAAAACCGTCATGCCGGTACGCTGGCGGAACACCTGGCTCAGGCGTTTTTCATAGGTGCCGACGGCATCGGCGATATCGGCCAGGGTCAGCAAGGCATCGAGGTGGGTGCTCAGCAGCTGGCGCACGGCGTCCACCAGCACCTGTTCCGGATCGTGGCGCATTGTCTCGCGCGGCGGCCGCGCGCGGCCGCGTGCCAGCTCCAGGTGGATGCGCACGCGCAGCGCCACTTCTTCCGCGCTATAGGGCTTGCGCACATAGTCCACCGCACCGGCCATCAGGCCGGCCACGCGTTCGTCGGGATCGTCGTGGGCGGAAAGGAAGATGATGGGGATATGGCGGGTGGCGGCATCGGCTTTCAGCAGGCGGCAGGCGGCCAGGCCATCCATCACCGGCATGCAGACATCGAGCAGGATCAAGTCCGGCGGCCGCGCCAGCGCATATTGATAACCCTGGTGGCCGTCGCTGACGGCGCTGACGCGGTAACGCTGGCGCCGCAGCAGTTCGGCCAGGGCACGCTGCTGCGGCGGCGAGTCGTCCACGATCAGGATGCGCGGCGACTCCAGGCGGCTGAAGTGATGGTCAATGACGGCACTCATGGCGGTAATCGGTAGGCGTATTCCGATTATGCGCCGCCGCTATCGTGCGCACAAAAGATTTTCACATTAGCAACTATGATGCAAGCCACGTCCGCGGCACGGCACGTTCATAGCGCGCCCACCAGGCTCAGGCCGCCCGCCCCGTATTGGGTGCCCACCAGGGTGACATCCTCGGCCATGGCGGCCACGGTTTCGGCCCGGCCATGGACGGCCAGATAGGCCTGCCATTGTTGCGCCGAGGCCGCAGCCGGGTCTTGCTGCAGGTTCACATAGAGCTGGCGCATGAAGGCGGCATCGTCCATCTGGCCGAAACGGTTGATGAATTCGGCCGAGTGCAGGAAGGCATCCGCCAGCGGGCCGTCCTGGTTGCCGCTGTTGACCCAGAAGCGGAAACCGCCCACATCGGCGGCGCGGCCCAGGGTCAGGTGGTACAGCATGCCCAGTTCCTGCAGCAGCTGCGGCGCGGCCTGGGTAAAGCCCAGGTCGACGGTGCGGCCGGCAAACTCGCCCAACTCGATCTGGCGCAAGCCATCCTGCACGCCCTGCGCGTCGCCCAGCAGCACCGTACCGTCGCGCCCCAGGGACAGGGTGTACTGGCTGCTGGCGCCGCCATAGACGACGGTATCGCTGCCGTCGCCGCCCACCAGCCAATCGCTGCCGGCGCCGCCTTCCAGCCGGTCGTTGCCGGAGTTGGCGATCCAGCCCTGCTCGCGCTGGTGCACGATGCCGCCCAGGGCAAAGCCGTCCGCGCTGAGCCAGGCGGCTTTATGCTCGGCCAGCTGCGCAATGCCGCTCAGCACGGCGCCCTGCGCCTGCTTGAGCGGCATGCGGTCGAAATATTGCAGCCAGCCGGCCAGCTCGGTGCCGCTGGCGGCGCGGCCCAGTGCGTTCTGGTACAGCTGCTGCACATAGGCGCTGCTCCCTAGCTGCACAATGCCATCGCGGCCTTCGGGCGGCTCCAGCAGGCGGATCGCCAGTTCCTCGCCGCTCAGACCGCCGGCCGCCCAGAAATTCAGGCCCGGCAGGTCCGGCGCGCGATGGAAGGCGGCGTGGTACAGCAGCGACAATTCCTGCAGGCGCGCCGCGCTGGCGCTGGTGAAATGCAGCAGGGCTTCGCTGCCGTTCAATTCCGCCGCCGCGATGTTTTCCGTTGCCGTGCTGCTGCTCAGCGCCATCTGGTGCTTGCCCAGCACGGCGCCCTGCGCCGTCACATAGAACTGCCATTCCCCCACATCGCTGCGGCCGCCCTGCAGCACATCGCTGCCGCTGCCGCCATCCAGCCGGTCGTTGCCGGCGCCGCCGGCCAGGCGGTCGTCGCCAGTGCCGCCGTTCAGGTAATCGTTGCCGCCCGCCGTGGCCAGCACATCGTTGCCGCCGTTGCCGTACAGGGTATCGTCCTCGGTGCCGCTGCTGAGCACAATGCTTTGCGCCGCCTCGTCGCCGATGATGAAGTTCTTGCCGCCGCCGCCGCGCACATTGGCGGCGCCGGCCAGGGCGGCGAAGTCGATGTGCTCCAGCTGGATCAGGGAACCGCTGCTCAAGCCGTGGGTATCGATCACCAGCGCGGTGACGCTGCCATTGGCCGGCGCGCCGCTGCCGGGCGCGCCCGAGACGGCGGGATTGCCGGTAATCAGGATCGGCTGCTCCGGCGTCTGGCTGGCGCCCAGCACCAGCGTGCGGTCGGCCAGCCAGGCGCCGGGCGCCAGGCCGTCGAGGAACAGGCGGGCCTGTTCTTCCATCGCCGCGCGCGACACCGGATCGAGCTGGGTGCGGTCATCGACCCGGCCAATCAGGTCGATGCCGGCCTGGGCCATCGTCAGCAGCATGGTCGGGCCGCTCGCCTCCAGGCCGATGCCGACCGGCAGGCTGGCGATCAGGCTGGCGCTGATGCCGGCCGCGTTGGCGGCGATGCCGAGCGGGATGTCGGCCAGCGCGGCGTGCGGCGTGTTGGGATCTTCCGCCCGCGCGGCCGTGATCACCGGCACCTGCATGCTCATGGTCTGCAAGCCGGTGCGCGGATCGCTGCCGTTACTCATCAGCACGGTGACGCCATCCACCGTGCTGGGCGTACCGGGGTTGCCGGGGTTGGGCGCGACCACCGCGACCGTAAACGGCGCGCTGGCCACGCTGACATTGCCGGCGGCGTCGCTGAAGGCGTTGCCCACCACCTGCAGCGCGACGGTGCTGGCGCCCGGCTGCGGCGAGAACAGCACGCTGTAGCTGGTGCCGCTGCCGCTGAAGTTGGACAAGGTGCCGCCCGTTGCCAGCAGGTCGTCGATGCTCAGCACGCCCGCCTCGCTCAAGGTCAGCGTCAGCGTCACCGACGCGCCGCGCGGCACTTCGGCGCTGCCGCTGATGCTCACCGTTGGCGCCGTGGTGTCGATGCTGTAGTTGGCGCTATAGGCCGTGCTGGCATTGCCGGCCGCGTCGCGCACCCGCACTTGCAGCACATTGCTGCCGCTCAGGGTCTGGTTCGGCAGGCTCCAGTTGCTGCCGCTGACCTGGGCCGCCGTCCAGCTCTGCCCATTGTTGAAGGAAACCTCCACCACCTCGCCGGCGGCCGGCGCCGCGCTCAGCGTGCCGCTCAGGCTTTGCAGCGGGTTGTTGGTGATCAGGTCGCTGCCGCTGCTGCCGCTGTCGGCGTTGAAGGCCACGCTACCCGCCTGCGCGGCCGGGGCCACGGTATCGATCGCCAGCGCCGGCAAGGCGCCGCTGCTGCCGGCATTGCCCGCCGCATCGGTATACGCGCCGGACAGGGTAATGCTGGCCGTGCCGTTCGGCACGCCGGCCGTGGGCGTGAACTGGGCCGTATACACGCGCGGGTCGGCGGTGGCGAGCAGATTGCTCAGGGTGCCGCCGCTGACCACGATATCGTCGATGCCGAAGCTGTTCGGCGCCTCGCTGAAAGTGAAGCTGATGAGAGCCGGCGTCACGCCATTGGCCGTGGCGACATTGCTGGTGATGGCCACCGTGGCCGGCGTGTTGTCGATGGCGTAAGGCAGGATCAATTCGGCGCTGTGGTTGCCGGCCGTATCGGCCACGCGCACGCGCAGATTGCCGCTGCCGCTCAAGGTCTGGCCGGCCAGGGTCCAGCTGGTGGCGCCGGCGCCGCTGGTGGCGGCGCTCAGCCAGCTGACGCCATCGTTGAGCGAGACCTGCACGCTTTCGCCGGCCGCCAGCGGCGCATTCAGCGTGCCGCTCAAGTCCTGGGCGGCGCTGTTGGTGATCAGATCGGTGGCGCTGACGCCGCTGTCGTTGGAGAAGACGACGCTGCCGGCCGCCGCCACCGGCGGCAGGGTGTCGATGCTGATCGACGGGCCGCTGGCGGCGGCGCCGGCATTGCCCGCGATATCGCTGTACAAGCCGGCCGCCACGCTGATGCCGGCGCTGGCGCTGGCGGTGTTCGGCGTGGGCGTAAACAAGGCCGTGTAGACGGCCGGATTGGCAGTCACGGTAAAGCCGCTCAGGGTGCCGCCGCTGACGCTGATATCGCTCTCGGCAAAGCCGGACGGCGCCTCGCTGAAGGTGAAGGTCAGCAGCGCGGTCTGGCCCGCACGCAGGGCGGCGGCGCTGCTGGTAATCGCCAGCGTCGGCGCCAGGGTGTCGATGCTGAGCGCCGGTCCCGCGACAGCGCCGCCCAGATTGCCCGCCAGGTCGCTGTACAGGCCCGCCGCCAGGCTGACGCTGGCCGGGCCGTTGCCGCCCGGCGTGGGCGTAAACACGGCGCTGTAGACCAGCGGGTTGGCGCTGACGGCAAAGCCGCTCAAGGTGCCGCCGCTGACGGTCAGGTCGCCGGCGGTAAAACCTTGCGGCGCCTCGCTGAAGGTGAAGGTCAGGGTCGCCGTTTCGCCGGCGCGCAGCACGCTGGCGCTGCTGCTCATGCTCATGGTGGGCAGGCTGGTATCGAGCACATAGGCGGCGCTGGAGACGGCGCCATGGTTGCCCGAGGCATCGGTGACGCGCACCTGCAGGCTGCCGCTGCCGGCCAGCACGCGCGGCGCCAGCGCCCAGCCCGGCGCGCCCACCGTGGCCACCGCCGCCACCCAGTTCGCGCCCTGGTCGAAGGACACTTCGACCACCTCGCCCGTGGCCAGCGGCGCGCTCAGCGTGCCGCTGATGGTCTGCATGGCGATATTCGTCACCAGGTCGCTATTGCTGGGACCACTGTCGGCCGAGAAGCTGACGCTGCCATTGGTGCTGCCGGGCAGCTGGGTATTGATGATGATGGGCGCCATGGCCGCCGCCGCGCCGGCATTGCCGGCCGCATCGCTGTAGCTGGCGCCGGCCACCGTGACGGTGCCGCTGGCGCCGCTCTGCCCCATGGCGGGCGTGAAGATGGCGGTGTACACCAGCGGATTGGCGCTCTGGCCGAAGCCGCTCAGCGTGCCGCCGCCGACCGTGATGTCGCCCAGGGCGAAGCCGAGCGGCGCTTCGCTGAAGGTGAAGGTGATGGTCGCCAGCTCGCCCGCCTTGAGGGTGGCGGCATTGCTGCTGATGGCCAGGCCCGGCGCCAGCGTATCGACGCTGATCAGGGGCGAGGCGGCGGCGCCGCCGGCATTGCCGGCGGCATCGGTGTACTGGCCGGCGGCCAGCGTCACGCCGCTGCTGCCGCTCAGGCCCGCCGTGGGCGTCAGCACCACGGTGTAGACGCGCGGATCGGCGGTGACGCCGAAGGCGCTCAGGCTGCCGTTGCTGGCCACCAGATCGGCCACGGTGAAGCCGGTGGGCGCTTCGCTGAAGGTGAAGGTCAGGGTGGCGCTTTCGCCCGCCTTGAGCGTGCTGGCGCTGCTGCTCACCGTCATCGTCGGCGCGCTGGTGTCGATCACATAGCCGGCCGAGAAGGCGGGGCCGCTATTGCCGGCCGCGTCGCTGACGCGCACCTGGATGCTGCCGCTGCCGCTCAGCAGCTGGCTGGCCAGCACCCACTGGTTGCTGCCGGCGCCGCTGGCGGCGTTGACCCAGCTGGTGCCGTTGTCGAGCGAGACTTGCACCAGCTCGCCCGCCGCCAGATTGGCGTCCAGCGTGCCGCTGATGGTTTGCAGCGGCGCATTGGTCAGCAGGTCGCTGTTGCTGGCGCCGAAGTCGGCCGAGAAACTGATCGTATTGCCCTGGGTGGCCGGGGCCAGCGTATCGATGGCGATGGCCGGTGCGCTGGCATTGCCGCCCGGGTTGCCGGCCGCGTCGAAATAGGCCGTGCCGGCCACGGTGATGCTGGCGCTGGCCGACGCCAGGCCGGCGTTGGGCGTGAAGACGGCCGTGTACACCAGCGGATCGGCGGTCGCCGCCAGCGCGCTGACGCTGCCGTTGCTGGCCACGATGTCGGCCAGCGAGAAGCCGCTGGGCGCGTCGCTGAAGGTGAAGGTCAGCGTGGCGCTCTCGCCCGCCTTCAGGCTGGTGGCGCTGCTGGCGATGCTCAGCGTGGGCGCCAGCGTATCGACGCTGATGGCGGGCGTGCTGCCGCCCGTGCCGCTATTGCCGGCCAGGTCGCTGTACAAGCCATTGCCCAGCGTGACCGTGGCGCTGCCGCTCAGGCCCGGCGTGGGCGTCAGCAGCACGGTGTAGACCAGCGGGTTGGCGGTGGCGGTAAAGCCGCTCAGCACGCCGCCGCTGGCGATCAGGTCGCCGATGCCGAAGCCCACCGGCGCTTCGCTGAAGGTAAAGCTGATGGTGGCGCTTTCGCCGGCTTTCAGGCTGCCGGCGCTGCTGCTGATGGCCACCGTGGGCGCCGCCGTATCGAGCACATAGGCGCTGCTGTAGGCCGCGCCATGGTTGCCCGCCGCATCGGTGACGCGCACCTGCAGCGTATTGCTGCCGCTCAGGGTCTGGTTGGCCAGCGTCCAGGCGCTGCCGCCGGCATTGGCGGCGGCGTTCTGCCAGGTCTGGCCATTGTCCAGCGACACTTGCACGCTATCGCCGGCCGCCAGCACCCCGTTCAAGGTGCCGGCGATGGTTTGCGCCGCCGTGCGCGTGACCAGGTCGCTGGCGCTGCTGCCGGTATCGGCCGAGAACAGCACGCTGGCGCCACTGATCGCGGGCGGCAGGGTATCCAGGCTGATGCTGGGCGAGCCGCCCGCCTGGCCGCTGTTGCCGGCGGCGTCGGTGTAGGCGCCGGCCAGCACGCTGATGCTGGCGTTGCCGGCGGCGACGCCGGCCGCGGGCGTGAAGACGGCGGTATACACGGCCGGGTTGGCGCTCTGCGTCAGGTTGCCGAGCGTGCCATTGCCGACGCTGATGTCGCCCAGGCTGAAACTGGCCGGCGCTTCGCTGAAGGTGAAGGTGATCAGGGCCGTGTCGCCGGCCTTGAGCGCGCTGGCGCTGCTGCCGATGCTCAGCGTCGGCGCCAGCGTGTCGATCATGATGGGGTCCATCGTGGCGGCGGTGCCGGCATTGCCCTGGCTGTCCTGGAAGCGGCCGGCCGCGATGCTGATCGCGCCGCTGCCGGCGGCCAGGCCGGCGGCCGGCGTGAACAGGGCGGTATACACCAGGGGATCGGCGGTGGCCGCCAATCCGCTCAGCACGCCGCCGCTGGCGGCGATGTCGGAGGCCGTAAAGCCGACCGGCGCGGTACTGAAGGTAAAGCTGATGGTGGCCGTTTCCCCCGCCTTCAGCGCCGCGCTGCTGCTGGTGATCGCCACGCCCGGTGCCACCGTGGCATAGCTGATGGCTGGCGTGAGCGCCGCCTGGCCGCCATTGCCCGCCAGGTCGCCGTAGGCGCCGGCCGCCACCGTGATCGAGGCCGTGCCGGAAGCCTGGCCGGCGGTGGGCGTGAAGATGGCCGTGTAGACGCGCGGATCGGCGCTGGCCGCAAAGCCGCTCAGCGTGCCGCCCGCCACCGCGATATCGCCCTGCGTGAAGCCGTCCGGGATTTCGCTGAAGGTGAACGTCAGCTTGGCGGTGTCGGCGCTGGACAGGAAGGCCTTGTTGCTGGTGATGCTCAGGCTGGGCGCCGTGGTGTCGAAAGCGTAGCTGCTGCTGGAGGCCGTGCCGTGGTTGCCGGCGGCGTCGCTGACGCGCACCTGCAGCACGCCCGCGCCAGGCAGGGTCTGACCGGCCAGGCTCCAGCCATTGCTGCCGGCGCTGGCGCTGGCGGCCGTCCACGTCAGGCCGTTGTCGAGCGAGACTTCCACGCTTTCGCCGGCGGCCAGGTTGGCACTCAAGGTGCCGGAGAGGTCCTGCGCCGCGATATTGGTGATCAGATCGGTGGCGCTGGCGCCGCTGTCGTTGGAGAACAGCACGCTGGCGCCGGTGGTGGCGGGCGCCTGGGTATCGATGCTGATGCCGGGCACGCTGCCGCCCGCGCCGGCGTTGCCGGCGGCGTCGGTATAGCTGCCCGCCGCCAGCACGATGCTGGCGGTCGTGCCATTCTGCCCCGGGTCGGGCGTGAACACGGCGCTGTAGACCAGCGGATTGGCGGTGGCGCTCAGCGTGCCCAGGGTGCCGCCGCTGACCGTCAGATCGGCCGCGCTGAAGCCGGCCGGCGCTTCGCTGAAGGTGAAGGTGATGACGGCCGTCTCGCCGCCTTTCAGCGCGGCGGCGCTGCTGCTGATGACGACGCCCGGCGTGGTGCTGTCGAGCACATAGGCCGCCGCATAGGCCGGGCCGGTATTGCCCGCCGCATCGGCCACGCGCACCAGCAGGGTATTGCTGCCGGCCAGGGTCTGGCCCGCCAGGGTCCAGTTATAGCTGCCGGCGCTGGCCGTGGCCGCGCTCCAGGTGGCGCCATTGTCCAGCGAGACCTGCACGCTCTCGCCATTCGCCAGCAGGGTGCTGAGCGTGCCGGAAATGGTTTGCGCCGCCGTGTTCGTGACCAGATCGGTGGCGCTGCTGCCGGTATCGGCCGAGAAGCTGACGCTGGCCCCGGTGGTCAGCGGCGGCAGCGTGTCGATGGCGAGGCTGGGCGGGCTGCCGCTGCTGCCGCTGTTGCCGGCGGCGTCGGTGAAGGCGCCGGCGGCGACGCTGATGACGGCGTTCACGCCCTGCACCCCGGCCGTCGGCGTGAACACGGCGGTATACACCAGCGGATTGGCGGTGGCGGCCGGTGCGCTCAGCGTGCCGCCGCTGACCGTCACATCGGCGGCCGTGAAGCCGAGCGGCGCTTCGCTGAAGGTGAAGGTGATGTTCGCGGTCTGCCCGGCGCGCAGGGTGGCGGTATCGCTGCTGATGGCCAGGCTGGGCGCCAGGGTGTCGATGCTGATGGCCGGGCCGGTGGCGGCGCTGCCGCTGTTGCCGGCCGTGTCCACATAGCTGCCGGCCGCCACGCTGATATTCGCCGCGCCGCTGGCCAGATTGGCCGTCGGCGTGAAGACGGCGCTGTACACCAGCGGGTTGGCGGTGACGGCAAAGCCGCTCAGCGTGCCGTTGCTGACGCTGACGTCGGACGCGGTGAAGCCGGCCGGCGCATGGTTGAAGGTAAAGGTCAGCGTGGCGCTCTGCCCCGCTTTCAGGGCCGAGGCGCTGCTGCTGATGGTCATGGCCGGCGCCTGGGTATCGAGGCTGATGGCGGGCATGCTCGCCGCCAGCCCGCCATTGCCGGCCAGGTCGCTCCAGCTGCCGGCCGCCACCGACATGCCGGCCGTGCCGCCATTCACCCCGCTGGACGGCGTGAAGACGGCGGTATACACCAGCGGGTTGGCGGTCGCCGCCAGGCCGCTCAGGGTGCCGCCGCTGACCGCCACGTCGGCCGCGCTGAAGCCGGACGGCGCTTCGCTGAAGGTGAAGGTGATGTTCGCCACCTCCCCCACGCGCAGGGTGCTGGCATCGCTGCTGATGTTCAGGCCCGGCTGCACGGTATCGAGCACATAGGCGGCGCTATAGGCCGGACCATGGTTGCCGAAGGCGTCGCTGACGCGCACCTGCAGCGTGTTGCTGGCCGCCAGCGTCTGGCCCGCCAGGGTCCAGCTGCTGCCGCCCACCGCGGCACTGGCGATGCTCCAGTTGAGGCCATTGTCGAGCGAGACTTCGACCCGTTCGTCGGCCGCCAGCGGCGTGCCGAGGGTGCCGGAAATGTTCTGCGCCGCCGTGTTCGTGACCAGGTCGCTGCTGCTGGCGCCCGTGTCGGCCGAGAAGGCGACGCCGTTGACGGCCGTCGTTGGCGGCAGGGTGTCGATGCTGATCGACGGCGTGCCGCCCGCCGTGCCGGCATTGCCCGCCAGGTCGGCGTAGGCGCCGGCGGCGATGCTGATGCTGGCCGTGCCGCTGGCCTGGCCGGCGGTGGGCGTGAAGACGGCGGTGTAGACCAGGGGATTGAGCGTGACGCCAAAGCCGCTCAGGGTGCCGCCGCTGGCGATCACGTCGCCCGCCGTGAAGCCCACCGGCAGCTCGCTGAAGGTGAAGCTGATGGTGGCCGTTTCGCCGGCGCTCAGCGCGTTGTCGCTGCTGCTGATGGCGACCGTGGGCGCCTTGGTGTCGATGGCGATGGTGGGCGTGCTGCCGGCCCCGCCCAGATTGCCCAGCAGGTCGCTGTAGGCGCCGCTGGCCACGCTGATGCTGGCCGTGCCGCCCTGGGTGTTGGCGGCCGGCGTAAACGTGGCCGTATACACCAGCGGGTTATTGGTGACGGCGAAATTGCTCAGCACCCCGCCGCTGACGGCGACGTCGCCCAGCACAAAGCCCAGCGGCAGGCTGCTGAAGGTGAAGCTGATGGTGGCCGTCTCGCCGCTCTTCAGCGCCGCCACGTCGCTGCTGATGCTCAGGCTCGGGCCCAGCGTGACGATGGAGATCGCCAGCGAGGCGGCGCCGGTGCCGCTGTTGCCGGCGACATCGGTATAACTGCCATTGGCCAGCGAGACGCCGCCCAGCAGGCCGCTCAAGCCGCTGTTGGGCGTGAACTCGGCGGTGTAGATGCGCGTATTCGCGGTGGCGCTCAGATTGGACAGGGTGCCGCCGACCGCCGTCAGGTCTGCCAGCGAGAAGCCGGCCGGCGTCTCGCTGAAGGTGATGGTGATGATGGCGCTCTCGCCGCTTTTCAGCACGCTGACATTGCTGCTGATGGCGGCCGTGGGGCCGCTGGTGTCGAGCACATAGGGATTGCTGACGGCCGCGCCGCTATTGCCGGCGGCATCCGTCACGCGCACTTGCAGGGTGCCGCTGCTGCCCGTCAGCGTGCGCCCCGCCAGCGACCAGGTATTGCTGCCGGCGCTGGCGCTGGCCGTGCTCCAGCTGGCGCCATTGTCGAGCGAGACCTGGACCAACTCGCCGGCTGCCAGGTTGGCGCTCAAGGTGCCGCTGATGGTCTGCGCCGCCACATTGGTGATCAAATCCGTGCTGCTGCTGCCGCTGTCGGCCGAGAAGGCCACGCTGGCCCCGGTGGTGGTGGGCGCCGTGGTATCCAGCGTGTAGCTGCGCGTCAGCGGCGTGCTGCCGCCGCCGATATTCGCCACTTTCACTTGCAGGGTACCGCTGCCGCCCAGGGTCTGGCCGGCCAGCGTCCAGGTGCTGGCGCCCACGGCGGCGCTGGCCGTGGTCCAGCTGACGCCGTTGTCGAGCGAGACCTGGACCGATTCGCCGCTGGCCAAGGCCCCGCTCAGCGTGCCGCTGATGGTCTGCGCCGCCACATTGGTAATCAGATCGCTATTGCTGCTGCCGCTGTCGGCCGAGAAGGCCACGGTCAGCGCCGTGGTGCTGCTGGGTACCGCCGCCGTCACCGTGGTCGTGCTGTTGCTGGTGACGGCGCTGCCGTCGTTGACGCTGACGGTGAAGGTGGTGGTGGCGCTCAAGCCCGCCGCGCTCTGGAAGACCAGGGCTTGCAAGGCCGCCTGGGCGGCGGCCGGCGCGGCGGCGGCATGGGTATAGGTGGCGCCGCCGTCGCTGCTGCTGAAACCGGAGGCGGCCAGCGAGGCCGCCGTGAACGCGCCTTTGGCCGCGCTGTCCAGGGTGATGGTGACGATGACGGTGGCGCCCACGTCGGGATCGCTGACCGTCATGCCGCCAAAGGGCTGCAGGGTGCCGCCCGCCGCCACGCCCTGGCCGGCCTGGGCGCCGCCGATGGCCGCCGCATCGTTGACCGAGGTGATGCTCAGCACCGTGCCGGTGTTCGGCGTGCCGGCCAGGCCCTTGCTGTCGGTCGGCGTCAGGGTGAACGTGGTGCTGACGACGGCGCCCACGGCGGCCTGGTTGGCGGTCGGCGTGAATTGCAGGGCTTTGAGCGCGGCGGTCAGCGCCGACGGGCTGGCGGCGCTCAGGCTATAGCTGCCGGCGCTGCCGGACAGGCCGGCCCCGCTCAACGTGCCGTTGACGCCGTTATAGCTGATGGTCAGGCTGACATTGTCGCCATTGGCGTCGGCCACGGTGACGTTGGCAAAGGGCAGCAGGCTGGCGCCGTCATTGCCGCTGGCGGCCGCCGCGCCGCTGATGGTGGGCGCGCTATTGCTGGTGTTCGAGACCGTGATCGGCACCGAGCCGACGGCGATGCTGACATTGCCGATCACACTGTTCCAGTCGTCGCCGGCCGCCAGCGTGTAGGCGTGGCCGCTGGACGCGGTGCCGCCATCCTTGGTCATCAGGGCCGCCACCGCCGCCACATCGGCACCGCTCAGCGTGACCGAGAAGGAGGTGGCGCTGGTCACTTCCACATTGCCGGAGGTGGTCAGGGTGCGCGTCCCGCCGTTCTGGCCGCCGAGAATCAGCTTGGCGACATTGATGTCGTTGGCCGCGCCCACCACGCTCACCAGGTTGTTGCCGGTCACGGTCAGCACATGGCTGGTGGCGTCATAGCTGGCCGAGGTGATCACCGGCAGCTGCACATTGGTGACGACGATGGCATTGGCCGTCAGGTCGACGCCGGCGCCGGCATTGCTGTCCCAGTTCAGCGCCGCCGCCAGATTGAAGGTGGTGCCGTCCACCGCCAGCACGCCGTTATTGTTGAGCAGGCCGTTGATGGCCAGCTTGTCGGCCGCGTTCAGCGTGATGCTGAACAAGGTGTTGCTGAGGGCGCTGACCACGGGCGAAGTCAGGGTGTAGCTGCCGCCCTGGCCGCTCAGGGTGATCTTGCTGGGATCGATGGCGTCGCCGGCATTGATGCCCACGGCCGTCACGCTCAGCACCCCGCTGCCGGCGTTGTAGGCGGCGGCCGAGATGGTGGCGGCCACGCGCGGATTGACGACCACGATATCGTCCACCGCGATCTGGGCGCCCACGCTGGCCGAGATGCGCACCCCGCCGATGCCCTGGAAGTTGCTGTTGCCCGCCAGGCTCAGGGTGCCGAAGGTATTGATGGCCACCCCGGTCAGCGTGGCCGGCGTGCCGATCGGCGCGTAACTGCTGTCCAGCGCCTGCACGGTGAAGGTGCCCGACAGCAGCCAGCCCAGGTCGGCGCTGCTCAGTTTCAGGCTGGTCAGGTCGAAGATGCCGGCATTGGCGCGCAGCTCCAGGTATTCGGGCGCGGTCAGGATACCGGTGGCGCGCACATGGGAACTCCACAGGCCCAGCGAGGACGTGATATTGCTGATGGTCAGGCCGCCGCCGCCCGAGCTTTTGGCATAGATGTCGAAGCCGGTGCCCAGGTCGTTCAGCACCGAAATGGTCTGGCCGGTGAGGATGCCGGTCAGCGCGCCCGCCACCACGCTGGTGAGGGGTACCGTGCCCCAGGTGATGGTGCCGCTGACGCCGCCGTTCACCAGGCCCAGGGTGTAGTCATAGGCTTCCTGGGCCGCATAGCTGATGGCGGCCGGCGCTTCGATCGCGCCATGGCTGTACTCCAGCAGCCAGTCGCCGCCGCGCGCGCCGGCCCCGGTCAGGCCGGTGGAAGCGGCGATATCAGCGCCGGTGGCAAGCGACAAGCCATCGACAAAGGCCAGGCCGGCGCCGCCTTGCGCCACATTGCAGCCATACAGCAGGATATCGCCGCCGCTGCGCAGGGCGGCCCCCCAGTCGCGCAAGGCGTCGGCATAGCCGGCCAGGGTGGCGCTATCGAGCGTGCCGCTGCCCAGGCGCAACTGGCCGGCCGCGCCGTGCGAAACAATCTGGATGCTATCCAGTTCCTCATAGGCTTGCAGCACGTCCGCGATCTGGCGCACGCCATCGTGACGGCCGTCCAGCATGACCACCTGCACGCCGGCCTTGGCGCCGGCCGCCAATTCCTGGGCGCCGGCCACCGTGGGATCGATGAACAGCACACTGCGGCGCAGCGGCGGGTCCGCCAGGCTATCGGCAAAGCGGCCAAATGGCAGCGCGGGATGGTTCATGGGACGACTCCTTGCCAGCAAAGGAAGCTCGGCAAACAAAACAGCTCAGGACAGACCTGAAACGATTATCGGGAGATTCGTCCTATTCACAAAATATTCGCCGCGCGCAAAAGCTTTGTCCGTGCGCGCAAAATTTAAACTTATTCGTCTATTAAGAACTGTGGTCTGACAAGCAGCATGCCAGCTTTGCTAAAATGGCTTTTTTGCCGCGCCCGGCGGAATTGGCCGATTTCGGTTACTCTCTGCACCAATCTTTTATTGCTGCACTCGAAAGGAACATCAATTGCCCAATCTTCTGACACGCCGCCTGGCCCTGCTGGCCGATGCCCAGCACCGCCCGCTGCTGAGCGGAGGCCTACGCGGCATTGAGCGCGAAACCCTACGCATCCAGCCGGACGGCCATCTGGCGCACACGCCCCATCCGCTGGCGCTGGGCTCGGCCCTGACCCACCCGCAGATCACCACCGATTACGCCGAGACCCTGCTCGAATTCATCACCCCGGCCGAGCATGACATCGCCGAGACCCTGCACAAGCTGGACGCCATCCACCGCTTCAGCTACGGCAAGCTGGGCGAGGAGCTGCTGTGGAGCCAGTCCATGCCCTGCCAGCTGCCGTCCGAGGACGCGATCGACATCGCCTGGTACGGCAAGTCCAACCTGGGCATGCTCAAGCATGTGTACCGGCGCGGCCTGGCCCTGCGCTATGGCAAGGCCATGCAATGCATCGCGGGCATCCACTACAACTACTCGCTGGACGAGGCGCTGTGGGCCCTGCTCAACCATGAAGAAAACGGCGACCGCAAGCTGACCGCCAAGGCTTACCAGTCGGAAGCCTATCTGGCGACGATACGCAATTTCCGCCGCTACAGCTGGCTCTTGATGTATCTGTTCGGCGCCTCGCCGGCGCTGGCCAGCGGCTTCCTGCGCGGCCAGCCGCACAAGCTCGATACGCTGTCGGCCGACACCCTGTACCTGCCGCATGCCACCAGCCTGCGCATGAGCGACCTCGGTTACCAGAACGACGCGCAGTCCGGCCTCAGCCCGCACGAGAATTCGCTGGACAGCTATGTGGCGACGCTGACGCGCGCCGTCAACCAGCCTTACGAACCGTATCAGCGCATCGGCACCAAGCGCGACGGCGAGTGGGTGCA
Organism: Massilia sp. NR 4-1; assembly: GCF_001191005.1. NCBI lineage: Bacteria > Pseudomonadati > Pseudomonadota > Betaproteobacteria > Burkholderiales > Oxalobacteraceae > Massilia > Massilia sp. NR 4-1. Next base: position 4,467,002 of record NZ_CP012201.1, read on the forward strand.
GCTGTCGACCAATGTGATCCAGATCGAGAACGAGTACTACTCGACCATCCGGCCCAAGCGCGTGATCCGCACCGGCGAGCGGCCGATCCAGGCCCTGTGCCTGCGCGGCGTGCAATACATCGAAGTGCGCTGCATGGACGTCGATCCGTTCGAGCCGGTCGGCATCAGCCTGGAGACGGGGCGCTTCCTGGACGCCTTCCTGCTGTTCTGCGCGCTGGAGGAGAGCCCCACCATTTCCGAGGACCAGAGCCGCCTGTATGCGCAGAATTTCGCGCGCACCGTGAAGGAAGGCCGCCGCCCCGGCCTGACCCTGAGCCGCGACGGCGAGGAAGTGGCGCTGCGCGACTGGGGCCTGGCGCTGCTGGAACGCATCCGCCCGGTGGCGGCCCTGCTGGACCAGGCGCGCGGCGACGGCGTGCACGCCGCCTCGCTGGCGGTGCAGGCGGCCAAGCTGGACGATCCGGAACGCACGCCCTCGGCGCGCGTGCTGGCCGAGCTGCGCGCCAATGGCGGCTCGTTCGCCGCCTTCGGCCTGCGCCAGAGCGAGCGGCATGCGGCCTACTTCCGCGCCCATCCCGCCAGCAGCCAGGAGCAAGCCTACTTCGGCCAGCTGGCGGCGGAATCGCTGGCCGAGCAGGCCGCGCTGGAACGCAGCCAGACCGGCAGCTTCGACGATTATGTGCAGGCTTACCGCGCCAGCAATCTCTGTCCCAACTGCGAGTAAGACGAGCGGCGGCATGCTGACCTTTTACAACGAACAGCACGACCAGCACCGCGCCCGCCATGAGCTGGTGCGCGGCGAAGCCACGCCCTGCCTGGAAACGCCGGCGCGCGCCGAGGCCGTGCTGGCCGAGCTGGGACGGCGCGGCCTGGGCCGCATCGTCACGCCACACGGCGTGCCGCTGATGTCGCTGGAACGCGTGCACCAGCCGCGCTATCTGCACTTCCTGCGCAATGCCTGGACCGAGTGGCAGGCGCTGGCGCCCGCCAATGCCGGCAAGGATGCCTTCCCGTCCGGCTGGCCGGTACGCAGCTTCCGCGCCGATATCGAACCGGAAGGCTTCGACGCCCGCCTCGGCCTGTATTCGCGCGACACCATTTCCCCCATCACGGCCGGCACCTGGAGCGCCGCCAAGACCGGCGCCGATTGCGCGGTGAACGCGGCCCATGCGCTGCGCCTGGGCGAGCGCGCCAGCTTCGCGCTGACGCGGCCGCCGGGCCACCATGCCGGCGCCGATTTCAGCGGCGGCTCCTGCTACCTGAACAATGCGGCATTGGCGGCCCAGCACCTGCTGGACGACGGCATGCGCCGCGTCGCCGTGCTGGACCTCGATTGCCACCACGGCAACGGCACGCAAAGCATCTTCTACGACCGCGCCGACGTGCTGTGCATCTCCCTGCACGCCGATCCGCGTTCCAGCTACCCCTACTACCTGGGCCACGCCGACGAGACCGGCGACGGCGCCGGTTACGGCTATAACGTGAACATGCCGCTGGCGCCGCAGCAGGCCAATGCCCAGGCCTGGTTCGCGGCGCTGGAAACGGCTTGCGTGCGCCTCGCCATGTACGGGCCGGAAGCGCTGGTGGTGGCGCTCGGCGTCAACACCTTCCAGGGCGATCCGCACGGCGGCCTGGGCCTGCTCAGCGCCGACTTCCTGCGCGTCGGCGAGCGCCTGGCCTACCTGGGCCTGCCCACCGCTTTCATCTTCGAAGGCGGCAGCGCCATCCGCGAACTGGGCGTGAACGTGGTGAATGTGCTGGAAGGCTTTGAAACCGCGCTCTAAAGCCCAGCAATATAGCCAAACAGTTACTTAAGTGTTGCTATTCGGTTCCAGATACATCACGCTCCTTGCTCTGCCCCTACCTCGGCGATATCGTTGACAGACGTTCACGCAAGACTTGTCGGCATCGGCGCTTCTGAAGGGAGAACTGGCATGGGCATCAGGGACTTGAAAATCGGTGTGCGTATTGGCGGCGGCTTCGTCATACTCCTGGTACTGGTGGTGCTCATGGCCGTGCTGGGCATGGCGCGCATGAGCCAGATCGAAGACCAGCTGCTCGATATCGCCAAGGTCAATAATGTCGAGGCCCAGCTGCTGGTCAGGATGCGCGTCACCATCCTCGACCGCGCCATTGCCTCGCGCAATGTCGTGCTGCTGACCGAAGCAGCGGATATGAAACCGGAAGCGGAACGCATCGAGGCCAACGAGAAAAAATACGCCGAGGCCGAATCCGAGTTAAACCGCATGTTCAGCACCCTGGCGGCAACCACCGACAAAGAGAAGTCGTCCATGGTCAAGATCAAGGCCAGCGAACAGGCGGTGCTGCCGCTGATCCGCAAGGTGGTGGAACTGGGACTGGCCAACCGCAACGATGAGGCGATCAAGGTCTTGATGAAGGAGGTGCGGCCCGCCCAGCGCGTCTGGCTGGACGATATCAATGAGCTGATCACCTTTGAGGACAAACTGAACCAGGAGGCGATCCAGGAAGCGGAAAGCGTGTATGCCAATGCGCGCAACTGGATGCTGATACTGACGGTGGCGGCCATCATCTTCGGCCTCGTCATCGCCTGGTGGATCACGGGCAGCGTGACCCAGCCCATCAACGCCGCCGTGCAAGCGGCGCAGACGGTGGCTTCGGGCGACCTGACGCGCGAAATCCAGGTGAATACGCGCGACGAAACCGGTCTGCTGCTGAAGGCGCTGAAGGAGATGAGCGGCAGCCTGGAAGACATTGTCGGGCGGGTGCGGCATGGCACGAATGCGATTGCCGTGGCCTCGTCGGAAATCGCCAACGGCAATATGGACCTGTCCTCGCGCACCGAGCAGCAGGCCAGCTCGCTGGAGGAAACCGCCTCCTCGATGGAGGAGCTGACCTCCACCGTGCAGCAGAATGCCGACAATGCGCGCCAGGCCAACCAGCTGGTGGTGTCGGCCACCGAGGTGGCGGTGAAAGGCGGCAGCATCGTCACGCAAGTGGTGGAAACCATGGGCGCCATCAATGCCTCGGCCACCAAGATCGTGGACATCATCAGCGTCATCGACGGCATCGCTTTCCAGACCAATATCCTGGCCTTGAACGCGGCGGTGGAAGCGGCGCGCGCCGGCGAACAAGGACGCGGCTTTGCCGTGGTGGCCTCCGAGGTGCGCAATCTGGCGCAGCGCTCGGCCGCCGCCGCCAAGGAGATCAAGGCCCTGATCGGCGATTCGGTGGAAAAGGTCCAGACCGGCAGCAAGCTGGTGGACGAGGCGGGCGGCATCATGCAGGAAGTGGTGAAGAGCGTGCAGCATGTGAGCGACATCATCAGCGAAATCACCTCGGCCAGTGTGGAGCAGTCGACCGGCATTTCCCAGGTCAACCAGGCCATTGTGCAGATGGACGATGTGACGCAGCAGAACGCCTCGCTGGTGGAACAGGCGGCGGCGGCGGCCGGCTCGCTGAAGGACCAGGCCGAAGGCCTGGTGCAGGTGGTCAGCGTCTTCAAGATCAACGGCGGCGCGGCGAACAGCTATGTCAGCGCACCGAAGCCGCAAGCGCGCCCGGTGGCCGCAGCAACGCCCAAGCCGGCGCCGCGCAAGATCGCCGTCAAGAGCGCTGCCGCACCACGAAGCACGGCCGCCGGCAAACCGGCGGCGGGCGGCGACGACTGGGAAGAGTTCTGATTCAAACGCGCCGTAAAACAGCCTTTCGGTGATGCGCCGCTAGCAGGAACAGGGCCGGCCCTGCTAGGATATGTGGACAGTGTCCACATATCCCTCTTGCAACCATGACGAAACAGCAGCGCGTCACCACCACCATTGCCGACGGCCTGGCCTATGTGCGCCTGTCACGTCCCGAGCAGCACAACGCCATCGATTTCGACATGCTGCATGCGGTGGTGAAGGCCGCCCGCAGCCTGCGCAAGCAGCCCGGCGTGCGCGCCGTGATCGTGCATGGGGAAGGCCCATCGTTCTGCTCCGGCCTGGATTTCAAAAGCGTGCTGGCGCGGCCCATGCGCGGGCTGCTGCACTATGCCCAGCTGTGGTACGGCTGGCGCAATAACTTCCAGGACTGGAGCATGGGCTGGCGCGACGTGCCGGTGCCCGTGATCGCGGCGATCCACGGCAACTGCTTCGGCGGCGGCATCCAGCTCGCGCTGGGCGCCGACATCCGCATCGCCACGCCGGATGCGCGCCTGTCGCTGATGGAAGCGAAATGGGGTCTGATTCCCGATATGGGCGGCGTGGCCCTGCTGCGCGAGCTGGTGCCGATCGATGTGGCCAAGGAGCTGGTGCTCTCCGGCCGCGTCTTCAGCGGCGCGGAGGCGAAAGAACTCCAGCTCGTCACCCACCTGGCCGACGATCCGCTGGCGGCGGCCGAAGCCCTTGCCGCCGAACTCTCGACCCGCTCGCCGGACGCCCTGGCCGCCGGCAAATTCCTGCTGCAGCGGGCCTGGAGCAAATCCGAATCCGGCGCCCTGGCGCAGGAACGGCGCTGGCAGCGCCGGCTGATGGGCTTTGCCAACAACCGCATCGCCATCCAGAACAACAAAGGCAGCAAAAATCCGCAGATCCAGGCGTTCAAACCGCGCAGCATCCAGCGCTGACACGGCAAATCGCTGCCGCTTCAAAAAATTCCATAAAAATCGCTTGCAATTCAATCGCACACTATCTATAGTGTGCACATGGGCGCTGCAAACATTAAGCGGAATCCCTACAAATAGCACACTACTGAATCGTTAACTATTAAACTGAAAGGATTTCATCATGTCGATCAAACAAGTTCTGTACCGCGCCAACGCCAAATCCACCGGTGGCCGCGAAGGCCGCTCCGTCAGCAGCGACGGCGTGCTGGACGTGAAACTGACCACGCCGAAAGAACTGGGCGGCAATGGCGCCGTCGGCAGCAATCCGGAACAGCTGTTCGCCGCCGGCTACTCGGCCTGCTTCATCGGCGCCATGAAATTCGTCGGCGGCCGCGACAAGATCGCCGTGCCGGCCGACACCTCGATCGACGCCACCGTGGGCATCGGCGCCATCGAAACCGGCTTCGGCATCGAAGTGGAACTGAAAATCTCGCTGCCGGGCCTGGACCGCGCCACCGCCGAGAAACTGGTGCAAGCCGCCCACATCGTCTGCCCTTACTCGAACGCCACCCGCGGCAATATCGACGTGACCCTGACCATCGTTTAAGAAGCCGTACAATGGTCGCCTCACTTCACAGGGGCGATCATGATCGAATGGCAGTGGCGGGACTTTGACGGCATTCCGGGCCGGGATTTGTATGAGCTGCTGCGCCAGCGCCAGGAGGTGTTCGTGCTGGAGCAGCAGTGTCTCTATCCCGATCTGGACGGCTACGACCAGGGCGCCCACCACCTGCTGGGCTGGCGCGAGGTTGGCGGCAAGCGCGAGCTGGCCGCCTATCTGCGCTGCATCGCGCCCGGCGTGAAATTTCCGGAAATGTCGCTGGGCCGCGTGCTGACCACGGCCGCCGCGCGCGGCATCGGCGCGGGACGGCTGCTGGTGGCCGAAGGCGTGCGCCAGGCTGAATTGCAGCATCCGGGCCACCGCATCCGCATCGGTGCGCAAGCGCATCTGGAACAGTTCTATGCCGGCTTCGGCTTCCAGGCCATCTCCGCGCCCTACGACGAAGACGGCATCGCGCACATCGACATGCTGCGCTGAACGCTCAGAAAGTCACGATGAAGCGCGCGCTCGGGCCGGGCCTCCCGCACTGTGGGCAGGCTGCGATAGCTGCCGACAAAATCGGCCAAGCTGGCGGCGGGCCGCTTCGGCTGGCGCGTGCTGCGCAGCGGCCAAATGCAGGACGCATGAGGCGCCGACCGGAAATGAAAAGGGCGGCCCACAGGCCGCCCTTTTCCCTTATGCCCTACGGCTTATTTCGGGTAGACGCTCACCAGCTCGAACTCGAACAGCAGGCCGGTATTCGGCGGAACTGAGGGCGGACGGCCATTCGGGCCATAAGCCAGGGCGCTCGGCACGGCGACCAGGCGTTTGCCGCCAAGGCGCATGCCGAGGATGCCCATTTCAAAGCCAGGCACATAGTTGTTGCCCGCGCCCAGCGGAACGCTCAACTGGCCGGCGTCCAGCTTGGTGCCTTTCTTGTCCACCGCATCGCGGTTGTAGATATAGGTCACGTAGCGCACGTCGACGCGGTCGCCGTTGGCCACCGGGTTGCCGCTGCCGACGGCGATCTCGGTCTTGGTCAGCTCGGCGACTTGGGTCAGCGGGTCCAGGACCACGGGTTCGGAATAGTCTTTGGCGCCGCCGCAGGCTGCGAGAGCCAGGGCACATGCCAGGGTAGCAATCTGTTTGAAAATCGAGTTCATCTTCGCCTTCTGTTTTACTGGATGTCGGAGTGGTCGCACACGCATCCGTGCGCCGATCGGAGCAGCAGTTTAGCAGACTGCCCCGGACGGGATTTAAAAGTACATTTTCTTACAAAATTTATGTCTCAAATTTCCACCTGCGTGCCCAGTTCGATCACACGGTTGGTTGGAATCTGATAGTAATCGGCGGCGCCGCGCGCATTGCGCGACATGGCCACGAACAGATGCTCGCGCCACGGGGCCATGCCGGCGCCGGGGGCCGAGATCACGGTCTGGCGCGCGATGAAGAAGGAGGTTTCCATCATCTCGAACTGCAGGCCATGCTCGGCGCACATCTCCAGCACCTTCGGAATATCGGCTTCGTCCTTGAAGCCGTAGTACACATTGAGCTGGTAGCAGTCGTGGCCCAAAGGCGTGATGCGCACCTGCTCGGCCGGCGGCACCCAGGGCTCTTCCACGATATGAATGGTGAAGAAGACCACGCGTTCGTGCAGCACCTTGTTGTGCGAGAGGTTATGCAGCAGCGCATGCGGCACGCCGTCGCTCTCGCCGCGCAGGAAGATGGCGGTGCCCGGCACGCGCAGCGGCGGCGCCATGAACAGGGAATTGAGGAAGTCTTCCAGCGGGATCGCGTGCTTTTCCAGGTTCTTGAACACCAGCTGGCGGCCGGTGCGCCAGGTGAGCATGGTGGTAAACAGGATGCCGCCCAAGAGCAGCGGGAACCAGCCGCCGTGGAACAGCTTGAGCGTGCTGGCCGAGAACAGCATGATGTCGATCACGATGAAGAAGCCGGTGGCAGCAAAGCACAGCAGCAGCGGCAGCTTCCAGCGGTAGCGGATCACGAAGAAGGTCAGGACGGTGGTGGCCAGCATGGTGGCGGTGACGGCGATGCCGTAGGCGGCGGCCAGGTTTTCCGAGGAGCCGAAACCGACCACGGCCAGCAGCACCACGGCCAGCTGCAGCCAGTTCACGGCCGGGATGTAGATCTGGCCGATCTCGCTTTCGGAGGTATGGCAGATGCGCATGCGCGGCAGCAGGCCGAGGGCGATAGCCTGCTTGGTCATGGAGAAGGTGCCGGAAATGGTCGCCTGCGAGGCGATCACGGTCGCCATGGTGGACAGGATCACCAGCGGATAAACGCTCCAGGCGCCCAGTTGCTGATAGAAAGGATTGGAAATCGCCTCGGGATGGGCCAGCAACAGACCGCCCTGCCCCAGATAATTCAGGGCCAGCGCCGGGAAGGCGATCAGGAACCAGGCCATGCGGATCGGCTTTTTGCCGAAGTGGCCCATATCGGCATACAGCGCCTCGGCGCCGGTGAAAGCCAGCACCACCGCGCCCAGCGCGACGAAGGCGATGAAGCGGTTTTCATACATGAAGACCAGCGCATGCCAGGGATTCACCGCCGCCAGAATGGCCGGCGACTTGACGATATTGACGATGCCCATGGCGGCCAGCGCGGCAAACCAGATCACCATCACCGGCGCGAACCATTTGCCGATGCCGGCCGTGCCGTGCGACTGCACGGCGTACAGGGCCACCAGCACGACGATGGTGAGCGGCACCACATAGGGGCTGAAAGCGGGCGTCGCCACTTCCAGGCCTTCGATGGCCGACAGCACCGAGATGGCGGGCGTGATCACGCTGTCGCCATAGAACAGGGTGGCGCCGAACACGCCCACCAGCAGCAGCATGGTGTGCCAGCGCGAATGGCGGCTGACCGAGGACAGGGCCAGCGCCATCAGGGCCATGATGCCGCCCTCCCCGCGGTTGTCGGCGCGCAGCACCAGGGTCACGTATTTGAGCGAAACGATCAGGGTCAGACCCCAGAAAATCAGGGAAACGATGCCAAGCAGATTGGGGGCATTCAAAACCAGGCCGTGCTCGGGATCGAACACGGTCTTCAAGGTATACAGGGGGCTGGTGCCGATATCGCCATACACGATACCGACGGCCGCCAGCGTCAGGGCGACGAGGCTGCTTTTTTTATGTTGTTGCGACGTCAAGTTTTCACCCGGTTTTGTTATGGTGCATCGCACAATAAAAGATGTGTATGCAATTTGCAAGCGATTTTGCCACGGCTGCGGCCGCCGCTCCAAGCATCCCATTCTAGCCCCGGGCGGGACCGCTCAGCGCCAATTGTGCATTTCCGCGATAATTCCAGGTTCCGCCCACCGTCTTTTGCGCGCAACCATGAACACCGGCATCCTCTATGCAGTCCTGGCCTTTTTGTGCTGGGGCTTGTTTCCCCTGTATTTCCACGCCCTGGGCGCCATGCCGGCCATGGAAATCCTGGCGCACCGCATGCTGTGGTCCCTGGTCTTCCTCCTCATCGTGCTTTTGCTGCGGCGCCAGTGGAGCTGGCTGGGCGCGGTGCTGCGCCAACCCAAGGTGCTGGCCAGCTTTATCGCCAGTTCCCTGCTGCTGAGCGCGAACTGGTTTGTGTATATCTGGGCCGTTAACAACGGCCATGTGATCGACGCCAGCCTCGGCTATTTCATCAATCCCCTGTTCAATGTGCTGCTGGGTCTGCTGGTACTCAAGGAAAAACTGCGGCGCGGCCAGTGGCTGGCGATCGGCGTGGCGGCCAGCGGCGTGCTGTGGCTGACCTGGCAGGCAGGCCAGTTGCCGTGGATCGCCCTGCTGCTGGGTATTTCCTTTGGCGGCTACGGCCTGCTGCGCAAGACGGCCGCGCTGGCGGCGCTGGAAGGCTTGTCGTTTGAAACCCTGCTGCTGTTCCCGCTGGCGGCCGGCTATGTCGTCTGGCTCACGCTGCACGGCGCGAATACCTTCCTCAACACCGACAGCAGCGCCATGCGCTGGCTGCTGGCGGCGGCCGGGCCGATCACCGCCGTTCCGCTGCTGCTGTTCGCGGCCGGCGCGCGCCGCATTCCGCTGTCGGTGCTGGGCATGCTGCAATACATCTCGCCGACCATGCAGATGCTGCTCGGCATGTTCGTCTTCCACGAAGCCTTCTCGTCCGAGCGCCTGGCCGGCTTCATCGTGATCTGGAGCGCGCTGGCCCTGTACATGGCCGAGGGCTGGTGGGCCAGCCGGCGCGCCGCGTAAAGGCGCAAAAGCATGGCTTGCGGACGCGCTTTGGCGTATCCTTGTTGACCTTTGTAAAAAAATCGAGATTTCCTAATGGCAAATTACGTCTATACCATGAACCGCGTGGGCAAAATCGTCCCGCCCAAGCGCCAGATTCTGAAAGATATTTCGCTGTCCTTCTTCCCAGGGGCGAAGATCGGCGTGCTGGGCCTGAACGGCTCCGGTAAGTCGACCTTGCTGAAAATTATGGCCGGCATCGACACCGACATCCAGGGCGAAGCGCGCCCGATGCCGGGTCTGAACATCGGCTACCTGCCGCAGGAACCGCAGCTGGACCCGGAACAGACCGTGCGCCAGGCCGTGGAAAGCGGCCTGGGCGAAGCGTTCGAAGCGCAAGCCAAGCTGGACGCCGTGTACGCCGCCTATGCGGAAGAGGACGCCGACTTCGACGCCCTGGCCGCCGAACAAGGCCGCCTGGAAGCCATCCTGGCCGCGGCCGACGGCGGCAACCTGAACCTGCAGCTGGAAATGGCGGCCGATGCGCTGCGCCTGCCGCCATGGGACGCCAAGATCGGCGTGCTGTCCGGCGGTGAAAAGCGCCGCGTGGCGCTGTGCCGCCTGCTGCTGTCCAAACCCGATATGCTGCTGCTCGATGAGCCGACCAACCACCTGGACGCGGAATCGGTCGAGTGGCTGGAGCAGTTCCTGCTGCGCTTCCCCGGCACCGTGGTCGGCATCACCCACGATCGCTACTTCCTCGACAATGCCGCCGAATGGATCCTGGAACTGGACCGCGGCCATGGCATCCCTTGGAAAGGCAATTACAGCTCCTGGCTGGACCAGAAGCAGGACCGCCTGAAGCAGGAAGAAGCCACCGAATCGGCGCGCCAGAAAGCGCTGCAGAAGGAATTGGAATGGTCGCGCCAGAATCCGAAGGCGCGCCAGGCCAAGTCGAAAGCCCGTCTGGCCCGCTTCAACGAGCTGAGCGAGCACGAATACCAGAAGCGCAACGAGACCCAGGAGATCTTCATTCCGGTGGCCGAGCGTCTGGGCAACGATGTGATCGAGTTCAAGAATGTCTCGAAAGCCTTCGGCGACCGCCTGCTGATCGACAATCTGAGCTTCACCATTCCGCCTGGCGCCATCGTCGGCATTATCGGCCCCAACGGCGCCGGTAAATCGACCCTGTTCAAGATGATCACGGGCAAAGAGCAGCCGGACAGCGGCGAAGTGGTGATCGGCAAGACCGCCAAGGTGTCCATCGTCGACCAGAGCCGCGACGCGCTGGACAACGACAAGACCGTGTTCCAGGCCGTCAGCAATGGCGCCGATATCCTGCAGGTGGGCCGCTTCGAAATGCCGTCGCGCGCCTATCTGGGCCGCTTCAACTTCAAGGGCGGCGACCAGCAAAAGATCGTCGGCAACCTGTCGGGCGGTGAACGCGGCCGTCTGCACCTGGCGCAGACCCTGCTGATGGGCGGCAACGTGCTGCTGCTGGACGAACCGTCGAACGACCTGGACGTGGAAACCCTGCGCGCGCTGGAAGATGCGCTGCTGGAATTCGCCGGTTCCGTGATGGTGATCTCGCACGATCGCTGGTTCCTCGACCGTATCGCCACCCACATCCTGGCCTTCGAAGGCGATTCCCAAGTGGTGTTCTTCGACGGTAACTATCAGGAATACGAAGCCGATAAGAAGAAACGCCTGGGTGAAGAAGGCGCCAAGCCAAAACGCATCCGCTACAAGCCGCTGACGGTATAAGCAGGCTAAGATCGAAGGCACGCTCAACAGCGTGCCTTTTTTTATTTCCGGAGACCGCCATGCATAAATGCTTATCTCTGCTGGGCCTGCTGGCCAGCGCCAGCGTCATCCATTCCGCCGCAGCCGCCGATGCGGCTTCACTGAGCAGCCTGAACTGGCTGGCCGGCTGCTGGACGCAAACGAATGGCGAGGCCGGCACGGGCGAACAATGGATGACGGCGGCCGGCGGCGTCATGCTGGGCACCGCACGCACGGTCAAAAACGGCCGTGCCGTGGGTTGGGAATTCATGCGCATCGAGGAAACGGAGGCGGGCCAACTGGTGTTTACGGCCAAGCCACGGCGCGAGGCCGAGGGCAGCTTCCCCTTGCTGCGTCTGAGCGAGAACGAGGTGGTGTTTGAAAACACCCAGCACGACTTCCCCCAGCGCATCGTCTACCGCCGCGACAGCGCCCAGGCCGTCAGCGCCAGCATCGAGGGCATGCTCAAAGGCAAGCTCAAAAAAATAGACTACCCCTTGAAGCGGGTAGTCTGTGAAATAACGAAGGAAACGTGAAAAGAGGAGAGCGGGGGAGGCCGGGCGCAGGGACAGCGCCCCACGCCCCAGGCATGGGCGCTGTCGCACCCGGCCTCGATCGGTAGCGGGCGTCAACCCGCGTGACCATTAGAAGTGGTAGCGGGCGCCGAAACCGAAAGCGCCGTTTTTGCGGCCCTGGTCGGTTTTGTTCTTGCCATAGCGCTCGTAGGACACTTCCAGACCAAGCTTCGGCGTGACCATATATTCGGCACCAATCGCGGCGTACAGGGCAGTCTTGTTGCCGCTGTTGTTCAGGTTCGCGGCCAGGCCGGCTGCGTTCACGTCGTTCTTGTTGCGGCCGACGCCCAGCTTGCCGAAAACGGAGAACTGTTCGTTGATCGGGTAAGCGGCCTTACCGGCGATGTAGAAGGATTTGGCCTTGGCTTCGACGCTGCCCTTGTCGGTGCCGACGGAGTAGTCATACTTCTGCTTGCCGAACTGGGTGTAGCCGGCTTCGACCGCGAACATCTTGTCGATCTGGTAGCCGCCGAAAATCTTGCCGCCGAATTCATTGGACTTCTTGTCGCCGCCGGTGTTGTCGTTGGCGATGTTGTACTGGTTCTTGTTGTACACACCGCCGATACCGATGTATGGGCCTGGTTCAGCAGCGTGGGCCGTCACGGCGCCCAGAGTGGCGGCAGTAGCGATAAGTGCGAGTACGGTCTTTTTCATGATGTGATCTTTCAGCTAAAAGTTTTGAAATGTCTTGTTGCCTGGGATCGCAATCTCTCAGGTAATTGCGATTGCGATCACAATAGCACTGCAACATGAACTTAGGCTGAAGGTTTCAGTAATAAATGTTAGCAGATGTAAGCGCCCTTGAAACCAGGGAGATCGCCCCAAGTTGGCGAAAATTGCCCACAATTAAGCTGATCTTAAGGTAATTTCAGTGAACCAGGCGAAACGTCAGGTTAATCCGCGGACCGTGGGCGCGGCTGGACTTATTGATGCCATGACGCCAACAATGCTGCAACGCACCAGCCATCAACAGCAGGCTGCCATCGGTCAAATCGAGTTTCAGATCGAGCGGCCGCTGCTTGTGCTTGAGGATGAAGCGGCGCGTGGCGCCCAGGCTGAACGAAGCGATGGCAGGATTGCGGCCCAGCTCGGGTTCATCGTCGCTGTGGAAGCCCATGCTGTCGCGCTCGTCGCGGTAGTAGTTAAGCAGCACGCTGTTGAAGCGGCAGCCGCTGGCGGCCTCGACGGCGGCCTTGATTTCCAGCAGCAGGGGCGTGAACGGCAGCGGGTGGAAGGTCTTGCCCGAATAGGTATAGCTGGCCTCGCCGTACCAGGCGCTCAAGCGCGGCTGCGCCTGCGCCTTGCCGAAGACGATGATGGTCTCCGCGCGCCACGCGATGTCTTCCTGCAAACGCCGCATCAGCTCGGCATTGGAGAGGGTCAGCTTCAATTGCTGTAAAAAGCGCAGTTCGCCATCCTCGACCGGGATGGGCTGCATCGCATCGTCATCGGCGGCAAACAAGTCCATAGGGCTTATGATAGCGAAAACTGATTCTTCGCCCAAAAACCATGAAAAAACGCCATTTCCTCGGCGCGCTGGCGGCGGCCGGCGCCTTGCCCGCTCTGCACGCCGCCACCGGCAAAACCGCGCCGCGCGGTCCTGCCCTGCTGACCGTGACCGGCGCCATCGCCAAGGCCAACCGCGGCCGTTTCGATCCGGTGGCCGACCAGATGATGTACAAGCAAAAGCTGAGCTTCGACAAGGCCTATGTCTTCGACTTCGCCGCCATCATGGCGCTGCCGGCCCAGACCATCCGTCCCACGCTGGAATATGACGGCAAGGTGCATACCCTGCGCGGCCCGCTGCTGCTGGACGTGCTGAAAACCGCTGGCGCCACGCTCAACGAGGGCGGCAAGCTGGTGCTGCGGGCGGTGGATGGCTATGCGGTCAGCCTGCCGGTGGCGCAGGCGCGCGCGCAGCGCTTCATCGTCGCCACCCATCTGGATGGCGCGGCGATGGCGCTGGGCGGCCTCGGCCCGCTATGGGCCTTGTACGATGCCGACCGCGTGCCGGAAATGGCGGCCAAGCCCGTGGCGGAGCGTTTTCCGCTCTGCCCCTGGGCGCTGTACCACATTGAAGTGCAGGCCTGAGCCTGCGGCGAAAACTTAGGCGTAGGCTTCGGCCAGGGTCATCACGCGCGGCGCGATGGCGATGCCGATGTCGCCGAACAGCTTGGTGATGGCGGCCATATTCGCTTCGCATTCCTCGGCTTTCCAGCCCTTGAACAGGTCGGTGCCGTCTTTCTGGAAGTGCAGGTCGAGCACCTTGCCGCGGTCTTTATGCACATAGCCGGAGCTGTGGGTGTTCTGGAAGCCGAGGGCGGCCAGCGCCTCCAGCACCGCGGTGGGCGGATTGTCCGGATCGGTTGCCATGTAGACACCGTAGGTCTTGCCAGGCGGCTTGGCGGCAATATCGACTTCGTAAATGCCCGGCGCCTTGGTCACGGTCGTGGATTTCAAAAATAACATGGCTATCCCCTGTTCGGCGCCGGATCGCAGCGCCGATGATGAATTCTTAGACACACGATCGCAGAGCGACCGCAAGTAACCTAGCTTATTGCTTCCCAGCCATTTTGTCGATGCAAACGACGATTTTTTTGCTCTACCACAACGCTTTTCGCCGTAGAGACAAGCCCGCCTGCTACTGAAATATACTTTCGCATCAATAATTTGCAAGCCGGTCTCGGTGGCGTGCGCAACAAAATGTGCGGCAACATTGTCCAGGGCGAAACACTGCGCGCCATCCTCCGGCACGCTCAGCCCTGGAGCTTGCGCGCCGCCAGCGCCACGGTGGGCGCGACCAGGGCTTGGTACAGCTCGCCGGTGGCGCCATCCCAGGCCGCCACCGCCTGCTGCTGGCGCGCGACGGTGGCGAAGTCGCCGCGCGCGATCGGGCCGCTGAGGGCGGGCGCGGCGCCCATGCGGAACACATTGTCCAGGGTCTCGCTGGCCAAGGGACGCGCCAGCTCGCGCGCCACGGCTTCCGGAATGCCGGCCGCCTGGTAGGCGCGCAGGGCAGCGTCCAGCACCGTCACCAGGTAGTTGCTGGCGAAGACCGCCGCCGCGTGGTACACGGTCTTGGCGGCGACATCGATGGCGACCGGGCGGCCGCCGATGGCTTGCAGCACGGGATCGAGCACGGCCAGCGCGCGCGCATCGCCCTCCACGCCGCAAAAGGTGCCGGTGAAATTAGCCGCCACGGCGGCCGGATCGGCAAAGCTGCGGATCGGGTGGACGCTGGCAGTGTAAGCGCCCGCTTCGCTGGCAGCCTGCAGCCGGTCGGACGCCAGCGCGCCGCTGCAATGGAAGACCACGGTGCCGGCCAGCGGCACGGCCGCCGCCAGCGCCGCGCAGGCGGGCAGGATCTGGTCGTCGCTGACGGCCAGCAGGTACACATCGGCCGGGCGCAGCTGGGCATAGTCCTGCAGGGCGCGGCCGGCGCCGATGAAGTCCGCGGCCTGCAGCGCCGACTGCGGCGAACGCGTGAGCACATCCAGCACGCCGAACTGCCCGGCCAGCAGGCGGCCCAGAGCGCGGCCCACATGGCCGGCGCCGATGATGGACAGCGTCGGCATCAGAAGCTGGAACCGGGCTGGCGCAGGAATTCCTGCTCTTCCGGCGTGGAGGTGCGGCCGAGAATGGCGTTGCGATGCGGGAAACGGCCGAAGCGGCGGATCACGTCAAAATGCCGCTTGGCGTAGTCGAGCGGCACTTCAAAGCCCGGCACGGCGGCGCTCAGCATATCGAACAGGTCGACCGAGCGCATTTGTAGCGAGATGTTTTCCGCATGCTCGAACGGCAGATAGGCGAAGAAGCGCTGCACCGGCGGCAAGGTCTGGTTGGCGCCGGAATCGTCCAGGCGCTTGGCCGCTTCCAGCGCCAGCGCATCGCCGGCAAAGGCCTTGGGCGTGCCGCGATAGGCGTTGCGCGTCATCTGGTCCAGCACGATGATGCGCGCCAGCGTGCCTTGCGTGCCCTCGTCATCCCACTGGCGCAAGCCGCCGCTGATGGCTTCCTCGATCAGGGCGCCGAAGTGCAGGCGGATGCCGGCGTCGAAGACCGGGTCCTGGGCAAACCATTCCTGGCGCTGCGCATTGTGGCCTTTGACGCCGATCGGCAGGAACCAGAAATCCAGTATGTCTTGCGAAGTGATGATCACACTCGTCTCCTTCAGTTGCGGGCGTGGGTCAGCTGGAAGCCGTCGATGCCCTCGAAATGCGCCAGCTCGGCCGCCAGCTGCGACAGCGGCGAGCCGCTGCGCTTGCTCAGGGCCAGCGCCACGAAGCGCCACTCCTGCATGCCGCGCTCCAGGCCAATGGTCAGCGAACCGCCGGCGATTTCATAGCCGCGTTCCAGCGCCACCTTGCGCAAGGCATCTTCGCGCGGCTCGAAACCGACCTTGAAGCGCATGGAAATCGCAATCGCGTGGCGCGAAGGCAGCCAGGCCTCCAGCTTGGACAGGAAAATCATCGACATCGCGCACAGGAAGGCCAGTCCCATGGCCGAGGCGTAAAACCCCACGCCCACCAGCACGCCGATCACCGAGGAGGCCCAGATCGAGGCGGCCGTCGTAAGGCCGCTGATATTGAAACCTTCGCGCATGATGACGCCCGCGCCGAGGAAGCCGATGCCGGTGACGATGCCCTGGATGACGCGGGTGGGATCGACGCCCAGCATCTCGGTCATATGGCCGCCGAACCAGTGGGCCGGATAGCCGCCGATCACGGTCAAGGCGGCCGACGCCATGCACACCAGACCATAGGTGCGCATGCCGGCCGCCCGGCCATGATAGGAACGCTCATAACCGACCAGCAGGCCAAGCAGCAGCGCGCCGAGCAAATTCAACAGAATCACGCCATTGGTCGCCAGTTCTCCGGTGGACCAGTAGGCGCGCAAAAATTCAATGGAGGGCATATTCGCCTCTTCTCCTGGTTAGTCGGCTTTCTTCCTGCCGAGCTGTTTTTCAAACTCGACATCGAGCTTGCTGACGCGCTTGGGTTTCTGCGGTCCCTGGGCGTTGAGGAAGGCGACGAAATCGTCGAGTTCCATCGGCTCGCACAGCGGCGGCTTGCCGGCGCCCTCGCTCAGGAAGAAATGGCCGTTGCCGGTGCGCGTCATCGAATAGGCGGCATTGCCGCTGCGTTCTTTGAGCCGCGCCAGCGCATTGGCGGCCCTGGTGGAACGGGCGCCGCTCATATGGCCGCCGTCCGTTCTTCCAGCCAGGCCAGCGCCGCGCCGCCCACATGGGGGCTGAGGCGGGCGCGCACGGTGGCGTGGTAATCGTTCAGCCATTGCAGCTCGTCGGCGCGCAGCAGGGCTTTGTCGACGCAGCGCGTGTCGATCGGGCACAGGGTCAGCGTCTCGAACGCGAGGAAGGGGCCGAAGCCATGGTCGCCCGCCAGGCGGTTGAGCACCAGGTTTTCGATGCGAATGCCCCATTTGCCGGGGCGGTAGATGCCCGGCTCGATCGAGGTGATCATGCCCGGCTCCATGGCGGTATGCGCTTCCGGCATGGCGGACGGCGAAATCGATTGCGGACCTTCATGCACATTCATGAAATAGCCCACGCCGTGGCCGGTGCCATGGCCGAAGTCGACGCCCTCGGCCCAGATCGGGGCACGCGCGATGGCGTCCAGCATGGGCGACTTGGTGCCGCGCGGGAAACGCGTCACGGACAGGGCCATCATGCCTTTCAGGACCAGGGTGAAGTCGCGCTTGTGCTCGGCCGTGATCTGGCCGACCGCGATCACGCGCGTGATGTCGGTGGTGCCGCCCACGTACTGGCCGCCGGAATCGATCAGCAGCAAACCATCGCCTTCGATGACGGCGCTGCCTTCCACCGGCGCGCGGTAATGCATGATGGCGCCGTTCGCCTTGAAGCCGGCAATGGTGCCGAAGCTGGGGCTGACGAAGCCGGGACGGCGCGAACGCGCGGCTGTGATGCGGGTGCCGATTTCATACTCGGTCAATGGGACGCGCCGGGGATCGGCCAGGGTCTGTTCCAGTTCGCTGAAGAATTCGCACAGCGCGGCGCCGTCCTGCTCCATGGTGTCGCGCACATGGAAGGCTTCGGCCTCGGTCTTTTTCGACTTGGCGAAGGTGGTCGGGTTGATCGCTTCCACCACGTTCACCGAGGCCGGCACGGCCTGGCGCGTGCCGCTGGTGATGCGGCGCGGGTCGAGCAGCAGGGTGCTGCCCGGCGGCAGCGCGGCCAGCGCGGCATGGGCGGCGGCATATGGCGCCAGCAGCACCTTGTCCTGCGCCAGGGTGGCGACCAGTTCGGGCGGCACCTTGCCGTCGGCCACAAACAGCGTGGCCTGGTCGTCGCCGATCAGGGCGTGCGACAGGAAGATCGGGTTGTAATTGACGTCCGAACCGCGCAGATTGAACAAATAGGCGATATCGTCCAGGGTCGAGATGATGTGGTGCTGCGCACCCAGGCGCGCCATCTCGGCGCGCAACTCGGCCAGTTTAGCGGCGCGCGGCGTGACGGCATACGGCGGCAAATGTTCATACACGGGCGCATCGGGCAGGGCGGGACGGTCCTGCCACACCTCGTCCAACAGATCGAGGTCGGTGCGCAGGTCCACGCCCTTCGCCTGCAGCGCCTGTTGCAGCAGGCGGGCGATGGACAGGCCCAGCACCGCGCCATCCACGGCCACGGTCTGGCCGCGCTGCAGCGTGCCAGCCAACCAGTCCACATACTGCACGCTGGCGCCCGAGGAAATCTTCATCAGTTGCACACCGGTGCCGGCCAGCTCGGATTCGGCCTGGGTCCAGTAGCGGCCATCGGTCCAGACCCCGGCGAAATCGGCGGTGATGATGAAGGTGCCGACCGAACCGGTGAAGTTCGACAGCCATTCGCGGCCCTGCCAGCGCGGCGGCAGGTACTCGGACAAATGCGGATCGGCGGACGGCACCATCAGGGCATCGATACGGTGCGCGCGCATCGCCTGGCGCAGCGCGGCAAGCCGGCTGGCGATCGTGGAATTTTCTGGGTTTTGCATGAGCTTCGTCGAATTCTTATCAGGCGCGCCACTGCGGCGCGGCATGGCTCTATGATACAGCGATCTTTCCAGCACCGGGGCGCAGGGTCCGGCGGTTCATTTCATGCTGCGATGCCACGAACATTCATTGTCCAGCTGAGCGGAAAATCGTGGAACTTACGCTTCAAAACGGCGCAGGCCGTCGAGGTCGAGGATGCGGATGCCGCCGTAGTCGACCCTGAGCAGGCCTTGCCGTTCCAGCAGCTGCAAGGCCTGGTTGGCGCGCTGGCGCGAGGCGCCGGACAGCAGGCCGACTTCTTCCTGCGAGATCTGCAGCAGCGGCTCGCTGCCGGGATACAGATGGGAATGGAAGAGCGAGGCGAGGCAGCGCGCCACGCGGGTGTCGGGGTCGAGCAGGCGCTCGCTTTCGACCAGGCCGATGAACTGGCCCAGGCGTTCGTTGAGCTGCATCAGCAGGAAGCGCGTGAACGGCAGGCTGGTTTCCAGCAGCCACTGGAAAGTCTCGGCCGGCATGCGCGCGATGCGGCTGTCGCGCAGGGCCATGGCGTCGTACTTGCGGCGCTCGTCCTTGAGCAGCGAGCCTTCGCCGAACCAGCCGCCGGGCGGCACGCCGGTGAAAGTCACGCTTTTGCCGGACGGCGAAAAATTATTCATCTTGACCATGCCGCTCAGGATGCCCACCCAGTTATCCACCACCTCGCCCTTGTGGCAAACGTAGCCGCCTTTCGGCACAAACACTTCAAAAGTGGTCGCCTCCACGCGCGCCATCTGCTCGGGCGTCAGGGTCTTGGCCCAGATTGCCGCGTGCAGCGCTTCCTTCAGGGTCGGTTGTTTAGTATCCATTGTTGCGACGCACCATCAAAAGTCCGGGAATTGTCTCCGAAAAGACAACATGCTCCAAAAACGCACGTTAATATCATCACACAATAAAAGTGCTGGTCCAGACCATTATAAGCGCCCCCACGAAGGGGCTAAGGAGACACTGGTGCAGACTGAATTACACACGTTCCCGCGCCGCCTGCTTCAGCACGGGAAGGACCGCCCGCTCAAACCGGCGTTCCGCGAGAAGTACCTGGGCATCTGGCAGACCTGGAATTGGGCGCAGGTGAACGAGGAAGTGCGCGCCCTGGCCTGCGGCCTGGCCGCGCAGGGCTTCCAGCGCGGCATGAACCTGGCGATCATCGGCGACAACCGTCCGCGCCTGTACTGGGCCATGCTGGCGGCACAGTGCCTGGGCGGCGTGCCGGTTCCGCTGTATCAGGACGCGCCGGCCGCCGACATGGCTTTCGTGCTGGAGAACGCGGAAATCCGCTACGCCGTGGTGGAAGACCAGGAGCAGGTCGACAAGTTGCTGGAACTAAAAGCGAGCTGCCCGGACATCGCCCACATCGCGTATGAGGACGAACGCGGCATGCGCAACTACACGCAGCCGGAGCTGACCTCCTTCGCCGCCCTGCAGGAGCTGGGCCGCGCTTACGACAAGGCCAATCCCGGCTTCTACGAAGCGGCCATCGCCGCCGGCCAGGAATTCGACAACGCCATCATCCTCTACACCTCGGGCACCACCGGCAAGCCGAAAGGCGTGTGCCAGACCCATTCCGCCCTGATCGCGGCCGCCACCGGCGGCATCGGCTTCGATAATCTGAAAGACAGCGAAGACATCCTCTCCTACCTGCCCATGGCCTGGGTCGGCGACTGCCTGTTCTCGCTGGCGCAGGCCATGGTGGCCGGCTTCACCGTTAACTGCCCGGAATCGAGCGACACGGTGATGACCGATATGCGCGAGATCGGCCCGACTTACTACTTCGCGCCGCCGCGCATCTTCGAAAACATGCTGACCCAGGTGATGATACGCATGGAAGACGCGGGCACGCTGAAACGCAAGATGTTCCAGCACTATATGGACGTGGCGCGCCGCTGCGGCGCCGACATCCTGGACGGCAAGGAGGTGCCGCTGTCCGACCGCATCGCCTACACCCTGGGCGACCTGCTGGTGTATGGCCCGCTGAAAAACGTGCTGGGCCTGTCGCGCGTGCGCGTGGCTTACACGGCGGGCGCCGCCATCGGCCCCGACCTGTTCCGCTTCTACCGCTCGATCGGCATTAACCTGAAACAGTTCTACGGTTCGACCGAAACCTGCGCCTATATCTGCCTGCAGCCGGACGGCAAGATCAAGTTCGACAGCGTGGGCCTGCCCGCGCCCGGCGTGGAAGTGAAGCTGGCCGCCAACGGCGAGGTGCTGGTGAAATCGCCAACGCTGATGGACTGCTACTACAAGCGTCCCGACGCCACCAGCGAAGCGATCGATGAGCAAGGCTATTTCCACACCGGCGATGCCGGCCTGTTCGACAGCGAAGGCCATCTGAAAATCATCGACCGCGCCGCCGACGTGGGCAAGCTGAATGGCGGCGCCATGTTCGCGCCCAACTATATCGAGAACAAGCTGAAGTTCTTCCCCTTCATCAAGGAGGCTGTGGCTTTCGGCAACCAGCGCGAGCAGGTCACGGCCTTCATCAATATCGATATGGAGGCGGTGGGCAACTGGGCCGAACGGCGCAATATCGCCTACTCGGGCTACACCGACCTGGCGGCCCATGCCCAGACCTATGAGCTGATCAGGGAATGCATCGAAAAGGTCAACGCCGACCTGGCCAGCGAGGCGCTGATGGGCGACACCCAGGTGCACCGCTTCCTCGTGCTGCACAAGGAGCTGGACCCGGACGACGATGAGCTGACCCGCACCCGCAAGGTGCGCCGCAAATTCGTCGCCGAAAAATACGCGGTGCTGATCGATGCACTCTACAGCGGCAAGGCCGTGCAGCATATCGAAACCCAGGTGAAATTCGAGGATGGCCGCAGCGGCATGATCGCCGCCGACCTGCAAATCCAGGACAGCAAAACCTTCCCCGTCATCGGGAAGGCCGCAGCATGATCGAGGAACCCACCATGATAATGAATGAACCCGACATGCACTTCGGCTCGGCACGCAAGACCGGCCCGGTGATACTCGATCTGCAGAATATCTCGCTGTCCTTCGGCGGCGTGAAGGCGCTGACCAATATCTCCTTCGACGTGCGCCAGCATGAAATCCGCGCCATCATCGGCCCCAACGGCGCGGGCAAAAGCTCGATGCTGAATGTGATCAACGGCGTGTACCGCCCGCAGCAGGGCGAGATCATCTATCGCGGCCAGCACCGCAAAAATATGGATTGCTACCAGGCCGCCAAATCCGGCATCGCGCGCACCTTCCAGAACATCGCCCTGTTCAAGGGCATGACGGTGCTGGACAACATCATGACCGGCCGTAACCTGAAGATGAAGTCCAATTTCCTGTTGCAAGCCCTGTACTGGGGGCCGGCGCGGCGCGAGGAAATCGAGCACCGCAAAAAGGCCGAGGCCATCATCGACTTCCTGGAAATCCAGCATATCCGCAAAACGCCGGTGGGCCGCCTGCCCTACGGCCTGCAAAAACGCGTGGAGCTGGGCCGTGCCCTGGCGGCCGAACCGGAAATCCTGCTGCTGGACGAACCGATGGCCGGCATGAACGTGGAAGAAAAACAGGATATGTGCCGCTTCATCCTCGACGTGAACGACCAGTTCGGCACCACCATCGTGCTGATCGAGCACGATATGGGCGTGGTGATGGATATCTCGGATCGGGTGGTGGTGCTCGACTACGGCAAGAAGATTGGCGACGGCACGCCGGACGAGGTGCGCGGCAATCAGGATGTGATCAACGCCTATCTCGGCAGCCACTAGGAGCAAGTAATGAATATCAGTTTCTTCTTCGAGGTGCTGATCGGCGGCCTGCTGTCCGGCGTGATGTACGCGCTGGTGGCGATCGGCTTTGTGCTGATCTACAAGGCATCCGGCGTGTTCAATTTCGCCCAGGGCGCCATGGTCTTCTTCGCCGCGCTGACCTGCGTCGGCATCATGGATAAATTCGGCCTCTCGCTGTGGCTGGCGATTCCGGCCACCATGGTCGCCATGATTATCCTGGGGCTGGCCATCGAGCGCGTGGTGCTACGGCCCCTGGTGAACCAGCCCGAGATCGCGCTCTTCATGGCCACCATCGGCCTGGCTTTCTTCATCGAAGGCCTGGCCCAACTGCTGTGGGGTTCGCAGGTGCACAAGCTGGATCTGCCGATCGAGGATGTGCCGCTGCAATACCTGCTGGATAACTTCAACATCATCGTGTCGCAATTCGACGTGATCGCCGCCGCCATCTGCGGCGTGATGGTGGTCGTGCTGGCCCTGCTGTTCGCCAAGACCAAGGTGGGACGCGCCCTGCGCGCCGTGGCCGACGACCACCAGGCTGCGCTGGCCGTGGGCATTCCGCTGCAGCGCATCTGGGCCGTGCTGTGGGCCGTGGCCGGACTGGTGGCCATGGTGGCGGGCCTGCTGTGGGGCGCGCGCAATGGCGTGCAGTTCGCGCTGACCTTCATCGCGCTGAAGGCGCTGCCGGTGCTGATCCTGGGCGGCTTCACTTCGGTGCCGGGCGCGATTGTCGGTGGCCTGATTATCGGCGCTTCGGAAAAACTGGCCGAGGTGTATATCGGCCCGCTGGTGGGCGGCGGCATCGAAGGCTGGTTCCCTTATGTGCTGGCCCTGCTGTTCCTGCTGGTCCGGCCCGAAGGCCTGTTCGGCGAAAAAATCATCCGCAGGATTTGAGAGGATCGCACCATGTTCTACCGTGAAGCAGGACAATTCAAGACCAGCTACGAAGCGGACGGCCAGATCCTGCCCATCCGCCAGGACCGCATCGCCCTGTTCGTGACGCTGGCCGTGGCGCTGCTGGCGCTGCCGCTGGTTTCCTCGCCCTACATGCTGTCGGCGATTCTGATTCCCTTCCTGATCTTTGCGCTGGCGGCGCTGGGGTTGAACATCCTGACCGGCTATGCCGGCCAGCTCTCGCTCGGCACGGCTGCCTTCATGGCCGTCGGCGCCTTCGCCTCGTACAACTTCGTGGCGCGCATTCCCGGCATTCCGGTGCTGCTGGCCTTTGTGCTGGGCGGGCTGTGCGCCGCCATGGTGGGCATCGCCTTCGGCCTGCCTTCGCTGCGCATCCGCGGCTTCTATCTGGCGGCGTCCACGCTGGCCACCCAGTTCTTCGTGGTCTGGTGCCTGACCAAGATTCCCTGGCTGACCGGCCATAGTTCGTCCGGCGTGATCACCGCGCAGAAAATGGAAATCCTCGGCTATGCCTTCGACACGCCGGAACGCAAATATGTGCTGGTGCTGGGCGTGGTCGCCTTCATGGCCCTGCTGGCGAAAAACATGCTGCGTTCGAACGTGGGCCGCTCCTGGATGGCGGTGCGCGATATGGACGTGGCGGCCGAAGTGATCGGCTTCCGCCTGATGCGCACCAAATTGCTGGCCTTCGCCGTCAGTTCCTTCTACTGCGGCGTGGCGGGCGCGCTGTATGCGTTCGCCTATCTGGGCACGGTGGAACCTGAGGCGTACAACCTCGACCTGTCCTTCCGCATCCTGTTCATGATCATCATCGGCGGCGTCGGTTCCATTCTCGGCTCCTTCCTCGGCGCGGCCTTCATCGTGCTGCTGCCGGTGTTCCTGAACATCCTGGCGCATGGCCTGGCCCTGCCCACCAGCGTGGCATCGAACCTGGAGCTGATGACGTTCGGCGCCCTGATCATTTTCTTCCTGATCGTGGAACCCCACGGTCTGGCGCGTTTATGGCAAATCGGTAAAGAAAAACTGCGCCTGTGGCCTTTCCCCCACTGAGCAGCGGATAAAAACCATTGAGGAGACACAAATGAAAAAAGCCCTGAAAACCCTGGCCCTGAGCGTCGCCCTGATCGGCAGCTTCGCCTCTGCACAAGCCCAGGTCACGGAGCAGTTCGTGGCCCTGCCGTCCTACCGCGTCGGCCCGTATGCGGCCGGTGGTTCCGGCTTCTATGGCGGCATCATCGATTACTTCAACCTGGTCAACGCCAACGGCGGCATCAATGGCGTGAAGGTCAGTTGGGAAGAGTGCGAAACCGAATACAACCCGTCGCGCGGCGTGGAATGCTATGAACGCCTGAAAACCAAGAACGGCGGCGCCACCATGGTCGAGCCGCTATCGACCGGCATCGCCTACGGCATCCTGGACCGCATCCCGCAGGACAAGGTGCCGATGACGACCCTGGGCTATGGCCGCTCGGATGCGGCCAACGGCAAGGTCTTCCCCTATGTCTTCCCGCTGATTTCGGACTACTGGAGCCAGGCGGCCGCCATGATCAAGTATCTGGGCGATAAGGATGGCGGCGTGGCCAAGCTGAAAGGCAAGAAGATCGTGCACCTGTACCACGACTCGGCCTTCGGCAAGGAACCCTTGCCGGTGCTGGAGGCGCTGGCGGCCCAGCATGGCTTTGAGCTGATCAAAATTCCGGTTGCGCCACCGGGCAGCGAGCAGCAGTCGCAATGGCTGCAGATCCGCCAGGCGAAACCGGACCATGTGATCCTGTGGGGCTGGGGCGTGATGAATTCCGTCGCCATCAAGACTGCGCAGCGCAACGGCTTCCCGCGCGAGAAAATCCTCGGCGTGTGGTGGGCCGGTTCGGAAGAGGACACCGTGCCGTCGGGCGATGCGGCCAAGGGCTATACCGCGATGTCCTTCAACACGCCAGGCAACTACCCGGTGCTGGACGAGATCCGCAAAAAAATCTACACCGGCGGCAAGGGCAATCTGGCCGACCAGTCGCGCATCGGCTCCGTGTACCACATGCGCGGCGTGACGGCCGGCATTCTGTTCGTGGAAGCCATGCGCACCGCGCAGGAGAAATTCGGCAAGGGCAAGCCGGTGACGGGCGAGCAACTGCGCTGGGGCCTGGAGAACCTGAACATCGACGAGACGCGCCAGAAAGCCATCGGCGCGCTGAATATGTTCCCGCCGGTGAAAACCTCCTGCGACGACCACGAAGGTTCGGGCGCGGTCAAAGTGCAGCAGTGGGATGGCAAGAAGTGGAACGCCATCACACCAAACTGGATCGTGGGCGACAAGGCGCTGGTGCGCAAGCTGGTGGAGGAATCCTCCAACAAGTACGCGGCGGAGAAGAAGATCACGCCAGCCTGCATGAAGTAAGGCGGCAGCATGGTTGCGCGCGGAGCTGTTCCGCGCGCGCAAGGCAACACGGATACACGAGCAGACTATGACTACATTGCATGCAGTGCCTTCGGTTCAGGCAGCGCCCCAGCCTTATCTGTCGGTAAACAATATCGAGGTGATCTACGACCATGTGATCCTCGTGCTGAAAGGCGTGTCCCTGCAAGTCCCGCAGGGCAAGATCGTGGCCCTGCTGGGCGCCAACGGCGCCGGCAAATCGACCACGCTGAAAACCATCTCGACCCTGCTGCGCGGCGAACGCGGCGACGTCACCAAGGGCGAGGTGCAGTTCAAGGGCGAACGCATCGACCAGCTCACGCCGAACGAGCTGGTGAAGCGCGGCCTGTCGCAGGTGATGGAAGGGCGCCATTGCTTCGGCCACCTGACCATCGAGGAGAACCTGCTGACCGGCGCGTATACCCGTTCGCTCTCGCGCGCCGAGCTGCGCGAGGCGCTGGACAAGGTCTACCACTACTTCCCGCGCCTGAAGGAACGCCGCGGCAGCCAGGCCGGCTATACCTCGGGCGGCGAGCAGCAGATGTGCGCCATCGGCCGCGCACTGATGGCCAAGCCTTCCATGATCCTGCTGGATGAACCATCGATGGGCATCGCGCCGCAGATCGTCGATGAAATCTTCGGCATCGTAAAGGACTTGAACACCAAGGAAAACGTCTCCTTCCTGCTGGCCGAACAGAACACCATGGTGGCGCTGCGCTATGCGGACTTCGGCTACATCCTCGAAAACGGCCGCGTGGTGATGGAAGGCGCGGCCGACGAGCTGGCGAATAACGAGGACGTGAAGGAGTTCTATCTCGGCATGTCCGGCGCAGGCCGCAAGAGCTTCCGCGACATGAAGTTTTACCGCCGCCGCAAACGCTGGCTGGCTTAAGGACGGTATGAATCTGAACAAGGCAAAAACTTTCTGCCGCAGCCTGCCCGGCGCGATAGAAAGCGTGAAATGGGGCGAAGTGCTGGTGTTCACGGTAGGCGAAAAAATGTTCGCCTGCACCGATGCCGACGGCGAATCGAACCGCATCAGCTTCAAGGTGGAAGACGAACGTTTTCTGGAATTGTCCGACCGTCCCGGCTTTGTGCCGGCGCCGTATCTGGCGCGCGCCAAGTGGGTCATGATCGAAGACGTGAAAACCGTGGCCGAGGACGAGGCGAAGGCCTTGCTGCGGCGTTCCTATGAACTGGTGTTCGCCAAATTGAGCAAGAAAATGCAGCGCGAAATCGGAGAGCAGGTATGAGTGGCGATACGCTGGACGAATTGGAAACGAGAGCGCCGCAGGAGCGCGAACGCGAGCTGATGGCGCGCTTGCCGGGCCTGATCGCGCAGGCGCAGGCGGCGCCGGGCTGGGCGCGCATCCTGCAGGGCGTGGATGCCGCCGCCATCGACAACCGCGCCGCGCTGGCACGCCTGCCGGTCACGCGCAAAGCCGACCTGAAAACCCTGCAGCATGACCACATGCCTTTCGGCGGCTTGAACAGCACGCCGCAAAGCCAGCTGGCGCGGGTGTATATGTCGCCCGGACCCATCTTCGACCCGGAGGGACGCGCGCCCGACTGGTGGCGCTTTTCCCGGCCCATGTATGCGGCCGGCGTGCGCGCCGGCGGGCTGCTGCAGAACTGCTTCTCCTACCATTTCACGCCGGCCGCCTTCATGGTGGAAGCTGGGGCGGCGCGCATCGGCTGCACCGTGATCCCGGCCGGCAGCGGCCAGACCGAGATGCAGGTGCAGGCCATGGCCGAGCTGAAGCCCGATACCTATATCGGCACGCCCTCCTTCCTCAAGATCATCATCGAGAAGGCGCGCGAGATGGGCGCCGATATCAGCAGCGTGAAGCAGGCCATGATGGGGGCCGAGGCGCTGCCCGAATCGCTGCGCCGCTGGTTCGCCGAGAACGGCGTGCCGCATGTGTACCAGACTTATGCCTCGGCCGATATCGGCAGCATCGCCTATGAGACGCGCAGCAACGGCGTGCTCAATCCCGGCATGGTGCTGGACGAGGATGTGATCCTGGAGATCGTGCGCCCCGGCAGCGGCGATCCGGTGCCGCCGGGCGAGGTGGGCGAGGTGGTCGTCACGCTGTTCAATCCGGACTATCCGCTGATCCGCTTCGCCACCGGCGACCTGTCGGCCATCCTGACCGATGCGCCGCCCTCCGCCTGCGGCCGCACCAATACCCGCATCAAAGGCTGGATGGGACGGGCCGACCAGACCACCAAGGTGCGCGCCATGTTCGTCCATCCCTCGCAGGTGAATGAAATCGCCAGGCGCCATCCCGAAATCCGCAAGGCGCGCCTTGTCATTTCAGGCAAGGTTGCCAGCGACGTCATGACCCTGCACTGCGAAGTGGACGATCCGATGGACCTGCGCAATGCCGCCGCCATCGTCAATTCGATCCGCGAGCTGACCAAACTGCGCGGCGACGTGCGCTTTGCAGAGCGGGGAAGCCTGCCAAATGACGGCAAGATCATCGACGATGTGCGCGATTACAGCTAGCTGTGGCGCGAATCCAACTGCAAAAGCGGGGGCCGGATTTATGGCGGATAATGAAGCCATTCTTGAGCCATTTATCACCGCCACAGAATTATTATGCAAGACTTTCACCATAACCGCGCCCGCGCCCTGCTGAAAAACGCAGAAGAAATCTTCGATAAACAAGCCGTTCTCGATTCCGTCGCCCGCATCGCCGACCAGCTGAATAACCGCTTTGACCATGACGAGAACCAGGAATTCCCCCTGGTGCTGGGCGTGATGGGCGGGGCGGTGGTGTTCACCGGCCATCTGCTGCCGCAGCTGACCTTCCCGCTCGAATTCGACTATATCCATGTCAGCCGCTACGGCGACGACGACCAGGGCGGCAAGGTGGTGTGGAAGGTGATTCCGCGTCCGACCGTGGCCGGCCGCACCATCATCGTGGTGGACGATATTCTGGACGAGGGCGAGACGCTGGCCCACGTCAAGGAACGCCTGCTGGAAATGGGCGCCAAGGAAGTGATCCTGGCCGTGTTCGCGGACAAGGCGATCGGCAAGCCGAAGCCGGTGAAGGCCGATCTGGTGGGGCTGACCATCCCCAACCGCTTCGTGGTCGGTTTCGGCATGGATGCCTATGGCTACTGGCGCAATCTGCCGGGGCTGTGGGCCATCCGCAATGAGGATTTGAACCAGCGCTAGGCTGCTGCCGGGCCATGCGCGGCCCGGCCATTTATGCGATTACAGCGCCAGACGGGCGCGCGCCGCCTGGTATTCCGCCGTCAGGCGTTCCACCATCTCGGCCACGGTCGGCACATCGTCCATCAGGCCCACACCCTGGCCGGCGCCCCAGATATCGCGCCAGGCTTTCGCGCTGCCCGAGCCGAAGCTCATCTTGCTCTTGTCCGATTCCGGCAGGTTCTCCGGATCGAGGCCGGCGGCCACGATGGATTTTTTCAGGTAGTTGCCGTGCACGCCGGTGAACAGATTGGTGTACACGATATCGGCCGCCGCGGATTCCACGATGGCGTCGCGGTAGCCCTGGCTCACATTCGATTCCTGGGTCGCCAGCCAGCGCGAGCCGATATAGGCGAAGTCCGCGCCCATGGCTTGCGCCGCCAGGATGGCGTCGCCGGTGGCGATGGAGCCGGACAGCGCGATCGGTCCCTTGAAGAACTTGCGCACCTCGCCCACCAGGGCGAAAGGCGAGAGCGTGCCGGCATGGCCGCCGGCGCCGCTGGCCACCAGGATCAGGCCATCCACGCCTGCTTCCAGCGCTTTTTCCGCGTGGCGGATCGAAACCACATCATGCAGCACGATGCCGCCGTAGCTGTGGATCGCGTCCAGCATTTCCTTGGGCGGCGCGCGCAGCGAGGAAATGATGATCGGCACCTGGTGCTTGACGCAGACTTCCACATCATGCGCCAGGCGGTCGTTCGACTGGTGCACGATCTGGTTCACCGCGATCGGGCCGACGCGCTTGCCGGGATGGGCGCGCTGATAATCGGCCAGCTCCGCCTGCAGGTCGGTCAGCCAGGTATCCAGCAGCTCCGCCGGACGCGCATTCAGCGCCGGGAAAGAGCCGACGATGCCGGCCTTGCACTGCGCCGCCACCAGGGCCGGGCCGCTGGCGATAAACATCGGCGAAGCGATGACGGGAAGAGACAGATTTTGCAGCACTGGAGGCAAGGCCATGGCACGCTCGCTAAAAAAGGTTAATCGGACCCAGCCGATTATAGCCCTGAAATAGTACGATCGTGCTGAATCTAGGCAAAAGCCTCTACCGCTACCGCCGAGTCCGTGTCCGGAAATGGGGCCAGACCCCAAAAACGGACACGGGCTCGTCAGCACAGTGCTTCGCGAGGAAGCCAGCTACGGTTGAGGTCGTGTCCGAAAAAGGGGTCTGGCCCCAAAATCGGACGGGACGGCCATCCGGCGGACTCGGCTGTTTAGCCGTCGTTCAAGAGGTAGTCGCCGTCGAGGCGGGCGGCGCAGGCGCGGGTGAGCTGTTTGATGGCCCAGGCGGCCAGCTCGTCGTCGCTGCGGTGCAGATAGCGCGCGTTGGCGGTGGCGAGGGCGGACATGCCGGACAGGATGCCGGCGACGTCGCCCAGCGGGATGCGCTGGCGCTCCAGGAGCACGAATTTGAGCATGACCTTGACCGCGTATTCGGCATTGCGCACCGGGTCGGCGGAGAGGAAGGCCAGGCGCTTGCGGGCGCGTCCCAGCGCGCCTTTGACGTCTTCGAACATGGCGCCATGGCCGGGAATGACCACGCGCACGTCCAGGGTGTCGATCAGGTCGAGCGTGGCGCCGGCTTCCTCGAAGCCGTCCTCGCCTTCCAGCTCGGGAAAAATGACGCCAAAGCCGTTCCACCACAGGGCGTCGGCCGAGATCAGCACCTTCTCCTGCGGGCAGTAGTAGATCAGCGAGTGGGTGTGGTGGCCGGGCGCGCCGAGCGCCTGCCATTCCATATCGCCCAGGGTCAGCACTTCGCCCGCCTGCACCACGCCGTCGATGCGGAAACGCTCGCATTGCTGGCCGGTGGCTTTGAAGGTCAGCGCTTCCTCGTCCCAGTGGCGGACTTTTTCCGCTTCCTCGGCGGGCACGAAAGTATCGCAGCCGTAGTGGGCTTGCAGGATGGCGTTGCCGCCGCAGTGGTCGGAGTGCAGGTGGGTGTTGTACAGGCGGTCCAGGCGGCGGCCCGGCAGGGCGTGGCGCACCAGGGCGAGGGTCTGCTCGGCGTGGCTGATATAGCCGCTGTCGATCAGGGCCGCGTCGTGGCGGCCCAGCAGCAGCACATTATTCGAAGAGAGCCAGCCACGTTCGAAAACGTGGATGGAAGAAGGCAAAGTAATCATTTTTTCATCTGGAAGGCCAGGGAGATCCTGGCAAATTCCACCAGCACGTCCTGCGAGCCGCCGTTGAAGGTGACGAAGGCGTTCCCGGTGCGCACCACCATGCGCGGCGGGAAGAGCCAGGACAGATACGGAATACCAATCAGTTTCGCGCCGCGCACATCGCGCCATTCCACTTTTTTGTCGTACAGCCAGGTCTGGCGGATGCCGCTGCCGTCGATGGTGGTAGTGGCGCGCAGAAACCAGTAATAGCTGACGATCAGCATCAGGCCCGCGCCAACCAGCAGGGCTTTCACGCCCAGGCCGAATTGCAGCAGCGGGAAGCGCAGCGCCACGTTCAGCGTGTAGCCGGCCAGCACGATGGTGATGAAGGTGGCGAACAGCTTGAAGCCCTTGCCATAGGCGGGGCCAGAGACCGCGCGCTCGGGTTGGTAAGTCTGCATGAATTATTCGAAATCGATCAGTTGCTCGCGGCGGCGAATTTCCGCCCATACGCCGCGCTTGAACGCGTCGTCGGCCTGCGACCAGGCGACGATTTCGTCGATGGTGCGCAGGCAGCCTTCGCAAAAACCGCTGTCGCGGTTCATTTTGCACAGGCTGATGCAGGGCGATGGCACCGGCGTCGCCAATTCTGGGGCGCCGGGTGGCAGATCATGACTCATTGGTGCGGTGGTTGGGGAAATTAGGCGTATTTTATCCTGCGTCCGCATTTTTAGCGTGCGGCCGGAATTCGCTTGCATTGCTTCGTGCTTCTTTTACAATATTCCAAACAGATGGCGGGCCATGCCACGGAGACTGAGGGGACTCACGCCGATTCTCGTATTCACCAAGTATCCGAGGTATAGCATGAAGCTGAATTTTTCCTGGCTCGCCAGCTTGCGCAAGGCTGTGCGGCGATTATGGACGCGCCATCGCGGCCTTCCCTTCCCCACCCTGCCGCCGGACGAGGACGCGCCCGGCCAAAGCCTGCCGCGCCACCAGCCCGGCCCGCGTTTCATCGCCGGCCTGTATCGCAATGAATTCGGCGCGCGCGGCTACAAGCTCTATGTTCCGGCCAGTTTTCGCGGCCAGCCCATGCCGCTGCTGGTGATGCTGCACGGCTGCACGCAGGACCCCGACGATTTCGCCGCCGGCACGCGCATGAACCAGGTGGCGGAGGAGGAGGAATGCTTCGTGGTCTATCCGGCCCAGTCGCCCGAGGCCAACGGTTCGCGCTGCTGGAACTGGTTCAGCGCCCTCGATCAGCAGCGCGGCCAGGGCGAGCCCTCCATCATCGCCGGCATCGCCCGTCTGGTGATGGATGCTTACCCCGTGATGCCGGAACGCGTGTATGTGGCGGGACTGTCGGCCGGCGGCGCGATGGCGGCCATCGTCGGCACCCTGTATCCCGATGTATTTGCCGCCGTCGGCGTGCATTCCGGCCTGCCCTTTGCTTCGGCCCAGGATCTGCCCTCGGCCCTGAGCGCGATGCGGCGCGGCGCGTCCAGCGCGCGCGACAGCAACCATGGCCCGCAGCCGGTGATCGTCTTTCACGGCGACCGCGACGAGGTGGTGCATCCGGTGAACGGGGAGGATGTGATTGCCCAGGGACTACGCAGCCATCCGCTGGGACGCAGCGCGCGCTACGCCACGCTATCGGGCCAGACGCCGGGCGGCCATGAGTACACGCATACCCGGCACTGGCTGAAAGGCGGCACGCCGCTGGGCGAACATTGGGTGATTCATGGCGCGGGCCATGCGTGGTCGGGCGGCAGCGCCGACGGCAGCTATACCGACGCCAAAGGACCAGACGCCAGCCGCGAGATGATGCGCTTTTTCAGCACCGTGGGCGCGCGCGCCCAAAGCGCCATTTCATCGCCAGAACGGATAGCGCCAGTAGCAGCGTGACGGCATTGGCGACGATCACCGGCCCGGCATTCGTCAGTACGCCGTAGCACAGCCAGAGCAAGACGCCGAGGCTGAAAATCAGGTACATGCCGGTGGAAATGCCTTCGCCGCTGCGCCGCCGCCATACCAGCAGCACCTGCGGCACGAAGGAAAACGTGGTGCAGAAGGCGGCAATGAAGCCGAGCAGGTCGGCGTCAAGCGCCATCGCCATTGCCCATGGGATCGGCGAACATCGCCAAACGCTTGCGCTTTTCGCCGATATCGTCTTCGCTGTCGGCGTAGCGCTGGGCGATGGTGCGCATCTCGTCCTGGATGTCGAGGAAGGCGTCCACCATGTCCGGATCGAAGTGGCTGCCGCGGCCTTCGGCGATGGTGGCGACGGCGTCGGCGTGCGGGATGGGTTCCTTGTACACGCGGCGGCTGATCAGGGCGTCGTAGACGTCGGCCACCGCCATCAGGCGCGCCGAGATGGGAATGGCTTCGCCGGCCAGTCCTTCGGGATAGCCGCTGCCGTCCCATTTCTCCTGGTGGCTGTAGGCGATCTCCTTGGCGAAGTGCAGGAAGTCCACGCTCAGGCCCAGCTCGCGCTCGGCGGCGATGATGGCGTCGCGCCCCAGCGTGGTGTGGGTCTTCATGATTTCCATCTCGTGCGGTTCGAAGCGGCCCGGCTTGAGCAGGATGCGGTCGGGGATGCCGACCTTGCCGATATCGTGCAGCGGCGCCGATTTGTACAGCAGCTGGATGGTTTTCTCCGTCAGGAAGGCGCTGAAGCGCGGATGGTGGCGCAGCTTTTGCGCCAGCGCTTTCACATACAGCGAGGTGCGGCGGATATGGTTGCCGGTTTCGCTGTCGCGCGTTTCGGCCAGCGAGGCCATGGCGTGGATGGTCACGTCCTGCAGGGCCGTGACTTCGCGCGTGCGCTCTTCCACCTCGTGTTCCAGGAATTTGTTCTGGTCGCGCAGGAAGTCGTGCATGCGCTTCATCGAGAGCTGGGTCTTGATGCGGGCCAGCACGATGGGCGCCGACAGGGGCTTGGTCAGGTAGTCGGCCGCCCCCATGGAGAAGCCGAGCTGCTCGTCCAGTTCCTCGCTCATGGCGGTGACGAAGATGACCGGGATATCGCGCGTGGCGGGATTTTCCTTGAGCGCCTTGCATACATCGTAGCCGCTCATGCCCGGCATCATGATATCGAGCAGGATCAGGTCGGGCTTGGCCTCGCCGTTGGCGATCTTCAAGGCGCGCTCGCCGTTGACGGCGATCTTGGTGCGGTAGTCGTCTTCCAGCAGCGCGCACAGCACGTCGATATTGTCGGGCGTATCGTCCACGACCAGAATGGTGGGTTTGCCCTGCGTATTCATGCCGTTCTTTCGTTGATCTTCAGGTGCAGCGCGGAGGCCGCCTCGTTCAGTTGCGCCAGTGCGCCATCAAAATCGTATTGCCCGATCTGGCGCTGCAGCTGGCGCGCATGCTCGCCCTGCCCTGCCGCCGCCAGCTGCGGACAGAGTTTTTCGGCCAGCTTGAGGGCCGCCGAATCGTCCTGCT
The DNA here is from genome assembly GCF_001191005.1 of Massilia sp. NR 4-1. NCBI lineage: Bacteria > Pseudomonadati > Pseudomonadota > Betaproteobacteria > Burkholderiales > Oxalobacteraceae > Massilia > Massilia sp. NR 4-1. Next base: position 4,501,613 of record NZ_CP012201.1, read on the forward strand.
CCAGCAGCGACGCCAGTTCCTGCAGGCCGGCGGCCAGGGCCACCAAATCCTGCTGGTCCGCGGCGGCGGGGGCGCTGGCCTCGCCGGCCTGCGCCTTGGTGCGCGCCGCGCCGCCTTGCAGCGCCGCCGGGTCGATGACGCTGCCCGCGCCCAGGCGCAGGGTCATGGTGATGCTGACCACCACGTCATGCAATTCTGCTTGCATGATGGCAGTCACTTCATCGCGCCCTTCTTCCACGCCATGACTGAGCATGGATTCCAGCTGCGCCGCGCTGTCGGCCACACCGGCCGCGCCGATATTGCCGGCCAGGCCCTTGACGGTATGCGCCTCGCGCGTGGCGGCCGCCAGGTCGTTGTTGTCGACGGCGGCGGCGATGCGATCCATCACATCGGCCTGGGTTTCCACAAAGCGTATCAGCAGCTTGCGCATCAGCTTAGCATTTCCGCCGACGCGCTGCAGCGCCGCTTCCATTTGCAGGCCGGGAATCTGCGGCAGGCTTTCCTGTGCCTCCTCGCGCACCGCCGCCACGCCCGCGGCCGGACGGCGCGGCTTGATCCAGCGCGCCAGGGTGGCGAACAGCTGGCCCACATCGATAGGCTTGGCGATGAAATCGTTCATGCCGACGGCCAGGCATTTTTCCTTGTCGCCCACCATGGCGTTGGCCGTCATGGCAATCACTGGCAGCTCGGAGTAGCGCGGATTTTCGCGCAGCTTGCGGGTGGCGTCGTAGCCGTCCATGATCGGCATCTGGCAGTCCATCAGCACACCGTCGTAATGGGTGACGGCGATCTTGGCCAGGGCCATGGCGCCGTTGGTGGCCACGTCGACGCGCACGCCGGCATCGCCCAGCAGCTGCTGCGCCACTTCGCGGTTGACTTCATTGTCTTCCACCAGCAGCAGGTGGGCGCCGCGCATGGACTGGGCCGCCGACTGGTAATCGGCTTCGCGGCGGCGCGTGCGGCAGCGGTTCAAGTCCTTGCCGTAGGCGGTGGAGATGGAATCCATCAGGGTCGAGGCGCTGACCGGTTTATTGAGCACGCTGTCCACATGGACTTCGCGCGCCTCGTCCATCAGCACATCGCGGTTGTAGGCGGTGACGACGATGAAGCGCGGCAGCGCATCCGGCACAAAACCGGCATCGGCGCGGATGGCCTGGATCGCCTCGATGCCATTCATTTCAGGCATCTGCCAGTCCATCAGCACCACGCCGAAGGGCTGGCCGGCCAGGCGCGCCTGGGACACGGCCAGCACGGCTTCGGGGCCGCTGCCCACGCCCACCGCGTCGAACTGCAGGGAGGTCAGCATGGCGACGAAGATCTCGCGCGCGGCGGCATTGTCGTCCACCACCAGCACGCGTTCGCCGGCGATGTCGGAATCGGGCGCCACGTCGGGCACCTGCGTGCTGGGAAGGCCGAAGCGGGCGCTGAAGAAGAAGTTGCTGCCCACGCCGGCCTCGCTTTCCAGGCCGATCTCGCCCTCCATCATTTCCACCAGGCGCTTGCTGATGGTCAGGCCCAGGCCCGTACCGCCGTGGTGGCGGGTGGTCGAGGTGTCGCCCTGGGTGAAGGCCTGGAACAGCTTGGTGCGCTGGGCCGGGGTCAGGCCGATGCCGGTGTCGCGCACATCGACGCGCAGGTTGACTTGGTCGTCGCTCCTGTCCAGCACGCGGATGGTGACCACGATCTCGCCCTGCTCGGTGAATTTGATGGCGTTATTGGTCAGGTTGATCAGCACCTGGCCGAAGCGCAGCGGGTCGCCCACCAGGGCCACCGGCACGTCGGGCGCAATGTCGAACAGCAGTTCCAGGCCCTTGTCCTGGGCGCGCATCACCGACAGGTCGGCGATATGGGCCATCACGTCTTCCAGATAGAAATCGACATTCTCGAAGGCCAGCTTGCCGGCCTCGATCTTGGAAAAGTCCAGGATATCGTTGACGATGCCGAGCAGGTTGCGCGCCGCCGACTCCACCTTCTCCAGGTAGTTGCGCTGCTTCGGCGTGAGTTCCGTCTGCAGGGCCAGATGCGTCATGCCGATGATGCCGTTCATCGGCGTGCGGATCTCGTGCGACATATTGGCCAGGAAGTCGGACTTCATCTTGGTGGCGTCTTCCGCCACTTCCACCGCGTGGCGCAGCTGCTGTTCGGCCGCCAGCGCCGCCGTCATGTCCTTCAGGGCCAGCAGCAGCTCGCCCGTTTCATCCTTCGAAGTGACTTCAATAACGGAACTGAGGTCGCCTTTGGCGACGCGGGTGGCGATGGCCACGGCTTCGGCCAGCGGCCGCGTAATCGAGCGCGCCGAGATGGCGAAGGCCACGCCCACCAGCACGGCGGCCAGGCCGATGGCGCTCATCCACACCAGCGAGGCGTTGATGTCGGCGCGGGCCTCGGCGCCGGCCGCCAGCACGGAGCGCTTTTGCAGCGCGCTCAGTTCGCGGATGGCGCCTTGCAGCCGGTTCAGCGCGGGCGTGGCCAGATTGTCCAATCGGTCTTCGGCGCTGGCGCGTTCGCCCGCTTCCACCATATCGGCCACGGCGGCGAAGCTGTCGAAGTATTCGCTGCGCGCCGATTTGATGCGCTCGATCAGGTGCTGGGCTTCCGGTGCCTTCTGCAATTCGGCCAGCTGGCCCAGTTCGCGGTCGATGCCGCGCTTGATCTCCTCGATGCGCGCGTAGCTGTGGGCACGCTGTGCCAGATTGCTCTGCATGATCAGCGTCACCATGCGGGTGGACGCGTCGCGCGAGTGGATGTCGATATTGTTGATGGCGGTGTAGGCTGCCCAATCCTGGCTCAGGATGCGGTCGCCCTCGGCGCGGATGGCGTAGATGCGGCTGACGCCGACCAGAATCACGCTCATCATCAGAAAGATCAGGATCGCATAACCCGCGTTGATGCGAACACTGATCCGTATGTCCCTAAAACGCATAAAACTTCCTTCTTAATACTCTATCGGCCGGCGCGGGTCGCCTCGGCTCCACCCTCCATGTTAACCTGCTTTTGGGCAATATGGTCTCTCAAACAGGCCGCACACCAGCAGCCCACGGCCGCCCCGGCGGCGCTGGCGGCATCCCCCGCCGGCGCCGCTGGCAGCTCCGGCACCGTTACCGGGACCGGGACCGGCACGGCGGGCGGGAAATAGGTGCACCAGCAGGGTTCCGTGGGCAGCTTGCCGTCCGGTCCCGCATCGACCATGGCGCACGAAAAACTGGCGCCGCAGCGCGTGCATATACTCATCGCTTTTCCTCGTCGTCAAAGGGAAAACGCCGCATGGCCTGGCGCAGCAGGGCCATCTGCCCGCTGAAGCGGGTGCAGGCGTCGCACACGGTCAGGTGCAGGCGCATGCGGATGCGTTCCACCAGCGAGAGCTGGCGGTCCATGCCTTCGGAGACGAGGCGGTGTACTTCGCGGCAGGTGGGTTTGAGGCCGGGCTTTTCCATAGGGTCTAGTGAGCGTGCTGGCCGAACCAGTTCAAATCGAGGCATTCGCGCAGGCGCATACGGGCACGATACAGCAGTACCCAGGCATTAGCCGTGGTAATCGCCAATTCCTTACAAATTTCCTCGGTTTCCAGTTCCAGCCATTCGCGCATCATGAAAATGCGCGCCGTCTTGGCCGGCAACTTGTCGAGACAGACTTCGAGCACGCGGAAGAAGTCCTTCTGTTCCAGGCTGCGGTCAGGATCGCCCCACTGGCGCGGCAGCTCGCGCGCATGGCCGTCGCGCGCGAACAGGGCATCGATGGCCTCGTCCTCGCTCTGGCCCTCGTCCGGCTCGATCTGGCGTTCGCGCGTGGCGCTGCGCAGGGCGTCGATGATCTTGTATTTGAGGATGCCCGTCACATAGGTGCGCAGCGAGGACTGGCCGGCATAGCGTTCCGGCCGTTCCAGCACGGCGATCAGGGCATCCTGTACGGCATCCTCGGCCAGGGCTTGGTTTCGTATTTGCAACTGTGCAAAACGGACAAGCAAGGGCCGCATGGCTTCAAGCTGGCTATGGAGTTCTTCGTTGGCGGGCATATGCGGCCAGCCTAGCGGAAGCGTGCCGGATTGACAATCCAATTGGACCGAAAATTCACACTTGCAAGCGGCGATTGGCTGTAAAATCGCACAAATTTCTAACCGGACCCGCCATGACCTCTTTGCCTAATCTGAGCCTGGACATGAATCAAAACGACCTGACTGCGGTCTCGCCGCAGATCAAGGCTCAGATTCTGGCCGAAGCGCTACCCTACATCCGTAATTTCCACGGCAAGACCATCGTCATCAAATACGGTGGCAATGCCATGACCGACGAGCGCCTGAAGCACGGCTTCGCGCGCGATGTGATCCTGCTGAAACTGGTGGGCATGAATCCGGTCGTGGTGCACGGCGGCGGTCCGCAGATCGACAACGCGCTGAAAAAAATCGGCAAGCAAGGCACGTTCGTGCAGGGCATGCGCATCACCGACGAAGAAACCATGGAAGTGGTGGAGTGGGTGCTGGGCGGCGAGGTGCAGCAGGATATCGTGATGCTGATTAACCACTACGGCGGCCAGGCCGTGGGCCTGACCGGCAAGGACGGCGGCTTGATCCGCGCGCGCAAGATGGCCATGCCGGACCGCGAAAACCCAGGCCAATTCCTCGACATCGGCTTCGTCGGCGAGATCGACGCGATCAACCCGGCCGTGGTCAAGGCGCTGCAGGACGACGCCTTCATCCCCATCATTTCGCCGATCGGCTTTGGCCAGGATGGCCAGGCTTACAACATCAATGCCGACGTGGTAGCAGGCAAGATCGCGGAAATCCTGAAGGCCGAAAAGCTGATCATGATGACCAATATCGCCGGCGTTCAGGACAAGAATGGCAATCTGGTGACCGACCTGTCGGCGCGCGAGATCGACGAGATGTTCGCCGACGGCACGATTTCGGGCGGCATGCTGCCTAAAATTTCATCGGCGCTGGACGCCGCCAAGTCCGGCGTGAACACCGTGCACATCATCGATGGACGAATTGAGCACAGTTTATTGCTTGAGGTGTTGACCGAACAGGCATTTGGCACTATGATCCGGTCTCACTAAATTTTTTAGCGGCGCAAGAACACCACAGCGCCGCTGAAATGTGAATGCCCTTGTAGCTCAGTGGTAGAGCACTCCCTTGGTAAGGGAGAGGCCACGTGTTCAATCCACGTCAAGGGCACCATTCCTCTTCAGTAGATCCGCTCCACCGCAATACCCCGCCGACGCAGCAGTTCCGGCACATTCTCCCAACCGACCAGATGCAATGCCCCGATCGCGGCCACGCTGAGTTTTTCGCGCGCCAGCAGTTTGGCAATGCCGTCGGCCAGCTGCGGATTGCGCTCTTCCAGCAATACCTTTTTCATAAATTTGCCGGAAAAAGTAGCATCATTGGACAGCTTGCGCGCCACGGCATCCAGCGCGGCCGGATTGGCACTGCTCCAGGCGTCCATCAATTCGCGCGCCTCGCCGGCGTATTTCTCGTCTTCGATCGATTGCAGGTCTTCTTCCAGCATGCGCAGCTGCTCGGCATCGCTCAGGCGGCCGAACAGGGACATCTGGCTTTCCACCGATTCCAGCTCCTCCACCTTGAGGCGGCGCGCGCGCGCCTGTTTGGACAGCCAGGCGTCCACCGCCAGGATGGGCTGATAACCCTGGGCGCCGAATTCCGCGATGGTCAGGGCGCTGGTCAGCATCCAGGGCTTCAGGGGCGCGGCCGCTTCCGGCGGAATGCCGTATTTGCGCAGCGCGCGCTCCAGGCGCGCACGCGAGGCCGGCGCAAGCTGGGCCGAGGCCGGGCCGCTGCCGGGTGCGTAGACGCCGTATTTGCGCACGGCGTTGAGCATGCGTTTCTGGTCCGCCAGCGGGTCGATTTCCAGCGCCAGCACGCTGGCCTGCATCAGGGCTTCGGTGATGCGCGGCTCCAGCGGATAAAAATCGGGCGAGCCGACGTGGATGGTGCCGAACAGGTAAAGCGTATTGCCGCCCTGCTCCGCCTTGAACAGGACGCCGCGGTTCGGAATGGCCGTGGCGGCAGTCTGCGCCTGCTGCCCCCAGGCGGGCTGCAAGGTCAGGCAGAACAGACTGTAAAAGATCACTATAATCAGGCGTCGCATGTTTTCCTTTGCCGCTTACTCTCTGGTTAATCTCCCGTGAATATTAAACGCTCCGATCCGGTCTGGCTATTCGACCTGGATAACACCCTGCACAACGCCTCGCACGCCATCTTCCCGGCTATTAAAACGAATATGAACGCCTATATGGCGCGCGTGCTGGGCGACGGCGAGACGCCGGCGGATATGGAGACGGTGAATGCGGCGCGCACCCTGTATTGGCAGCGCTATGGCGCAACGCTGCTGGGACTGGTGCGCCACCATGGCGTAAACGCCGGCCATTTCCTGGACGAGACGCACGCAATGGAAGACCTGCACGCCATGATGCGCCATGAAAAAGGCCTGGGCCGCCTGCTCAAGCGCCTGCCCGGCCGTAAAATCCTGCTGACCAACGCGCCGCACCGCTATTCGACGGCGGTGCTGCGGCATATGGGCTTGCAGCGCCAGTTCTCCCACCATATCTCGATCGAATCGATGCGGGTGCACCGCGAGCTGCGGCCCAAGCCGTCGAAACTGATGCTGCGCGCCCTGATGCGCAAGCAGGGCGTGACGGCGCGCCGCTGCATCCTGGTGGAGGACACGCTGGCCAATCTGCGCACGGCGCATATGCTGGGCATGCGCACCGTCTGGGTCACGCAATACCTGATCGTGGGCGATCCAATCGGCTCGGCCCATCCCCCGAAAAGGCTGAATCGGCCCGCTTGGGTCGATGTCAAAGTAAAATCTGTCAAACATCTGCCGGCGCAACTTGCGCGCCTGCGCTGATCCCCTCTTTTCAACCTTAGGTCGAATTCACATGGCTAGTACACCGCCAGGCCAACGCCGGCTGCAAATCCTCCAGGCTTTGGCCGAGATGCTGGAGCACCCGAAAGGCGAGAAAATCACCACCGCCGCGCTGGCGCGCAAGCTGGAATTCTCGGAGGCGGCCCTGTACCGCCATTTCGCCAGCAAGGCGCAGATGTTCGAGGGGCTGATCGAGTTCATCGAGTCCACGGTCTTTGGCCTGATCAACCAGATCGCGGAAAAACAGCAGGACGGTCTGGCCCAGGCGCGCGACATCCTGGCCATGCTGCTGCATTTCGCCAGCAGCAATCCGGGCATGACCCGGGTGCTGATCGGCGACGCGCTGGTGAACGAGGACGAGCGCCTGCAGGCGCGCATGAACCAGTTCTATGACCGCGTGGAGCTGTCGCTGAAACAGGCGCTGCGCCTGGCCGCCAGCGAAGGCCTGGCGCACGAAGCCGACGTGCCGGCACGCGCCGCCATGCTGGTCAACTATGTTTTGGGCTGCTGGCACCGTTACGCCAAGAGCGGCTTCAAGCAAAACCCCTCACAGGATGCCCCCATCCAGATCGCACTACTGCTGCAATGAACGACACAAGCTTCACCGGTTTCGCCTGCTTTGCCCTGCTGGACGACGCCAGTCCTGGCGATACCCTGGCGCCGCGCTCGCGCCTGTACACCGGCCACGTCGCCACCCTGAGCTGCAGCGACAGCGCGCACTGGCCGCAATTGCTGGACCAGATGCAGGCGGCGCTGGCGCGCGGCCAGTACGCCGTGAGCCTGTGCAGCTATGAACTGGGCGGCCACCTGCATGGCCTGCCGCCGCGCGCGGCGCAAGCCGGCCAGCCGCCATTGGCGCAGATCCTGCTGTTCGAACGCTGCGAGCTGCTCGGCCAGGCGGAGGTCGCGGCCTGGCTGGCCGAGCGCTCCAGCGCGGAAGCCGGCGATGCGGCAGCGGCGGCCGGACTGGCGGATATCCGCGCCACTGTGACGGAAGCGGAGTTCAGCGATGCGATCGAACGCATCCGCGCCTATATCGCGGCGGGCGATACCTACCAGGTCAATTACACCTACCGCCTGCGCTTCGACGCCTTCGGTTCCATTTACGCCCTGTACGAAAGGCTGCGCGCACGCCAGCCGGTGCCTTACGGCGCCCTGATCGGGCTGGAAGACGGCACGGCGGTGGTCTCGCTGTCGCCCGAACTGTTCATCCAGCACCAGGACGGCGTGCTGACGGCGCGCCCGATGAAGGGCACGGCGCCGGCCGCCCTGCCCTCGCCCGCCATGCAGGATGCGGCAGCGCTGGCCGAAGAAAACCAGCGCCGCGCCCAGGCGCTGGCCAGCGATACCAAGAACCGCGCCGAGAACCTGATGATCGTGGACTTGCTGCGCAACGATATCGGCCGCGTGGCCGTCACCGGCAGCGTGCAGGCGCCCGATCTGTTTGAAGTGCGGCGCTACAGCAGCGTGCTGCAAATGACCTCCACCGTGCGCGCCGAATTGCGTACCGACGCCAGTCTGGCCGAAGTCTTCGACGCCCTCTATCCCTGCGGTTCGATCACGGGCGCGCCCAAGCGCCGCACCATGGAAATCATCGCCGAGCTGGAAACGGCGCCGCGCGGCATCTACACCGGCGCGATCGGCTGGTTCGATCCGCCCGCGCAAACGCAAGGCGGCCGCCGCTTCGGCAATTTCTGCCTGTCGGTGCCGATCCGCACCCTGTATCTGCAAGCGCCGCAGGAGGGCGTGCGGCGCGGCGAGATGGGCGTGGGCGCGGGCATCGTCTACGACAGCAATCCGCAGGACGAATTCGCCGAGTGCAAATTGAAGGCGCGTTTCCTCACCGGCCTATCCAACGATTTCGAGCTGTTCGAGACCATGCACGCCACGCGCGAAAGCGGCGCGCGCCATCTCGAACGCCATCTGCAGCGGCTGGAAGCCTCGGCGCGCTACTTCGGCTTCGCCTGGGACGAGGCGGCGGCGCGCGCCTATATCCAGATGGCCTGCAATGCGCTGCCACCCGCCACGCCGCACCGCCTGCGCCTGGCGATGAACCAGGCCGGCGCCTTCGCCGTGCAAAGCGGCGCGCTCACGCCGCTGGCGGAACCGGTGCGCGTGCTGCTGGCGCCCGATGCCACCAGCGCCAGCGAGCTTTTCCTGCGCCATAAATCGACACTGCGCGCGCGCTACGACGCGGCCTGGAAGGCGGCCGAAGCGCAAGGCGCTTTCGACCAGCTCTTCTTCAACGAGCGCGGCGAGCTGACCGAGGGCGGACGCTCCAGCATCTTCCTGCGCCTGAATGGCCGCTGGGTCACGCCGCCGCTGGCTTGCGGGCTGCTGCCCGGCGTGATGCGCGCGGTGATCCTCGACGCCTGGCAGGCCGAGGAAGCCGTGATCACGCGCGAAATGCTGGTGCAAGCGGAGGAAATCGTCGTCTGCAACGCCTTGCGCGGAGCGCTGCGGGCGACGCTGTAAGCATTTCATATTTCGTCCGCGCCCGAAGCTTGGGGACGCGCGGGGCCTTATCGTTGCGCTATCCATTCAACGAAAGGCTGCCATGTCCCTGCTTCACTACCTTGAACACCACTTCCTGACAGAGGCCCAGCTGCTTGCCGCCACCGGCATCGGCGCCGCGCAGCTGCACGCGCTGCAAGCGGCCGGCGCCATGCCGCAGGCATCCTACCGGCTGCGGCTGAATATCGATTGCGATTCCTTCATCTTTGGGCCGCATCATGAGGAGCATGAGCAGCGCTACTACGCCAAGGGTTCGTCCAGCTGGCTTGACAGCCTGCTGCTGCTGAAGCCGGAGGATGCCTATGGATTCTTCTGCCGCCGCTATCTGGCACGCTTGCAGGAGCTGGGCGGCGGTACGGAGCCGGACCTGGCGGCGGAGTGGGGCCACTTCCTGAGCGGCACTTACGGCCTGTGCACGCGCAGCGGCCTGCCGGAGGATATCGCCGCCAAGGAACTGGCCATCGTCCGCATTCAGCGCCTGAGCGACGCGCCGGACCCGCTAACGCCCGAGCGGCGCGCCAGGCTGGCCGAGGCGGTGGCGCTGCTGGACGCGGCCAGCAGCCCGTTCGCGCCGCACGAAAGGCAGCGCAGTTCGCGCCACCGCTACGTTGACCAGATGCGAAGTCGCTACGGCTTATAAGTCCACGATCATCTTGAAGCCGCCGAAGATCATGCGCTTGCCGTCGAAGGGGAATTTGGCGGGATCCATCATCTCCTTCATGCGCGGGTCGTTCATCACTTTCTCGTTGATGATGTCGCGCTGCTCGCGCGATTCGTAGACGATCCACGAGAACATCACCAGCTCATCTTCTTCCTGTTTCACCGCTTGCGGGAAGGAGGTGTGCACGCCGGGTTTCACATCGTCGGCCATGCATTCGCGGAACTGCAGCGCGCCATGCTCACGCCAGATGGCGCCGGCTTTTTGCGCCATTTCACGGTAAGCATCGATATTTTTCTGTGACACGGGAACCAGAAAGCCGTCAACATAAGGCATCGCATTCTCCTTGCTCAAGCAGGCGCAGCCGGGGTGCCGCGCACCGTGGCATCAGCTTAGCCACGTTCGATTGAAATTACAATCATTGCAATTCGGCTACAAGGCCGGGCAAGCGAAGCGGCGCCGGTAGGCGCCCGGCGTGGTCGCGGCCAGGCGGCGGAAGTGGTGGCGCAGCGATTCCTCGGAGCCGAAGCCGGCGCGCTCCGCCACCTGGGCCAGCGGTAACTCAGGCGTTTCCAGCAGATCCTTGGCGATGGCGACGCGCTCGCGGGTCAGCCATTCCATCGCGCCCATGCCGGTCGCCTCCTGGAACTGGCGCTGCAAGGTGCGCGCGCTCATGGACGCGCGTTCGGCCATGCTGGCCACCGTGTGGCGGCGCGCCGGATATTCGCGCAGCCAGTCCATCAGGCGCGACAAGCGTCCCTGCTCGTCATGCGCCATGGGACGCGGCAGGAATTGCGCCTGGCCGCCCTCACGGTGCGACGCCACTACCAAACGTTGGGCCACCAGATTGCCGACGCGGGCGCCGTAGTCGCGCCGCACCAGGTGCAGCAGCATGTCCAGACCGGCGGCGGAACCGGCCGAGGTGATGATCTGCCCTGCATCCACATACAGATCGTCCTCCCTGACGTCGATGCGCGGATAGCGGCGCGCCAGCCGCTCGGTATAGCGCCAGTGCGTGGTGGCGCTGCGGCCATCGAGCACGCCGGCCGCGGCCAGCACGAAGACGCCGGAACAGATGCTGCACAGGCGCGCGCCACGCGCATGCGCGGCGCGGATCTGTTGCAGCAGCGCGGCGGGCGGCTCTTCATCGGCATTGCGCCAGCCGGGAATCACGATGGTGTCGGCGCGCACCAGCAGCCCGGGCGCATACGGCGCCTGCAGCGTGATGCCGCCGGCGGCGCGAATCGGCCCCGGCTCGGCGGCGCAGACGGCAAATTCATACCAGTCCACGCCCAGTTCGGGACGGTCGAGCGCAAACAGCTCGACGGTGCAGCCGAATTCAAAGGTGCACAGACCATCGTAGGCCAGGGCCACGACCAGATGCTTTTTTGCTGGGGAGTCCATGGCGCAATCTTAACGCAGAATGGCATTTGCGCCACTGCCAGCTTCAGCCGGCCACTTCGATAATGGAGGCCATGTACAGAGCACCCGCCATCCCGGCGGGGCCAAACACGGAGAGTGCCCATGTCCATCGTCACCGAAGTCGCCGCCGCCCCCAGCGCCCTTGCCCAGGCCCATTTCGAAGCCGCGCTGCAATTCGAAACCGACTGCTGGGATGTGCACAGCGTGATGGGGACGCCGCAGCAGGACTTCGTGCTGCTCGACGTGCGCGGCACGGAAAAATACGCTGCCGGCCACATTCCCGGCGCCATCGATATGGCCCAGCGCAAGATCATCGGCTCGCGCCTGGCCGCCTATCCGGCAGGCACCGTCTTCATCACCTACTGCGCCGGCCCCCATTGCAACGGCGCCGCCCGCGCCGCCATCCGCCTGGCGCAGTTGGGCCGCCCCGTGAAAATCATGAGCGGCGGCATCACCGGCTGGCTCGACGAAGGCTTCACCCTCACCACCGCGCCCGCCAGCGCAGCCGCCGCTTAACACGGCAAGGGGGGAAGTTCCTTACATGGCCAGCGCTTTTTCGACCGCACCGACCAGTTGCTTGTCGCCCGGTGTGACCTTGCTGGGGAAGCTGTCGATCACGTTGCCGTTGCGGTCGATCAGGTATTTGTGGAAATTCCAGGCGGGAGCTTTGCCGGTGGCTTTGATCAGGCTGGCGTAGAAGGGATTCGGTGCGCTGCCCGACACCACCGATTTGGCGAACATGGGGAATTTCACGCCATAGGTGTTGTAGCAGAAGTCGGCAATCTCCTTGCTCGATCCCGGCTCCTGCTTGCCGAAGTCGTTGGACGGGAAGCCCAGCACCACCAGCCCCTTGGAGGCGTATTTGGCGTGCAGCGCTTCCAGGCCTTCGTATTGGTTGGTGTAGCCGCAGTAGCTGGCGGTGTTCACCACCAGCAGCACCTTGCCGGCGTACTGGCACAGATCCTGTGGCGCGTCGTCCTGCAGGCGCTTGAAGTTCTGCTTGAGAATGGCCGGGCAGCTGGCGGCTGAGGCCGCGGGAGCGGCGGCGGAAGCGGCCGGCGCGGCGGAAGCGGATTGCGGCTGAGCGAGGGCGCTGGCGGCGCTCATCAGGCCCAACGCGGACAGCACGGCGAATTTGAGGAAGGTAGGGGACATGGCTATTCCTGCACAAGTAAGAAAATTGGGAAAAAACCATTCTATGTCAAAGCCATCCGCACCGCTGAACGACTCCGCAGCGCGGCAAGCGTTCCTGCTGTACGATTGAGCGGCTTTAAATGCCACTTCAAAAGTTCTCGCAGAATTGCAGCTCCATTGTCGCTCACGCCAGGAGATTGCCATGCCACGCTGCCGTCCTTTCTTTGCACGCCGTATCGCTAGCCGCTTCGTAGCCAGCCTGGTTTTGCTGGCCACCGCCCTGTCCCTGTCCACACTGCAGGCGCAGGCCGCTCCACTGCCCGCCATGAAGGCGAAGCAGGTTTCCGTTTCCGGACTCAGCTCCGGCGCGTATATGGCGGTGCAGTTTGGCGTCGCTTACTCGGCCATTGTGGATGGCGCAGGCGTGATCGCCGGCGGCCCCTACTACTGCGCGCGCGGCAATGTGAGCACGGCCACCACGGTGTGCAGCTGCACCACCTTGCCCGCCATGTGCCATGTGAGCGCGGGCGGCACCGATGTGCCGGGCCTGGCCGCCATCACCAGCCAGAACGCCAGCAATGGCAGCATCGATCCCGTGGCGGGCATGAACCGCCAGCGCATCTGGCTGTTCTCGGGCAGCGCCGATACGCTGGTGCCGACGCCGGTGATGGACGATCTGGCCGGCTATTATCAAAACTATGTGCCGGCCGCGAATATCCGCTACAAAAAGGATCTGGCGGCACAGCATGCGATGCCGACCGACTTCTTCGGCAATGGCTGCTCGGCCCTGGCATCGCCCTATATCAGCAATTGCGGCTACGATGCGGCGGGCGAACTGCTGAAATGGATTTACGGGACGCTGGCGCCGAAGTCCAGCAACAATCCGGCTGGACGTTTCGTCAGCTTCGACCAGGCCGAGTTTCTGAGCGACCCGCAGTCGCACGGCATGGCCGCCACCGGCGTGCTGTATGTGCCACCGGGTTGCGAAGCGAACAATGCCCAGGCCTGCAAGCTGCACGTGGCCTTCCACGGCTGCAAACAGGATCAGGCCAGCGTCAGCGATGCCTTCATCCGCAATGCCGGCTATAACGGCTGGGCCGACGCCAACAATATCCTGGTGCTGTATCCGCAAGCGGCGCCGGTTTTACCGATGGCGAATCCCAATGCGTGCTGGGACTGGTTCAGCTACGACGATCCCAATTATGCGAAACAGTCGGGCCGCCAGATGAAAGCCGTGAAGCGCATGATCGACCGCCTGACCGGCAGCAGCGATCCCGGCCCCGGTCCAGGCCCGGCCACCTGCTTCAACGCCAGCAACTACGCCCATGTCCAGGAAGGCCGCGCCCATACGAGCGGCTTCTATGTCTATGCCAACGGATCGGAACAGAAGATGGGGCTGAACAATATCTTCACCCGCACCACCCTCAAACGCACAGCGCCGGACTACTACGAAATCGGCACCTGTCCCTAAACTCTCGCGAGGTATGCATGTATCCATGGCTCTGGTTCTGGAATCCGCAGCTCAATCTTCCCCTCAGCGGCCATGTGGCCCAGCAGTTCGATTTAAGGCAGCTGCTGCGCACCCTGCCCAGCCATGCGGGCGATGGCGCGGTGGAGGGCGATGTCGTCCACGAGGTCGCCTCTTACGGCAAGCAGATCGGCTGGCTGACCGATGTGCTGCTCGACGAGGTGAAGGAAATCAGCACAAAGACTGCCGAGAAAGGCAGTCCGCTGGCAGAGTTGCGTACCACCAGGGACAGAATTGAAGAGATCAAAAAGCGCTATCGTCCCACAGCGGACAGCATTTTCAAGGACGTGCAAGATCTGCAGCACCGCGACGGCAAGCAATTCCAGCAATTGCGCAAGCAATTGCTGGACATTTTGCAGCAGCCTGCGGCTGGCTGAACGGGATCAGATGCCGCCCAGGCAGATGTATTTGACGACCAGGTAATCGTCCATGCCGTAGCTGGAACCTTCGCGGCCCAGGCCCGACTGCTTGACGCCGCCGAAGGGTGCGACCTCATTCGAAATCAGGCCGGTGTTCACACCCACCATGCCGCTTTCCAGCCCTTCCGCCACGCGCCAGATGCGGCCGATGTCGCGCGAATAGAAATAGCTGGCCAGACCGAATTCGGTATTGTTGGCCAGCGCCAGCGCTTCCTCGTCGGTCTTGAAGCGGAACAGCGGCGCCAGCGGGCCGAAGGTCTCTTCACCGGCCACCTGCATCCGCTCGTTGGCATCGGCAATCACAGTCGGCTCGAAGAAGCTGTGGCCCAGCGCATGGCGCTTGCCGCCCAGGAGCAGGCGGCCGCCTTTGGACAAGGCATCGGCCACATGCTGCTCGACTTTCTGCACGGCTTTCTCGTCGATCAGCGGCCCCTGGGTCACGCCCTGCTCCACGCCATTGCCCACTTTCAGCTTGCCGACAGCGGCCGCGAATTTCTCGGCGAAGGCCTCGTACACGCCATCCTGCACATACAGGCGGTTGGCGCAGACGCAGGTCTGCCCCGCGTTGCGGTACTTGGAAGCGATGGCACCTTCCACCGCCGCATCCAGGTCGGCGTCGTCGAACACGATGAAGGGCGCATTGCCGCCCAGTTCCAGCGACAGCTTCTTGATCGTCGGCGCGCACTGCTGCATCAGAATGCGGCCCACGCCCGTGGAACCGGTGAAGGTCAGTTTGCGCACGATAGGGTTGCGGCACATTTCCTCGCCGATTTCGCGCGGCGAACCGGTGATCACGCTGAACACGCCGGGCGGAACGCCGGCGCGCTCGGCCAGCGCGGCCAGGGCCAGCGCCGAAAATGGCGTGGCTTCGGCCGGTTTCAGCACCATGGGGCAGCCGGCAGCCAGCGCCGGACCGGCTTTGCGCGTGATCATCGCAATCGGGAAGTTCCATGGCGTGATCGCGGCGCAGACGCCGATCGGCTCCTTGGTCACGACCAGGCGGCGGTCGGGCCAGGGCGAAGCCAGGGTTTCACCGGCAACGCGCTTGCCCTCTTCCGCAAACCATTCGATGAAGGAAGCGCCGTATTGGACTTCGCCCTTCGATTCGGCCAGCGGCTTGCCCTGCTCGGTGGTCATCAGCAGGGCCAGATCGTCGGCGTTTTCCAG
The DNA here is from genome assembly GCF_001191005.1 of Massilia sp. NR 4-1. Classification (NCBI taxonomy): domain Bacteria; kingdom Pseudomonadati; phylum Pseudomonadota; class Betaproteobacteria; order Burkholderiales; family Oxalobacteraceae; genus Massilia; species Massilia sp. NR 4-1. The sequence goes on from NZ_CP012201.1 coordinate 4,517,339, forward strand.
GATCAGCTCATACCATTTGCGCAGCACGACGGCGCGCTCCTTGGCCGATTTCTTGCGCCACGCAGGCCAGGCGGCGTTGGCGGCTTCGATGGCGCGGCGGGTTTCGGCCACGCCCATATTCGGAATGGTGCCGATCTTCCCGCCGGTGGCGGGATTGGTGACGGCATGGGTTTCGCCATTATCGGCATCGCTCCACGCACCGTTGAGGTAGGCTTGCTGACGCAGCAGGCTTGGATCCTTGAGTTGCATGATGGCCTCCGGCTGTGTTCTCAATCCCGCCACTATGCCATAGGGGGCCAAGCCTTGCAGCGCCGCTGGCCGCTTGCCTGTTTTTTCAGCGCACTTGCAATTTCAGCAGCTCCGGCGCGGGTTCCGGCCATTTCAGCTTCATGCTCTCCAGCGTTTCCAGCAGCAGCGAGGCGACGGCGACATTGCGGTGGGGCTTGGAATTGGCCGGCACCACATACCAGGGCGCGTGGTCGGCGTCGGTGGCGGCGATGGCGTCCTCATAGGCCTTCTGGTACTGGTTCCACAGCTCGCGCTCCTTCAAATCCTGAGGATCGAACTTCCAGCGCTTTTCCGGCTCATCAAGGCGCGCCTGCAAACGCTCGCGCTGTTCGTCGCGCGAAATGTGCAGGAAGATTTTGACGATGACGGTGCCGGTTTCCGCCAGCAGGCGTTCGAAATCGCGGATCTGGGCATAGCGGCGCTTGCACTCGGCCGGCTTGATCGTGCCATGCACCAGCGGCACCAGGACTTCCTCGTAATGGCTGCGGTTGAAGATGGCAATTTCGCCCGCCTTCGGCACTTCGCGGTGCACGCGCCACAGGTAATCGCGTTCCAGCTCCACCTCGGTCGGCGCCTTGAAGGCGACGGGACGCAGGCCGATGGGATTGATGCCCTTGAACAGGGCACGCATGGCGCCGTCCTTGCCCGCCGTGTCTATGCCTTGCAGCACCACCAGCACCTTGCGTTTGCGCTCGGCCAGCAGCATGGTCTGCAGCGTGGCGATGCGCTCGCTGAGTTCCTCCATCCGGGCTTTTTCCTCATCCTTGCCCGGCTCCAGCGGGGCGCGGTCGGCATCCTTGTCGCGCAGCTTGAGTTTGGCGGGTGCCCGGAAGTGGTCGCGTGCTTTCATGATGGTTCCTGTTCGGTTGCGGGAGTATGCCTTCGGAAGCAGCGTAGCAGAAAACGCGCCTACGACAGCGCCAGCCGCGCGGCGCGGTAGCCCCACCACGAGGCTTCCTCGAAAACGGAAAAGCCGCTCAGGTCGGAGTGGGCGAAGAGGATGGGGCCATCCAGCTCGCGCAGCGCGCGCAGGCCGGCATCGCTGCGGAAGCCGGGGGATGGCGAAGCCATGGCATGGCCGCGCAGCGTGATGTCGACGCGTTCGACGCAGGAGGCGAAGTTGGCACCGTAAGCGGCTTTCAGGTCGACGCTGGCCAGCGCCAGCAGCTCTTGCGGATTGGCCGAGATCATCCAGCGCCGCGCGCCGGAGGGCGTACGGTCGGACAGGGCCACGTAAGAACTGAATACGGTCTTTTCCGGTGGACGCACGCGAATGTCCTGGTGGGTGGAGACGACGTAGCCCAGCCCCGGCTCGCCATACACCACATTGTCCCAGGAGAGCGGCGCCGGTCCCTTTTCTTCGGGGAAGCGCTTGAGCAGGAAATTCGCCACCATCCACGGTGCGTACACGGGAATATGCTGGGCGGGGTTGAAGCCGTAGCTGGCGATATTCTCCACCACACGCGCCGCCACATACAGCGGCATGGCGCAGATGGCTTTGCGGGCGCGCACCAGGAAGCTGCGCGGCTTGCCGCCTTGGAGCGCGAAGCACAGCGCTTCCACACCCTTGTCCACGCGCTTCAACGAGACGGCCGTGCCGTTCAGACGCTGCGCGCCGGAACGCCGTTCCAGGCCGGAGGCCAGGGTTTGCAAGCCGCCCGGCCAGGTGAGCCATGCGCCCTGCCCGGCATTGGCTGCTTCGCCGCCACGGCCGCAGAAGTAGTGCAGGCCGGCCCAGGCGGATACCTTGTCGTAGCGCACTCCGTAGTCGTCGCGGCAGCAGTAGTTCAGGTACCAGTGCAGACTGGGCGAGCGGTAGCCTTTCTGCTCTATCCATTGCTTGAAGCTGAGCGCGTCGAGCTTGAGCCATGCCGCATCGTCCGAGGAATTCACGGTGGGGAAGGCGAAGACACGCTTGCCGTCGCTGCCGCGCGCCTGGCGCAGTTGTTCGACTTCGGCGAAGAAGCGCTTGTGTTCTTCCAGCTCCTGCGCTGGCACACCTTCATGCGGCACCAGCCCTTCCTGCCATTGCCCGTTGAACAGCAGGCGCTCTTCCGGCGCATGCAGCACGGCACGCTCGTCGTAATAGGGCTTTGTCGCCATGGCGTCGCGCTGGATCACACCCAGGTCGGCCAGGATTTCGCGTACATGGAAGCAATCCTGCGTCGGTAAAGGCAGGTAATGCGCGCCCGTGGGGAAGGCGAGATCGCCAAAGCTGCCGCCGGCCGCATTGCCATAAGGCTGGGGACCATCCAGCATAAGGAAATCGCGCTTGCCCTCCTTCGCCATCTTCCACGCGGCCGTCAATCCGGCGATGCCGGAGCCAAGGATCAGCACATCGGTTTCCAGCGTTTGCGATGGCGGCGGCAAGGCATTGCGGTCGCGCAGGAAGTGGCCTTCCTCACGGCCCGGCATATGGATATTGGGCGTGATTTCCTGCCAGCGCAGAAAACCCGCCACGCCGGCGGCGGCAGTCGCGCCGCTGGCGCCAGCCCACAGCAGAAAGGAGCGGCGCAGCATCAGCGTATGCTCCGCCGCCAGTCGCGCTCGAACTCATTCACGAGGGACTGGGTATTGAGGCGGTTGGGTTCCATCGGCAGCGGCTTCATATCGGGCGGGAAGCTGAACATGGCGCGCGTGGTTTCCGCATTCAGGTAGCGCATCGGCAGACGGTAGGACTCAGGCGGCTTGTATTCCCGCTGCGGCGAAGCGAGGATGAAACCCCATTCGCCGAAGGAAGGAACATAGGCGTGATATGGGCTGGTGCGCAGGCCCACTTCGCGCAGCGTGGCGTCGATGGTCCAGAAAGCATGCGGCGCGAAGAAGGGCGAAGTCGATTGCACCACCAGCAGGCCGTTCGCCGCCATATGCTGCTTCACCATGCCGTAGAACGGCACGGAATACAGCTTGCCCAGCGCGAAGCTGGAGGGATCGGGGAAGTCGATGATGACGGCGTCGAACATCTCCTCCGTGTTCTGCAGCCAGATCGCCGCGTCGGCATTGACGACGCGCACGCGCTTGTCGGCAAAGGCGCCCTGGTTCAGCTTCACCAGTTCCTCACGGCGCGCGAAAGCCTGGGTCATGGCGGGATCGAGATCGACCAGCGTGACCTGTTCCACCTGTGGATAACGCAGCACTTCGCGCAGGGCCAGGCCATCGCCGCCGCCCAGCACCAGCACGCGGCGCGCCCAGGGCAGCGCTTCCATGGCCGGATGCACCAGCGCTTCGTGGTAGCGGTATTCGTCGCGCGAAGAGAACTGCAGATTGCCGTTGATATAGAGGCGCAGGTCGTCCTTCCAGCGCGTAATGACCAGGCGCTGGTACGGCGTGGTGGTGGAATACACGATCTCGTCGCCGAACAGGCCATGCTCGCCGAACTGCGTCATGCGGTCGGCGCCGATAAAGCCGAACACCAGCGCCACCAGGACGGCGCTGGCGCGCAGCAGGCGCCCCGCCAGATTGTCCAGCTCGCGGCGGAAGACATAGATGGTCCACAGCGCCACGCCCACATTCAGCATGCCGAACATGAAGCCGGTGCGCACCAGTCCCAGATGCGGCGCCAGCACCAGCGGGAACAGCAGGGACACAGCCAGCGCGCCCAGATAATCGAAGGTCAGCACCCGGCTTACCAGTTCGCTGAAGCCGGTCTGGCGCGCGTTCAGGGCGCGCATCACCAGCGGCACTTCCATGCCGACCATGGCGCCGACCATGAACACCATCGCATACAGCATGGTGCGGAAGGGTGCGCCCATCCACGAGAAGGTCAGGAACAGCAGGGCCGCCGACACGCCGCCGATCAGGCCCACGGCCAGTTCGATGTCGACAAAACGGGCCAGCACATCCTCGTCCTTCACGTATTTGGACAGGTGGGCGCCAACGCCCATGGCGAACAGGTAGCAGCCGATGATGGTGGAAAACTGGAGGATGGAATCGCCCAGCAGATAGCTGGCGAGTGCCCCGGCGATCAATTCGTAGGCCAGCCCGCAGGAAGCGACCACGAAGACGGACAGGATCAGAATCTTTTTGGTCATTTACGTGCTTTTGCTCTAATATGTTTCTATGCAAGCAAGTTTGACACATACTCAGCCACGGGGAAAGACGTGTACGCCATCCTGAATTACCTGATCCACCTGTTTCTGGCTGCCATTTTATTGGGCGTGTTCTTCAAAGCGTACACCTGGATGACGCCCTACGATGAAGTCCTGCTGATCCGCCAGGGCAATCACGCCGCGGCCCTGTCGCTGGGCGGCGCCCTGATCGGCTTCTCGCTGACGATTGCTTCCAGCCTGCTGCACACCGCGAATTACCAGCAATTCTTTGCTTGGGCCGGCGGCGCCATGGTGGTGCAGGCCCTGGCCTATGCCGTCACCACGCGCCTGCTGCGCATGGCCAAGGACCAAATCGAGGCCGACAACAGCGCCTTCGGCGGCCTGCTGGGCGCGATTTCGCTCTCCATCGGCGGCATCAACGCCGCCTGCATTTCCTGACACTTAGCATTCAAGCGAGGACCACACCATGGGTATCGGCAGCTTTATCAAGAAGCAGTTTATCGACGTCCTGCAATGGAACGAGGACACGGAAGGCGTATTGGCCTGGCGCTATCCCATGCAGGACGCGGAAATCCAGAACGGCGGCGTGCTGGTGGTGCGCGAATCGCAGGTGGCGGTCTTCGTCAACGAAGGCCAGATCGCCGACGTCTTCGGCCCCGGCACCCACAAGCTGAGCACCCAGACCCTGCCCGTGCTGACCAATTTGAAGAACTGGGACAAGCTGTTCGACTCCCCCTTCAAATCGGATGTGTACTTCTTCAGCACCCGCGTGCAGACCGGCCGCAAATGGGGCACGCAGCAGCCGATCACCATCCGCGACAAGGATTTCGACGTGATCCGCGTGCGAGCCTTCGGCATGTATTCCTACCGCGTGACGGATGCGCGCAAGTTTTTCACGGAAGTGAGCGGCACGCGCGAAGCCTATACCCGCGATGAGGTGGAAGACCAGCTGCGCGGCATCCTGATGGCGACCATGGCCAGTTCGCTGGGCGGCTCGAACATCGCCTTCCTCGACATGGCGGCCAACCAGGCCTTGATGGCGCAGGAAGTCAAAGGCGACCTGGCCGACGCCTTCGCCCGTTACGGCATCGGCCTGGATGAATTCAATGTGGCCAGCGTCAGCTTGCCGGAAGAGCTGCAGGCGGCACTGGACGAGCGCATCTCGGCCGGCATGAAGGGCGGCCTCTCGGCCGACAAGCTGGGCGGCTTCACCAAATACCAGGTGGCCAGCGCCATCCCGCTGGCGGCGCAGAACGAAGGCGGCATCGCCGGCATCGGCGCCGGCCTGGGGGCGGGCGTGACCATCGGCCAGGCCATGGGCCAGGCGGTGGGCGCCAGCATGGCCCAGGTGGGCGCGCCGGCCGCGGCTGCGCCCGCGGTGGCGGACGACTCCATCGAAGCCCGTCTGGGCAAGCTGAAAGCCCTGCTCGACAAAGGCCTGATCTCGGCGGCCGACTACGACAGCACCAAGGCCGAGCTACTGAAAAAACTGATCGGTTAAGCGCGCCTGATGCAAGTAGTTTCCTGCCCCAGCTGCGGCGCCGAAGTCAGCTTCCGCTCGCACGCCTCGGTCATGGCCGTGTGCGAGTACTGCAATACCCGTGTGCTCAAGGATGCCGGCGCGGTCCAGAACCTGGGCAAGATCGGCTCCGTGCTGGAGGATTATTCGCCGCTCTGCCTGAACGCCAGCGGCGTGCTGGGTGGCCGCGCCTTCACCGTGATCGGCCGCATCCAGCTGCGCTATGCGGCCGGCATGTGGAACGAGTGGTATCTGCAATTCGATGACGGCAGCAACGGCTGGCTGGGCGACGCCTCCGGCCAGTACACCGTGACTACGCTGCGCAAGCCGGAAGGCCAACTGCCCGCCTTCGAGCAACTGGCGCCAGGCAAGCAGTACGTCATCGGCAAGGAAACGTATACGGCGGCCGATATCCGCAGCGCCGAATGCAGCGGCGGCCAGGGCGAGCTGCCTTTCAAGGTGGGCGATGGCTGGCAAGCGCGCGTGGCCGACCTGCGCCTGGGCGAAAGCTTTGTCACGCTCGATTATTCGGACGGCCCGCAACCGCAGCTGTATCACGGCATCGCCGTCACCTTGGGCAGCATGCAGATGCAGCTGCTGCGCGACGACGAGCAAATCCGCCGCACCGCGGGCCGCTACCGGGGCAAGCTCGATGCGCTGAACTGCCCTTCCTGCGGCAGCGCCATCAAATACCTGCCCGGCCTGACCGCGAGCCTGGTCTGCCAGTCCTGCCAGACGAGCATCGATGCGGCCAGCCCGCAGGCGCAGGTGCTGGCGGCCGGGACAAAGCTGGAGCAAGTGCCTACTTCGCTGGAACTGGGCGCCAGCGGCAAGCTGGGAAACCAGGAATACACGGTGCTCGGCATCCTGCGCCGCCAGGACGATGAGGGCAGCAGCTGGACCGAGTATCTGCTATACAGCGGCCGCAAAGGCTTTACCTGGCTGGTGGAGACGGACGAGGGCTGGTTCCGTTCCAACGTGATGGACAAGTGGCCGACCTGGTCCGGCCCGGCCGCCCTGCTCTGCACCTTCGAAAAGATCAACTACGCCAAACTGTACGACTACAGCGCCAAGGTCACGTTCGCGGCGGGCGCCTTCAACTGGCGCGTCAGCGTGGGCGACGAAGCCAAGGTCTACGAATTCAAACAGGGCGTGGTGCAGCTGGCGGCCGAGCTGACTGGCGAGGAATTGAGCTGGTCGCGCGCCACGCCGATGTCGCGCGACCAGGTGAAAGCCTGGTTCGGCGCGGCGTATCGCGGCCCGGAACCGGATGCGCCGCTGCTCGACTCGGCGGCCGGCAAGCGCTATACCTCGGTGGCCAAGGGCATGATCATGATGCTACTGGCGATCAACGCGATACCGCTGCTGGCGTCTTTCACCAGCACCTTCATGTACAGCGTGATCGCGGTGCTGGCGATCTATATTCCCGCCAAAATTCTGGATGCGATGGATAAGTAAGATGGGTAAATTCCTGATTTATGCGGTGGTCGTGACCATCTTCAGCATGTCGGCAAGCTGGATACGCATGTTCAGCGGCGACGAAAGCACGCACGGCGGCAGCAGCTGGTCCTCGCGCACCGGCGGCGGAAGCTGGGGCGGCGGTGGTGGCGGAGGCCACAAGTGAGCGCGTACTCACGCACTGACGACCGCCATCTGCCCAGCGGCACGCATTTGCTGGCCGATATGGTGGGCATCGCCGCCCAGCGCCTGGGCGACTGTGCCACCATCGAAAAGCTGCTGCGCGCCGCCGCCGAAGCGGCCGGCGCCTGCGTGCTGCACAGCCATTTCCATGGTTTCGGCCCGGGCCAGGGCGTGACCGGCGTGGTGCTGCTGGCCGAATCGCATATCTCCATCCATACCTGGCCGGAGGATGGCTTTGCCGCCGCCGACATCTTCATGTGTGGCGCAGCCCAGCCCCAGCTGGCCCTGGACCTGCTACGCGCCGCCCTGCAGCCGGCCCATTGCGAGCTGCACACGGTGCGCCGTGCACCGCCCGAGCTGCTGGCGCACGCCGGTTGACTTCCCGGCAAGGCGGTGCCACACTGGCGCCTTCATCAACCACCACCACAGGAGACTACAAAATGCGTCAATTGGACATTGCCCTCCTGTCGGCAGCCTGATCCCCCGCGTTTCGCAAGCTCGCAACACCATCTGTTTGAGCCGGTAACGAGCCGCGCCTGATCGCGCGCCGACCTTCCCCTTTTGCTTTTCGTGCCTCCGCCTTTGCGCGGCTGGCTGTGCTCGCGCGCGCCGCGAGCGAACTGAATCCGGGAACACCGCTCAATCATGATCGAATTCGATTTCGCAGTACTGCGCCATATCGGCCTGAACAACTCCATCCTCGCCCAGCTCTCCACGGCCGAGGCCGCCCCCGGCGCCCAATTAATGCGCCTGACCGAAGTCCAGCGCGACTGGCAAACCGTGCATGACGGCCAGGCCGAACACAGCGCACGCGCCCTGCCCCGTCTGCTCGGCGCCCTGCAGGAACAGGGCAGCAGCCTGGCCGTGGGCGACTGGGTCGTGGTGGAAAGCTATGCCCACGGCGAGCTGTGGATAAGCCAGCGCTTATCCCCATTCACCCATATCGCGCGCCGCGCCAATGACGGCCGCCGTCAAGCGCTGGCCAGCAATATCGACACCGCCTTATTGGTCATGGGTCTGGACCACGATTTCAATCCGCGCCGCGTGGAACGTTATATCGCATTAGTCCAGGCGGCCGGCGTGGCGCCGGTCGTGGTGCTCAGCAAAGCCGATATCGGCATCGATGTGGATAATCGCGTCGATGAATTGCGCCGGCGCCTGCCGGCATATATTCCGATTATTGCCGTGAATGGCCACAGCAATACTGCTTATGCCGAATTAAAACCCTGGCTGGAAAATGGGCAGACGGTTTGTTTATTAGGTGCATCCGGCACCGGTAAATCCACGCTGACCAATACCCTGACTTCGGCGCAGCAGGAAACCGGTGGCAATCGCAAAGGCGATGGCCGTGGACGGCATACGACCACGGCACGCTCATTGCATATCTGTCCGGATGGCGGCTGCATTATCGACACACCGGGATTGCGCACCTGGCGTCCCGATGCGGATGAAGAAACATTAGCCGCGACTTTTGACGATATCGAAAGCCTGGCCGCCAATTGCCAATTCCACGATTGCCAGCATGAAACGGAACCAGGCTGCGCGGTACGTGGCCAAATCGATCCTGATCGCTTATTGAATTACCACAAGCTGCTGCGCGATGTGCAGCGCAGCCAGCAAACGCCATTGGAAAGAATCGCCGCGCGCTCCAAGTGGAAAGTCATCATCAAGGCGAGCCGCACACGGGGACGCGAGAAACGCAGCCAGTAAGCCTCTCGGCCGCGCCCGATCCTCGGATCGAGGCGCGGCCTTTTCGCCTTGCTTTTGCACCAATATTTAGCTTGATCAAGCTGAAATATTGCACATAACCCAAGGCAAGCGCCCTCTGCGCCGGACTTTGCTCCAAGCTGGGAGTACACTATAGCTTCCGGCTGTATCAGCCCTAATGAGAGTGACCGCTTACCATGCGCCGACTTGCGCCCCTTGCCCTAGTTTTTGTGCTCGCTGGCTGCAGCGACAATTACACCGCTCCCAGCCTGTACATGGCCACCACGCCCGAGTGCAAAACCTGGGCCGAAGGCTCAACCTTCCAGCTGCCGCGCGGCATTACCGTGTCGGCCACGGCTCCCACTACCCTGCCCGATGGCGGTGTGGAATTTGCGATGATTTATATGGTCCCGCGCGGCAATGAAGTGCAGTTCACCAGCCGCGCTTTTAAAATCAGCCAGCCCAAAGGCGAAGTCATTGCCCCGGCCGAAGTCGTCAGCATTTACCAGCGCGGCACCAATCAGCGCGCCGACCTGGTGGAAGTGATTAAAGAAGTGCCATTAATGATGATTTCAGTCGGCACCTCGGATGAAACCCAATTCCGCTATTCCTTCCGATATACGGGTAAATTACCGGAGCGTTTCGACGTCACCCCACCCACCACCATTATTCGTGGTAATCGTTATCCGGTGCGTACATTCACCTACCGCTATTTCGCCGACCGCAAAGCCTACGGTTTATGTACCTGAAATAATGAAAGCCTGGAGAGTTTGTGTATGAAGCTCGATATTATCCAATGCAATCCACAGATCATGGGGGGAACTCCAGTCTTTACCGGTACCCGCGTGCCCTTGAAAAATCTGTTTGACTATTTATCCGGGGGCGAAAACCTGGATAGCTTTCTTGAAGACTTTCCCTCAGTAAGCCGCGCCAATGCCTTGGCAGCGTTGGAGATGGCTCACGAAAGCCTGGTAGACCATGCGCCTCCTGCTCGACGAATCGCTACCGAGAAAGCTTAAGGCCGAATTTACTGGCCATGACGTACAAACTGTCGTTGAGATGGGTTGGGGCGGGGTGCAAAATGGCGAGCTGCTTCGCCAAGCGTCGCAGGCCTTCGATGTCCTTATCACGGCGGATCAGAATCTACCCAGCCAGCAGCGTTTGCTGGCCCTTCCCCTGGCAGTAATCGTTCTGCGGCCTGGGAGAATCCGAATCGATACCTTGCGCAGCATAATACCCGCCATCCTGGCCTGTCTGGATCATATTCAGCCTCGCAGCCTTCACATGATCCCTTAGCGCCAGAAAAAGAAAAGGCAGCCGAAGCTGCCTTTTTTGCTGTGCTGCGGACCGATCAATGCTTGGTCTGGCGCAGTTTGGCGATCGCTGCCAGCTGGCCGATAGCGGCTGCCAGTTCAGCTTGCGCTTTCGCGTAGTCGATGCCGGTCTTGTTGTTGGCCAGGGATTCTTCCGCCAGTTTCTTGGCGGCCTGGGCCTTGGCTTCGTCCAGATCGTGACCACGGATCGCGGTGTCGGCCAGTACCGTCACGGCGTTCGGCTGCACTTCCAGCAGGCCGCCGGCGACGAAGACGAACTCTTCTTCAGCCTTGCCTGGGATCTGGATGCGCACCGCGCCCGGACGGATACGGGTGATCAGCGGCGTGTGCTTCGGGTAGATACCCAGCTCGCCCTGTTCGCCCGGCAACGCGATGAAGGTGGCTTCGCCGGAGAAGATTTCTTCTTCGGCCGAGACCACGTCAACGTGAATAGTGTTTGCCATGTGTGTCCTATCGGGTGTAAGCGGCGCCGCCCACGGGGCCGCGCCGCGCCAAACTCAACGATTAGTTGAGTTTCTTGGCTTTCTCGATTGCTTCTTCGATCGTGCCAACCATGTAGAACGCTTGCTCTGGCAGGTGATCGAGTTCGCCGGAGGAGATCATCTTGAAGCCTTTGATCGTGTCTTTCAGCGAAACGTATTTACCTGGGGAACCGGTAAACACTTCAGCAACGTGGAAAGGCTGCGACAGGAAACGCTGCATCTTACGGGCGCGAGCCACCAGCAGTTTGTCTTCCGGCGCCAGCTCGTCCATACCCAGAATCGCGATGATGTCACGCAGTTCTTTGTAGCGCTGCAGGGTGCCCTGCACGGAGCGCGCGGTGTCGTAGTGTTCCTGGCCAACCACCAGCGGGTCCAGCTGGCGGGAGGTCGAGTCCAGCGGGTCCACGGCCGGGTAGATACCCAGGGCGGCGATGTCACGCGACAGAACCACGGTGGAATCCAAGTGACCGAAGGTGGTCGCTGGCGACGGGTCGGTCAAGTCATCCGCTGGCACGTACACGGCCTGGATCGAGGTGATCGAGCCGGTCTTGGTCGAGGTGATACGCTCTTGCAGACGGCCCATTTCTTCGGCCAGCGTCGGCTGGTAGCCCACGGCGGAAGGCATACGGCCCAGCAGTGCGGACACTTCGGTACCGGCCAGGGTGAAGCGGTAGATGTTGTCCACGAAGAACAGCACGTCACGGCCTTCGTCACGGAAGGATTCCGCGATGGTCAGACCGGTCAGCGCCACGCGCAGACGGTTGCCTGGTGGTTCATTCATCTGACCGTAAACCATCGCCACTTTCGAGTTGGCTGGGTTTTCCAGGTCCACCACTTTGGCGTCGGCCATCTCGTGGTAGAAGTCGTTACCTTCACGGGTACGCTCACCCACACCGGCGAACACGGACAGACCCGAGTGCGCTTTAGCGATGTTGTTGATCAGTTCCATCATGTTCACGGTCTTGCCGACACCGGCGCCGCCGAACAGACCCACTTTACCGCCTTTGGCGAACGGGCAGACCAGGTCGATCACCTTGATGCCGGTTTCCAGCAGGTCTTGCGATGGCGACAGTTCGTCGTACGCAGGCGCCACGCGGTGGATCGAAGCCACTTGGTCGTGAGCAACTGGACCGCACTCGTCGATCGGGTTGCCCAGCACGTCCATAATACGGCCCAGGGTTGCTTTGCCCACTGGCACCATGATTGGTTTGCCGGTGTTCTGGATGCTCATGCCGCGACGCAGACCGTCGGAGGAGCCCAGTGCAATGGTACGGACAATGCCGTCACCCAACTGCTGTTGCACTTCCAGGGTCAGCTCGGAGCCTTCCATTTTCAGCGCGTCAAAAACTTTAGGCATCGCATTGCGTGGGAACTCAACGTCCACCACAGCGCCGATACACTGAACGATTTTGCCATCAGCCATGTTCGTTCCTTCAAATATAGTTAAATTCGTTTAAACCGCTGCCGCACCGGCGACGATTTCAGACAGTTCTTTGGTAATTGCAGCCTGGCGGGTCTTGTTGTAGACCAGCTTCAGTTCACCGATGACGTTACCGGCATTGTCGCTGGCGGCTTTCATCGCCACCATACGGGCCGATTGCTCGGACGCCAGGTTTTCCGCCACCGACTGGTACACCAGCGCTTCTACGTAGCGCTCCAGCAGTTCGTCGATCACGGTCGCAGCGTCCGGCTCATAGATGTAATCCCAGTTGTGATTACCCTTGTCGGCCTGCACCTTGTCTGCCGTCAGCGGCAGCAGTTGCTCGACCATCGGTTCCTGCTTCATCGTGTTGATGAACTTGGTGTAGCACAGGTAAACAGCATCCAGCTTGCCTTCCTGGAATTTCTCCAGCATGACTTTGACCGGGCCGATCAGCTTTTCCAGGTGCGGCGTATCGCCGATCTGGGTAGCTTGGGCGACCACGGGCACGCCAACGCGGTTCAGGAAGCCCAAACCTTTATTACCAATTGCCACTGCTTCAATCTTGTTGCCAGCGCCTTCCAGCTCGCGGGTCTTGGCCGTCACCATACGCAGCACGTTGGTGTTCAGGCCGCCGCACAGACCTTTATCGGTCGTGACGACGATGAAACCCACTGCCTTCGCTTCCGTGCCCTTGGCGTCCGCCAGGAACGGGTGCGTATATTCCGGGTTGGCATTTGCCAGGTTCGCAGCGATGTTCCGAATCTTGTCACTGTAGGGACGGGCGGCGCGCATACGATCCTGCGCCTTGCGCATTTTCGATGCGGCGACCATTTCCATCGCCTTGGTGATCTTCTTCGTATTCTCTACGCTCTTGATCTTGCCACGTATCTCTTTGCCTACTGCCATGAGTCCTTACTCCTTTGCGCTTGAGGGCGGCCCGTCGCCAGGCCGCCGTGCATCTTAGAATGCGCCGGATTTCTTGAAATCAGCAATGGCGGCCGACAGCGCAGCTTCGGCGTCTTTGTCCAGTTGCTTGGTTTCTTCGATCTTGGTCAGCAGAGCAGCGTGCTTGGCCTTCAGGAACGAGTGCAGACCAGCTTCGAACGCCAGCACTTGCTTCACAGCGATATCGTCCAGGAAGCCCTTGTTCACGGCGAACAGCGAGGCGCCCATCAGGGAGATCGACAGCGGCGAGTACTGGGACTGCTTCAGCAGTTCGGTCACGCGGGCACCGCGGTCCAGCTGCTTACGGGTCGATTCGTCCAGGTCGGAAGCGAACTGCGCGAACGCCGCCAGTTCACGGTACTGTGCCAAGTCGGTACGGATACCGCCGGACAGGCCCTTGATGACTTTGGTCTGCGCTGCACCACCCACGCGCGACACCGAGATACCGGCGTTAATCGCAGGACGGATACCGGAGTTGAACAGCGAGGTTTCCAGGAAGATCTGGCCGTCGGTAATCGAAATCACGTTGGTTGGCACGAAGGCGGACACGTCGCCAGCCTGGGTTTCGATGATCGGCAGCGCGGTCAGGGAACCGGTCTTGCCTTTGACTTCGCCTTTGGTGAAGGCTTCGACGTAGTCGGCGTTCACACGGGCGGCGCGTTCCAGCAGGCGCGAGTGCAGGTAGAACACGTCGCCTGGGTACGCTTCGCGGCCTGGTGGGCGGCGCAGCAGCAGGGAGATCTGACGGTAGGCAACAGCTTGCTTGGACAGGTCATCGTACACGATCAGGGCGTCTTCGCCGCGGTCGCGGAAGTATTCGCCCATGGTGCAGCCGGAGTAGGCCGAGATGTACTGCATGGCGGCGGACTCGGAGGCCGAAGCGGCCACCACGATGGTGTATTCCAGCGCGCCGTGCTGTTCCAGGGAACGCACGATGTTCTTGATGGTCGAGGCTTTTTGGCCGATCGCCACGTAGATACAGGTCATGCCCTGACCTTTTTGGTTGATGATGGCATCAACCGCAACGGCGGACTTACCGGTCTGGCGGTCGCCAATGATCAGCTCACGCTGGCCACGGCCGATCGGCACCATGGCGTCGATCGATTTCAGGCCGGTCTGCATTGGCTGCGACACGGACTCACGGGCGATCACGCCGGGGGCGATTTTTTCGATGGGGGAAGTCAGCTTGGCGTCGACCGGACCTTTGCCGTCGATCGGCTGGCCCAGGGCGTTGACCACGCGGCCGCGCAGTTCAGGACCGACCGGCACTTCCAGAATACGGCCGGTGCACTTGACGGTGTCGCCTTCCGAGATGTGCTCGTAAGCACCCAGAATCACGGCGCCGACGGAGTCGCGCTCCAGGTTCATGGCCAGGCCGAAGGTGTTGCCTGGGAATTCCAGCATCTCGCCTTGCATCACTTCGGACAGACCGTGGATGCGGCAGATACCGTCGGCAACGGAAATTACGGTGCCTTGGTTGCGCACTTCAGCGCCGCCATCAATGCCTTGAATCCGGCTCTTGATCAGCTCGCTGATTTCAGATGGGTTGAGTTGCATACTAACTCCTAAATGTTTTCTCTCAGCTTGCGCGAGGGTATATGGGTCTGCCGAAGCGGGTGCGAATTACGCTACCAGCGCAACACGCATCTGTTGCAGCTTGGCGCGCACCGAAGTGTCCAGCACTTCATCACCTACCACCACGCGCACGCCACCGATCAGCGATGGGTCGACCGTGACGCTTGGGTTGAGCTTGCGGCTGAATTTCTTTTCCAGCGTGTTGACCAGCTCAGCCGTTTGGGCTGCGCTCATATCGAATGCGCTCGTGATCTCGGCATCGGCCGCGCCTTCCGCGCTGTTTTTCAACAGCTGGAACTGGGCGCCGATTTCCGGCAGCAATTCAATACGGCCATTTTCGATCAGCATCGACAGGAAGTTCTGCGCTTCCGCGTTGAGCGGAGCCTTCACCAATGCTTGAATGGTCGCGGCAACATCACTATCCGACACTTTCGGATTGCGTGCATACGACAGCACCTCGGGGTGGCTGCCGACCTGGGCCAGTTCGGACACCAGATCGGACCACGCCGCGAGGTTGCCGGCTTGGGCTACGCGGAAGAGGGCTTCCGCGTATGGACGAGCGACGGTTGCGAGCTCTGCCATGATTACAGCTCGGTCGCAAGGCGCGACAGCAGGTCGGCGTGGGCCGACGCGGTCACTTCGCGCTTCAGGATTTGCTCGGCGCCCTTGACGGCCAGATCGGCCACCTGGGCGCGCAGTGCTTCGCGGGCCTGGGTGATTTGCTGGTCGGCTTCGGCCTTGGCTTGCGCAATGATGCGGGCGGCTTCGGCTTGAGCGTTGGCTTTGATTTCTTCAGCGATCAGCTGAGCGCGTTTTTCAGCGTCCGCAACGCGCTGCGAAGCTTCGTCGCGGGCCGAAGCCAGGGCTTCGTTGGCGCGCTTTTCAGCGAGCACCATGGAAGCCTGGCCCTGGTCGGCAGCTGCCAGACCGTCGGCAATACGCTTGGCACGCTCATCCAGCGCATTGTTCAGCGCTGGGAATACGAATTTCATCGAGAACCATACGAGCACCGCGAAGGTGATCATCTGGCCGATGAGAGACATATTGATGTTCATACCTTGCTCCTAAAAAGAGTTTCCCCGGTTGGAGCGTGGATTACTGAGCTACTGCGGTGGCCAGGGCGGTCAGGAATGGGTTGTTGAAGGTGAACAGCAGAGCAACACCAACGCCAATCATCGAGATCGCATCCAGCAGACCAGCGATAACGAACAGCTTGGTTTGCAGTTGTGGCATCAGTTCTGGTTGACGTGCCGAAGCTTCCAGGAACTTGCCGCCCAGGATAGCGAAGCCGAGTGCGGTACCGATGGCGCCCAGGCCGATGATAATGGCAACTGCCAGAACGGTCATGCTTTGTACTTGTGCGATCAGAGCTTGCATTAGATTTCTCCTAATTTAAAAAAACGAAAGATACTAAAAAAACAAAATATAAAGTTGCTGATTAATGCTTCTCAACCGCGAGGCTAAGGTACACAACCGTCAACGCCATAAACACAAAAGCTTGCAGAGTTACAATCAAGATGTGGAAGATTGCCCATGGACCACCCAGCAGCCACTGTGCCCACCATGGCAACAACGCGATCAGGATGAAAATCAGTTCGCCGGCATACATATTGCCGAACAGTCGCAGCGACAGCGAAATTGGTTTTGCCAGCAATTCCAGCATCTGGAACAGGAAGTTGATCGGGGCCAGCAGGATGGCGGCCGGACCGTGCGCATGGAACGGCGCGGTGAACAGTTCTTTACCCCAGCCGCCGATGCCCTTGGCCTTGATGGAGAAACCGATAATGCACAGCAGCACGCCGATCGACATGCCGAAGGTGTGGTTCACGTCGGCGGTCGGCACCACGCGCAGCTTGTGCACGCCGAAGAATTCCAGCAAGCGCGGCAGGGCGTCAACCGGCAGGAAGTCCATCGCGTTCATCAGCCAGACCCAGACGAAAATGGTGATGGCGAGGGGAGCGATCACGGCGCTTTTCGCGTGGAAGGCGCTGTTGACGGTGTCATTGACCAGCTCCATGACCCATTCAACGAAGTTTTGCAGCTTGCCCGGCACGCCAGCGGTGGCGCGGCGCGAAGCCATGGAGAAAATGCCCAGGAAAACCAGGCCGAGAATGGCGGAAACCCAGAACGTATCCAGATTGATGGTGCCGTCCGCGCTTTGCAGGTGCGAAAGGTGGTGTTGGATGTATTCCGTGGCATTTGCCGGGCCTGCGTGGCCCCCAGTAGCGTGTTCAGTGGTCATAAGTTGAAATTAAGATGATTAAACCGCGAGTAATGACAACCAATACGCCATGGTCGCCACCACAAAACCCAAGATCAGCCATAACCAGGCGGCCGACTGAAACAGCACCAGTGCCAAAATAAACAGCACTGCTGTGATAAAAATCTTTATCAATTCGGCACGAAAATGCGTCCGAAAAGCTTGCTTGGCGTCAGGGTTCCCCTTGGCCACCATCAGCGCGTACGCCAGACTGCCGGCGACTGCGATTGCGCCGCCCATGGCAGCGGACCACCCTTTGCTTTCGCTCGCAAAATACGCGGTGGCGGCGGCAAACAGGACGGCGATGGTGAATTGCAGGGCAACTACTCGGTACACTGGTTTGGCAATGCTTTGCGAAGAATCACTCACTTGCCACGTTCCCAGAGATAGCCTATTGACCCAAAGACACGGGATTATAGGTTGCTTTCGGGAGCTGCGTCAAACATGCTGCGGCGCAGCATGGCACCGCAAGCAACATTGCTCGCTTTTTGGGGGCGCGAAGGCTGGGACATGCACCAGATTGGTGCATGTGACCTTGCTTAAATTGTAGGCTCAGCCGCGCAGGCGGGCGAGCACGCCGTCCAGGATTTCCAGATCGGCGAAATCGATAATCATTTGACCACGACCCTTGGTTCCCATCTTGAACACGACCGAGGTGGCCAGGGTATCGGACAACTCTTCTTCCAGACGCAGGATGTCGCCCGACTTCTCGCGCGGCTTGGCCTGCTCCTTGGCATTCTGCTCCTCCTGGCTGCGCTGGACCAGTTTTTCCGTCTCGCGCACCGACAGCCGTTTAGCCACCACCAGGTTGGCCAGCGTGATCTGGGTGGCGGCATCGACCGCCAGCAGCGCACGCGCATGGCCCATATCGATGTCGCCCGCCATCAGCATGGTTTGCACCGGCGCGGCCAGGTTCATCAGCCGCAACAGGTTCGACACCGCGCTGCGCGAACGGCCCACCGCATGGGCGGCCTGTTCATGGGTAAAGCTGAAGTCCGTGATCAGACGATGGATACCTTGGGCTTCTTCCAGCGGATTCAAGTCCTCGCGCTGCATATTTTCGATCAGGGCCATGGCGGCGGCCGTGGTGTCGTCCACGTCGCGCACCAGCACCGGCACGTTTTCCAGGCCGGCCATTTGCGCCGCGCGGAAGCGGCGTTCGCCGGCGATGATCTCGTACCTGGTCTTGCCGTTGGCCTGGCCCACCGGGCGCACCAGGATCGGCTGCATGATGCCCTGGGTCTTGATGGAAGCGGCCAGCTCGGTCAGGCTGCCTTCGTCCATGCGGGTCCGCGGCTGGTATTTGCCGGCCTGCAGTTGCTCGATCGCCAGCTCGTGCGGCTTCGCATCGGAGGCCGGATTGGATGGATCGCCGTCGCCGCCAAGCAGCGCATCGAGGCCGCGTCCGAGGCCTTTGAGTTTTTTCGTTGCCATTGAGGGGAATTCCGTAATTACATTTTCTTGATGCGTTTGACCATCTCGGCGCCGAAGGCGATATACGCCTGGGCGCCCTTCGAGCCCGGATCGAAGGTCACGCCCGGCATGCCGTAGGACGGCGCTTCGGCCAAGCGCACATTGCGCGGGATGATGGTCTTGAAGACCTTGTCGCCGAAGTGCTGCTCCAGCTGGGCCGAGACCTGCTGCGACAGCGTCATGCGCGGATCGAACATCACGCGCAGCAGGCCGATGATCTTCAGATCCTGGTTCAGGTTGGCGTGCACCTTCTTGATGGTGTTGACCAGATCGGACAAACCTTCCAGCGCATAGTACTCGCACTGCATGGGGATGATCACGCCATGGGCGGCGCACAGGCCGTTCAGCGTCAGCATGGACAGCGCGGGCGGGCAATCGATCAGGACGAAGTCGTACTCCTTGTCCACTGCGGCCAGCGCATCCTTCAGGCGGCGTTCGCGGTTATCCAGCTGCACCATCTCCACCTCGGCGCCGGCCAGCTCGCGGTTGGCGGGCAACACATCGAAGCGCCCCGCTTCCGAACGCTGGCGCGCCGTGGCCACGTCGGAGTTGCCCAGCATGACTTCATAAGTGGAAGCCTGCAGGCCGGCCTTGTTGATGCCGGCGCCCATGGTGGCATTGCCTTGCGGGTCCAGGTCGACCAGCAGCACGCGCTGGTCCAGTTTTGCCAGACCGGCGGCCAGGTTCACCGTGGTGGTGGTTTTGCCCACGCCGCCTTTTTGATTCGCTACGCAGAATATTTTCGCCATGTATCTTCTTGTTCTGTTTATACAGTTTATACGATATAAATCATTTATATAGTTTATTTAATTTACACCGTATAAACGATTTATACTGTTTATAAAGTTAAGCCTTGCCGATGAAAACCAGGTGGCGCTCCGCGTCCAGTCCCGGCACCTGCAAAGCCCGCAATTCCCGCACTTGCCACGGCTCTGGCAGCCGCTCTCTTTCCTCGGCTGGCGCCGTGCCTTTCAAGGCGATAAAGCGTCCGCCCTCGCCCAGCAGATGCCCGGACCAGTTGACGAAGTCCGACAGGTCGGCAAAGGCGCGCGAAGTGATCACGTCGAAGGGCTGCCTGACCTCCAGCTCCTGCACCTTCTTGGTGTACACCGTGACGTTGGCCAGCTTCAGCTCCGCCTTGACCTGGGTCAGGAAGGCGGTTTTCTTGTGCACCGTATCGATCATCGACACCTTCATATCCGGGCGGGCAATGGCCAGCACGATGCCTGGCAAGCCGCCCCCTGCGCCCACGTCCAGCACGTTCTGTGCACCCTCGAAGGCGGCCACGGCCGCCAGGGAATCGAGCAGATGCAGGGTCAGCATCTGCATCGGATCGCGCACGGAAGTCAGGTTGTAGACTGCATTCCACTTGTTCAGCAGGGCCAGGTAATCCAGCAATTGTTCCTGCTGGGCCTGGTTTAAATCGAGTTGCAGGCCGTCCAGGCCCTTCTTCAGCATCTGCGCCAATGCGGCGCGGTCGAACAGCCTCATTGCACCGCCTCGTCTTTCAGCGTGACGAAGCCGCCATAGCCGGCTTTCTTCAGGTGTACCAGCAGCAGCGAGATCGCCGCCGGGGTCACGCCCGAGATGCGCGAGGCTTGGCCCAGGGTTTCCGGACGGTGTTTCGCCAGCTTTTGCCGCACCTCGATCGACAGCGCGGCGATGTCCAGATAGTTGAAACCTTCCGGCAATTTCAGGTTTTCGTAGTGCTCGTGGCGCTCCACTTCCTTGATCTGGCGCTCGATATAACCGGCATATTTGAGCTGGATTTCCACCTGTTCCTGCACCGCCGCGTCCGCCACGCCGGGGCCGCCGAGGTTCTGGCCCTCGGCGCCGGTCAGCGTCACCAGGGTGTCGTAATCCACGTTCGGACGGCGCAGCAGGTCGGCCAGCGAGTATTCGCGCTCGATGGCCTGGCCGATGACGCGCTCGGATTCGGCCGCTTCCAGGATGCGTGGATTGACCCAGGTCGAGCGCAGACGCTCCAGTTCGCGCGCCACGGCTTCGCGTTTGCGGTCGAACGCTTCCCATTGCGCATCGCCGACGCAACCCAATTGGCGGCCGATTTCGGTCAGGCGCATATCGGCATTGTCCTCGCGCAGGCTGAGGCGGTACTCGGCGCGGCTGGTGAACATGCGGTACGGTTCCTGCACGCCCTGGGTGACGAGATCGTCCACCAGCACGCCCAGATAGGCTTCGGAACGGGCCGGGGTCCAGGCATCCTTGCCTTGGGTTTGCAGCGCGGCATTAATGCCCGCCAGCATGCCCTGCGCCGCCGCCTCTTCATAGCCGGTGGTACCGTTGATCTGGCCGGCGAAATACAGGCCGGAAATGGCCTTGGTTTCCAGCGAAGATTTCAGGCCGCGCGGGTCGAAATAGTCGTATTCGATGGCATAACCAGGACGCAGGATATGGGCGTTTTCCAGGCCTTTCATCGAGCGCACCAGGGCGATTTGCACATCGAACGGCAGGCTGGTGGAGATGCCGTTTGGATAGAATTCGTGGGTGGTCAGACCCTCGGGTTCCAGGAAAATCTGGTGCGATTCCTTGGCTGAAAAGCGGTGGATCTTGTCCTCGATCGAAGGACAGTAACGCGGTCCCACGCCCTCGATCACGCCGGTATACATGGGGCTGCGATCGAGGCCGCCACGGATGATGTCGTGGGTTTGCTGGTTGGTATGCGTGACCCAGCACGGCAGCTGCTGCGGGTGCATGGACGCATTGCCCATGACCGAAAACACCGGCACCGGATCGAGGTCGCCAGGCTGTTCCGTCATCTGCGTGAAGTCGATGCTGCGGCCGTCGATGCGCGGCGGCGTGCCGGTTTTCAGGCGGCCCTGCGGCAGCTTCAGCTCTTTCAGGCGGGCCGACAGGGACAGCGCGGGCGGATCGCCGGCACGGCCAGCCGAGTAGTTTTGCAGGCCGACGTGGATCTTCCCATCGAGGAAAGTACCGGCCGTCAGCACCACGGCGCGGCCCAGGAATTTGAGGCCGATCTGGGTGACGGCGCCGACCACGCGGTCGCCCTCCACTATCAGATCGTCCACCGCCTGCTGGAACAGCCACAGATTCGGCTGGTTTTCCAGGCGGGAGCGGATGGCTTGCTTGTACAGGATGCGGTCGGCCTGGGCGCGCGTGGCGCGTACTGCCGGGCCTTTGGAGGAATTCAGAATACGGAACTGAATGCCGGCTTCGTCGGTAGCAATCGCCATCGCACCGCCCATGGCATCGACCTCTTTGACCAGATGGCCTTTGCCGATACCGCCGATGGAGGGATTGCACGACATCTGGCCCAGGGTCTCAATATTATGCGTCAGCAAGAGTGTCTTCTGCCCCATACGGGCCGAAGCAAGGGCCGCTTCGGTGCCGGCATGGCCGCCGCCGACAACGATAACGTCGAATTCAGTAGGAAATAACATGGTGGAAAATTGGGTAAATCGGGGAGTTAAGACCAGATTATAGAGTCTTTTTACGGCTGCGAATTTTTTAGGCAGAAATTTTCCTGGCAATTGTTCCACGTGAAACATTAAAAAAGCGCCGGCGAAGCGGCGCTTGCTTGGTCGCCGAGTCTGCTACTCAGCTGTTCCACGTGAAACAATCACCAACGTTGCCAGGCATCAAAGCCCGTCTTCACAATCAGGATGGCCACCACCACGAGGAAGATGCGGCGCACGAAACCACTGCCATGCTTAAGTGCAAGCTTGGTCCCCAGCAAAGAACCGACCACCTGGCACACCGCCATCATCAGCCCCAGCTGCCACAACAAATGGCCGCTATAGCCGAACCACATCAGCGCCGCCAGATTGCAGGCCACATTCACCACCTTGGCCGCCGCCGAAGCGCCGAGGAAGTCGAAGCCGAAACAGCGCACAAACAGGAAGACCAGGAAGCTGCCCGTGCCTGGGCCGAAAAAGCCGTCATAAAAACCGATCAGCGCACCGACACCGATAGCCATCACCCTTTCCTTGGTGCCGGTATGCAGCGGCGCATGCACGCTGCCCAGGTCTTTCTTGCGGAAGGTATAGATCGCCACCGCGATCAGCACGAAGGGCAAAAGAATGCGCATGAAGTCGGCCGGTACCTTGGTCACCGTCACCGCGCCGAGGAAGGCAAAGATAAACGCCGTCACCGCCGCCGGCGCCGCGGCCGACCACGCCACCCTGACCCGGCGCGAATAATTCACCGCCGCAGCGGCCGTGCCAAAAATCCCCGCCAGCTTACTGGTACCGAACAGCGTGGCCGGTGCCGTCGAACTGAACGCCGAAAACAGCACTGGAATCTGGATCAATCCCCCGCCCCCAACCACCGCATCCACCAAGCCCGCAGCAAACGCCGCCACCGCCAACATCGCAAACTCAAGCATGAAACCCCGCACAACATCGTTATAAGAGGTCTCACATTGTACGGAATAAACGAAATCCGTTTGCGGCACATCAAAAAATGTCCCCCCTGGCGTCAGGCGGGACCGCCGAGGCACCAGAGGGGGACATTCTTTGATTTAGATCAGCAAATGTCCGACCACGGTACCTCGGCGGTCCCGCCTGATATCAGGGCGGGACATTTGTTGAGGAAGATCAAAGCGCCTTAGTCGGGGATGTCGATGCGGGTGCCGGTGGTGGTGATGGCGTTGGCGCCAGGAGCGCTGCTGAAAGCGGGCAGGTTGCCGGCGGTGATGGGAACCGTGGCGTCGGCGCGGGTAACGGTGCGTATCAACTGGGATGGCGGCAGCGCGCTGCTGCTGTTCTTGATGTTGGCAAACACCGCGTCCAGCGCGCGGCCCAGGTAGACATGCAGCGGGACGATGCGCGTCGGGTAGACCGAACTGAAGGAATCGAAGTGGTTGGCGTTGGTGACTTCGACGTAGCGCAGCTTGCTGCCGCTGCCTTCGGCGGCGGCATTCAATCCGACATAGGCGCGGGCGGCGTGATTGACCGGGATCAGGGCGTCGCTGCGGCCGGAGACAATGATGGCCGGTTTGCCTTTCAGATTGCCGCTGGCCTGCACTTCACCAATGCCGTTGCGGACCTTGGTGCTGAGCGCCGCCATTTCCGGCGACAATGCCGCGCCGCTGATGGCATCCACGCCCAAGGCCAGGGAACGCATGCAGAGGAAGGCGTCCAGCGACAGGTCGGCTTCACCGGTCGAAGGCGATGTGCCGAAGGCATAGGACTTCGCGCCGCCCACCGAGTTCTCATATACGGGCGTGCCGATGATGCCATTCTGTCCTGCGAAGCTGGCCGCCCTTTGCGCCGCCGTAAAGGGGATCAGGGCACCGCCAGCGTCCACGGATGAGAAACTGATGCCGCACACCCTGTCGATCACAGAGAAGCGGCCGTAGGCGTTTAAATAGGTGGTGGCGACGAGGATATTGGTCAGCGCATGCGCGCCCTGTATGACGTCGGTATCGGCCTGCCAGCCATAGGCTTTCAGACGCGCCATGGCGTCGGCCTGCTGGCTGGCCAGGTCCGCACCGTTCAGCAAACCTTTCTTCACCAGTGCCGAACAGCGCGCCGCACTGCCGGCGATGCAGTGCTGGTACAGCGCCGCGTAGGTGGCGTAATCGAACAGCGGCTTACCCTGCGCCGGTACCGCTGCCCCACCCTGCCGTATCGTGTAGCTGCCGGACTTGGGCTGGATCTGCGGTTCGGTCACGGCCACGGCATCGATCAGGCCCTTGCTGTCCTGCTCCGCCGCCAGCAGGGCCGAACCGCCGCCATTCGAAATGCTGGAAGCGATGGTCGCCGTATTCTCCGGCTTCAGACGTATCTGGTGGCTCTTGCCGTCATCGGACAGCGCACCGTATTTCTCGTTCAGGACATAGAAGGCGAACTCGATGGCCTGCAGGGTGATCTTGCCCCAGTCCTTCTCCGGATTCTGCTGCGAGTGCGCGTGCTTGAAGGCGACGCGGTTGGGATAGTCGCGCAGGAAGGCGGCGCGCTCGGCATCGGTCAGGATGGGCGCGAAGTGGGCATCCTTGCCCGCCGCCGTGCGCGTGGCGCGCACGCCGTTCTGCAGGTTCACGCTATCGTCGTCGAAGGTGTACATGCCGTTGCCGCTGCCCTTGTCGGCATAGGCCACGGCGCAGTTGTTCTTCAGCCCCCATTCGCCCGAGCTGCCGATGGCGCCATAAATTCCGCGCGAACCGCTCGACGTGCCGGTGACGATGCAGGGATTGACCGGATCGAAGCTGGCCGGCACCTGCACCAGCAAGGTCACATTCTGCTTACCGCTGCCATCGTCGGTATATGCCATGTATTCGGTGCCGGCGATCTTGCCCTCGCTTGGCGTCACCACACCGGCCGCGTTCACATTCGGCCCGTACATGGTGCCGTAACCGCTGTTGGCGGCGATATCGAGCACGGCGCGGTAATTGGCCCAGATCGCGTTGCGGCGCAGCTCAGCGGCGGTGGGGTTGTTCGGGTCGGCGTAGGCCGGCTGCGCACCGGCAAGCCCGGTCTTGCCCAGGCCCGCGGTCAGCAGGTCGTCGCTAGCGCCGTCATAGTTCTTGACGGTGATGGCACCGAGGAAGGATGGTTTGGTGTTGACGCTATCGGAGAAATCGCTGCTGCAGGATGTCAGTGCCAGCATGGCGGCGCTGGCGACGGCCAGTTTTTTGGTTTGCATATCGTGTCCTCATTCTTCGGTCATGAAAAGTGGAACCAGCAACTTGCTTGCTACAAGTACCTCTGAAAAGAAAAACGCCGGACATCGTCCGGCGCTTTCGGGTCCTGCTTCAGGCAGATCTTCTTCTGCCTGTGAGGGCGACAATCTCGCCCACGATGCCTTTCCTGAACAGCAGCACGCAGGTGACGAAAATCAGACCCGTCACCATATTCACCGCCTCGCCCAGGGTGTTGAACCATTCCACGCCGGTGTGCACTGCAACGAAGGTACCGAAGTCGCCCAGCTTGTTCTCCAACGCGATGATGATGATGGCGCCGATAATCGGCCCGACCAGGGTGCCCATGCCGCCTACGAGCGTCATCAGGATCACCAGGCCGGACATGGCCCAGTGCACATCGGTCAAGGTCTCAAAGCCCAGCACCACGGTCTTGGTGGCGCCGGCCAGCGCGGTCAGGGCGGCCGACAGCACGAAGGCCATCAGCTTGTATTTGTCGACGTCGTAGCCGAGCGAGATGGCGCGCGGCTCGTTTTCCTTGATCGCCTTCAGGGTCTGGCCGAAGGGCGAATGCACAGTGCGCATGATGAGGGCAAAGCCGCCCACCGCGATCGCCAGCACCACGTAGTACATGGCCAGATCGTTTTGCAGGTCCAGCATGCCGAGCAGCTTGCCGCGCGGGACGCCTTGCAAGCCATCTTCGCCGCCCGTGAAATCGGTGAAGCGCAGGCCGGCGAAATACACCATCTGCGCCAGCGCCAGCGTGATCATGGAGAAGTAAATGCCCTGGCGGCGGATCGCCAGCGATCCCATGACAAAGCCGATCAGCGCGCCCGCCGCCACGCCGGTCAGCAGCGCCAGCTCGAACGGCAAGCCCCAGTTGCGCAGCGCGTTGCCGGTGGCGTAGCCGGCCGCGCCGAAAAAGGCCGCGTGGCCGAAGGACAGCAGTCCGGTAAAGCCGATCAGCAGATTGAAGGCGCAGGCAAACAGCGCAAAGCACAGCAGCTTCATCAGGAAGACCGGATAGCCGATAAAGGGCGCGGCCAGGGTCAAGGCAAAGGCAATCGCGTAGCCGATTTTCTTGTTCATTCCAGACTCCCTTATTTCTCTTTGCCGAACAGGCCGGCCGGACGCAGCAGCAGCACGATCACCATCACCACGAAAACCACAGTGGACGAACCTTCGGGGTAAAAGACCTTGGTCAAGCCTTCGATCACCCCCAGTCCAAGCCCGGTCAGGATCGATCCCATGATGGAACCCATGCCGCCGATCACCACCACGGCGAACACCACGATAATCAGGTTGGAACCCATCAGCGGCGTGACCTGGATGATGGGCGCCGCCAGCACGCCGGCGAAGCCGGCCAGCGCGACGCCGAAGCCGTAGGTTAGCGTCACCATCAGCGGCACATTGATGCCGAAAGCCTCCACCATCTTGGGATTCTCGGTGCCGGCGCGCAGATAGGAACCGAGCTTGGTTTTCTCGATCACATACCAGGTGGCGATGCAGACGACGAGGGAGGCCACCACCACCCAGGCGCGGTAATTCGGCATCACCATGAAGCCCAGGTCCGTCGCGCCTTGCAGCTGGGACGGCGTTTCAAACGGCTGGCCGGAGACGCCGTAGAAGGAGCGGAACAGGCCTTCGATCAGCAGCGTGATGCCGAAGGTCAGCAGCAGCCCATACAGATGATCGAGCTTGTACAGCCAGCGCAGCATGGTCTTCTCGATAAGCACACCGAGCACACCGACGATCAGCGGCGCGGCGATCAACATCACCCAGTAGCTCAGGCCGAAATAGCTCATGCCCATCCACGCCAGGAAAGCGCCCATCATGTACAGGGCGCCATGGGAAAAATTAATCACGTTCAGCAGGCCGAAGATGACCGCCAAGCCAAGGGATAACATCGCATAGAAGGAGCCGTTGACGAGACCCAGCAGCAACTGGCTCATCAAGGCTGGCAGGGGGACACCGAAAATATCCATGGCTGCACTCAGGAGAGGGAGTGAAAAAAACGGCGCAGCAAAACCGGGACGAGGGCGCTGCGCCGGGGATAAACGACAGGCGCCGCGCGTCGCGGCGCCCTCTTCCGACTACATCATTTCCAGAGCGGGCACTTGGTTTCGGCCTTGGTCAGATAGGCCTGGTCGCCAGGCACGGTGGCCACGACCTTGTAGTAATCCCAGGGATATTTCGATTCCGCGGGCTTCTTCACTTCCATCAGGTACATATCGTGCACCATGCGGCCATCGGGACGGACCACGCCGTTCTTGGTGAACATATCGTTGATCGGCGTTTTCTTCAGATGCGCCATCACCTTCTCCGAATCATCGCTGCCGACCGCCTTCACCGCCTTCAGATAATTGGCCGCCGCCGAGTAATCGGCCGCCTGCAGCATGGAAGGCTCTTTCTTCATCTTGGCAAAGTAGCGCTTGGACCAAGCGCGCGTGTCGTCGTTCATATCCCAGTACCAGCCGTCGGTCAGGTACATGCCCTGCGTGGTGTTCAGGCCCAGCGAATGGATGTCGTTGATGAAGATCAGCAGGCCCGCCATCTTCATCTTCTTACTGATGCCGAATTCGTTGGCGGCCTTGATCGAGTTGATGGCGTCGCCGCCGGCATTCGCCAGGCCCAGGATCTGCGCATTCGAAGATTGCGCCTGCAGCAGGAAGGAGGAGAAATCGGAGGCTGACAGCGGATGCTTGACGCCGCCCAGCACCTTGCCGCCGGCCGTTTTCACCACGTCGGCCGTATCCTTTTCCAGCGAGTGGCCGAAGGCATAGTCGGCGGTCAGGAAGTACCAGTTCTTGCCGCCCTGCTTGACGATGGCGCCGCCGGTGCCGCGCGCCAGCGCCACGGTGTCGTAAGCGTAGTGCACGGTGAAGGGCGTGCATTCCTCATTGGTCAGGCGCGAAGAACCGGCGCCGATGGAAATGAACACGCGCTTCTTCTCGGCCGCGATCTTGGCCATGGCCAGGTTGGCGCCGGAGTTGGTGCCGCCGATCAGCATATCGACGCCCTGCTGGTCGAACCATTCGCGCGCCTTGGAGGCGGCGATATCGGCCTTGTTCTGGTGGTCGGCCGAAATGAATTCGACCTTCTTGCCGGCGATGACCACGCCCGCATCGGCAATCGCCATCTTGATCGCTTCCGCCCCGCCTAAGCCGTCGATGTCGGAATAGAGGCCTGACATATCGGTGATGAAACCGATCTTGATGGTGTCACCCGACACCTGCGCCTGGGCGGTGCCGGAAATGCCGAATGCACAGGCGGCAGCAGCCACAGTGGCGAGAGCTTTGCGTTTCATTTTGTCTCCGTTCGAGGATTGTAGTAATCGATTTTTTTATACAGCTATGTACTACTTACACTACTGCTTACACCGGGTATTACACGCCCAGCAGCTCGGTCAGCACCGGCATCTTGGCGTCCAACTGGGATGCAGCAAAAGTCTCGACAATCTGACCATGCTCCATCACATAGAAGCGGTCCGCCAGCGGCGCGGCGAAACGGAAATTCTGCTCCACCATGACGATGGTGTAGCCCTTGGCTTTGAGGGTGGTGATCATGCGTGCCAGCCCCTGCACGATGACAGGCGCCAGGCCTTCGGAAATCTCGTCCAGCAGCAGCAGCTTGGCGCCGGTGCGCAGGATGCGCGCCACGGCCAGCATCTGCTGCTCGCCGCCGGACAACCGCGTGCCCTGGCTGTTGCGGCGTTCTTTCAAGTTGGGGAACATGGAGTAGATCTCATCCACCTCCATGCCCTTGCCGTTGGTCTTCAGCGTGGGTGGCAGCATCAGGTTTTCTTCGGTGGAGAGCGAAGAAAAAATCGCGCGCTCTTCCGGGCAATAGCCGACGCCGAGGTGGGCCACCTTATGCGTCGGCAGCCCTACCGCTTCCGTGCCATTGATCTTGATCGAGCCTTTGCGCGCGCCGGTCAGGCCCATGATGGCGCGCAGCGTGGTGGTGCGGCCGGCGCCGTTGCGGCCCAGCAGAGTCACCACTTCGCCCGGCTTCACCGTGATATTTACGTTGTGCAGGATATGCGATTCGCCATACCAGGCCTGCAGATTGCTGATTTCGAGTGCGCTGCTCATCTCAATGGGCTCCCGCCAGCTCGGTGGCTTCGGTGCCCATATACGCTTCCATCACCTGGGCGTTCTTCGATACCTCGGCATAGCTGCCTTCTGCCAGCATGGCGCCGCGCTGCAGCACCGAGATCTTGTTGCAGATGCCGGACACCACATTCATATTGTGTTCGACCATGAGGATGGTGCGTCCCGCCGAGACTTTTTTTATCAGCTCGGTCACGCGGTGCACGTCTTCGTGGCCCATGCCCTGGGTCGGCTCATCGAGCAGCATCAGCTCCGGCTCCATCGCCAGGGTGGTGGCGATTTCCAGCGCACGCTTGCGGCCGTAGGGCATATCGACGGTGATGGTGTCGGCAAAGCTGCCCAGATCCACCTCCTCCAGCAGCTCCATGGCGCGACCATTCAACTGGTCCAGACTGCGCTCGCTCTGCCAGAAATGGAAGGTCGTACCGAGCTTGCGCTGTAAGCCGATGCGGACATTTTGCAACACTGTGAGGTGGGGGAAGACGGCGGAAATCTGAAAAGAGCGGATCACGCCCATGCGCGCGATCTGCGCCGGCCGGGCGGCGGTGATGTCTTTTCCGTTGAATAGAATCTGTCCCGATGTGGGAACCAGGAACTTGGTCAGCAGGTTGAAACAGGTGGTTTTGCCAGCCCCGTTAGGGCCGATCAGTGCGTGGATATGACCGCGCTGCACCTTCAGGTTGACTCCGTTTACAGCAGTGAATCCCCTGAACTCCTTGGTCAAATCTCTTGTTTCCAAGATAAAGTTTGACATTGTGTCTCCTGGTTATTCTTTGCATAAAGCTAAAGTTTTTTAGATCATACACAGAATAAATTTTCGTCACAATACGGTATAACTACCATGATCTTCAGCAGTTTACGACTGGCTTGCTCTTGTGCCACTTGAGATGCGCTAAAACGCCTGTCGCTTCATTCCCACATCGAATGAATCATTTGCGCGGCTTTTTCCGCAATCATGATCACCGGCGAATTCGTATTGCCCGAGGTGATGGTCGGCATGATGGAGGCGTCGACCACGCGCAAGCCGGCCACGCCGCGCACGCGCAGCTGGCTGTCCACCACGGCCGACGCATCGCCGTCCCGCCCCATCTTGCAGGTGCCGACCGGATGGAAGATCGTGGTGCCGATTGCACCCGCCGCCTGCGCCAGTTCCTCGTCGCTGCGGTAGTGGATGCCGGGCTTGTATTCCTCCGGCGCGTGGCGCGCCAGTGCCGGCGCTGCCACGATGCGGCGCGTCAGATTCAGTGCCGCGGCAGCCACGCGCCGGTCCTCGTCCGTACTCAAATACATGGGCAGGATTTTCGGCGGCGCATAAGAGTCGGCCGAACCTATGCGCACGTGGCCGCGCGAGGTCGGACGCAGATTGCACACGCTGGCCGTAAAGGCCGGGAAAGCGTGCAGCGGATCGCCGAATTTTTCCAGCGACAGCGGCTGCACATGGTATTGCAGATTCGGCGTCGCTTCCGAGGCATGCGATTTGGCGAAAGCGCCCAGCTGGGAAGGCGCCATCGACATCGGCCCGCTCTGCAGCAAGGCATATTCGAGGCCGATGCGCAGCTTGCCCAGCCAGTTGCTGGCCATGACGTTCAGCGTCTTCGCGCCCTGCACCTTGAACACCATGCGTAGCTGCAGATGGTCCTGCAGATTGCCGCCCACGCCCGGCAGGTCGGCCAGCGGCTGCACGCCCGCTTCCCGCAGCACGGCGGCCGGGCCGATACCCGACAACTGAAGTATCTGCGGCGAGCCGATGGAACCGGCCGCCAGCAGGGTTTCGCGGCGCGCATCGGCGCGGTAGGCTGTGCCGCCGCCGCTGAAGACCACGCCCTTGCACACCAGCCCCTGTTCGCCTTTTTCAATCAGCAGCTTTTCCACATGACAGCCGGTCATGATGGTCAGATTCGGCCTTTGCGCCGCCGGCTTGAGAAAAGCCTTGGCCGTGTTCCAGCGTATGCCGCGCCGCTGATTCACTTCGAAGTAGGAACAGCCCTCGTTATCGCCGCGATTGAAGTCTTCCACTTTCGGAATGCCGCTTTGCGCCGCCGCCTCGCGGAAGGCATCGAGGATCTGCCACGACAGGCGCTGCTTCTCGACGCGCCACTCGCCGCCCGCGCCGTGAAAATCGTTGGCGCCGCCGTGATGGTCTTCGCTGCGCATGAACAGCGGTAAAACAGCCTTCCAGCGCCAGCTGTCGTCACCGCACAAATCAGCCCACTGCTCGTAATCGCGCGCCTGGCCGCGCATATAAATCATGCCGTTGATCGAGGAACTGCCGCCCAGCACCTTGCCGCGCGGGTAAAGCAGGCTGCGCCCGCCCAGGCCTTCATCGGGTTCGGTACGGAACAGCCAGTCGGTGCGCGGATTATCGATGCAATGCAGATAGCCGACCGGGATGTGGATCCACACATAATCATCCTTTCCTCCCGCCTCGATCAGCAGCACTTCCGCCTTCGCATTGCGCGTCAGGCGGTTGGCGAGCACGCAGCCGGCCGTGCCGGCGCCGATGATGATGTAGTCGAACTGTCCAGCTGATTCCAAAGACCGCTCCTTCACATGAGTGTTATGCCGCCTGCATTTCCGCCACCAGGGTTTCGACCAGCTTTGCCGCCGGCATGGCGCGCGCTTTGGCCACGCCCGTGCCGCACCACAGCGACATCCACTCCGTATCGCCGCGCTTGGCCGCCTCGGCGCGGATGCTGCCGGTCAGCGCATTCTGCACGGGATAAGCCGGTACCTGGGTTTCCACCCCGGCCATCTCGCGCATGAAACGGTTTTCCAGGCCGCGCGCATAGCGGCCGGAGAAGGCGCGCGTGAGCCGGGTCGGCGTATCGCCCGGATTCAGCAAGCGCGCCTTGTACGCCGGATGAATGCCCGATTCATCGGCCACCAGGAAGGCTGTCCCCATCTGCACCGCCTTGGCGCCCAGCGCCAGCCGCCGTTTGATATCGGCGCCATTCATGATATTGCCGGCCGAGATGACGGGAATGCCCACCGCCGCCACCGTCGCCCGCAGCAAATCCTCCGCACCCAGCGTGGCTTCCGTCTGCGGCCCGAGGAAGGTGCCGCGATGCCCGCCCGCCTCCACTCCGGATGCAATCACCGCGTCGGCGCCGATCTCCTGCCAGGCCAGCGCCTCTTCCACCGTGGTGATGGTGCCGATCACGGCAATGCCGGCCTCATGCAAACGCTGCACCTGCGCGCGCTGCAGAATGCCAAAAGTAAAGCTGGCAACGGCCGGTTTCAGCTCCAGCAAGGTTTCAAACTGGGCCGCAAAGTCTTCGCACCATTTCGCGGGCAGCGGCAATTCCTGCCAACCCAGCGCCGTCCACACGGGCTTGAGCAGCTCGGCAGCACGCTCCAGCCCGGCTTTATCGGGTACCGGCGTGTCTTGCACGAAGAAATTCAGCGCAAAAGGCTTCGCGGACAGACGGCGGATTTCAGCCACCTGGGCGCGCAGCGCATCCGGCGTCAACAAGGAGGCGGCCAAAGAACCCAGCCCACCGGCATTCGAGACCGCCGCAATCTGGGCTGGCGTATTCGAGCCGCCGGCAGTCGGCCCCTGGATGATGGGATGGGGGAAAAGAGAGAGCAGTTCCATCAGCATTACTCCTGAGCATGCGGAAAGATTGTCAGGATACGCCTAAAAACCCCTCTTGAACCTGTTGATAAGTGATTGGATATCCACAGGTATCGTTTGTGAGTAAACAAAACATTTTTCGGGGCCGCTATTTTTGTCCAAAAACAGTTCCTGTCCCATACAAGGTTTACGCGCCGCCTTATACAAGCGCCAAATCCCTGATTTTTCGCTGGTTTACCTACTTATCCACAAAAACAGGCACTTGTTAACAACCATTACTATCTTGTATACACACTATTCATATGTAAACGAAGCGAGCTTTTCATTCGTTCAGGCAAAAATCCAACACCCGCTACGCTGCGCGTTCAGCTTCCCCTATACTGATTCGACCCAAAAACCCGAACTGCACAGCTGAGGATAGCCTTGTCCAAACAGCGCACAGGCAAGCCAACCGTCCAATCGAACGCTTACCTGCGCTTTCGACAGCGCCTGATTGCCGGTCTGCTGACCATGGCGGTACTCGCTACAGCCATCGTTGTCTGGGAAATCCACACTGCAGCACAAGAACGCGAACAAGCCATCGCGCGTCAAACCCAGCACTACACGCGGGCAATTGAAGCCCAGGTTCTATCGACAATCGAATTTGTCGACCTCTCCCTCACAGGTTTCAGCAATGCCATCAAGCTGCTGCCTACCGACCACAACAATGTGAACGGCAGCATCGCCGCCCTGCTCTCTTCCCGCGGCAGTTCTTTTCAAGGCGTCTATTGGCTGGCTTTCATCGATGCGCAAGGCAAGGGCATTGCCGCCTCCAACGATTTGCCGATTGCCGGCACCGACTTTTCTCAACGCGACTACTTCCAGGCACATCTGCAAAACAAACTGGGCAACAAGCTTTTCATCAGCGAACCCATGCTGAGCCACATCACTAAAAGCCGGCTCTTCGTCATCAGCCGCCGCGTCGAAAGCGCTGAAGGCAAATTTCTTGGCGTGATCGCCGCTCCCCTGGATGCACGCCGTTTTGCCGAAGTATTTGAAAAATCGCGCTTAGGCAAGGATGTATCGATTTCCCTGGTCCATATGGACGGCCATCTGATCGCTCGCGCACCGCAATTCGAACGCACTTTCCGCTGGGATTTGCGCAACAATCTGCTGTTCAAACGCATTGCCGAAAGCAAAACCGGCACCTTCAACACCGTCAGCCCCATCGATCACGTTTCCCGCGTGTTCAGCTATACGGTTTTGCAAGACTTTCCCCTGATCGTGGTGTCGGGCAGTTCGGATACCGCTATCGGCCTGGCCATGGACAGGCATATCCTCATAGGCGTACTCGGCCTGGCCCTGCTGCTGAGCGTCATGCTGGCTGGCGGCCACTTCGCCTTGCGCTCCTACGCCAAAGTGGAAGAAAGAGAAAACCGCTACCGCCAGCTGTACGTGCGCAGCCGGGAAACCGAAGCCAAACTAACGGCCAGCGAACAGCGCCTGCGCCTGATTGCCGACAACCTGCCCATCATGATCGCTTACGTCACCCGTGACGGCCGCTACAGCTTCACCAACCGCCGCTTCGAAGAGAGATTCGGCCAGCTGGGGCAAAGCCTGATCGGCAAATCCGCGGCCCAGACTGTCGGCCAGGAGCTGTACGAAATCGTCCTGCCGCATCTGGACAAGGCTTTCAGCGGCCAGAACACCAGATACGAACGCAAAGTCCTGACTTCCCATGGCGAACGCTGGGATGGCGTCTGCTATGTCCCCGATTTTGACGACAAGGGCCAGGTTGTCGGCCTGTTTTCGATGGTGGAAGACATTACCAGCCGCAAAAAACACGAAGAATCGATGAAACTGGCTGCCCTGATGTACCAAAACAGCTCGGAAGGCATGCTGGTAACGGATGAGGAAGGCACGATCCTGTCCGTTAACCCGGCGTTTTCGCGCATCAGCGGTTACGCAGAGCAGGAAGTGGTCGGCCGTCCCGCCTATCAGCTGACGGCTGGACTGCAGGACCGCGAATTTTTCAGCCGCATGCGCCAGTCCATCCTGCACACCGGCCGCTGGGAAGGCGAGATCTGGCACCAGCACAAGAACGGCGAACACTATCTGGTTGCCCTGCGTTTCGACAGCGTTTGCGACGAAAACGGCGTGGCCTACCGCCGCGTCGCCTTGTTCTCCGATGTCACCAAACGCAAAGCCTCGGAAGAGTTGATCTGGAAGCAGGCCAATTTCGACGCGCTGACCGGCCTGCCCAACCGCCGCATGTTCAACGAGCGCCTCAACCAGGAATTGAAGAAATCGCATCGCAGCCGCCTGCCGATGGCCCTGCTTTTCATCGACCTGGATGGCTTCAAGGGCGTCAACGACACCCTGGGCCACGCCATGGGCGATGTGCTGCTGCAAAAAGTGGCACAAAGGCTGGGCCAATGCGTGCGCAGCAGCGATACCGTGGCCCGGCTTGGCGGCGATGAGTTCACCCTCATCCTCAGCGAGGTACACCAGGCCTCCGATGTGTTGCGCGTAGTGCGCGATGTGCTGGCCGCCATGGCCGATACCTTCGATCTGGGCAAGGACCAGGTCCGGATTTCGGCCAGCATCGGCATCACCAGCTATCCAGACGATGGCGAAGACGCCGAAAACCTGCTGAAAAACGCCGATCAAGCCATGTATGCGGCCAAACAAGAGGGCCGCAACGGCTACCACTACTTCGCGCCAGCCATGCAGGAAGGCGCCACGCTCAAGCACGAGCTGCGGCAAGCCTTGGAAAACAATGAGTTACGCCTGGTCTACCAGCCGGTGATTGCGCTGGCCAGCGGCCGCATGCGGAAGGTGGAGGCTCTGCTGCGCTGGCAGCACCCATCGCGCGGCCTGCTGACGCCGGCGGAATTCCTCGCCGCGGCCGAACATTCCGGCGCCATCGTCGGCATCGGCGACTGGATCTTCCGCCAGGCCGTGCTGCTGGCCCAACGCTTGCAGGCCGAATATGGTCCGGATTTCCAGGTCTGTGTGAACAAATCGGCCCTGCAATTCCGCAGCGAGGACTGCAATGTGGAAAGCTGGCTGGAATTCCTGCGGCAAAGACAGGTGGACGCGCGCAGCATCGTCATCGAAGTCACGGAAAAGCTGCTGATGGATGCGAATAGCCAGACGACCGGCAAGCTGAAACGGCTGCGCGAAGCCGGCATGCAGCTGGCGCTGGACGACTTTGGCACCGGTTACTGCTCGGTCAGCTTCTTGCGGCGCTTCCAGATCGACTACCTGAAGATCGATCCGGCTTTCATTGCCAATCTGGACGATGGCATCCATGGCCAGGAATTGTGCAGGGCAATTATTGCCATGGCACATACCCTCGGCATCCAGGTCATCGCGGAAGGCATCGAAAATCCGGCCCAATTGGAGATTTTGAAGGCTGCCGGCAGTGATTTTGGCCAGGGCCACCTGCTTTCCGAGCCAGTTTCGGAGGACAAACTGGAGAAAATCAGCCTCGTCTGTTGATAAGTGCCTGAATATCCACAGGATCGAATGTGCGTAAACGTCCCGTTTAACCACCGCCAGAAAATTTGTCCAAAACTCATCCTGTCCAGACGCAAGGTTTTTCCAGCCGGTTTACACGACCGTAAACTTCTGATTTTGTGGATGTTAACAGGCTTATCCACAGTAGACCCCGCGTTTACTATCTACTACCATTCTTTATATCTACCTTTATCTATATTAAAAGGAAAAGTCGCGGTCCACGCGAGCAAGGTCCCAACCCTGGAAAACCCATGAATTCACCACAAAAAATGCGTCTTGGAATCATCTCAGCCTTAGCTGAAGAACAGCACGGCCTCATAGAAGCCATGGAGAGCCCCTACAAGCTCATCCACGGTATGCGTGAGTACACAGCCGGAAAACTCTGGGAAATCGATTCTGTGTGCGTTTTATCGCGAATTGGCAAGGTTGCTGCTGCAATGACCGCTGCAATCCTTGTGGAGAAGTTTCAAGTTACCCACATCGTGTTTACCGGTGTAGCTGGCAGTGCCGATTCCGGCGTACGCGTAGGTGATGTGGTGGTGGCCGAATCGCTGATCCAGCACGATATGGATGCCAGTCCCCTGTTTCCCCGTTTTGAAGTCCCGCTGACAGGGATTTCCCACCTGATGTCCGATCGCGAACTGAGCCGGCGACTGTATGCCGCTACGCGCCAATATCTGGAGGCTGAAAGACTGCCAGGCCGCATCCACCGCGGCCTGATCGGTAGTGGCGATCAATTCATAGAAAACCCCGCCAAGCTGGCCGAACTGAAAAAACAGCTGCCCGACCTGCTCGCAGTGGAAATGGAAGGAGCCGCCGTAGCCCAGGTCTGTTTCGAGTTGGGCATTCCATTCGCGGTGATACGCACGATTTCGGACGATGCCAACGAATACGCCGCCACCGACTTCATGCATTTCGTCAAAACCGTTGCCTCGCGCTACGCCTACGGCATCCTCAAAAACTTCTGCCACTGCTAAGTTTTTGATTTTCGACAAAAAAAAATCCACCCTAGTGGCAAGCGCCAGGGTGGATTTTTGATTGATACAGACCGGAAGTTTAAGCGCCCAGCGTCATCAGGCTGGCATTGCCGCCGGCTGCGGTGGTGTTCACGCACAGGGCGCGTTCGGCAACCAGACGCCACAGCGGGATTTCACTGTCATCATTGCTGTCGATGACGGAGACCAGGGCGCCGTCACGGGCTGCCAACTCGGGACGCAAGCTGGCGCTGAGCGAGGATTCGACCAGGGCGATCTGGAAGCCGGTTTGGACTTCATTCAGCTTGCTGAAGACCTGGATGCGGTCCTTGACCGCCGCCGGCAGGTCGGCTGGTAACAAGGCTGGACTGCTTTCCAGCACCAGGGCCTGGTTACCCGTCGCCATGGCGGCGGCAATCTGGTTCAGCAGGGCTGGCTGGGTGCTGGCTGCGCACAATACGGCGCCGCGCGAGGTGAAGCTCAACGTGTTGCGTTCGCCCGTCGGGCCTGGCAGGACGGTGGTGCTGCCGAGCAGGCTGTTATGGGCGTATTTGTCGCTGAGCTTGCTGACCGTGTCCAAGCCTTTCGCCTTGGACCAGGCTGCCAACGCGTCGGATGCGGCGGTGGTACGGCGTTCCGGCGTCGAAGCCAGCACGGCGTTGCGTTGCAGGCGTTTCAGGTACAGCGGGCCACCGGCTTTCGGCCCCGTGCCGGATTTGCCTTCGCCGCCGAAGGGCTGCACGCCGACCACGGCGCCCACGATATTGCGGTTGACGTAGATATTGCCCACATGCGCGCGCGACGTGATGAAATCGATGGTTTCATCGATGCGCGAATGCACGCCCAGGGTCAGGCCGAAGCCGCTGGCATTGATTTCGCCGATGACTTTCGGCAGATCGGCGCGCTTGTAGCGGATCACGTGCATCACAGGACCGAAGACTTCCTTGCTCAGCTCGTTCAGCGAGCGGATTTCCAGCACGGTCGGCGGCACGAAAGTACCGTTCACATCGCTTGGCAGGCCCAGCGAGAAGCTGTTGACGGCCGTTTTGCGCGTGGTTTCGATGTGGGACAGCAGATTTTGCTGCGCTTCGGCATCGATCACCGGGCCGATATCGGTCACCAGACGGTCTGGGCTGCCGATTTTCAGCTCGGCCATGGCGCCTTTGAGCATGCGGATGGTCTTGTCGGCGATATCTTCCTGCAGGAACAGCACGCGCAGGGCCGAGCAGCGCTGGCCGGCGCTGTCGAACGCCGAGGAAATCGCATCCTGCACCACCTGCTCCGGCAGCGAGGAGGAATCGACGATCATGGCGTTCTGGCCGCCGGTTTCGGCGATCAGCGGGATATCGGCATGCTCGGCCGCGGCGCGCTTGGCCAGCGAACGGTTGATGAGCTGCGCCACTTCGGTCGAGCCGGTGAAGATCACGCCCTTGACGCGGGCATCGTTGCACAGGCCGGCGCCAACCACTTCGCCGCGGCCCGGCAGGAATTGCAGCGCGGCACGCGGAATGCCGGCTTCATGCAGCAGTTCCACGGCGCGGAAAGCGATCAGCGGGGTCTGTTCGGCCGGCTTGGCCAGCACCACATTGCCGGCCGCCAGGGCGGCGGCAACCTGGCCGGTGAAGATGGCCAGCGGGAAGTTCCACGGGCTGATGCAGGTGACCGGACCCAGGGCCAGGGTATTCGGCGCGCTGCCCACCTCGGCGGCGTAATAGCGCAGGAAGTCCACGGCTTCGCGGATTTCGGCAATCGCATTCGGCAGCGATTTGCCCGCTTCGCGGATCGCCAGCGTCATCAATTCCAGCATATGGGTTTCAAACAGCTCGGCGGCGCGCACCAGGGCGGCGGCGCGTTGCGACGGTTCCACCGTCTGCCAATCCATGGCGAAATGGCTGGCGCTGGCCAGCGCGTTTTCCACGTCGGCGGCATTGGCTTCCGTCACCTGGCCCACCACATCGCTCTTCTGCGCCGGATTGACCACCGGCTGGGCCGGCTGGCCCTCGCTGGCGGCCACGGCCAGCAGCGGCACGGCGCTCCAGCTGCGCTGCTCGGCCAGCACGGCCGAGATATGGCGCAGCACATCCTCGTTCGCCAGGTCCAGGCCGGCCGAGTTCAGACGCTCCGCGCCGAACAGATGCAGCGGCTGCGGGATGGCCGGGTGCGGCAGGCCGCCTTGCGCGCGCGCGATATCCACCGGGTTTTTCACCAGCGATTCGACCGGAATGCTTTCATCCACGATCTGGTTCACGAAGGACGAGTTGGCGCCGTTTTCCAGCAGGCGGCGCACCAGGTAGGCCAGCAGCGTTTCGTGCGAACCGACCGGCGCGTAAATGCGGCAGGCCTTGCCCAGCTTGTCGGCGCCGACCACCTGGTCGTACAGGGTTTCGCCCATGCCATGCAGGCACTGGAACTCGTAGTCGTCGATGCCGTCGCGCTTGGCCCAGGTGTAGATGGTGGACACGGTCTGCGCATTGTGGGTGGCGAACTGCGGATAAATCACGTCGGTCGCGGCCAGCAGCTTCTGCGCGCACACCAGGTAGGACACGTCGGTGTACACCTTGCGCGTGTAGACCGGGTAGCCGGGCATGCCGTCCACCTGGGCGCGCTTGATCTCGGCATCCCAATACGCGCCCTTGACCAGACGCACCATGAATTTGCGGCCGCTGCGCTTGGCCAGGTCGATCAGGAAGTCGATAGCGAAGGGGCAACGTTTCTGGTAAGCCTGCACCACGAAACCGATGCCGTCGTAACCGGCCAGGGCCGGGTCGAAAGCCATCGCTTCCATCAGGTCCAGCGACAGCTCCAGGCGGTCGGCCTCTTCCGCATCGATATTCAGGCCGATGTCGTAGCCCTTGGCCAGCAGCACCAGCTGGCGCAGGCGCGGCAGCAGCTCATTCATCACGCGTTCGCGCTGGGCGCGGCTGTAGCGTGGGTGCAGGGCCGACAGCTTGACCGAAATGCCCGGGCCTTCCTTGATGCCGCGGCCGTTCGAGGCGCGGCCGATGGCGTGGATCGCGGTCTCGTAGGCGGCGTAGTAGTTGGCCGCATCGGCCTCGGTCAGCGCCGCCTCGCCCAGCATGTCGTAGGAATAACGGTAGCCGCTCGATTCGTTCTCGCGGCCGTTCTTGATCGCCTCGTCGATGGTCTGGCCGGTCACGAACTGGTTGCCCAGCATGCGCATCGCCAGGTCCACGCCCTTGCGGATCAGCGGCTCGCCGCCCTTGGCGATCAGGCGGGTCAGGGCCGAGCCCAGGCCCTGCTCGCTGCTCGAACTGACTAGCTTGCCCGTCACCAGCAGACCCCAGGTGGCCGCATTCACGAACAGCGAAGGCGACTCGCCCAGGTGCTTGCGCCAGTCGCCCTTGCTGATTTTGTCGGCAATCAGGCGGTCGGCGGTGGCGCTGTCTGGAATACGCAACAGTGCTTCGGCCAGGCACATCAGCGCCACGCCCTCTTCCGACGACAGGGAAAACTCATGCATCAGCGCATCCACGCCCGACGAGCGGGTACGTTTTTCACGTACCGAGTTCACCAGGCGCTGGGCCAGCGTTTGCGCCTGTTGCGTGGTTTCGGCGCCGCCCTCGCGGATCTGCGACAGCAGCCACTGCACGGCGCCCTGTTCATCGCGGCGGTAAGCGGCAGTCACGGCGGCACGCAAGGGGCTGGGATCGCGCAGGATCTCGGCTTGCAGAGTAGCAAACGGGACAAGGGAAGGAGGGGCTGCTGGGTGCATGAAGGGGCTCTTTTATCGAAGAAATAATGAGGTCGAGCACATAAGAAAACACGCCCGACAAACCCTGTTTGCGGAGCGTGCTCTACGGTGCTGCTGATGATTTGATTGTATGCGGGATTCTTCTGGATTAATTCTGGTATTGCTTAGGACTAGCAATACATAGTTTTTAGTGAGAGAATTTGACCAAATAAAATTAATTAGGGGATGAATCCATGCTGGACAAGATCAGTAAGAAGATTCTGATGGAGCTGCAAAGCGACGGCCGCATCAGCAATGTAGAACTGGCAGCACGCGTCAATCTATCGCCGGCCGCCTGCCTGGAGCGCGTGCGCAAGCTGCACGAATCCGGCTATATCATGGGCTACACCGCCCAGCTTAACCCACAGTTGCTGGACGTGTCGCTGCTCGTCTTCATCGAAGTCGTGCTCGACCGCACCACGCCCGAAGTCTTCGACGCCTTCAAGCAAAGCGTGCAAGTCATCCCCGAAGTGCTCGAATGCCATATGGTCGCCGGCGGTTTCGACTACCTGGTGAAAGCGCGCGTCAAGGACATGGCCGCCTACCGCGAATTCCTCGGCAAGACCCTGTTGCAGAAAGGCGTACGCGAAACCCACACCTACGCCGTGATGGAAGAAGTCAAAAACACCAGCAAGCTCCCCATCAAATAAGCCCGCTTGCGCCAAATCAAACAAGGTCCGACCCTGGTGCCTGGCGGCCCCGCCAGACACCAGGGTCGGACATTTGCTGATTTAAATCAAAGGCTTGCGGCTAGTAGGTGTCGTTCTTGGGGGCGGTGCCGGGCGCGGTGCGCTGGGTGACGCTGTTCATGCTTTCGAGGTGGCTGCGCAGCCATTTGTGCACGGGGCTGCGGGCGTCGCGTTCGTGCCAGAGCATGTCGAGGTGGACGGCGGGCAGCTGGAACGGCAGCTCTTTCGAGATCAATGCGTCGGTCATGCCGGTGGAGGCGATCAGGTGCTTCGGCAGCACCGTCACCAGGTCGGAGTTGGCGACCACGCGGCCAGCGGTGAAGAATTGGTTCACTGTCAGCAGGATGCGCCGTTCACGGCCGATCTGGGCCAGGGCTTCGTCCACCAGGCCGTGGGCGCGGCCGGAGAAGCTGACCAGCAGGTGGTTGGTGGCGCAGTAGCTGTCCAGGGTCAGGTCGCCCTTGGCCAGCGGATGGTCGCGCCGCATCACGCACACATACGTTCCGGAATACAGGCGCTCGTGGCGGATCGGCGAACTCGGTTCGCTCATCAGCTGGGCCGCCACGCCGGGGAAGAAGCCGACCGCCAGGTCGATGTCGCCGCGCAGCAGCATGGGACGCGGTTCGCGCGTCGTCAGCGGCACCATCCTCACATTCACACCGGGCGCTTCGCGCTCGATCGAACGCATCAGCGAGGGCAGCCAGAAGGCGGCCGTGGCGTCGGCCATGGCCATGCGGAAGGTGGCGTGGGCGCGCGAGACGTCAAAGGTGCCGGGCGCCACCGCCGCTTCCAGCGAGGCCAGGGCGCCGCGCACGGCCGGCCACAGGGCTTCGGCGCGCGGGGTCGGCTTGACGCCGTAGGCGGTGCGGATCAGCAAGTCGTCGCCCAGGCTTTCGCGCAGGCGCTTGATGGCGTTCGAGACCGCCGGCTGGGTCATGGCCAGGTGGCCGGCCGCGCGCGTCAGGTTCTGCTCGGTCATCACGGCGTCGAAGACGCGCAACAGGTTCAGGTCCAGCGTCAGAAAGCTCATGGTGTTTAGCGGTCAGGTTGGGGGCGGCGCGAGTGATTATTCACAATAATTATAATTATTATTGGGAAACAAAATTAGATTTATATGTTGCGCTGCACTATAGTTACGCTAGATTCTAAATGCAACTGAAACATCATGTCTACCTTCATTTCCGCGTCGCAACTTTTCCTGCAAGACCTCTCCTTCATGGACGCCGTCCTGGTGCTGCTGGGCGTGGCCCTGGTATTCGGCACCGTGATGCTGTTCCAGCCGCTGCTGCGCGGCGTGGCACGCGCTGCAATGATGGTGCTTAAGCCAAAAATGAGTAAAGAGGCGCGGCTGAACCGCCGCAAGATGCATGACGCGATGCTCTTGAAAAGCATGCTGAACTCGCCCGATGGCTCGCCCAGCCATGCCGCCGAGCTGTATGCCCTGGCATCGCGTTCCTGAGAAATGAAAGTGGCGGCAGCGGGGATTCCCGTCTGCCGCATTGCAGCATCGAAGCTTACTTCACTTCACCCAGCAGTTTCGGCTTCAGCGAGCTGTCCACTGCCTTGTCCCCAATCCAGATGCGGGTAATCGCGTTGTAGAACGCGACATCCGGCACGGTTTCCCCGATTTTCTTCCCATTCAGCTGGCATTGCGTGCCGACGCCGGGAATCCAGTCCACCAGCAGCACATCGCCCTTCTTCAGGCCGGGGATGGCGGCGAACATTTCACCGAAGGTTTTGGTTTGCGGCAGGATCTTGGTGCGCTCGGCCTGGTCGGTGTTGGCGCTCAGGCCATCCATGAAGGCCCTGCCGAAGTCTTCCGAGCTCAGATCACGCATGCTGACGATCTGGATGCGGCGCGCGCCCGGCACGGCCAGGATGTCGGCCATGGTGGTCTTTTTCTCGCTCAGATACAGACCCAGGGCATAGACCTTGAAGATGACCTTGGTGCGCAGGCCGGCGCCGTTCAGCTTGAGCTGCTGGCCGGCGACGGTGGCGGTTTCCTCGAATTTCACGCCGGCCACGTCGGTGCTGGCGAAAACCGGGGCGGCAGAGAACATCAGGGCAGCGGCGGCTGCCTGGATCAGGGTGCGGCGGGTGATGGACATGCTGTCTCCAATTAGTGTGGTTGCCGGTGAAATATACCACCGGCCGCGCCTAATTGTGCACGCCCATGCTATTTTGGGACGCTTAAGCCTTCGCGGCTTGCAGACGCTCGAACTTCTCGTACAGCTGGTCCTGGGTTTCGCGCCGTTCCGGATTGAAGGGAATGCAGCTCACCGGGCACACTTGCTGGCATTGC
The DNA here is from genome assembly GCF_001191005.1 of Massilia sp. NR 4-1. Classification (NCBI taxonomy): domain Bacteria; kingdom Pseudomonadati; phylum Pseudomonadota; class Betaproteobacteria; order Burkholderiales; family Oxalobacteraceae; genus Massilia; species Massilia sp. NR 4-1. The sequence continues at coordinate 4,561,557 of NZ_CP012201.1, forward strand.
GGCTCGCTGAAGTGTCCCACGCATTCGGTGCATTTATCCGGGTGGATTTCGTAAATTTCCGGCCCCATATAAATCGCGTCGTTCGGGCACTCGGGCTCGCACACATCGCAATTAATGCAGTCGTCGGTAATCATTAAGGCCATGGCAGTACTCGCAATACAGGTAAAACGTTAAGGCTAGGCTTGGGACTCGGCCTTCAGCGCGGCGATTTTCTTTTGCAGCCAGCGGTCGACCGAGGGGAAAACGAATTTGGAGACGTCGCCGCCCAGCTGGGCGATCTCGCGCACGATGGTGCCGGAGATGAACTGGTACTGGTCGGACGGGGTCAGGAACAAGGTTTCGACGTCCGGCAGCAGGTAGCGGTTCATGCCGGCCATCTGGAATTCATATTCGAAGTCGGACACGGCGCGCAGGCCGCGCACGATCACGCGCGCATCGTGCTGGCGCACGAAATCCTTGAGCAGGCCGGAGAAACTCTCCACTTTGACGTTCGGATAATGCCCCAGCACCTCGTTGGCGATGGTCAGGCGTTCTTCCAGCGAGAAGAAAGGCTTTTTATTCTGGCTATCGGCCACCCCGACTACGAGCGTGTCGAACAGGCCGGAGGCACGGCGTACCAGATCTTCATGACCACGGGTCAGCGGATCGAAAGTTCCCGGATAAACTGCTACAACCATTGCGGCTCCCTGCGATATGCACCAAAACGCGCATTATGCCTGAAATCGCTGCTGCTAATTTTTTAGGCGCAATTTCAATAAGTGATAGTACACCATGCCAGCCTTATCCGCCCGGACCACCTCCCAAGCCGCCATCCACTCGGGGACTTCCTCCCCTTCGAACGTCAGGGGCAGGCCGGATTCGGCGTACACCAGGCCATCTTCCTTGAGCAGGCCGGCGCACAGCGGCAGCGCCTTGCTCAGAAAGTCCTGCTGGTAAGGCGGATCGAGGAAAACCAGGTCGAAGCGCTGGCCGCGCAGCGCCAGCGACTGGGCGCTGGCCACGGCGTCGCCGCGCTGCACCGTCACATTGGTGGCATTCAGCTTGGCCTTGATGCTGTCCAGCTGGCGGATGACGGCGCTATTGCTGTCGATCATGAGCACGTTTTGCGCGCCACGGCTGGCCGCTTCGAAACCGAGCGCGCCGCTGCCGGCGAACAGGTCCAGCACCTGGGCCGCGGCCCATTCGCCGTCGCGCAGGTGGTTGATCCAGTTGAACACCGTTTCGCGCACGCGGTCCGGCGTGGGACGCAGGCCCAGCGCTTCCAGCACGGGCAGCGTCGAGCGTTTCCATTGCCCGCCGATGATGCGCACCTGCTTGGCGTGCTGGGGACCGTGGACGGGGACTTTGGCGGGCTTCTTCTTTTGCATGGGACAACGGGGAGGTGGTTCAACGGCGGCCACTATACCACGCAGCCCTCCCCGCCAGCCCTTATTTGGCCTGGGCCGCCAGCGTGTTGAAATCGTCGATCCAGCCCTGCATGCGCTTGTGGGCATGGGCTTTCTGCGCCGGCGTGGCCAGCTGGACCACGGTGTAGACCAGGTCGATGGAGCTGTTGGTATAAGCATCCATGAAAGGTTTGCGCTCGGAATTGTCCATGCGCGCGAAGCTCTCGCGGATCAGGCTTTGCACCCAGGCGATGGCTTGCTCGCGGCTGGGCTGTTCGCGTGAAATGCGCTGCGCCAGCTCCAGAATGCTGCGCTGGCGGCGCATGCGCTCGTCGAGCCAGATTTCATTGTCGAGCGGACGGGCGTCGGAGGCGCGGCGGATCGCCGCTTCCTGCTCGGAACTGAAATTGCCGAACCACAGCTCGAACTGGTCCATCGACTTCTTATAGCGGAACTTGTTCTGTTGCTCGCGGTCGCCCTTCATATTCTTTTTGCGGAAATCGGCATTGTTTTTGGCGAATTTCCTTTCCATCTGGGCCAGCTGCTCGGGATGCAGGGTCAGCGCCATATCGGCGATATCGGGCGCGGCCTTGAGCAGCAAGGCCTGGGTGCGGTTGCGCGCATCGTGATAGCTGGCCAGCAGGTCGGCGCGGCTGACCTTGCCCTGCTGCAGCTGGGCCTGGGCTTTCTGCAGCACCTGCACATAGTCCTGCAGCTGGGTTTTGCGGTGCCAGCGGAACAGCTCGTCGATATCGTGCTTGGCCTCGCCCTTCTGCTCGCCGTCGAAATCGATATAGCCGTCCAGCCACCAGTAGAGCAAGGTATCGCCATTGTTGTAAGCCAGGCGCAGCGAGCTGCACGCTGTGACCAGCAAGGCCAGGGCCAGCACGATATATAGGCTGGCGCGCCGGGAAAAAGAGTGCTGCGTGTTAAACTTTTGCATATTTTTAACTCACTCGAATTTTCGGCCTATGAACGTTGTTATTCTCGCCGCCGGCATGGGCAAACGCATGCAGTCCGCCCTGCCGAAAGTTTTGCATCCCCTGGCCGGTAAGCCGCTGTTGTGGCACGTGATCGATACCGCGCGCACTCTGTCTCCCGCCAAATTATGCGTGATCTACGGCCACGGCGGCGCAGCCGTGCTGGAGTCGCTGGAAAAACAGAAAAAACCGGATGGCATGCAGATCACCGCTGCCCTGCAGGAACCGCAGCTGGGCACCGGCCACGCCGTGATGCAGGCGCTGCCGGAGCTCGACGACAACGCGCCCACCCTGATCCTGTATGGCGACGTGCCGCTGACCAGCGCCGCCTCGCTGCAGCGCCTGGCCGAAGCGGCCGGCAAGGACAAGCTCGGCATCCTGACCGTGGTGCAGGACAATCCCTTCGGCCTGGGCCGCATCGTGCGCGTCGGCGGCCAGATCATGCGCATCGTCGAAGAGAAGGATGCCAACGAATTCGAGCGCGCCATCAAGGAAATCAATAGCGGCATCATGGTGGCGCCGACCGCCCGCCTGAAGCAGTGGCTGACCGCGCTGAAGAACGACAATGCCCAGGGCGAGTACTACCTGACCGATATCGTGGCCCAGGCCGTGGCCGAGGGCGTGGATGTGGTTTCCGCCCATCCGGACGCCGAGTGGGAGGTGCTGGGCGTAAACAGCAAGGTGCAGCTGGCCGAGCTGGAAGGCATCCACCAGAACAATATCGCCAAGTCCCTGCTGGAAAAAGGCGTGACCGTGATCGATCCGCACCGCATCGATGTGCGCGGCGAGCTGATCTGCGGCCGCGACGTCACCATCGATGTCGGCTGCGTCTTCGAAGGCCGCGTCGAACTGGCCGATGGCGTCACTGTCGGCCCCTACAATGTGCTGGTGAATGCCCGCGTGGCGGCCGGCGCCACCATCAAGCCCTTCTGCCATATTGAAGAGGCCGTGGTTGGCCCGGCTTCCATCATCGGCCCGTATGCCCGCCTGCGTCCCGGCACCGAGCTGGGCGAGGACGTGCACGTGGGTAACTTCGTCGAGATCAAGAACAGCCAGGTGGCCGCGCACAGCAAGGCCAACCACTTGGCCTATATCGGCGACGCCACCGTCGGTTCGCGCGTGAATATCGGCGCCGGCACCATCACCTGCAATTACGATGGCGCCAACAAGTTCCGCACCGTGATCGAGGACGACGCCTTCATCGGCAGCGACAGCCAGCTGGTGGCCCCTGTCACCGTGGGGGCGGGCGCGACCCTGGGCGCCGGCACCACGCTGACCAAGGATGCGCCGGCCGGCAAGCTGACCATTTCCCGTCCCAAACAGCTGACCATCGAAGGCTGGAAGCGTCCGGTCAAGGTCAAGAAGTAACACTGCTCCTGGTAGCAACGACGGCGCCTGCGGGCGCCGTTTTTCGTTTACCGTCGCCTGTGGATAAACCTGTGCGCAAACCCAGGGAAAAGCAGGGCATAAGCCCATGGATAAGCGGGAGGATAAGCTGGGGAAGATGACTGGATAATTTTCTTTCCAGACTGAATATTTCAGTTTTCATGGCCTTTTTAATAAATGTGGATAAGGCTGTGATTAAGCGCGTGGGTAAGTGCTGGAAAACTGTTGAATAAGCCTGTATGGCTGCGATTCCGCCTATTTTCCCAGCAAGAATCATGTGGATAAACTTGTGGAAATGCAGGGAAAACTCCGTGGATAAACCTGTTTACAACAATTTTTGACCCCTTTTCCCGGCTGGTCTGTCATAGCAGATGAAGAGCGGACGCCCTGTCCGCTTCGCCCGAATAAGGTTTGTGCATGGCTTTTCCGAAACAGCTCCTCACCCGCCGCCGGCTGGCGGCAGCCCTTTTGCTGGCGCTGGGCGCGGCTGGCGCCTTCTGGTGGCAGCAGCAGCGCAAAGCACCCAAGGTCGAGACCGCCCGCCTGGCCAAGGCCAGCATCGAAGCGAATGTGATGGCGGTCGGCACCTTGCAGCCGCGCAGCTATGTGGATATCGGCGCCCAGGTGTCGGGCCAGATCCTGCGCCTGCACGTCACGCCCGGCGCCACCGTCAGCAAGGGACAGTTGCTGGTCGAAATCGATCCCAGCGTGCAGCAGGCCACCGTGGACGCCGGACGGGCCGCCTTGGCGGGTCTGAACGCGCAATTGTCCGAACAGCGCGCCCAGCACCGCCTGGCGGGCCAGCAGCATGCGCGCCAGCAGCAACTGGCGCGCGACGGTGCCACCCGCGAGGAGGATACGCAGCAGGCCGTGGCCGCGCTGGAAACGGCGGCCGCCCGCATCGCCAATCTGCAGGCCCAGATCCAGCAGACGCAAGCCACCCTCAAGGCCGACGAGGCGCGCCTGGGCTATACCCGCATCTACGCGCCCATGAGCGGCACCGTGGTCTCGGTCGAGGCGCGCGAAGGCCAGACCCTGAACGCCACCTACCAGACGCCGAACGTGCTGCGCGTGGCCGATCTGTCCGGCATGACGGTGTGGACCGAAGTCTCCGAAGCCGATGTGCGGCGCGTGAAGCCCGGTATGCCGGTGTATTTCAGCACCCTCGGCGGCAACCAGCGGCGCTGGCATGGCAAGGTGCGCCAGCTCCTGCCCGCCCCGCCCCAGGCCGAGGCGCGCAATAACGGCACGGCCATCACGCCTTCCTCGGGCAAGGTGGTGCTGTACACCGCGCTGTTCGATGTGGATAACAGCGATGGCGAATTGATGCCGCAAATGACGGCCCAGGTGCATTTCGTCACCGCCTCGGTCAAGAATGTGCTGGTGGCGCCCCTGCCCGCGCTGACGGCGCTGGAAGGCAAGCCGGGCCAGTTTTCCGCCCGCGTCATGAACCAGGACGGCGCCATCGAGCAGCGCGTGGTGCAGGTCGGCGTGCGCAACCGCTTATCGGCCGAGGTGCTGGGCGGCCTGCGCGAAGGCGAGCTGCTGGTGACGGGCGAGATGCCATCCGATAGCGCCAGCAGGTTCCAGCTGTGAGTGCGGACCAGTTGCCGGGGAACGGACCGGCGTTACCACCGCCGCATGAATCCCCATCGCCAGCGCAGGCAGCGGAGCATCCAAAGGCGGTGGCATCTCCGCCGCCGCTGATTTCCCTGCAGGGCATAAGAAAACGTTATGGCGGCGGTAATGGCACGCCGCCGGTCGAGGTGCTGCGCGGGATTTCTCTGGATATCCACGCGGGCGAATTCGTCGCCATTGTCGGCGCTTCCGGCTCGGGCAAATCGACGCTGATGAATATGCTGGGCTGTCTCGACCGCCCCAGCGAAGGCGTCTACAGCTTCGCCGGTGAAGACGTCGCCACCCTCGACGCCGACCAATTGGCGTGGTTGCGGCGCGAAGCGTTCGGCTTCGTGTTCCAGGGCTACCACCTGATCGCCACCGAATCGGCGCGCGAAAATGTCGAGCTGCCCGCCGTGTACGCAGGCATGGCGCCGGCGCAGCGCGCGGAAAGGGCGCAGGCGCTGCTGCGGCGCCTGGGCATGGACAGCCGCATGGAACATCGTCCCAACCAGCTTTCGGGCGGCCAGCAGCAGCGCGTCTCCATCGCGCGCGCCCTGATGAACGGCGGCCGCATCCTGCTGGCCGATGAGCCGACCGGCGCTCTCGACTCCACCAGCGGCGCCGAAGTCATGGCGCTGCTGCACGAACTGGCCGATGCCGGCCACACCATCATCCTGATCACCCACGACCGCAACGTGGCGGCGCAGGCGCGCCGCGTGATCGAAGTGCGCGACGGCCAGGTGGTTAGCGACTCGGCCAGTGGGCATCGTCATGGCTTCGTGCACGCAATCGATGAGATCAGCGCCGATTCCGCCAGCGACATGCGTGGCCAGGTGCCAGGTCACGCAGCCGCGCACGCGGAAGGCGAGCCGCGCAAACGCGCCTTGCCGCCGCCCGATATGCGCCAGGTGGCGCGGCAGAACGGCAATGGCGGCGGGGCTTCCTTCTGGACCGATATCCGCGAGGCGGCGCGCGCCGCATGGCGCGTGATGTGGGTGAACCGCTTCCGCACCGGACTGACCCTGCTCGGCATCGTGATCGGCGTCGCCTCCGTCATCGTCATGCTGGCGATCGGCATGGGCGCGCGGCAGAAGGTCGTGGCCCAGCTGGGCGCTTTCGGCTCCAATCTGATGTATATGTCCTCCATCGGCAACAGCTCGCGCCTGCCGGGACGCAGCATCACCCTGGCCGATCTGGAAGCGGTGGCCGAACTGCCCAATATCAGCCATGTGCTGCCGAATGTCACCGGCAACCAGGTGGTGCGCTTCCGCAACCGCGATGTGCAGACCTATGTGCGCGGCAGCGGCGCTGCCCTGCCGCGCATCCAGACTTGGCCGCTGGCGCGCGGCGGCTTCTTCACCGAGCAGGATGAGCGTGAACTGGCCAACGTCGCGGTGCTGGGCCACAAGCTGGCGCAGGAACTGATGCCCGATGTGGCCGACCCGATCGGCCAGATCATCCTGATCGGCAATCTGCCGCTGCAGGTGATTGGCGTCATGAGCGAAAAGGGCGCGCTGACCGGCGACCGCGACGAGGACAATGTGCTGCTGCTGCCCTTCAGCACCGCCGGCCTGAAAGTCTTCGGCCAGCGCGAGCCGACTTACACCGTGATCGCCGTCGATGACGTCAGCCGCGTGGCCCAGACCCAGGCCGCGATGGAAGCGCTGATGCTGGAACGCCATGGCCTGCGCGACTTCGACGTCGGCAACGCCGCCGCCTCGATTGCCGCCGAAGCGAAAACCAGCGACACCATGACCCTGATGCTCAGCCTTATCGCCGCCGTGTCCCTGGTGGTGGGCGGCATCGGCGTCATGAACGTGATGCTGATGACGGTGCGCGAACGCACGCGCGAAATTGGCATCCGCATGGCGACCGGGGCGCGCCAGCGCGACATCCTGCGCCAGTTCATGACCGAAGCGGTGCTGGTCTCCTTGACCGGGGGCCTGATAGGCGTCGTGGTGGGGCTGGCGCTGGGCGCCGCCCTGCTATGGTGGGACGTGGCCCTGATCTTCTCGCTGCGCGCCATTGGCGGCGCTTTTGGCTGCGCCCTGATCACCGGGCTGGTATTCGGCTATATGCCCGCCCGCACCGCCTCCCGCCTTGACCCGGTGCAGGCCCTCGCCTCCGAATGAATGGAATACCGATGAAACACACAACCGTGCCGCTCTGCCTGACCATCCTGCCGCTGCTGGCCGCCTGCGCCGGCGCGCCCGCGAGTAAAAGCACGCCGGACATCGCAACCCCAGCCGCGTGGCGCAATGCCGCTGCCGGTGCGGCCCAAGCGCCGGCCAACAATGGCGCATCCGTTGTGCCGCGCGTTGTCCTGGCACCCGCCGCCCCGGCCAGCGCCGATGCGCCCGCCGCCGCATCCCGCCGCGAGGCAACGGCTGGGGGAGTCGCCGCCAGGGGCCAGTCCACGCCGCAAGCCGAATGGTGGCGTGCCTTTGCCAGCGCTGAGCTGGATGACTTGCTGGCGCGCGCCCTGCAAGACAATCACGACCTCGCCGCCGCCGCCGCGCGTGTCGACCAGGCCTACGCTGCCCTGCGTGCGGCCGACGCCAGCCGCGTCCCCAGCCTGAACGCGCAAGCCAGCGCCGGCGGCGACGGCCGCCTTGGTACGCGCCAGGCCAGCAGCGCCAGCGGCGCTTCCTACACCGCCGCCCTGCGCGCCAGCTACGAAATCGATCTGCGCGGCCGCAACCGCGCCCTGAGCGACAGTGCCGCCGCCCAGCTGCAGGCCAGCCGCTACGAGCGCGAGGCCAGCCGCCTGAGCGTCACCGGCGCTGTCGTCAACGCCTGGCTGCAAAGAAGCGCGCTGAGCGAACGCCTCGCCATCGCCGACGCCAATATCGCCAGCGCCGAACGCATGCTGGCGCTGGTCGCCGCCCGCGTCCGTGCCGGCGCTGCCCACCCGCTGGAATTGGCCCAGCAGCGTGGCCTGCTCGCTGCCCAGCAGCGCCAGCGCGCCGAACTGCACCAGCAACACGAAGACAGCCACCTCGCCCTCGCCCTCCTGCTTGGTCAGCCTGCCGCCAATGTCCACCTTGGTGCCTGGCACCGGGCTGACACGGACTCGGCAGCGGCTCCCAATGTCAGATCCGGGTCCGACCCCAAGGTGGGCACGAGCTCAGCGGCGCCCGATGTCCGATCGGGGGCTGACCCCAAAGTGGATACGGGCTCGGCTGTGCCGCTGCAGCGCTTGAGGCTGCCGACGGCGGATGCTGGGCTGCCCTCGGCCTTGCTGGCACGGCGGCCGGATATCGCCAGTGCGGAGGCGCAACTGGCAGCGGCCGATGCGGATCTCGCCGCGGCCCGCGCCGCGCTGTTCCCGAGCCTGACGCTGGATGGCGCGCTGGCCTCTTCCGCCAAGGGCTTCTCCGGACTGTTCGATAATCCTGTCTACAGCCTGGCCGCCGCCATCAGCGCGCCGCTATTCGATGGCGGCCGCTTGGCGGCGGGGCGCGATCTGGCCGGCGCGCGCCGCCAGGAGCTGCTGGCCGCCTACCGCCGTACCGTGATGGCGGCGTTTTCCGACGTCGAACGCGCCCTGAACGCCATCGCTTCGCTGGCCATCCAGCGCAGCGCCCAGGATGAGGAATTGCGCGAGGCCGGACGCGCCCTGGCCCTGGCCGAAGCGCGCTACCGCGCCGGCGCCGAGAACGCCCTGACCCTGCTCGATGCCCAGCGCACCCTGTACGCGGCCCAGGACGCATCCCTGCAACTGCAGCTGGCGCGTCTGCAGGCATCGGTCGCGCTGCACCAGGCCTTGGGCGGCGGCTGGCAGCAAGGTTCCTAAAATGAAGCTAATTGTATATAATGAGAATCATTCGCATTTAAGTGCCAGCCGGAGCGACCGGCGATTCTCAAGGAACTCCACGCCGTGTCAGCCCACGATCTTGCGCCGCGCAGTGACTTTGCCGCCCTGTACATGGAACACCATGGCTGGCTGGTGGCTTGGCTGCGCCGTAAGCTTAATGGCGCCGACCATGCCGTCGACCTGGCGCACGACACCTTCGTGCGCATCCTCTGCCAGCCGGACCAGAAGCGCGCCCCGCTGCAGGAGCCGCGCGCCTACCTCACCACGGTCGCGCGCAACTTGCTGATCAATTACGTGCGCCGCCAGTCGCTGGAACAGGCCTATCTCGACGTGCTGGCCCAGTTGCCCGAGGCGCAGACGCCGTCGCCCGAAACGCGCCTGATGCTGCTGGAAACCCTGCATGAAATCGACGCCATGCTGGACGGCCTGCCCAGCAAGGCGCGCGAAGCCTTCCTGTTCTCGCAGCTGGAAGGCCTGACCTATGCCGAAATCGGCGAGCGCCTGGATGTCACCGTGCGCACCGTCAAACGCTATATGGCGGCGGCCTTCGAGCAGTGCATCCTGCTGCTGGACGCCGCCGCATGAGCGGCCAAAGCGCGCCAGTGTCCGCGGCGGCAGTCGATCCGCGCGCCGCGCGCGAAGCGGCGCGCTGGATGATGCGCATGCACTCCGGCGAAATGAGCGCCGCCGACCAGCGCCGCTGCGCCCAATGGCGCGCCAGCGATCCAGAAAATGAAAAAGCCTGGCAGCGCGCCGAAAGGGTGGCGCACAAGCTGGGCATGGTGCCGCCCGCCCTGGGCGCTCCCGCCCTGCGCAACGCCGCCGGCGACAGCCAGCGCCGCACCGCCCTCAAGACCTTGGCGCTGGCGCTGGGCGCCGTCCCGCTGGGCTGGGCTGTCTGGCGTGCCACGCCCTGGGACGAGTGGAATGCCGACCAGCAGACCGCCGCCGGCGAGCGCCGCGAAATCAGCCTGCCCGACGGCGGCAGCGTGGTGCTGAACACCGCCACCGCCCTCGACGTCCAATACGACAGCGCCACGCGCCGCCTGCGCCTCTACAAGGGCGAGATCCTGGTGCAGACCGCCGCCGATCCGCTGGGCCGCCACTTCATTGTGGAAAGCCCGCAAGGTGCCATGCGCGCCATCGGCACGCGCTTCGTGGTGCGTCTGGACGGCGAGCATACCCGCCTTGGCGTGCTGGAAGGCGCGGTCGAAGTACGCCCCGCCGGCCATCCGGATGCGCCCTATGTGGTGCGCGCCGGCCGCCAAAGCCGCTTCAACGCCGCTGGCGGCGCGACCGAAGTGCTCGATCCGAATGCCGATGCCTGGAATAGCGGCGTGCTGTACGCCGAAAAAATGCCGCTGGCCGACTTCGTGGCCGAACTGGCGCGCTACCGTCCCGGCCTGCTGCGCTGCGATCCTTCCGCCGCCCGCCTGCGCGTTTCCGGCGCTTTCCAGCTGCGCGACACCGACAGCATCCTGCAGGCGCTGGCCGCCTCCCTCCCCGTGCGCCTGCAGACGCGTACCCGCTACTGGGTCACGCTGACCCACGCCTGAAAATATTTTGGGGACAGCATGTCCCTTTTTGCAATCTCGCCGGTCATAGAGGGGAGAAGCATATCGACCACTATCCATGCAGAAGGACAGTTTCATGAATCAACACGCATCCTCTTCCAAACACCTGCCCGTGCTGAAACCGGCCGCCCTGATGGTCGCCGCCGCGCTGGCCCTGGCCGCCGCGCCAATGCAGGCTTATGCCGCCGAAGCACCGGCCGCCGCCACCAGCGCCGCCAAGAGCTACAACATTCCCGCCGGCCCGCTGAGCCCGGCCCTGTCCCAATTCGCCGGCCAGAGCGGCATCACCCTGTCCTCCGACGCGGCCCTGACCGAAGGCCTGAGCACCAAAGGCCTGCAAGGCAGCTTCAATATCGCCGATGGCTTTGCCCGCCTGCTGCAAGGCAGCGGCCTGGAAGTGGCGCAACGCAGCGCCGGCGTCTACGTGCTGCGCAAGCTGCCTGGCGCCGACAAGAACGCCTCTGTCATGCCGCAGATTACCGTGACCGGCCAAGGCCTGGGCGCGACCACCGAAAACAGCGGCTCCTACACCGGCGGCTCGGTGAAAACCGCCACCCGCATGGATATGTCGATCCGCGACACCCCGCAATCGGTCAGCATCATCACCCGCGAACGCCTGAACGACCTGGGCGTGACCCGCCTGGACCAGGCACTGGCCCAGACCACCGGCATCATGATCGGCCAGCAGGACAGCGAACGCACGCGCTATTATTCGCGCGGCTTCGGCATTGAAAATATCCAGGTGGACGGCATGGCACAGGGCGTGAACTCGCCGCTGACCGACACCGTGCTGTACGACCGCATCGACGTGGTGCGCGGCGCCACGGGCCTGATGGGCGGCACCGGCGACCCGTCGGCTACCATCAACATGATCCGCAAGCGTCCGACCCGCGAGCTCCAGGCCAGCACCGCCCTGCAATACGGCCGCTGGAACAACCGCCGCGCTGAAGCCGATATCTCCACCCCACTGAGCGCCAGCGGCAAGGTGCGTGGCCGCGTGGCCTTCGCCTACCAGGACCGTGACTCGTATATGGAGCGCTATAGCGAGCGCAAAACCGTCGGCATGGCCATCATCGAAGCCGATATCACGCCCGATACCCTGCTGACCGCCGGCGCCGATTTCCAGCACAACAAGCCGCGCGGCTCGACCTGGGGCGCCATCCCTTACTGGAACAAGGACGGCAGCCTGGCCAACCTGCCACGCAACTTTAGCCTGAACACCCCATGGAACAGCTGGGCCAACCAGCAGGAAACCTATTTCGCTTCCGTCGACCACAATTTCGGCAGCGGCTGGAAACTGCATGCGGGCTACTCCCGCACCAATAGCCGCAACAATACCGCGCTGGCGTATGGCGGTTCCGGCTACCCTGATCCGGCCACCGGCAAGGGCATGACCTTGTGGACCGGTGTCTGGGGCGAAGGTTATGCCACGAATCATAACTATGAAGCGTATCTGACCGGTCCCTTCCAGCTGTTCGGCCGCCGCCACACCGTGATCGCCGGCTTTAACGGCGGCAATGCGAACAGCCGTTCGCAGGGTGGGGAGGCTATCCAGCTGTACCCGGACGAAATTCCCGATTACCGCAACTGGACCGGCAATATTCCGCGTCCCGAGTTCAAGCCTGACGGCACCCATACCGAAGAACTCACGCGCCTGTCCGGCACCTATCTGGCTGGCCGATTCAATCTGGCCGATCCGCTGACCGTGATCGTCGGCGCCCGTATCAGCAATTACACCACCGAAACCCGTGCATTCGACAACAAGAGTAAGCACACCGGCACCAGCGGCTTTGCCGAAACCAAGAACGAGGTCACGCCTTATGTGGGTGTGGTGTATGACCTGAACGAACAGTTCTCGACCTATGCCAGCTACACCACGCTGTTCAAGCCCCAGACCAACCGCGACAAGTTCAATAACTTCCTTTCGCCGGAAACCGGCACCAACCTGGAAGCGGGTGTGAAGGGCGAATTCTTCAACGGCAAGCTGAATGCTTCCGCCGCCGTCTTCCAGACCAAGAAGAAAAATCTGGCGGAGCTGGACAAATCCGTGCCGGCAGGCTTCAAGCTGCCGCAAGGCGACGACGCCTATGTGGCCAATGGCGACGGCATCAAGGCGCGCGGTGTGGAGTTCGATGTCTCGGGCCAGATCAGCCAGGCCTGGAATGTCAGCGGCGGCTATACTCTGCTCAAGGCGGAAGAAAAAGACGGCCGCCGCGCCGTGCCTAGCCAGCCGCGCCACCTGGTGCGCTTCGGCACGGCCTACAGCTTCGGCGGCCAGCTGCAAGGCCTGAAACTGGGCATGAACGTGACCGCGCAAAGCGGCACCTACGGCGAAACCTGGTATGGTCGTCCGACCTATCCGCGTTCGCAGAAAGAGCGCCTGGTGCAGGGTTCCTATGCGCTGGTGGGTGCGATGGCGTCCTACCAGATCGACAAGCACATGAGCGCCCAGCTCAATATCAGCAATCTGCTGGACAAGAAGTACTACCGCAACGTGGGCTTCTACGACAGCGTGTTCTGGGGCGAGCCGCGCAACATCACCGCTACGCTGACCTACAAGTTCTGAGGACGCCATGAAGCCCACGCACGCCGCCGCGAGCCAGAGCCGCTCTTTGTTGCAAGCCTTACGCCAGCCGCATCCCACATTGTCGCGTACCCTGGCCGCGTTGGTCGGAGGCTATCTGTTCGCCTCCGCCGCCGGCGTGCTGCTGACGGCGCTCAGCCTGACGCCGCATGAATCGCCGGAGCACGCCATGCTGGGCGGCGGCCTGCTGGGCCTCGCCATGTACGCCATCGCCATCACCTGGGCTTTCGGCACGCGCAGCGTGCGCCGCGCCTGGGCCGGACTGCTGATCGGTTCCGTATTGCTGGCCGTACCCGGCCTGCTGCTGACCATGCGCGGAGGTGCGGCATGAAGGCGGCTGCGAACGAAATCCAGGGCGGCCTGCGCCAGCGCATGTCCTGGCTCCATACCTGGGGCGGACTGTGGGTGTGCTGGCTGGCTTTCATCATCTTCCTGCCCGGCACCCTGAGCGTGTTCTCCGGCCCCATCACGCATTGGATGGAGCCGGAACACCCGCCGGAAAAGGAGGTGCCCGCCTTCGTCACCCCATCCAGTCATGCGACTGCGCTGGAGCATGGCCAGCGCTATCTGCGCGAGCATGCGCCCAACAGCAGCCTGTGGGAGATGTGGCCGCGCGCCGGCGAAGACAGCATGATGGTCTACTGGCTGGATGAGAAGAACCGCTTCGCCGATGCGCGCTTGTCCACCGCCACCGGCCTGCCGGTGACGGAAGCCGAACACGCCGAGGTGCGCGAAACCGCCGGCGGCGGCCACTTCATCCACTTCCACTACCGCCTGCATGCCGGAACGGCCGGCGTGTGGATTGTGGGCGCGGCGTCCATCGCCATGCTGGTGGCCCTGATTTCCGGCGTTATCACGCACAAGCGCATCTTCAAGGACTTCTTCACCTTCCGTCCCGCCAAGGGCCAGCGCTCCTGGCTCGACGCGCACAATTTGATGGGTGTGCTGACCCTGCCCTTCCTGTTCATTATCGTGTTCAGCGGCGTGGCGATCAGCTGGGACACTCTGGTGCCCGCCGTGCGCTGGGCGCAAGTGGTACGCACCGGTGAAGCGGCCCAGGTACGCGACTTTGGCCCGCAAGGCGAAGCCACCGGCCAAAAGGGCGAGCTGACCGCCCTGCCGCCCCTGGTGCAGCAGGCCGAAGCCACGCTGCAAAGCCACACCTTCGCCGTGGTGGTCAACCATCCAGGCGATGCGGGCATGAAGGTGCAGGTATATGGCATGGCCAATCCCGACATCCAGCAAAAGCATCTGCTCAGCGCGCGCGGTATGCTGGAGTTCGACGGCGTCAGCGGCGCCCTGTTGAAAACCAAGCTGGCGCATGCCGTCGACCCGCATCCGGCTCGCGCCACCATGCAGGCGCTGGACGATATGCACCGCCTGCATTTCGCCGGTACCACGATACGCTGGCTCTACTTCGTATCCGGCCTGGCCGGAACGGCGCTGATGGCGACCGGCGCCATCCTTTTCATGGTCAAGCGCCGCCAGAAATCGCTGCGCGAATTCGGCGACAGCACGCAGCGCTTCTACCGCATCTGCGAGGTGCTGAACCTGGCCGCCATCGGTGGCCTGGTGCTGGCCTGTATCGGCTACCTGTGGGGCAACCGCCTGCTGCCGGTCAAGCTGCATGAACGCCACGACTGGGAAATCGCCGTCTTCTTCAGCGTGTGGCTGGTGGCGCTGCTGCATGCGCTGCTGCGTCCTTCGGCCCAAGGCTGGCGCGAACAGCTGCTGCTGGGCGGGGCGATGTGTGTAACCCTGCCGCTGCTGAACTGGATCACGGCAGGCCAGCACCTCGTCGGCTACTGGCTTAATGGCGACCTGGAACGCGGCAGCGTGGAACTGGTGACGGTGCTCTTCGGTGTGGGCCTGCTGTATGCCGCCCGCAAGGTGGGCAGCCGCATCGCCGCGGCATCAGCCAAAGCGCAGGCCAAGGCCAGCGCCATACTGCAAACAGAAAGGGCGGGAGCATGATGGGATTTACAGCAATGGCATTGGCCGCCCTGGCCCTGTCCTTCTCCGGCATGAGCGCCCTGGCGCTCGCCATGGACCGCCACCACCAGCAGCTGCGCCAGCGCGACGTGGCGCCGCGGCTGCGCAATATCCTGCGCGTGCTGGGCGGCATACTGCTGGTGATGGCACTTTTGCCCTGCATCGATTTATGGGGTGGCGGTGCGGGCATCGTCGCCTGGGCTGGTTTTCTGACGGCTGGCACCCTGCTGCTGGCCGTCCTGCTCCCTTACGCCCCTAAGCTGGCTGCGGGTTTGGCGGCGTTTTCGCTGGTTTATGGCTTGTGGATAAGCTTGTTGGTAAGTACTGGAACAAGCGCTGCATAAGCGTGGGATAAGCGGCGTACAAGTCCGCTTATCCCATGTATAAGTCAGTGTATAAGTCTGTGAAAATCGTGTGATTAGCCTGTGATTGGCAGTGGAAAAGCCGGTGGATAAAGCTTGGATACTGCGTGAATAAGCCGGGATAACTCACACGGCGATGCGCGTTTCGAACTTGCTGCGGAAAGTGGAAAAGTAGGTTTTCACATTGCGCACATTGGTCTGGGTGGCGAACAGGCGGTGTGCCAGCGCGTGATAAGCCGGCATATCCGCCACCTGCAGCACCAGCACGAAGTCCGGCCCCGGCGACACGCGATAGCACTGCAGCACCGCCTCCTCCTTCGCCACATGGGCCTCGAATTCCTCCATGCGCTCGGCCGCCTGCACGTCCAGCGTGATCTCCACGATGGCCGTCAGGCGCGCTCCCACCTTATCCGGCGCCACGATGGCTACCTGGCGCTCGATAATCCCGCTCTCGGTCAGCTGCTTGACCCGCCGCAGACACGTGGGCGGCGACACATGCACGGCTTGAGCCAGCTCGCTATTCGTCAGCGCGGCGTCATTTTGCAGGGCGTTGAGGATGCGGCGGTCGATTTCGTCGAGATTGGGTAATGAATTCATAAAAAATTTCGAATGAAATGAAATAATATTTCATGCATGGCAGTGTGTGAAATATTATTTCATGAAATGAGAAACTCTGAACGCATATTTCATTCCAACTCAACTACGATGGCTCCATTGTCAATTTCTTACGAGCAGAGGCCATCATGTGCGGAATCGTCGGCGCAGTCGCGCAACGCAATATCACCCCAATCCTGGTTGAAGGCCTGAAACGCCTTGAATACCGCGGCTACGACTCCTGCGGCGTCGCCCTGCACGTGGACGGCCAGCTGCAGCGCTCGCGCAGCACCTCGCGCGTGGCCGATCTGGAAAAGCAGATCGACGAAGTGGGCCTGAAAGGCTTCACCGGCATCGCCCACACCCGCTGGGCCACCCACGGTGCGCCAGCCTCGCACAACGCCCACCCGCACTTCTCGCCCAGCTCCGATAACGCCCGCATCGCCCTGGTCCACAACGGCATCATCGAGAACCACGACGAACTGCGCGCCGAACTGACGGCCCTCGGCTATGTGTTCCAGAGCCAGACCGACACCGAAGTGATCGCCCACCTGGTCGACCATATGTACAACGGCGACCTGTTCGAAACCGTGCAGCAAGCCGTCAAACGCCTGCACGGCGCCTACGCCATCGCCGTCTTCAGCCGCGAAGAACCGCACCGCGTGGTGGCCGCGCGCCAAGGCTCGCCGCTGATCGTGGGCCTGGGCCAGGGCGAAAACTTCGTCGCCTCCGACGCCATGGCGCTGGCCGGCACCACCGATCAGATCATCTACCTGGAAGAAGGCGACGTGGTCGACCTGCAGCTGGGCCGCACCTGGATCGTCGACGTCAACGGCAAGCAAGTGCAGCGCGAAGTCAAAACCGTGCACGCCCACACCGGCGCCGCCGAACTGGGTCCATACCGCCACTACATGCAGAAGGAAATCTTCGAGCAGCCACGCGTAGTCGGCGACACCCTGGAAGGCGTCACCGGCATCATGCCCGAACTGTTCGGCGACGGCGCCTACAAGGTGTTCAAGGAAGTCGACCGCGTGCTGATCCTGGCCTGCGGCACCAGCTACTACGCCGGCCTGACCGCCAAATACTGGATCGAATCGATTGCCCAGCTGCCGGTCAACGTGGAAATCGCCAGCGAATACCGCTACCGTGACAGCGTGCCGCATCCGAAAACCCTGGTCGTCACCATTTCGCAAAGCGGCGAAACGGCCGACACCATCGCCGCCCTCAAACACGCGCGCGAACTGGGCATGGAACACACGCTCACCATCTGCAACGTCTCCACCAGCGCCATGGTGCGCGAATGCAAACTGGCCTACATCACCCGTGCCGGTGTTGAAGTGGGCGTGGCCTCGACCAAGGCCTTCACCACCCAGTTGGCCGCGCTGTTCCTGCTGACCCTGAGCCTGGCCCAAGTCAACGGCCGCCTCAGCGAAGAACAGGAAGCGCAGCACCTGAAAGCCATGCGCCACCTGCCATCCGCTATCTCGTCGGTACTGGCGCTGGAACCGCAGATCATCGCCTGGGCCGAAGAATTCGCGCGCAAAGAGAACGCCCTGTTCCTGGGCCGTGGCATGCACTACCCGATCGCCCTGGAAGGCGCGCTGAAGCTCAAAGAGATTTCCTACATCCACGCCGAAGCCTATCCAGCCGGTGAACTGAAACACGGCCCGCTGGCCCTGGTGACGGAAGAAATGCCGGTCGTGACCATCGCCCCGAACGACGCGCTGATCGAGAAGCTGAAATCGAATATGCAGGAAGTGCGCGCGCGTGGCGGCCAGCTGTATGTGTTCGCCGACGTCGATTCCCGCATCACTTCGGGCGATGGCGTGCACGTGATCCGCTTGCCGGAACATTACGGCCACCTGTCGCCGATCCTGCACGTGGTATCGCTGCAGCTGCTGGCCTACCACTCTGCGCTGGCACGCGGCACTGATGTGGATAAGCCGCGTAATCTGGCGAAGTCGGTGACTGTGGAGTAGCCATTCGTTGAATTATTGTCGGCTGGTTGGTCTAAGGTTTTCTTGAAGCCAGCATAAGGACGAAAATTTGCAAGCGTGTGATAACATACTTGCACCCAAAAGCCCCCTCTTCGTATGGGGCTTTTTTCGTACCTTGCAATTCATAATATGACAACATTAGTAGAACGCGCTCACACTGCTGGCCGGACATTTACAGCGACACTTACGCGCGATGAGCAGCGGTCTATGGGGCAGTTCATGACGCCACCAACCATCGCGTGTTTTATGGCTCAGCGTTTGGTCGCCGACGTAGCGCACCCTACAGCCAAAATTCTGGAGCCAGCGGCGGGTGGCGGAATCTTGGCGGCAGCTGTTGTCGAAGCTTTACTTTTAAAGCCTGTAGAGAGTCGGCCAAAACGCATTGAGCTGCTCATGTACGAGCTTGAGCCTCGGCTGATTGAGCGACTGATATCGCTTTGCGAGGATATGCGCTTAGCTTGTGTAGCGCTCGGTATTGAGTTTGACTACTTAGTGAAACATGAAGACTTCTTATTGTCAGACTTGGCGTTGCAAGCCCAGCCTCAACAAGGTCTTCTTACAATAGCCAATCCCCCGTTTTTAAAGCTGAATAAATCAACTGACCAACGAGCTAAATTGCATAGCTATGCTGTTCACGGTCAGCCTAACATTTACTCATTGTTTATGGCTGCCACAGCTAGGATTACGCCAGCTGATGGTGGGTGGTGTTTCATTACGCCACGGAGTTGGATGGCTGGAGAATATTTCAAGGCGGCGCGTCGGACACTCTTGCAACATCTGACTATCGACCGGTTGCATTCCTTTGAAAGCAGAACCGAAGGATTTGAGGAAGATTCAGTTTTGCAGGAGACAGTTATAACATGGGGTAGTGGTCGGGCGGTTATTGACGCTGGTGCAAATATCTTAGTTACGCGTAGCCAGGGGGCCAATGATTTAGCCAACGCTGGTATTCAAGCGCTTCCAATTGAGCGAGTTGTCACAGATGACGAACATGCGATGTTTTCGCTGCCGGCATATGACATTGATCCTTTCGAAGGGTGGACAGCTACACTTGGTACGTACGGCCTTACGGTTTCCACAGGGCCTGTTGTTGCGTTCCGCGCAAAAGAATTCGTCAAAGAATCTCAAAGCGTAGGCACAGTTCCGCTCCTGTGGTTACAACATGTGCGCCAACAAAAGATTCTGTGGCCAGTGCAGAAAAAGCGGGAGCACATTTTAGCTACTAATGCCAGCGAATGGATGTTGGTACCTAATGCGCCAATGGTAGTGATGCGTCGATTTAGTCCTAAAGAAGATGAGCGTCGTGTTACGTGTGCTGCCTATCTTGGTCAGTTGCCAGGTGCCGTAATCGGACTTGAGAACCACTTAAACTATATCTATCGCAAGGGGGGCACGATGTCTCCGGTCGAGGCTCGCGGTATAGCAGCCTTTTTGACTAGCAGTATAGTTGATGAGCACTTCCGCGCTTTGGCTGGAAGCACGCAAATCAATGCGACAGAGCTTCGTAAACTACCAATGCCTCCATTAGCAATTTTAGTGCGAATCGGCGAGCAGGTTGGAGACAGTCCGTCTCTCACTACAGTTGACCGGATAGTCGCAGCGGCATTGGTCTTGGCAGACGAAGAGCAAGCACAAGCGGGTGGTCAATGAGTTTGCCTTCGCTCTTACCTATTCCTGAAATCCAAGCACGCCTTTCCATAATTTTTCCCGCTGGGCTTGAGCAACGGGGTGCGTTGACGCGTGAAATGGCCGCAAATACTGTTTGGGTGTTCCTTTACGGGGGTATGGTTGAGAACCAAGAACGCCTGCTTCGCCCCAGCCATATTTACCTATATACCGAGGACCAAGTAGGTAAGGTAAGTGACGAGGAGCGTTTGCAATGGGTAGCTAACTCGCGTAAGCAGGGGTTTCGACCAGACGGTAAGCGTTGGTATGCGGACACCACGCGTGAGCCTATTCGTGATGAAACGCTCCGATACGGTTTCGTCGATATTGGTGCCGTTGACAAAATTCCAGGTGTCGCAACTACTTCAAGCACTCCCATCTATTATCTGAAATCGGATTTTGCAGCACTCTTCGACCCAAAACTAAAAGAGGATGATTTGACTGCTGCAATAGAAGTTTGGCAGAAGAAGTATTTGTCAACAGCAGCACGAGCACGTATGGCACTGCTTGCCGGCGGCAAAGTCGCGAAGTCCGACGAAGTAACGGTAAGGTGCCCGGATGGCACGGTTGCTAAGCTTGCTCCAGGCCCATCCTCACTAATCTCAAAAGCAGTCGTTGAAGAATTTGCACAGCGTTTCCTTGTGGTTTCGGCATTATTGTGGATGTCAGAAAGCGGAGCGAAAGTTCGCTATCAGGACGATGCTACTGCTAAAGCTTTTGGGCTTAAAATCGATGCTTCGAAAGCTTTGCCAGATATCATTCTTGCAAACGTTGGGGCAACTGGAGACGATACGGCACTTGTTTTTATTGAAGTCGTAGCCTCAGATGGCCCGATGAATCAGAATCGGAAGGATATACTCTTATCTTACGTAAAAGAGTCGGGCTTCCCTGAAGACCAATGTTACTTTGGTACGGCTTTTGAAGATAGAGCTGACAGTGCCTTTAAGAAGGCGCTACCGACCTTGGCATGGGGGTCCTTTGTCTGGTTCAGGTCTGAACCAGACCGGCTCATCTGGCTCGCTGAAGAACCCTTTCAGATCACTGACGTCCGAAACTACTTTAGACGGTCATAATGATTTGGCAGGTGCATCATTTTAGAGCTCGAAAATTGACATGCGTTTTTTTTGCATTTAAAACGCTAAACCTCCCATTGATACACCAATGTCTGAATTGCTATCACAAATCGTATACGTGCTGACGAATCCCGCTATGCCTGGGCTAGTTAAGATTGGCAAGACGACGCAGCTTGAGGTAGAGGAACGAATGAAGCAGTTGTACAGCACGGGGATTCCCGTGCCTTTCGACTGCGCATTCGCCTGTCAAGTCAAGGATGCTGCTGAAGTTGAGAAGGCGCTTCACTTTGCTTTTGGAGGAAGTCGCATCAATCCAAATCGTGAGTTCTTTAAGATCGAGCCGGAGCGTGTGATAGCCGTTCTGAAGCTTCTGAAGGTTGATGACATCACGACACAGGTAGAACACACTATCGAATCCGAAATATCGGCCGTTGACAAGCACTCCGCCGAGACCTTGAAGCAGTTTCGGCGGCCGCGAATGAACTTTCATGAGCTGTCTATTCCAAATGGATCGACACTAGTATTTACTGAGGATCCCTCGAAAGCAGTGATCGTAATTGATGAGCGCAAGGTCCAATTTGAAGGGTCTGTCTGTTCATTGACAGCGGCTACCCGCAAGGTTCTTGGTCTAGCAGAAGACTATGCGTTGCAACCGTCACCATTTTGGGCGTTGAATGGCAAGAGTCTAAAAGACATATACGAAGCCTTCCATGCACAGGGCGATGAGGCCTAATACATCTTTCGCTGCTCGAGGGGAAAGAAAACCTGCGCGTTTGAGCAAGGAAGTCTCCTGGAAGGCGATTATCTACAGGTCGGAACTGTTTTTACCGTGAATCTGTGTGACCTTTTCTCGTTACTCCCCCTGTCGGGTACCCTTCCGATAGTCGGTAGGACTACTGCCGGTCCAATGCTTAAATGCACGGCAAAAACCGGTGGCGTCGGAGAAGCCCAGATCAAACGCCAGCGTCGCCACGCCGGTGTTTGAATTGGTCAACCGATGGACTGCGATATCCCGCCGTAGTCCGTCCTTCACCAACTGGAAATGCGTTCCCTCCTCTGCAAACCGACGGTTGAGCGTGCGCACGGAGATGTGCAGTGCCTGCGCAAGATCCTGTATGGTTGCCGATAGCGTGATGTTCTGCTCAAGATACTCGCGCGTTTTCGCGGTAATGGAACCGGGATGAAACGCGCTGAAGGTCCAGTCTTCCGGCGCGCGTTTCAGGAAGGCCCATAGTTCGTGCTTCTCGCGTTTGAACAACTCCGCACAATCCTGGTATGCGAAAAAAATGCTCGTCATGCTGGCATTGAAGTGCACCTCGCCGGGGTACAGAAAAGCGTAGTCCTCCGCATGCCTGGGCCTGGCGAAGCTGAACTCGATCCGGTGCAGGCTGATCTCCCTGCCAAGCAGCCACGATGCGATGCCGTGAATCAGCTTCATCATTAGCTCATGCCCTAGTGGCGTGACTGGCGTGCCGGGCGTCCTTTCCACCAGAGCCAGCCGCACCAGATTGCTTTTCGTTGAGATCTGCAGCCGGTAGTCATCCAACAGCAGATTCCAAAAGCGCACGAAACGATTCAACGCTACCAGCACCGTCGGCGCGTCCAACAAGCTGAGCATCAGATACTTCAAGGTGCCGGTCCGGATCGGCCTGGACCACAATCCCAGCATCTCATCATCGAGTGTCGCCGCCACCGTTCTGTACAGCGCGACGTATTGCTGACGTGTCAGCCGTGCATCCGGCTGGGTAAGCAGGGATTGAGGAATGGCGGCGCCTGCGAGTGCTTGTGCTGCCGCGTCTTCTCCGTGACGGGTGCGAATGAAGTGCAGCATCCCGTGCAGGAAGTGCGACGAAACGGTGAGAGAGCTTTGCCAGGACAGTTTCATGGTCCTTCAATTATGGCGCATTTTGCATATGAATTGGCGCGATGTGCCAATTTCTGCCTAACAATCTCCCTATACTGAGCTTTAATTTCTACGGTGCCTGCAAATTGCAATGGCTGCCGCATGGCGTATTTTGCCAATCGATATTTGCATATCCTGGTTAATCAACTTGAAGGAGCATGGTTTGAATTCAAGACGTATTGTCGTGACAGGCATGGGCGTGGTGTCGCCGTTGGGATGTGGAGTTGAGGCCGCCTGGGGACATCTCCTGAATGGCCGCTCCGGCTTAGTTGGTTTGCCTGACGAGGTCACGGAAGGGATTGCAGCCAAGGTCGGCGGCGTCGTGCCGGCGTTGACGGCAGACATTCCTTGGGGATTCGATGCGGCTCTCACCGTCGAACCCAAGGACCAGAAGAAGATGGACCGGTTCAGCATGTTTGCGCTGACCGCAGCGCAGGAGGCTTTGAACCAGGCCCGCTGGCAGCCTGAAACTGAAAGTGAGCGTCAAAGGACGGCAACCATCGTGGCGTCCGGCATCGGCGGTTTCGGCGCCATTGTGGAGGCTGTCCGAGTCACGGATGGCCGTGGACCAAAGCGCTTGTCTCCTTTCACAGTGCCCAGTTTCCTGGCCAATATGGCGGCGGGACACATCTCCATCCGCCACGGCTTCCATGGCCCGCTTGGCGCGCCTGTTACCGCATGCGCCGCCAGCGCACAGGCCATTGGCGACGCGGCGCGCCTGATCCGTGCCGGCGAAGCCGATATCGCCGTGTGTGGCGGCGCCGAAGCCTGCATCGACCGGGTCAGCTTTGGCGCGTTCGCCGCCGCAAGAACCATGTCCACCGGCTTTAATGACCATCCCACCCAGGCATCCCGCCCCTTCGATGTTGCGCGTGATGGCTTTGTCATGGGCGAGGGCGCCGGCATCCTGGTTATCGAAGAATTGGAGCATGCACTGCGCCGTGGCGCCGTTCCAATTGCGGAACTGCTCGGGTATGGCACCAGCGCCGACGCATACCACATGACCTCCCCACCCGAAGACGGTGCCGGCGGGCGACGGGCCATGGAGCTGGCCATCCGGCAAGCCAACGTTGAGCCGCAACTGATCGGGCATTTGAACGCGCATGCGACGTCCACGCCGGTGGGTGACATCAGCGAGCTGGCGGCGATCAAGGCCATCTTTGGCGCAGGCCGAGGCCCCGCCGTATCGGCCACCAAGTCCGCGACAGGCCATTTGCTGGGGGCGGCTGGCGGTGTGGAAGCTATCTTCACCGTGCTTGCGCTGCGCGACCAGATGGCGCCTCCCACGCTGAACCTGGCGCAGCCTGATGCGGCAGCGGAGGGCATCGACATTGTCAGCGGATCGGCCCGCAAGATCGCGACGGAATATGCCATCTCCAACGGCTTTGGTTTTGGCGGCGTCAACGCCAGCCTGCTGTTCCGCAGGCTTTGATCGCGGATGCGGTTTGGAGGAACGTAAAAGCCCGCATGGTTCGCGGGCTTTTTTTCGTTTGGTGGCAGCGCTTAGTTCGGCGGTTCGCGGTGGTCGCCGATATAAGGGTCGAAGGTGTAGGTATTATTGCTGCCGGGGATGGTGAATTGGAAGTGATAGACGGCAGTCGTATTGGGCTGGAGCTTCGGTTTTGCATACGCCACCCATTGATTGGCCGAACCTGGCGCCAATTGGATGGGGTCGTACATTAAGAGCGACCAGCTTGCCGGATCTGCTGCGATGAACTGCACCAGCTGAACCGGGCTGCCCTGCAATGTGCTGGCCGACCAGTTGACGGTCATATTCGGTGCGAGTCCCTCGTCATCGAGCTCTGCGCCGTGTTCGTCGGTCGATGTGGATGGATGATTGTCGCTGATGAAAATGTATTGCGTGGCGTCGTAGGTTCCGCCATTTTGGAGATACGCCCCGCTAAGGCCGGCTGCATCAACCAGAATGCTGACTTCCATGTAGAACGCGTTGACCGCGGTATTGACGTCATCGGCATCAAAAATCTGGTTTCCCTGGCCATCCTTCAAGGCAAGCAGGCCTGCGGAAAGCTGATTGAACGTCACGCGGTTTGCAATGGCGGGAACCGGTGCCGCCGTGGTCCATGCCGTATAAATGGCTTGGGCAAATTGATCCAGGGCCGGCAGGTATTGGTTATACACCGACTGCAGGCAGGCCTGCCATTGCGTGCTGGCGGGCGCAATGGTGTTCTGGGCATTCAGGGCTTCCTGCAGCGTTTGCGTGGCAAGCACGGCAAGGTTTGAGCTGGACATGATATTTCTCCTTTAAAGCAAATAACGATGGGTGGTGGGACGGTCAGCAGGGCTGTACTGCGGTGGATCGGACATGGCGCTCTCCTCTTCAATTTTGGGCAACATCGATCGTGATCTGCCGCTGTGCATGGACCACGCCTTGCAGGCGCGCTGTCAGCGTAAAGATGGTTGATTGGGTGAGAGGGATATAGAGCGTCCCTTGCGCCCCCAAGGACCGCTTGATGGTTTGTCCGTTGAATTGGAATTCCAGCGTCAGCGCATAGGCGACGTCGGCTTCCCAGCAGACCGATGCTCCTGTCTGGCCGCTGCCGAGCAATGGCGTCGGCGCGTACATGAGCACCTCGCGGCGCGACAGGCTTGGAATTTGTGCGACGCGCAGCACGCCGCTGATTTTCGTGGCCGGTAAGTTAGGCAGCTGTTCCGCTGTGAAGGTGCCGGTGAGCGCGCTGATGGGTACATCCTTCAATTGCGCTCCCGAACCGGCAAATTGCGTTGCCGTGACGGTCGTGCCGACAGTCACGCTTTGCGCCTGGATCGCCCCGGCGGCAAAGAGCGTACCGGTGCGGTCGAGCAGCAGCAGTTGCTGCCGATCGGCGTTGCTCAGCTGTAGCAGATTGTCGCTGTCGCGGTAAGCCTGGCCATTGGTCACGGCGGGCGTGGGCGCTGCCGGAAACGGCGGGCTGATGGTCAGCATGACCGCGCTTTGTACCGAGCTTACCGTGTAGAACGCCCCGGCAATTTGCAGGGTGGTGCCGGCTGGCGCATCCGCCCAAAAATCCGTATCCACGCCCGTAACGGCGCTGGCGCCATTGCCGACACTGATGGTTCCCCTGATCGGGACGTACTGCGACTGCACGGCCAGCGTCGTGGCGGCGGGCGTGCAACCGAGTCCGATGCGTTGGCAGGTGTCGACCGTGACGCCGGCATCCTGCAGATTGAGGCTGGAGCTGATGAGAGAAGCGAAATTTGCGCCGCTCGGAATGCAGCCGGTTGCAAACAGTTTCTCCAACTCGTCCGCGCGAAGATTATTCATGATATTTCCCCGGCAATTCAGGTTTGGTGGTCAAAAATTTTGAAGCTCATGCCGATCAGGCTATGGCCGACGCCCAGGGCGATCTGGAACGCGCCGCTCTGCAGGTTCGCGACATCGAAGACGCTGTAGCTGGTGTTGGCCGACAGGCGGACCTGGTACGTATCTCCTGGCTGCGGCACGAAATACGGTGTTGTATCGCGCAGCAGTGCGAAGGTGTAAGTGCCCGGATTGGGCGGCTGCGTGAATGGAATAATCTCGGCGCGCATGCCGGCAACCTGCTCGTTGCGCGTCTGATTCCACAGGCTGACCGTGTATTGCGTGACGGCGATCGTCGCGCCGTCGGGCGTGGCAAAGGCCGGCGCGGGAACCCAGTTCGCGGTGACGGTGTTTTTTGCCGGGTCGTAGACGCGGCGCGGCGCGGCCAGGGCGAGAGTCGCGGTTTGAATAGGAACGATGGCCGCCTGTCCGGAAAACGTGGCGTCGTTGTACTGATAGACGCCTTGCAGTACCACCGTGTATAGCGCGCCGGGAGTCAGGGAAAACGCCAGTTCCGCCGCATCGTCGTGCAAGCCGGGCTGGGTAGCGGCGAGTTCGGAACCGTCGCTTGCGAGTAGCGTCAGCTGCAGCGACGCATTGTCATCGTCGACCGAGAGCGGCGTCCAGCTGGCCGTCGCGTGGCACTGCCCGTCGTGCAGGACATAGCTGGATGCCAGGTCGTTGATCGCCAGCAGTGCATTGATGGCCTGTTGAGCTGCCTGCTGGCGTGCATTGGCTTGCTCGCGTTCTCTCTTCTGGCTCGAACTCAGGCATTTGGCGATATTCGAGAAGAAATTCAGCACCGCGCTCGCCGCGGAAAATACCTGCGCCGCCTCGGCTAGCGTATCGAGCGCACCACTTGCAGCCTGCTTGAGCAAGTCGCTTGCCGCTTCGTTCACAACGGACTGGCCGTATTGCTCGCCGCCGCCATGGCAGATCAGCTGCGCCGTTAAAGTTTTTCCCAGCTTTTGTGCGGACTGCGCGGCAATGAACTTGAAGTAGGCTTCACGGTCATTCCACAAAGCCTGCACCAGGGCCAGCGCATTGTCCTGGAGCGTGGTCGCGATGGCCTGCCCCACATCGTCCAGGCTGCTGGGGATGACACCGGTCAGCGTGATCGGATCGAAGTGCACCGTGCAAATTTCCGCGCCAAAGACTTTTACGGTATATGTCCCGCTGACCTGGATGCCTGGCCGGTTCGACGCTTGTCCGCTGCCCAGCTCGACATCGGTTTTGAACGAGGTGGTGACCGTGTTGCTGAAGGCAAGATCGACCATTTTGCCGCAGCTGCCGGACGACTGTTCGGAGAGCTGTTCCATCATTCGTGCAAAGTCGATGAAGCCGGCTGGCAGCAAGTCGGCCAGCGGGAAGTCGACGAGCTGAAACCCCTTGGCCTTGCTCCAGGCAATTGTCAGCGGCGGCAGTTGGCCGTAGGTCAGCGTCCCCTGAAAAACATCAAAATCATGCTGCGCCGTGAGGGCGAGTCCCAGCGTCAGGGATGGCTTGCTGAATTGCAGATCGGCCTGCAGCTTCACCTGCAGCCCGTCCGGCGATTTCACGACCTGCACCTGAGGCCCGTCCAGGGCGGCGCTGGGTGCGGGCGTTGCCGATGGCGCCACCATTTTGAACAGGTAAAAGTCCAGCGTGCCGGCGGCGGCCGTGAAGGTGTAGTTGTTCGCGTCTTGCCAGTCGAACTTGATGGCAAACGTCAGCCCCAGCATGTGTACTGCGCACTGGTCGAGGTGGTAGCCCGGCGCAAACGTTGCGCCGCCGGGCAGCGTAAAGCCGGTGTCCGCATGGTACATGCGTATGGGCTGGCTGGTCGACAGCGGAAGGAAACTGGGCAGGAGGGAGGCCAGGCCGGCCGGTACTTCGCAATCGAACAGGTCATGCAGCAAGCCCTCTATGCCGAGGCTGTGGCCGAAGCGCAGGCTCACGGCATAGGCCTTGTCCACCAGCGTCAATTCTCCTGCCAGGCCGTCCAGCCACTTGAGCGCGCCGCTCGCCAGCACACTGGAGGCCAGCTGGATCACGTTGCCGCTTTTGTTCGCCAGTGCGATGTCGAAGCCGTTGAACTTGAGCCCGGGAACGAGCGGCAAGGGCTGGATTACGGTACTGGAGCGCGCCTGAAAGGCATAGCTGGCGGGCCGGGTTTGGGTGGCCAGGCAGATGGTGCCGGAGAGGGCGTCAATCAGGACGGCCGGGAAGAACGAAGGTAGATTGATATGGAAGGCCGCGCCGAGGATGCGATTGGCGAACGCGGTCAAGTTGAAACTGGCGCTGCCAGGCAGCAGCGTGCCGGAGTATTCGGCGGATTGCTCGTCCGTGCCATTGTCGCCTGCGAGCAGGAGCACACCCTCGCCGATGTCCAGATAGGCGGCAAACCTTAGGCGCAGTTTTGCTGGTATCGGCTGCATGATGTCTCCAGGGGAGTGAGTGGTTGCATGTCCGGCCGCTTTCAGGATGCGGCCGGGCATGGATGGCCTTATGCCGCCATCAGGTAGCTGCCATTGGTGCGCTGGATATCCAGGCCAATGGCGTTAAAGGTCAGCCCCGGGAAGATTTCCCATCCTTTGCCCAAGGTGGCCGAGACATCGAACGAGAACGTCCGGTTGATGGTGTCGACCATGCACTCCGTGATATTCAGCGACGCGGTGATGGGGGCGCCGTTTGGAAATGTGGTCGGCATCGTCAATTGCGAGTCCATCGTTTTGACGAATTTGCTCAGGTCGGCATACGTGACCGAGAGCGGGTCTTCCTTGGAAACGGGCAAGCGGTAAACCCCCATGCCCGGCAGCTGGTTCAGCGTGATCTCGGTGCTACCGACGGTGATGGTGAGCGAGAAGCCGACATTCCACCATGCTTGCAGGCCCCAGTTGCTGGCCGTGTTGGGCTCCTCAGCCAGCGCCTGCACTTGCGCCTGGAACTGCGCGGCGTAATTGCTGGCATCCGTGGGCGAAGCAAAGGTCAACGCTTGCGAATAGCTGTTGCCGGTGGCGGTGACCGGAAAGCCACCCTCTGGTTGTCCGGGGGCTGGCACCGGCGTGCCGCCGCTGTTATTGCGGCTGACGAACTGGATGGAAAACTTGTCATTGCCATTGTCGATCGGACCAAGCCAGCTGACGACGAGCGTATTGCTGTTTTCAGGCGGGACTTTACTGGTAACCGAAATTGGGGTGCTTGCTTGTGCCATCATGATTCTCCTTGGGTGGTTGAAAAATGCGCGAATGTGCGCACGCCAGCTGGCGGCGCGGGGTATTGCCGGTGCTTATGCCGCAGCCTGCAAGGTGTTGTCGGGAACGATGCGCTCGATGAGCACATCGTGCACAACGTGCTTGCCATAGCTGAAGGTGCCGCGGCCATTCCACTGTTTGTCGATCAGGAAGGTGCCGTAGAAGTGTTCCTGGCTTTGCCCTGGCTGGGTGCCTGGCCAATCGCGCACATAGCTTCCTTCGACCCGCAGTACGCGCTCCGCATTGGGCGCTTCGAGCGGCACAACCTGGCCGCTGACGATGGGAATTTCGATGGCCGGCGCCAGGATCGCTTGCGTGATAAAGCCGATGCCGACCACCGTGGTTTGGCCCAGCTCCGGGTTGTGCAGCAGGGTCAGTTGCAGGCGGGCTTCTCCTCGCATCCGGCTGCCCGTGGTCAGCACCAGTTGAGTAACGGGGAAGATGTTTTCGGACATGATGTTCTCCTGAAAATGGGGCCGGCATCGGTGCCGGCATCGCTGCGGCATGTTTTTCAGTCATGCCGCTGATGGATCACATCGCAACTCCCATGCCAGGGGCATTTATGGGGCCATGGCCTGCATGCTTGCTGGATTGAGCAGAACGGGAACGAGGAAAGTGTGTAAAACTTGACATAGCCTTGACAGGAAACAGCATGGTCTTTTACATCGCCGGCACGACTCTTTCATGACAGACGCAACCCGCACGCTTACCTCACCGCTGGGCCAGCCCGATCTCGCGGCCCGGCCCTTGCTGGCACTGACCATCGTCTGGCATCCCGACGTCGCGCGCATCGGCGACCAGTTTGTCAGTGGCGTGCATAGCGACGCATTGGAGCTGAACCGGTATTCGCCTTTGTTTTGCAAACCGGATGGGGATGGCCTGGCGCTGGGCCACGGCGGCATTTCGCGCGAACCGATGCGCCTCGTGCGCGATGCGCAGGACGGCGTGACCCTGCATCTGCCCGCCACGCGCATGGTCGTGGAGTTGAACGGGGTAATCGTCCAGGACCGGACCCGCCTGGACGCTGCCCAGATCGGCGCCGGCCAGCTGCTGGGATTGGGCCGGGCCGTTTTGCTGTGCATGCATTGGATGACCTTGCTGCCCAAGGCCAATCAGATCGCCGGCATGGTGGGGGTGGGCAGTGCCGCCATCGCGATACGGGACCAGCTGCGCATGGTCGCGCCTACCGATATGCCAGTCTTGATGCTGGGCGAAACGGGAACCGGCAAGGAGATTGCCGCCCGCGCCATTCACGCGCTCAGCAAGCGTTGCGGCGCAAAGCTGGTGACGGTGAATATGGCCGCGCTGACCGAGTCCCTGGCTGCCGCCGACCTGTTTGGCGCCGTCAAAGGCGCATATACGGGTGCGCAGACGGAACGGAAGGGCTTGTTCGCCGAGGCCGACGATGCGACCTTGTTTCTCGATGAAATCGGCAATGCGCCGGCCACGGTGCAGCCGATGCTGCTGCGCGTGCTGGATGGGGGCGACTATCGGCCGTTGGGCGCGGCGCAGGACCGGCGCTCGACGGCCAGGCTGATTGCGGCGACCGATCAGGAACTGGACAGCGCCGCTTTCAACCAGGCGCTATTGCAAAGGCTGGAAGGCTTTGTCATCCAGCTGCCGCCGCTGCGCCAGCGGCGCGAAGACTTTGGCGTGCTGCTCGTGCATTTGATGGGCAGGGAAATGGCGGCGCGTTTGTCTTACGCCCTGGTGCTGCAGCTCGCCGCTTATGACTGGCCCGGCAATATCCGGCAGCTGGTGCGCGCACTGCAGCGCGCCAAGCTGACGCTGGATGTCGGCGCCGAACCCTTGTTCGACCAGTTGCTGCGGTTGCCGCGCCAGCAAGGCAGCGATGCGCCGCCAACCGCGCAGCCGGTGGCGCTTGCGCCGCCGGCCCGGCGCAAGCCTTCTGAGTTGGGCGAGCAGGAGATTCTCCAGGCCATGGCCCAGCATGGCTGGACCATCCAGAGCGCGGCCGCCGCACTGGATATCTCGCGCCCCACTTTGTATAAATTGCTGGAACGGCATTCCGCTATCAGACGGCCTGAACAGATCGCGCCGGATGAGATCAAGCGCGCGCTGGCCGACAGCCGCGGCGATGTCGCCCGTTGCGCCGCCCTGCTCCAGACGCCCGCCGAGCCGCTGCGGCGCCTCCTGCACAAGCTGCATCTGCTGGACTGATCATTTCGGCGGCCGGGAGTTCACCTGCAGTTCGGGGTCCGGCACGAAGCGCCAGGTGACGGGGCCGCCTTGTGATTGCACGGCGAAGGTAATAATGAAGGCCCAGTTGCCCTGTGCCGAGCCCACCGTCAGCGTCGGCGTGGCCAGCAGATTGACAGGATCGCCTTCCACGAAGGGCGACTCGGTTTGCGCCTTGCTCGTGGGGCTGGCTGCCAGCAAGCATTTCAGGATGGCCGGCGCGGCGCTCTTGCCCACGAATTGACAGGAGAACGTCACCGTGTCGCCGGCGTTGATTGCGCATAGGGGGGAATCGTAGCCGCCATCGTAGCTCCATTCGATAAGATCGATGGTTTCATCGTATTGAACGTTAAAGTGGTGGGCCTGGCTCATACCTTTTCCTTTCAAAGCGTGCGATAAGGCCGGATCGCTCCGGCGGACGCAAGTGGGGCCTCAGTCTTGCGGGTAGCCCGGATCGCGCCGCAGCGCGACCAGGTCGGGTTCTGCTTCAATGAACTTGGACGGATAGCCCAGACGCCGGGACTTGAGGATGGCGGCCAGCGCCATCTGGCGATTACCAAGCAATTCATACGCCAGGCCGACGCGAAACTGCAGGCTGGCGTTGTCGGGGGCGAGCGCGACGGCGTGCGCCAGCATTTTCTTTGCCGTGGCCGTGTCGCCGCTGCGGGCGGCATACAAGCCCATGCGCGACACCAGCGTCACGTCGTTTGGCGTCCGCGCCAGGCGCGGCGCCAGCAGATAGCGCGCCTTCTCATAGGCTTGGCGCGCTTGCGGCTCACGGCCGGGAAGCAGCAGCAGCGCATCGGCCAGATTGGCCCAGTTCAGGTACTCGCCGGGCGCGCCATGGCTGGGTGAAACGGCATTTTCGAACGCGGCGACCGCTTGCACATAGTCGCCGCGCAGGAAGAATGCATTGCCCAGGTTGCCGTATAACTGGGCGCTGGGCCGGATTTGCAAGCCTTGCTGGAGCAGGCGCAGCGCCTCGTCCTGGCGGTTCTGTCCCAGCAGCACCGCGTTCAGATTGGCATAGGCGACGACCGAGTCCGGCTGCAAGGCGATGCTGCGCCGGAATGCCTGCTCGGCAAGGGAATATTCGCCTTGTTCGTAGTAGATGGCGCCCAGCTCATCGGCAAAAACGCGCTCTTGCGGAAAACGGGCCGACGCCTGTTTCAGTTCCTGCAGCGCCTCGGCCAGGCGGCCGGCATGGCGCAGCGCCAGGATCTTGCCATACCAGGCGAAGTAATTGCCCGGGTCGAGGCGCAGCGCCTGCGCGTAAGCCTGCAAGGCGGGTTCATGGCGGCCGAGCGCATCGAGCGCCCCACCATTGGCGATGTGGCTCAAGGCCAGCTGGTCGTTCAGTTTGAGCGCCTGCTGCGCGCTCGCCGCTGCTTTTTGCAACCAGACTTCGTCCTGGCTATCGCCGGTGTAACGCAAGGAGTAGACCAGGGACATGCCCGCCACCGCTGCCGCATTGCCAGGCGTATGTTCCAGCACGCGCGCGAAGTGCCGGCCCGCCTGGTCCGTGGCGCCGGGGCGGTCGAATTGTCTCAGCGCTTCCAGGCCCGCCTGCATCTCCAGCGTGGGCGAGTAGGGCGCGGCGTGTTCCAGCAGCGCCGCCACATGGGGACTCAGCTGCCAGGCGCCGACGCAGAGCACGGCGCTGGCCAGCACCGCGCCGCCGGCCAGCAGCCAGCGCCGCGCGGGCCAGTGCCAGTGCCAGGCGTGCCGCGCCTGCGGCATGGCGCCGGGCTTGGCGGACAGCTCCAGCAGCTTGCGCTGAACCTCGGCCATGGTCGCCAGACGCTGCTGCGGGCGGCGCATGGTCATGCCATGAATCAGCGCCACCAGGCCCGCCGGCAGGCTGGCGGGATATGCCCAGGTCGCGGAGTTCGATTGCAGGCAGGCGGCGGCGAGCGCCAGCCCATCCAGCCCCGGATAGGGGCGCGCGCCGCACACCAGCTCGTACAGCACAATGCCGAGCGCGTACACATCGCTTTGCGCATCGGGCGGTGCGCCCTGCAGGCGTTCCGGCGCCATATAGGCAATGGTGCCGCTGGGCTGCGGATCGTCCAGCGCGCCGGTGTTCAACGCGTCGTGGCGCACGGCCAGCCCGAAGTCGAGAATGCGCACGCGGCCCGCCGGTTCGACCATCAGATTCGAGGGTTTCAGATCGCCGTGCACCAGGCCGCTGGCATGGGCATCGTGCATCGCCGCGGCGACCTGGGCGATCCAGTCGAGTGCGGTGTCCTGGGGGATCGGCCTGTCGGTGCTCAATTGCCGGATTGTTTGTCCAGGCACCAGTTCCATGACGATGAGCTGGCTCGTCCCATCGTCTTCGACGGCATGGACTTTCACGAAGGAAGCATGCTGCAGCGATGCGGCCATACGCGCTTCGCGCATGGAATTTCCGATGGGGCCAACGCTCTCCTGCTTGCGAATGCGCTTGATTGCCACGCTGCGCTGCAGCTTGTGATCCCACGCTTCAAACACGTCGCCGTAACCGCCTTCGGCAAGGCGTTTCTTGAATTCGTAGTGGCCCGCCAGACGTCCCACTGGCAAACAGGAGCTCTGTTGACTGTCAGGAGGAGAATCGCAGAAGTCTGTCATCGACATCTCGGTGGAGGAATAAGGCCTGGGCCTGCAGCTGGCATGCAATGCGTGGTTATTATAGCAACATCATGTGCAAGCAGGCGGCGAATTTCCAGCGCTTGGTGCAGCGTATGTCAGCTCAAGCGCTGGTCCGTAATGTCGCGTGCGACGCCTGACAGCCGCACCGGCTGCCGGGGTTTTCCCCCGAATTCGACCTTGCCGTTGAACGCCAGCCGGCGTTCGACGCCATCGGCGCCGCGGACGCGGACTTCATCGCGGAAAACGCCGTCGCCGCCGGGATCGAGCGCCTGCCTTAAAGCCGACTCATGGCGTTCGCGGTCATCGGGATGCACCATCGATGCCATCATGCCGGCGTGCGTCAGCGCGGCGTCGGCGGGCAGGCCGAACAGGGCCAGCAGCCTGGCATCGGCCTCGGTCCGGTCTTCGGCCGGATACCAGGTGTAGTAGCCCATCTCGGCGGCATCGAGCGCCAGCCGCAGCCGGTTTTCGTCGGCGCGCAAGGCTTCGTCGGCGCGCTTGCGTGCGCTGATGTCGTTAAACAGGATGCCGACGCGCCGCAACTGCGGATCGCCAACGCGGAAGGCATACACATCATAAAAGCGCCCGAGTTCCTTCGCCTCGCTTTCAAAGCGTACCGGCTCGCCGGTCTGGGCGACGCGGCCATAAGTCTCGAACCAGTATTGCTCATGCCGTGGCGCGATCTCGCGCATCCAGCGTCCGGTAGGTTCCTTGATCCCGGTCTGCCGTTCGACTGCCGGGTTGATCTGCAGACAACGGTAATCGACCGGCTTTTCCTCGCCGTCGAATAGGACTTCGATGATGCAGAAGCCTTCATCGATCGCGGCGAACAGCTTGCGGTACTGTTCCTCGGATTCGTGCAGAGCTTCGTCGGTGCGTTTTCTCTCGGTGATGTCGCTTGCCGCGCCAAACCATTTGACGATCTGGCCCTGCTGGTCGAAGAGCGGGATGGCGCGCGAGAAAACCCAGCCCGTGCTGCCATCGAGGCGGATGACGCGGTGTTCCAGTTCGAAGTAGCTGCGCGCCGCGATCGCCTGGTGTATGGCGGCCCAGATGCACGGCTTGTCTTTTTCGGGAATATATTCCTCAACCCAGTCCTGGCGCGGAATCTCGGTCGTGGCAATGAAGTTCTTGCCGGCGAGCGAACGCATTTCCAGCCAGTCGGCGCTCATTTCATAAA
The DNA here is from genome assembly GCF_001191005.1 of Massilia sp. NR 4-1. NCBI lineage: Bacteria > Pseudomonadati > Pseudomonadota > Betaproteobacteria > Burkholderiales > Oxalobacteraceae > Massilia > Massilia sp. NR 4-1. The sequence continues at coordinate 4,597,048 of NZ_CP012201.1, forward strand.
CGATTTCGGAGGTTGCGCTGATAAAGGTCCTGAGCTTTTCCTCGGAAGCCAACAGCGCCGCTTCCGACTGCTTGCGCGCAGTGATGTCGAAGAAAGTGAGCACGACGCCGGAAATGCAGTTTTGCAGCGCGTGATAGGGCAGCATACGGGCGAAATAGCATTTGCCCGATTGCTCGCGAATCTCGCGCTCGATCGGCGCGCTGCCGTTCAGGATAAGCTCGGCGTCGCTCATCAGGGACGGATAGTCCAGGTCATTGCGCAGATCGCTCAGCATGCGGCCGATATCCGCCGGAATCAGCCGGAACAGGTCCCGCGCGCGCGGCGTGTAGCGCATGATGCGCAATTCGCGGTCCAGGAATACCATCGGAATCGCCGCCGCGTTGATGTGATTGCTGAGGGCGCTATTCGTCTGTTCCAGCTCGTCGAGCTTTGTGCTCAGCACCAGATTGACGGCGGTCAGCTCGGCGTTCATCGCACGCAGCTCCTGGCGGTTGATGTCCAATTCCTCCAGGGTCGCGTGCAGCTCTTGCGTAATGAGCTGCAGCTGCTGCTGGACCGTTGCGCCGGGGGCATCCTGGCGGACGCTTCCCAGCAAACGCTGCTGCAATAATTTGAGCTGGTCCTGCAGCTGGTGCAGGCTGGGACCTTCCCTTTCCTTTCTCGGCAAGGAGGCTTTGCCGTAGGCGCTTTGTTCCATTGTCAGCGATCTTTGAATAGCGCTGGCGGCGCTGGTCCTGCGCTGCGGCCCGGTGCTGCGGCGATAGATGCGGTATTGCGATTCCAGGGGATCAAACGCCGTGTTGAAGTTCAACAGTCCCTCAGCGGAACCGAGGAAGAGCATTCCATGTGGATTGAGGGAAAAGTCGAACACGTCCATCATCCGTTTTTGCCCCTCCGGATTCAGGTAAATCAGCAGATTGCGGCAGCTGATCAGGTCGATACAAGTGAACGCGGGGTCGCCCACCACGTCATTCTCCGCGAACAGCATGATTTGGCGCAATTCCCGCCGCACGCGGTAGCCGCCGGCCTCCTCCTGGAAAAAGCGCGCCAGGCGCTCCCCGCCCACCGACGCCACCACCGCCGGCCGGTACACTCCGGCACGGGCCTTTGCGATGGCGGAACGGTCCAGGTCGCAGCCAAACACCTGGATGCCGGGGGGATGCGCGAGCGTTTCCGCATATTCCTGCAGCAGCATGGCGATGGAATAGGCTTCCTCGCCGGTCGCGCAGGCGGGCACCCAGACCCGCACGAAATCGGCTTCGCCTTTGCCTTCGAACAGCGCGGGAATATGCCGGCTCAAGGCATGGAAAGCTTCCGCATCGCGGAAAAAACCGGTGACCGAAATCAGCAGCTCGCGCAGCAGCGCCTCCGGTTCGGCGGCATCCGTATCCAGCAAGGCCAGATACTCGACCGCCTTCCCCCGCACAGTCAGCTCCATCCGCCGCCGCAAGTGGCGCAGCACCACGATCGGGCGAAAGTAGGAAAAATCGCGGCCCGTTCGCCGCCGCAGGCTTAGCACCGCCTTCTGCACCAGCTCCGCTTCCTTGGCCGTCGGTTTCATGACGTGCTTGGTTTGCAGGGCTGGGACAGCCGGCGGCCGGCGCAGCGTGGCGCTGATGCCAAAGCTGGACAGCAGCCGCGCGGGCATTTCCGCCACGGGCAACACGGCATCGGCGCAGCCGCTGTCGATTGCCGTGCGGGGCATGGTTTCCTGGGCCGCTTCGTCCGGATTTTGTACCAGCGTCAAGCCGCCCGCATGCTTGATCTGCTGTAAGCCGGCCGTGCCGTCGGAATCGGCCCCCGACAGCAAAATACCGGCCAGGGGCCGATGGTCCGACGCGGCCAGCGATTCGAACAGGACATCGATCACCGCGACCCTGCCCAGCTGCAGATCCAGCGGCGCCACTTGCAGCCGGTCTTGCTGCCGCGTCAGGATGCGTCCAGGCGGAATCACATACACATGATTGGCAAGAATATGCTGATTGTTTCGCGCATGTACCACCCGCAAGGCACAGCGCCGTTGCAGCAGTTCCGGCAGCAGGCTTTCCTCGTTGGGGGCAAGATGCACCACGACGATGAAGGCGATGCCGCAGTCTTCCGGCAACACCTCGAAGAATTGGATGAGCGCCTCCAGGCTTCCGGCGGACCCGCCAATCGCGACCAGCGGCGGCGCCTGTTTCGAGACCATGTCATGCGAGTGGCCAGGCATATGTTTTGCCCCAGTGCCGGGAAGGAGATGGCTTCATCTTAGCATCAAGACTCCGGCGAGCAGCGCCACCAAACCGATCGCGTGCGTAGCGCCGGCGGCCGGGTCAGGCCTGCTCGGAGATTTCGACCAGGTTCAGATCCGGATCGCGCACATACACGGAACGGATCGGCCAGTTGGCGCCGGTGCGCAGCACCGGACCTTCCTCGATGGCCACGTTTTCCGCGTGTAGGCGGGCAATGACCTCGTCCAGCGGAATCGCGGCAATGAAGCACAGGTCGAGCGAGCCTGGCGTCGGCGCCTGCGCCTTGGGCAGGAATTCCTTGCCGTACTCGTGCAGATTGATTTTCTGCGCGCCGAACTTGAAAGCGACACGGCCCGCGCCGAAAGTCTCCAGCTGCATGCCCAGCACGCGCGTATAGAAATCGATGCAGCGCTCCTTGTCGCGCGTGGTCAGGACAAGGTGGTCAAGATGGTCGATCATACTCAGCGTTGTCTCCGTTTTTTCGTTTTTGGCTCCCCCGCCTTCGCCGATACATCCAGGATCAGCTGGCCGAAAGCCTGGGCCGCCGGGGTTTTTTCCTCGCCGCTGCTGATCAGCGCGAAACTGGCCTTCGGCAGCGCGGGCAGGCCGTAGCAGCCGTCGACGATGCGCATGCCCTCCTCCACGTCTTCCCGCGGCAGCACCGAAACGGCCAGGCCCGACAGGATGGCCGCGCTGATGCCTTGCTGGCTCGGCGAGGTGAACACGGTTTGCCACTGTACGCCAATTTCGTCCAGCGCGCTGATGCCGACCCGGCGGTTGATGCAGGGCGAGGGAAAGAAGGCCAGCGGCACGGGACTGCCTTTCGGCAAATCGAACGACTCGGCGGCGACCCAGACCAGCTGCGTTTGCCTGATGCGCCTGCCTTCTTCGCAATCGCCCGGCGTCATGATCACAGCAAGGTCCAGCTCCCCTTCCCTGACCAGCGCGCGCAGATCGAGCTGCATATTGACGCGCACATCGAGGCGCACCGAGGGAAAGGCGCGCGCGAACTGGCATAGCAGGGATGGCAGGCGGTCGCCGACAAAATTCTCCGGCGCGCCAAAGCGCACCTCGCCCGAGATGGGCGAAGGCCGGAAGCGCTGGCCCAGGGCATCCAGGGCCAGCAAGATCTGCTGCGCGTAAGGCAGCAGGTCTTCGCCATCCTCGGTGGGCGTCAGGCTGCGCGTGGTCCGCTGCAGCAATGGCCGGCCGAGCTGCTCTTCGAGCCGGCGGATCTGGTGGCTGACGGCCGACTGCGTCAGGTGCAGGCGCTCGGCGGCGCGCGTAAAGCTGCCCGTCTCGTGGACGGCGACGAAGGTGCGCAGCAGAGCGGGGTCCAGATTCATGGCGTCCGGTCGGGTGTTTATTGATGAAGATTGTTAATGAATTATACGAAATTAAATCATTTGTGGCATGAGTCGATCTGGCCCAGAATCGCTCTCTCGTTCCGGCCGCCCCGGCAGTCCGGATGCCATGAACCTATGATGGGAATTCGTTGATGACACTCTCTTGCGCCCGAAGAAATTTTTTTGCGCTGGCATCGGTCTGCCTCGCCGCGCTGATGTTTGGACTGGAAATTTCCAGCGTGCCGGTCATCCTGCCGACGCTGGAACGCTTGCTGCATGGCGGCCTCAAGGACATGCAATGGATCATGAACGCCTACACCATCGCCTGCACCACCGTGCTGATGGCGGCTGGCACGCTCGCCGACCGCTATGGGCGCAAGCGCCTGTTTCTCCTGACCCTGTTTTGTTTCGGCCTCAGCTCGCTCATTTGCGGCCTGGCGGCGAGCATGGCGGTACTGATCGTCAGCCGCTTCCTGCAAGGCATGAGCGGCGGCGCCATGGTGATCTGCCTGCTGGCGATTTTGTCGCACCAGTTCCGCGAAGAACGCGAGCGCAGCCGCGCCTTCGGCGTATTCGGCATCGTGTTTGGCGCAGGCCTGGGTTTCGGCCCGCTGATCGGCGGCGCCATCGTTGCGCTGCTGAGCTGGCAATGGGTGTTTCTGGTGCACGTGCCGCTGACGGTGCTGACCTTGTGCCTGGCATTTTCCGGTGTGCTGGAATCGCGCGATCCGGAAGAAAAGCAGCTGGATCTGGCCGGTATCATCTCGCTGTCGCTGGGTGTGTTTGGATTGACCTACTTCATTACGCAAGGGCCGGACATCGGCTTCGCCAGTCCTGCCGGCATGGCCATTCTCGGTGCGGCCATATTCTGTCTTGCGCTCTTTCTGTATGTGGAGAAGACCGTTCCGCATCCGATGTTCGATTTCTCCGTCTTCAGGATTCCCGCGTTTTCCGGCGCCCTGCTCGGCTCCATCGGCATGAATTTCAGCTTCTGGCCGCTGATGATCTATCTGCCGCTGTATTTCCAGGCCGTGCTGGGCTACGGCGCCGTCGACGCGGGCCTGGCGCTGCTGGCCTACACCTTGCCGACCCTGATCGTGCCGCCCTTCGCCGAACGCCTGTCTTTGCGCTACCGGCCGGGCGTGGTGATTCCGGCGGGCTTGTTCACGCTGGGGCTCGGCTTCATGCTGATGTGGCATGGCAGCGGCCTGGAACACGCCGGCTGGCTCAGCATGCTGCCCGGCTGCCTGATCGCCGGCGCCGGACTGGGCCTGACCAACACGCCGGTGACCAATACCGCGACCGGTGCGGTGCCGGGGAACCGGGCCGGCATGGCTTCGGGCATCGATATGAGCGCGCGGCTCATCACCCTGGCCATCAATATCGCCGTGATGGGCTTTTTGCTGTTCGAAAGCGTGCTGGCTTATCTGCGCCAGCACGCGCCTGCAGGCGTTGCGGCGGCCCAGCTGCGCAATGCCGCCGCAGCGGTCGCCGCGGGCCGGCTGGATGCCGCCGGCCCCTTGTCCCAGGCGGCGCTGGCGCAGGGCTTCGCTGTCTTGATGCTGTATGGCGGTGGCGGGGTATGGATACTGGCGGCGCTGAGTTTTCTCATCTTCCGCTCCCGCGATGCCGCCCTGCCATGCGGGGACTTAATCGGCGCCGGCGGGGAAGGCGGCAGCGCCCGCATCGCGCGGCCTTTGCCCGAGGTAGGGCAGCAGGCTGACTAGGCCAAGGAAGGCGAATGCGACGCCGACCCATAGCGGCGAGCGCAGGCCGTAGCCGGCGGCAATGCCGGCGCCGCCGGCCCAGGAGCCGACGCTCAGGCCGATATTGATGACGGAGGTGTGCACCGTGTTGACCAGGGGGCCTGGGTGTGCGGTGCGCATCACGCGGGCGATGATGGCGGGATTCATCGACATGCCGACCAGGCCGGTCACGATCAGCAGCACGATGCTGACGCTCTGGTGGTGCGCGAAGACGGCGAACAGCGCCAGGCTCGAACCCAGCACGAGCATGCCGCCCACCATGATGGGAATGGTGTATTGGTCGGCGAAACGGCCCACCACGCCGTTGCCCACCACATTGGCGATGCCGTAGACGCCCAGCAGCCAGGGAATCGAAGAAGCGGGGAAACCGCTGATCTCGGTCAGGATCGGCGTGAAATAGCTGAAGGCCGCGAAGATGGCGCCGATGATCAGGGCGCTGCTGGCATAGGCGGCCCACAGGTGGCGGTTGCGGAACTCGCGCAGCTCCTCGCCCAGGCTGACCGTGTCGGATGCTTGGGAGCGCGGCACCAGCAGCGCGATGAGCAGCAGGCACAGGCCCGCCAGCGCCACCACCAGCCAGAAGCTGGCGCGCCAGCCGAAGTGCTGGTCGATCAGCGTGCTGACCGGCACGCCCACCACGCCAGCGAGCATCAGGCCGCCGATCACCACAGCGGCGGCGCGGCCGCGCGATTGCGGCGGGACGACGTCGGCGCAGATCGCCAGCGACAGGCCAAAGCAGACGGAACCGGCCACGCCCGTGGCCAGACGGGCCATGGCCATGAGTTCATAGCTGGTGGCCGAGGCCGCGGCAGCCTGGGCCAGGGCGTACAGGCCCAGCAGCCACAGCAGTCCTTGCTTGTTGGGGATGCGCAGCTTGAGCAGGCCGATGGTGAACAGCGGCCCGCCGATCACCATGCCCATGGCGTAGAGCGAGATCAGGTAACCGATCTGTGCCAGCGGCTGGCCCATGGCCTGGGCCAGCGACGGCATCATGCCCGCCACCATGAATTCGGACGTGGTTATTGAAAAGATCGTCAACCCGAGAATGTAGACAAGCAGCGGCATACGGCTTCCTTCGAGAGCAATGAGCAAGAAAATGGAATGGTCGAGATGGCGGAGAAACCGCCCGGGCAGCCCGGCTGGTGGAAGCCGATATGCATCCACCAGCCGGGCCGGTTTGTGCTGCTAGCGGGATGAAATGGCGCTTCTTTCCAGTCTAAAAATACTGTCCGCGATTTCGCCGGCAAAGAAGTTCGGGAAATCGCGCACCGACTGATGCTGGGCATCGCTGCCGGTGACCATGCGCAGCAGGTGGTTGCCGCCGGCCTGCAGGTAGAAGACCGAGGGCGCCTTGCCCGGCCGCTCCACCACCCAGGCGTCGGCCTCCTGGCCCAGCACGGTGTGGCGGCCGTCGTGGCGCGCCTCGCCGTCGACCAGGATGGCCTGCGGCAGGAACAGCTCATGGAAGGGCGTCACCTCATCCGGCAGCGCCGTGTCGTACAGCTCGACGCCCGCCGCCGCCGCTTCCCTGGCATACGCCACTTTCTGCTTGCGGCTTTGCTCGCGCCGGGCGTCGCCGATTTCCGACATCCAGAGCCGATGGCCGGTTTCCTTTTCCGACCAGGGATTGAACAGGCCGTCGATGCGGCAGATATTGCGGCCGTAATCGAACCAGCAATAGCCGGAGGTGATCTGGTCGTCCTCCTGCATCGGCGTCCAATACGAGACATAGGCGCTGCTCCATTGCAGCGGCAGCAGTGGCGGGGTGGCGTGTGCGGGCATGGGGTCTCCTTAACGGCCGAGGGCGTAGCCGAGGCTGGCCATCAGCGCATCCTGCAGCGGCGGCAGGTCCTTGCGGCGGGCATCGAAGCTGGCGGTCAGCTCCTCATTGCTCAGCGCGATACGCTCGCCCACGGTCTCGAACCACAGGCGGCTGCTGTTGGCGTGGTCCTTGAACAGCTGCACCAGCGGCACCGCGCGCGCATTGAAGTTCTCCAGCGCGGCGGGCACGTCGGCGCCGGTATCCAGGGTTTTCGCAAGCAGCAGCGCGACCACCACCGCCATCGTCGTGCCGTGGCCGATCGAGAAGTGGCCGGTCTGCAGCGCGTCGCCGATCAGCACGAACTTGCCGTCATAGGCCAGGTCGTGGCTCAGGGTCATGAAATTGCGCCAGCCCTGGCCCGGCTGGCTGAGCAGCTCATGCCCGCCCAGCTCGGCCTGGAAGACCTTGGCGACGTAGGCGGCGGCGTCGCGCTCGGAGCGCGCTTCCAGCTCGGCGCGGGCAAAAGTCTGCTCGCTGCACTCGACGACGAAGGTGCTCATCTTGTCCGAGTACTTGTAGGAATGGCCGACGAAAATGCCGTGGTCGCTGCTGCGGAACACCAGGTTCATCTGGTCGAACAGCTGGGTGGTGCCGTACCACATGTATTTATTGCTGCCGAAGTCGACATGCGGCGCCAGCGCCGGCGGCAAGTCCAGCGTTTTGTAGTTGAGACCATTGGCCACCACCACCAGGTCGTAGCCGGCTTCCAGTTCTTCCTTGCTGGCCGGCGGCGTTTCGTAGCTGATCGGGATGCCGGCCGACACGCATTTGGCGCGCAGCGCGTGCACCAGGCCGCGCCGTTCGGCGCCGCACAGCGTGACGCCGGTGCTCATCAGGTTCGGCTGGTTGTTGTGCACCAGCTTGAATTCTTCGAGGAATTGCGGATGCAGCTTTTCCGGCGCTTCGATATACGAGAGCGGATTGGCCGGATGGTGCGGCGGCCGTCCCGGCAGCACCACGCCCCAGCCCAGCACCTCATCCGGCGTATTTTTTTCGACGATGCTGATATCCCAGCCAGGTTGCGTCTTCTTCAGTTGGTTGGCAAAAATCAATCCTGCTGGTCCGGCGCCGATAACGAGAATCTTCATTAATTTACCCTTCCAAGTTTGTACCAAACGTTTTGCTTCTTCTGGATTTGCTGCAGCTCATCGTAGGGAACCGATGTGAAGTACAGTTTCTCCGCCATATCGGGCGGATAAACGCGGGGGAATTTCTTGTGCATATAGCGGGTGTACCGGGTCTGCAGGAAGAAAATCAGATTCGGGTTGCTCAGCGTTTCGTAGTTGGCGATCGCCATATCCTGCATGGCGTCGGCCTCCACCTTGCGCAGGCGGGTGAAGTCGGACAAGGTCAGGTCCAGCGCATTGCCGTGTTTTTCCAGCAGCTTGACGAAGACGTGCACGTCCTCCAGCGCCATATTCATGCCCTGGCCCAGGAACGGCGCGGTGGCGTGCGCCGCGTCGCCGATCAGCAGCATATTGCCCTTGTAGTGGAAGGTGCTGGAACGGACATTGATCAGGTCGTTGCTCGGCAGCGCGATGTACTGTTCCATCAGCTCCTGGCGGCTGGCCTCCGGCAGCATGCTGAAATAGCGGTTGAAGAACTCGGCCATGGCTTCCGGATTCTGCGTCGCCAGGCTGGGCGTGCCGGTATAGGGCAGGCAGATGGCGAAGCTGATGCTGCCGTCCGGGATGGTGGCGGCGCGGCCGGCGAACAGGCCGCGCGAATCCATGCCGAAGAAGTACAGCAGGTCCTTGCGGAAGCCGAGCGCCTCGGCCTTCGGCAGCACCACGGTCTTGTAGCCGTGGCGGAAGAAGGTCTGCTTGAACTCGAAGCGCCGCATGCTGCTTTGCATGGCGCGCCGCACCGCCGAGTGGGCGCCGTCGGCGCCGATGATCAGGTCGCCATGCAGATGCTGCAGGGCGCCGTCCGGCCCCTGGATCAGCACGGTTTTGCGGTCCAGGTCGACGTCCAGGCATTTATGCTCGAAGTGGTATTTCACCTTGTGCAGGGCGGCGTATTTGTTGAGCAGGCGCTGGAAGGCATTGCGGTTCAGCGACAGGGGATACAGGCCTTCGAGCGGATGCAGCTCGCGCACCTTGTATTGGCCGCGCACGCAAAACGCCATGCCGACCACGGGTTCGCCGCACTGATCCAGATCCTGCTTGCTGATGCCGGCCCCGAGCACCGCCTTGATGCCGCGCACCGTCATGCTGACGCCGATGGCGCGCGAGTTGATCGGATCGGCTTTGGGGTTTTCCTGCAGCGGGTCGCTGCGCTTTTCCACAACCTGGACATGGTGTCCGCGTTGCGCCAGATAGATGGCGGTGAGGCTACCTGCCAAGCCGCCGCCGACGATAATGATTTTGTGCATTCAGGCCTCTCTTGACATCTTTCCCCGAGATAAATCGGTCAATTGCTGATTAAAAAACTCCAACATTTCGATCGGCGCCAGGCCGACCACGCCCGCTTCCAGGCTGCGGGCGTACTGCGCCAGCGCCAGGCATTTCTGCGCCAGCTGCTCGCAGCCCGTGCTGTAGTCGCTGCTGATCTGGCTGCTGAGCGGCGTGGGCACGGGCGGTCCGGCATTGCGTCCGGGCAGGCCGGACGGCATGTTCATCAGCGCGGCCGACAGGGGCCGCAACAGGCCGGTCATGATGTCGATGGCCGCATTCATCAGGCGCGAACGGCGCAGGCTGCCCAGCGGCTGCTGCGCGAAATGGTGGGCCATCAGGGCGAAGGTCAGCTCATTGCAACCCTGGTACAGCTGCATCAGCGAACGCGTCCTGGGATCGGTCACGACATTGCAATCGGCGCGCGCTTCCAGCACCGGGTTTTTCAGCGCCGGAATGGCCGGCTCGAACGGTTTGGCGCAGGCCGCGAACTTGCCGGCCAGGGTGCGCAGGCGCTGGAAATGCGAGGCGTCGAAATGCGGCGAATCGACCGCCACGCCTTCGCCCTGTTCGGTGACGAAGTCGATGGCGAACAGCGCGCTGTCGCGGTCGGCCACTTCCAGCTGGTAGCCCGGGTAGGCGCGGTTGGTCAGCTCCTTGAGGAACAGGTGGTGTTCGCCGCCGCTCTTGCCGCCGCCGGCCGGGAACAGGTCCGGCAGCTCGGCCAGCGCCTGGCGGATGGCGATATAGAAGCTGGCGATGGACTTGCCCGGCGTCGGAATATAGTCGGGCCATTCGAAGCGCACGAAACGGGCCAGCACATGCTCGGAGAACGGTTCGAAGGCGAATTCCGTGTCGAGGCCGAAGCGCTGCCGCGCCGCCTGTCCCAGCACGGGCACGCCGGCATAGAAGGGCTCGCCCAGCGCCATCAGCACATTGTTCACCAGCAGGTAGTGGATCATTTCCTCGTGGGCGATTTCCAGCAGGGCGCCGCGCGCGCCGCTGTTGCGGCGCCGGTCTTCGCCGCCGCAAGCCAGTTCCAGCTCGGCCGGCAGCCAGCGCCCCGCTTTCACCTGCTGCAGCCCCTGCTCGTAATTGGGAATCGAATACGCGGCATACAGGTACTGCAGCATGAGCGACAGTTCGAGGTCGATCGCCTTCTGCAATTCCTCGACCAGTTCGCCTTTACAGCGGATGACGTGGGCCGTGCCGGCCTGCGGCTGCCCCGTCTTGGCGGCGGCCTCGACCTGGGTCAGGTATTTCAGGAACAGGCGCGATTTCGGCAGCGACAGCTCGCGCGTGCTCGGCATGTAATAGCTTTTGTCGCGGTTCTGCGGATCGCACATCTGCCACATCAGGCGCGAATAGGTTTCGCATTTGCACTGGTCCGCCAGGCTGAACACCTTGTCCGACATGAAGGGATAGATCAGCTCGTAATAGCTCATCACATGCCGGTAGAGGAAGGCGTAGTCGACCTGCTCGGCCGGCACCTCGTCCAGATGCCAGTCGTCGGGCAGTACGCGCACGCCGATGGATTGCGTCTCCCGGCCCTCGCCCAGCACGATGCGGGTGGCGCCGGAACGGCGGCCCGTGACGCGCAGCTCGGCGTAGCCCGTTCCCTGCGCGGAGGCTTCCAGCTCCAGGGCCAGCATCTCGCCGTCCTGCGCCTGCACCGCCAGCGCAGGGTGGGCCGCCAGCGCTCCGCGGAAACGGCTTTGCAGCGTGATCGTTTGCGGAAAGTCGCGCTGCTTCTGCCGGTTGGGCGCTTCCAGATACAGCAGGTTGCTGTCGGATTGCAGCACCCAGTCGGCTTCGTCCCATTGCGCCTGCGCGCTGCCCAGGCTGAGCGAACCGGAAGCCGCCTCGGCGTGCTGCAGCGGCACATCGATGACGCCATGGTGGCGCCAGTAATCCAGGTACAGCTGCTCCGGGATGCGCGCCAGCAGCGCGCCGCCGGCGCCATGCAGCAGCAAGTCGCCCAGCGCCTGCTTGCCGCCCAGCGCATGGGTTGGATGCTGTTCCGACACGGCGCTGGCCGCGCGCGTGGTGAAGGGAATGGCGGTCGGCATGCTGAGCGAGACGCGGTCGGCCTGCAACTGCACCAGCACCGGTCCCAGGCGGCTCTGGCGCGGCAGCAGCAGGCGGCCGGCCGGATAGGTGGCCAGTTCGCCGCGCCGCCACAGCCCGATGCTGCCGGCCATGTCATAAAACACCTGCGAATCGGGCTTCGGCGGCGTCGACATATTGAACAAGGCGTATTGCACCGTGAGCCCGAGCACATCCTCGCCGGCCAGCGCCTCTTGCAAGGCGCGCAGGCTGGCCGGCAGCGCCGCCTCCTGGTTGAAGAGGAAATTCGCATCCTGCTTGGCCACGGAAAACTGGAATACCCTGGAGCGGCCGAATTCATCGTCCAGGAAATGCCCGCTGCGCTCCGTGATATGGCCATGGCCCAGCAAGCGCACCGATTGCGCCTGCGGCAGGTCGGCGCTGAACAGGCTGGGCGTATTCGGCGTGGCGTGCTTGCCGCTCAGCGTGAACTGGCCGGCGTAAATCAGTGTGCTGTCCGGTTCGGCGGGGTTCTGGTCGACCCACCGCGCACGGTTGACCGTCGTGCGCAGGTAATCGTTGTAATGCCCCCATAAAGCCAGCTTGGCGCCGACCAGATTGTCTTCGGTATCGACTGCGCCTTCCTGCAGCTGAACGCCGGTGATTCTGGCGTTCTCCCACGCAAAATGATTATTGCCGCAAGCGTTGTAGCCCGCCGCCTGGCTGAAGATGCCTTCCGGGTCCGGCTTGCCCTCGGCATTGAAGCGCGGGGCAAGCTGTTTCAGGTGCTGATGGAATTCCGTCGGCGGCCGGCCCAGATCGAAAGGCTCGCCCGCGACCGATACCGTATTGCTGGCGATATCGATATGGCCGTGCGTGTTGCGATTTGCAGTCGGCACATTGGCGCGGGCAAAGCCTCGGAAATGGAAGCGCGGAAAATCAAGAATGCTCATAGGCGCTCAGTTCGAGGAGGTGGCGAGCTTATCGTTAGTGCCGGGTTCTTCCGCTGCCTCGCTGAGCCGTTCCAGCAGCAGGTGGGTGGCTTGCCGTGCGCTGATCAGGCTGCCTTCCATCCAGCCGCAATGCTGGGTATAGGCGTCCGAGCAGGAGATGATGCCGTCCGGGTGCAGCAGGACCGGCGGATGTTCGGCTTCCGGCTCCAGATAAAACTCGACGCCGTGCGGCCAGTGCTTGTAGAAATGCGTCTTGATCGGCGGCAGCGGCTGCCCGTTCAGTGGCAACACCTCTTCCAGGTGGCTGCGCACCCGTTCCAGATATACCTCTTCACCCTGCTCCAGACTGTCCCGCCAATACGTCGCGCTTTTGCTGTCGGTGTAGAAGACCAGGTATTTGTCGCTCTTGAAGTAGATTTTCCGCAGAGGATTGTTGGCCATCAGCACTTTGTCGGTCAGGCCCAGGCCCTGGAACCACGACTTGTCGAACGTCAGGAAGCCTTTGAACAAAGGCAGGGAGTCGTATTTGAACGGGCTCCAGGTGGCGGGGAAATCCAGGTCCAGGCCGGCCATGGCGGAGGGCGGGATGGCCATGATCAGGTGGCGGGTGCGGTGCACCAGGGTGTCGCCCATATGGCTGAAGGAGAGCACATACTCGGCGCCGGTTTTTTTAACCGACAGCAAGCGGTGCTCCAGCTGAAACTCCACGCCGCCGGACTGGGCCTGGCGCTGCAGCTGGCCCAGCAGTTCGCTATAGCCGTCGGTGGCATAGCGCCACTGGTTGGCGGCATTCTCGGTAAAGTTTTGCGTTTCCGGGTGCTTCTTGATGATGTCGTAAGCCATGGCGGCCGTTACGATCGGCAACAGCAGGGCGTCATAGCCGGTGGCCTTGATGATGCGGTTGGCTTCCTCCACGCCCAGATAGTTGCTGACGAAATCCAGGAAGGAATCGTCCGGATGCTCTTTCACCATCGGGCTCAGGCTCAGCAGGGTGTCCTTCAGTTTCTCTTGTTCGCGCTCGCGAAACACTGCTTCGGTAAATGGATAGATGGCATGGGCCAGGCCGCTTTCCTGCATGAGCTGCTGGAAGTTCGGATGCAGTTGCGGCGAGTAGCGCGCGGCGCCGAGTTCGGCGATTTCCTCCTCGTCGATTTCGCGCGACTGGATACGGCCGCCTACCGACGTATTCAGGTCGAATACGCGGATGCGTAAATTTTTCCCGGCCGCGGCGTTGATCAATTGGGTTGCGCAAGTCAGTCCACCAATGCCAGCGCCAACTATGCAAATGTCAGAATAATTCGTCATCCGGAAATTCCTTTTCGTTAATCAAGAACGGTCGATTTGGGTGGCACTTGTTCTGTTCCGGGCGACGGCCCGCCACTTGCGCGCGGCGGGTGAGGCTCAAGAAAAAGTGTCGTCTACGAATTCACCTATGCGCATCTCGTTACCTCTCCCGAACCGGCGCGAGAAGGGGCCGTTGGCAATCAATGTCCGGGGATCGTGCTTTCCTGAAAAAAGGCAGCGTGACTTTACATTCCCAAGTTGCGGGATGCTACTGCCAGGTTTTGCAGGGGGCGGCCAAGTCGTGCGGCGCATTGGGCTCTTTCCTTTGCGCCGCTGCTCAAGCTCAGATTGGATTTCTTGATGAAAATCAAAAGTTGGCTAGACAATAACCTAAGGACTTGCTAGCCCGTTTGATAAATATCAAAGGTGCGTCGGACGCAAGAAACTATTTTTGACGTATGCTTTGCGGTTGCTTAAGAAAAGGCGTGCTGCATGAGCGTGACGGTTGCTTTGCTAGTTGCTACGCTCAGTTGCTGTGCGGTGGACTGGCTTACAGGCCCCGCTCGATCAGCGTCAACCGATCGCGCAACTCCGGCTTGAGGCGGTACAGCTGTGCGGGCCGGTGCGCGCCGCCAGCGGAAAATTCGCCGGCGATCGCTTCGAGCATATCCATTTCCATCATCTTGCGGCGGAAGCTGACCTTGTTGAGCGCTTCGCCCATCAGCGCCTCGTAGATCCGCTGCAGCTGCGGCAGCGTGAACGCCTCGCCCGCCAGGTAGCAGGGCAGTGAAGAATACTGGCTTTTGCCGCGCAGGCGCTGCACGGCCGTGCCGACGATCGCGCGGTGGTCGAAGGACAGGCGGGGAAGCTTGTCGACGCTGGCCAGCTTCACGTCCGCATGGCCGGCCTGTCCGATCACGTCGAATGGCACCAGCGCGTAGTACACCACCGAGATCGACCAGCCGCGCGGATCGCGGACCGGGCCGGAGAAGGTCGCCAGCTGCTCCAGATAGGGCGGCCGGATCGCCGTCTTCTGCGCCAGCATGCGCAGCGCGGCGTCCCGTGTATTGGCATCCGCATCCGGATGAACAAAGCCGCCAGGCAGCGCATGCATGTCCTTGAATGGTTCGCGCTCGCGCTTCAGCAGCGCCACCTTCAGGGCGCTGTCCTGCAGCGTCAGCAGAACCACATCGACGGTACATATCATTTGCTGCATATCCGGCTCCATTTTCATCGGCAAGGGAACTATAGCATAGTTAGTTTACTATTTAAACTAAGTGAGCTACACTGTTTCCATGAGCCGAAATAATGGCACTGGCAGCAAGGCTTGAATATGCACGATAGAGACATCATTCCGATCCAGCGTTTGACCGGGGAGCTGGCCGCGCAACTGGTTGCGGCGCCGGTGCTGGCGAAACTGCCGGCAAGCGTGCCGACAGTTGCCTACCGCGCACCCGCCGCCACGGACGATAAGCGCTGGCGTACACATACCATCGGCGGGCGCGGCTACCGGATCGCGCAACCGGTCACATTCACGCCCTATGCCTCGGCCAAGCCATGCTCGGCGCGTTGCCGCTTTTGTTCGGAAAGCCTGGTTGAGAAAGCTTCTGCGAAGCCATCCAGTTCGCTGCGCCCCGGCGGCGCCTACTTCGAGAATTTGCGCGCCGCACTGTGCGAGCTGGCAGGCCTGCCCATCTCCTACTCCCTGTCCGGCCTGGAAACGACGGACGATCCGGCATGGATGCAGCAGATGCTCGACGCGCTGCAGCGGCATGCCGCGTCCTCGCCGGTCAATGACCGGGTGCTGTACACCAACGGTTCGGGATTGGCGCATGCGGCGCATGGCATGGCGCTGATCGAGCGCCTTGCCGCATTCAGCCTGGATTGGGTCGAACTGTCGCGCCATCACCACCGCGAAGACATCAATCAGTCCATCATGCGTTTTCGTCCCGGTGTGGAGGTGCGGCAGCAGGAGCGCTTTGTCAGCATGCTGCAGCGGCTGGGCGGGCGCATTCCGGTGAAGCTGGTTTGCATCGTGCAGGCTGGCGGCGTCGCCACTGCCGGCGACGTGCTGGACTACCTCGGCTGGGCGCGCGGTCTTGGCGTGGAGGCAGTCATCTTCCGTGAATTTTCGCAGTTTGACGACAGCTATAGGGACAACGTGACTTCGCGCTACATCGCCGCTACGCGCATCCCGATGGCGGGCCTGCTGGAACAATGCCTGAACCAGCCCGGATTTGCCGGCCAGTTCGGGTTTGAGCAAGTCACTGAAGGTTACTATTTCTGGAATTTGATTGGCCACTACCGCGGCATGCGCGTCACGTTTGAAGCGTCGGACTATGCCCTGATGCACCGCCAGCATGGCTCCGGTAATGTATACAAGCTGGTATTCCACGCCAACGGCAATCTATGCGCCGGCTGGAATCCCGAGCGGCACATTCTGTTTTCGTCCGCCCGAGAGGAGGCACTGATTGGATAACAATAGCTGGCTGCTGCTGCAAGAGCAGGAGGCAGGGTACCGCTTGCCGCCAGACTTGGCCGCCCGCGACCCCTTCGGCGCGCGCGACTGCGGCTGGGTCGAGCAGATGCGTCCCTTCATCCGCCAGTTCTGCCCTGAAGGCGGATTGCTGCTCGATCCCTTCTGCGGTTTCGGCACCACCCTGATGGCTGCTCATCTCGAAGGACGGCGCGGCATTGGCGTCGAGCTTGAACCGGCGCGCGCCGGCATCGCGCAGGAGCGCATGAGCCGCGCCGGTGCCGCACGCCAGGCCGTATTGGCAGGCGATATCGTCAAGACCGCCGCCCAGCTGCCGCCCGTCGACCTGGTGTTGACGAATATCCCCTACTTCGGTTGCCGCTGGCCCGAGGAGGGCGGTGCGCAGCTGTATAACTCCACCACCTACGCGACATTCCTGGAACAGATTTACCTGGTATTCAAAGCCTTGAAGCCGTTCGTGCGCGAGGGCGGCTATGTGATTGTCATGGCCGAGAATTTGCGCATAGGCCAGCATTTTGTGCCGATGGCCTGGGACGTTGCACGCATCCTCTCCGAACGCTACGACCTCGTTGACGAGCGCATCCTGCTGTACCAGCGAACCAGGCAGCCGCTGCCTGCCTTGCAGGTGCAAAGCAACCGTGCCCACGAATACGCGCTGATCGCGCGTAAGCAGGCCCGCACCATCGACCTGCAGGAATCGCTGGGCTGCCTGCGCGCGCTGGCGGCAACCTTCCCTGACTTCGTGGTGTATGGCAGCTATGCGCGCTGGCTGCACGGCGAAGCGCTTGAGCGCCTGCCATCGGATGTCGACTTGCTGGTGCCGGACGATATTGAGCAGCTCCAAAAGCTCGTCCGCTGGTTCGAAGCGCAAGGCTTTCAGATTGCCCGCTGGGGCGCGCCCCTGGTCAGCCGCGCGGTGCCGCTGGCCGCCAACGCCGCCCACTACTTCCGCGCCCACCGCCTGCGCGCCAGCGGCGAGCTATGCGTGATCGACGTCTGCTTTGAGGATGCCCAGATCAGCTATCCGGCCGCGCTAAGCCAGGCAACTGCGCTCGGCGGCATCAAAGTCATGCCATCTACCCGTGGAACTCATTCATAGTGATATCGGCAGGCGATGATGACCAATTCCTGTGCGGTGACTTCATATACCAGCCGATTGCGCTCATCGATCCTGCGTGACCAAAGCCCGGTCAGGTTGCCTTTCAAAGGTTCGGGTTTGCCGATACCTTCGAAAGGTGTTCTGCCTGCGGCTTTGATCAGCTCATTGATGCGTTTCAAGGTTTTTTTATCCTGGCCCTGCCAGTAAATATAGTCGTCCCAGGCTGCAAGCGTGAACGTGTAGTTGCGCGTCCACCTACTCGGCGTCGGCTGGCTCGATAAGCTTTCTGGGCTGTGCTTTTCCGGCTCGGGCTTGGGCTATCGACTTCGCCAGATGGGCGGCATTTGCTGGCGAGCTTAATAAATGAACGGTTTCTATCAGACTGCTGTAGTGCTCAAAGGACATCAATACCGCATCCGGCGCATCGCGCCGTGAGATAACCGTTACATCTGCGTCTTCCACCACCTGATCGATCACTGATCGCAGGTTGCTGCGAGCATCGGAGAAATTGATGATTCTCATGGTTGCACCAATTTAGAAGGATGTGTGATAAGTTGTACAAGTAAGCATAGTCCACGGCGCGACAGCATGCAACTAGCCCTGGTCCAGCAGCTTGCGCAGAACGCGCGCGAACTCCTGCGCTTTTTCCTCGGTGATCGTGGAGATGGTGATGCGCAGGCCGTGTGCCGGCGCTTGCAGGCCGAAGGATTCGCCGCCGCGCACCAGCCATCCGTGCTGCGCCAATGCCAATACCAGCGCCTGGGAGTTTTGCTGCAATGGCAGCCACAGATTCAAGCCATCGGCAGGCGACGCGACGGCAATGCCTTGCTGCGCAAGCGCCTGGACCATGATGTCGCGATGTCGTGCGTAGCCAGCCCTGGCGCGGGCGATTTGTTCCGATACCTCCGGTGAAGAGAGGCAGGCCGCAACGGCGTCCTGCAAAAGATGGCTGACCCAGTTTGTGCCCGGAGCCAGGCGCAGACGCAGGCGCTGGGAAGTCTGCGCATCGCTTGCCACGAAGGCCAGGCGCAGATCGGGGCCGAACATCTTGGAGACGGAACGTATCAGCGCCCAGCGGCGGGCCGTGGGCGGAATCACATCCTGATAATCCATCACCGACAGCAGGGAAAAATGATCGTCGGCGATGACCAGCACATGCGGATGCCTTGCCAGCACGGCGCGCAGCCTGCGCGCGCGGGATGCACTCAGGCTGTAGCCGCCTGGATTGTGGGCGCGCGGCGTGACGATGACGGCTTGCGCGCCCTGCGCCAGCGCCTCCTCCAGCGCCTCGGCCTGCATGCCCTGCGCATCGACGGCCACGCCCACGGTTTGCAGCCCGGCGGCGCGCAGCGCATTCACGCTGCTGATGAAGCAGGGATCTTCCACCGCCACCTTATCGCCCGCCACCAGGTGCGCCGCCAGCAGTCTTTCGATCGCATCCACCGAACCATGCGTCAGATTGATTTCCAGCTGCTCCGGGCAATCCTGGGACAGCCAGTGGCGCGCCGCGGCTTCCAGTTCAGGATCGACCGGCGGTTCGCCATACAGGCGCGCGCGGTAAGGCTTGCGGGCCAGGGCGGAGCCGATATCCGGCAGCCAGGCCGGATTCGGATTGCCGCTGCCCAGGTCGGCCAGCGGTGAACCGGGCAGCGCGCCTTCCTGCTCGCCGGGACCGCTCTGCGCGCGGATCACCGTTCCCAGCCGCCCTTGCGTGGCGGCGATGCCGGCTGCCGCCAGGCGTTTGTAGGCCATCGAGACCGTATTGCGGTTGACGCCCAGCGTGGCGGCCAGGTCGCGCACCGTGGGCAGCTCCTGGCCGGCCGTCAAGCCGCCTGTCTGAGTCAGCATGCGGATGCTGTCGAATATGTCTGCCGCGGTTTTTCCTGTAATACGCATAATAATCTAGGACGTGATAGCATTTGGCCTAGGACAAATTGTACACCATGGCCTTCTGATATCGAGGTGAATGCAATGCATGCGGAAAACGTCAGCATACCTTTGGAAACCCCTACCTTGCACGACCAGCATGGACGCTGGCCACAAGCCGCCTCTGTGGCCGATTTCCAGCGCAATCTCGCTGCTGTCCATGAGCGCATTGCTGCAGCTTGCCGGCGCTCAGGGCGCGATCCATTCAGCGTGCGCCTGCTCCCGGTGAGCAAGACCGTGGACGAAGCGCGCATCCGCCTGGCCTACACCGCCGGTTGCCGCCAGCTCGGCGAGAACAAGGTACAGGAAGCGTATGGCAAGTGGGAGGCGATGGCTGACCTGTCCGATGTGCAGTGGTCGGTGATCGGCCATCTGCAGACGAACAAGGCCAAGCTGGTGGCGCGCTTCGCCGCTGAATTCCAGGCGCTGGACAGCCTGCGCCTGGCCGAGGAGCTGGACCGGCGCCTGCAGGCCGAAGGCCGGGCATTGGATGTTTTCGTACAGGTGAATACTTCGGGCGAGGCCAGCAAGTACGGCCTGCCGCCTGGGGATGTAGGCGCCTTCCTGCGCGTCCTGCCCGCCTTTTCCGCGCTGCGCGTGCGCGGCTTCATGACGCTGGCGGTGTTGTCGGCCGAAACCTCGCGCGTGCGCCAGTG
The DNA here is from genome assembly GCF_001191005.1 of Massilia sp. NR 4-1. NCBI lineage: Bacteria > Pseudomonadati > Pseudomonadota > Betaproteobacteria > Burkholderiales > Oxalobacteraceae > Massilia > Massilia sp. NR 4-1. The sequence goes on from NZ_CP012201.1 coordinate 4,617,067, forward strand.
TTTCGCCCTGCTGCGTGGCCTGCGCGACCGTCTGCGCCAGGAGGCGCCGGATGGCATTGGCCTCGATGAACTGTCCATGGGCATGTCCGGCGACTATGAGATCGCTATCGAGGAGGGGGCCACGGTGGTGCGCGTGGGCCAGGCCATCTTTGGCGCCCGCTCCACGCCGGACGCATATTACTGGCCTGCCGCACAGGCTTAAGGAGCCGTCATGCATATCCATTTTGTCGTTCACGAAGCCTTCGAAGCGCCCGGTGCTTATGAAACCTGGGTCGAGACACGCGCTTACACGGCGAGCTATTCACGCGTCTATGCCGGCGACCCGTTGCCGCAGACGGTGGACGCTATCGACCTGCTGGTGGTGCTGGGCGGTCCGCAGTCGCCGGCCACCACCAAGCAAGAGTGTCCGCATTTCGACTCCGCCGCCGAACAGGCGCTTATCGTCAAATGCGCGGATGCCGGAAAGGCCGTGGTGGGCGTCTGCCTCGGCGCCCAGTTGATAGGCGCTGCCCTGGGCGCGCCAAGCGAGCCCAGTCCCGAAAAGGAGATCGGCAATTTCCCCATCGCGCTCACCACCGCGGGAAAGGCCAACGCCAAATTCACCCACTTTGGCGACACGCTGGAAACAGGACACTGGCATAGCGATATGCCCGGCCTGACCCCGGCTGCGACGGTGATTGCCGCCAGCGAGGGCTGTCCGCGCCAGATCGTCGCATACCGCGATCGGGTCTACGGCTTCCAATGCCATATGGAGTTCACCCCCGAGGCGGTGGAATTGCTCATTGCCGCCTCCGAAGCGGAGCTGGCGACGCTGACCGCGCACCGTTACGTGCAGCAGCCAGCCGCATTGCACGCCAACAGCTACGCCGCCATGAACCAGAAGCTTTTCGTTTTCCTGGATCGCCTGATGCTGGAATATTTGAACTAAACCAGTCATATTGATCGGTTTTGTGTAGTTTATTGATCGGATAGGTAGGTTTGCAAAAACATGCGTGAAATATAATTTCGGCATGGATTTCTACCTTCCCCCACGCACCCCGACCAGGCGAGCCACCCGGTTGCCGCTCCCACCAGACACGCTCGCCGTGCGCGACGGCGTGGGCATGATGGCGCAACCCTTGCTGCGCCGGGAGCAGGCCGTTTGCGGTTTCCAGTTTTTCGACGCCACGCTCTTGCTGGTCCGTTCGGGAACGCTGACGCTCGACATCGGCGCAACGCAGCAGCTCCTGGACGCGCCACTGACGCTGCTCGCCGTGGCTCAGCACACCCGCGCTGACGTCCGCAAAACCCCTGGCGGCGAAGAGCGCGTCTTCCGCTCCACTTTCCTGGCCTTGCCACCCGAAGTGATCCTGGAGTTCTACAAACAATACGAGAGCGAGACCGCGCGATCGTCGCCCCTCAGCAGCACACAGCGGCTCGACCTCGATACCCAATTGGCCGATACGCTGGACTACTGCGTGCGCGGTATGTTGGCGGCCCAGGTCAGCGACCGCGAACAGCGGCATAGGCTGATCGGACTTCTGCTCGCGCTGGCGGAACGCGGCTGCGTCTTCCCCCGCCCTTCCGTCCTGCAGATTGGCGACAGGCTGAAAGGCTTGCTCAGTCCCGCTCCACAGCGCCGCTGGACAACGGCAATGGCGGCGCATGAACTGGCGATGAGCGAAGCGACGCTGCGGCGCCGGCTGGCCAGCGAAAACCTGCGTTTTGAGACCCTGCTGCTGGATATCCGCATGCACCACGCCATGACGCTGTTGCAAACCACGGCGTGGAGCATTCCCCAGATTGCCGAGGCGTCCGGATACCAGGCCAGTTCCCGTTTTTCCTCGCGCTTCCGCGAACGCTTTGGCTGCCCGCCGTCGCGCGCACGCTGAATCCCCCGCAGTAACAACTCAATCCGAAATAAGGAAGACCATGATGTTCGATACCCTGTTCAAATCGTCCCAGCCCGTCGCCGTGGCAGTAGCCGTGGCAGCCGCTTTCGCCATCGCCCCGGCGCAGGCAGCCGCGCCGATGGCCAAGTTCCAGGCGCCGGGCTTCTACCGCACCATGCTGGGCGACTTCGAGGTGACGGTGCTGAGCGACGGCACCACCGAGCTGCCGGTGGACAAGCTGCTGAAGCAGCCGGCCGGTAAGACCAATCAGGCCCTGGGCAAGGCGTTCACGAAAAGCCCGCTGGAGACTTCCTTCAACGGCTTCCTGATCAATACCGGCAGCAAGCTGGTTCTGATCGACACCGGCGCCGCCGGCTTGTTCGGCCCCACGCTGGGCAAGCTGGCCGTCAACCTGAAAGCCGCCGGCTACCAGCCGGAGCAGGTCGATGAAATCTACATCACTCATATGCACTTCGACCACGTGGGCGGCCTGGCCGCCGGCAAGGAGGCGGCCTTCCCCAATGCCGTGGTCCGCGCCGGCAAGGCCGATGCCGACTATTGGCTCAGCCAGGCGAATATGGACAAGGCGCCAGCGGATATGAAAGGCTTCTTCCAGGGCGCGATCAGCTCTATGGCCCCGTATATCAGCGCCAACAAGTTCCAGCCGATCACGCAGAACGGCGAGCTGACCCCCGGCATTAAGTCCTACGCCAGCGCTGGCCATACGCCAGGCCACATCAGCTACATTGTCGAGAGCAAGGGCGAAAAGCTGGTGCTGCTGGGCGACTTGATCCACGTCGCGGCGGTGCAATTCGAGAACCCCTCTGTTGGCATCGCTTTCGACAGCGAAGGCAAGGCTGCCGTATCTGAACGCAAAGCCGCATTTGCGGCGGCGGCCAAGGAAGGTTATCTGATCGGCGCCGCGCACCTTCCCTTCCCGGCGCTGGGCCACCTGAAAGCCAGCGGCAAAGGCTATACCTTCATTCCGGTCAACTACACCGTGCCACGCTAAGCGGCGTCTTGCATTACATCTGCCGGAAGTGATGCAGGTAGCTGCGGCTGACCGGCAAGACCTCCTTGCGTCCGCGCAGATGCAGTTCGGCGGTTTCGTTCACGCCGCGCACGACTTCTGTGACATAGCCGAGATTCACGATGGCGGAACGGTGGACTTGCACGAAGCGTTCGGGATCGAGTTCCTCCACCAGCTCGCGGATGCTCTTGCGTATCAGCGCGTCGCCTTCGTCCCACGCCACCAGCGTGTATTTTTCCTCGGCGCGCAGAAAGCTGATCTGCTCGACGGGAATCAGCCGCACGCTATTGCCCACCGACGCCTTGATCCATTGCAACCAGCGCCGCGCCGGGATACGTTGTTCCAGCCTTCCCGCCAGCAGGTCGAGCGCCGCATCCAGTGCCTGATTGACCTGGAACGGCGCCGCCAGCTGGCGCTGCAAACGCTGTACCGTATCGGCCAGGCGCTCCGCATCGATGGGTTTGACCAGATAGTCGATGGCGCCCTGCTCGAATGCCTGCAGCGCATACTGTTCGTAAGCGGTGACGAAGACCAGGTGCGCGCGGCGTGCCAGCGCCTTGGCCGTTTCAATGCCGTTCAGTCCAGGCATATGGATATCGAGGAACACGATCTGCGGCTGGTGCTGCTCGAACAGTTCCAGCGCCTCGGCGCCGTTGCGGGCATCGCCGGTCAGGCGCAGTTCCGGCCATAGCTGCCCCAGATGGCTGCGCAGGCGCTCGCGCAGCAGCGGCTCGTCGTCGGCGATGAGGGCGGTGATAGGCGTCATGGCTTTGGTTCCGGATAAAAGTGCAGTTCCACACGCAGGCCGTGCGGCGCTTGCTCGTGCAGTTCGATATGTGCGTCGCCGCCGTAAAACGCCTGCAGGCGGGTGCGCAGATTGCTCAAGCCCGTCCCCGGCTGCGCCGTTTCTGACATGCCCATGCCGCTGTCGCTCACCCACAGGAGCGCCTTGCCGTCCGCAGGATCGCGCTGGCCGCCGACTTCGATATGGCCGCCATCCACGCTGGGATCGATGCCGTGGCGTACCGCGTTTTCCACCAGCGTCAGCAAGGCCATGGCCGGAAAGCGCAGTTGGGCCAGCGCGGGCAGCTCGGCCACCGTAAATTGCAGACGGTCCGGCATGCGCAGGCGCATCAGTTCCAGGTAGTTGCGCACCAGCTGCAATTCCGTTTCCAGCGTGGCGTCGGCATCGCCCAGGCGCGGCATGGCGGCGCGCAGATAGGCGATCAGGTGGCGCAGCACCGGCCCCGCATTGCTGGAGCCGGCGGCGACCAGGGCTTCCACATTCGCCAGGGTATTGAACAGGAAGTGCGGCTCGATCTGGGCCTGCAGCAGACGCATGCGTGCATCGAGCAGTTCGCGTTCCAGCGTATTCCTTTCCAGCTCCGCCTGCAGCCGGTCGGCGCGCTCGTTCGCCCTGCGCTCATTGCGCATTGCCAGCAGGGAGAACAGCAGGCCAAAGACCAGCGCCAGAATCACCATCAGAATATGGCCGATCAGCGTTTCGGTCTTGTGCAGATAGGCGAGCACATTGCCGCCCTGGCTCAGCACGGCCGTAGCCAGCGAGGCCAGGGGCGCCATCAGCACAATGGCGAATAGCCGGGCCGCCCCCGGCGCCAGCCAGCGCGGATGCCATTTGCCGGCCGCCGAATAGGCCATCAGCAGACAGCCGCCGACAAAGCCCACGCGGCCGAATACCGTGGCAAAGGGCGTGCTGGTGAGCGCATGCAGCAGCCATGACAGCAGCAAGGTGGCTGCCGTGACGATCGCCGCCTGCCGCAGGGTAGGCAGGGCGCTGCGTGACGAACGGACGGCGGAGGGCGCGGGAGTCATCGCGCCACAATAACCGTAAGCCCACCGTCGTTCAAGCCCCCAAAACCGCCGCCGGTCGCATGGATCCCGCTTTGGCGTATCAGTTGCGGGCCTGGCTGGCTACTCTGGCGCATGTCCAACAAACCAGGAGACAGTGCCATGCCCGACGCCATACCAGCAAGCTCCATACCCTTCTACTCCCAGCCAATGCGCCCGGCGCGCGGCGCCTCTTGGGCAGTGGCTGCGCTGAACGCGGCCGCGACGCTGTGGTTTCTGCTCGCGCTGGCGGGCCAACTGATCTTCGTGGCCTATATCGTCGCCCTGTATGGCGGCGCGGCGGTGCGCGGCGACCTGCAGGGCTGGAACCAGGTCATGAGCCACGGCTATGTGGCCGGCGACCGTGCCGGCAATCTGGCGATCGGCGCGCATCTGCTGCTGGCGGCCGTCATCATGCTGGGTGGTGCGCTGCAGCTGATGCCCCGCTTGCGCACCCTCGCCCCCACTTTCCACCGCTGGAATGGACGCGTCTATCTCATGGGTGCCGTGGTGGGCAGTTTGAGCGGACTGTATATGCTGTGGTTTCGCGGCGCGGTGGGCGACATGGTCCAGCACATCGGCACCAGCCTGAATGCCCTGCTGATCCTGCTGTGCAGCGGCATGGTCCTGCGTACCGCTCTGGCGCGCGGTTTCGCGGCGCACCGGCGCTGGGCGCTGCGGCTGTTTTTATGCGTCAGCGGCGTCTGGTTCTTCCGTATTGGACTGATGTTCTGGCTGGCGCTGAATGGCGGTCCCGCCGGTTTCGATCCCAAGACCTTCACCGGTCCATTCCTGAGTTTTCTGGCCTATGCCCAGTACCTGCTGCCGCTGGCCGTGCTGGAACTCTATCTGCGCAGCCGTGAGCGCGGCAATACGGCGGCCCGCTTTGCCATGGCTGCTGTGCTGTGTGCCTTGAGCGCCGCCACCGCCGTGGGCGTGGCCGTGGCGGCCATGGGCATGTGGCTGCCACGGATGTAGCGGCTGTGGGAGTTTCTGCAATTGTGCTAAGTTAGCAAAAATCCGTTTTCTGATCTTAGCCATGAAATTATTTTTTGCCGCCCTGCTTCTTCCCGCCATCGCTCTTGCCAACGACGGCATTGGCGCCGTCAGTACCGGCGGCATCGTCTTCCGTAAGACCGACGCCATCGCCATGAAGAAGGAAGTGCTCAACGTCAGCCACGATCTGATCAGCGTGGACTACGAATTTGTGAACGAATCGCCGCGTGACGTGGAGGAAACCATTGTCTTCCCGCTGCCTGAATATCCGGTGGCGATCCAGATGGGGAATACCTATTACGGCCAGCCCAGCGGCTTTTCAATCCATGTGGATGGCCGGCCGGTCGGCTTCACCACCCGCGTGCAGGCCAAGCTCGATGAGCGCGACGTCACTGCCCAGTTGAAGAAAGCCGGCTTGAGCGACGCGCAGATCGCTTTCAGTGCCGCCTTCAGGAACGGTGCCAAAGTACCGGAGCTGAATGCCCGGCAACGGCAGCAGCTGATGGAACTCGGGCTGATAGGCGAGCTGGCGGATGGCGAAATCGGCTCGCGCTGGTCGGTGCAGGTGAACTACATCTGGCGGCAGAAATTCCCTGCCCGCAAAGTGCTGCGCGTGCACCACGAATACCGCCCCTTCGTCTCCGCCGGCACCGGCGCATCGACGACCGCTGACGATTTCGCAAAGCGCTACTGCGCCGACCAAGCCTTCTTCAAAGCCCACGAAAAAATAGCGGCGCGCACGGAGGGCGGTTTCCCCAACGCCCGCGCTGTCTCCTACATCCTCAAGACTGGCAACACCTGGAGGCGCGGCATCGAAGACTTCACCCTGAACATCGTCAAGCGCAACCCGGCGGAACTGGTCAGCCTATGCTTCCCCGGCGATTTCAAAAGGGTCGACGCCCAAACCCTGCAAGTGCGCCTGAAGAACTTCCAGCCTGCCGACGACCTGGCCATTTACTTTGCCAATGTGGAACGCAGCGAGGATGACGGCTCCGGTGTCATGCCTGCAGCAGCGAAATAATCGGTCGCGGTAGCCGGCTTTGATGCTTGCTGCATGCAAGTATTTGGCGTCTCTTCTCTGTCCCGGCAGCTCAGGCTATGATGGCAGCACATCCATGCTGCTTAAGGCAAAGGCGGGTCCATGAAACGTTCGCGCTTGATTGTCGTGCTGCTGTTGCTCTTGCTGATTGCCGCTGCCGTGTGGTTTCTCGGCGGCGGGAAAACGGTTTACCACTTTCCCGGCCTGAGCGGTCCAGCGCAGACCGACAGCTTGCGCCCGCCGCGCAATGCGCAGCTGGAGGATTTCAGAAAAGGCGGCAAGAGCCGTCTCGCCATTCTCGTCACCGATCCGGAGTCCGACTGGCTGGGATTGGCCCACGGCCTGCGTACCATCGGCATTCCCTTTGTACTCACGCGCGATTACCAGGCCGCGCTTGCGCATAAGCTGGTGCTGGTCTATCCGACCATTTCCGGCAAGGTCTTGAGCGCGGATGCCTTGCAGGCGCTGGATGCCTTTCCACGCAAGGGCGGCACCCTGCTTGGCTTCCAGGTGCTGGGCGGCGGCATGAACGATGCTTTCGGCATCAGCGGGACGGCCGGCTTCCGCACGCACAAGACCCTGAGCATCGAAGCGGAGCAAGCACGGGCCTGGGGCTTGCAGCAGGAGGAGGAACGCCTTATTCCCCTGGCCGGCAAGGAAACCGGCATGGCGACTTACGCCTTTGAAGCCAGCGGCGGCAAGGTGCTGGCGCGCTACGACGACGGTCGCGCCGCCATCGTCGGCCGCGATTTCGGTGCGGGACGCACGCTCGCCATCGGCCTCGATTTCGGCGCCTATCTGGCCAAGATCTACAACGGGCGGCAGGAAGTCGATGGCGCCTATATCAACGTCTACCAGCCTGCCGTCGACACCGTGCTGCGCACCTTGCTGGCGCTGTACCGCAAGGCCGAGCCGCTGGCCGTGACGCTGTCCACCGTCCCGGATGGCAAGCCGCTGTCGCTTATCGTCACCCACGATATCGACTATGGCAAATCCATCGTCAATGCCCAGCGCTATGCCGAGGTGGAAAAGCAGAGCGGCATCAGCGCCACCTACTTCATCCAGACCAAGTATGTGCGCGACTGGAACGACGATATCTTCTACAACCAGGAAGGTGCCGCCATCGCGCGCAAGCTGCATGGGCAAGGCATGGAAATCGCCAGCCATTCGGTGGCGCACTCGCGCGTGTTCTCCACCGTTCCCATGGGCGATGGCAAGGAGCGCTATCCGGACTACGTCCCCTTCGTCAAAAGCCGCACCGACACGCGCAACGCCAGCATCCTGGGCGAGCTGCGCGTCAGCCGCTTCCTGCTCGAAAGCCAGGTGCCCGAGCTGCGCGTGCTCAGTTTCCGTCCCGGCCATCTGCAATATCCCTTCGGCCTGCCGCAGGCGCTGGACGCCACCGGCTACCGTTACAGCTCTTCCGTTGCCAGCGGCACCGCCGCCACCCACCTGCCCTTCCGCCTGAACTACAACCGCGAAAACAAGGCCGAAACGTCCATCTACGAATTCCCCATCACCATCGAGGATGAGCGCGAGCGGCCGATGACCGGCCGCCTGCCCGCCGCGCAGACCATCCTGCAAAGATTAGCGGCGTATGGCGGCATGTGCGTGGTGCTGATCCACCCCGACGTGTTCGACGACAAGCTGGCCTTCCTGGAAGCGCTGCTGCCGGCAGCGAAGAAAATGGATGCCTGGATTGGCAACCTGCGCACTTTCGGCGCCTGGTGGCAGGCGCGCGATGCGGTGGAAGTGGATGTGGCGCGCGAAGGCGGAAACATCGTCGCCGATATCTCCGCCCCCGCGCCGTTCAGCCAACTGGCCTTTGAGGTGCCTGCCGGCTGGACCCTGGACACCGCCGCATCGGGCGGCAAGGCGGCACAGCAGGGCGCCAGGGTGACGGTGCTGCAGCCGGAGAAACACCTGAAGCTGGTGTTCCGCCCTTGATACCGGCTTAGAAGCCGATATTCACCACGCCTTGATCGGAACTCCAGTAGGAGCCGTTAGCGTTTTCCTTCAGTTCTACCTTGCTTCCACCTGCGTCGCTCACCAGCTCATATCTGGTGCTCGGTTTCATGCCGACGGCAAGCAGGTCAAACGAGCCAGAAATACTGCTGCTCCAGCTGATCGAGGACGCTGGCGCCGTGCCGCGATTGAAGGCTACCAGGGTGCGCGATCCGATTTGCAATACCTCGGCAGTCGCCTGTGTTTTGTTGGTCAGGCGGACAACCTCTGGCATGGTGGCCGCTTGGCCATTCGTGTTGTCATCCACGCTGACCACGTTCAGGAAGAACTGTGGGCTTTTTTCCGTTGGGGCTTGCGGCGCCATGATCTCAAGACGCCAGGCTCCCACATCGCTCATATCCGATTGCTGACCGCTCTTCAGTACTGGATAGTTGGCATATCCGTTGCCGCCAGGATACGGCGCGGTAAAGCGGCAATCGTTGACGCTGTAGCCGGCGGGCAGATTGGCCGGATCCATGGGTTTGGCAACTTTGGCATCGGAGCCGATTTGCCGGCAGTTGTTGCCTGCCGCAACACCGCCAACTTTCACGATATTGGCGTTCTCTGGCAGTACCACCTGCACGGTGGCCAAACCACCGCCATTTAAGATGGTGAAAGCAGGCTGCTGTCCTTGATTGAAGCGCAGCCGGAAACGACCACCGCCTTCGTTGGCAACTTCCTTGGGCGCGCGCGCAACCGGTTCCGTCGCCATATGCAGCAGGGAATTAGCCGGCAGTAATTTTTCGGTCGTCACGCTGTCAAAAATAAGCGCGACTGGCTTGTTCCAGAACGAGGGTTTACGCAGATAGACAATGCTGCGTAAGAAACCGGTGTTCTGGTCCATTTTTTGCGCAGCATAGGCCTTGCTGGCATTGCCTTTGACATAGCTGTAGTTCAGCCCGTCTTCGAAATTGCTGACGCCATCCAGATAGTTGGGGCCGCCAGGGCGGACTTCTTCCATTGTTGGGTAGGTGGTTTGGGGATTCTTGAACCACTGTCCGCCATCGTTATAGAGAATGGTATCTCCGGGCAGAGAGAAAATCTCGCTTGGGTCATACACGAGGATGCTGTTATGGGCGATGGTGCGGGTATAGTAATTGGACCAGTGACTATTCCCATAGTTGTCATATAGGCCGGAATCGATCAGGAGGGGCGATTTATAGAACAGGGAGAAACTGTTCTGGTCCAGATGCTGGTGATTCTGACTGACGAAATTGGATGATTTGAATTCCAGTATGGTGGCGTTGCCGTCCCAAGTGTCACGCATGACCACTTCACCCGCGACACCGAAAAGCCGCGACTTGGGCAATGCCCGTTGTTGCTCAGGTTCGTAGGCTACTTTCCCGAACAGCAGGCGGTCCCATACCAACGGTGCTTTACTCCAGCCCCGGTTGCGCCCGCTGTTGGAATAAAATCCCTGAGCCACTTTATCGTTATTCTGTGTTGCCGCCCAGAGCGCCATATTTGAAATGGCATTCAAGTATGGCAAGGTATCGAAGTTGTCGCCACGGGCCGGAAAGCGGCCATCCGCGCGCAGGCCATAAATATAGGGATAGATGAGCTTATATTGCCAATCGGCGGAAAATAAGGAGGGGGCAGTCGCTTCCAGCGCGCGCCGCCACATGATAATGCGCTCGATCAGTTCTCCGCCCGAACCGTAGGCGAATCCCATATGGTGGCCGCCTTCGCCCGATATAAACTCACGCGCCGGCAGAAAACCCTTTAAGAAGTGTTGATAGCTGGTTTCCAAGGCTGGCAATACGTCGGGGTGTTCTGGCGCAATCGCTAACAGGCCGATGGTCAAGTTGCTGATCGCACTAAAGTTATGGGCGCCGAGATAGCTATGGGCGATGGATTTTTGGTTTGGATTCGCACGGTCCCAGTTTTGGTAAACCGGTTCCAGGGTACATTTCAACGGCGACATGGTCATGCCCTGATATCCGCAAAGACTGACGCTCAGAATATCGCCTGAATTGGGATGACTGAATGAAACGGTTTCCTTGATCCGTAGCGCAAGCTTGGCAAGTCGCACTTCATCCAGATTGTTATGTAACCAATCATATAAGGTGCCCATGGCGGCAACGCGGCCGCCCATCGACCATTCTCCGCCCAAGCCCAGCTTTGCTCCTTCAAGAAGCGTCAACTTATCTACATACTGTTTGGCTGCATCCAGATATTTTGGCGCTGCGCTGATATTGTAGGCAAGTGCCAGGGTGCGGGCTGCGCCAACGATATCGCCCCGCGAACCGGTTTCAACATTGCAGGGCGCAGCCTCGTCACTTTTTCCGCTGCAGTTCTGCAGTGTCGTGATGAGCTTGTCTGCCTGCAAGACGTACTCATTCCACGCTTGCCATTCTGAAACTTCATGGTTCAGCAGAATATCGCCCTTTTTGTTTTTTAACACCAGTTTGCCGAAGATGTCATTGGCGCGGCCGGCGAAGGCAAACAGCTGATTTTCTGGAGTCCAGTCAATGTATTTACCATCTGAAGTTTTTTTCCAAGTAAAACCTGGTACGAGCTTGTCGTTGATTTTTAGGACGGCTTCATGGGTTTCTGGATCCCATTTCAGATAAATGGTGCTGGATCGGCCTTTGGGAATACTCTCCACTGCGCCCGCAACCGTGGGCGCGCCTTGGAACAAGATTTGCAACCAAGCTTCTGTGGCGGTATCCTGTTCGAGATAACGGACGAACATCCCTCTCACATCGCCGCTGTCACGGGATGCGCCGAACAACGGCATATTATTCCAGTCCCCGCTCGATCTGGAGGATGGCGTAATTTCAAATTCGATTGATCCGCCTTCCTTGGGGAAACCAGGAAGCTTATAGGGAAATTGTTCCTTTAAGGCCAGAAAATCAGCTTGACTCCCGTAGAGAAGCGGATGGCTGTTTTTGACAGGTGAGGGGAGTTGCGCAAAAGAGGAAGGACTTGCAAGAACGGAAATAGCACTGAAGGTCAGGATACTAAGCAGCTTTAGCGGAGGAAGTTTAGTCATGGATAAATATCCAGTAGTTTAGGTGGGGATATTATATTGTATTGAATAAATATTAAATCCTTGACTACTGGAACTTGCGGACCGCTGTTTTCCTGGCTTACCTGAGCAAGATTTTCACGATGAAATGCGCCAGCTTGCCGAACGGCGGCCGCAGCAGGCCGCTGAAATTGATGCGGCTTTGCTGGAAAATCCCTTTCGCATGGCTGAGCGCGCGGAAGCCTTCGATGCCGTGGTAGGCGCCGATGCCGCTCGGTCCCACGCCGCCGAAAGGCAGGTCGTCCTGGGCGAAGTGCAGCAGCGTGTCGTTGAGCGTCACATTGCCCGAGGTGGTGCGGTCCAGCACTTGGCGCTGGCTGGCGCGGTCGAAGCCGAAGTAATACAGGGCCAGCGGACGCAGATGGGCGTTGATATGGGCAATCGCCTCGTCCAGCGTGCGGTAGGTCATCACCGGCAGCACCGGGCCGAAAATCTCGTCCTGCATGATGCGCATCTCATTGCTCGCGCCCAGCACCAGCGTCGGCGCCAGCGTATGCGGACGCTGGCGCGCATCGCCCGGCTGCACACCCACCTCGCTCACGCGCGCACCATGGGCGCGGGCATCGTCCAGCAGGGCGCAGATGCGGCCGTAGTGGCGCTCGTTGACGATGGAAGTGTAGTTCGTGCTCGACGGCCCTTCCGGATACAGCGTGCGCACCGCCTGGTCATACGCCTGCACAAAGCCCTCCACCTCCGCCTCGTGCACCAGCACATAATCGGGCGCGATGCAGGTCTGCCCCGCGTTCGCCAGCTTGCCGTAGGCGATGCTGCCGGCGGCGCGCTCCAGGTCATGGCCGCGTTCCACGATGGCGGGCGATTTGCCGCCCAGTTCCAGGGTGACGGGCACCAGGTGCTCGCTGGCCGCGCGCATCACGGCCTTGCCCACCGCCGTGCTGCCGGTGAATATCAGGTGGTCGAAAGCCAGGCCGGAAAACGCCTCGCCCACGCTGGCGTCGCCCGTCACCACCGCCACCTGCTCCGGCGCGAACAGCTCGGCCATCATGGCCTGCAGCAGGCGCGTGGTGGCCGGCGTGTATTCGGACGGCTTGATCATGGCGCGGTTGCCGGCGGCGATGGCGGTGGCCAGCGGCATGAGGGCCAGCGACATTGGATAGTTCCACGGCACCATGATGCCGATCACGCCCAGCGGCTGGTATTCGATGCGCGCGCTGGCCGGCTGGAAGTGCAGCGGCACCTGGCGCTTTTGCGGGCGCATCCAGCGCCGCAGATTGCGCAGCAGGTAGTTAATGCCGTGCACCAGCGGGACCAGCTCCATGATCGTCGTCTCATGCGTGGAGCGGTGGCCGAAGTCGGCCTTCAGCGCCTGTTCGATCTCGCTCCGCCGCGCCAGGATCACCGCCTTCAGCCGGCGCAGGTCGGCGCGGCGCTGGGCCAGCGTGGGCGCGCCCTCGTGCAGGAAGGCGCTGCGCTGGCGCGCCAGCAGGAAGTTGGGATGCACGCTGGCCGGATTTGCATGGGGAGAGTTCATAGCGTCTTGAAATGTAGACAGTGATAACTTGTGAATGCAGGCTACGCCTCAATGTAGGCACTGTCAACAATATTTTTATGAACGGTGGCGCTCCGCTATACTGCGTTTTTACCCGGACATAGCCATGCAGGAAAAGGAACGGCCCTACCACCACGGCGACCTGAAACGGGTCATCATCGAAACGGCGCTGGACATGCTGCGCGAGGAGCGCGGCTGGCAGTTCACGCTGCGCGAAGTCGCGCGCCGCGCGGGCGTCAGCCATGCCGCGCCCTATAAGCACTTCCCCGACAAGGGCGCCCTGCTGACCGAGCTGGCGCTGCTCGGCTTTGCCCAGATGCGCCAGGAACTGGCGGCCGCCATCGAGAGTGCGCCGCAGAACGAGGTGCGGCGCGTCTTCTTCGCCATGGCCGAGGCCTATGTGCGCTTCGGCGCCGCCAATCCCGCGCTCTACCGCCTGATGTTCAGCGCCGATGCGGGCAAGATCCACGATCTGTATCTGAGCGAAATCCCGATGGCCACCTTCGGCCTGCTGCTCGCCATCCTGGAACGCGGCCAGCAGCAGGGCGTGCTGCGCCAGCGTCCCGTGCAGGGCCAGGCGGCCGCCTGCTGGGCCCAGGTGCACGGCTTCACCCTGCTTTCCATCGACGGCCTGCTGCTGCCGGAAAAAGTCGGCGACAATGCCTTCGAGGCAGCCTTGACTACTTTGCTGGAGGGGCTGGAGGGCTGACCATATTCGTCAGCGTCACCCCGGCCGCCACCAGCACGCCGCCCGCCACCATTGAGGCCAGCACCGGTTCGCCCAGCACCAGCGCCGCCAGCGACACGCCGAATACCGGCACCAGATTATTGAAGACGGCGGCGCGCGAAGCGCCGATCGCCTTCACGCCCTCATACCACCAGATAAAGCCGAACACGGTGCCGAACGCGCCCAGATAGAACAGCGAGGCCCAGACCTGCCAGCTCACCGCCGTCCACTCGATGCCGCCCAGCTGCCTGGCCGAGGAGATGGTCAGGAAGAACAGGCCCCACAGCGCCGCATAGGTGGTGGCGGCAATCGGCGACAGGCCTTTCAGCGCCGCCTTGCCGATCAGCGTATAGGCGGCCCAGCAGCTGATCGCGCCCAGCATCAGCAGCTCGCCCACCCCCAGCGACTGGCTGATGTCGTGCAGGGCGCCCAGCGGATCGCCGCGCGTGATGACGATGGCCGCGCCGATGAAGGCCAGCCCGATGCCGCCCCAGCGCAGCGCCGTCAGCCGTTCGCGCAGCACCACGGCGGCGGCCAGCGCGGTGACGATGGGATTGAGGGCGATGAAGAGGGCCGCGCGCCCCGCCGGAATATGCGTCATCGCGCCGAAAAAGCACAGGTTGTAGAGGAAGATGCCGCTCAGGCCCAGCAAGGCCGTGGCCAGCACTTGCGCGCGGCTCAGGCGCGGCAGGCCGCCCTCCAGCCGCCAGGCCACCAGCAGGAGCAGGGCGGCGGCAATGGCGAAACGCACGGTGGCAGCCACCGTCACCGGCAGCGCTGCCGAAGCCAGGCGGCCCGCAATAAAGGTGCCGCCCCACAGGAAGGTGCAGGCCACCAGCTTGGCGTACACCGCCAGCGGCACGGCGGCCTTGGCTGGCGCGGCCTGCGCCTTGGACGCGGCGGGCATGGCGCTGGTGGCCGGGCAGGCAGCCGGGCCGGTGGCCGGACATTGGACGGAAGCGGTAGTCATGATCTTGCCTTGCGCGAGAGTTGGAATGTGCATACATTAATACTTATCCACATTCATCTCAAAATGAGCGATTACTCATCATGACCTTCACCCAGCTGGAGATTTTTGCCCTGGTCGCCGAGCTGCAAGGCTTCACCGCCGCCGCCATGCGCCTGGGCATCAGCCAGTCCGCCGTCTCGCACGCCATCAAGTCGCTGGAGCAGGAGCTGGGCGCACCGCTGATCCTGCGCCAGCAAGCGACGGCCGAGGTGACGGAAGTGGGCCAGCGCCTGCTGGCGCGGGCGCGCGAAATCCTCGGCCTGGCCGAAGCCATGCGCCAGGAAGTGGCCGCCGCGCGCGGCCTGAACCAGGGTTTGCTGCGCATCGGCTCCTTCGGTCCCACCGCCTCGCTCAAGCTGATGCCGGCGATTCTGGCGGTTTTCCACAAGCGCTATCCCGGCATCGAGGTGCAGATCGACGAGGGTGGCGACCACGATGTGCTGCAATGGCTGCTGGACCGGCGCGTCGATGTCGGCTTCGTGGTGCTGCCCGACGAACGCTTCGATACCGTGCCGCTGGTGGAGGACCAATTGGTGGCCCTGCTGCCCGCCGGCCACGCGCTGGCCGAACGGCGCGCCATCACCGTCAATGATCTGGCCGATGTGCCGTATATCCTGGGCGAAGCCGGATGCGCGTCCCTGATGCAGCCGGTTTTCGCCGCGCATGGCGTCAGCCCCAAGGTGCGCTACCGCATCTCGCAGATCATGACCATCCTCGGCATGGTCGGCAGCGGCGACGGCGTCACCGTGATGCCGGAACTGGCCCTGCCCAAGGACATGGAGCGCGCCTATCCGCAAGTGGCGCTGCGCCCTTTCCGGCCCGCCGTGCGGCGCCGTGTCGGCCTGGCCCTGCGCGACCTGCGCCAGGCCTCGCCGGCCGCCAAGGCCTTTATCGACACCGCCCGCGAAGTGGTCAAAACCCAGGCTTGATGCGGCTTGGCGCGGAGCGGATATATTTTCCGCAAGCATAAGCCATATCAAATTTGACCGACAAAAACGCTATATAGTCATGTATATTGCGCTGTCGGCCGCAGTGGGCGGCCATTTTTTTGGCAGGCGTTATATACGTCAGGCTATAGCGATGAGGAGTACGAAGTGAACAAGCGTGGCAAGCAGCCGCAACTGCGCAAAGCAGGACAAGGCATTCTGGCCGCCGCCATCCTGGCGGCATTCGGTTCCAGCCCGGCATGGGCGCACGGCGAGGACGGCACCGTCTTCGAACTGGGCACCGTCACCATCATGGGCAAGCGCCCGCAGGCCGGCGAAGTGGGCGAAGACCAGGTCGCGTCCGTGGTCAGCCGCCAGGAAATGCAGCGCTTTAACCGCGACAATGTGGGCGACGCGTTGAACCTGCTGTCCGGCGTCACGCTCTCCAACAACTCGCGCAACGAGAAGACCATCTCCGTGCGCGGCTTCGACGCGCGCCAGGTGCCTCTCTTCATCGACGGCATTCCCGTCTATGTGCCGTATGACGGCTATGTCGACTTCAACCGCTTCAGCACCGCCGATCTGGCGGCGATCCAGGTGGCGAAGGGCTTCAGCTCCGTCGCCTACGGCGCCAATACCATGGGCGGCGCCATCAACCTGATCTCGCGCAAGCCCACCAAGGCGCTGGAGGGCGACGCCAGCATCGGCTTTGCCGAAGGCAGCGAACGCCAGGCCTCGGCCAACGTTGGCACGCGCCAGGGCCGCTGGTATCTGCAGGCCGGCGTGTCCTGGCTGCGCGGCGACAGCTTCCCGCTGTCCTCCGACTTCCACCCCACCGCCACCGAGGATGGCGGCGACCGCAATAACGCCTACCGCAAGGACAGCAAGGTCTCGCTCAAAGTCGGCTTCATGCCCAACGCCAGCGACGAATACGCCGTCAGCTACTACAAGCAGGACGGCAAGAAGGGCCAGCCGCCATCGACCGACCCAACGGCCGCGCGCTACTGGAAATGGCCATACTGGGACAAGGAAAGCCTGTACTTCATCTCGAATACGGCGCTGGGCCGCAGCGAATTGCTGCAGGTACGCCTCTACCACGACCGCTACGGCAATGAGGTGGACAGTTACACCAACGGCAGCTACACCACGCTCAAGCCTTCCGGTTCGGGCAGTGTTGGCACCGGCCGCAGCATCTACAAGGACAGGACCAATGGCGGTTCCATTACCCTCGAATCCTCGCGCTGGGACGCGCACAGCCTGCGCCTGGTGGCCCACTTCAAATCCGATGACCACCGCGAGACGGATGCCAACAGCACCCTGAATTCCAACTTCAAGGACGAATTCCTGTCCTACGCGGTGGAAGACAATATCCAGCTCTCGCCATCCTTCATGCTGGCGCTGGGCGCCGGCCGCCACGAACAGCGCGCCAAGACCGTCTATAGCCTGGGCAACCCCTACTCCGTCCCCGGCCGCAAGAGCGCCAACAATGTGCAGGCCGGCCTGTACTACGACTGGAGCGGCATCGGCCGCCTGTACGCCACGGCGGCGAAGAAAACCCGCCTGCCGACGCTGAAGGACCGCTATTCCCAGCGCCTGGGCACCTTCATCGAAAACCCGAATCTGCAGGCGGAAGAAGCGCTCAATTACGAGATCGGCTACCAGGGCCGCGCATGGAACGGCGCCAAGGCCGAAGCGGCGCTGTTCTACAGCGATGTGAGCGATAAGATCCAGAGCCAGGCCAATGTGGTGGGCAATAAATCGCAGATGCGCAATATCGGCAAGGTGCACCTGTCCGGGCTGGAACTGGGCGTCAGCGGCCAATACGCCTCGTGGCTCGAATACGGCGCCAACTTCACCTACACGGAGCTGAAAAACGTCAGCGCGCCGGCCGTGAAGTTGACCGATATCCCGCGCCGCAAACTCACGGCCCATGCCCTGCTGCGCCCCATGGACCAGCTGGAGCTGATCGCCTTCATCGAAAACAATAGCGGACGCTGGGCCAATAACACGCTGGAGCTGTCCGGCTTCACCACCGCCAACCTGAAAGCGAACTACCGCCTCACGCGCCAGCTGGCGCTGGAAGCGGGCGTCAACAACGTGGCCGACCGCAACTACGCCCTGGCCGACGGCTTCCCCAGTGCGGGCCGCAATTGGTTCGCCAATATCCGCTACCAATACTGATCGAAGGAGAAAACATGATCCCAACCATCCGCAGCTACGCCCTCGCCTTCGCCGCTTCCGGTTTGCTGCTGTTGCCGGCATCGGCCATGGCCGAACACAAACCGGCCGATCCGTCCAAGTACGTGACGGAGCGCGTCAGCGTCACCGGCGCCGTGCAACACGCGCTTACGTTGAAAGTGGACGACCTGCGCAAATTCCCGCCGCAGCAGGTCGGCGAGATGCCGCTGATCTGCCAGTCCGGCGCCAATATGGGCAAGCTGGAAAACTTCAAGGGCGTGCTGCTGCGCGATATCCTGAACAAGGCCGAACTCGTGTCGCGCGAGCATAACGACTTCAAGAAGCTGGTCATCATCGCCACCGCCAGCGATGGCTACAAAGCCGTCTTCTCCTGGAATGAGCTGTTCAATTCCAAGCTGGGCGACGGCGTGCTGGTCTTCTTCGAGAAGGACGGCAAGCTGCTGGGTGACGATGAGGGCCGCATTGCCATGGTCTCCAGCCAGGACACGCGTACCGGCCCGCGCCACGTGAAATGGCTGCAATCGATCGAAGTGCGCCGCATCACGGAATGAGCGCAGCCAATGGCCATGGGCATGGCGCTGGCCTGCCCGCCGGCGGCGTGGCAGGCGGATCGCCAGCCGCGCCCGCGCTGCGCGATCCTGCCGCCTTGATGGCGGCGGCCGTCGCGGGCGTGCTGCGCCACGCCGCCCAGGGCGAACTGCCGCCGTTTGCGCGCACCCTGGGTCTGCCGCAGGCGGAACTGGCGGCCATGGTGGCCGATTACCTGCCGCCGCCGGCCGAGGATGATCCCCATCCGTGGCCCGGCGCCGTGTCATCAGCCAAATACCGGGTTATCGCCGACAGCACGCCCGTGGTGTTCAAGGATCTCAGCGCCCTGCTGCTGGCAAACCGCAGCGCCGTCGTGGACGAACGCCACGCCGCCTGGGCCGCGCGTGCGGTCGCCGCCGCCAGCCTTGGTGGCCGCCATCTGTGGCAGGATCTGGGGCTGAACGGACGGCAGGAAGTCTCGGCCCTGCTCAGCCACTATTTCGCCCCCCTCTTCCAGCGCAATACGCGCGACCTGAAATGGAAGCGCTTCCTGTACCTGGAACTGGGCGCGGCGCAAGGCATTCCCGAACTGCGTCCACCCAAATGCCTGAACTGCGACCAGTACCGCGCCTGTTTCCCGCTTTAGCACAGCGTCAGCAGGTTCGCGATGGAGAGCACATTCTCCGGCCGCAGCATGGCCAGCACCGCCCAGCCGCACAAGGCGCACAGCAGGCCGATACAGCACAGCAGGACGGCGCGCGCCTTCATGCCGGCTGCACGCGCGCCACGGCGCGGTCATCGATAGGCCAGTGCAGCGCCGCCGCCGCCAGTCCCAGCACGATGGCGCCGATCCATACCGCGTCGTAGGAACGCGTGGCCTCGAACACCACGCCACCCAGCCACACGCCGAGGAAGCTGCCGATCTGGTGGCCCACGAAGACCAGGCCAAACAGCGTCGAAATATACTGCACGCCGAATACCTGCGATACCAGCCCATTCGTCAGCGGCACGGTTCCCAGCCATAGCGCACCCATGAGGAAGGAAAACAGATAGATGCTGGCATGGCTGACCGGCAGCACGAAGAACAGCAGCATCGCTGCGGAGCGCAGCAGATACAGATAGGCCAGCAGGTGTTTGCGGCGGTAGCTATTCCCCAGCAAGCCGCACAGATAGGTGCCGCCTACATTCGCCAGCGCCACGATGGCCAGCGCCGCCACTCCGGTATGCGCGTTGAAGCCCTTATCCAGCAAATACGCCGGGAAATGGCTGGCGATGAAAGCCAGCTGGAAGCCGCAGGCCAGGAAGCCCAGGTTCAGCAGCCAGAAACCGCGATGCGACAGCGCCTCGCGTATCGCCTGTCCCATGCGCTGCCCTTTCTGCTGCGCCGCCAGCGCGCTGCCATCGTTCAAGCCCACCGCCAGCGGCGTCATCATCGCCAGCAGCATGGCAATCGCCAGCAAGGCACCCATCCAGCCCAGCGTATCGATCAGCCCCTGCGCCCCCGGCACCATCAAAAACTGGCCTACCCCGCCTGCCGCGCCGGCCAGTCCCAGCGCCCAGCCGCGCTTTTGCGGCGCGATGATGCGGCTCAAGGCGCCATACACCGTACCGAAGGTCGTCCCCGACAGCGCCAGTCCGATCAGCAAACCGCCGCTCAGCGCCAATTCCGTGCTGCTGCGCGAATACGCCATCAAATACAGCCCCAGCGCATACAACAGGCAGCCCGCCAGCAGCACGCGCAGCGAACCGAAACGGTCGGCCAGCATGCCCGTAAAAGGCTGGGCCAGACCCCAGACCAGGTTTTGCAGGGCGAGAGCGAGCGCGAACTGCTCCCGGCTCCAGCCCCGCGCACCGATCATCGGCAGCATGAACAGGCCCTGCACATGGCGCATCCCCAGCGCCAGACCAATGATGACCCCACCGCAGATCACGGCGGCCAACGGCGATTTCAATATCTTCACAAGCGACTCCCAAAGAGCAATAAAGCATGCCCCAGTATAGGAATTTCAGGAGCCGGCGCGAGCGTTGATTTCGCATGCTATCCATGCGCCCTACGCATGGATGGAATGAGCCGAAAACGCTTGAATGGATGCGCCGCCCGCAGCAGAATGGGAACATCGCAATAAGCAGGAGAGGATGTCATGAAGATAGCCGCGATGCTGCGACACTGGCCGCGCGCGCAACTGGAAGTGGGCGGCCGCCTGACGCTCGAAATGGCGCAGGAAAGCCTGCCGGGAAAAAGTACGCCCGGCATGGCGCTGGGCTTGCGTCCGCGCGAAAGCGCGCGGCTGGCGCTGGACGGCGCCCTGCGCGTGCGCTGCGTCGCCGGCATTCTCTGGATCGTGGGTGCCGACTGCGAAGACCGCATCCTGCAAGCCGGCCAGGCCGCCCTGCTGAGCAAGCACGGCCTGCATCATCTCAGCAGCCTTAATCGCGACGCCCCCGTCACCTTCGAACTGCGCCTCGAACCCGCCTAAGGCCTCGGCCGTTTTAGCGCAAACTGTGGAGCAGCCAGTCGCGGAAGTGGCGGACTTCTTCGCGCGGTTCGGGGACGGCTTGCAGCAGCCAGTAGGCGTAGTCGGGCACGCCCTGGGGGACGGAGGCCAGGGCCTGCAGCCGCCCATCCTTGAGCATGTTCTGGATCAGCGGCAGCCGGCCGAGCGCGACGCCGTGCCCTTCCAGCGCGGCCTGGATGATCTGGTCGTATTGGTGGAAGTAGAGGAAGCCTTTGGCGCGCAGACCGGGCGCCTTGCGTTCCAGCCAGTAGGACCAGCGCAGCCATGGCCGGCTATTTCTTTCCAGATCCAGCAGCACTTCGCTCAGCAAGCCGCGCGGGTGGGCCAGCACGCGCTGGGCAACGGCGGGACTGGCGACCGGCACGATCTGTTCGTCGAACAGGTGTTGCGCATTCGGTCCGGCCTGGGCGGCAGCACTGTAGCGGATCGCCAGGTCGATGTCTTCCTGCGCCAGGTCTTCGACGCGGTTGTTGGCCGCCAGCCTGACGTCGATATCGGGATGGGCGGCC
The DNA here is from genome assembly GCF_001191005.1 of Massilia sp. NR 4-1. Classification (NCBI taxonomy): domain Bacteria; kingdom Pseudomonadati; phylum Pseudomonadota; class Betaproteobacteria; order Burkholderiales; family Oxalobacteraceae; genus Massilia; species Massilia sp. NR 4-1. Next base: position 4,638,807 of record NZ_CP012201.1, read on the forward strand.
TGGAAGGCGCCCAGGCGCGGCAGGATCCAGAGCGAGGCCACGCCGATGCTGGCCGATATCGTCACCGTGCGCGGACGGATTTCCTCGCGCAGCGAGTCGCTCAGCTCCGCCAGCTTGTCCATCCACGGCGAGCAGAGACGGAACAGCTGTTCGCCCGCCATGGTCAGCGTGATGCTGCGGTTGCTGCGCGTGAACAGCTGGGTGCCGAGACGTTCTTCCAGCGTCTGGATCTGGCGGCTCACCGCCGACTGCGTCAGGCATAAATCGTCGGCGGCCTGGGTGATGCTGAGGCGGCGCGCGGCGGCGACAAAGCCGCGCAGCGCATCGAGCGGCGGCAGGGCGATCAGGGGATGGCGCATGGTGCTTTCCGGCTGGCGGTAAAGAGCGCATTGTATGCGTAAACCCGGTGCCGGTCATCCATGCGTTGAGCGCATGGATGAAATCGCCTCGTCAGAGCAGGGAACGGGCCTGTCGCCCGCGCTCGGCCAGCGCCGCCAGCGTCGCGCCCTGTCCGGCTGCCTTGCTCTCCATCTGCCGCAGTTCGCTCTCCAGCGCCGCCACCCGCAGCGCATGCAGGTCCAGCCCGATCTGGTGGGCCGTGTAGTGCAGTACTTCGCATTCGTCGGGACGGTAGGCCAGGCCGTCGGCCCTGGCGCCGACCACGATAAAGCCATTCAGCGCGCCGCGATGGCCCATGGGCAGCGCGATCTCGCCGCGCATGGCCGTGCCGACCTGCTTGAACAGCAGCGCATCCATCTCGGCACGCAGGGCGGGCAGCATGGCGTCGCTTTCGGTCACCGCCAGTGGCACGCCGGCCAGGGTGCTGGTGGCCAGGGTGTATTCGCCCCCGGCCTGGCGCAGGTAGATGGCGCAGCCGGCCTGGCCGGTGAAGTTGTCCACCGCCGCGCGGCAGGAGGCCAGCAGCGCATCCATGGCCGTGATGTGCTCCGCTTCTTCCACGTAGTGGCGCAGCTGGTTTTCCTTGGCATGCCATTGGCTGAAGAAGATGCGCCGCACCCAGCGTTCGATGTGCCGGTGCAGCTGGTGCAGCAGCAGGTAGCCGACCAGCACCGTGGCCGTGAACAAGGCCATGCTGTGCTGCGGCCCGCCGCCCTTCAGCAGTGTCGTCGCCAGCCATTCCATGCAGCCCACCAGGGCCAGCAGCAGAATGGACAGCACGGTGTAGACCAGCATGCGGTGCACCGCGAAGTCGAAGCTGAAGACGCGCACGCGCAGCACCGCATACGCCAGTCCCATATACATCAGCAGCTGGCCGCTGACGGCGGCGAAGGCCGTGATGCGCATGCCGTTGTAGCTTGCGTCCAGCGCCGGGATGAAGGCCAGCATGCCCGGCACGGCGCCGGTCAGGAAGGAGGCCATCAGCCAGACATGGCGCTGCCGTATCTCGCCATGCGTGGCGTGCCAGCCCTGGTACAGGCTGGCGATGGTCAATCCCAGGCCGCCGATAATCGAAAGGAAGATCATGAGCCACAGCAGCGGCGCCTCATGGCCCAGCGCGAACCAGCAGGAATAGGCGGCGGTGCCGAAAGCCAGCATGCCATACACGGGCCGGCTGCGCGTCAGCCAGCGCCGCAAGCCTTGCTGCGCATAGGGCTGGTAGAGCAGGGCGAAGCACACGCACCAGTACCACACCAGCGGATAGGTGGTGAGGTTGGCGGCTTTGCTGAAGCGGTAGAAGAAGTTCGGCGGCGAGTAGTTGAAAGTGAAGAAATACATCAGGCTCAATGCCGCGAAGACGGCCGCCAGATAGCGGTAGCAGCGTACCTCGGCGCGCTTGAAGCCGATCAGGAGGCTGAACAGGATCGAGGTCGCGCCCACCAGGAAGCGTCCCCAGTAATCGAATTGTTCGGCGAAGCTGGGCCGCGCGGCCTGCGCCGCCAGCCGCAGATGGCGTTCACTGTCGCCGCGGTACAGGGTCAGGCCGACCGGTTCGCCCACCAGGAATTTGCGCCAGCGGTCCAGCGGGCGGTCGAATTTGAGCTGGTCGCCGGGCAGGGCGCCCGCCGCCCGCAGCGGGGAATCGGGCGCCAATTCCAGGATGGTCAGGTAGTGGCTGGACTGCGACTCCGCGCTTTCGCCCAGCTGGTCGTTCAGGCGCGCGCCCAGGCTGCCCTGGCGGCCGTCGATCAGCAGGGCAGGGATGCCGGCGCTCAGTTCAAATACCAGAAGTAAGGCCGAGCTTAAGGCCAGGGCCGAGATCAGCCATTTCCACAGGCTGGAAGCAAGGCGTTTGCGCATCATGATGTCCTCGTTTTCTTCTTGTTATTGAACTGCTATTAATTTGAAAGCAAGAAAAAAACCATTGAAATCAAGCTTGTAGGTATATTTGTCTGCGTGTGCTGATTATAGAAGATGGGTTCCGGCAGGGCGAGAAATTGCCATGTGGAACTATGTTTTTGTTGTAAAAGACGGTCGGCAGGGGGCTTTTTCGCGTCTCGGCGGGTGCTTAGTCGCCCATGGTGGCGCGGCTGTCGCGCGGCGCGTTTGCGGGGCGGGGCGCGGCGGCGCCGATGCCGCCCGCCTCCTCGCGTTCCAGCCAGCTGCGGCCGCACTCCAGCACCCGCTGCAGCTCGCGCCGCACGGCGGCGAAGGCGGCCGGCAAATCCTCCGCGGCGCCGGAGCCGATCGCCGTTTCCGCTTCCAGCGTGGCGCGGATCAGGCGCTTGGCGCCCAGCGTGCCGACCGCACCGCGCAAGCCGTGGAAGATGCGCGCCGCATCGGCGGCGCGTCCCTCGCTCAGGGCTTTGTCGGCATCGTCGGCCGGCTGCATGCCGCCGTTCAGCGCGCCGCGCACCATCTTGAACATCACCGCGCGGCCTTTGGGATCCTTGCCCATCACGCGCATCAGGCTGTCCATGCTGAATACCTGCTCGCTGGCCGCATCGGCCGACGCCGCAGCTGCCGCCTGCTCCTGCTGCGTTGTCGGCGGCGGCAGCGCCGCCGGGGCCGAGGCGGTGGAAACGGTGGACGTGACGGCGGCGGCCAGGGGCAGGGGAGAGGCCGGCGCCAGCACCGTGCCGCCCGCGCCGCTGCCGTCGCCGGTGCGCGGCAGGCGGCGCCGCTCGGGCAGGTGGCGCGCGATCACGGCCATCATTTCTTCCACCACCACCGGCTTGGCGATAAAGTCGCTGATCCCGGCCCGCATGCAGCGGTCGCGCTCCGAGGCCAGCACGCCCGCCGTCATGGCAATCACCGGCAGCTCCAGCCGCAATTCGCGGCGGATGATTTCGGTCGCCGTGAAGCCGTCCAGCACCGGCATCTGCATATCCATCAGCACCACGTCGTAATTGTCCGACTCGGCGCGCAGCACATCGACCGCCTGCTGGCCGTCGCCCACCACGTCCAGCGTGGCGCCCGCGTGCTCCAGGATGCCGCGCGCCACCGCCTGGTTCAGCAGATTGTCTTCCACCAGCAGGAAGTGCACGCCCGCCAGGCGGTTGCGCGCGCCAGTCTGTACGCTGCGTTCGTCGCCGCCGTTCTTGGCCACCACCGCCTGGTGCAGGGCTTCGAACAGGCTGGAGCTGGTGATCGGCTTGACCAGCACCACGTCCGCCTCGGGTGTGCCCGAAATATCCTCCAGCTGGTCGCGCGCGAAGGCGTTCACCATCACCACGATGGGCTGGCTGCGCGTACCGGCCCGCATGCGGATCGCCTTGGCCGTCGCCAGGCCGTCCATGCCCGGCATATGCCAGTCGGCCATCACCACGTCGTAGGCGCGCGGCGCCTGCAGGGCGGCCTGGTATTGGCGGATCGCGGCCTCGCCGCAGTCGACTTCGTCGGCCTCCCAGCCCCAGGCCGTGATCAGGCGGCTCACCATTTCGCGGCTGGTGCGGTTGTCGTCGGCCACCAGCACGCGCAGCGGGCCGATGGAAGGGCGGCGCGTCTCTTCGGTGCGGTTGGACAGCACATAGAAGGCCAGCTCGAACCAGAAATGGCTGCCCCTGCCCGCCGCGCTGCGCAGGAAGATTTCGCCGCCCATCAATTCGATCAGGCTCTTGGTGATCGCCAGTCCCAGGCCGGTGCCGCCGAAGCGCCGCGTAATGCTCTCGTCACCCTGCGAGAAGGCGGTAAACAACTGCGCCTGCCTTTCCTCGCTGATGCCGATGCCGGTATCGCGCACATCGAAGCGCAGGCTGACCTGATCCTCTTCCTGCGGCTGCCGTTCGCTGCGCCGCACGCTGACCACCACCTCGCCCTGCTCGGTGAATTTGATCGCATTGCCGGCCAGGTTGACCAGGATCTGCTGCAGGCGCAGCGCATCGCCGCACAGCAGCTTGGGCACGTCCGGCTCCACCACCACCGCCAGCTCCAGTTCCTTTTCGCTGGCGTTCATCGTCATCGTCGTCGCCAGCGTGCCCATGGCCTCGTCCAGGTCGAATTCCACAGGCGCCAGCTCCATGCGGCGCGCCTCGATCTTGGAGAAGTCCAGCACATCGTTGAGGATGCCCATCAGCGAATGGCCGGCCGTCTTCACCATCGACAGGTATTTGCGCTGCTGCGGCGTGAGCGGCGTATTGCCCAGCAGGTAGACCATGCCCAGCACCGCATTCATCGGCGTGCGGATCTCATGGCTCATATTCGCCACGAAATCGCTCTTGGCGCGGTTGGCCGCCTCGGCACGGTCGCGCTCATGCTCCAGGCGCGCGTCGGCCTGCAGGCGCTCGTGCATCAGGTCATTGAAGGCCTGGGTCAGTTCGCCGATTTCATCCTGGTGGCTGAGCGGAATCGGCGTAAAGCGCGAGGGTTCGGAGCGCAAGGCCATGATGGCGTCGCGCAGCCGGCCCACGGGCGCCATCAGGCGCAGCGTGAGCCAGCTCAGGATCGCCGCCGCGCCCAGCGCCGCCACCAGCGTGATGGCGCCCAGCCGGTAGAGCGCACCCTCGAACGGCGCAAAGGCTTCGTCCACCGGCAGCGAGGCGCCCAGCACCCAGTTCACCGTCTTCAGCGCCTGATAGCTGTTCAGCGCTTGCAACTGGCTGGAGCCGGTGCTGATCACCGTGCCTTCAAAGCCTTCGTTCAGGGCCTGGGTCGTGGTGGGGTTGGCGTTTGCTGGCCGCGGCTGCAGCATGCGTGCCGGATCGGGATGCAGCACATACACCGGGTTCGCGCCGCGCGTCAGCGCGTAATAGAAGCCGGTCTTGCCCACCTTGGCCGTGCGCAGATTGCCCAGCATATTGTTCTGGTACAGCTGCTGGGTACCCAGCAGCAGACAGCGGATCTCGCCGTTGGCATCGAAGACGGGGGCCACCACCTGCATCACCGGCTTGCCGTTGATGCGGCCCAGCACCGGGTCGCTGATGAGCGGTTTGCGCGTGGCCATCACTTGCCGGAAGTAAGCGCGGTCGGCGACATTCACGCCGCTACGGCCTGGCTTGCGCGGCAGATCGGCCACCACGGTGCCATCGGGACCGACGACGATGATGTCGTCGAAGAGGGTCAGCATCGCCCGGCCGCCATAATAGGCGCGCAGCGCCGCCGCGTCGTCGGCAATGGCGGCGGGCTGCATGCGGGCCGATTCGGCAATGATGTCGAGCAGCAGCTGTAGCTTGGCGTCGAGTTCTTCGGCCGTATGCCGGATCAGGGCATCCTGCTGGGCGAACAGCACGCGCGTGAAGTCCTGCTTCATGCGCTGGATCTGCAAGGCGGAGACCAGCGCGATAATGACTATCGACGTGATACTCGTTGCGAGGGCGACCTTGACTTTGATACCGAGGGGTTTCATACAGGCCTTTGTGCAGGGAGCGCTGGGAAAATTCTCCTATCAAAGGCCGAGCTTGGCAAGGCTGGCGCGCCACACGCAAAAAAACGGCCACCCGCGGTGGCCGTTTTTCCTTTGCGCCGGTATGCCGCCGCCCTGGCGGGATTACGGCCGCCGTACCGCGGCCAGGATCACCTCTGCCACCTGCTTGGACTGCGACAGCATCGGCACATGGCTGCTGGACAGCGTCGTCACTTTCGCCTGCATGCGCTGGGCGAAGTCCTGCTGCAGGGCGGGCTGGATCATGCGGTCCTTGCTTGCGACGATGTAGTAGCTTGGCTTGCTGGTCCAGGCGGCGGCGCTGAGCGGCTCGCCGAACGCCTTGCTATGGATCGGCCCCTGGGTGGCGGCGATCAGGCGCTGGTCGGCCGCACTCACATCCTGGGCGAAATTGGCGGCCACCGACGCGGCCGGCAAGCTCAGATAACCGGCGCTATCGGCCTGCAAGCTGGCCACGCCCACCGAGGGACCATATTCCTTGCCCAGTGCGCCCACCGCCTCGCCCACCTGGGGCGCAAACGCGGCCACATACACCAGGGCTTTCACCTTGTCGCTGGTGCCGGCCTCGCTGATCACGGCGCCGCCCCAGGAATGGCCCACCAGCACCACCTTGCCGCTTTGCGCTTCGATGACGCGGCGGGTGACGGCCGCATCGTCGGCCAGCGAACTCAAGGGATTCTGCACCGCGACCACGTTCACCCCCTTGGCCTGCAGCAGGGGGATTACTTTCTGCCAGCTGGAGCCGTCGGCGAAGGCGCCATGCACCAGCACCACGGTGGTGTCGCTGGCGGCGGCCTGGGCCGGGATCAGGCTGGCGCCGGCCAGCAGGGTGGAGGCGAACAGGGCGGTACGGAGGGAGCGGTTCATGGTGCGTCCTTTCAGTTTAGGTTGATCACTATTGCTTAGTGCGCTAAGCATGATGTAAATGTAGTGTATTAATCGTTAGTGCGCAAGTTGTTTTTTGAAAATAAACGCCGGCGTTGTCGGCAAGGGGATTCAGGCTTTGCCGCGTGCGTCGAGATTGGCGCTCAGCTGGTCCAGGCCGCTCATCAGGGCCAGCGCTTCATCCAGGCTGATGCCGCAGCCGTCGACGATGGCTTGCGCCACGTCCACGCCTTGGGCGCGCAGGGCGCGGCCGGCCTCGGTCAGGGTCAGAACGCGGTTGCGCTCGTCGCGCGGGTCGCGTGCGCGCAACAGATAGCCCTCCGCTTCCAGGCGCTTGACCAGCGGCGTGACCGAGCCGGAATCCTGCTGCAGGCGCTGGGCCACATCCTTGATGCCCAGGCCTTCTTCTTCCCACAGCACCACCATCACCAGATACTGGGGATAGGTCAGGTTCAGCGCGCTCAGCAGGGGCTTGTAGAGCTGCGTCATCTTCAGCGACGTCGAATACAGCTTGTAGCACAGGTGCTGGGCCAGGGTAGGTGGGGTTTTCTTCGCCATGGGACTTGCGTGGGTTTCAGGACAATATGGGCCGTAGCCTAACAAAAAAACGCCGCCGCCGCGACCGCGCCGGCGGCCGCCACCCCCAGAAAACCTGCTAAATACATGTTTCTGAAAGGGAATAGTTGATCATCTGACTCCAGCTTTCATATCATTCGCGGCGCGTTGTCTCACGATGCAGTAAACTGGCAGCTACGCCCAGTTGCGCTACTGCAATCAAATCATGACACAAGAGCATCAAATCCTAGCCATGCCAGGCATGACCGTCGAAAACCTGCGGGCCAAGTGCGCTACCTGCAGCATGCACCAGCTATGTCTGCCGATGGGCCTGGACATGGGTGATATGGACAAACTGGACCAGATCATCGGCCGCCGCCGCAAGGTGGCGCGCGGCGGCACCCTGTTCCGCATCGGCGATCCCTTCACCAACCTGTATGCGATCCGTCTGGGCCATTTCAAGACCTACCAGATCAATGCCAACGGTTCGGAGCAGGTGACCGGCTTCCAGATGGCGGGCGAGCTGCTGGGCATGGACGCCATCAGCGCCGACCGCCACCACTGCAGCGCCGAGGCGCTGGAAGACAGCGAAGTCTGCGAGATCCCGTTCTCCAGCCTGGAACAGCTGCTGCGCGATATGCCGACCCTGCTGCGCCACTTCCACCGCATGATGAGTCAGGAAATCACGCGCGAGCAGAGCGTGATGCTCCTGCTCGGCAATATGCAGGCGACCCAGCGCTTTGCCGCCTTCCTGGTCAACCTGGCCTCGCGCTACGAGGCGCGCGGCTATTCCGCGACCGCCTTCCAGCTGCGCATGTCGCGCGAGGAAATCGGCAACTACCTGGGCCTGACCATCGAGAGCATCAGCCGCCTGCTGGCCAAGTTCAAGAAGGAAGGCCTGATCCGCGTCAGCAACCGCGAGATCGAAGTGCTCGATCCGGTCAAACTGAAGGCGATCACCGCCGGCACCGACGTCTGTCACTGAGGTCCGCGCACAGCAAGGCGCGTGCCCAAAAAAAAGCCCGGCAATGCCGGGCTTTTGCTTTGCTGCCTGCGAAGGCTTATCTGGCCGGCGCTGGGGCGTCGGCGCGGATCTCGATCTCGTGCTGCGCCGGCCATTGCCACACGCCTTCCAGGCGCCAGTCGCGCTTCTCGCCTTCCACCAGCACTTGCCAACGGCTGCGTTCCAGCAGGGCCAGGGGCGTGCCGAACACGCCGTCGGCATCCGGCGCCACCGTCAGCACCACGTCTTTTCCCGGCTGGGTGGCGTGCGCCAGATGGATCTGCACGCTGCGTTCCTGGCGGCCGGCCGGCAGTTCCAGCTTGCCGGTCAGGACGCCGCGCGCCGCGTCATAACGCAGGCCGACCGCCGCGCCCAGCGCCGTCGCGGCCTGGTCGCGCCGCAAGTCCTGGTTGATGGCCTTGCCCTTCTTGTAGTAGTCGCCCACCACCAGCGCATCGGGCTGGGAGAAGGCCAGGTAGCCCAGGTACAGGCCACCCATGATGACGATGAAGGGGCCGAGCATCAGCAGCCATGGCCAGCGGTGGCGGTACCAGGGGAGGTTCGCGCCTTGCGGCGTATTCAGGCTCATTGCATTGCTCACTTTGTGCTCCTTCATTCCTGCATTCTACTGCTTAACGGCGCGGCACGATAAAGACCGCGTTTTCCTTCACGTGCAGGCTCGGATCGTCCACGGCCGTCACTTCCACCTGGATCTTGTTCGAGCCTTTGACACCGGCGCCGTGGGCGGCGCGCATGCGGATCGGCACGGCGCGCGTTTCGGTCGCCTGCAGCGTCACATCCTCCGCCGTGGTCAGGGTCAGGGTATCCATGCCCGACACCTTGATGCGGAAGGTGTGCGCCTGTTCGGTGGTATTCATCACCTGCAGGCGGTAGACGTTTTCGATCATGCCGTCTTCCACCTCGCGGCCCATGGAGCCGCGGTCGCGGATCACGTCCACCTTGAGCGGCGTGCGCACATACAGCGTCAGACAGACCGCGGCGACGATCAGGCCCAGGATCGAGGTGTAGATCAGCACGCGCGGACGCAGGGTGCGCTTGCGGATCTGCGCCGAGTCGTAGCCCTTTTCCATCGCCATCTCGGTGCTGTAGCGGATCAGGCCGCGCGGCTGCTTGATCTTGTCCATCACGGTGTTGCAGGCGTCGACGCAGGCGGCGCAGCCGATGCATTCATACTGCAGGCCGTTGCGGATATCGATGCCGGTAGGGCAGACCTGCACGCACAGGCTGCAATCGATGCAGGAGCCGCTGTCGGGATTCTTGCCCAGTGGGGCGCGTGGTTCGCCGCGCTTGGCATCGTAGGTGATGATCAGCGAGTCGCGGTCGAACATCGAGCTCTGGAAGCGGGCGTAAGGGCACATGTATTTGCACACCTGTTCGCGCAGCCAGCCGGCGTTGCCGTAGGTGGCGAAGCTGTAGAACAGCACCCAGAACCATTCCCACGGACCGAAGTCCAGGGTCTGCACGGCCGTGACCAGGGTCTTGATCGGGGTGAAGTAGCCGACGAAGGTGAAACCGGTCCACAGCGCCACGGCGCCCCAGATCAGATGCTTCGAGGTCTTCTTCGTGAATTTCTTGAGCGACGGGCCTTGCTTGTCGAGCGCCATGCGGGCGCTGCGCGGCCCCTCGATCTTCCTTTCGATCCACAGGAAGATTTCGGTATACACAGTTTGCGGACAAGAGAAGCCGCACCAGACCCGCCCCGCTATCGCCGTCGCCAGGAATAGCAGATAGGCGCAGATGATGAGCAGGGCGGCCAGATAGATAAAGTCCTGCGGCCACAACACCAGGCCGAAGATGTAGAACTTGCGCGCGCCCAGATCGAACAGCAAGGCTTGGCGGTCGTTCCAGACAAGCCACGGCAAGCCATAGAAGGCAAGCTGGGTGGCCCACACGCACAGCCAGCGGATCGTGGCATAGCGTCCCTTGGCCTCGCGCGGATAGATTTCCTCGCGAGGGGCGTACATCTTGATGACTTTAACTTCTGGCGCGTTCATTGCAGCTTCTCTCGATTACGTCTTACTTTGTTTCTGGATTGTTCGACAGGCTCCAGACATAAGCCGACAGCAGATGGACCTTACCTTCACCGAGGAATTCGCCGAACGCTGGCATGGTGTTGGTACGGCCTTTGCGGATGGTTTCCATCACGGTCTCGACGCTGCCGCCGTACAGCCAGATCTTGTCGCTCAGATTGGGTGCACCCAGCGCAGGATTGCCAACGCCACCGGCGCTGTGGCAAGCCATACAGGCGCCGAATTTTTCCTTGCCGAAGGACGTCTTGATCGGATCGGAAGTGCTGCCCGAGAGGCTCAGGACATAGTGTGCCACGTTCTCGACATCCTTGTCCGAGCCGAGCACGGCGCCCATCGGCGGCATCATGCCGGTGCGGCCGTTCATGATGGTGGTCTTGATGGTTTCCGGTTCGCCGCCATGCAGCCAGTCCTTGTCGGTCAGGTTCGGGAAGCCCTTGTTGCCGCGGGCGTCGGAACCATGGCACTGTGCGCAGTAGGTCAGGAACAGGCGCTCGCCGATGGCGCGCGCTTGCGGATCGGCGGCCACGGCCTTCAGATCCTGTTTCTGGTACTTGGCGAACAGCGGGCCGTATTCCTTCTCGGCCTTGCCCAGTTCTTCCTTGTACTGGCCGGTCGATTCCCAACCCAATTTGCCGGCGTAGGTGCCCAGGCCTGGATACAGGAACAGGTAGCCGATGCTGAAGAAGATGGTGATGTAGAACAGCCACATCCACCAGCGCGGCATCGGGGTGTTCAGCTCGCTCAGGTCTTCATCCCAGATGTGGCCGGTGGTGCCCACCGGCGCATTGGGATTGTCGGTCGCCTTCACTTCATGCGTCGATTGCATGTACAGCAGCAGGCCGCAGCCGAAGACACCCAGCACCGTCAGTACGATGATGTAAAAGTTCCAGAAATCACTGGTGAATTCAACCATTTTGTTTCTCCTCGTCGGCGAAAGGCAGTTGCGCTGCCTGCGCAAAGCCCGCCTGGTTACGACCGGCCCATGCCCACCAGACGATGCCGATGAAGGTGATGAATGACACCACCGTCATGACGCTGCTGGCGCTGTCAAACAGTTTTTCGATAGCCATGTCAGTTCCTTGTCTTGATCTGGGTGCCCAGGCCTTGCAGGTAGGCGATCAGGGCGTCTTCTTCCGTCTTGTCCTTCAGCTCGTCCGGAGCCTTGGCCACATCCTCTTCGGAGTACGGCGTGCCCAGGCGCTGCAGGGCGCGCAGTTTCGGAATCACGTCTTGCGGCACCAGCTTGGTCTGCGACAGCCAAGGGTAGTTCGGCATATTCGATTCCGGCACCACGTCGCGCGGATTGTTCAAGTGGGTACGGTGCCATTCATCGCTGTAGCGGCCGCCCACCCGGGCCAGATCCGGACCGGTGCGCTTGGAGCCCCATTGGAAGGGACGGTCGTAGACGAATTCGCCGGCCACGGAGTAGTGGCCATAGCGCTCGGTCTCGGCGCGGAAAGGACGCACCATCTGCGAGTGGCAGGCGTAGCAGCCTTCACGCACATAGATGTCGCGGCCCACCAGGCGCAGCGGGGAGTAAGGCTTCAGGCCCGCCACCGGTTCCGTGGTCGATTTCTGGAAGAACAGCGGCACGATTTCAACGGCGCCGCCGACCGACACCACCACCGTGACCAGGGCGATCATCAGCCAGGGGTTCTTCTCGATCCATTCATGTGAAAATTTCATTCTTTGCTCCAAATCAGGCGTGTGCCGCGGTTTTCAGCTCAGGGATGCGGGCGGTGACGGTTTCACGGCCGCGCAGCGTCATCCAAGTGTTGTAGCCCATCATGATCATGCCGCCCAGGTACAGGGCGCCACCGGCGAAGCGCACCACGTAGTACGGGTAGGTCGCTTTCACGCTTTCCACGAAGGTGTAGGTCAGGGTGCCGTCCGGATTCACTGCGCGCCACATCAGGCCCTGCATCACACCGGCGATCCACATGGCGGCGATGTACAGAACGATGCCGATGGTGGCCACCCAGAAGTGCAGGTCGACCAGACGCATGCTGTACATTTTTTCGCGGCCGGCCAGGCGTGGCAGCAGGTAGTAGATCGAGCCCATGGTGATGAAGCCAACCCAGCCCAGTGCGCCGCCGTGGACGTGGGCGATGCCCCAGTCGGTGTAGTGCGACAGTGCGTTCACGGTTTTGATCGACATCATCGGACCTTCGAAGGTCGCAATACCGTAGAAGGACAGCGAAACGATCATGAACTTCAGCAGCGGATCGGTGCGCAGCTTGTGCCATGCGCCGGACAGGGTCATGATGCCGTTGATCATGCCGCCCCACGACGGTGCCAGCAGAATCAGCGAGAACACCATGCCGAGCGACTGGGTCCAGTCAGGCAGGGCGGTGTAGTGCAGGTGGTGCGGACCGGCCCACATATAGGTGAAGATCAGTGCCCAGAAGTGCACGATCGACAGGCGGTAGGAATACACCGGACGCTCGGCCTGCTTCGGAATGAAGTAGTAGACCATGCCCAGGTAGCCGGCGGTCAGGATGAAGCCCACCGCGTTGTGGCCGTACCACCATTGCACCATGGCGTCTTGCACGCCGCTGTACATGGAGTAGGACTTGAACAGGGAAGCCGGCATGCTCATGCCGTTGACCACGTGCAGAATGGTCACGGCCAGGATGTAGGAGCCGAAGAACCAGTTCGCCACGTAGATGTGCTTGACCTTACGCTTGACGATGGTGCCGAAGAACACCACCGCGTAGGCGATCCACACCACGGCGATCAGGATGGAAATCGGCCATTCCAGCTCCGCGTATTCCTTGCCGCGGGTCAGGCCCATTGGCAAGGTGACAACGGCGCTCAGAATCACGGCCTGCCAGCCCCAGAAGGTGAAGGCAGCGAGTTTGTCGGAGAACAGACGCACCTGGCAGGTGCGCTGGACGACGTAGTAAGAGGTGGCGAACAAGCCCGAGATGCCGAACGCGAAAATCACGGCATTGGTGTGTAAGGGACGCAGGCGCCCGTACGTCAGCCAGGGGATGTCGAGGTTCAGTGCGGGCCAGGCTAGCTGTGCGGCGATGATGACGCCGACCAGCATGCCAATAATGCCCCACACCACCGTGGCGATCGCGAATTGCTTCACGATCTTGTAGTTGTAGTTCAATGATTGATCCACTTTGATGTTCTCCCGAGAACGCTTTGATGATGTATATCAAAGGGTAGCGGGATGAGACTCAAAAAACTTTGATGTGGATCAAAATTGCCCGAACGAATTACTGCTGGGGGTTTTTCGGCTCGCTGCGGTCATCGTCCTGTAACACGCGCAGGCCGGGGCCGACCAGGTCGTCGAACTGGCCGCTGTCGGAGGCTTTGAAGAACAGCCAGATCGCCAGGAAGACAATGGCGATGCTGACTGGAACGAGGATATACAGGACTTCCATCTTGTCGATTCACTATTTTTCTAGCGGCGCAGGCGCAGCGCATTGCAGATGACCACGGCCGAGCTGAGCGCCATGCCCACCCCGGACAGCCAGGGATTGAGCCAGCCGAAGGCGGCGGCCGGGATCGCCACCAGATTGTACAACGTCGACCAGGCCAGGTTCTGCCGGATCACGCCCATGGTGCGCGCCGCGGTGCGCGCCGTGTCGGCCACGGCGCCCAGTTGTCCATTCAATAAGACCGTGTCGGCATGGGCCTGGGCCAGGGCCGCGCCCGAACCCATGGCAAAGGAGACGTCGGCCGCGCTGAGCACGGCGGCATCGTTGATGCCGTCGCCCACCATCGCCACCACGGCGCCCTCGGCTTGCAGTTTTTGCACGTAATCGAGTTTTTGCTGGGGCAGGAATTCGCCGTGGGCGCTGGCGATGCCCAGGTCCAGCGCCACGCCGCGCGTCAGCGCATGCTGGTCGCCGCTCAGCAGCACCAGCTGCTTGCCCTGGCTGCGGAAATAGTCGACCGTGGCCTGGGCGTCCGGCCGCAGCGCATCGCTGAGCAGGAAGCAGGCCAGCCAGCGCCCGTCCGTGCCCAGGTAGACGGCGGTGGCGCCGTCGCCGTCGAAGGCCGGCGCGCTGCCCGTCAGGCCGGTGACGAAGGCCTTGTTGCCGAGGCGGTAGCGCTGGCCCTGGACCCGGCCTTCCAGGCCCTGGCCCGGCAGTTCCTGCACCTCCTCGGCCGCCCAGCCGGCGCTGGCGCCGGCCGCATCGGCCGCGGCCAGGATGGCGCGCCCGATCGGGTGCGCGCTGCCCCCTTCCAGCGCGGCGGCGATCTGCAGGCTGACGGCCTCGCGGTTGTCGCCGAAGCAGTGCACCTGCTGCACCACCGGCTTGCCCACCGTCAGGGTGCCGGTCTTGTCGAACACGATGTGGGTGGCGCGGTGCAGGGTTTCCATCACATGCGGCCGTACGATCAGCACGCCCTTGCTCAATAAATAGTCGGTGGCCGCCGCCAGCGCCGAGGGCGTGGCCAGCGACAGCGCGCAGGGGCAGGACACCACCAGCACGGCGATCGCCACCGGCCAGGCGCGCGCCGCGTCGTGCCACCACCAGAAGGCGAAGGTGGCCAGGGCGAACAGCAAGAGGGCGCTGACGAACCAGGAGGCCACGCGGTCGGCCCATTGCGCGATCCGCGGCTTGGCGCCGCCGGCGCGCTCGATCAGTTTCAAGAGGTCGGCCAGGGTGCTTTCGCGCGCCGGGCGCAGCACGCGCAGCAGCACGGCGGCGCTGGCGTTGATGGCGCCGCCCGGCACTTCCTCGCCCAGGCCGCGCGACTGCGGCACGCTTTCGCCGGTCAGCAGCGACATATCGACCGCGGTGCGGCCTTCGACGATGGCGCTGTCGGCGGCGATCGCCTCGCCCGGCTTGACCAGGATGATGTCGCCCTGCTGCAGGGCGGCGGCCGGCACCACCGTGCTGTCGCGGCTCTGCGGCCAGTGGTTCAGGCGCGCGGCCGAGGCGGGCAGCGCCTGCTGCATGCGTTCCAGCGCGCTGGCCGCCTTGCGCCGCGCCACCATCTCCAGGTAGCGGCTGCACAGCAGCAGGAAGATGAACATCGTCACCGAGTCGTAATACACCTCGCCCGCGCCGCGCCAGGTGGCCGCCACGCTGCCGAGGAAGGCGGCGGCGATGCCGATGGCCACCGGCACGTCCATGCCGAGCACGCGCGCGCGCAGGCTGGCCAGCGCGCCCTGGAAGAAGGGCAGGGCGGAATACGCCACGGCGGGCAGGGTCAAGAGCAGGCTGGCCCACTGCATCAGGGCCGCCATGTTCGCGTCCAGCGTGCCGTCGTCGCCCGCCATATACGAGGGCGCCACATACATCATCACCTGCATCATCGACAGGCCGGCCACGAACAGCTGGCGGCCCAGGGTGCGGCTGGCGCGCTGCAGCTGCGCGCCATGGCGCTCGGCGTCGTAGGGGAAGGCGGCGTAGCCGATGTCGCGCACCGCCTGCAGGATGGCGCTGGCCTGCAGCTTGTCTTTTTGCCAGCGCACCTGCAGCTTCTCGGTCGAGACGTTCAGGCTGGCGCTGGCCACCCCTTCCACGCATTGCAGGCGGTGTTCGATCAGCCAGACGCAGGCGGCGCAGCGGATGCCTTCCACCAGCAGGGTCGCTTCGCAATACTCGCCGTCGGCGGCAAAGCGCGGGTCGTCGTTGTCGTACAGCGCCAGTTCCGGCGGCACCAGGCTGGCCTGGTCGGCGGTGGCGGCAAAGCCGGTGCGCTTGCGGTAGTAGTCGGTCTGGCCGATGTCGACGATGGTCTGGGCCACGGCGGCGCAGCCCGGGCAGCACATGCTGCGCGGCGCGCCGTCGATCGTCACCTGCCATGGCGCGGTGCGCGGCAGCGGCAGGCCGCAGTGGAAGCAGATCTCTTCCGTATCGGCGAAGGCGGCGGCGGCCAGGGTGTCCAGCATGTCCTGGCCGGCGGCAGCGGTCGTGGCGAGGGGAGGCGGGGCGGCGGCCGTGTCGTCGGGGCGCGCCGCTCGTGAGCTGGCGTGGTTCATGGGCGAGGGGTGACGCAGAAGGTATCGAGCCAGCCATGGCCGGCGCCGTGGGTCAGGCCGAGCGCATCGAGCAGGGGCATGGACAGGCCGCTGGCGCGCAGCAGGCCAAGCAGGCCGAAGCCCAGCACCAGCAGGCCGCAGGCGATGCGCACCTGGCGCTGCTGCAGATACTGGCGCACGCGCGCGCCGGCCAGGCCCAGGCCCAGCAGCATGGGCAGGGTGCCCAGGCCGAAGGCGCACATCACGGCCGCGCCGCTGGCGGCCGAACCGCTCAGCATGGCCGTCAGCAGCACGCTGTATACCATGCCGCAGGGCAGCCAGCCCCACAAGCCGCCCAGCGCCAGGGCCTTGAGCGGCGTATCCATCGGCAGCAGGGGCTTCATCAGCGGCTGCACATGGCGCCATAGCAGGCCGCCGGCCGCTTCCAGCCGCGCCAGGCCGCGCCAGGCGTCCATCAAGTACAGGCCGAGGGCCGCCAGCATCAGGTTGGCGGCCCACAGGCCGGCCGTTTGAATCGAGGTCAGGCGCGCCAGGCTGACGGCACCGCCGGCCAGGCCGCCGGCGATGGCGCCGGCCAGCATATAGCTGCCGATGCGGCCGGCGTTATAGGCGAACACGCGCGCCAGGCTGTCGATGGCCTGCGGCAGGGCCAGGCCGCCCGGGCCGGCGGCGGGAGCGATCGGAATCACGCGGCGCGCCGGTCCCTGGGCCGCGCTCAGCGCGCCCACGATGCCGCCGCACATGCCGATGCAATGCACGCTGCCGGCCAGGCCCACGGCAAACACCGGCAACAGATTCAAACCGCTCATCAACCGCCTCAGATTGTTTTCGAATAGCGCAGCGGCTGGACTTCAGGGCTGCGCGCCGCTGCGGCGCGCGCCGCGTTCAGATAGCGGTCGAACACCATGCAGATATTGCGGATCAGCAGGCGGCCTTTCGGCGTCACCGAGATCCACTCCGCGTCGATCGTCACCAGGCCGTCCTGGGCCAGTTCGGCGAGCCGTTTCAGCTCGTCGGCGAAATAGCCTTTAAAGACGATAGGATACGCCTGTTCCAGCGAAACGATGGATAGTTCGAAATTGCACATCAGGCGCTGGATGATGATGCGGCGCAGCAGGTCGTCGGTGCCGAGCTGGATGCCGCGCGCGATCGGCAGCTTGCCCTGATCGAGCTTGGCGTAATACTCGTCCAGCGTCTTTTCGTTCTGGCTGTAGGTCGCGTTCACCGAGCTGATGGCCGACACGCCGCAGGCCACCAGGTCCATCTCGGCATGCGTCGAATAGCCCTGGAAGTTGCGGTGCAGGCGGCCCTGCTGCTGGGCCACGGCCAGGTCGTCGGTCGGCTTGGCGAAATGGTCCATGCCGATATACACATAGCCGGCGGCCGTCAGGCGGCCGATGCACTCGGCCAGCATGCCCAGCTTGACCGAGGGCGATGGCAGGTCGGCGTCCAGGATGCGGCGCTGCGGCTTGAACAGGTGCGGCATGTGCGCATAGTTGTACAGCGCGATGCGGTCCGGGTTGGAGGCGATCACTTTGCTCAGGGTCTGCGACATGGTCGTCAGGTTCTGCTTCGGCAGGCCGTAAATCAGGTCGATGCTGATCGAGCGGAAGCCGGCGTCGCGCGCCGCCTCCATCACGGCCAGCGTCTCTTCCATCGGCTGGATGCGGTTGACCGCCTTCTGCACCTCGGGATCGAAGTCCTGCACGCCCAGGCTGACGCGGTTGAAGCCCTGCGCGCGCAGCGAGTGCACGCGTTCCGGCGTCACGGTGCGCGGGTCGATCTCGATCGAGTACTCGCCCTCGCTGTCCGGCGCGAACTCGAACTGGCGGTGCAGGTGGGCCATCAGCTCGCCCATCTGCTTGTCGCTGAAATAGGTCGGCGTGCCGCCGCCGAAGTGCAGCTGCTCGACGCGGTTCAAGCCGGCGAACAGCTTGCCCTGCATCTCGATTTCCTGCTTCAGATAGCTCAGATAGGTGGCCGCCTTGCTGCGGTCCTTGGTCACGATCTTGTTGCACGCGCAGTAGTAGCACACCGTGTCGCAGAACGGCACGTGCACGTACAGCGAGAGGGCGCGGCGGCCGCCGCGCAGTTTCAGGCTGGCCAGCGCCTCAAGGAAATTCCCATAGCCGAAGTCCGCGCTGAAGCGGTCAGCCGTCGGGTAGGAGGTATAGCGCGGACCGGACTGGCTCATTTTCCCGATGATCTCGGGATCGAACTCGATCGTGGGCTCGGCTGCGGGGGCGATGGTGTGCATAAGGCTTCTTTACGTATAAGGTATCAGGCGGCCAGGCGTTTGGGACTGGCCGCGGGGCGGCTGGCGCGGCGCGCGGCGCCCACGGGCTTGCCGAACTTGAACAGGCTGACGGCCTGCGACACGCTGCTGGCTTCTTCCGCCAGGCTGTTGGCGGCGGCAGCGGCTTGCTCCACCAGGGCGGCGTTCTGCTGCGTCACCTGGTCCATATGGGCGATGGCCTGGTTCACCTGGTCGACGCCGATGCTTTGCTCGCGCGAGGCGACCGAGATTTCGCCCATGATGGCCGTCACCTGCTTGACCGAGTTCACCACCTGTTCCATGGTGGCGCCGGCGCGCTGGGCGCGTTCCATGCCGTCGCTGACTTTGCCGACCGAGATGCTGATCAGGTTCTTGATGTCTTTCGCCGCCACCGAGGAGCGCTGCGCCAGGTTGCGCACCTCGCCGGCCACCACGGCGAAGCCGCGGCCTTGTTCGCCGGCGCGCGCCGCTTCCACCGCCGCGTTGAGCGCCAGGATATTGGTCTGGAAGGCGATGCCCTCGATCAGGCCGATGATGTCGACAATCTTCTTCGACGAGCTGTTGATCTCGTCCATGGTGGCGATGACGTCGGAGACGATCTCGCCGCCCTGTTCGGCCACGTTGGACGCCGCTTGTGCCAGGTCGTTGGCCTGCAGCGAGTTGTCGGCGTTGGCTTTGACGGTGGACGAGAACTCGTCGATGCTCGATGCGGTTTTCTCCAGGCTGGCCGCCTGCGCCTCGGTGCGGCCCGACAGGTCGTTATTGCCGGCGGCGATCTGGCGCGTGGCCACCGCCATGGTTTCCACGTTCACGCGCACATCGCGGATGGTGGCGATCAGATTGCTGTTCATCTGCTGCAGGGCGCGCAGCAACTGGCCCACTTCGTCGGTGCTGTCGGTGTCGAAGCTGCCGGACAGGTCGCCCGCCGCGATCTGGCGCGCGCCTTCCAGCGCGCGGCCGAGCGGCTGCAGCACGCCCACGCGCAGCGTCCACCACAGGAAGACGTTGATCAGCAGGCCGATGAAGGTGGCGCCGAAGATGCCGTAGCGGATCCAGGGCGAGGCGCCGTCGCCGAACAGGCTGGCCGCGCAGACGATCATCAGCAGGGTGTTGACCACGCTGGTCGAGAACCAGATGCGCATGCCGAGCGAGACATGGCTCAGGCGCGCCAGCAGATTGCCCATGCCGGAGCGGATGATCTGGCCGTTCTTGATGGTGATGCCATGGTCGCCGTTCTGGCGGATGGCGCGGTAGGCGGCGGCGGCGCTGGCGATCTGCTCGCGCTCGGGCCGGGTGCGCACCGACATATAGCCGATGGTGCGGCCGTTTTCCTTGATCGGGGTGATATTCGCTTTGACCCAGTAGAAGTCGCCATTTTTGCAGCGATTCTTCACCAGGCCGGTCCATGGCGTGCCGGCCTTGATGGAATGCCACAGGTCGGCGAAGGCTTCCGGCGGCATGTCGGGGTGGCGCACGATGTTCTGCGGCGCGCCGATCAGCTCTTCTTCCGAAAAGCCGCTCACTTGCATGAAGTAGGGGTTCACATAGACGATGTTACCGTCCAGATCAGTTTTGGAGACGATGGCCTGATCTTCCGACAGTTCCACTTCCTGATTCGTTACGGGCAGGTTGTTGCGCATTTGAATACTCTCCTCCGAGCCACTGGCCTTTGTCTCCATTCTTGCTTTATCGCAAGTTACAGGTCAAAGTTTACGCAGTTGGGTCATTAGTTTTATTGATGTAGATCAAAATTAAGGGAATTTCGGCAAAGCAGGTCTTGCCTTATTGCGAACAATGCAATAAGCGGAACACCATGCCGTGAAGGCAGGAGGCTGGTCTCTACAGCCCCCTGGAGGCGCGCGCTGCGGATGGGCGCGCCCGTTTGGTATCAGCTGCGGCCGCGCACTGCGTCCCACAGCTTGCCGGCCACGGTCACCAGGGCCAGCACGATGGCGCCGGCCACAACCCCGGCCACGCCATTCAACACGCTCGGCGTCAGCACGCCCAGCACGGGGCCGATGCCGGCCACGCCCTGCGCTGCCGCGCCCGCATGCTCGATGGCATGGTGGGCGGCCGGAATGCCGTGGGTCAGGATGCCGCCGCCGACCATGAACATGGCGGCCGTGCCGACCACGGACAGTAATTTCATCAGCACCGGCGCCGCCGCCAGCAGGAAGCGGCCGAAGGCGCGCACGCCGGCCGCGGCCGCGCCGGCGCGCTGACTCAGGTAGAGGCCGGCGTCATCCATTTTGACGATGCCGGCCACGATGCCGTACACGCCCACCGTCATCACGACGGCGATGCCGACCAGCACCGCCACCTGCTGGGCGAAGCTGGCATCGGCCACGGTGCCCAGCGCGATCACGATGATCTCGGCCGACAGGATGAAGTCGGTGCGGATGGCGCCCTTGATCTTGTCCTTTTCCAGCGCCACCAGGTCGACGGCTGGATCGGCCACGGCGGCCGCCAGCTCGGCGTGGTGCGCGGCGTCTTCCTCGGCGCTGTGCAGGAATTGATGGGCGATCTTCTCGAAGCCCTCGAAGCACAGATAGGCGCCGCCCAGCATCAGCAGGGGCACGATGGCCCAGGGCGCGAAGGCGCTGATGGCCAGCGCGGCCGGCACCAGGATGGCCTTGTTCTTCATCGAGCCGACGGCCACCGCCCACACCACGGGCAGTTCGCGCTCGGCCTGCACGCCGGCCACCTGCTGCGCATTCAGCGCCAGGTCGTCGCCCAGCACGCCGGCGGTCTTTTGCGCCGCCACCTTGCTCATGGCGCCGACGTCGTCGAGGATGGTGGCGATATCGTCGATCAGTGCCAGCAGGCTGGTTCCGGCCATCAGAGGCCTCCCTGGAAGGTGGTGCGCATAGACATGGAAAATAAGAAAGCTGATTCAAAGAGCAATCTTACCCCAGACCAAGATCGGCGAATACCGCCGCCAGGCGCTAGAATGAAATATTTAAGTTGGGAGCCACGATGAGTTTCGCCGCTTGGATCACCTTTGTCATTGCCGCCTGCATCATCTCGGTTTCGCCCGGGTCCGGCGCCGTGTTGTCGATGTCGCACGGCCTCTCCTACGGGGTGCGCAAGGCCAGCGCCACCATCATGGGCCTGATCGCCGGCCTGCTGCTGCTGATCGGCATTGCCGGCGCCGGCGTCGGTTCCCTGCTGCTGGCCTCGGAATTCGCTTTCAGCGTGGTCAAGACCGTGGGCGCCCTCTACCTGATCTACCTGGGCCTGTGCCAGTGGCGCGCCAAGACCGCCGCCGGCCTCGGCGTGGACGCGGCGTCCGGGCGGCCGCAGGCGCCCTCGCTGCGGCGCCGCTTCATGACCGGTTTCCTGACCAATGCCACCAATCCCAAGGGCATCATCTTCATGGTGGCCGTGCTGCCGCAGTTCATCACCCAGGGCCAGCCCGTGCTGCCCCAGCTGCTGATCCTGGCCGCCACCATGGTCACCATCGATTGCATCGTGATGCACGGTTACGCCTTCCTGGCCTCGTCCATGCAGCGCTTTTTCCGCGATGCGGGCGCCGTGAAAAAACAAAACCGCGTATTCGGCGGTTTGCTGATGGCGGTGGGCGCCGCCCTTTTCTTTGTTAAACGCGGCAGCCATGCCTGAGAAAAAGGCGCATACTGTAGCCAGCGCAGCACAAAAAAGCGCGCTTTATCTTGCGGAATAATTAATACAAAACTCTGCACGATATGAAAAAAACTGTAACGCCGGTCGCCATGCGCGGCGCTTCCGGCGTTTAATATATGGCTATACAAGGAGACACTTCATGCAACGCAAATTTCTTCATTTCATATTACTGGTGGCGCTGATCACCGCCTCGGCCCTGGCACTGGCAGCGTAAAACGCCGCTCTCCGGCGGCGGATATTGCAGTTCATCCGCCTTTTTTTGTCTTTCAAGCGCCGAATTGAACAGTCTGTCACAATACCGTGGTTTCGCTCTGCGCTATTCCGTAGAGTGCCGACAGTGGAATATGCAAAACAGTGCCGACGACAGGACTTTGAATGTCCGCACCGCCCGCTTTTGTTTTTCTCCACCCCGGTTTTGTCCCGACTATTTTCATTCCGCATGAACGAGAATAGTTTTTACCAGCCCCTTGGGGCTGGTTTTTTTTATTCCCTATTCCGCTTCCCGCGCGCGCTGCCGGATACGCTCGCGCCATTCGCCCAAGGCCGCCAGGGCGCCATGGAATTCCTTTTCGATCAGATCGGCTTCGGCCACCGACACCTTGCCGTCCAGCAGGGCGCTGGCCACCGCCTCGGCCACCGCGCCGACCTGGCTCATCACCTTGCACACCGTCTGCGACAGATCGTCCTGGCCGACCTGCTCGGGCAGCGGCACGACGAAGGCCGCCATGCCGTGCCGCGTCAGCAGGGCGTGCAGGGGCCGCATGGCGTCGGCCACGCCGGCCTGGTGGCACAGCTCGACGATGGCCGAGACTTCCTCGAACGAGGGGTAATGCGAGGCGATCGTCGGCGCCAGCTTATTGCGCAGCACATTGACCGAGATGTCCATGGCCAGGGCCAGGGCCTCGATGCCGCCGGGGTAGCCGCGCGCCACGGTGTACAGGGCGTCGTGCTGGTTCATAGCGAGATACTTGCGAGTCATGGTGAAGCTGATCCTTTTTTACCGTTGCAATGACTTGGGCTGGACAGTATGCTGTCTTTCATTCAACTAGCAATATAACCATTTTTCCGGGAAGCCAAGATGAAGTTATTCCGCACCGCCCTCATCGCCGCCCTGCTGCTGCCGCTGGCCAGCATGGGCGCGGCCGACGCGCGGCCCAGCTCCTCGTATAAAAGCGGATTTTCGTCGCAAAAGAGCAGCCCGGCAAGGAGCGCGCCGTCCAAGGCCGCGCCGGATTATTCGAGCCGCCGCTCCAGCTATGGTTCTTTCAGCGGCAGCAGCCGTAGCGCCGACGCCGAGCCGGCGCGCAAGTCCAGTTTCGGCAGTTTCGGCAGCCGTTCGGCACGCGACAACCCGGCTGACGCCGCAGGCCGCCAGCCGAATTCCTTCGGCAGCCGCCCGTCCAGCGACAGCGCGGCCGAGGCGCCGAACCGCCAGTCCAGCTTCGGCTCCTTCGGCCGCCGCAGCGGCGACGATGGCACGCAGAACGGCGGCAGCGCCGGTTCGCGCAGCGGTTCCGCCCTGTCGCGCGACCTGGGGCAGCGCACGGCCGAAGACCGCGCCCTGCGCAGCCTCGACGCGCGCAAGGCGGCCGGCGCCGGCCTGGCGGGCGCGGCCATCGGCGGTGCGGCCGGTGCGGCCGCCACCCATGGCGATGCCTTGCCGCCGCTGCATGATCCGGTGATGCCGCGCCAGGCCAACTCCGCGTCAGGCAATGGCGGCGGCCAGTACAACCAGGGCCAGTACGGCCAGCCCGCGCCACCGCCGCCGGTCGCGGCGCCGCAGCAGAAGGACAACAGCCTGCTGTACGGCCTGGGCGGCTATATGCTGGGCCGCTCGATGAATAACCACGGTGGCGGCCAGCACGGCGCCGGCAACGGCGGCCATAGCGGCAGTCATGGCAACAGCGGCAGCGAAGCCAGTGGCGGCGGCAGCGCTGGCGGCGCGCTGGAAGCGGCGGCCCAGGCGCCGGTCAAGGAATCCTCCTTCGGCGGCGCGGTACTGCGCACTTTCCTCTGGCTGGCGCTGCTGGGCACGCTGGGCTGGCTGCTTTACTTTGGCGTCAAACGCCTGCGCGGCACGTCCGAACGCAAGGCTAATTATTCGTTTGAAAGGAATTGATATGGGCTGGAAAGATGCACTCGGCTACCTGCGCGCCGGCGCCGCCAAGCGCGGCGTGGGCGAGGAGCAGCGCGAAGACGGGGATCTGCCGCTGGGCGCCCGCATCGGCAGCCTAGTGAATGTGCAGCAGTCGCCGCTGATCCGCGCCAGCGCCGCCGGTTCCCTGCTGGCGCTGCCGGATGACGGCGGCCCGCGCATCGTCGCCATCTCCCAGCTCAAGCTGAACCTGTCGGGCAAGCTGTACCGCTACTACCTGGCCAAGGGCGACGACGACGCGCAGGAGCGCTTCATCCAGCTTTACCAGAACGAGCAGGGCGAAGTGGCTGAAATCCTGTACTGCACCCAGCTGGCGCGCGTGATCCCGGAAACGGAAGAGGATCAGGACGCTTACACGGGCAGCCAGGGCTACGGCCTGGGCGACCCCAGCTACACGCTATGGCGCGAACAGCTGGCCGATCAAGGCTATGCCGCCAGCGTGCTGGACGCGGCCTTCGGCCCGAACGAAGGCGCCGAATACCAGCGCGATGTGGGCAGCGGCGGCTTTGTGCCGCCGTTCACCGGCACCGAAACCCGCATCGACGAGGCGGGCGGCATGCAGGGCTTGCGCCAGGAGCTGTACTTCATGCCCTATGCGCGCAGCCTGAACGATGGCGGCAAGGAATATCTGCTGATCACGACGGAGATCCTCCAGAGCGTGAACGGCGCAGGGAAACGCGGTATCCACGTCGATTTTGTGGTCGGGATACCGGTGGAGCAGGAACGGCTCGTCATCCAGTGATGACACCGGTGTGGTGTAGTAATTCAAATCAACGAAAGGAAAGATGACATGAGCAATTCGAATGGCTGGGGCTTGACCGCGCGCCTGATTTCCAAGCACTTTGGCGCCCTGGGCGACCGTTTTGCCGAAGCTATCGCCAGTTTTGATCCGGAAACGGCCACCGAGGCCGACCGCGACCGCCTGGCCGACACCCTGCGCAATGCCGCACAGAAGCTGGCGTCGGCCCGTTCCGCCTTCAACAAGGAGCGCGACGACGTGGTCAAGCTGCGCGAACTGATCGCCACCGACGAGAAAGCCACCGAAACCCTGGCCGAGCGCCTGGCGGCCGGCCAGATTTCCGAAGCGACCATCAACCTGTTCTGCGACGAGCTGGAAGCGAACAAGGCGCGCCTGCCGCAAGAGCTGCGCGAAGAGGCCGACGCCCAGGAATACATGAACGAGCTGCAGAAAATCGTCGACGCCCTGTCGCAGCAGCTGGCCGATTTCGACGCCGCCGCCAAGAAAGCCATGCAAGCCCTGGCCACGGCCAAGGCCCAGCGCGAGCTGCAGGAAGTGCGCGCCGAGCGCCAAAGCGAGCTGGCCAGCCTGTCGGGCATGCGCGGCAACACCAGCGCCCTGAACGCGCTGACCCGCCGCGCCCAGCAAATCAGCAACGAGGCCGAAGGCATGAAGATCGTCTCCGACATCGGCCAGCGTCCTTACGACCAGGCGGCCGAGATCGATGCCATCCGCAAATCGGTGAGCCAGCCGGCCAGCGAATCGGCGCTGGAGCGCCTGAAACGCCTGTCGAGCAAACCGGCGGCGGCTTGATCAGCCCCTGCGGCGCGGGTTCCGGCCGGAAACCGGAGCCATGCGCCGAATTTGGCTAAAATAGGAAGCGGCGCGCAAACGCGTGCCGCTTCTTTTTATTTGTTAAACGATTGGAAATTTTATGGCAGCGATCCCCCCGTCCGAGTCCCTCATCGAATACCCGAGCGACTTCCCGATCAAGGTGATGGGACCGACGCATGAGGAATTTGCGGCCACCATCCTGGCCGTGGTGCTCAAGCACGACCCCAGCTTCCACGAAGGCAAGATGGAAACCCGGCCTTCGGCCAAGGGCAATTTCACCGGCCTGACCGTGACCGTGCGCGCCACCAGCCGCGAGCAGCTGGACGCCCTGTACACCGAACTGTCGGGCCACCCGATGGTGAAAATCGTCATGTAAGCCGCAGCTGCGGCGCGAATTGCGCGATCTCGGCCAGCAGCCAGGCGCGGAAAGCCTGCACCTGCGGCTTGGCCGCCGCGCCGGGCGGCGTCACGAAGTAATAATCGTCCGGGCTGGGCGTGGCGAGTTCGAACAGCCGCCGCAACTGCCCGGACGCCAGCTCCTGCATCGCCACCACATGGCGCACCAGCGCCACCCCGTCCCCATCCACGGCGGAACGGATCAGCATCGATAAATCCTCGAACATCACGCCGCCGGCCGGCTCGGCCAGGTTCAGCCCTGCCGCGCGGAACCAGGGCAGCCAGGGCTCGTTCGACCGCAGCAGCGTGGCCTGGGCCAGCGCCGCCGGCGTCGCAGGCAGGTTGCCGCCGCGATAGCGGGGACTCACTACGGGGTAGTAGATATCACCCATCAGGCGCTCCGACAGCAAGCCTGGATACTGGCCGCGGCCAAAGCGGATGCCGACGTCGATGCCTTCCAGCGATAAATCCTGCAAGGTGCTGCTGGCCTGCAACACCACCTCCACCTCGGGATGCAGCTCGATGAAGCGGCCCAGGCGCGGCGCCAGCCAGCGCGCCGCGAACGAGGGAATCGAGGAAATCGTCAGCCGCTGGCAATTCCGGCCCGGCCGCAGGGCCTCGGCCGCCGCCGCGATCTCGCCCAGGGCGCGGCCCACCGTCAGTGCGAAGCGGCGGCCCTCCGGCGTCACCTTCACCTGCCGTCCCTTGCGCGCGAACAGGGCCAGGCCGAGGTCGTTCTCCAGCCCGCGCACCTGGTGGCTGATCGCGCCGTGGGTCAGGTGCAGCTCTTCCGCCGCGCGCGAAAAATTCTCGTGGCGGGCCGCCGCCTCGAAGGCGCGCAGGGCGGACAGATTGGGCAGGCGGCGCAGGTCGGACATGGCGTCTATGTGAGGAAAACTAACAACGATAAAGAAAATATATCGTTATGCGGCCCGTGCTGCAAGCCCGTAGCATGTGAATGAAATTCAACAACCGGAGCCGCCATGAGCCTCAAACTGTATGCCGACAGTGCGTTCACCAGCCCTTACGCCCTGTCCGTTTTTGTCGCCCTGAAGGAAAAAAGCCTGTCCTTCGAGCTGGAAACCGTCGACCTCGATGCCGCCGCCAACAAAAAACCGGCGTATCGGACCCAAGCCCTGACCGGCCGCGTTCCCTGCCTGGTCCACGACGGCTTCGCCCTGACCGAATCGAGCGCCATCAGCGAGTATCTGGATGAGGTCTTCCCGGCTCCGGGCCAGCGCGCCCTGTACCCGGCCGCGCCGCAGGAACGCGCCGTCGCGCGCCAGATCCAGGCCTGGCTGCGCAGCGACCTGCCGGCCCTGCGCACCGAGCGCAGCACCCACACCGTGTTCTACCAGCGCGCCGAGCGGCCCTTGTCCGCCGCCGCGCAGGAAGATGCCGAACGCCTGCTGGCCGCCGCCGAGCGCTGGATACAGGGAGAGTACCTGTTCGAAGACTGGAGCATTGCGGACACCGATCTGGCCGTCATGCTGAGCCGTCTGGTCATGAACGGCGACCCGGTGCCGCAAAAGCTCAAGGATTACGTGGCCCGCCAATGGCAGCGCGAGTCCGTGCAGGAATGGCTGAAGCGCATCAACCGCTGAGCCGCCGCACAGGGGCGGGCGCGGCAAAATGCCGCATCCGCCGCTAAAATTGCTGGAAAACTTGCTTGCGTGGCTATAATTGCCGCATGCAACTTCCCTCGCTCTTCCGCGCTCTGCCGCAGCATGAGGCACTTGGCCGCCTGGTCTGGATGCGCGCCATCGCACTCTCGTTTGAAACCTGCGGCGTGCTGGCGGCGGCCCTGTGGCTCGACGTCTTCCTGCCGATCGAAGCCGCGCTCGTCGTCATGGCCCTGCTGGCCAGCTTCAATATGTGGTCGTGGTGGCGCATGCAAAACCCGCGGCCGGTGGGCGAGATCGGCCTGTTCTACCAGTTGCTGGTCGACGTGCTGGCCCTGTCGGCCCTGCTGTACCTGACGGGCGGCGCCACCAATCCCTTCGTGTCGCTGTATCTGCCGGCGCTGGCCGTGGCCGCCGCCATCCTGCCGCTGGGTCTGGCCCTGGTGCTTGCCATTGCCGCGCTGGCCGCCTACTCGGCCATGATCACCCACTATGTGCCGCTGCATGTGATGGACCACCACATGGCCATGAACTACCACCTGGTCGGCATGTGGATCAATTTCGCGCTGTCGGCCGGCCTGATTACCTGGTTTGTCGGCCGCCGCTCGCGCACCCTGCGCGAGCGCGACGCCCAGCTGGCGCTGGCGCGTGAACAGCACCTGAAAAGCGCGCAGATGATCGCGCTCGGCACCCAGGCCGCCAGCGCCGCCCACGAGATGGGTACGCCGCTCTCCACCATCGCCCTGATCGCCGACGACCTCAAGCACGACTTTGCGCAGGACGCCAACTTCGCCGCGTACCGCGCCGACATTGCCACCATCGAAACCCAGATCGCCCTGTGCAAGGCCTCGCTGCAGCGCCTGGGCGCCGCGGCACCGGGCACGGTGGTGCCGGTGGCCGACTGGCTGGCCCAGTTCATCGAAAAATGGCGGCTGCGCTGTCCGGCGACCAAGCTCAAGCTGGCATTGCCGCCCAGCGAGGCGCGCATCGGCAATGCCCAGGACCTGGCCCAGATCCTGCTCATCCTGCTGGATAATGCCGCCTTTGCCGCCAGCCGCGCCGATACCGAACTGGCCATTACCCTGAGCGTGGCCGGTGCCAACGCCTGGATCCGCATCGAAGACCATGGCCCCGGCATTGCGCGCGAGTTGCTGAAGCGCCTGGGCGGCGAGCAGGTCAAGAGCACTTCGGGCGGCCAGGGCATCGGCTTGATGCTGGCCTTCGCCACCGCCAGCCAGATCGGCGGCCGCATCGACCTCGCTTCCACCCCCGGCACCGGCA
Source organism: Massilia sp. NR 4-1 (assembly GCF_001191005.1). Lineage (NCBI taxonomy): Bacteria > Pseudomonadati > Pseudomonadota > Betaproteobacteria > Burkholderiales > Oxalobacteraceae > Massilia > Massilia sp. NR 4-1. Next base: position 4,667,977 of record NZ_CP012201.1, read on the forward strand.
CCACGGCCACCGTCACCATCCCGCTGCATGAAGCCTAAACTCCTGATCCTCGACGACAACGAAGTCTTTGCCGCCACCCTGGCCCGCTCGCTGGGCCGGCGCGGCCTCGACGTGACCGTCGCCCACAGCGGCGAAGCGGCGATGCAGGCCGCCGCCCAGACAGCCTTCGACTACGCCACCATCGACCTGCACCTGGCCAGCGATTCGGGCCTGCAATGGATCGCGCCGCTGCGCCAGGCCCTGCCGCAGGCGCGCCTGCTGGTGCTGACCGGCTACGCCAGCATTGCCACCACCGTGCATGCCATCAAGCTCGGCGCGGACGATTATCTGGCGAAGCCGGCCAATGTCGACTCCATCCTGTCCGCGCTGCAATTCCAGGCCGAGGACAGCGCGCCGCTGCCCGAACCGCAGCAGCTGATTCCGATGACGGTCGAGCGTCTGGAGTGGGAACACATCCAGCGCATTCTTATCGAAAATCAAGGAAATATCTCTTCGACGGCGCGCGCCCTGAACATGCACCGGCGCACCCTGCAAAGAAAGCTCGGAAAAAAACCCGTTGCAAAATAAGGACTTAGCGTAGCCGACGCGGTGCCGCTGAGGCGCAAAACGGCCTTGTCGCAGGTAAAGTGCGACAATTGGTCGCATTCCCAACTGCTAGCGACCTCCCCATAATTCGTATTGCAAATTAGAAATAAGTTAAGTGCCAAGCAATACTACAAGGGGAATTTCATGCAATATCCAGTCCGTCCTAGCACCATGGCCCTGGCTGTCGCCGCGCTGATTTCGGGAACCGCACCTGCCGCCTACGCCGACGAAGCCCAGCAGATGCCGACCGTGCTGGTCACCGCATCCAAATTCGTGCCCGTGCCGGTGACCGCCGGCAGCCTGGGCGCCGAACAGATGGCCGGCAAGCGCTCCGCGCTCAACGATACCGCCCAGTTGCTGAGCGACGTGCCCGGCATGTCCCTCGCCGGCGGCGGCGCCGTCTCCAGCCTGCCCGTGATCCACGGCCTGGCCGACGACCGCAACCGCATCAAGATCGACGGCATGGACCTGATTTCGGCCTGCGCCAACCACATGAATCCGCCTCTGTCCTATATCGACCCTGCGAATGTGGGCAATATCAAGGTCTACACCAGCCTGATCCCGGTCAGTCTGGGCGGCGACAGCATCGGCGGCGCCATTGTGGTCGCCTCGCAGAACCCGCGCTTCGCCAAGCCGGGCGAAGGCTTGCTGACCACCGGCGAACTGGGTACCTTCTACCGTTCCAACGGTCATGCCCGTGGCGTGCAGGCCGCCGCCACCATCGCCAACGAAAACTTCAGCTTCAGCTACAACGGCGCCACCGCGCGCTCGGACAATTACGAAGCGGCGCGCGACTTCAAACCGGGCGTCACGGCCGTCGCCACCAAGATCGGCGACCACTGGATTGGCGGCGACGAAGTGGCGTCCTCCAGCTACAAGACGGAAAACCATGCCGTCAACCTGGCCATGCGCAGCGGCCAGCACCTGTTCGAATTCAAGGCCGGCTTCCAGGACATGCCCTACCAGGGCTTCCCCAACCAGCATATGGACATGACGAAGAACCGCAGCACCCAGCTGAATTTCGTCTACACCGGCCAGTTCGACTGGGGCACCCTGGTGACGCGCCTGTACCAGGAAAAAACCCGCCACCAGATGGACTTCTCGAACGATAAGCTGTTCTGGTACGGCGCCACGCGCAATGTGGCCGGCATGCCGATGGAAACCAAGGGCAAGAACAATGGCGTGTCGGTCAAGGCCGACATCGCGCTGAGCCCGATCGACCAGCTGCGCGTGGGCGGCGAACTGCAGCGCTACCGCCTCGACGACTGGTGGCCGCCGGTCGCCAATTCCATGATGATGTCGCCCAACACCTTCATGAACATCAATAACGGCAAGCGCGACCGCTTCGACGCCTACGCCGAGTGGGAACGCGAATGGACCTCGAAATGGACGTCGCTGGTGGGCCTGCGCGCCGACCGCGTCAGCATGAATGCCGGTGATGTGCAGGGCTATAACACCATGCCCATGGGCTATGGCAACGACGCGGCCCGCTTCAACGCCGCCGACCGCAAAAAGACCGACAACAACTACAACCTGACCGCCCTGGCCCGCTACACCGTCAACGCCAACCAGAGCTTCGAAGGCGGCTATGCGCGCAAGGCGCGTTCACCCAGCCTGTACGAGCGCTACACCTGGTCCACCAATGGCATGGGCATGACCATGAATAACTGGATCAACGACGGCAACGGCTATGTGGGCGACATCAACCTCAAGCCGGAAGTGGCGCACACCCTGAGCCTGTCCATGGACCTGCACGACGGCGCCGGCAAGCAGTGGGATCTGAAAGTCGCGCCCTACTTCACCCGCGTCAACAACTACATCGACGCGGCCTGCCTCACCAAGTGCAGTCCGAACCGCTTCAACTACCTGAAGGTGGTGAACCGCGATGCCAAGCTGTATGGCTTCGACCTGTCCGGTTCCGCCAATCTGGGCAAGATCGATGGCGTCGGCAGCTTCACCGGCAAGGGCGTCGTGAGCTATGTGCGCGGCAAGACCACCGATGGCGATAACCTCTACAACATCATGCCGCTCAATGCGCGCCTGAGCGTGGAGCACCGCATGGGTAATTGGACCACCACCGTGGAAGAAGTGCTGGTGCGCTCCAAGTCCAGGCTGTCCCAGGTGCGCAACGAGATGGAGACCGGCGGCTATGGTCTGCTGAATCTGCGCACCAGCTACGAAGCCAAGGCTTACCGCATCGACATTGGTCTGGATAATGCGCTCAACAAGTTCTACTCGCAACCGCTGGGCGGCGCCTATATCGGCCAGGGCGTCACCATGTCGCTGAATGGCGGCGGCGCGCCGTACGGCATCACCGTGCCTGGCATGGGCCGTTCGGTCTACGCGGCGCTCAAACTCAAGTTCTAAGGCAGCACGGAAAGGCGCCCGCCCCGCCGTCCTGGCAGGGCGGGCACCTGCTTTTTCAGCGGCCGGCATCCTGTTCCGGTCAGGCCGCCGGCCCCCCGCCCGGGGGCAAATCGGCAGGCCCAGGCCAAGCTGACTTATAATGGCGGGGCATTTGCCAACCTAACAAGCCCCCCATGTCCACGATCCGACCCGAACCGGCGGTGATTCGCCATCTCGGACAAGCCGAATACGAGCCGATTTTTGCCGCGATGCGTGCCTTTACCGACGCGCGCACGCCCGACACGCCCGATGAGCTGTGGATCGTCGAACATCCCCCCGTCTTCACGCTGGGCCTGGGCGCCGACCGCGGCCACCTGCTGGCCGGCGCCAGCGCCGTCCCCGTGGTGCAGACCGACCGGGGCGGCGAGGTGACTTACCATGGCCCGGGCCAGGTCGTGATCTATTTGCTAATGGACCTGCGCCGCAACAAGCCGGGCGGCAAGCTGTATGCCCGCCAGTTTGTGCATAAAATCGAGCAGGCGATCATCAATGTGCTGGCGGCGTATAATCTCGCTGGCGAGCGCGTTGAAGGCGCGCCCGGCATCTATATGGCCGGCGGCCCGAAAAAGGGCGCCAAGATCGCCGCGCTGGGATTGAAAGTGCGCGGCAATGGCTGCACCTACCACGGGGTGTCGCTGAATGTGGGCATGGATCTGGCGCCGTTCGGCTGGATCAATCCCTGCGGCTACGCCGGCCTGGAAACCGTGGACATGCGCAGCATGGGCGTCGAGGCGCCATTGGCCGATGTGCAGGACGCGCTGGCCGAGGAACTGACCCAGTTGCTGGGCGTAGCAGAACCCGAACCCGTCGCGCAGGACTAACCGAATCAACTACTTAGGCCCATTGGGCCACGCAGCTTATGACCACCGAGACCACTTCCAGCCCAGCCCCAGCTTACAACCCCAGCGAAAAGCAAAAAGGCGCCAGCAAGACCTCGCGCATCCCCATCAAGATCGTGCCGATCGAGCAGGTGGAGCGTCTGAAAAAGCCGGAGTGGATTCGCGTCAAAGGCGCTTCCGTTTCCAGCCGCTTCTACGAAATCAAGGACATCCTGCGCGAAAACAAGCTGGTGACCGTGTGCGAGGAAGCGAGCTGCCCGAATATCGGCGAATGCTTTGGCAAGGGTACCGCCACTTTCATGATCATGGGCGACAAGTGCACCCGCCGCTGCCCCTTCTGCGACGTGGGCCACGGCCGTCCCGATCCGCTCGACGTCAACGAGCCAGGCAACCTGGCCAACACCATCGCCAAGCTGCGCCTGAGCTATGTGGTGATCACCTCCGTTGACCGCGACGACCTGCGCGACGGCGGCGCCGGCCACTTCGTCGAGTGCATCACCAAGACGCGCGACCTGTCGCCGAAGACCCAGATCGAAGTGCTGGTGCCCGACTTCCGCGGCCGCCTGGAAAAAGCCCTGGACATCTTCGCCAGCGGCCTGCCGGACGTGATGAACCACAATCTGGAGACCGTGCCGCGCTTGTACAAGGAAGCCCGTCCCGGCGCCGATTACCTGCACTCGCTCAAGCTGCTGAAGGACTTCAAGGCCCTGTATCCGGACGTGAAAACCAAGTCCGGCCTGATGGTCGGCCTGGGCGAGACCGATGAGGAAATCCTGGAAGTGATGCGCGATATGCGCGCCCACGACATCGACATGCTGACCATCGGCCAGTACCTGGCACCGTCCAACAGCCACCTGCCGGTGCGCCGCTACGTGCACCCGGACGTGTTCAAGATGTTCGAGGATGAGGCGTACAAGATGGGCTTCGCCCACGCCGCCGTCGGCGCCATGGTGCGCAGCTCCTACCACGCCGACGTGCAGGCGCATAACGTGCTGGCAGCCGGCTAAGGCCAATGACGGTACGCATCGAAGCGTCGTGGAAGGAGCAGTTGCAGGAGGAATTCAGCAAACCCTATTGGGATAGCCTGACTTCCTTCGTGCGCGCCGAGTACGCGGCCGGACAGTGCTGCCCGGCCGGCAAAAACATCTTCCGCGCCTTCGACCTGACGCCTTTCAATGAAGTCAAAGTCGTTATCCTCGGCCAGGACCCTTACCACACGCCTGGCGCCGCCATGGGCTTCTGCTTCTCCGTCCCCGATGGCAACCGCCCGCAACCGAGCCTGCAGAACATCTTCCAGGAGATCGGCACGGACCTGGGCGTGGCGCGCAGCAGCACCGACCTGTCGGACTGGGCGCAGCAAGGCGTCTTCCTGCTCAATGCCGTGCTCACGGTGCGCGCCCACCAGGCCGGATCGCACGCCAAGCGCGGCTGGGAAAACTTCACCGACAGCGCCATCAGCCGCCTCTCGTCCGAACGCGAGAACCTGGTGTTCATCCTGTGGGGCAGCTACGCCATCGCCAAGCGCGCCCTGATCGACGCGCGCAAGCACCACATCATCACTTCGCCGCACCCGTCGCCGCTGTCGGCCCATCGCGGCTTCTTCGGCAGCAAACCCTTCTCCCGCGCCAACGGCTACCTGGCGGCCAAGGGCAAGACGCCCATCGCCTGGGCCTGAGACGCATCGCCAGTAAAGGTATTTCATGGATACGCCCGCACACGACCTGGATTACTTCAACAACTTCGGCAAGGGCACGCTGCCCGACCATCTGGGCATCAAGGTCACCGGCACCGGCAAGCATGAGCTGAGCGCCGAATTCACCGTCGCACCGCACCACCTGGCGCCGAACGGCTATCTGCATGCGGGCAGCATCGTGACCCTGGCCGATACGGCCTGCGGCTACGCCTGCTATACCAATCTGCCTGAAGGCGCGAACAATTTCACCACTATCGAACTGAAATCGAATCACCTCGGCACGGCACGCGAAGGCGTGGTGGCGGTGACGGCGCGCGCCGTGCATATGGGCCGCACCACTCAGGTGTGGGATGCTACTGTGGTCGATAAAGCCACAGGCCGCACGATTGCCTTGTTCCGTTGTACCCAAATGGTCCTGTATCCGAAATAATAGGAGCCTTGAATATCCACCCGGCCGTGCCGGAGAAAGGATGGTCATGGTTCTGCATCGTCTCGCAGGTGCCAGCCTGCTGCTCGCCGCCACGCTGGCCTGTGCGCAAACCCCTTATACCGAGGACTCCACCTACCGTGGCCTCGGCGGCCAGGAAGGCATCAGGAAGATAGTCGATACCTTCATCCCCCTGATTCTGGCCGATGAACGCATCAAGGCCAGTTTCGAAGACACGGACATGAAGCAGCTGGCCGAACGTCTGGCCGAGCAGTTCTGCGAATTTTCCGGTGGTCCCTGCAAATACACCGGCAAATACAAGGGCAAGGACATGGCTTCGGTCCATATCGACCTGAAGATCAGCAATGCCCAGTTCAACGCCCTGGCTGAAGACTTGCAGATCGCCATGGAGCGCAACAATGTGCCGAACAGCGTGGCCAACAAGCTGATTGCCAAGCTGGCGCCGATGCAGCGCGATATTGTGACCAAATAAGCGTGACCACATAAGGAGAAGCCGATGCGGACCACCATCTTCGCAGCGCTGCTGCTATCCACTTGTGCCACCGCTCCCGCGCTGGCGCAGTCCCGCCCCGATATGGGCAAATTCCTCGCCACCGGCGGCGTCAGCCAGCTGGAAGGCGCGGGCGGCGGCGGCATCACGCCCTGGGCGCTGATCAGCGGCTACGGCACGCGCGACAGCTGGGGCGGCAATGTCCACTATACCCACGTGAAGACGCAGGACTATTCGCTCGGCACGTATGGCGTGGCGGTCGGCATCGCCGACAAGGTGGAAGTCTCGCTGGCGCGCCAGGACTTCAAGGGCAGCCTGGCCCCGCTCGACCAGCTGCAGATCAAGCAGGACATCGTCGGCCTCAAGCTGCGCGTGGCGGGCGACGCCGTGTATGAGCAGGACCGCTGGCTGCCGCAGATCGCCATCGGCATCCTGTACAAGAAGAACAAGGGCGTGGGCGGCCTGGGCGCGCTGGGCGTCACCAACGTGACGCAATTGGGCGCGAAAGACGACAGCGGTTACGACTACTATGTGGCCGCCACCAAGATCCTGTTCGAGCAAAGCCTGCTGCTGAATGGCACCCTGCGCGCCACGCGCTCCAACCAGATGGGCATCCTCGGCTTCGGCGGCGACCGTAACGACAGCACGCGCCTGATGCCGGAAGTCTCGCTGGCGTATCTTGTGAACCGCAAGCTGGCGCTGGGCGCCGAATACCGCCGCAAACCGCACAATCTGACGCTGGACGACGAGAAGGCTTATTACGACGCCTTCATCGCCTGGTTCCCGAACAAGAACCTGTCGGTGACGGCGGCCTACGCCCACCTGGGCGACATCACGGTGCTCAACAAGAAGAAGCAGAAGGGCTGGTATCTGTCGCTGCAAGCCGGCTTCTGAAAAGGCGGCCATGAAAAAAGGACGCTGCGGCGTCCTTTGTCTTATCCCTTGAGGTGTTCTTCCAGCAGCTTGTGCAGGGCCGGGAATTCCGGCTGGCCCACATAGCGCTTGATGATCTTGCCATCCTTGTTGATGACGAAGGTGGTGGGCGTCATCGCCACATCGCCGTAGGCCTTGGCTGCTTCGCCCGTCACATCCAGCGCCACCTTGAAGGGCAGCTGGCGCGTTTCGGTGAAGTTCACCACATAGTTGGGCGCATCGTATTTCATCGCGACGGCCACGAATTCCAGGCCCTTGTCCTTGTACTTATTGTACGTTTCGACCATCTGCGGCATCTCGGCCACGCAGGTGGTGCAGGACGTCGCCCAGAAATTCACCATCACCACCTTGCCGCGCAGGCTCTCGGGCGTGATCTTCTCGCCCTTGATGCCGACGAAGGTCACGGCGGGCGCGCTGTGCTTGGTGTTCAGGGTGGAATAGGCGGCCAGGCCGGCGGCGGCCAGCAGGACGGCGGCGATGGCGGGTTTGACCCAGGCTTTGGAGGAGCTTGTCATGGTGCTAAGGCGGTTGGACGCGGGATGCGGCCATTATAGTCCGGCCGCGTCCCGCTTGTCTGAAGCGAGCCTGAAAGCCGGCCGGCCTTCAGGCGCCGCGGCGGCATCAGCGCGCCGCAGCCGGCTGCTGCTGCTGAGGCGTGGGCTGGTACTGCTTCCACTCCTCCTCGGTGATGTACTCGAAGACTTTCACGACCTTGCTCACGCCGCTCACGCCGCGCGCGATTTCAGCCGCGATATTGCCTTCGCGCTGGGTCACGCGGCCCATCAGGAAGACGGCGCCGCGCTCGGTCACGATCTTGAAGCTGTTGGCCGAGATATCGCGCGAGTCGATCAGGCTGGCCTTGACCTTGGTGGTGATCAGGGCATCGTTGGAGCGTGAGGTGAAACTGGCCGGGCCGGCGATTTCCAGCTCGTTGACCACCGTCTCCACATTCTCGATCGCCTTCACTTCGCGTTCCACGCTGGCTTTCATCGCCTCGTCGGCGACTTCGCCGGTGATCAGTACCTTGCGGTTGAATGCGTTCACATTCACGTGGCCTGCATTGCCCAGCACATTCGGCAGCCGCACATCGGCTTTCAGGCCGATCGCCTTGTCCTCGGTCTGCGCGCCGAAGGTACGGCGGTCGGACGCGGCCACCGTGCCGGCCACGGCGCCCGCCGCAACCAGACCGACGCAGCCGGACAAAGTGCTCAGCAGCGCGCCGCCGACCAGGAGCAGCGCCACAGGGCGCGCCAAACGGGCATGCAAGCCCCGCGATTTACTCATTCACATCTCCTCCGAACAGGGCGACGTCGATGCCGTCGCAAATACAGTGGATGGTTACCAGGTGGACTTCCTGAATGCGGGCGGTGCGTTCCGCCGGCACGCAGATATGCACGTCGGCGTCGGTCAGCATCTTGCCCATGGCGCCGCCGCCTTTGCCGGTCAGGGCCACCACGCGCATCTCGCGCTCCAGCGCCGCTTCGACGGCCGCCATCACATTGCCCGAATTGCCCGAAGTGGAAATCGCCAGCAGGATATCGCCGGCCTGGCCGAATGCCTGCACCTGCTTGGAGAAGATTTCGCGGTAGCTATAATCGTTCGCCACTGCCGTCAGGATCGAGGTGTCCGTGGTCAGCGCGATGGCTGGCAGCGGGAAGCGTTCGCGCTCGAAGCGGCCTACCAGCTCGGCGGCGAAGTGCTGGGCATCGGCAGCCGAACCGCCATTGCCGCAGACGAGGATCTTGTTACCGTTCGACAGAGCGGAAAACATCAGTTCGATCGCCTGCGCGATGGGTTGCGCGAGAGCGGTGGCCGACTGGATCTTGATTTCGGCACTTTCGTGGAAGTGCGAGAGGATGCGTTGATTATTCATAGTGTGCATGATTATAGTGCAGGCGCAGGGTGGGTCGGACAAGCCCTGTAAAAAATGCTTACATTTCGAGCACGTGGCGCAGCCAGGCCAGCTGTCCGCCATCGATGGCGATGACGTCGAAGCGGCAGGGCGGCAGCGGCTGGCAGCGCAGCAGGTAGAACTGGGCGGCGCGCAGCAGGCGCTGCTGCTTGGCCGGCGTGATGCTGGCGGCGGCCCCGCCGAAACGCTTGCTGGCGCGCCGCCGTACTTCGACAAAGACCAGGACGGCGCCGTCGCGCATGATCAGATCGAGCTCGCCCACCTTGCAGCGGAAATTGCGCTCGACCAGTTGCAGACCCTGGGCCAGCAGATGCTCCAGGGCCGCGTCCTCGCTGGCCTGGCCCGTCAGCTGCTGGCTGGTGCGGGCCATGGCCTCTTCCACTCAAGGCTGGGTGGACAGCGGCACCGGAATGCCGTTGCGGTACACCGCCGGCAGTTCGGTGCGTTCGAAGTAAGCCGCGCCCTGGCCGAAGCTGACCGAGAGCTGGCCGGTCACGCCGTCTAGCGTGAAGCGCGCGCCCGGACGCAGGGCGATCTCGCGCGCCACGCGGAAGGCGTCGATGCCGAGTGCGTACAGGCGCTCCATATCGGCGCTCAGGCGCGCATCGTCGCGCGGTATCGGCTGCGGATACACCATCACCGCCGGATGGTCGCGCTGCAGCTGCCACGGCAGGTCGAGCAGGCGCACGCCGTCCAGATCCGGGCCGGGCAGCAGGCGGCTGCGGCCGGGATTCAGCGAGGACGTGCCATAGATCGGAATCTCGCCCAGCGGCGGCGCCGACAGGGCCACGCGCAGCTGGCGCGCCTGGTCGGTGTCGAGGGCGGCGAACAGCACGGTGGGGCCGGCCGTCTGCAGGCGCGCGCGCAGGGCCACCAGCTCGGGATCGCTCAGATAGCCGTTGACGGCGCTCATCTCCTGACTCTGCGCCGGCTGGCCCTGGCGTTGCCACTGGCTGGCGAAAGCGCCGGCGATGCGGCGCTGCCAGGCCGCGTTGCCGCTCAGGATCAGGGCCGTGGCGCCGGGATTTTCCTGCGCCGCCCAGCGTGCCGCCTGGCGCGCCTCCTCCTCGATCGACAGGCCCATGACCAGCATTTTCTCCGGCAGCGCCGTCTCGCCGCGGCCATCCGGATGATTCAGCGCGATGGTCGGCTTGTTCACCAGCGCGCTGCCCGCCACGGCGGTGACGGCGGAACGGGCCAGCGGGCCGACCACGATATCCTGCTGTTCCAGGCTGGCGGCGTAGCTGGACAGGACATCCTGCGCCGCGTCGCCGGTTTCCACCACGGTGACCGCGAAGCCGTCGCGGTCGCGCTCCCAAGCCGCCAGGAAGCCCGCGCGCAAGGCGTCGGCGGCCTGGCCCAGGGCCTCGGAGCGCAGCGGCAGCAGCAGGGCGATGCGCACCGGCTGGCCCGCCTTGGGCTGGACGGCGGCCGGCGGCGCGTTCTCTTCGCCGGCCGCGCCGGGCATGGCGACGGCATACGTCTGGGCCGGTTGCGGCGGCGGCTCCTCGGGCTTGGCCGGCAGCGGCGCGGGCGCCGGTTTCGGCGGCGCACTTGTCACCGACTCGATTGGCGCGCACAATCGGCCGGGCGCGCCGCAAGGCGCGCTGCATGCGCCGACAAGCGCCGCAGCAAGGCCCAGTAACAGTATTCTTATTTTCCTAGCCAGCATCCATACCCCCAATGACAGTTCAAGATTCCAGCCCGATCGCCAACCTGCCCATCATGGGCGAAGCTGCGCACCAGTTCTATCCTAGCGCAACATTGTATGTAGTGGCGACCCCCATCGGCAATGTCACCGACATCAGCCTGCGCGCGCTGCATATCCTGAGCCTGGCCGATGCCGTGGCTTGCGAAGACACGCGCAACACCGCCCAGCTGATGAACCGCTTCGGCATCAGCAAGCCGCTGCTGGCCGCGCACATGCACAACGAAAGGGAGGCGGCGCAGATGCTGATCGCGCGCCTGCAAGCCGGCGAACGCATCGCCCTGGTATCGGACGCCGGCACGCCCGCCGTGTCCGACCCCGGCGCCCGCATCGTCGATGCCGTGCGCGCCGCCGGCCTGAATGTGGTGCCGTTGCCGGGCGCCTCGGCCGCCGTCACCGCCCTCTCGGCCAGTGGCCTGGTCAACGACGAATTCCACTTCGTCGGCTTTCTGCCCTCGAAAGCCAAGCAGCGCGAGAGCGTGCTGCAAAGCCTGGCCGCCGCCAAGCCGATACTCGTCTTTTACGAAGCGCCGCACCGCATTCTGGAATGCGCCGCCGCGCTGAAAGAAGCGTTTGGCCCCGAACGCCAGGTCGTGTTCGCGCGCGAGCTGACCAAACTGTTTGAAGAAATCCACCGCTGCCCGCTGGCCGACGCCGAAGCCTGGTTGCGCGCTGACATCCACCGCGAAAAAGGCGAATATGTCGTCCTGGTCGACGGCGCCCCCGCCGCCGAGGAAGAAGACGACGCCGAAGCCGAGCGCGTGCTGGGCATCCTGCTGGCCGAGCTCCCGGTCAAGCAAGCCGCCAGTTTGGCTGCCCAGATCACCGGCCGCAAGAAAAACGCCCTCTACGACCGCGCCCTCCAGCTCAAAAACGCCTGAGGCCACAGCTCAGCCCGCCGGCTGGCCGTCCCGTCCACCCTGGGGTCAGACCCCAATCGGACACCGACTCAACAGTAATTCCGCCGTGGAAGCATGGCTGTGCTCGTGTCCGATTTTGGGGTCTGGCCCCAAAATCGGACACGGCCTCGGCTATGGCGGGCTTTTTACCACTTGCAGCCGTGGTCTTTTTTGTCCATCAGCAGGAAGAGGGGGGCGAGCAGGCCGCCGGGGAGGCCGTCCTTGCAGTCGGGACGGGCGGTTTTGGCCATTTCGCGCGCGAGCTTGCGTTCCTGGATTTCGCGCTGGCGCTGCTGGGCTTTGAGGCGGGCCAGCGGAGCGTCGTCCGGCAGTTCGGGTTCGGATGCGATCTGGCGTGCCGATTTGCGGGCGGCGTCGATGTCGAATTTGCCATTGCTGGCCGGGGCGGCCGGCTGGGCGAAGGGATCGGCCGGCAGGGCCGGCGTGGCGGCGATGGCTTCTGCCGCCGCTTTTTCGTGGATGGGCTGTGCTTCCCGCTGTTCTGGGCGCGGCCGCGCGGCCAGTTCCTGCCGGCGTTTGGCCGGTTTGGCGGCCGGCGCGGGCCTGGCCTGGGCCACGGGCGGCGGCGCTTCCGGCGCGGCGGGTGCCGCTGCGGGCTTGGGCGGCGCGGGACGCAGCAGCCACACGGTGGTGCTGCGCCGCGCCTCGTCCGCTGGCGCGAACTGGGGCTGCGGCGCGTTGCTGCGGTACATCAGGATCAGCAGCGCATGCACCAGCAGCGAAACGGCGATCCCGGCCAGCATGCCGCCCGGCCGCCGCGCGGCGGAGCTGAAGGCGGTTTGCGTGTCGTATGCGGTGCTGCTCTGATCCATGATTGCTTACCTCGGTACCAACATAAGCAATTTAGCACGCCCCGCATGAAGGCCGGATGAAGTTTTTTTGCGGAGGCGCTTGACGACCGGCTGAGCTGCTTGTATTATCTTGCTTCTTCGGAGTGTAGCGCAGCCCGGTAGCGCACCTGGTTTGGGACCAGGGGGTCCAAGGTTCGAATCCTTGTACTCCGACCAAAATTTAAAATCCCGTGTGATGGCAACGTCACACGGGATTTTTCCATTCCGGCCGCGGAAAACAGGGGACGCCGGCGGCGCCCCTTGCTTGTTCAGCCGGCGCGCTTGGCGGCGATGGCGTTGCCGGCGCGGCTGGCGCCTTTGCGGCCCAGGAATTGCGAGATGAACTGGCCTGCATCGACCACGATATCCAGGTCCACGCCGGTCTCGATGCCCAGTCCCTGCATCATGTACAGCACGTCCTCGGTCGCCACATTGCCGGTGGCGCCCTTGGCATACGGGCAGCCGCCCAGGCCCGACACCGAGGAGTGGAAGATGGCGATGCCCGCTTCCATGCTGGCGTAGATATTCGCCAGCGCCTGGCCGTAGGTGTCGTGGAAGTGGCCGGACAGGCCTTCGATGCGGAACTCGCGCGCCGCCGCCGCCATCACCGCCTGCGTCTTGCGCGGGGTGGCGACGCCGATGGTGTCGGCGATGTCGATCTCGTCGCAGCCCAGGTCGCGCATGCGGCCCACCACGTCGGCCACCGCATCCAGCGGCACGTCGCCCTGGTAGGGGCAGCCGAAGGAGCAGCTGATGCTGCCGCGCAGGCGCAAACCGTTGTCCTTGGCCGCTTTCGCCACGTCGACGAAACGCGCGATCGATTCGGCGATCGAGCAGTTGATATTGCGCTGCGAGAACGCTTCCGAGGCCGAACCGAAGATCACCACCTCGTCGGCGCGCGCCGCCAGCGCGGCCTCGAAGCCCTGCATATTCGGCGTCAGCGCGGAATAGACCACGCCCGGCTTGCGCGCGATGGCCGCCATCACCTCCTTGCTGGTGGCCATCTGCGGCACCCATTTCGGCGACACGAAGGAAGCCGCTTCGATATTGGCGAAACCGGCCGAGGTCAGACGGTCCACCAGCTCGATCTTCACCTCGGCCGGCACGCTTTCCTTCTCGTTCTGCAGGCCGTCGCGCGGTCCCACTTCGACGATTTTGACTTGCTTAGGCAAACTCATATCAATACCCCTGCTCGCGGTTGATCACATCGGCCACCGGCTCGCCCTGCGCCAGCAGACGCATTTTGTGGGCGATCTGCTGCACGCTTTCGCGGCGCAGCGTCAGCGCCGAGATATGCGGCGTGATGGTGATGCGCGGCTCTTCCCAGAACGGATGCTGCATCGGCAGCGGCTCGTTGCGGAACACGTCCAGCGTGGCGGCGGCGATATGGCCGGTCTTCACCAGCGTCAGCAAATCCGGTTCCGAGACATGGCCGCCGCGCGCCACATTGATCAGGTAAGCGCCTTGCGGCAGCTTGAGCATATTCGTGCGGTTCAGCAGATTGTTGGTCTCGGAGGTCAGCGGCAGCATGCACACCACCACGCGCGAACCGGCCAGGAAGGCGTCCAGCCCTTCGCTGCCGTGGAAGCACTGCACGCCGTCCACCCGCTTCTCGCTGCGGCTCCAGCCGCGCAGCGGGAAGCCGAATTCCTTGAGCGCCTGCAGCACGCGGCTGCCCAGCATGCCCATGCCCAGCACGCCGACGGAGAATTCCTCCTTCTCGTGCTGCGGCAGCTGCAACCATTGGCCGTTGCGCGCCTGCACTTCGTATTCGTCCAGGCGGCGGTAATAGCGCAGCACGGCATGCGCCACGTATTCGGCCATCTGCACGCCCATGCCGGCATCGCCCAGGCGCACGATGGGAATCTCGCGCGGGATCGTATGCTCGTGCTTCATGATGGCGTCCGCGCCGGCGCCGGTCAGGAAGATGGCCTTCACTTCCGACAGCTCGCGCAGCATGGCTTCCGGCGGCGACCACACCACCGCATAGTCGCAGGGCGGCGCCTTCACGCCATCCTGCCAGATCACGACTTCCGCCTCAGGCAGGAACTCGGCAAAATCCTTGATCCACGGGCCGGTCTGGCCGTCCGCGCGGTACAGCAATATACGCATGGTGTCCTCTCCTCAAGCTGTTTTGAACGCGAGCAGCGGTGCGCCATCGGTGACCTGGTCGCCGATGGCATACAGGATCTCGTCCACCAGGCCATCGTGCGGGGCGGTGATGGTGTGCTCCATCTTCATCGCCTCCATGATGACCAGTGCCTCGCCCTTTTTCACTTGCTGGCCCGCTTTGGCCAGCACCGCCACCACCTTGCCCGGCATCGGTGCGGTGAGGCGGCCGCCTTCGGCTTCCGCTTCGCCCGCATGTGCCATCGGGTCGTTATAGGCCAGCGCATAGTGGCCGCCGCCGGTGAACACATGGAATAGTTCACCGTCGCGGCGCACCGTGCCATGCACCGAGGTTTCACCCAGCTTGATGCTCAAATCCACGCCTTGTTGCGACATCAGGCCCACATGCGCCTCGATGCCCTCCATCGCCAGCAGCCAGCCCTGGTGCAGATAGCTGAGCTGCGGCTGATAGTTCTTGCCATGCTCGTCGCTGAAGGACAGCTTGCGCGCATAGGCCGTATTCATGCGCCAGCCCAGGGCCTGGCCCCAGGGATCGGCGCGGTTGGCGCCCGACTGGGCGGCCGATTGCTCTTTTTCCTCTTCCACCAGGGCCACGGCGGCCAGGGCCACGGCAGCAGCCGGCACCGAGCGGGCGGGCGGGAACAGGGCTTCCTGATTGCGTTCGATCAGGCCCGTGTCCAGGTCGGCGTTGGCGAAGGCGTCGCCTTCCACCAGGCGTTTGA
Organism: Massilia sp. NR 4-1; assembly: GCF_001191005.1. NCBI lineage: Bacteria > Pseudomonadati > Pseudomonadota > Betaproteobacteria > Burkholderiales > Oxalobacteraceae > Massilia > Massilia sp. NR 4-1. The sequence goes on from NZ_CP012201.1 coordinate 4,683,593, forward strand.
GGAAGGCGATATTGGTGGCCAGACCGACGATCTGGTACTGCGCCAGCGCTTGGGCCATGCGTGCCAGTGCCTGTTTGCGGTCGGCGCCCCAGACGATCAGCTTGGCGATCATCGGATCGTAGAAGGGCGAGATGGCATCGCCTTCGCGCACGCCGGAATCGATGCGCACGGCGGAGGGCAGATTGGGAATGCCGCCCAGTTCGAAATTCACCGCATCCGGCGTTTCCAGATGGCGCAGCGTGCCGATCGAAGGCAGAAAACCCTTTTCCGGATTCTCGGCGTAGATGCGCGCCTCGATGGCGTGGCCGGTGATTTTCAGCTCATCCTGTTTTTTCGGCAGCGGCTCGCCGGCGGCCACGCGCAGCTGCCATTCCACCAGGTCGGTGCCCGTCACCATTTCCGTGACGGGGTGTTCCACCTGCAGGCGGGTGTTCATCTCCATGAAGTAGAAGCTGCCGTCCTGGTTGGCGATGAACTCCACCGTGCCGGCGCCCACATAGCCCACCGCCTTGGCCGCAGCCACGGCGGCGTCGCCCATGGCGGCGCGGCGTTCGGCCGTCATATTCGGCGCCGGCGCCTCCTCCAGCACTTTCTGGTGGCGGCGCTGCACCGAGCAATCGCGCTCGAACAGATAGATGCAGTTGCCCAGCGTGTCGGCAAACACCTGGATCTCGATATGGCGCGGACGCTGCAGATACTTCTCGGCCAGCACCTTGTCGTCGCCGAAGGAGCTGATCGCCTCGCGCTTGCAGGAGGCCAGCGCATCCTTGAACGCCGCCGTGTTCTCCACCACGCGCATGCCCTTGCCGCCGCCGCCGGCCGAAGCTTTCAGCAGCACCGGATAGCCGATGCGGTCCGCTTCCTTCTGCAGGAAGTCGGCATCCTGTTCGTCGCCGTGGTAGCCCGGCACCAGCGGCACCTTGGCTTTCTCCATCAGCGATTTGGCGGCCGACTTGGAACCCATGGCGCGCATGGCCGAAGCCGGCGGGCCAATGAACACCAGCCCCGCTTCGGCGCAGGCATCCGCGAACTCGGCGTTCTCGGATAGGAAGCCGTAGCCGGGGTGGATGGCCTGCGCTCCCGTTGCCAGCGCCACGGCGATGATCTTGTCGCCGCGCAGATAGCTTTCCTTGGCGGGCGCGGGACCGATCAGCACCGCTTCGTCGCACACCGCCACATGCTTGGCGTTCGCATCCGCTTCCGAATACACGGCAACGGTTTTGATGCCCATGCGGCGGGCGGTGGCGGCGACGCGGCAAGCGATTTCACCGCGGTTGGCAATCAGGATTTTTTTGAACATGGTCTCTCTCTTTACAGCTCAATGGCTGGAAGTTTTTTTGTCGAGGGGTTTCAAGGCCGGGATCAGCAGCCGCAGCTTTCCTTCTGCACCGATTCCAGGGTGGCGGCGCGCGTCGGCAGGCCCAGTTTGGCCAGCAGGGCGCGGTCGTCGTTCGCTTCCGGATTGTCGGTGGTCAGCAGCTTGTCGCCGTAGAAGATGGAGTTGGCGCCGGCCATGAAGCACATCGCCTGCACCGCTTCGCCCAGTTCGCGGCGGCCGGCCGACAGGCGCACGCGCGCTTTCGGCATGGTGATGCGGGCCACGGCGATGGTGCGCACGAATTCCAGCGGGTCGAGACGGTCCATGCCATACAGCGGTGTGCCTTCCACCTGCACCAGATGGTTGATCGGCACCGATTCCGGATACGGGTTCAGGTTGGCCAGCTGTGCGATCAGGCCGGCGCGCTGGTCGCGCGTTTCGCCCATGCCGACGATGCCGCCGCAGCAGATTTTCAGGCCGGCGTTGCGCACGTGGCCCAGGGTGTCCAGGCGGTCCTGGTATTCGCGGGTGGAGATCACGTTATCGTAGAACTCGGGTGCGGTGTCCAGATTGTGGTTGTAGTAGTCCAGGCCCGCGGCTTTCAGGCGCTCGGCCTGGTCTTCTTCCAGCATGCCCAGGGTGGCGCAAGTTTCCAGGCCCAGCGCCTTCACTTCGCGCACCATTTCTTCGACCTTGTCCATATCGCGCTCTTTCGGGCTGCGCCACGCGGCGCCCATGCAGAAGCGGGTGGCGCCGTTTTCCTTGGCCTGGCGGGCCGCCTCCAGCACGGTGTCGATGCCCAGGATCTTCTTGGCTTCGACGCCGGTGTCGTAGCGCGCCGCCTGAGGGCAGTAGCCGCAATCCTCTTCGCAACCGCCGGTCTTGATCGACAGCAGGGTGGCCAGTTCCACATCGCCTTCCGGGAAGTTGGCGCGCTGGATTTGCTGGGCGCGGAACATCAGCTCAGGGAAAGGCAGTTCGAACAGGGCCAGCACCTCTTCGCGCGGCCAGGTTGCCGCTTCCGGCAGCTTGATGGCCGCGGCAGGGCGGTGCAGGGCGACGGTTTTTGGTTCTTGCAGGGTTTGCGGCATTTTCTTTCCTTACACGTTCAATTGTTGTGACGGACCGGCCAGTTGGGCAGGCTCGTAAAGTTCAGGTATTCGGCGGCGGCGGCGGCCGTGGGCTGCTCCAGGCGCGGCACGCGGCCCAGCAGCGGCGCGCCCAGGCGCGCTTCCAGCGCCGCGATATTTTCGTCGAAGAAGCTCATTTCCGCTTCCAGCGCATTGGCCACCCAGCCCACCAGCTTCAGGCCGCGTGCGGCGATCGCTTCGGCGGTCAGCAAGGCCTGGCTGATGCAGCCCAGGCGCATGCCCACCACCAGCACCACCGGCAGGTTCAGCTGCTGCGCCAGGTCGGCGCTGTCGTATTCATCGTTGAGCGGCACGCGGAAGCCGCCCACGCCTTCCACCACGGTAGCGTCGGTGGCGGCGGCGATTTCCAGGTAGGCCGCCAGAATCGGCACCGGATCGATCACCACGCCTTCCAGCGCGGCGGCGATATGCGGCGCGGCCGGCTCTTTCAGCATGAAAGGGGTAGTCAGTTCGGGCAGCATGGCGACATTGCCGGCTGCGGCCAGCATATCGGCATCGTCGTTATGCAGACGGCCGTCACGCAGCTCGGCGCCGGCCGCGATGGGCTTCATGCCGCAGGCGCGCGCGCCGCCGCGCACCAGCGCATACAGCAGGGCGGCCGAGGTCAGGGTTTTGCCGATTTCGGTATCGGTGCCCGTGACGAAGCAGGAGAAGCGGGGCGGCATGCCGCTGGCGGCGGGCGCCGTTTCGGTTTGAGGTGCGATCACCGGATCTTCCAGGGCCATCTTATGTCCTTTCCAGTTCATTAAGCGCAGCGATCAGCTGCGCCACGTCGCGCGCGCTATGGCCGGCCGACAGCGTGATGCGCAGGCGCGCCGTATCCGCCGGCACCGTGGGCGGGCGGATGCCGCCAACCCAGATGCCCTGCTCGTACAAGGCGGCGGCGGCGCGCATGGTTTCCGCATTGTCGCCAATGACGATGGGCTGGATTGCCGTGTGCGAGGGCAGCAGCCGCCAGCGCTGCAGGCGCAGGCCATCCTGCAATTGTGCCACCAAAGCCTGCAGGTGCGCTCGGCGCTCCCGCCCTTCGGCGCCGCCCAGGATATCCAGGCTGGTAAGCAGGGCGTGGGCCAGGGCCGGCGGCGCGGCCGTGGTGAAGATATAGGGCCGGGCGCGCTGCACCAGGGTCTCGATCACGCTGCGGTGGGCCGCGACGAAAGCGCCGGCCACGCCGGCGGCCTTGCCCAGCGTGCCGACATAGACGATATGCGGCGATTGCAGGCCGAAATGCTCCAGCGCGCCGCGTCCACGGCTGCCCAGCGTGCCGAAGCCGTGGGCGTCATCCACCACCAGCCAGGCGCCGTGGCGCTCGCACAGGGCCAGCAATTGCGGCAGCGGCGCCAGGTTGCCGTCCATGCTGAACACGGCGTCGGTGACGACGATCTTGTTGCCGGCGGTGCTGGCTTGCAGCATGCCCTCCAGCGCCGCCACGTCGGCGTGCGGATAGACTTTCAAGCTGGTGCGCGCCAGGCGCGCGCCGTCGATCAGGGAGGCATGGTTGAGCGACTCGGAAAAGATTTCCGTGTTCTTGTCGCCCACCGCCAGGCCGGTCAGCACGGCCAGATTGGCCATATAGCCGGTGCAGAAGTAGAGCGCGCGCGGCTCGACCAGGTTCGGGCCGACATATTCGGCCAGCTTTTCTTCCAGCTGCACGTGGGCGCGGCTATGGCCGCTGATCAGGTGCGAAGCGCCGCTGCCGGTGCCGTACAGGTCCACGCCCTCGCGCAGCGCTTCGGCGATCAGCGCATGGCTGGCCAGGCCCAGATAGTCGTTGCTGCAGAAAGCCAGCAGTTCGCGGCCGCCCACCTTCATGCGCGGGCCGCAGGGCGTTTCCACCGCGCGGCGCTTGCGGATCAGGTTTTTCTCTTGCAAGCCTTGCAGCTCGCTTTCCAGTTTTTCCAGCAATTCCATCGTCATCCCGCCAGGCTTTGTTCGAACACGGCCAGCGTGCGCTGGGCCAGGATGCCGATTTCCTCGTCGTTGAGGATATATGGCGGCATCAGGTAGACGGTGGAACCGATGGGGCGCAGCAGCAGCTCCTGCTGCGTGGCGTTGGCGAAGAAGCGGCGCGAAAAGCCCGGCGCCGCATCGATGGCGTCGAAGGCCCAGATCATGCCGCGCTGGCGGAAATGCTCGGTGCGTTCATGCTCGGCCAGCGGCGCCAGCGCCGCGGTGATGCGGGCGGCGCGCGTCTTGTTCGCTTCCAGCACATGGTCTTCGGCGAAGATGTCGAGCGTGGCCAGCGCGGCGCGGCAGGCCAGCGGATTGCCGGTGTAGGAATGCGAATGCAGGAAGCCGCGCGTCACGTCTTCGCTGTAGAAAGCCTGGTAAATCTCTTCGCGCGAGAGCACGATGGAGAGCGGCAGGTAGCCGCCGCTGATGCCTTTCGACAGGCACAGGAAGTCCGGCCAGATGCCGGCCTGCTCGCAGGCGAAGAAGGTGCCGGTGCGGCCGCAGCCGACAGCGATTTCGTCCAGGATCATATGCACCTGGTAGCGGTCGCACAGCGCGCGCACCAGTTGCAGATACAGGGGATCGTGCATGGCAAAGCCGGTGGCGCACTGCACCAGCGGCTCGATGATGATGGCGGCGATGCGGCCCTCGGCCTGCTGGAAGGCGCGCTCCACGTCGGCGGCGGCGCGGCGTGCCACGTCCTGCGCGGTTTCGCCCGGTTCGGCCTGGCGCGCATCGGGCGACATCACGGTCTGCGCGGCGCGCAGCAGCGGGCCGTAGGCGTCCTTGAACAGGGCGACATCGGTCACGGCCAGGGCGCCGATGGTTTCGCCGTGATAGCTGCCCTTGAGGCAGAGGAATTCCTGCTTCTCGCCTTTGCCGCCATTGCGCCAGGCGTGGAAGCTCATCTTCAGCGCGATCTCGACGGCGGAAGCGCCATCCGAGGCGTAGAAGGCATGGCCCAGGGTATTGTTGGTCAGGTCCGACAGGCGTTCCGACAGCTGGATCACCGGTTCATGGGTGAAGCCGGCCAGCATGGCGTGCTCCAGCATGTCCAGCTGCTCGCGCAGCGCCGCGTTGATGCGCGGATTGGCGTGGCCGAACAGATTCACCCACCAGGAGCTGATTGCATCCAGATAGCGCTTGCCCTGGTGGTCGTACAGCCATGCGCCACGTCCGTGGCTGACCGGAATCAGCGGCGTGCTTTCATGGTGCTGCATCTGGGTGCAGGGATGCCATACGCTGCGCAGGCTGCGCGCTACCCAGTCGGTTTGTCGGTTCGCTTCCAAAAATTACTGCTCCATTCTTTAATTCAGCCAGTTCGGCTTGCGCTTCTCCAGGAAGGATTGCACGCCTTCGCGGCCCTGCTCCGACGCCCGGATCTGCGCGATGCGCAGCGCGGTGTCGGCCAGCAGCGCATCGCTCACCGGCTGGTTCACCACCTCGCGTACCAGCACCTTGGCCTCTTTCACGGCGTTCGGGCTGTTCGTCAGCAGTGCTTTGACGATTTCATTGACTCTCTCATCCAGCGCGTCGGCGCCCACCGTCTCATGCACGAAGCCGATGCGGTGCGCTTCGCGCGCGCTGAAGCGTTCGGCCGTGAGGAAGTAGCGGCGCGCCGCGTTTTCGCCCATGGCCTTGATGACATAAGGCGAAATAGTAGCCGGAATCAGTCCCAGCTTCGCTTCGCTCAGACAGAAATTGGCCTCTTCCACGGCCACCGCGATATCGCAGGCGGCCACCAGGCCCATGCCGCCGGCATAGCAGTCGCCCTGCACCCTGGCCACCACGGGCTTGGGGCAGAGATAGATGGCGCGCAGCATCTGCGCCAGCTGCATGGCGTCGGCATTGTTCTCGGCGTGCGTGTAGCCCGCCATTTTCTTCATCCAGTTCAGGTCCGCACCGGCACAGAAGGCCGGGCCGTTCGCCGCCAGCACGATGGCGCGCACCACGTCGTCGCGGCCCAGCTCATTGAAGGCCAGGGTCAGCTCGTTGATGGTCTGCTCATTGAAGGCGTTGCGCACATCGGGACGGTTCAGGGTCACGGTGGCCAGTTTGTCGGCGATGGAAATGCTCAGGGTCTGATAGTCCATGGTCTTCTCCTTACATGCGGAACACGCCGAACTTGGTGTCCTGGATTTCGGCGTTCAATGCCGCCGACAGGCCCAGGCCCAGCACCATGCGCGTATCGGCCGGATCGATCACGCCATCGTCCCACAGGCGCGCCGTGGCGTAGTAGGGATGGCCCTGATGCTCGTACTGCTCCTTGATCGGCTGCTTGAAGGCCGCTTCCTCTTCGGCCGACCACTGGCCGCCCTTGCCCTCGATGCCGTCGCGCTTGACGGTTGCCAGCACCGACGCCGCCTGGTCGCCGCCCATCACCGAGATGCGCGCGTTGGGCCACATCCACAGGAAGCGCGGCGAGAAGGCGCGGCCGCACATGCCGTAATTGCCGGCGCCGAAGCTGCCGCCGATGATGACGGTGAATTTCGGCACCGAGGCGGTCGCCACCGCCGTCACCATCTTGGCGCCGTTGCGGGCGATGCCCTCGTTCTCGTATTTGCGGCCGACCATGAAGCCGGTGATGTTCTGCAGGAAGACCAGGGGAATCTTGCGCTGGCAGCACAGTTCGATGAAGTGCGTGCCTTTCAGCGCCGATTCCGAGAACAGGATGCCGTTATTGGCGATGATGCCGACCTTCATGCCGTAGATGTGGGCGAAGCCGCACACCAGGGTGGTGCCGTAGCGCGCCTTGAACTCGTCGAATTCGCTGCCGTCGACGATGCGGGCGATCACTTCGCGGATATCGAAAGGCTTGCGCGTGTCGACCGGGATCACGCCATACAGCTCTTGCGGCGCGTATTTCGGCTCCACCGACTCGCGCAGCGCGCCCTGCTGCGGCTTCTGCCGGTTCAGGTTCGAGACGATGGTGCGCGCCATCGACAGCGCGTGCATATCGTTCTGCGCCAGGTGATCGGCCACGCCCGACAGGCGGGTATGCACGTCGCCGCCGCCCAGGTCTTCGGCCGACACCACTTCGCCGGTGGCCGCTTTCACCAGCGGCGGGCCGCCGAGGAAGATGGTGCCCTGCTCCTTGACGATGATGGATTCGTCGCTCATGGCCGGCACGTAGGCGCCGCCGGCCGTGCAGGAACCCATCACCACCGCGATCTGCGGAATGCCCTTGGCGGAGAGCGTGGCCTGGTTGAAGAAGATGCGGCCGAAATGGTCGCGGTCGGGGAAGACGTCGTCCTGGTTGGGCAGGTTGGCGCCGCCCGAATCGACCAGGTAGATGCAGGGCAGGTTGTTCTGGTCGGCGATTTCCTGGGCGCGCAGGTGCTTCTTCACCGTCATCGGATAGTAGGTGCCGCCTTTCACGGTGGCGTCATTGCAGACGATGACGCATTCCTGGCCCGCCACGCGGCCGATGCCGGTGATGATGCCCGCCGCCGGCGCCGCATCGGCGCCCTTGTCCGGATACATGCCGTAAGCGGCCAGTTGCGAGAATTCGAGGAAGGGCGTGCCGGGATCGAGCAGCATCTGCACGCGGTCGCGCGGCAGCAGTTTGCCGCGCGCCACATGCTTGGCGCAGGCCGCCTCGCCGCCGCCCTCGGCCACCTTGGCGACCTTGGCGCGCAAGTCGTCCACGATGGCCTGCATGGCGGCTGCATTGGCCTTGAAATCTTCGCTGCGCGGATTGAGTTTGCTTTCGATGTGCGGCATTCGGGTTCCTCTTATTAGATCGCGTTGTCTCCGACGCGGTTTGGCCGGGAGGCCGGAAACAGCCTCCTATTCAGGAAATTCACCGTCAACGTAGAACCAGCGCGGCGTACCCGCCGCATCCGGCTCGCGCAGGAAGCGGCTGATCTCATGCAGGCGCTGGCCGCGGCCCCCGGTGCGGCAGCGGGCCACGAATTCCACGAAATCCTCATCCAGCTTCGCTTCTGCTTTACGTTGACGTAAACGTAAACCAGATTTTACCTCAAGTCCCAGCCACTGCAATTGCTCCTTGGGGTCGATAATTTGCTCGGCGGGGCGGGTGCTGGCATGCCAGGTTGATAAGAGATACGCTTCATTGCGCAGGGTGTAGGCCGTATAGCGCGAGCGCATCAGCTGTTCGGCGCTGGGCGGCACGGCGGCGCCGTCGAGGAAAGGGCCGCAGCACGCAGCCAGCGCAGGGCCGCCGCAGGGACAACCCACCGGGGTCTTGGACTTGGTCATTGAATAAGGCGGACAGCGGAAAATCCCGCCATTATCCGCCATATCGGCGGACGGGGTGCTGAGGCGGCCATGGCGCCTTGCTTGGGACGGGTTTTCTTTGCGGGCCGAAACTGAAATCAGCGGCGTGCCTATTGAGCGTTTGCTCAGCGCAGCAGCAGGCCGTCGAGCGGAATGGCGGGGGCTTTGCCGCGCATCAGGTCGGCCAGGATGGCGGCCGAGCCGCAGGCGAAGGTGAAGCCGAGCGGGCCGTGGCCGACGTTGAGCCACAGATTGGGGTAGGGGCTGGGGCCGAGAATGGGGGCGCTGTCCGGCGTGGCGGGACGTAGTCCGGCCCAGCCTTCCACGCGCTCGTAGTCGGCGGCATCGGGCATGGTGCGGCGCGCCAGGCGCAACAACTGGTCCGCGCGCTTGGGATCGTAGCTGGCATCCTCGCCCACCAGGTCGACCATGGCCGCCACCCGCAGATTCCAGCCAATGCGCGCATACAGCACCTTGCGCTCGAAATCGGTGACGCTGATTTCCGGCGCCTGGTCGCCCGGGCGGATCGGCGCGTTCAGGCTGTAGCCCTTGAGCGGATACAGGGGCAGGTCGATGTCGGCCGTCGCCGCCAGGCCGCGGCTCTGGATGCCGGCGGCCAGCACATAGTGTTCCGCCGTCAGCCGTCCCGCGCTGCTTTCCACGCCCGCCACGCTGCCGTCCTCGATGACGATGGCGCGCGCCTTGGCCTGCACCCGGCCGTCGAAGCGCGGATGGGCGAGCAGGCGCTTTTCCAGCGCCACGCAGAAGGCATGGCAGTCGGCCACCGCCTCGCCCGCGTTGAAGACGCCGCCCGCCAGCTTGGGCGCCAGCGCGGCCAGCGCCGGCTCCAGCTGCGCGCACTCGGCGCCGGACAGGATCTGGCGCCGCCCGTCGGCGTCGCGTTTGGCGACGGCGGCCTCGAAAGCGCCGCGCGTGCGGTAGACCACCAGCTTGCCCGCTTCGCGCCAGCCGAATTCCGCCAGGGGCAGTTGCAGCGCCAGTTCGGACATCATGCAGCGGCTCAGCTCTCCCAGCAGCAGCAGGCGCTGCGTGGTGCGCGCATTGCTGGCGGCATTGCAGTGGGCGAGGAATTGCGCCAGCCAGCGCCACTGGCGCCAGTCGGCTTCGGGGCGGAAGCGCAGCGGCCCGGCATCCTGCAGCAGCCAGCGCAGCGCCTTGAGCGGCACGCCCGCATCGGCCAGCGGCGACACATAGCGGTAGCTGAGCTGTCCGCCATTGCGCAGGCTGGCGCCGCAACCCACCTCCGCCTCGCGTTCCAGCAGGGTGACGCGGAAACCGGCTTCCAGCAGCCACCAGGCCGTCGCCAGGCCGACCACGCCGCCGCCGATCACCAAGACTTGCGAAGAATTGTGCTGCATTGGACCCCACCATGAATTTTCCGAGGGTTGAGCTTAGGCCCGCGTCCGCGCCGCGGCCAATGAAAGCTCGTGCGGCCGCCATAACCGCGCGTCATGCGCCGCCCGGTTGCAGCCTGCCAGCCGTCGCGGATTGCCAACACCGGCGGGCTGTTGCGCTGCGCCATGCCGTCTATAACCGGCCTTCATGCGGCTTTAGCATTTTTTCATGTCTTTAAAAATCAGCGCAAATTCTCAGTCCCTATTAAACTAATAGAAATTGGAGAAAGTGTAATGAGCCAGACCAGCGTTGAATTCAAAGCGGACAGTTCGCCGCTGTATATGCAAATTGCCCGCAAACTGAGCGACGAAGTGCGCAATGGCCGCTACCAGGTGGACCAGGCCCTGCCTTCGGAGCGCACGCTGTCCGAACAGCTCAATGTCTCGCGCGTGACGGCCCGCAAGGCCATCGACCAGCTGGTGGAACAGGGGCTGGTGGTGCGCCGCCGCGGTTCCGGCAACTATATCGCGCCGCGCATCGAACAACCACTCTCGCATCTGACGAGTTTTTCCGAACAGCTGCAGCAGCGCGGCTACAAGCCCGGCTCGCGCTGGCTCAAGCGCAGCGTGGTGGTGGCCAGCGCCGACGAGCAGCTCAGCCTCGCACTTTCCCCCGGCAGCAAGGTGGCGCGCTTGGAGCGCCTGCGCCTGGCCGACGATGTGGTGATGGCGTATGAGGTCAGCGTGCTGCCCGAGGCCGTGCTGCCGCGGCCCGATGCGGTGGGCGACTCGCTGTACGAGTACCTGGATTCGGTCGGCAAGCTGCCGGCGCGCGCGCTGCAGCATGTGCGCGCCATGAACGCCTCGCCCGAGCTGGCGCGCCAGCTCGAAGTGGCGGAAGGCCGCGCCGTCCTGTTCATCACCCGCATCGCCTACCTGGAATCGGGCGAGGCGGTCGAGCTGACCCACTCCTACTGCCATAGCGATCACTATGATTTCGTGGCCGAGATGCGCCGTTCGGGCTGAGGACCGCGCATAACTTTTCGGAATGCTGATACTGCCAGCTTTCATGGCACAGGCGCGCTGTGGTCCGGGCGGTTTGGTATTACACTGGTTTTCATCGTATCCCTTCCCCGCAGATGACGATGCTCAAAACCGAAACACCCAGTCCCAGGCATACCGAGCTGGATCAGTATTCCGTGCTCGACCTGGTGGCCGCCTTTGTGGACGACCAGTTCCAGGCGGTGCAGGCCGTGCGCGACGCCGTGCCGCGCATCGCCGCCGCCATCGCCATGGCCGTGCCGCGCATCGAAGCGGGCGGACGCCTGATCTATGTCGGCGCCGGCACTTCCGGCCGGCTGGGGGTGCTGGACAGCGTTGAACTGTATCCCACCTTTTCCTGGCCCGCCGAACGCGCCCAGGCCCTGCTGGCCGGCGGCATGGGCGCCATGTTCCAGGCCGTGGAGGGGGCGGAGGATGACCGCGAACAAGGCGGCCGCGATCTGCTGGCGCTGGCGCCCACGCCCAATGACGTGGTCTTCCTGCTGGCCGCATCGGGCGGCACGCCCTATGTGCTGGGCGCCCTGCATGCGGCGCGCGGCGCCGGCGCGCTCACCATCGGCATCGCCAACAACGACCACGCTCCGGTGGCGCTACAGGCGGAAGTCGGCATCACCCTCGACACCGGCGTCGAAGTCATCTCCGGCAGCACGCGCCTGAAAGCGGGCACCTCGCAGAAAATCGTCCTCAACACCATTTCCAGCGCGCTGATGGTGCGTTTGCATAAAGTCTATGGAAACTTGATGGTAGACTTGAAGCCCACCAACGCCAAGCTGGTACGGCGCGCCGTGCGCCTGACCATGCACGCCACCGGCGCCGACGAGGCGGCGGCGCAGCGCACGCTGGAACAATGCCGCTTCCACGTGAAGGTGGCGATCGTGGCCCTGCTCAGGCAGGCCACGGTGGCGCAGGCGGAGACCCTGCTGGAACAGGCGAAAGGAAGCGTGCGCGCGGCGCTGGCCCTCTAGAGACGGGCCGCGTTCCCGCTTCCTCCAACGGACAACAAAGGAAGTGATGGAACAAGCAGCGCAACAGCGAAACCCCTGGTGGTGGATTCCCACCCTGTATTTCGGCCAGGGCATCCCTTATGTGGTCGTGATGACCCTGTCGGTGGTGATGTACAAGAACACCGGCATTTCGAATACCGATATCGCGCTGTACACCGGCTGGCTCTACCTGCCCTGGGTGATCAAGCCCCTGTGGTCGCCCGTGGTCGAAATGTTCCGCACCAAGCGGCTGTGGATCGTCGCCCTGCAGCTGCTGATCGGCGCCGCGCTGGCGCTGGTGGCCTTCACCACCCACCTGCCCAGCTTCTTCCAGATGAGCCTTGCCGTGCTGTGGCTGATGGCCTTCAGCTCCGCCACCCATGACATCGCGGCCGACGGCTTCTATATGCTGGCGCTGCGCAAGCCGCAGCAGGCCGCCTTCGTCGGCGTGCGCAGCACCTTCTACCGCCTGGCCATGATCGCCGGCCAGGGTGGCCTGGTGGCGCTGGCCGGGCTGCTGATCAAGCGCCTGGGCGATCCGCACGCGGCATGGTCGGTGGTGTTCCTCGTGCTGGCCGTCGTCTTCCTGGCGCTGTTCGCCTACCACCAGTGGATGCTGCCGCGTCCCGCGGCCGACCAGCCGGCGCCGGAAAGCAGCAATCTGCTGCGCGAATTCCTCCAGACCTTTGCCGCCTTCTTCCGCAAGGACGGCATCCTCGTCATCCTCGGCTTCCTGCTACTGTTCCGTCTGGGCGAGGCCCAGTTGCTGAAAATGGCCATGCCCTTCCTGCTCGATCCCGCCCGCGCCGGCGGCCTTGGCCTGAGCAACGAGGCGGTCGGTCTGGCCTACGGCACCATCGGCGTGGTCGCGCTGACCCTGGGCGGGCTGCTGGGCGGCGTCACCATCGCCCGCTTCGGCCTGAAACGCTGCCTGTGGCCCATGGCCTTCGCCGTGCACGTGCCGGACCTGGTCTTCGTCTACCTGTCCAGCGCCCTGCCCGACAATCTGCTGCTGATCTCCGCCACCATCGCCGCCGAGCAGTTCGGCTACGGCTTCGGCTTCACCTCCTACATGATGTATATGATCATGGTGGCCGACGGCGAACACAAAACCGCGCATTACGCCATCTGCACCGGCTTCATGGCGCTCGGCATGATGCTGCCGCAAATGGCCAGCGGCTGGATCCAGAACATGCTGGGCTACCAGCACTTCTTCATCTGGGTCTGCTTCGCCACCGTGCCCGCCTTCATCATGACGGCCCTGGTCAAAATCGACCCCGCATTCGGACGCGAATAGCGCGGCCCAGCGATTACAATAATGGGCTTCAAAGAATCGGGGGAATGTTGTGGGTTTCAATGCAAAAAAGCGGCTTAGCCTGAGCGCTGGCGCGGCCGGCGTGCTGGCCGCCTTGCTCGCGGCCTGTTCCAGCACGCCGATGGCCGACCGTACCGGCGCGCCGTCCACGCCGGGCGGGCCTGTGCCGCAGCCGCCAACGCCCCAGCCGCCGCGCTTCACCGGCGAGCAGCCGCCGCCCGCGCCGCGCGAATTCCGCGCGGTCTGGGTCTCCACCGTCGCCAATATCGACTGGCCCAGCCGCAGCAATCTGAGCGTCGCCAAACAGCAGGCCGAAGCCCTGGCCATCCTCGACCGCGCCAAGGCCATCAACCTGAACGCCATCGTGCTGCAGGTGCGCCCCAGCGCCGACGCCATCTACCCGTCCAAGCTGGAGCCCTGGTCGGAATACCTGACCGGCCTGCAGGGCAAGGAACCGCAGCCCGCCTACGACCCGCTGCAATTCTGGATCGCCGAAGCGCATGCGCGCGGCCTCGAACTGCACGCCTGGTTCAATCCCTACCGCGTGCGCAATGCCGGCGCGCGCTCGCCGCTGGCGCGCGAACACATCGCCAACAGCAAGCCGCAGATCGTCAAACAATACGGCAAATACCTGTGGATGGACCCGGGCGAGCCGGCCGCCGCCCAGCACACCCTGGACGTGATCCTGGACGTGGTGCGCCGCTACGACATCGACGGCGTCCATATCGACGACTACTTCTATCCCTACCCGGTCGAAGCCACCAGCGCGAACGGCGCCGAAGCCGCCGCGCTGGATGCCGTCCCGTCCAATGGCCAGCGCGCGGAACTCGAATTCCCCGACCAGGTCTCATGGCAGCGCTATCTGCAGGGCGGCGGACAGCTGGACCGCGCCTCCTGGCGGCGGCAGAACGTCAACCAGATGATCGAAGCGATTTATACCGGCGTGCATAAGGAGAAGTCCTGGGTACGTTTCGGCATCAGCCCCTTCGGCATTGGCCGCCCGGACCGCCGCCCGCCCGGCATCGCCGGTTTCAGCCAGTACGACAAGCTGTATGCCGACGCCGAACTGTGGCTGCAAAACGGCTGGCTCGATTACTTCGCGCCCCAGCTCTACTGGCCGATCGCACAAGCGCCGCAAGCCTTCCCCGTGCTGCTCGACTACTGGCAGGCGCAAAACCGGCGCGGCCGCCACCTGTGGCCCGGCCTGTACACCAGCCGCATCGACGACAGTGCCCGCTCGTTCACGCCGGAGGAAATCGTCCAGCAGATCGAAGTCACGCGCAGCCGCGCCGGCGTCGCAGGCCACATCCACTTCAGCATGGCTCCGCTGATGCAGAACCGCAAAGGCATTTACGAGCGCCTGCGCACCGAAAGCTACCAGAGCGCCGCGCTGATTCCGGCCTCGCCCTGGCTCGCCGCCGCCGCCCCTGCCGCCCCGCTGGTGAACGCCCGCCGCGCCGGCAATGGCCTGTCGCTGAAGCTGGGCGCCGAAAAAAATGTCGTCCAATACGCCATCTGGGCCAAGTACGGCGACGAGTGGCGCTTCACCACCGCCCCCGCCGCCCTGAGCGAAATCCTGCTGCCCGACGCCGCCGGCGCCCCTGTCAGCGCGGTGGTCGTCACCGCCGTCGACCGCCTCGGCAACGAAAGCCCGCGCGTCACCGCCCCCACCTTTTGATTCGGGTAAAAGGGTATAACTGGCGGGCATGGGGGAATTGCAAGGTTTCATGGTGAAATGCCGGTTGATTCGCTTTACACTCGTCGCATTATGTTGAAATCCGCTTCTGATGGTGTGCTGGGCCTGGGTATCGATGCCGGCGGCACGCAAACTCGTTGGGCGTTGGCCGATCCGGCCGGCGCGGTAGTGGCCGAGGGCCGGGTTGAGGGGCTGTCTGCGCTGCAGCTCAGCAGCGCGGCGGGCCGGGAATCGGTGCGCGCGGCCTTTGCGGCGCTGGCGGCCGAGGTGCTGGAGATCGGCCGTCCGGGCCGGGTCTGCGCCGGCCTGACCGGCTTTGGCGGCGATAGCCATCTGCCTGCCGGCTGGCTGGCCGATTTGCTGGCCTTGCCCGCGGAATCGGTTAGTCTATGTAATGATATCGAGATCGCCTACCTGGATTGTTTCGATCCGGGCCAGGGCTATCTGGTGTATGCGGGAACGGGTTCGATCGCGGCTTTCATCGATGAAGCGGGTGCCTTCCACCGTGCCGGCGGCCGTGGCGTGGTGCTGGACGATGGCGGCGGCGGTTTCTGGATCGCGCGCGAGGCCATGCGCCGCATCTGGCGCCGTGAGGACGAGCAGCCCGGCGCCTGGCAGGATTCGCCGCTGGCGCAAGCCGTGTTCCGCCACGTGGGCGGCAGCGACTGGACGTTCTCGCGCCAGTTCATCTATGGCCTGGAGCGCGGCGAGGTGGGCAAGCTGGCCTTGGCCGTTGCCGCCAGCGCCGATGCCGATGCCGCCGCGCGCAATATCCTGCAGCAGGCGGGCCGCGAACTGGCGCGCCTGGCGCTGGCCCTGGTGGCGCGTTTTGGCGAGCGTCCGGTGCTGCTGTCGGGACGCGCGTCCGAGCTGCATCCGCTGATCGCCGAATCGATGCGCGCCGCCCTGCCCGAGGATCAGGTTTTCGAACATCGCCCGGTGCGGCCGCATGTCGCCGCCGCCCGCATGGCCGCCAGGCCCAGGAACTGAAGAACAAGGATTATGGAATGAAGAAACTGCTGCTGATTCTCTTGCTGGCCGTGCTTTCCGGCTGTGCCACCCAGCTTCCCCGCATCGATAACACTTACACCGCGCGCGGCCAGTCCAGCCGCGTCAAGTTCATCGTGCTGCATTACACGGTGGCCGATACGCCGCGCTCCATCAAGATTCTGACCGAGCAGGAAGTCAGCGCCCACTATCTGCTGACCGATACCGACCAGCCGGTGCTCTACGGGTTGGTGGATGAATCGCGCCAGGCCTGGCATGCCGGCAACAGCAGCTGGAAGGCGTTCACCCAGCTGAATACCAGCTCGGTCGGCATCGAGATCGTCAACGCCGGCTTCAAGGATACGCAGGAGGGCCGCGTCTGGTATCCCTTCAAGCAGGCCCAGATTGACCAGCTGATCCCGCTGCTCAAGCAGATCGTGGCGCGCCACCAGGTGCGTCCCGACTTCATCCTCGGCCATAACGAGATCGCGCCCCAGCGCAAGCAGGACCCCGGCCCGCTCTTCCCGTGGAAGCAGCTGGCCGACGTCGGCCTGATCGCCTGGCCGGATGCAAACCAGGTGGCCCAGCGCCGCGCCGTCTTCGAGCAGCTGCCGCCGGAAATCTCCTGGTACCAGAAGAAGCTGGCCGAACATGGCTATGCCACGCCGCAAACCGGCGTGCTCGATGAGGCCACGCGCAATGTGCTGGGCGTGTTCCAGTCCAAATACCGCCAGAGCAAATTCGATGGCGTGCCCGATGCGGAAACCGCCGCCATCCTCGACGCACTGACGGCGACCGCCGCCGCCGCTGCGCCGAACCCGCCTCCCGCCGCTCCGGTGGTGGGCGCGGCTGGTGCACAGTAAGGAAGCCGGCATGCGTCTGCGTCACATCGAAGTTTTCCACGCCATCATGCAGGTCGGGACCATCAGCGGCGCGGCGCAAGTGCTGCATATCTCGCAGCCGGCCGTGACCAAGGTCTTGCAGCACTGCGAGCTGCAACTGGGCATGCCGCTGTTCGAGCGCGTGCGCGGCAAGCTCTATCCCAAGCCGGAAGCGCACCGCCTGTTCGCGGAAACCGAAAAACTGCACCGCGACCTGCAAGGCATACGCCGCCTGGCCGCCAGCCTGAAAGGACATGCGGTGGAAACCGTGCGCCTGGTGTCCACGCCGACCGTGGCCCTGAGCGTGCTGCCGCAGGCCATGAGCGAATGGCGCAAGGATTTTCCCGGCACGCGCTGCGAGCTGGCCAGCCACCACACCAGCGAAATCGTCAACGCCCTGCGCCTGGGCGAGGCCGACCTGGCGCTGTCGCTGCAAGACCCGCGCCATCCCGGCATCGTCGCCGAGCCGCTGGCGCAAGGACTGATGACGGTGATCGCTCCCGCCGGCACCTGGGATGAGTCGGAGCTGGATACGCCGCTGTCGGCCGCCGGCCTGCAGGGAGAGCTGATCGGCTATGCCGACAACGACCCGCTCGGCGAGATGGTGGTGGCGGCCTGCGAGGCGCAAGGCATCCAGCCCGTGTTCCGCACCGTGGTGCAGACTTACCAGATCGCGCGCACGCTGGTGGAGGCGGGCGCCGGCATGGCGGTGGTCGATCCGTTTACCGCCGCTTCGGCTTCGGCGGTGCGCGTGCAGCGCCGTCCGTGGGCGCCGGCCATACCGATCCAGCTGTATCTGCTGACGGCCGGCCATTCGCCGCTGTCGCACGGCTGCCGCCAGCTGGCCGACAGCATCGCCGCCTCGGCGCGCGCCTGTCTGTACCGGGGCCTGGAATGAAAACCCTGGCCAGCGAGCAGATTGCCTCCGATCCGGCTTACCGGCATCTGAGCAGCATCGCGGGCATCGGCATCGATCTGCGCTACGCCACGCCGGACAATTTCGTCGGCCGCGATCTGTACACGCCGCTGGATTGCGCCTGGCTGCACCGCGATGCCGCCGCCGCGCTGGAAAGCGCGGTCGCCTGGCTGGCGGCGCAGCGTCCCGGCTGCCGCCTGCTGGTGCTGGACGCCTTGCGTCCGCAGCGCGTGCAGGAACAGCTGTGGCAAGCCTTGCAGGGCACGGAGCTGCTGGGCTATATCGCCGAACCGTCGCGCGGCTCCATCCATTCTTTCGGCATGGCGGTGGACATCACCATCCTCGACGAGCAGGGCCGCGAACTGGATATGGGCACCGGCTTCGACGATCTGAGCGAGCTATCCCATCCCGCGCTGGAGGAAGAGCTGCTGGCGCGCGGCGCCATCCGTCCCGCACATATCGCCAACCGCCAGCTGCTGCGCGACGCCATGTTCCAGGCAGGCTGGCATGGCATCAAGAGCGAGTGGTGGCACTTCGACTGCGGCGACCGCGTGCAGGTGCGCGCCACCTATACCCGGGTTCTTTGATTTCAGGGCAGTACCTTTAGCGCCGCCGCGTTGCGCGCCGCCCAGTCGATCAGCGCGTCGGTGATGCCGCGGCCGGCGCCGTTGCCGGTGCGCTCGTGGTTGACCATGCCCACCACGATGCATTGTTCGCCGTTGGCATCGGTCACGTAACCGGCGATGGCGACCACGCCGTTCAGCGTGCCGGTCTTGATGCGGGCATGGGCAGCGGCGGGGCTGTCGCGCAGGCGGCGGCGCATGGTGCCGTCGGTGGCGGCAATGGGCAGGCTGGCCTGGAATTCCGGCGCCCACGGCGATTTCTGCGCGGCCGACAGAAAGCCCGCCAGTTGCGCGGGACTCAGGCGCTCCGTGCGCGACAGGCCGGAGCCGTTATCGATCACCATGCTGCTGTCGTCGATGCGGTGCTGGCGCATCCACTCGCGTACGGTCTGTTCGGCGCGGGCGGCGCTGGGCAGGGGGGCGGCCACGCTGCCGTCCGGACCCAGCACCGGCAGCGGCTCCAGCGGACGGCTGCCCAGCGCGGCATCGGCCTGCAGGCTGCCCAGGCTCAGATACAGGGTGCGCGCCAGCGCGTTGTCCGACCACTTGTTGATATCGCGCAGCAGCTCCGGCAGGGGACGCGACACATGCTCGGCCAGCAGGCGCATGGCCGGAGCTGGCGCCGGGCCGCCCACGCGTCCCGATGCCGCCGTCGCCGCCGCCGCCGCCGCATTCACCGGCGCGCTGCCGGCCGAGGCCAGCGCGCTGGCGGGCGCCTCGCGCACCTCGCCGCTGAATTCACCGCCCAGGCGCGACCACGCGGCGCGGAACAGGCGCTCCAGATAATCCTGCCGCTCCAACACATTGATCGCATAAGTCTTGCTGCAATTGCGCGGGAAGGTGCCGCGCAGGACCACGGTCAGCTGCTCGCCGTTGCGTTCATAGCCGGGCAGGCGCCAGCCGTCTTCCCATCGGGCGCACGGTGCGTCGACCAGCTTCATATCGGCGCGCACCGCCACCTTGTGCAGCATGGGCAGGGCTTGCGCCCGCACGCTCCTGGCGTCCGACACCATCTCCACCTGCAGCATATTGTTATTCAACAGCAGCGCATCCGGAATCACGTTGTAGTAAGCCTCGGGCGATTCGTCGAAAGGCGGCACGCCCACGTCCATGCGCGCCGGCTGGAACAGCTGGCGGTCCAGCAGCAGGTCGCCGCGGATACGCCGCACGCCCTTCAGGCGCAGCTTCTCCAGCATATGTACCAGCGCATCCTCGTTGAAATCCATGTCCGCGCCGCCGCGCAGCAGCAGATCGCCCTGCAGCACGCCCTCCACCACCTCGCCGCCGCCCAGCAGCTCCGTGCGCCCCCGGAAGACGGGGCCAAGCTGCTCCAGCGCCACCACCGTGGTGGCGATCTTCATCACCGAAGCAGGCGCCATGGCGCGCTCTGGATGGTGCGACAGCAGCACCGAGTTGCCGCGCATGAGCATGAGGCCAATGGCGTCCTCGGGAATGCCATGCGCGGCGGCGGCCTTGGCCACCGGTTCCGGCAGTTCGGCGCGAGCCAGGCCGCAAGCGGCAAGAAGGGCAGTCAGTACCAGGCGTTTCAACATGCTGCGCTCCTCCTTAACCGAAGAAGACATAGGCCACGCCGATCGCCGTGATCACGCCGGCCAGGTCCGCGATCAGGCCGCAGGAAATCGCGTAGCGCGTTTTGCGGATGCCGACCGAGCCGAAATACAGGGCCACGATATAGAAGGTGGTATCGGCCGAGCCCTGGAAGATGCAGGACAGGCGTCCCACGAAGGAATCCGGGCCGTAGGTCTTCATGGCATCGATCATCATGGCTTTCGAACCGCTGCCGCTCAGGGGCTTCATCAGCGCGGTCGGCAGGGCCGGCACGAAATCGGTATTGAAGCCCAGCGCGCTGAAGATCCAGTTGAAGCCATCGACCACGAAGGTGAACACGCCCGCATTGCGGATCACGCTGATCGCCACCAGCATGCCGACCAGGTAGGGAATCACGGTCAGCGAAGTCTGGATGCCGCCTTTCGCGCCTTCGATAAAGGCTTCGTACACATTCACCTTCTTGCGCAGCGCGCCGACGATGAACACCGTGATCACGCCGATCAGCACCAGGTTGCTGACCACCTTGGACACGGTTTCGATCTGTTCCTTGCTCAGATACTGGGTGAAATACCAGATCAGCGCCACGATGGCCGCCGTCATGCCGCCCAGCCAGGACAGCACCACGGAGTTGATCAGATTGATGCGCTGCCGGATCGACACCGCGATAATGCCCGTCACCGTCGCCACATAGGTCGCGATCATGCAGGGGATGAAGATGTCGGAGGGATCGGCCGCGCCCAGGATCGCGCGCTGCGCCATGATCGCCAGCGGAATCAGGGTCAGGCCCGAGGTGTGCAGCACCAGGAACATGATCTGCGCATTGCTCGCCTCATCCTTGTTGGGATTGAGCGTCTGCAGGCTCTCCATCGCCTTCAGGCCGAAGGGCGTGGCCGCATTGTCCAGGCCCAGCAGGTTGGCCGAGAAATTCATCACCATATGGCCGGTGGCCGGATGGTCCTTCGGCACTTCGGGGAAGATGCGCGAGAAGAAGGGCGAGATCACCTTGGCCAGCCAGCCCACCACGCCGGCCTTCTCGCCGATATTCATGATGCCCAGCCACAGCGTCATCACGCCGGCCAGCGGCAGGGCGATGTCCATCACCCCCATGCGCGCCGACTCGAAAGTGCCGTCGATGATGCGCTTGAAAATCTCGTTATCCCCCAGGAAGAGCCACTGTGCCAGGGCGGCCGCGAAGCCCACCAGAAAGAAGCCAGACCAGATGTAATTGAGAGACATAAAAGCGCGATTTCCGAAAGAACGTAGATGATTGAGCGATTTTGCAGCGAAAGTATAGGCCCAGCCCGCCCTTTCGGGATGAAAGAATGCGAACCGGGCATGAGAAAAACTCATAAGAGCGCTGGCGCGTCCGCCCATGCTGGCGTATTCTCTTGCGGCTGACACCCTCCTAGCGACTATGAAGATTCTCTGGAAAACCGGGCTGGCCGCCGCGTCGCTCGTCCTGTTCGCGGCCTGCGCCGCGCCCTCCGCCACCGCGGCCAACGATCCCCCCAAGGTCTTGCACGCCTTCCTCTCCACCGGCGAAACGGGGCTGGACCCGGCCGTGGCCTCCGATGTGGCCAGCCTCACCCTGCTGGAAAACCTGTTCGACCCCATGCTGCGCTACGACTACCTGGCGCGCCCGGTCAAGCTCCAGCCCAACACCCTGCGCGCCATGCCCGAGGTGGATGCGGCGGGCACCACCTACACCTTCCATCTGCAGCCGGGCATCCATTTCACGCCCGATGCGGCCTTCAAGGGGCAGCCGCGCGAGGTCACGGCCCAGGACTATGTGTATAGCCTGAAGCGCCTGTACGACCCGGCCCTGAAATCGCCCTGGGTCTTCCTGTTCGAGGACAAGATCGTCGGCGACGAAGCGCTGCGCCGCGATTTCAGCTACGACAGCGCTGTCCCCGGCCTGCAGGCGCTGGACAAATACACCCTGCGCATCCGCCTCAAGGCGCCGGACGCCAGCTTCCTCTTCTATCTGGCCCTGCCCGCCAGCGGCGTGGTGGCGCGCGAAGTGGCCGAGGCTTACGGCGGCCAGGTCGGCAACCATCCGGTCGGCAGCGGCCCGTTCATGATCGGCGAATGGAAGCGCAGCGACAAGATCACCCTGCTGGCCAATCCGGACTTCCGTCCCACCGTCTTCCATGCCGGTCCCGATGCCGATCCGGCCAGCCGCGCCATCGCCGCCGGGCTGGAAGGCAAGCGCCTGCCGCTGCTGGACAAGATCGAAGTGAAGATCATGGAGGAATACCAGTCGCGCGTGCTGGGCTTCCTGAATGGCGAATTCGACTTCATCGAGCAGGTGCCCGAATCGATGCGCGATATGGTGCTCGACCCGAATCGATCGCAGCCCGTGCTGAAGCCCGAGCTGGCGCGGCGCGGCATGCAACTGATGCCCTTCCCGGTGCTGCAGACCTATTACATGTGGATGAATATGGACGATCCGGTGATCGGCGGCTATGGCAAGGCGCAGGTCGCGCTGCGCCGCGCCATCGCCCTGGGCTACAACAGCGGCGAGGATATCGCCCTGCTGAAAAAAGGCCTGGCGCTGCCGGCCCAGACCCCGTTACCGCCGAATGTGCTGGGCTACGACCCGTCCTACCGCAGCCCGGTCGGCTACAACCCGGTGCTGGCGCGCGCCCTGCTGGACCGCTTCGGCTACCGCAAGGGCAAGGACGGCTTCCGCAGCCGTCCCGATGGCAGCCCGCTGACGCTGGTGATGCATACCGAGCCTTCCATGGTGGGCCGCCTGCGCGATGAGCTGTGGCGCAAGAACCTGAACGCCCTCGGCCTGCGCGTCGAATTCAAGAGCGACAAGAAGACCGAGATCATCAAGGCTTCGCGCCTGGGCAAGGTGATGATGTTCGAGACCAACTGGGTGGCCGACTTCCCCGATGGCGACAATTTCTACCAGCTGCTGTATGGCCCGAATAGCGGCCGCGCCAACTACGCCAATTTCAAGCTGCCTGAATACGACCGCCGCTACGAGCAGGCGCGCCGGCTGGGCGATACGCCGCAGCGGCGCGTGCTGTACCGCGAACTGGCGCAACTGATCCACGCCTACAACCCCTGGGTTCTACTGACCCATCCGATTTCGGCCGACATCCGCCAGCCGTGGCTAAAAAACTACATGCGCCACCCGGTCGAATTCAGCAACTGGCGCTATCTGGACCTGGACCCGCGGCAGCGCTCAGAGGCGGGCAGGGCGCCCAAAAGCGCGAAATGATTTGAAATTTACTCATACATTACAAAAAGTTATAGTTGCAAAAGAGAATTTCATTGGAAACCGGGAGTTGCTGCGCGCTACTCTGGGTTTCATAAGAATTTAGTAACAATAAATATGCAATCCGCATACAGGGAGAGGCTTGTGAAGGTAAAGCAGCTGGCGCAGATGATGGCGCTGATTGGGGTAGTGAGTCCGGCCATGGCCCAGGTGGCGGCGCCGCAGACCATGCAGCGCGTGGAAATCACCGGCAGCAGCATCAAGCGCGTGGCGCGCGAAGGCGCCTTGCCGGTGCAGACCATCAACTTCGATGCCATCGAAAAGGCCGGCATCACCAGCACCGACCAGCTGATGCGCACCATCGCCGCCAACGGCGTGGGCGCGGACAATATGACTTCGGGGAATAACGTCTTCGGCGCCGATGCCGACCGCGTTTCCGGCGGCGCGGCCTTCGCCTCGCTGCGCGGCCTCGGTCCGAACGCCACCCTGGTGCTGCTCAACGGCCGCCGCGTCGGCAACCACGGCGCCAGCGGCAAG
The DNA here is from genome assembly GCF_001191005.1 of Massilia sp. NR 4-1. Classification (NCBI taxonomy): domain Bacteria; kingdom Pseudomonadati; phylum Pseudomonadota; class Betaproteobacteria; order Burkholderiales; family Oxalobacteraceae; genus Massilia; species Massilia sp. NR 4-1. Next base: position 4,707,407 of record NZ_CP012201.1, read on the forward strand.
GCGGTGGACCTGAACTCGATCCCGCTGGGCGCCATCTCCCGCATCGAAATCCTGAAGGATGGCGCCTCCGCCATCTATGGCACGGACGCCATCGGCGGCGTGATCAACTTCATCCTGAAGACCGATTACCAGGGACTGGAGCTGTCCACCACCCTGAACGGCACCGAGGCGGGCGGCGGCATGGAGCGCCGCGTGTCCCTGCTGGCCGGCTATGGCTCGCTGCTGGACCAGGGCTTCAACATCATGGCCAGCATCACGCACGACAAGAACGACAAGCTCGATTCGCGCCAGCGCGGCTTCGCCAACGGCTACCAGCCCTGGCGCGGCCTCTCGCCCGACAGCACCGGCACGCCTTACGCCACGCAGCTGGCCGACACCGGCTCGGCCCTTGGCACGGGCTTCACTATGCCGGGCGATCCGACCAAATACCTGCAGGCGAACCTGCTCAGCTTCCAGGGCAAGTGCGATTCCATTCCCGGCATGTCGCAATACGCCTCCGAGCTGTGGCCGAACGTCACGCCGGTCACCCGCACCAAGTATTCCTGCGCCTACGACTATGGTTCGGACTACCAGATGTCCTTCCCGGTCGAGCGCACCAATGGCGTGTCGCGCGCCACCTGGCAGATCAGCCCTGACCACAAGCTGTTTGCCGAAGTCCTGGGCTCGCGCACCAAGGCCACCGGCGAGCTGACGCCGGTCCAGGTGCAGGCTTCGTTCAAGGCCGGCAACGCCTATCCGGTCAACGGTCCTTACTACCAGGACCTGACCGGCATCGTGCCGGGCTTCGACCGCAGCAAACCGATTCTCTACAAATGGCGCGCCTCCGATCTGGGCCGCCGCACGCAGCAGATCGTCGGCGAGAACGCGCGCGTGCTGGTCGGCGCCAAGGGCCTGCTGTGGGATAAATACGATTACAAACTGGGCCTGTCGCGCGCCGAAAGCACCACCAAGGTTGCGCTGCTGGACGGCTATGCCTATACCGACAAGCTGAACGCCCTGCTGGGCAGCGGCAAGGTCAATCTGTGGGCCGCTCCCGGCCAGGGCCAGACGCCGGAAGCTGCGGCCTTGCTGGAAGCGGCCAAATTCCGCGGCGCCCTGCAGCACGGCAAGACCACCATGACCCAGCTCGATGGCGCCATCTCGGGCGAGGTTTACCAGCTGCCGGCCGGCGCCCTGTCGATGGCCGCCGGTTTCGATCTGCGCCGCGAAACCTATAATTTTGAGCAGGATATCGACGCGATCACCGTCTTCCTCGCGCCCGGCAACGGCGCGCTGCGCGATGCCAGCCGCAATGTGAAGGCCGTGTATGCCGAGCTGCTGGTGCCGGTCCTGAAAGACCTGGAAGTGCAGTTGGCCGTGCGCCGCGACCATTACAGCGTGATCGGCGCCACCACCAATCCCAAGGTCTCCTTCCGTTACCAGCCCAGCGCCAGCCTGCTGTTCCGTGGTTCGGCCAATAAGGGCTTTCTTGCGCCCAGCTTCGTGCAGCTTGGTTCGGCGCGCCTGTCGCAGGAGCTGCCGAACGGCGTGATCGACCAGGAAGGCTGCCCCAAGCATCCCGGCGATCCGGCTTACTGCGCCATTTCGCGCCTGGCCTACAACACCGGCGGCAATCCCAAGCTGGTGCCGGAAACGTCCAAGCAAGGCACGCTGGGCATGGTGCTCGCGCCCATCGACGGCTTCTCCGCTTCCTTCGATTTCTGGGCCATCAATATCGAGAACCGCATCCTGAACCGCACGCCGCAAGTGGTGCTGAACAACTGGCAGTACCTGCCGCAGTACATCGTGCGCGATGCCTCCGGCGTGATCGACCATGTGGAGGCGGGCTGGATCAATGCGGCCGGCCTGAAAACGCGCGGCCTGGATATCGGCCTGAACGCCGACGGCAAGCTTGATGGCGGCTATAAATGGAGCGCCAAGCTCGATGGCACCTGGCTGAAAAGCTTCAAGTTCGCCGAATTCGAAGGCCAGCCTTACAAGGAGCTGGTCGGCAAATTCTCCACGCGCGACGTGTACCTGCGCTGGCGCCACAACGCCAATATCCGCATTTCCAAGGGCGACTGGAGCGCCATGCTGACGCAGAATTATTCGTCCGGCTATGCCGACCAGCTGCCGAACGGCGGCAAGAGCGCGCCGCCGCCTGGCTTCGAGCCGCATGTGAAGCACTATGCCAAATACGATCTGTCGGCCACTTACACCGGCTTCCGCAACACCACGCTGACGCTCGGCATCCAGAACCTGTTCGACAAGGAGCCGCCATTCACCGCCCACAATGTGGACGAAGTGGTGGGCGCCGGCTGGGACCCTCGCGTCGCCGATCCGCGCGGCCGCGCCCTGTCCATTCTGCTGAAGTACAAGTTCATGTAGTCTGAGACCAGCCCCTGTACGCTGGTTCTGCCCTTTACGGCGGCACTCCCTGACGGTGCCGCCGTTTTTTTATGCGCGCTCCGCCTGAATGCCGGCGGCGGTAGAATGGGCCGCATGGCCATCTTCAACCGCAAGGCCGTCGCCTATGTGGCCAGCCATCCCTTGCATTTCGTGCTGCAATGCCTGCGCGGCTTCCGCGCCAATCAAGGGCTGCTGCTGGCGGGCGCCGTCGCCTATTATTCGCTGCTGTCCCTGGTGCCGCTGCTGATGCTGGTAGTGGTGGCCCTGTCCCATGTGATCGACCAGGCCGAGTTGCTGACCACCATGGGCCGCTATCTGGAATGGCTGCTGCCCGGCCAGTCGCGCGCCATCGTGACCGAGATCGCCCACTTCCTGCAGCACCGCGACCTGATCGGCGGCGTGCTGGTGCTGACCATGCTGTTTTTCAGCTCGCTCGCCTTCTCCGTGCTGGAAAGCGCGATGTGCGTGATCTTCGTCCACCGCGCCGAAGTGCGGCGGCGCCATTACCTGATTTCCGCCATCCTGCCTTACTGCTACATCCTCTCGCTCGGCATCGGCGCCCTGGTCGTCACGCTGGTGGCGGGCAGCCTGCAAGTGATCGGCGAGGAAAGCGTGCGCCTGTTCGGCCATGACTGGTCGCTCAACGGCCTGTCCGGCGTGCTGCTGTATTTGCTCGGCATGGCGGGCGAGGTGCTGCTGCTCAGCTCCATCTATATGGTGATGCCGGTCGGCCGCCTGTCGTGGCAGCACGCCTTGCTGGGCGGCGCCACGGCGGCCCTGCTGTGGGAGATCGCGCGCCATCTGCTGGTCTGGTACTTCAGCACCCTGTCGCAGGTGAATGTGGTGTACGGCTCGCTGACCACGGCCATCGTCGTCATGTTCAGCCTGGAGATCGGCGCCACCCTGCTGCTGTTCGGCGCCCAGGTCATCGCCGAATACGAATGCGTGGCGGGCGATGGCGGCCGCCTGGCGGCGCTGGAACAGGCTTAGTCGGTCGGCAGGCGGATGGTGAAGCGCGCGCCGCCCATGGGCGAGCTGTCCACCGCGATGGCGCCGCCATGCAGCTCGATGGCCTTGCGCGCGATCGACAGGCCCAGGCCGAAACCGCCGGTGCTGCGGTCGCGGCTGCGGTCCAGGCGGTAGAAGGGGTCGAAGATTTTCTCGCGCTCCGCTTGCGGAATGCCGGGACCATCGTCCTCCACCACGATGCGCACGCCATCCAGCCGGCGCGCCGCCGACAGCGCCACCCGCGTGGCCGCGTACTTTTGCGCATTGCGCATCAGATTGCAGACGGCGCGCAGCAGCAGGCGGCGGTCGCCGCGATAGCTGTCCACATTGTCGGCCACTAGCACGTCGAGGGCGGGGGCGGCCGGCGGCAGCGAATCGGCCACGCTGCGCAAGGTTTCCGCCAGGTCGAAGCGTTCGCGCTTGAGCGGCTGGTCGCCCATGCGGATCATGCCCAGCAGCTCGCTGACCAGCTGGTTCAGCTCATGCAGATCGCCCTCCATGGCGGCGATGCGTTCTTCCAGCGCCGGCGATTGGGCCGCGTCGCGCAGCAGTTCCAGCGCGAATTCCAGGCGCGCGATCGGCGTGCGGATTTCATGCGAGACCGAATGCAGCAAGCTGCTTTGCGCGTCGAGCAGGCGCTCGATGCGTTCGGCCATATGGTTGAAGCATTCCGCCAGCGGATGGATCGCTTCGCTGGCCGGCAGGTGCACGCGCGCCGTCAACTGGCCCTGGCCGAATTCATCGGCCATCTGCGCCAGCTTCTGCAGCGAGCGCCAGTGCGCGCGCGACCAGGCGGCAATCGGCACCAGCACCACCAGCGCCACGATCAGGTAGCGCACCGCCTCCATCTTCAGCGCCAGGCCGACGTCGATCGGCAAATCCTGGGCGTGGATGGCTTCCTCGTTGCTGCCGATATAGCGCTCGCCGATCAGGTCGACGCGGCGCAGGAAGGCCTTGTGGCGCACGTCGATCACCACCTCGCCGCGCTCGAAGGCGGCGCGGGTGCTGGCCGGCAGCAGCTGGCGCGCCGCCGCCAGCGGCAGCAGGTCGAAGCGCACCTCGGACACTTCGCGCACCTTGTTCAGGCGTCCCAGCCACTCGTCGGCAGGGGCCTGGTCGACATACTGTTCGAGCAGGAAGATCTGGCCCGCCGCCTGGCGCCGCGCGATGCTTTCCTGCGGGTCGCCGAACAGCCAGCTCATGGCGAAATAGGCGATAACCGCTGCCACGCTGATCGACAGCGTCACCAGTACGGCAAAGCGGCGGAACAGGCGGTTCATGGGCGGATTGTATAAGAGTTAAGCTTCCGCCAAACGTTTCCCTTACAAATTTAAGACAATTCGCCCGCATTTGCAGGACGAATCTCTACCGTGCGGGCACTACGATGAATTCATTGATAACAAGGAGTCCCTATGAGCAAATCACCCATCGCCATGGCTGGACGGTCCGCTTCCTGTTCTGCCCTGGAAAATGCGTCTATCGCTGCTCAGCTAGAATAGCGGGCATGCCTGCCGACAGCCCATGCCATGCGCTCCCGCCTCCCGCCCGCCTGCGCCGCCTTGCCCGGCGCCGCGCGGCCGGGCTGAGCACGGACCATACGCCGGCCTCCGAGCTTGCACCATGAAGCCCTTGCGACTTCTTCTGGCCTGGCTGTCCCTGCTGGTGACGGGGCCGACGCTCGCCCAGGGCGAGTGGATCAGCTACCGCGACGCCTACCGCGTCATGGTGCAGTTCGAGAAATACGGCAAGCCCAAACACTTCCTGCAAAACCACTACCAGGTCAGCGCGCGCGACGGCCAGGCACCCGACGGCTTGCGCCTGACCCTGAACGTCAAGGCCAGCCAGCTCAATCTGCCGCTGGACGCCACCGGCCGCACCACCTTCCCGCTGCTGAAAGGCGCGTATGACGAGAACGCGGCCCTGGTCCTGAACCGCAAGATCAGCCAATACAGCTTCCAGCCGCGCCTCTCGATCATCGTGCGCCTGGACGGCTTGTACGAGGGTGTGGATCTGCGCAGCGCCTGCGACCAGGCCTTGCAGTACCAGCGCTACCTGGATGCGGCCACCTACGGCAGCCGGCGCTGCAGCGGCGTGCGTTTCGGCTACCTGCGCAAGGGCGAGGCCCAGGTGCGCGTGCGCGACGGCGAGAAAGAATATCTGCTGCCGGTGAGCGAAGGCGCGATCTTCGACGCCGATCCGAACACCGGCTTTCGCCTCGTGGTCTACCGCTTCCAGGACTGGCCGGAGAAGGTGCAGCTGATCAGCCAGAACGCGCCGCTCGCTATCGTGCCGGTGATCGAGTGATCAGTTCCAGGCCGAAGGCGAAAACAGATAGCCTTCGCCCCACACTGTCTTGATTTTTTCCGATTCGCCGTCGTCGAATTTGCGGCGCAGCTTGGAGATGCTGTTATCGATGCTGCGGTCCAGGCCATCGAACTCGATGCCGCGCATCTTCTTCAGCAGCGCATCGCGCGACAGCACGCGGCCGGCCGATTCGGCCAGCACCAGCAGCAGCTTGTATTCGGTGTTGCTGAGCAGTGCCGGCTCGCCGCGCCAGGTCACGGTGCGGTCGCTGGTGGCGATGTTCAGCGCGCCGAACACCATGCCATTGCTGGCCTGCTTGTCCTGGGCGCGGCGCAGCAGGGCGCGCAGGCGCGCCAGCAGCACGCGCGGCTGCACCGGCTTGTTGACGAAATCGTCGGCGCCTTGCTCCAGCAGGGAGACTTCATCGTAGGAATCTTCGCGCGCCGTCATCACCAGGATCGGCACCTTGCTGATCTCGCGCAGCTGGCGCGACACTTGCATGCCGTCCAGGCCGGGCAGCATCAGGTCCAGGATCACGGCATCGGCCGGACTGGCCTTGAAGCTGGCCAGCGCCTGGTCGCCGCGGCCCACCACCGTCACCTTGAATTCATAGGCGCCCAGGTATTCCGTTACCAGCTCGGCCAGGCGCGCATCGTCCTCCACCAGCAATACTTGGTACATGGCCATCCTCCGTCGAAGATGGTTATTTTATAAGAGCGAAAAAGGAAAAGGCACAATGTGCCCCGCTTGAGGACAAATGAATACACTTTCATGACAAATGCCGCCACCGGCGCTGGTGGCGGCATGCGCCTTACAGCGCGCGCGCGATCAGCAGCTTCTGGATATCGCTGGTGCCCTCGTAGATCTGGCACACGCGCGCATCGCGGTAGATGCGCTCGACCGGGAAGTCGCTGACATAACCGTAGCCGCCGTGGATCTGGATCGCATCCGAGCAGACGCGCTCCGCCATTTCGGAAGCGAACAGCTTGGCCATGGCCGCCTCTTTCAGGCAGGGCAGGCCGGCATCCTTCATCGCCGCCGCGTGCAGGATCAGCTGGCGCGCCGCTTCGAGTTGGGTCGCCATATCGGACAGCTTGAACTGCACCGACTGGTGCTCGAAGATCGGCTTGCCGAAGGTTTCGCGCTCGCGCGCATACTTGAGCGCAGCCTCGTAGGCCGAACGCGCCATACCCACCGATTGCGAAGCGATGCCGATACGGCCACCCTCCAGGCCCGACAGCGCGATCTTGTAACCCATGCCTTCCTCGCCGATCAGGTTCTCGGCCGGGATGCGGCAATTCTCGAACACGATCTGGGCCGTGTCGGAGGAGTGCTGGCCCATCTTCTGCTCCAGGCCCGCCACGATATAGCCCGGCGTCGAAGTCGGCACCCAGAAGGCTGAAATGCCCTTCTTGCCGGCCGCCTTGTCGGTGACCGCCATGACGATGGCGACGTCGGCGTACTTGCCGCTGGTGATGAACTGCTTCACGCCGTTCAGCACGTAATGGTCGCCATCGCGCGTGGCCGTGGTGCGCAGGGCGGCGGCATCGCTGCCCGTGTGCGGCTCGGTCAGGCAGAAGGCGCCCAGCAGCTCGCCCTGGGCCAGCGGCCGCAGCCACTGCTCCTTCTGCTGCGCGTTGGCATACATCATGGCGATGCTGCACACCGGGCAGTTGTTGACCGAGATGACGGTGGACGTGCCGCCATCGCCGGCCGCGATTTCCTCCAGCACCAGGGCCAGCGACACATAGTCGAGGCCGGCGCCGCCCAATTCCTCCGGCACGGCCACGCCGAAGGCGCCCAGCGCCGCCAGCTCCTTCAGCTCAGCCTTTGGAAAATAATGCTCCTTATCCCAGCGTCCCGCATTGGGCGCCAGCCGCTCCTGCGCAAACGTGCGCAGCGCGTCCCGAATCATCTGATGCTCTTCACTCAAAATCATTGCAATCCTTCTGACTGTTCAGCCCGTGTCCGATTTTGGGGCCAGACCCCAAAATCGGACACGAACTCAGCTGTATAACGGCCGGGCTCGTGTCCGAAAAAAGGGTCTGGCCCCATTTTCAGACACGGGCTCGGCGGTGGCTTGCCGCTTACCAGGCGATGGGGCTGCCGTCGTAGTTGAGGTAGGCGGGTTGGTCGCTGGCGGGCAGGCGGGCCAGGGTGGCGCGCAGGCCGCTGGCGCTTTCTTCGGCGGAGATGTCGGCGCCGGCGCCGCCCATCTCGGTCCGGACCCAGCCGGGGTGGAAGGCGACGCAGGTGACGCCCTTGCCGCCATACAGCAGGGCGGTGTCGATCAGCACCGAATTCAGCGCCGCCTTGCTGGCGCGGTAGAGCGAGCCGCTGGCATGGCTGCGCTCGCTGAGCGAACCCATGCGCGAGGACAGCACGGCCAGCTTGCCGCGCGCCAGGCTCACCAGCGGCGCCAGGATCGGCAGCAGCCGCATCGCCGCCAGCACATTGGTGTGCATCACCTGGTCGAAGTCGCCCTGGGTCGGGAAGCCGTCGTGGCGCGGGCCGTACACGCCGGCGTTGAGGATGGCCACGTCCAGGTGCTCGCCGTCGAGCTTCCAGCCCAGCGCGGCAACCGCTTCCACATTGTTGACGTCGAGTTCATGCGTGTCGGCCCCCATGGCCTCCAGCGCATCGCAGTCTGGCGCCTTGCGCGCGGTGGCGATCACGCGCCAGCCGTCGGCCAGATACTGGCGCGCCAGTTCGTGGCCGATGCCGCGCGAGGCGCCAATGATGAGTGCGGTCGCCATCGGCTTAGCTCACGCCAGTTCGATGCCGACCGCGGTCGCTTCGCCGCCGCCGATGCACAGGGCGGCCACGCCGCGCTTGCCGCCGGTCTTGCGCAGCGCACCGAGCAGGGTGATGATGATGCGCGCGCCGGAAGCGCCGATCGGGTGGCCCAGGGCGCAGGCGCCGCCGTGGATATTGATCTTGCTGTGCGGGATGTCCAGATCGTGCATGGCGGCCATCGGCACGGCGGCGAACGCTTCGTTCACTTCGAACAGGTCGACGTCGCTGGCTTTCCAGCCGTTCTTGGCGAACAGTTTCTGGATCGCGCCCACCGGCGCCGTGGTGAACAGGTTGGGCGCCTGGGCGTGGGTGGCGTGGCCGACCACCTTGGCCAGCACGGTCGCGCCGAGTTTCTTGGCGGTCGATTCGCGCATCATCACCAGCGCGGCGGCACCGTCGTTGATCGAGGACGAGGAAGCGGCGGTGATCGTGCCGTCTTTCTTGAACGCGGCTTTCAGGGCCGGGATCTTGTCCAGCTTGGCCTTGCCCGGACCTTCATCCTTGTCGATCACCACGTCGCCGGCGCGGCTGGACACGGTCACCGGGGCGATTTCCCAGGCGAAGCTGCCGTCGGCCGTGGCGGCCTGGGCGCGCTTGACCGATTCGATGGCGAAAGCGTCCTGCGCTTCGCGCGTGAACTTGTACTGGGTGGCGCACTCTTCGGCGAAGGTGCCCATCGAGCGGCCGCCGCCTTTTTCGTCGCGGTTGTAGGCATCTTCCAGGCCGTCCAGCATCATGTGGTCGAACATCATGGCGTGGCCGATGCGGTAGCCGCCGCGCGCTTTCGGGATCAGGTAGGGCGCGTTGGTCATCGATTCCATGCCGCCCGCCACCACCACCTCGGCGCTGCCGGCGGCCAGGGTGTCGTGCGCGAAGATGGCCGCCTGCATGGCCGAACCGCACATCTTGGACAGGGTCACGGCGCCGGTCGAGGTCGGCAAGCCGGCCTTGATCAGGGCTTGGCGCGCGGGCGCCTGGCCCTGGCCTGCCATCAGGCAGTTGCCGAAATAAACGTGTTCCACGGCTTCCGGCTTGACGCCGGCGCGCTCGACGGCGGCCTTGATCGCCACGGCGCCCAGCTCATTGGCGCTCAGGCTGGAAAAGTCGCCCTGGAAGGCGCCCATCGGGGTGCGCGCGGCGCCGACGATAACGATAGGATCATTCATTTTCAACAGTCTCCAAAAGTGGTGGCGTCACAGGCGCCAGGGTTTGTGCGGAAGTTTGATTGCAGAAACGGACGTGCTGAGGATAGGGGAAGACATCCTCGATAATGCCGGCTTCGATGCGTTCCTTGTGCGCTTGCCACCAGGCTTGCGTCAGCAGGTCGGCATGGTGTTTCAGGAAATACTTGCGGATGTGCGTGTTCCCCAGCAGGAATTTGCCGAACTGCTCGGGGAACACATCGTGGCGTCCCACGGGATACCAGGGTTCGGAGGCCATTTCATCCTCCTCGTTGCGCGGCTGCGGAATATGGCGGAAGACGCAGTCGGTGATGTATTCGATTTCATCATAGTCGTAAAAGACGACGCGCTTATGCCGGGTGACGCCGAAATTCTTGTACAGCATATCGCCGGGGAAGATATTCGCCGCCACCAGGTCCTTGATGGCGTTGCCATACTCCAGCACGCCATGTTCGATGGCCGCTTCGTCGCCCGCCTGTTCGGCCTGGGTCAGCCAGATATTCAGCGGCACCATGCGCCGTTCGATGTACAGGTGCTTGATGACGATCTGCTCCTCCTCCTCCTCGATGAGCGAGGGCGCGAACTGCTTGAGTTCGGCCACCAGCTCCTCGGCGAAGCGGGCGCGCGGGAAGGCCACGTCGGAATATTCCAGCGTGTCGGCCATGCGGCCCACGCGGTCGTGGTTCTTCACCAGCAGATACTTTTCCTTGATCTGGGCGCGCGAGGTCTCCTTCGGTGGCGGATAGAAATCCTTGATGACCTTGAACACATAGGGGAAGGAGGGCAGGGCGAACACCAGCATCACCAGGCCGCGGATGCCGGGCGCGATCTCGAACAGGTCGGAGGAATGCTTCAGATGCTGCAGATAGTCGCGGTAGAACAGGGTCTTGCCCTGCTTCTGCAGGCCGAGGATGGTGTAGATCTCGCTGCGCGGCTTGCGCGGCAGCAGGCTGCGCAGGAACTGCACATAGGCCGAGGGCACTTCCATGTCCACCAGGAAGTAGGCGCGCGTGAACGAGAACAGGATGACGATCTGCTCCAGGTCGAACAGCACGGTGTCGAGCACCAACTGTCCGGCGCGGTTGTGCAGGATCGGCACGACAAAGGGGAATTCGCGGTTGCCGTTGATGGCCTTGCCGACGATGTAAGCGCCCTTGTTGCGGAAGAACAGGCTGGACAGCACCTGCACCTGGGCATTCGGTTCCAGCGCCGCATGGCCGAAGACCTGGTTCAGGCGCGCTTCGACCTGGTCGACGTCGCGGTCCAGGTTGGCGAACTTGGCATTGAGCTGGAAATTGGTGATGATGCGCTTCAACATGAAGTGCATGCCATCGGTGGATGGGTAGTAGACGCGGTAAGTGGGCGCCAGCTCCTCGGTCTCGATGTATTCGGTGGACACCACCGGCCGCACGAAGATGAATTCGTTATGGAAGTAGCTGCGGTGCAGGATATTGCAGCACACCGAATTGAAGAAGGTTTCGGCCAGTTCCGGCTGCTTGTGGCCGGCCAGCATGCCGATATAGTGCAGCTTGCATTCGCGCCAGACCTCGTCGGTCAGCTCGGCCGAATCGTACTCGTCCTCCAGCATCTGCACGCATTCCTGCACGCGCTTGTCGTAAAAGCCGATGCGCTCGCGCGCGGCCTGCTGCGCCACGGCCCAGTCGCCGCGCTCGAAATGCTGCTTGGCGGCCTGGCTGGTCTGGCGGAACAGGCGGTAATGCTTGTCGAAGCCTTCGCGGATGGTGCGCGCGATATCGAAGGCGATCTGGGAAGACAGCAGTTTGGGGAACGCAGCCTGGCTCATACTTGTTCTCATCGAAGGTAGTGCCTATGCCGGCTCCCCGGACCCGTGCTTACTTCGTTTCCGCGAACAGTTCGCGGCCGATCAGCATGCGGCGGATCTCGCTGGTGCCGGCGCCGATTTCATACAGCTTGGCATCGCGCCACAGGCGGCCGACCGGATATTCATTGATATAGCCGTTGCCGCCCAGGGTCTGGATCGCCTCGCCGGCCATCCAGGTGGCCTTCTCCGCACTATACAGAATTGCGCCGGCCGCATCCTTGCGCAGCGCCCGCACCTGCTCCGGCGTCGTCGCCCGGTCGCACGCCTGGCCCACGGCATACACGTAGGCTTTGCAAGCCATCATGGTCGAATACATATCAGCAATCTTACCTTGCATCAGCTGGAACTCGCCGATGGGCTGGCCGAACTGCTTGCGGTCATGAATATAGGGCACGACGGCATCCATACAGGCTTGCATGATGCCCAGCGGGCCGCCGGACAGCACGGTGCGCTCGAAGTCCAGGCCCGACATCAGCACATTGACGCCCTTGCCCAGGCCGCCCAGCACGTTCTCGGCCGGCACTTCGCAATCCTCGAACACCAGCTCGCCCGTGTGGGAGCCGCGCATGCCCAGTTTGTCGAGTTTTTGCGCGATCGAGAAGCCCTTGAAGCCTTTTTCGATGAGGAAGGCGGTCATGCCGCGCGGGCCGGCTTCCAGGTCGCTCTTGGCGTACACCACCAGGGTGTCGGCGTCGGGGCCGTTGGTGATCCACATCTTGGTGCCGTTGAGTACCCAGCGGTCGCCCTTGAAGTCGGCGCGCAGCTTCATGCTGACCACGTCGGAACCGGCGTTCGGCTCGGACATGGCGAGCGCGCCGATGTGTTCGCCCGAGATCAGCTTGGGCAGGTATTTCTGTTTCTGCTCTGCCGTGCCGTTGCGCTTGATCTGGTTCACGCACAGGTTCGAGTGGGCGCCATAGGACAGGCCGACCGAGGCCGAGGCGCGCGAAATCTCTTCCATCGCGACGATATGGGCCAGGTAACCCATATTCGCGCCGCCATACTCCTCGCCGACGGTGATGCCGAGCAAGCCCAGCTCGCCCATCTTGCGCCACAGGTCCATCGGGAACTGGTCGCTGCGGTCGATCTCGGCGGCGCGCGGGGCGATTTCGGCGGCGGCGAACTGCTGCACCGCTTCGCGCAGGGCGGCGATGTCTTCGCCGTGGTCAAAAGTCAGGCCTGGGAGATGGAGCATGTCATCCTCATTCTTCTGGTTAAGGTATGGAAGCGCAAATCATACGCCGATGTGACGTTAACGTAAACGTAAAGTAAGCGCCGCAAGCGCGGCCCTCACAAGCGCGGCCCGCCTGGCTGGGCGGGAGCCGCCGCCCAGCCAGGCGGCGTGCCGGGGGCCTGCTCAGGCCGCCGGCGCCTGCGGTTCCGCGATGGCGGCCAGCAGGCGTTTGCATTCGTCTTCGTGGGCGCTGATTTCGGCCAGCGACATCTCGATATCCTCGCGCTGCTGCTCCAGGGTTTCGCGGTGCTGGGCCAGCACGCCGAGGAAGCGGTTCATCTGGGCGGCCGTGTCCTTGGGCGACTCATACATATCGACCAGGCTCTTGATCTCGGACAGCGACAGGCCGAGACGCTTGCCGCGCAGGGTCAGCTTGAGGCGGGTGCGGTCGCGCGGCGTGTAGACGCGGTTGCGCCCGCCCGCGCCCTCGCGCGAGGGGCTGAGCAAGCCCTGGTCTTCATAAAAGCGGATGGCGCGGGCGGTGATGTCGAACTCGCGCGCCAGTTCGGTAATGGTATAGGTCGGCATGGCTTACAATGGATCTTCCGTTTACGTAACGTCAAGCACATTGTAGCGCGCCCGCCGGCAGGAAGCCATGTCCGCTTCGGCAGGCCTGAGCGCGGCGCGACAGAGCGGCCTATAATGAACCGTCCCCGCGATTCCAGGTTACTTGTGATTCGCCACAAACTGTTTATTTGAACTAATGGTCGCTGAACGAGCGTGCTTTTGTGTCCGCGTCTGCGTTAACGCAAATGGCTCCCGTTTTAATACCAGCGGAGTTTTAACAGCCGGATTACACTGCCGTTTGCCCTGCTCATTTTTTCGTCAAGATTGCTCTAAAGTTAATTCTTTCTTTTCGGAAATTGCTAGTAAATTTTGCTATTCAAAGCGGTTTCGGCAATATTTTATTTGGTGGAGAAAGTGGGGGCAAAGGTGGTCGCCAAGCGTAAAATGTTAATTGTTAATTTTTTGTTTGTCACAATTGGTCTGACCTTTCCAGAGACTGACATTCATGCCGTGTCATGAAATAGTGCAACTATGAATTCTTCAAATGAACGCGAAAGCTTTAGCCAGCGCCTGCAGCAAGCTTTGAAAAACGCCCATTATTCCCCCGACAGTCCGACCCGGCTGGCCAGGGAATTCAATATCCGCTTCGATGGCCGCCCCATCACCGTCCATGCCGCCCGTAAATGGCTGGTAGGCGAGGCTATTCCCACCCAGGAAAAGCTGCGCATGATCGCGCAGTGGCTGGGCGTGCCTGCCGAATGGCTGCGTTTTGGCGGCGCGGAAAATGCCGCGGCCAATGGCGAAGGCGCCAACGGCTTGTCGCGCTTTGAGTCCGCCGATGTCAAATTGATAGCTGATTTGCAGCGTCTGGACGAGCATCACCGCCAAATTGCACGTGAATTTATTCGCATGCTGGTCCGCGTCAACTACCAAAAGTAACAAGAAATCACGGCTTAGTCCCGCGCAGGCTCGCCGTTTTTGCAGTCCGCTTTCGCTTCCCGCCCCCTCCCCCGCGCGTCCCCCTCCGACACCCGCGTTGCCCCCGCGCACCCGATTTTCAGCCCGTCTTGCCGCTTTTTTGCGCAGCCTCATGCCGTCCGCAGGCCAGCCTGGGCAGCCGCTTTGCGACCATACCACTTTGTATCTTCATGTAATGAAATGGTTCAAAATGCGAAATGTCACCGATCTGACATCATTTTGATGCAGAATAGCGCCAAGGCGCCCCGCCCCCGCGCGAATTGCAAGGAGTAGCATGAGTCCTCTGTTCAAAAGCAATTACAGCAATGCAGCACAGCTGAAAGACCTGATGACCGCCCCGCCGATGACGGCGGCCCAGCATGCCGAAGTCCTGCGCAAGCGCAATGCGCAGCGCCGCATGCTGGAGGAAGCGAAGGAATTGAAGCGGGCGACCTATTCGCCTTACGAGGGACGCTAGGCGCGGCGGTTGCGGGATTAGGCTAGGCCGTTCAAGCCGCTCCAGCGCGGCGCCAGCTGATGCTCCAGCCCCAGCAGATCGATGACGCGGGCCACCGTGTGGTCGACCATGTCGGCAATGCTTTGCGGCCGGTGGTAGAAGCTGGGCAGGGGTGGGAAGACGATGCCGCCCATCTCGGTGACGGCGGTCATATTGCGCAGGTGCGCCAGGTTGAAGGGGGTTTCGCGCACCATCAGGACCAGGCGGCGGCGTTCTTTCAGCATCACATCGGCGGCGCGCGCGATCAGATTGTCCGACAGGCCATGGGCCACGGCGGCCAGGGTCTTCATCGAACAGGGGGCGATCACCATGCCGTCGCTCTGGAACGAGCCGCTGGCGATCGAGGCGCCGATATTCTGCGGCTTATGCACGACGTGGGCCAAGGCCTCCACCTCGCGCCGCTGTAAGCCGGTTTCCTGGTGCAGGGTCAGCACGGCCGCCTCCGAGACCACCAGATGGGTCTCGACGGCCGGCATGTCTTTCAAGATTTGCAGCAGACGCACGCCATACACGGCGCCGGTGGCGCCGGTGATGGCAATGACGATCCGCCGCGGGCGATCAGGCATTCAGCAGCGCTTTCAGCTCGCCCGACTCGAACATCTCGCTCATGATATCGGAGCCGCCGACGAATTCGCCGCGCACATACAGTTGCGGAATGGTGGGCCAGTTCGAGTATTCCTTGATGCCCTGACGCACTTCCGGATCATCCAGCACGTTGACGGTGGCGATATTCTCGACGCCGCAAGCCTTCAGGATCTGGATGGCGCGGCCGGAAAAACCGCACTGCGGGAACTGGGCGGTGCCCTTCATGAACAGCACCACCGGGGTATTGGTCACGGTTTCTTTGATCCACTTTTGTACGTCGTCGCTCATTGCTGCCTCTGGGTTGAAAAAGAAAAGATGCTTCTATTTTATAAGAAAATGCCGGCCGGGGCCGAAAAGCCGGCGGCCGGGCGGCCGCCGGTCCGGCCTTAGCCGCGCAGTTTGGCGAAGGCGGCGGCCATCGAGTTTTGCACCTGCGGCTCGCGCGCCTGCTGTTTTTGCTGCTGGCCCATGGCGCGGCGGTCGTTGCGGTCGCCGCGCTGTTCAGGACGGGAACCGGCGGCCGGCGCGCTGTCCGTCAGGCGCATGGTGAGGGCGATGCGCTTGCGCTTTTCGTCCACTTCGAGCACCTTGACCTTGACCACCTGGCCGGCCTTGACCACGCTGTGCGGGTCCTTGACGAAGCTGTTGGACAGGGCGGAAATGTGCACCAGCCCATCCTGGTGCACGCCGATGTCGACGAAGGCGCCAAACGCCGCCACATTGGTCACCACGCCTTCCAGGATCATGTCGGGCCGCAGGTCCTTGATCTCTTCCACGCCTTCCTTGAAGGTGGCGGTGGTGAATTCGGGACGCGGGTCGCGGCCCGGCTTTTCCAGCTCGCGGATGATGTCGCTCACGGTCGGCACGCCGAATTTCTCGTCGGCATATTTGGCCGGGCTCAGGCTTTTCAGCAGGCCGCCGTCGCCGATCACGGCCTGGATATCTTTCTTGATATCGCCGAGGATTTTTTCCACCAGCGGATACGATTCCGGGTGCACCGCCGAAGCGTCCAGCGGATTGTCGCCGCCCAGCACGCGCAGGAAGCCGGCCGCCTGTTCGAAGGTCTTGTCGCCCAGGCGCGGCACGGCTTTCAGGCCGGCGCGCGAGCTGAACGCGCCCTTCAGGTCGCGGTAGGTGACGATGCTCTGCGCCACGCTGGCCGACAGGCCGGAGACGCGCGCCAGCAGTGGCGCCGAGGCGGTGTTGACGTCCACGCCGACGGCGTTGACGCAATCCTCGACCACGGCGTCCAGGGTGCGCGCCAGCTGGGTCTGGCTGACATCGTGCTGGTACTGGCCGACGCCGATCGATTTCGGATCGATTTTGACCAGCTCGGCCAGCGGATCTTGCAGGCGGCGCGCGATCGAGACGGCGCCGCGCAGCGAGACGTCGAGTTCCGGCAGTTCGCGCGAGGCGAATTCCGAGGCCGAATACACCGAGGCGCCCGCTTCCGACACCACGATCTTGTTCATCTTCAGTTCCGCGTTCTGCTTGATCAGGTCCTGGGCCAGCTTGTCGGTCTCGCGCGAGGCGGTGCCGTTGCCGATCGAGATCAGCGCCACATTGTGCTTGGCCGCCAGCTGGGCCAGGGTGTGCAGGGCGCCGTGCCAGTCGTTGCGCGGCTGGTGCGGATAAATCGTGGCGGTATCGACCACCTTGCCGGTGGCGTCCACCACCGCCACCTTGACGCCGGTGCGCAGGCCCGGATCGAGGCCCATGGTGGCGCGCTGGCCGGCCGGGGCCGCCAGCAGCAAGGCTTTCAGATTGGTAGCGAAGACATTGATCGCGTCGAGCTCGGCGCGTTCGCGCAGCGCGCCCATCAGCTCGGTTTCCAGGTGCATGAAACTTTTCACGCGCCAGGTCCAGCGCACCGTGTCGCCCAGCCATTTGTCGGCGGGACGGCCTTGCTGGCGGATGCCGAAGCGCGCCGCGATGCGGCCTTCGCAAGGATTGTGCGGCGCATCCCATTTCGGCTTTTCCGCTTCCGTGTCCAGGCGCAGGGTGACGTCCAGCATGCCTTCGCGGCGGCCGCGCAGCAGGGCCAGGGCGCGGTGCGAGGGAATCGCGTGGATGGCTTCCGAATAGTCGAAGTAGTCGGCGAATTTCTCGCCTTCTTCCTGCTTGCCTTCGACCACCTTGGAATCGACCACGCCATGCTCCTGCACGTATTCGCGCAAGGATTGCAAGAGCGTAGCGTCTTCGGCGAAGCGCTCCATCAGGATCTGGCGCGCGCCGTCCAGGGCCGCCTTGGCGTCGGCCACGCCGGGATTATTGCCGCCGTCGGCCGTGGTGAAGGCTGCGCACAGGTAGTTGCCGGCTTCGGCGTCCGGGTTCAGGGCGGGATTGTCCAGCAGGGCCTCGGCCAGCGGCGCCAGGCCGGCTTCGATGGCGATCTGGGCCTTGGTGCGGCGTTTCTGCTTATAGGGCAGGTACAGGTCTTCCAGCCGGGTCTTGTCCTCGGCCAGCAGGACGGCCTGCAGCAGCTCGGGCGTCATCTTGCCCTGCTCGGTGATCGAGGCCACGATGGCGGCGCGCCGTTCTTCGAGCTCGCGCAGATAGCGCAGGCGCTCTTCCAGCAGGCGCAGCTGAATATCGTCCAGGCCGCCCGTGGCTTCCTTGCGGTAGCGGGCGATGAAGGGGACGGTGGCGCCTTCGTCCAGCAGGGCGATGGCGGCGGCGACCTGGGCCGGCTTGGCGGCCAGTTCCAGGGCAAGACGTTGTTCGATAGCAGGCAGCATGGGATAGTCCTCAGTTCAAGGCCGGAATCATAACCAATCTGGGGAAGAGATAGGGGAAAACGGGTGCGCGGTAACACTAAGTTAGAACTTTCACAAACACAGAACCATAGTTGGCGGATAATATTGCGTGTTGTTGTTTTTGAACCTTCCAAACGTACATGCGCCCAATGGATTTAACCCGCGACGAAACCCGCGAAGCTCCTGCCGCCCCCACCCCTGTTCCGGCCGGCGCGCCGGGGACGCAATTGCCCTATGCCGTCGCCACCTGGCTGCAGCGGGTGGATGCGGCCGCCCATCCAAAAGCGAAGCTGACGCCGGTCGAAGCGGACCCGAAACAAACCAATCACCGCCTGATCTATGTGCTGGCGCCCACCAGCGGCGGCCGCCATGTGGCGCTGTGCCTGTACAAGGCGCGCCTGCGGCCGAACGGCGATGTGGCGGCCGCCACGCCGATCAGCGAAGTGTTTTCCCTGCTCTCGGCCCCGCCCGCCTTCCTGGAAGCCGGCGACGATGATTTGATCCGCTTCTTCGTCGCCATGCGCAGCGGCCCGAATTCGCAGACCGGCACGGCCACCGAGCCGCGCGGCAAGATCGGCGCCGCCCTGCTGACCATGCTGTCCACCCAGGGCAAGCTGTTGTGGGCCAATTCCTGGGCCGACGTCGGCAACGGCATGGTGTATCCGATGAAAGCCGGTCCGCTGCGCGAAGCCAATCTGGCCTGGCGCGAAGAGGGCAAGGGCTTGCGTCTGGGCTGGCAGGTCGAGCCGCCCGAGGGCGCGCGCCATCCGGGCGCCGACCAGATCGACTATATGCTGCCGACCGATCCGCCCTGGTATATCGACAACCTCTCGTGCGGCGAGCTGTACCTGAACCAGGGCGGCAGCAATATCGCCTTGGCCGAATTGCAGGCCCTGGTGGCCCAGGCGCCGCTGCTGATGGCCAACGATAAGATGCGCGTTTCCCAGCTCCTGCTGGCGCACGGCCTGCAGCATCTGATGCCGCTGCCGCAGCAGTTGCCGCAGCGCCTGCGCAAGGACGTGCAGCCGCGCCCCATCCTGCTGCTCGACAGCGCCCAGCTGGCCGACGGTTCGGTGCAGCGCTGGAACGATTACGCCGTGCTGTCCTATGACTACGATGGCGAGCGCGTTTCCTTCGACCCGGCGCAGCGCGTGGTGCGCCAGCGCGGCGAGGTGACCGAGATCATCCAGCGCAACGAGGAAGCCGAAGCGGCCGCCCTGCACACGCTGACCGAACTCGGTTTCCGCAAGCCGAACTCGCTGCCCCTGTCCAGCGTGCGTGGCGGCTTGCTGCTTGCTAGCCAGGCGGACTGGATCCGCTTTGCCGGAGCCGGCATCGAAGAGCTGCGCGCGGCCGGTTGGCAGGTCGAGAAATCCGTCAAATACCGCTACGACCTGAATGCCGTCGGTGCCTGGTATGCCGAAGTCGAGGAAGAGGGGCCGGAGACCGGCAACGCCTGGTTCGAGCTGGAACTGGGCATCACGGTCGGCGAGGAGCGCGTGCCGCTGTTGCCGGTGCTGGTGCAGATGATCCGCAACGTGCCGCAGGACTTCAGCATCAAGGCCCTGGCGGCCCATGCCGACGCCGACCAGATGCTGGCCACGCTGCCGGACGGCAGCCGCGTGGCCCTGCCCTGGAACCGCGTCAAGCCGATCCTGGCCACCCTGGGCGAGCTGTATTTCAGCGAAAAAGTGCGCCATGCGGTGCGCATGGCCACGCTCGACGCGGCCCGCCTGGACGAGCTGGCGCGCAATATCGATTTCGTCTGGACCGGCGGCGAAGAATTGCGCGCCATGGGGCGCCGCCTCAACCAGTTCGCCTCGGTGCAGCGCATCGCCACCCCGGCCGGCCTGCAAGCGACGCTGCGCGATTACCAGACCGAAGGCCTGTCCTGGATGCAGTTCCTGCGCGAATATGGCCTGGCCGGCATCCTGGCCGACGATATGGGCCTGGGCAAGACCGTGCAGACCCTGGCCCACATCCTGGTGGAAAAAGAGGCGGGCCGCCTGACCCATCCGGCCCTGGTCATCGCGCCCACCAGCCTGATGGGCAACTGGCAGGACGAGGCCGCCCGCTTCGCGCCCGGCCTGAAGGTGCTGCTGCTGCAAGGCAAGGACCGGGCCCAGATGTTCGAGCAGATCCCCGAAGCCGACCTGGTGCTGACCACCTATGCGCTCCTGCCGCGCGACGAGGAAAAACTGCGCGAGCACGACTTCCACCTGGTCATCCTCGACGAGTCGCACTACATCAAGAACACCCGCTCCAAGGCGGCCCAGAGCGCCGGCCTGCTGCGCGCCAAGCACCGGCTTTGCCTGTCCGGCACGCCGCTGGAAAACCACTTGGGCGAGCTATGGTCGCAATTCCACTTCCTCTTGCCCGGCCTGCTGGGCGACGAGAAGACTTTCAACACCCAGTTCCGCCACCCGATCGAGCGCCAGGACGATCCGCTGCGCCGTGCGCTCCTGAACCGCCGCATCAAGCCCTTCCTCTTGCGCCGGACCAAGGACAGCGTGGCCAAGGAACTGCCGCCCAAGACCGAGATGGTGCGCAAGGTCGAACTGAGCGGCGGCCAGCGCGATCTGTACGAAACCGTGCGCCTGGCCATGGACCAGAAGGTGCGCGAGGAAATCGACCGCAAGGGCGTGGCGCGCAGCCAGATCGTGATTCTGGAAGCGCTGCTCAAGCTGCGCCAGGTGTGCTGCGATCCGCGCCTGGTCAAATCGCTGCCGGCGCGCAAGCAGCAGGCGGCCGGTTCGGCCAAGCTGGCCGACCTGATGCAGATGGTCGAAGACCTGCTCGAAGAAAACCGCAAGATCCTGGTGTTCTCGCAGTTCACTTCCATGCTGGAACTGATCGAGGAGGAGCTCGATGCGCGCGACATCCCGTATGCCATCCTCACCGGCGAAACCAAGGACCGCGGCGCGCAAGTGGCGGCCTTCCAGCAGGGCGCGGTGCCGATTTTCCTGATCAGCCTGAAAGCCGGCGGGGTCGGCCTCAATCTGACGGCGGCCGATACGGTAATCCACTATGATCCGTGGTGGAACCCGGCCGCTGAAAACCAGGCCACCGACCGCGCCTGGCGCATCGGTCAGGACAAACCCGTGTTTGTCTACAAGCTGATCGCCAAGGGCACGCTGGAAGAGAAGATCCAGGTCTTGCAGCAAAAGAAATCGGATCTGGCGCAATCGGTGCTGGCGGAAGGCGAATCGCAAAAACTGGCGCTGACGCAGGAAGACCTGCAGCAGATCTTCGCCCCACTGGTGGACTGATATGAGCGAACTTGCCCAACTCCGGCTGCTGCTCGACAGCAGCAGCGATGTGCATTGGCTGATCGATTGCGCCAGCGGGCGCCTGCTGTATCTGAGCGCGGCCCACGCTGCCCTCGGCTTCAGCGCCGAGGCGGCCCAGCAGCATGCCGACAAGCTGCTGGCGCAATTGCCGGCGCGCCTGGCGCGCTGGAAGGCGGGCGATGCCAGCCGCCTGCGCCTGCGGCGCGAACTGCTGCTGGAACGCGCCGACGGCAGCAGCCTGACGGTGGAAATCGAATCGGTCCTGGTGCTCGACAAGAAGGGCCAGCCGCTGCAGCTGGCCGGCGTGGTGCGCGACCTGAGCCGCCAACTGGCCGAGCGCGCCGAGTGGGAAACGCAGCAGAAGCGTTTCGCCTCCATGCTCTCGCACGAATTCCGCACCCCGCTGTCGACCATCGACGGCGCCGTGCAGCGCCTGGAAATGACTTCGGCCAATGCCGACGAGGCCACGCGCAAGCGCTACCGCAAGATCCAGGTGGCGGTGGACCGCCTGATCGCCATGATCGACGATTACCTGTCGCCCGAGCGTCTGGCCAGCATCGGCCGCAAGCGCCAGGCCAATGAAATTTCACCCGAAGCCCTGCTCGAAATGGTGGGCGAAGCGGCGCGTATACGGCGTAACGCTATCAAGGTGGAAGTCGTTGGATTGCCGCAATGGCTGCGTTGCGACCCGCAAGGAATGCGGCTTTGCCTGGATATTTTGCTGGATAATGCAATTAAGTACACAGCACCCGATACCGCGATAGAATTAGTAGGTAAAAAAGCAAGCGAAGGCGGGGTCGAGTTCTCGGTGATCGACCATGGTTCCGCCCTTCCCGACGAGGAAATCGCCCGTCTCGGCGAGCGTGGTTTCCGTGGCCGCGCCGCCGAAGGCATTGCCGGATCCGGGCTGGGCCTGTACATGGCGCGCGCGGTGGCGGAAGCGCACGGCGGCAGCCTGACGGCGGAAAACCTTTCTGAAAGCGGCAAAAAGTTTCGGATTTGGTTGCCGATTGCCGTTTGAGCGGGGAAATATCTTGCATAGGGCAGAACCAACCGTGATAATTCTTTGACGCAAGCCATGGGCTTGCTGAACCTATTGGAAAAACGGCGCATCAATGACGCAAATACTGATCGTGGAAGACAATCTGGAGTACGCCGAGGAGATGGCGGAATTCCTGACTGAGCTTGAACACGAAGTCCATATCACCAATAATGCCAGCGAAATGTGGTCCGCACTCAGCCAGGGCAATGTCGGCGTGGTCGTGCTCGACCTCGGCTTGCCGGATGAGGACGGGTTCAACGTCATCCCGCGCATGCGCCAGCTGTATCCGCAGATCGGTCTGCTGGTGCTGACCGGCCGCGTCGCCTTCGACAACCGCATCCTCGGTCTGCGCCTGGGCGCCGACCATTATCTGACCAAGCCCATCAAGTTCCCTGAGCTGGCGGCCCATATCGAGGCGCTCGACCGCCGCGTCGGCCCGCAGGAAGCGCTGCCCCTGCCCAGCAAGTGGACCTTGAAGGTCAGCGCGCGCCAGCTCGAATTGCAGGGCCAGGCGATCACGCTGACCGAGAAAGAGTGCAATTTCCTGCACCTGCTGACCATCAACACCCGTCCCGTGCCGCGCCAGGTCATCGTGGCCGGCATCGGCGGCGACGATCCCGATGCGGGACGCCGCGTCGACATGCTGGTCTACCGCCTGCGCAAGAAGGCACGCAGCGGCCTGGGCCAGGATCTGCCCCTGCGCAGCGCCTATGGCGAGGGCTATAGCCTGTCGGCCAGCTTCAATCTGTCTTAATAGGGACAGAGTCGCCGCCATTTTCCCTTGCGTGGAATGAATTGGGGACAGAGTCAAGCAAACTGGGTAGAATCGGGCTTCCGATCTACCCTTTTTGCATTGTATGGCCCGTTTACCGCGCCTGGTCGTGCCCGGCCAGCCCCATTACCTGATCCAGCACGGCTTGAATGGCCAGCTGGTGTGCCAGGATGCCGACGATTACCAGGCTCTGCTGGGCTGGCTGCGCAGCGCCGCGCGCAGCTATAAAGTCGCGTTGCACGCCTATGTGCTGCTGCCCGGCCAGCTCCACCTGCTGGCAACCCCGGCCACCACCGACGGCCTGGGCCAGATGATGCAGTGGATCGGGCGCTACTACGTGCCTTACTTCAACCAGAAATACGGCCGGGCCGGCACCTTATGGCAGGGCCGCTACAAGACGGCGGTGGTCGACGCCGAACACTATCTGCTGGCCTGCTGCCGCTATATCGAGTTCGCGCCGGTGCGCGCCGGACAGGCGGCCTGGCCGCAAGACTATCCCTGGTCCAGCTATGCCCACCATGCCGGTATCAAGCCGGATGGCATGATCACCGACCATCCGCTCTATTGGGCGCTGGGCAATACACCCTTCCAGCGCGAGGCGGCCTATAGCGAATTGGCGGGACGGGGATTGGGCGGCGCCGAGACGGCGGCCATCGAAGCGGCCGTGCTCAAAGGCTGGCCCCTGGGCTCGGACAAGTTCAAGACGGAATTGCAGCAGCGGATGAAGCGCCAGGTCTTGCCGGCGAAACGCGGCCGGCCCTTCAAGGTGAAAGAGACGGCGGTGGAATAAAAACGGCGCGCCGTTTCCGGCGCGCCGCAGCAGATGCGTTGCCCTGCCGGGCGGCAGGGCGTCAGAACCGGATTACCAGCCGATATCCTTCAGCAGCGGCAGGGTCAGGTCTTTTGGTGGCGTCAGCACGGTGCCCAGATCGGTGTTGATGTTTGGTTCCATCAGCAGGTTCGGGCTTGCCGACACATCCCAGTGCGACACCGACGAGCCTGGTGCCAGCGTGGCCGGGGTGTACAGCAGCGGACGGCCCTGGCTGTCAGCGCCCGAAATACGGGTGTTGTCGATGCCCAAGCTGGCCGCCACGGTGCCCGGTTTCAGACGCGAGCCATACGGCACGGCGGCCTTGATCGCCGCTTTCAGCGCATCGCCGGCTGCCTGGGTGACGCCGCCCGACGGGATGGTGACGCTGCTGTCGGTGCCGCCCGGCGTGAGGACGCCGCTCGTGTTATTGGCCAGCAGCACGCCAACGGCGCCCGCATCCTGGGCATTCTTCACCTTGATGGCGAAGGCGCAGCCGCCACGGCTGATGACCGGCACTTTGCCGAAGACCGCTGCGCGGTTGGCGGCATTGAACGGATCGCAGCCAGGACCGACTTCACCGGCTTGCGCCGTGATATTGGCGAGCGTGCCCAGGTTGCCGCTGTTGGGTACGGCTGGACCGAAGAGCGAAGGGGTGAGGTCATACACGCCGCTGCCGCCGGCCGCCGGCGAGCTGGTTTTCACCTGCTGGGTGGCTTTCAGCATGGTGGCGCCGGCCACGGCATTGCCGCCGGTCCAGGCCAGTTGCAGCGGGTTGATGGCCGATGCCTTGCGCTCGGCATTCGTCATTTGCAGCCAGCTTTTCTGCTTGGTGTTGTCGAACATGAAGCTTTCCCACACGCTCGGCAGACCGCCGGTCGGGCCGAAGCCGCTGCCGTTGGCGGCGTAGCGGTAGCCGGTCGAGGTCTGTACGGTGGAGACGGCGAAGCCGAGGCCGTGACCCAGTTCATGCAGCAGGGTTTCCACGAAGTTGACCTTGGTGCCGGCATTGCCGTCCAGGCCGAGGTAGAAGGGCGAGCCGTCCAGGCAGCCTGGGTTGCCCAGGTTCACATTGAACTGGGTCTTGATGTCCACATTGTTGTATTCGCCTGGAGCTTCGGGTTCGTTGCCGGACAGGTTCACGCCGGCGATCTTGTTGGCCAGCGCTTGTGGGTACCAGGTGCCTGGCTTGCCGCCTGGGAAGTCATGCCACAAGTTCCAGGCGCCGGCGCTGCCCAGCACAGCCGAGCTGGAGGTGCAAGTGAGTGCCTCCCATCCCGCGCTGACGGTGATGTCGACATTGCTTTGCAGGTTCTTTTCCCAAATATCGGCCACATAGCGGTAGACATTCAGGCGCTGCTGGCCCAGGGTGGTGCCGTTATTGCCGCCCACCGGGGAGACCGGGGTCGGGTCGTTGAAGCCCACGCCCGGCGCATCGCGGCTGGTGATGACGATCTTGGCGGCTTCGGCGCTGAAGCAGGCCAGCGCGCAAGCGGCGGCGATCAGCGAACGGGTCAGGTGACGGTTGGTCTTGGTCCGCATGGGTGTTTACTCCGTTGCAATCTGAGGGGTGACGTGGACGTGGCCGGCCTGTGCTGCGCTGTCGGCGGCGTCGTGCGAATCGAAGCATTGCTTCTGCATGCTGCCGTCCGGCAGGCGGGTGACGACGGACGAGCTCAGGAACTCGTCGGTCACGCGGGCGCCGCGGGCGCCGCTGGCGTGGAACTTTTGCTGTGCCTGTGGCGCGGCGGACTGGCGCAGGCGCTTGCCGGCGTTGGCTTTCTGCTGCAGGGCGGCTTGCTCTTCGCCGGTGGCGGCACGCAGTTCGCCGGTGACGGGGTCGCGCACCACGGTCAGGGCGTCGGCGCTCTGCACGGTGGATGTCTGGGCGGTTTCCGCCTGGGCTGGCAGGGCGCTCAGGCCCAGCACGGCGATGCCGAGGCCAGCCAGCAGGCTGGATTTGATGGTTTTCATATAGTTCTCCTGGTAGGGCGAAGCGCTCAGCCGCGCTGACGGCGGCGCAGGGCGCCAATTGCGAACAGGCCCGCGCCCAGCATCAGGAAGGATGCTGGCTCGGGAACGGCGGCGATGGACAGGGTGTCGATGCCCACATAGTTGGAGCTGTCGCCCAGGCCGTTGTAGTTGATGGCGAAGCGGCCGACCGTACCGGCGCCCAGGGCGCCGATATTGAAGGTGTACTTGGTCCAGTCGCCTGCAGCTTCAAACGAAGGCTGCAGCACGAAGTCGTTGATGGCGCTGCCGCCTTTGCTCAGGCCGAAAGAAATGTGGTCGCTGAAACCCGCATCGCCCGCGCCGCGCACCCACAGCGAGATCGACACGTTCTTGGCGGTCGAGAATTCCGGGGTGATGAGCCAGTTATTCAGCGTGCCGCCAGCCACCGTATTTTTGAAGTTGGCTGCAGCGTAAGCATTCTCCTTGCCGGCGTGGGCGCCAAAGATGCCCGCATCGCCCTGATACCAACCCGGAGTCTCGCCACCCGGCGTGCTGGCATTGTTGAAGACCCAGCCGGACGCGCCGAGGGCGCCGACATTGTTGAAGTTTTCTTGCAGTAACACGTCGGCCTGAGCCGAGGCAGCCGCGCCCAGTAACACCAGGGCACTGAGAGTAGTTTTAATCATTGCGCTATAGCCTCCAAAAGTTAGTTGGGACGCCGTTGGGCGGTGTCCCAGGGACGGGTACTGTAGAAACTTCTTTCAAGAAATCCGGGGTTCCCTTTAGAAATTTTCTACATGATTTCCACCAAGCAAAAAATATGCCAAATTTAACAAGTCCTTGATTTAACACAAAGACCATTGAAATATTTTGGTAATTTTTACAAAAGTGTAATTTTTCTCGACAGTTGACGCAATGCTAAATGTAACAAGATGTTTCAATTACACAACAACGGCTTTGCTGCATAGCGCCATGAGTCAACAGCTGCACCAAAGAGGTGCTTGCGCGCTGCAAGCTGGTGCATGGGAGGGTTACCGGTGGCGTTTTGGCAGCGCTTTTTGAATCCTGCTTAGAGGGAGGGTGGTGGGTTCGGATAGCTCGCGCATCACTCTGTCCCCAATTATTTTTTTGAGCCAATTGATAAAATTTAATTCGACTCCGACCCTAATTGTTTTTGTTGAGTTTTTTGTTGCGTTGCACTACTCTGAATTTTCAATATTCCAAATAAGCTTCGGAGAAACGCATGAAAGCGCAAGGTTTGTACGACCCAGCCAATGAACATGACGCCTGCGGTGTCGGATTCGTTGCTCATATAAAGGGCAGCAAAAGCCACTCCATCATCGAGCAGGGCCTGCTGATCCTGAAAAATCTCGACCATAGGGGCGCGGTGGGGGCGGATAAACTGATGGGCGACGGCGCCGGCATCCTGATCCAGATTCCGGACCAGTTCTACCGCGACGAAATGGCCAAGCAGGGCGTGGAATTGCCGCCGCCGGGCGAATATGGGGTCGGCATGGTTTTCCTGCCCAAGGAAAACGCTTCGCGCATCGCTTGCGAACAGGAAATCGAGCGCGCCGTGCGCATCGAAGGCCAGGTGGTGCTGGGCTGGCGCAATGTGCCGATCGACACCGAAATGCCGATGTCGCCCACGGTGCGCGCCAAGGAACCGGTGATCCGCCAGATCTTCATCGGCCGCGGCCCGGACATCATGGTGACCGACGCGCTGGAGCGCAAACTGTATGTGATCCGCAAATCCTCGGGCCACGCCATCCAGGCGCTCAAGCTGATCCACGGCAAGGAATTCTTCGTGCCCTCGATGTCGGCCCGCACCGTGGTCTACAAGGGCCTGCTGCTGGCCGACCAGGTCGGCGTGTATTACAAGGACTTGCAGGATGCGCGCTGCATTTCGGCGCTGGCGCTGGTGCACCAGCGCTTCTCCACCAATACCTTCCCGGAATGGCCGCTGTCCCACCCCTACCGCCTGATCGCCCACAACGGCGAGATCAACACCGTGAAGGGCAATTTCAACTGGATGCGCGCGCGCGAAGGCGTGATGAAGTCCGCCGTGCTGGGCGAGGACCTGGGCAAGCTCTTCCCGCTGATCTATGAAGGCCAGTCCGACACCGCCTGCTTCGACAATGCGCTGGAATTGCTGCTGATGGCGGGCTACCCGATCGCCCAGGCCATGATGATGATGATTCCCGAAGCCTGGGAAAACCACGGCCTGATGGACGACAACCGCCGCGCCTTCTACGAATACCATGCCGCCATGATGGAACCATGGGACGGCCCGGCCGCCATGGCCTTCACCGACGGCCGCTATATCGGCGGCACCCTGGACCGCAACGGCCTGCGTCCGGCGCGCTACATCGTCACCGACGACGACCTGGTGGTGATGGCCTCCGAATCGGGCGTGCTGCCGATTCCCGAATCCAAGATCATCCAGAAATGGCGCCTGCAGCCGGGCAAGATGTTCCTGATCGACCTGGAAGCGGGCCGCATCATCGACGACAAGGAACTGAAAGACACTTACGCCAACGCCAAGCCGTATAAAGCCTGGATCAACGCCGTGCGCATCAAGCTCGACGAGCTCAAGCTCAGCGAAAGCCAGCTCCAGCACAATGTCGCCAAATATGGCACGGCCCCCGGCGAGAAGCAGGTGGCTTCCGTGCTGGACCGCCAGCAAGCCTTCGGCTATACCCAGGAAGACCTGCGCTTCCTGATGGCGCCCATGGCCGCCGCCGGCGAGGAAGCCGTGGGTTCGATGGGCAACGACTCGCCGCTGGCCGTCATGTCCAACAAGCTCAAGCCGCTATATAACTACTTCAAGCAGCTGTTCGCCCAGGTCACCAATCCGCCCATCGATCCGATCCGCGAAGCGATGGTGATGTCCCTGGTGTCCTTCATCGGTCCGAAACCGAATTTGCTGGACACCAACAACGTCAACCCGCCCATGCGCCTGGAAGTGGCGCAGCCGGTGCTCGGCTTCGACGATATGGCGCGCCTGCGCAATATCAGCCAGCACACGGGCGGCAAGTTCAAGTCCTGGGAACTGAGCATCTGCTACCCGCTGGCCTGGGGCAAGGAAGGCGTGGAAGCTTGCCTCGCCTCGTTGTGCGCCGAAGCGGTCGATGCGGTCAAATCCGGCCACAATATCCTGATCGTCTCCGACCGTTCGATCTGCGCCGACCGCGTCGCCATCCCGGCCTTGCTGGCCACCTCGGCCATTCACCAGCACCTGGTGAGCAAGGGCTTGCGCGCCTCCACCGGCCTGGTGGTGGAAACCGGTTCGGCCCGCGAAACCCACCACTTCGCCCTGCTGGCCGGCTATGGCGCGGAAGCGGTCCACCCCTATCTGGCGCTGGAAACCCTGATGGAACTGGCGCACGGCATGCCGGGCGACCTGTCGGGCGAGCAGGCGGTGTACAACTACACCAAGGCCATCGGCAAGGGGCTGATGAAGGTGATGTCGAAAATGGGCATCTCCACCTATATGTCCTACTGCGGCGCGCAGATCTTCGAAGCGATCGGCCTGAACAAATCCCTGGTCGACAAATACTTCAAGGGCACGGCATCCAATGTGGAAGGCATCGGCCTGTTCGAAGTGGCCGAGGAAGGCCTGCGTCTGCACAATCTGGCCTTCGGCCACGATCCGCTGCTGGCCGACGCCCTCGATGCGGGCGGCGAATACGCCTACCGTGTGCGCGGCGAAGACCATCTGTGGACGCCGGACGCCATCGCCAAGCTGCAGCACTCGACGCGCGCCAACAACTACTCCACGTATAAGGAGTACGCCCAGATCATCAACGACCAGAGCCGCCGCCACCTGACCCTGCGCGGCCTGTTCGAGTTCAAGCTCGACCCGTCCAAAGCCATTCCGCTCGACGAAGTCGAGCCGGCCAAGGAAATCGTCAAGCGCTTCGCCACCGGCGCCATGTCGCTCGGCTCGATCAGCACCGAAGCCCACGCCACCTTGGCGATTGCCATGAACCGTATCGGCGGCAAGTCGAACACGGGTGAGGGCGGCGAAGATCCGGTGCGCTACCTGAACGAACTCAAGGGCATCCCGATCAAGAGCGGCGAAACCATGGCGTCGGTGCTGGGCAAGGACCGCGTGGCAGCTGACATTCCGCTGCAGGAAGGCGATTCGCTGCGTTCGCGCATCAAGCAGGTGGCGTCCGGCCGCTTCGGCGTGACGGCGGCCTACCTGAACTCGGCCGACCAGATCCAGATCAAGATGGCCCAGGGCGCCAAGCCGGGCGAGGGCGGCCAGCTGCCGGGCCATAAGGTATCGGAATACATCGCCACCCTGCGTTTCTCGGTGCCGGGCGTGGGCCTGATTTCGCCGCCGCCGCACCACGATATTTACTCGATCGAGGATCTGGCCCAGCTCATCCACGACCTGAAGAACGCCAATCCAAGCGCCTCGATCTCGGTCAAGCTGGTGTCGGAAGTGGGCATCGGCACCGTCGCGGCTGGCGTCACCAAGGCCAAGGCCGACCACGTGGTGGTGGCCGGCCATGACGGCGGCACCGGCGCGTCGCCGCTGTCCTCGGTCAAGCATGCGGGCACGCCGTGGGAACTGGGCTTGGCGGAAACCCAGCAGACCCTGGTGCTCAACGGCTTGCGCAGCCGCATCCGCGTCCAGGCCGACGGCCAGATGCGCACCGGCCGCGACGTCGTCATCGCCGCCATGCTGGGCGCCGACGAGATCGGCTTCGCCACCGCGCCGCTGGTGGTGGAGGGCTGCATCATGATGCGCAAATGCCATCTGAACACCTGCCCGGTCGGCGTCGCCACGCAAGACCCGGAATTGCGCGCCAAATTCCAGGGCAAGCCTGAGCATGTGGTGAATTACTTCTTCTTCGTGGCCGAAGAGGCGCGCCAGTTGATGGCCCAGCTCGGCATCCGCACGTTTGACGAACTGATCGGCCGCGCCGACCTGCTCGACAAATCGAAAGCCATCGCCCACTGGAAGGCGCAAGGCCTGGACTTCACGAATATCTTCTACCAGCCCAAGGCCAAGGAAGGCATGAGCATCTTCCACACGGAAGAGCAGGACCACGGCCTCGACCGCGCCCTCGACCACAAGCTGGTGGCCCAGGCCAAGGCGGCGCTGGAAAAAGGCGAGCGCGTCTCCTTCATCTCGCCGGTGCGCAACGTCAACCGCACGGTCGGCACCATGCTGTCGGGCGAAGTGGTCAAGCGCTACGGCCATGCCGGCCTGCCGGACGACACCATCCACATCCAGCTGCAGGGCACGGCCGGCCAGTCCGCCGCCGCCTTCCTGGCGCACGGCATCACGCTCGACCTGGTGGGCGAGGGTAACGACTATGTGGGCAAGGGCTTGTCGGGCGGGCGCATCATCGTGCGTCCGAACACCGAGTTCCGCGGCTGGGCCGTGAACAACATCATCATCGGTAATACCGTGCTGTATGGCGCGATTGCCGGCGAAGCCTTCTTCAACGGCGTGGCCGGCGAACGCTTTGCCGTGCGCAATTCCGGCGCCACCACCGTGGTCGAAGGCCTGGGCGACCATGGCTGCGAATACATGACGGGCGGCACCGTGGTGGTGCTGGGCGCCACCGGCCGCAACTTCGCGGCGGGCATGTCGGGCGGCATCGCCTATGTCTACGACCCCGATGGCGAGTTCGGCCGCAAATGCAATCTGTCCATGGTCAGCCTGGAAGAGGTGCTGCCGGCCGCCGAGCAGATGGTCGACAAATCCACCTGGCACAGCCAGCACCGCGATGGCGAGCCGGAGGCCGACGAGATCATCCTCAAGCGCCTGATCGAGCGCCACTTCAAGTACACCGGCAGCACGCGCGCCCGCCTGCTGCTCGACAACTGGGCCGAGAGCCGGGGCAAGTTCATCAAGGTCTTCCCCAGCGAGTACAAGCGCGCCCTGGTGGAACTGGCCGACAACGCCGCCATCGAAGCGGAAACCCAGGCCATCGCCGCCTAAGGCTGACCCAGGAATTGAAAGGATAAGAACGTGGGAAAAATCACCGGTTTCATGGAATTCCAGCGCCAGGAAGAGGGCTATCTGCCCGTCGCGGCGCGCGTCAAAAACTATAAAGAGTTCGTGCTGCACCTGAACCACGAGCAAGCCAAGGTGCAGGGCGCGCGCTGCATGGATTGCGGCATCCCCTTCTGCAACTCGGGTTGCCCGGTCAATAACATCATCCCGGACTGGAATGATCTGGTGTACCGCGGCCACTACCGCGAAGCGCTCAATGTGCTGCACTCGACCAATAACTTCCCCGAGTTCACCGGCCGCATCTGCCCGGCGCCCTGCGAAACGGCCTGCACGCTCGGCATCAACAACGATCCGGTCGGCATCAAGTCGATCGAGCACAAGATCATCGACGAAGGCTGGGAGCATGGCTGGGTCGTGCCGCAGCCGCCGGCCCACAAGACCGGCAAGAAAGTGGCCGTGGTCGGTTCCGGCCCGGCCGGCCTGGCGGCGGCCCAGCAGCTGGCGCGCGCCGGCCATGCCGTCACCGTGTTCGAGAAGAGCGACCGCATCGGCGGCCTGCTGCGCTACGGCATACCCGACTTCAAGCTGGAAAAGTCGCATATCGACCGTCGCGTCGAGCAGATGGAAGCCGAAGGCGTGACTTTCCGCACCTCGGTGCTGATCGGCAAGGATTTCCCGGCCACGGTCAACAACTGGGCCAAGGAAACCATCTTCCCCGAAGACCTCGACAAGGACTTCGATGCCGTGGTGCTGGCCGGCGGCGCCGAACAGCCGCGCGACCTGCCGGTGCCAGGCCGCGAGCTGAAAGGCATCCACTTCGCCATGGACTTCCTGCCCCAGCAAAACAAGGTCAACGCCGGCGACAAGGTCAAAGACCAGATCAAGGCCGCCGGCAAGCATGTGGTTGTGATCGGCGGCGGCGACACCGGTTCCGACTGCGTCGGCACCTCCAACCGCCACGGCGCGGCCGGCGTCACCCAGTTCGAGCTGCTGCCCATGCCGCCCGAGCAGGAAAACAAGCCCCTGGTCTGGCCCTACTGGCCGACCAAGCTGCGCAGCTCCTCCTCGCACGAGGAAGGCTGCGAGCGCGACTGGGCCGTCGCCACCAAGCGCTTCGAAGGCAAGGGCGGCAAGGTCGAGAAGCTGATCGCCTGCCGCGTCGAATGGAAAGACGGCAAGATGAGCGAGGTGCCCAATTCCGAATTCGAGGTGAAAGCCGATCTGGTGCTGCTGGCCATGGGTTTTGTATCTCCCGTGCAACAAGTCCTCGACGCCTTCGCGGTCGACAAGGATGCCCGCGGCAATGCCCGCGCCACGACCGACGGCAGCGGCTGCTACCAGACCTCGGTGAAAGGCGTGTTCGCCGCCGGCGACATGCGCCGCGGCCAATCGCTGGTCGTCTGGGCCATCCGCGAAGGCCGCCAATGCGCCCGCGAAGTCGACGCCTACCTCATGGGCCACAGCCACCTCCCCCGCTAAACCCCACCCACAGCCCAGCCCGTGTCCGATTTTGGGGCCAGACCCCAAAATCGGACACGGACTCGACAGCCTTTGCCTGCGTTTCCGCCAGTGATATTGCTGAGCTTGTGTCCGGTTTCGGGGTCTGGCCCCAAAACTGGGCATTGTGCTATGCAGCAATGGAAAACTGTTTTCCAGATGTAACTTGCTGACTTTACGGTTAGTAATGTTGTATCATGTACATTCTGTTGCGGGCGCGCCTGCCCTCTTTTGGGGAGTCTTAAGCAGGGCATAGCGTTTCTGCACTACAATATGGCCTTAAAAATAAAGAGCTAGCCTGTGCCTAATCTTGTCGAAATCCGTGATTTACACTTCTCCTATGGGAAGCGGAGCATTCTCTCCGGTCTCCAGATGGACTTTCCACGTGGAAAGGTTGTGGCTGTCATGGGCGGTTCCGGCAGCGGTAAAACCACGGTGCTGCGCCTGATCGGCGGCCAGTTGCGCCCGCAAAAAGGCACGGTGAATGTGGATGGTCAGATCGTCCACACGCTGAAAACCAGCGATCTGTATCTGCTGCGCCGCAAAATGGGCATGCTGTTCCAGCATGGCGCCCTGTTTACTGACCTGACCGTCTACGATAACGTGGCCTTCCCGCTGCGCGAGCATACCGACTTGCCGGAAGAGCTGATCCGCGACCTGGTGCTGATGAAGCTGCACGCCGTCGGCCTGCGCAATGCCGCCAAGCTCAAGCCGGGCGAGATTTCCGGCGGCATGGCGCGCCGTGTCGCGCTGGCGCGCTCCATCGCCCTCGATCCGCAACTGATTATGTATGACGAGCCGTTCGCCGGTCTCGACCCGATCTCGATGGGCGTGACCGCCAACCTGATCCGCAATCTGAACGATGCGCTCGGTTCGACCTCGATCCTGGTCTCGCACGATGTGAAGGAATCCTTCCTGATCGCCGACTATGTGTATTTCCTGTCGCAGGGCAAGATCGTGGCCCACGGCACGCCGCAAGAGATGACGGTGTCCACCGACCCGTATGTGAAACAGTTCGTGCACGCCGAGGCCGATGGCCCCGTGCCCTTCCACTACCCGGGCAAGAGCCTGGCGGAAGACCTGGGACTGGGAGGCCGTCCATGATTACCCGTGTCCTCGGCAATATGGGCGCCACCCTGCGCGACTACGTGGAAAGCCTGGGCTACGCCACCCGCACCTTCTTCGCCATGCTGGGCCTGTCGGTCGGCCTGCTGCGCCGGCCGCGCCTGGTGGTCGAGCAGCTGCACTTCATCGGCAATTACTCGATGCTCATCATCACCCTGTCCGGCCTGTTCGTCGGCATGGTGCTGGGCCTGCAAGGCTATTACACGCTGAATAAATACGGCGCCTCCGAATCGCTGGGCCTGCTGGTCGCCCTGGGCTTGACGCGCGAGCTGGGGCCGGTCATCACGGCCCTGCTGTTCGCCGGCCGCGCCGGCACCTCGCTGACGGCCGAAATCGGCCTGATGAAGGCGGGCGAGCAGCTCTCGGCCATGGAAATGATGGCGGTCAACCCGATCGCGCGCGTGCTGGCGCCGCGCTTCTGGGCCGGCGTGCTGGCCGTGCCGCTGCTGGCGTCGATCTTCAGCGCGGTGGGCGTGCTGGGCGGCTACCTGGTCGGTGTGCAGCTGATCGGCGTCGACGATGGCGCGTTCTGGTCGCAGATGCAGGGCGGCGTGGATATCTGGAAAGACGTGTTCAATGGCTTCGTCAAGAGCGTGGTCTTCGGCGTCGCCATCACTTTCATCGCGCTGTACCAGGGTTATGAAGCGAAACCGACGCCGGAAGACGTGGCCGGCGCCACGACGCGCAGCGTGGTGGTGTCCTCGCTGATGATCTGGTGGCTCGATTTCATGCTGACGGCCTTGATGTTCAGCAAGTAAGTTAATAAATTTAAGCAATAAGTTGAAGCAATAAGCTGGCGGGCGCGCTGCGCCGCCATAAAACGATAGGATTGTTCTATGCAACGTAAATCTCTGGATATCTGGGTGGGTCTGTTCGTCGCGATCGGCGTGGCCGCGCTGATGTTCCTCGCGCTCAAGGCGGGCAATATGAGCTCGATGTCCTTCGCCCAGACCTATGACATCACCGCCAAGTTCGACAATATCGGCAGCCTGCGCCGCCAGGCCGCCGTGAAGGCCTCGGGTGTGGTGGTGGGCCGCGTGGCCGACATCACCTTCGATGACAAGACGTATAAGGCCCTGGTCACGCTGCGTATGGAAACCGGTTACAAATTCCCGAAAGACAGCTCGGCCAAGATTCTGACCTCCGGTCTGCTGGGCGAGCAATACATCGGCATCGAAGCGGGCGGCGACCTGGCCAATCTGGCTGGCGGCGACAAGATTGCCCGTACCCAATCGGCCGCCGTGCTGGAAGACTTGATCAATCAGTTTAT
Source organism: Massilia sp. NR 4-1 (assembly GCF_001191005.1). Classification (NCBI taxonomy): domain Bacteria; kingdom Pseudomonadati; phylum Pseudomonadota; class Betaproteobacteria; order Burkholderiales; family Oxalobacteraceae; genus Massilia; species Massilia sp. NR 4-1. The sequence goes on from NZ_CP012201.1 coordinate 4,743,220, forward strand.
CTACAGCAAGGCCGCCGAAGGAAAGGATAGCAAATAATGCAAAAAGCCACTCCCTTCAAGCTGCGCCAGCTGGCGCTGGTGCTCGCCGCGAGCGCCGCGTTGACCGGTTGCGCCAGCACCAATCCGCGTGATCCGTATGAAGGCTTCAACCGCGCCGTCTTCAAATTCAATGATGCCGTCGACCAGGCCGCGCTGAAACCGGCCGCCACGGTCTACAAGAACGTGCTGCCCGGCTTCGTGCAGACCGGCGTCGGCAACTTCTTCGGCAATCTGGCCGATGTGTGGACCGCCGCCAACAACCTGATGCAGGGCAAGGGCGAGGAAGGCATGTCGGATGTGATGCGCGTGGCCATCAACTCCACCTTCGGCCTGCTGGGCGTGCTCGACATCGCCTCCGAAGCCGGCCTGAAAAAGCATAAGGAAGACTTCGGCCAGACCCTGGGCGCCTGGGGCGTGCCGTCCGGCCCGTATGTCATGCTGCCGCTGCTGGGCCCATCCACCGTGCGCGACACGGTCGGCCTGCCGCTCGACATCGCCGCCGACCCTTGGGTCCACAACCGGAATATGCGCGTGCGTAATGTCGGCACCGCCGTGCGCGTCGTCGACCAGCGCGCCGCCCTGCTCGATGCTTCCACCTTGCTGGAAGACGCCGCGCTGGACCGCTATGAATTCATCCGCGATGGCTTCCTGCAAGCGCGCGAAAACAAGGTCAATGACGGCGAAGACCAGCCGCGCCACAATGTCTGGCCGCTGAAAACCAAGCCGGCCGCCGAGGACAAGCCCGCCGAGTCCAGCCCGGAAGCCAAGCCTGAAAGCAAGTCCGATGCCGCGCCCGCCGAGGGCAAGCCCGCGACGGCCCAGGCTGACAGCGAAGCGGCGGCGCCTCAGGCTATAATGCCGCCACCGGCTGCCAATACGGCCAGCCTGTAATTGCCGCACAACCAATATAGGTAAAAAGCCATGAAACTGATTAAGCAACTCATCGCCCTGGCCACCGTGGCCTTCGCCGTCAGCGCGACGGCCGCACCGGCCCCGGCCAATGAAGCGCCGGACGCTCTGGTGAAACGCATCAGCCAGGAAGTGCTGGACACCGCCAAGGCCGACAAGGAAATCCAGGCCGGTAACCAGAAACGCGTGATGGACCTGGTGGAAACCAAGATCCTGCCCTACGTCGACTTCCAGCGCATGACCTCGCTGGCCGCCGGCCGTTACTGGCGCGAAGCCACGCCGGACCAGCAAAAACAGCTGTCGACCGAGTTCCGCACCCTCTTGATCTTCACCTATTCGGGCGCCCTGTCCCAGGTGAAGAATGAAACCATCGAGTTCAAGCCGCTGCGCGCCGACCCGAGCGACACCGAAGTGGAAGTGCGTTCGCAAGTGAACGTGGCCCGTGGCGAGCCGGTGCCGCTGAACTACCGCGTCGCCAAATCGGCGGCCGGCTGGAAGATTTACGACATCAATGTGCTGGGCGCCTGGCTGGTGGAAACCTATAAAGGCACTTTCGCTTCCGAAATCAGCAAGGGCGGCATCGACGGCCTGATCAAGGCCCTGGCCAACAAGAACAAGCAGCTGGCCAACAAGCCCCTGAAAACCGTCCAGAAATAAGCCGGATACCAAGACCGATGTCTGCTGCCAACAACAACTCGCTGTCCCTGACCTCGCTGACCGTGGCCAATGCCACGGTGGCGCTGGAGCAGGGTCTGGCCGCCATCCGCGCCGGCCAGACCACGTTTGACCTGAGCCAAGTGACGGCGGTGGATTCGGCGGCCGTATCCGTGATGCTGGCCTGGCAGCGTGCCGCTGCCCAGGCTGGCGTCCGCCTCGATCTGCAAAGCCTGCCTGATTCCTTGAAAAGCCTGACCAAGCTGTATGGCGTTTGCCCGCTGATCGCAAGCGCCCCGGCCCCCGTGGCCGAAGAGCCGGCCCTGAGCCCGGCCAACCTGCACCATCATTGACCCCCGCCTCACCCCCCCGCCCCAGCTTTACCCGGTCCGGCGATGCCGAACCAAAATTCCAATATAATTGACCGTTGCCGTTGCCCTTGAGAGCCACGGCGCTCGCATCCCCCGGCCCTGTGGGCCGTCCGAGCAACGGTCGCCGTTGCATCAAAAACCTAACTAAGCAAGCATGACAGCAATCCAAATCAGTAATGTCGAGAAGCGTTACCAATCGCTGCAGGCGCTGGGCGGCGTGTCTCTCTCCATCGAGGAAGGTGAGTTTTTCGGGCTGCTGGGGCCGAATGGCGCCGGCAAAACCACCCTGATCTCCATCATCGCCGGCCTGATCCGCGCCGATAAGGGCACGGTCAAGATCCATGGCCACGATGTGGTCAGCGATTTCCGCGCCGCGCGCAAGAAGCTCGGCGTGGTGCCGCAGGAACTGGTGTTCGATCCCTTCTTCACCGTGCGCGAAACCCTGCGCCTGCAATCGGGCTATTTCGGCCTGGGCAAGAACGATGCCTGGATCGATGAGGTCATGCACAACCTGGACCTGACGCCCAAGGCCGACACCAATATGCGCGCCCTGTCCGGCGGCATGAAACGGCGCGTGCTGGTGGCCCAGGCCCTGGTGCACAAGCCGCCCGTCATCGTGCTCGACGAACCGACCGCCGGCGTCGATGTGGAACTGCGCCAGACCCTGTGGAAGTTCATCTCGCGCCTGAACCGCGAAGGCCATACCGTGGTGCTGACCACCCACTATCTGGAAGAGGCGCAAGCCATGTGCAAGCGCGTCGCCATGCTGAAAACCGGCCAGGTGGTGGCGGCCGACACCATGGCCGCCCTGATCCGCCGCATTTCCGGCTCCCAGCTGATCGTGCATATGCAGCGCGGCGACCTGCCGGAAGGCCTGCGCCACCTGATCACGCATCCGCTGGAAGCCGACAGCGGCCGCAAATACAGCTTGCGCATCAACGAGTATGCGGAGGTGGAGGGCATCCTGGCGCGCCTGCGCGAAAGCGGCGCCGTCATCGACGAAATGCAGTTGCAGCAGGCGGACCTGGAAGACATCTTCCTGCAAATCATGAACGGAGGCGAATAATGCTCTCAACCGGCTTCCGCACCCTGGTGTACAAAGAAACGCTGCGCTTCTACAAGGTCGCCACCCAGACCATCGCCGCGCCCGTCCTGACCGCCATGCTGTATCTGCTGATCTTCGGCCATGTGCTGGGCGGGCAGAAGGTATATGAGGGCGTCAGCTATACCGCCTTCCTGATCCCGGGCCTGGTGATGATGAGCGTGCTGCAGAACTCCTTCGCCAATGCCTCGTCCTCGCTGATCCAGTCCAAGATCACGGGCAATCTGGTGTTCGTGCTGCTCACGCCCCTGTCGCACTGGGAGATTTTCTCGGCCTATGTGCTGGCGGCCATGGTGCGCGGCATCACGGTCGGCTTCGGCGTGTTCATCGTCACGGCCTGGTTCGCGCAGCTGAGCTTCACCGCGCCGCTGTGGATTCTGGCCTTCGCCCTGCTGGGCGCCGCCATCCTCGGCACCGTGGGACTGATCGCCGGCATCTGGGCCGAGAAATTCGACCAGCTGGCCGCCTTCCAGAACTTCCTGATCGTGCCGCTGACCTTCCTCGCGGGCGTCTTCTATTCGATCCATTCGCTGCCGCCGTTCTGGCTCGCCGTCTCGCACCTGAATCCGTTCTTCTACATGATCGACGGCTTCCGCTACGGCTTCTTCGGCCAGTCCGACGTCAATCCCTGGACCAGTTTCGCCATCGTCGCCGGCTTCCTCGCGGTGCTGTCGCTGCTGGCCATCCGTCTTCTGCGCAGCGGCTACCGTCTGCGCCACTAATACTCTGCACAAGGAAAAATCGTGAGCACCACACCAGAAGCAATCCACAGCTATATCGCCGCCGGCCTCGAATGCACCCACCTGCAAGTGGAAGGCGACGGCCAGCATTTCCAGGCTACCATCGTCTCGCCGGCCTTCGCCGGCAAGCGCCTGATCCAGCGCCACCAGCTGGTGTATGCGGCGCTGGGCGACCGCATGCGCGAAGAGATCCACGCGCTGTCGATGAAAACCCTGACCCCTGAAGAATTCCAAGGATAAGCCCATATGGACAAACTGATTATCCAGGGCGGCAAACGCCTGATGGGCGACGTCACCATTTCCGGCGCCAAGAACGCGGCCCTGCCCATCCTGTGCGCCGGCCTGCTGACTTCGGGCGACGTGAAGCTGTCGAACGTGCCGAAGCTGCACGACGTTTCCACCATCCTGAAACTGCTGGGCCAGACCGGCCTGCAGGTGAGCCAGGACGGCGACAAGGTCACGCTCAACGGCTCGAAAATCACCAAGCTGGAAGCGCCGTATGAGCTGGTGAAGACCATGCGCGCCTCGATCCTGGTGCTCGGTCCCCTGCTGGCGCGCTTCGGCCAGGCCAAGGTCTCGCTGCCGGGCGGCTGCGCCATCGGTTCGCGTCCGGTCGACCAGCACATCAAGGGCCTGCAGGCGATGGGCGCCGACATCAGCATCGACGGCGGCTATATCTACGCCAAGTGCAAAAAACTGAAAGGCACCCGCATCGTCACCGATATGATCACGGTGACCGGCACGGAAAACCTGCTGATGGCCGCCACCCTGGCCGAAGGCGAAACCATCCTGGAAAACGCCGCGCGCGAACCGGAAGTGACCGACCTGGCCAACCTGCTGGTGGCCATGGGCGCGAAAATCGAAGGCATCGGCACCGACCGCCTGGTGATCCAGGGCGTGTCCGAACTGCACGGCGCCAGCCACGATGTGATTCCCGACCGTATCGAAGCGGCCACCTTCCTGTGCGCCGTGGCGGCGGCGGGCGGCGACATCACCCTGCGCAACACCCGCGTCGACATCATGGATGCGGCCCTCGACAAGCTGCGCGAGATGGGCCTGCGCATGACCATCGGCAAGGACAGCATCCGCGCCCAGATGGACGGCCGACCGAATCCGGTCAGCTTCCGCACCACCGAATACCCTGGCTTCCCGACCGATATGCAGGCCCAGTTCATGGCGGTCAACACCATCGCCAACGGCGCCAGCAAGGTGACGGAAACCATTTTCGAAAACCGCTTCATGCACGTGCAGGAAATGAACCGCCTGGGTGCAGCCATCGAGACCGACGGCAACACCGCCTTCATCAAGGGCGTGGAGCAGCTGATCGGTGCGCCCGTGATGGCGACCGACCTGCGCGCTTCCGCCTCGCTGGTGATCGCCGCCCTGGCCGCCAAGGGCGAAACCCTGGTCGACCGCATCTACCACCTCGACCGCGGCTACGACCGCATGGAAGTGAAGCTGCAGGCGCTGGGCGCCAATATCAGCCGCATCAAGTAACGCAATCGAAAGCCCATCATGAACGCAATCACCAGCCAGGCCGGGAACGATTCCCAGTTGATTCTGGCACTCTCCAAAGGCCGAATCTTCGAGGACACCCTGCCGCTGCTGGCGGCTGCGGGCATCACCGTCACCGAGAATCCGGAGACCTCGCGCAAGCTGATCCTGCCGACCAACGATCCGCACGTGCGCGTGCTGATCGTGCGCGCCACCGACGTGCCGACCTATGTGCAGCATGGGGCGGCCGATTTCGGCGTGGCCGGCAAGGACGTGCTGTTCGAGCACGGCGGCGAAGGCTTGTACCAGCCGGTCGACCTGAACATCGCGCGCTGCCGCATGTCGGTGGCGGTGAAGGCGGGCTTCGATTATGAAACCGCGGTGCGCCAGGGCGCCCGCCTGCGCGTGGCGACCAAGTTCACCCAGATGGCGCGCGAGCATTTCGCCGCCAAGGGCGTGCACGTCGACCTGATCAAGCTGTATGGCTCGATGGAGCTGGCGCCGCTGATCGGCCTGTCCGACGCCATCGTCGATCTGGTCAGCACCGGCAGCACCCTGCGCGCCAATAATCTGGTGGAAGTGGAAGAGATCATGGACATCTCTTCGCGCCTGGTGGTGAACCAGGCCGCGCTGAAGCTCAAGCGCGCGCGCCTGCAACCGATCATCGAAGCTTTCGAACGCGCCTCGCAGGCGCAAGCCCAACCAGCGTAACCATCATGACGATCCAGATCCGCAAGCTCGATTCCCGCCAGCCCGATTTCCAGGAAACGCTGGATGCGCTGCTGGCCTTTGAAGCATCCACCGACGAAGCGATCGAGCAGGCCGTGGGCGGCATCATCGCCCAGGTGCGCGCGCGCGGCGACGAGGCCGTGCTGGAATACACCAACCGCTTCGACCGCATTCCCGACGGCGGCGCGCAGAGCATGGCCGCCTTCGACATTCCGCAGCAGGAACTGGACGCGGCGCTGGCCGCGCTGCCGGAGCAGCAGCGCCTGGCGCTGCAGACGGCGGCCGAGCGCATCCGCCTGTTCCACGAGCGCCAGAAGCAGGAGCTGCAAGGCTTCAGCTACACCGAGGCCGATGGCACGGTGCTGGGCCAGCGCGTCACGCCGCTCGACCGCGTGGGCATCTATGTCCCCGGCGGCAAGGCGGCTTATCCTTCTTCCGTGCTGATGAACGCCGTGCCGGCCCGCGTGGCCGGCGTGCAGGAAATCATCATGGTGGTGCCGACGCCGGACGGCGTGAAAAACCAGATGGTGCTGGCCGCCGCCGCCATTGCCGGCGTCACGCGCGTGATCGGCATCGGCGGTGCGCAAGCCGTCGCTGCGCTGGCCTATGGCACGGAAACCATCCAGCCGGTGGACAAGATTGTCGGCCCCGGCAACGCCTATGTGGCCTCGGCCAAGCGCCGCGTTTTCGGCACGGTGGGCATCGACATGATTGCCGGCCCTTCCGAAATCCTGGTGATCTGCGACGGTACGACCGATCCCGACTGGGTGGCCATGGACCTGTTCTCGCAGGCCGAGCACGACGAGCTGGCGCAGGCCATCCTGCTGTGTCCCGACGCGGACTATATCGCCAAGGTGGAAGCGAGCATCCACAAGCTGCTGCCGACCATGCCGCGCCAGGAGGTGATCCGCACCTCGCTGACGGATCGCGGCGCCCTGATCCAGGTGCGCGATATGGCCGAGGCCTGCGCCATCGCCAACAGCATCGCCGCCGAACACCTGGAAATCTCGGCCGAGAATCCGCAGCAGTGGGCCGGGCAGATCCGCCATGCCGGCGCCATGTTCCTGGGCCGCTTCTCGTCCGAATCGCTGGGCGATTATTGCTGCGGCCCGAACCACGTGCTGCCGACTTCGCGCACGGCGCGCTTCTCCTCGCCGCTGGGCGTGTACGACTTCCAGAAGCGCTCTTCCGTGATCCAGGTCAGCGAGGCCGGCGCCCAGACCCTGGGCAAGGTCGCCGCCGAACTGGCGTATGGCGAAGGCTTGCAGGCGCACGCCCGCAGCGCCGAGTTGCGCCTGAAGCAGGGCGCATGAGCGGCTGGCTCAACCAGCTGTACTGCGAGGATGCGCTGGCCGGACTGGCGCGCATCCCGGACGGCGCCATCGATCTGATCCTGACCGATCCGCCCTATAACCTGGGCAAGGATTACGGCAATGCCTCGGACCAGCAAAGCGTGGAAGACTATCTGCGCTGGACCGAGCAGTGGATCGATGCCGCCCTGCCCAAGCTCAAGCCGAACGGCAGCCTGTACATCTTCCTGACCTGGCGTTTTTCGCCGGAGATTTTCGTCATGCTCAAAAAGCGCATGACGATGATGAACGAAATCATCTGGGACCGCCGCGTGCCCTCGATGGGCGGCAGCGTGCGCAGCTTCTCTTCCGTGCACGACACCATCGGCTTCTTCGTGCGCCGCAAGGATTACTACTTCGACCTGGACGCGGTGCGCATTCCCTACGATGCCGAAACCAAGAAGGCCCGTTCGCGTTCGATCTTCGTCGGCGCCAAGTGGCTGGAAGTGGGCTACAACCCGAAGGATTTGTGGAGCGTATCGCGCCTGCACCGCGAGCATGCCGAGCGCGTCGACCACCCGACCCAGAAGCCGCTGGAAATCATCGAGCGCATGGTGAAAGCCTCCTGCCCGCCGGATGGCGTGGTGCTCGACCTGTTCATGGGCAGCGGCACCACCGCCGTGGCGGCGCGCCGCTGCGGCCGCAACTTCGTCGGCTTTGAACTCAATGCCGAATACTGCGCCGTCGCCAACGCCCGCCTGGCCGCGCTGGAACTGGCGGCGCAGGAAACGGCCGAGGTGCTGGCGGCAGCAGCAGCGCCCGATGTCGCGCCGGCCAAGCCGCGCCGCGCCCGTGCCGCGAAGGCGTCCGTGCAGGCCGCAACCAAGGCCGCGCTGAAACCGGCCGCAAAAAAGGCCACGGCGAAAAAGAAGAAGTCTCCCCCCAAAGAAGTCACTGTCTAGCCAACCACAGGAGTGCAGCAAAGATGTCTTCCCTCGATGATCTGATCAGCAAAACCATCCGTTCCGACGTGCGCGCCATTGGCAGCTACCATGTGCCGGATGCGAGCGGTTTTATCAAGCTGGATGCGATGGAAAACCCCTATGAGCTGCCGCGGCATCTGCACCATGAGCTGAGCCAGCGCCTGGCCGATGTGGCGCTGAACCGCTATCCGGTCGCCTCCTACGCCACGCTCAAACAGCGCCTGTGCGCCAAGCTGGGCGTGCCGGCCGGCTACGATGTCATCCTCGGCAACGGTTCCGACGAGCTGATTTCGATCATGGCCACGGCCTGCGCGCACCAGGAGAAACGCTCCGTGCTGCTGGCTCCCGTGCCCGGCTTCGTCATGTTCCAGCGCTCGGCGCAGTTTGCCGGCATGGATTTCGTCGGCGTGCCGCTGCGCGCCGACCTGACCCTGGACAAGGACGCCATGCTGGGCGCCATTGCCGAACACCGTCCGGCGCTGACCTTCCTCGCTTATCCGAATAATCCGACCGGCAATCTGTACGATGCCGATGACATGGTGGAGATCATCCGCGCCCTCGACGGCATCGGCCTGGTGGTGGTGGATGAAGCTTACGAGCCGTTCGCGCGCCAGAGCTTCATGGGCCGCCTGCCCGAGTTCCCGAACCTGATCGTGATGCGCACCTTGTCCAAGCTGGGACTGGCCGGCATTCGCCTCGGCTATATGTCGGCGGCGCCTGCGCTGCTGGCGGAATTCGATAAAGTGCGGCCTCCATACAACATCAATGTGCTGAGCCAGACGGCGGCCGAATTCGCGCTCGACCACCTTGCAGTGCTGGATGAACAGGCCGCGATTTTGCGCCAGCAGCGCGGCCTGCTGGCAGAGGCGCTGGCGGCCTTGCCCGGCGTCGCGGTGTTCCCCTCGGCGGCGAATTTTATTCTGATTCGGGTGCCCAATTCCGACGATGCCTACGCGAAACTCCTTACGCACAAGGTATTGATCAAAAATGTGGGTAGAATGCATACTGTGCTGTCCAATTGCCTGCGCGTGACTGTCAGTACGCCGGACGAGAATGCAGCCCTCCTCGGCGCTTTGAAAGCATCGCTGGCAGACTAAGAGATGAGCCTTTCCATGAACCGCACCGCAGAAATCACGCGCAACACCAACGAGACCCAGATTCGCGTCGCCATCAATCTGGATGGCACCGGCGTACAGAAATTGAACACCGGCGTTCCCTTCCTCGATCATATGCTGGACCAGATCGCGCGCCATGGCCTGTTCGATCTCGATATCGAAGCGACCGGCGACACGCATATCGACAACCACCATACGGTGGAAGACGTCGGCATCACCCTGGGCATGGCGGTGGCGAAAGCCATCGGCGACCGCAAAGGCATCCGCCGCTACGGCCATGCCTATGTGCCGCTGGACGAAGCCCTGTCGCGCGTGGTCATCGATTTTTCGGGCCGTCCCGGCATCGAATACCATATTCCTTTCACGCGCGCCATGATCGGCGGCTTCGACGTCGACCTGACGCTGGAATTCTTCCGCGGCTTCGTCAACCATGCCCTGGTCACGCTGCACATCGACAATCTGCGCGGCACCAATGCCCACCACCAGTGCGAAACCGTGTTCAAGGCTTTCGGCCGCGCCCTGCGCATGGCCGTCGAGCATGACGAACGCGCGGCAGGCACCATCCCTTCGACCAAAGGAAGCCTGTAATTTCCCTCCGGCTTTGAACGGCATATGAAAAAAATTGTTGTAGTGGACTACGGCATGGGCAATCTGCGCTCGGTGGCGCAGGCTTTGCGCGCCGTGGCGCCGGACGCCGAGATCCTGATCTCCGGCGCCGCCGCCGATATCGATAGCGCCGAGCGCATCGTGCTGCCCGGCCAGGGCGCCATGCCGGACTGCATGCGCAGCCTGCGCGAATCCGGCGTGCAGGAAGCGCTGTTGCGCGCCGCCGCCGGCAAACCCATGCTCGGCGTGTGCATCGGCGAGCAGATGCTGTTCGAGCGCAGCGAGGAGGGCGATGCCGCCGGCCTTGGCCTGCTGCCCGGCAAGGTGGTGCGCTTCCAGCTCGACGGCCAGTTGCAGGAAGACGGCTCGCGCTTCAAGGTGCCGCAGATGGGCTGGAACCAGGTGAAGCAGACTGCTACTCACCCGCTGTGGCAGGGCATCGCCGACAATGCTTACTTCTATTTTGTGCACAGCTATTACGCCCAGCCCGGACAGGCGGCGCACAGTGTCGGCGAGACCGTCTACGGTGCCCCCTTCTGCTGCGCCGTGGCACGCGATAATATCTTCGCTACCCAGTTCCACCCGGAGAAAAGTGCAGCTGCCGGCCTGCAGCTGTTCAAAAATTTCGTTCACTGGCAACCTTAAATTCCCACCCTTTTTTCTTTGACACTTTAGACACCATGCTGCTCATTCCTGCCATCGACCTCAAAGACGGTCACTGCGTTCGCCTGAAACAGGGCGATATGGAACTTGCTACTGTTTTTTCCGAAGACCCGGCCGAAATGGCGCGTCATTGGCTGGAGCAGGGCGCGCGCCGTTTGCATCTGGTTGACCTGAATGGCGCCTTCGCCGGCAAGCCAAAGAACGAAGGCGCGGTGAAAGCCATCCTGAAAACGGTGCAGGACTTCGCGCTGGAACACGATATCGAAGAGATCCCCGTGCAGCTGGGCGGCGGCATCCGCGACCTCGACACCATCGAGCGCTACCTGGACGATGGCATCAGCTACATCATCATCGGCACCGCGGCCGTGAAAAGCCCCGGCTTCCTGCATGACGCCTGCGGCGCCTTCCCCGGCCACATCATCGTCGGCCTGGATGCCAAGGATGGCAAGGTGGCCACCGACGGCTGGAGCAAGATGTCCGGCCACGAAGTGATCGACCTGGCGCAGAAATTCGAAACCTATGGCGTCGAATCCATCGTCTACACCGACATCGGCCGCGACGGCATGATGGGCGGCGTGAATATCGAAGCCACCGTGCGCCTGGCGCAGGCGGTGCGCATTCCCATCATCGCCTCCGGCGGCCTGCACAATCTGAGCGATGTGGAAGCCCTGTGCGCGGTGCAGGACGAAGGCATCGAAGGCGTGATCTGCGGCCGTTCGATTTACGAAGGCACGCTGGACCTGAACTCGGCCCAGCTGCGCGCCGACGAACTGTCGGGCGAGATCGAAGAAGAGTAAGCCATGCTAGCCAAGCGCATCATCCCCTGCCTCGACGTGACCAATGGCCGCGTCGTCAAAGGCGTCAACTTCACCGAGCTGCGCGACGCGGGCGACCCGGTGGAAATCGCGCGCCGCTACGACGAGCAGGGCGCCGACGAGCTGACCTTCCTCGACATCACCGCCTCCAGCGACAACCGCGGCCTGATCCTCGACATCATCGAGGCGGTGGCGTCGCAGGTCTTCATCCCGCTGACCGTGGGCGGCGGCGTGCGCCAGGTGGACGATGTGCGCCGCCTGCTGAACGCGGGCGCCGACAAGGTCAGCCTGAACACCTCGGCCGTCAGCAATCCGCAGCTGGTGTATGACGCCTCGCAAAAGCACGGCTCGCAGTGCATCGTGGTGGCGATCGACGCCAAGCAGGTGGCGCCCGGCAAGTGGGAAGTCTTCACCCACGGCGGCCGCAATGCCACCGGCCTCGATGCCATCGAATGGGCGCGCAAGATGGAGAGCTTGGGCGCGGGCGAGCTGCTGCTGACCAGCATGGACCGCGACGGCACCAAGTCCGGTTTCGACCTTGGTCTGACGCGCGCCGTGTCGGATGCGGTGCAGGTGCCGGTGATCGCTTCGGGCGGCGTGGGCGGCCTGCAGGATCTGGCCGACGGCATCAAGCTGGGGCGCGCCGATGCGGTGCTGGCCGCCAGCATTTTCCACTATGGCCAGCACACCGTGCAGGAAGCCAAGCGCTTCATGGCCGAGCAGGGCATTCCCATGCGCCTGGTCTGAGAAAGAGGACGAAATATGGCAACCGGAATCGCGGCGAGCGTCGCCAAGGCGAAATGGCTGAACAAGGTGAAGTGGGACGAACACGGCCTGGTGCCGGTGATCGCCCAGGAGGCGGGCAGCAACGATGTGCTGATGTTCGCCTGGATGAACCGCGACGCCTTGTATAAGACAGTGGAGCTGGGCGAGGCCGTGTACTGGAGCCGTTCGCGCAAGAAGCTGTGGCACAAGGGCGAGGAATCGGGCCATGTGCAGAAGGTGCTGGAAATCCGCCTCGATTGCGACGAGGACGTGGTGCTGCTGAAGATCGAGCAGGCGGGCGGCATCGCCTGCCATACCGGCCGCCATTCCTGCTTCTTCAACAAATTCTTGGGCGATCCGAAAGATGGCGACTGGCAGAATGTGGAGCCGGTGCTGAAAGACCCGGAAACGATTTATACGGAAACCAAGAAATGACGACAGTGCTGGACCGCCTGGCCGCGGTCATCGAATCGCGCAAGCCGGCCAATGGCGGCGACCCGGCCGCCTCCTATGTGGCGCGCCTGTTCGCCAAGGGCGACGATGCCATCCTCAAAAAAATCGGCGAGGAAGCGGTGGAAACCGTGATGGCCGCCAAGGATGCGCGCAACGGCGGCGATCCGGACAAGCTGCTGTACGAGTGCGCCGACCTGTGGTTCCATTCGCTGGTGCTGCTGTCCCAGTTCGGCCTGACCCCGCAGCAGGTGCTGGACGAGCTGGCGCGGCGCGAAGGCCTGTCCGGCCTGGACGAGAAGGCCGCGCGCCCCGACCAACATTAATCTCAACGCATAAGGACTGAACGTGGACAACTGCCTGTTCTGCAAGATTGCTGCCAAGACCATCCCCTCCTCGGTGGTGTACGAGGATGAAGAGCTGCTGGCCTTCAAGGACATCAACCCGGCCGCGCCGGTGCACCTGCTGGTGATTCCGAAGAAGCACTACAGCACCCTGTCCGATTGCGGCAGCGACGATGCGCCGCTGCTGGGCCGCATGTTGGCCCTGGCGCCGCGCCTGGCCGAGGAACATGGCGTCTCCGTGGTCTACGACACCGACGGCCAACCGACGCGAGGTTATAAAACCTTGATAAACAGTGGTCCCGACGGCGGGCAAGAAGTGTACCATCTGCACTTGCATATGGTCGGAGGTCCGCGCCCGTGGCGCGCGATGCGCTAAAGGGTATTGCCTCTGGTAAATATGACAAGCACATGACGGGCGCGCTTCGCGTATACTGTGCGTGTTACCGGTTTATTTTTGGGCGCTGAGCGTCCTGCAAGGGGAAAATGATGGGTTCGATGAGTATTTGGCACTGGCTGATCGTGCTGGTGGTGGTAATGCTGGTGTTCGGTACCAAGAAGCTGGGCAATATGGGTTCGGATATCGGCAAGGCCGTGAAGGGCTTCAAGGATGGCGTGAAGGGCGAGGAAGACAAGCCTGCCGCGCCCGCTGCGCCGACCCAGGCGGTGGCCGACAAGAGCACCATCGACGTCGACGCCAAAGAGAAAAACAAGCTGTGATGCCCTGCCGGCCAGCGCTGGCCGGCGGCATGCGCCGATAGCCTATGATCGATCTCGGTCTCTCTAAACTCGCCATCATCGGGGTCGTTGCCCTCGTTGTGATCGGCCCGGAAAAGCTGCCCAAGGTGGCCCGCATGGCGGGTACCCTGTATGGCCGCGCCCAGCGCTATCTGCATGATGTGAAGGCGGAAGTCAGCCGCGAAATCGAACTGGAAGAGCTGAAAAACCTGCACAAGGAAGTGCAGGAAACCGCCCATTCGATCAAAAGCGGCGTGGAGGAAAGCATCGCGCAGAATATGTCGGAAGTGGAAAGCGCCTTCCGCGCCGACGATGCGGCGCAGTCGCCTCTGGTCACCGCCACCAATGAGGATCTGTCGCGCAAGGCCAAGGAATTCCGCCGCAAGCGCCTGGTGCGCACCTCGGCCGTGCCGCTCTGGTATAAGCAGCGCAACGGTGGCCGCAGCCATGTGGTGTCCGGCGCGGCGCGCGTGGCGCGCTTCCGTCCGCGCAGCGGCAAATCTGCATCGTTCTATTAAATGAGCAATCAACAACCCGTCGAAGAAACCTTCATCTCCCACCTGATCGAGCTGCGCGACCGTCTGGTCAAGGCCTCGATCGGCGTGCTGCTGGTGACGCTGGCCCTGATGTTCTGGCCCGGTCCTTCGCATATCTACGACATCATCGCCCAGCCCATGGTGAACGCCCTGCCGGCCGGCTCGAAGATGATCGCCACCGGCGTCATCGCGCCCTTCCTGGTGCCGATGAAGGTCACGCTGGTGATCGGCCTGATCCTGTCCCTGCCCTGGGTGCTGTACCAGATGTGGGCTTTTGTCGCGCCCGGCCTGTACGCGCATGAAAAACGCCTGATCGCGCCGCTGGTGATCTCGTCCTCGCTGCTGTTCATGGCGGGCGTGGCGTTCTGCTACTTCCTCGTGTTCGGGCGGGTGTTCGCCTTTATCTCGGAGTTTTCACCGACCTCGATTTCCGTCACGCCCGATATCGAGAACTATCTCGACTTCGTGATGTCGATGTGCCTGGCGTTCGGCTGCGCGTTTGAAGTGCCGGTGGTGGTGGTGATTCTGGTGCGCATGGGCCTGGTCTCGGTGGCCAAGCTGAAGGAATGGCGCGGCTATGTGATCGTGGCCGCCTTCGTGATCGCCGCCATCGTCACGCCGCCGGACGTGGTCAGCCAGTTCTCGCTGGCGATTCCGATGTGGCTGCTGTTCGAGGTTGGCGTGCTGCTCTCGCCCATCTTCGTCAAAGTCACGCAGGCGCCCAGCGAACAGCAGGAATAAGCCTGTCAAAAAAGCTTGCTCAGGGTGATGGCGTGCATCAGCAGCGATGCCGCCAGCATCCAATAGATGGGTCTGAGCTTTTTATCCACTTCCGCCAGAATTTCTCCCTTCATTTTTGCCAGCATTTCGCTGACCTGGGCGAGAATTTCCGCTTTCAGGATGGCTAGGTCGGAAGATAGGCAGACCGGCTCGCTCAGCGCGTAGGAAAGGGCCTCGGCGTGGGCTTCCGCCTGCGCCAAGGGAACGCCGCTGGCTTGCAGGATGCGGGAATATTCAAGCTTGTCGAAAGGCAGGGGCATGGGCATTGCAACTCCTTGGACTCAGGATAGCAGATCGGACGCCGCGCCGGCGTCCGCACCATATGCCATGCTAGCCGCCAGCCTGCTGGCGCCGCTTGCGCGGCCGCAAAGGCTGGCGGGGTCGGGCGGGATTACTGCATCAGCTCGCGGATCACGCGCACCGGCGCGCTGCCGTAGCTGAGGAATTGCTCGTGGAAGTCCTTCAACGCGAAGCGGCTGCCCAGGGTCTGGCGGCGCTGCTCGCGCAATTCCATGATCTCGCTGAAGCCGCTGAAATAGCTGGTCAGCTGCACGGAGGTGAGCTGCACGCGGCGCCATTTCTCGGCCGCCTCGCGCGGCGTCTGGAAGGCTTGGCGCGTCAGCAGGTCGATGGCCTGCTCCTGGTTCATGCCCAGCACGTGCACGCTGTAATCGAGGATGGTGTTGGTCACGCTGCGCAGATTCCACTTCGAATACATCAGCCACATCTCGGGCGCGTTGTCGCCATAGCCCGATTCCAGCATCATGCGTTCGCTGTAGACCGCCCAGCCTTCCACCATGGCGCCATTGCCGAAGATGGACTTGATCACGGACGGCGATTTGTTCGCATACACCAGCTGGGCGTAATGGCCTGGAATCGCCTCGTGCATGTTCAGGATCTGCAGAATCCAGTGGTTGTACTCGCGCAGGCTGCTCTCGGCCTGTTCCGGCGTTTCCTTGTCGAGCGGCGTCACATTGTAGTAAGTGCGGTCCTGCGGACGGAAGGGACCGGGTGCCTCGATGCTGGCGCCGGCCACGCCGCGCTGGTACTCCGGCGTTTCGCGCACCACCAAAGGCTTCTTCGGATCGAGGGTCAGCAGATTGTGCTTGACCACCCAGTCCTGCAATTGCGGAATCTGGCGGCGGATCTCGGGGAAGAAGTTCTCGCGCGCGACGTGGTTGGACGAGAGCTTGTCGATCATCATGCCGATCTTGGCATAGCGCTCGGCCGGTTTCGCCGTATCGCCCAGATACTTGGGCCACAGCTCGTCGGAGATGCGGTCCATATTCGCCAGCAGCTGCTCGCGCGCCGCCAGGGCTTTCTGGTAAGTCTGCTCGCCCGTGCTGCCGGCCTGGATGTCGAAGCCGAACTTGGCCTCGTACAGCTCCTTGCCGATGCGGAAGGAACGCGCGCCGGTTTTCTCCAGCGTCTTATCCAGCTCGCCGAGCCAGGCGGCATACGATTCCACGGCCTTTTTCGCCTCCGCCACGCGCAGCGCGAACAGCTGCTTCTCGTCGCTGGTCAGGATGGAGGCCTGCGCCTCTTTCTGGATATCGTTCAGTATCGCCACCACTCCGGGCGCCTGCGCCACGGCCAGCTGGGTGTGTTCGCGCGTCGGGTTGCTGATGCTGGCGCGCGCCGCGTCGTAGTAGGCCGGCACGCTGGCGATGCGCTTGAGCAGGGTGCGCAGGCGCTGCGGCTTGGCCGCGTATTCGGTGTTGAGGATGAAGTCGAGCGGGCTGGCGATATTGTAGGAGGCCGGATTCCATTCGAATTCGCGGAAGGTGGCCAGATACCAGCGGTCGCTATTCAGCTTGTTCTGCAGCAGGCCCAGGTCGGTGCGCTGGCGCGGCGACAGCTGGCGCGCATCGAGCTTGCCGAAGCGTTCCAGCCAGTCGTCGATAAAGGCCAGCTGGCGCTGGCGGCTGGCCGCATCGGGGATGGTCAGGCTGGCGGCGGTATCGTATTTGCCGACCGAGATGGCCAGTTCGGGATCGGCGCGCCACAGGGCGCTGAGGAACTGGTTGCTCGCATTGCCGAAAGTGCGGTCCTGGCGGCGCTCCTGCGCCACCGGCGCGGCCACGGCGGCCGCGGCGGCGCCCGCACCGGCTGCGGCGGCAGCCTTGCCCTTGCCTTTGCTGGATTTTTTGGCTGGCGCGCTGGTCGTCTTGGCGGGCTTGCCGGATTTTTGCGGCTTCTTCGCCGCGCTGGCCGGGGACAGCGCCAGGCAGGCCATTACGGCGGCCAGCGCAATCTTGGTCTTGATCATGGGGGAACCTCTTGAATTGGAGCGTGCAGCGTGCGAGATTATCATTATTCCGCCCGCTTGAGCGCCCCGTGTTACACGACGCTACAAACGCGTTTTCAGTTCAGCGTGTTGCCGCGGATAAGCTGCTGGTGGCGCTCATTGATCTGCGCCACCACCTGCTTGCCGCGCGCCATATGGCTTAGCAGGATCTCGCTCGATTTGGTGAAGCGGTGGCCGATGCGGATCGAGTAGGAGCGGAACAGCCAGCTCCAGAAGGACTGCACGAAGGTGGCTTCGTCCAGGTCGCGCCATTTCACGCCCTGCACGCCGCGCGCCCAGGGCAGGATGCCGGCATACATCCACACGCCCACATCGTCGCAATACAGTTGCACGCTGCGGATCAGCAGCACGCGGTAGCCGATCACCACGGTGGAGAGGAGCAGCACGCCGGCCGCCAGCCACTCCGAATAGGTGAAGGACAGGCGCAGCACAAAGAGCATGACGAAAGCCATCAGCACCGGGCCGATGTAGGCGGTCCAGGCTTTCACGCTGAGCAGGGTGGCGCCCGGCGCGATGCGGGCATTGTTATCTTCTTCCATGGCCTTGCATATCTTGAATCGGAATGGCGCATGATGGCATGAATGCCCCCGCCGAACAAGCTGGCCGGCCGCTCAACGGCGCAAGCCTTCGGCCAGCATGGCCAGCATATCCTCGGCCGACATGCGGGCCGCGCCGTCGCTGCCATCGAGCAGGCTGTCGGCCAGTTCGCGCTTGTGCTGGTGCAGGTCGACGATGCCTTCCTCGATCGTATGCCGTGCCACCAGGCGGTAAATGGTCACGGGGCGCTGCTGGCCCATGCGGTGGGCGCGGTCGGAGGCCTGGTCTTCCACCGCCGGATTCCACCACGGGTCCATATGGATCACGTAATCGGCCGCCGTCAGATTGATGCCGACCCCGCCCGCTTTCAGGCTGATGAGGAAGACATCGCCTTCGCCGGCCTGGAAGGCGTCCACGCGCTGCTTGCGCGCCGCCATCGGCGTCGAGCCATCGAGGTATTGGTAGCTCACGCCCTTGGCATCGAGCAGCTGGCGGATCAGGCTCAGATGGTCGACGAACTGGCTGAACACCAGCACCTTGTGGCGATTCTCCAGCAGGCCTTGCAGCAACTGGTCGAAGGCCGCCAGCTTGCTGCTGGCCAGTTTCAGCGAAGGTGATACCAGGTTCGGATTGCAGCAGGCGCGGCGCAGTTTCATGATCTCGGCCAGGATCTGCATGGACTTCTTGTCGGCTGGGCCTTCGATCGAGGCCAGATGCTCCAGCGCCTCGCGCCGCAGCGATTCGTAGAGCGCCGTTTCCTCCGCCGACAGGTCGACTTCCAGCACGATTTCGGTGCGCGCCGGCAGCTCGCGCAGCACCTGGGCCTTGGTGCGGCGCAGGATGAAGGGCTGGATCAGGCGGCGCAGGCGGTTGCGCGCGCCGACTTCGGCGCGATGGTCCTGCTGGCGCTCGATGGGACCGGCGAAGCGCAGATTGAATTGTTCCAGGCTGCCCAGCAGGCCGGGATTGATGAAGCGGAACAGGTTCCACAGCTCGCCCAGATGGTTTTCCAGCGGCGTGCCGGTGGCGGCGATGCGGAAATCGCCCGGCAGCGCCATCACGGCCTGGGAACGCTTGGTGGCGGCATTCTTGATCGCCTGCGCCTCGTCCAGCACGATGGTGTGCCATTGCTGTTTGGTGAAGCGCTCCGACTCCAGCTGTAGCAGGCCATAGCTGACGATGAGCAGGTCGAACGGTCCGGCATTGGCCACGCTTTCCTCGCGGTCGCCTTCGCCGAAAATCTTCACGCGCAGGGTGGGCGCGAAGCGCGCCGCCTCGCTGGCCCAGTTCAGGCAGACCGAAGTGGGCGCCACCACCAGGGCCGGGCCTTGCGGCGCGCGCAGCAGGATCAGGGCCAGGGCTTGCAGCGTCTTGCCCAGGCCCATATCGTCGGCCAGGCAGGCGCCCACGCCCCAGTGGGCCAGGCGCGCCAGCCATTCGAAGCCGGCCAGCTGGTAGTCGCGCAGCTCGGCCTGCAGGGTGCCGGGCAGGCGCGGAACATAACTGGCCTGCGCCTCGATGCGCTGCAGGTGCTCGCGCCACATGCGGTCGGCCTCGACGCCGCTCACTTCGGCGGCCAGTTCCTCCAGCACGAAGGCGGCCAGGCGGTGTACGCGCACGCCGCCGTCGTCGTCCATGCCATAGTCGTTCAGCTCCGAGAGACGGCGGTGCAATTCCTCCGACAGCGCCAGGAACTGCTTGTCGCCCAGCTCGATGAAGCGGCTCTTGCTGGCCTTGATCAGTTCCAGCAGCGAGCGCAGGTCCATCACCTTGTTCTCGTCGATCTGCAACTGGCCGCTGGCGGCGAACCAATCCTTCTTGCTCTTGATGGCCAGGCGCAGCTGCTTGGTTTCGACCTGCTGCGTGACGCGGAAAGCTTCGCCGTCGGGCCAGCCGAGGACGATTTTTTCCGCATCGATGGACTGCAATTCGGCCAGCAGCTGAAGGCAGAGCGCGGGCTGGCCCAGCAGCCATTCGCCGTGATCGAGTTCGGCCTGCTCCAGCACCGGGCATTTCAGGACCAGTTGGCGCTCGGCGTCGCGCTCGCCGGCCAGGCTGCGGCGCGCCTGCACCGTGCTGCCGTTGACGTCGGCGATCACGCTCTCGGCGCCGGAGCCGGGCGCGTAATAGGCGCCGGTGGGCAGTGGCCGCACCTGGATCTGCATCTTCAAGCCCTGCTGATAGGGCAGCAGGTGGATGTGCAGGCGCGCATCGGCGTCTTCCTGTTGCGAGCTGGCGGCGGCGCCGCCGATATCCGACTGCACCGTCACCATGGAGGACACGGCGCCGATGGCTTCCAGCACCTGTTCTTCCGCATGCAGCGGCACGTTCAAGCCTTCACCGACGATGGCGGCGATGCGGTGGTGCTCGTCCTGCACGCTGACCACGCGCAGGCGGCCCGGCGTTTCCTTCACCACCACCACTTTGCTGTTCGGGTCCGTGATGGCGGGCTGCATGGTGAGCAGCAGCTGGCCGCTGCGGCGCTGGATCAGCAGCTCGGGCTGGCCGGCCAGCAGTTCCACCCGCATGTCCGGCGCATCCATCCAGTAGGCGAAGGGATGGCCCACCAGGGCCAGCGCCGCCTGCTCGGTATCGATGTCGTAGCGCAGGCCGGAGGCATAGGCCTGGCGCGAAGGCGCGATGGTGCTGCTGATGCGGATATCCTGCGGCGTCAGATAGTCCAGCTGCGCCGCCTCCTCGCGCAGGCGCTTGAGCGCCACCGGGCGGCCCTTGCCCCACTGGCCGCGCGCATCGCGCTTCTGCTCGCGCGGTTCGATTTCGGCGATGCCGTGGCGCGGCGAGTAGGACACCATCCACACCAATCGCGTTTCGCTGCCGTTGTCGCTGCCGCCGCCGTGCTGCAGCTTGATCAGGGCGGAGAGCTGGCGCTGCCAGGCTTCCTGGCGCTCGAACCACAGCGCCATATCGGCAAAGCCATGCTGCTCGCGCAGGGCGGCGGCGCGCTCGCCGTAATGGTCTTCGCCCAGATGGCCGAGCAGGCCGGCGGCCTGTCCCGCGATCAGCAGATAGCCCGCGCTTTCCGCCTGCTGCACCACGTCCTGCAATTCGGCGCGGCGCTGCTTGAGCTGCGGCAGCGAAAGCCAGAAATACAGAAGCCCCTGGAACACTTGCGCCTGCATCGCGGATTCCCAGCCGCGCGACAGCACGATATCGGTGCTCATGGTGCCGGCGCGGATCTGGCGCAGGGCGCTCAATTGCTGGTACACGGCGCTGTCCGGATTATGCTGGGCATGCACCGCCAGCTCCAGATAGCTCTCGGCGGCCTTGAGCGCCTTGCTGTCGCCCTGGCGCAGCAGGGCCAGCACATACAGATGGCCGCCGATGCCCTGGAACAGATGCTTGCGCTTGCCGGACTCGCGCCGGATCGATTTCAGCGCCGCTTCGAAGCCGGCCAGCGCGCCCGCAACGTCATTGCGCAGCATCAGGAGCACGCTGGCGAAGAACTGGGCCAGCGCGCCTTCCACGCCTTGCAGATAGCGGCCCGCGTCGGCCAGGCGGCCGCACAGGATCGCATCCTCGGCCAGCGCCAGGCGCAGCGCGTCGCTGACATGGTCCTTGGCCGCCAGGCGGCGCTGGAAATGGCGCTCGGCATAGGCGCGCACCGGCTGCGCCAGCGCCAGTTCGCGCTGGCCGTGCTGCAGGAGCAGCATCAGCACATCGTCCTGCAGCAGCGGATGCACCAGCAGCAGCATGCCCGCCTCGAAAGGACGGGTGAAGATGTCCACCACCGGATGCAGCTGGGCCGCCTCGTAGCACACCATGCAGGCCGTGAGCAGGGGGGCGATCTGCTGCGGACCCTGGCCGCGCAGCAGGGCCATGCGCAGGCGCGCCACGCCGTGGCGGTAGCTGCGCGGTTCATAGCTGCCGTTCCAGCTCTGGCGCATCGGCGTCAGCGCCTCGTGCGCCTTGCACAGATCGTCCAGCAGATGGGCGCCGATGGCGGCGCGGATGGCCGGCCAGCGCAGCTTGTTGTTGCAGATGTAGCCGCGTCCCGTCACCACGCTGGCGAAGGCCAGGCGCTCCAGACGGATCATGGCGTCGTCCAGCGTCTCCACGGTGAAGGCCTGCTCCTGCCCGTCCTTGACGCCGGCCTTCAGCATATGGTCGAGGATGGCGGTCCGGCCCACCGGATCGCCCATCAGCGACAGCAGGGCGAGGATCATTTTCTCGGCGCGGTGCAGCGCGTCGAATTCGGCAAGCAGGGACTGGTCGGACATGCGGTGAGGCTTTTACTGGGGCAGATTATCGATATGCAGCGGCGCCGGCGCGGCCGCGTCGTGCAGGCCGAACATGCGCTGGTAGAAGTACAGCTCCGCTTCCAGCGTGCGGATGATGTTTTCGGCCTTGCGGAAACCATGGCCTTCGCCTTCCAGCGGCACATAGGCCACCGGCACGCCGCGCTGCTGGAGCGCTTCGACCATGGCTACCGATTGCTGCGGCGGCACCACCTTGTCGTCCAGGCCCTGGAAGAAGATCATGGGGCGCGCCAGGCGCGCCGTGTGGTGGCTGGGCGAGCGCTGGGCATACACCGCGTCCGCCTCGGCCTTGGGCGCGATCAGGTACTCGTTGTAATGCGATTCGAATTTATGCGAATCCTGGTCCAGCCCTTTCAGGTCGGACACGCCGTAGTAGCTGGCGCCAAGCTTGAACACATCGTGGAAGGTGAGGGCGCACAAGGTGGTCAGGCCGCCCGCGCTGCCGCCGCGGATGATCAGGCGTTCGCCGTCGGCCAGGCCGCGTTCCACCAGATAGCGCGCGCCGGCGATGCAATCCTCCACATCGACAATGCCCCACTGGCCCTTGAGCGCATCGCGGTAGGCGCGGCCGAAGCCGGTGCTGCCGCCATAGTTCACGTCCAGCACGCCGAAGCCGCGGCTGGTCCAGAACTGCGTGGCCAGCTTCAGGGTATTGGCCGCCATGCCGGTCGGGCCGCCGTGGCTGATGACGATGACGGGCGGCTTGCTGCCTGGCGGCGCCTGCACGTCGCGGTTCCGCGGCGGGTAGAAGAAGGCATAGGAGCTGCGGCCATTGGCGCTCGGGTAGCTCAGATTGCGCGGCACCGACAGGTAGCCGGCGTCGGGCAGGGTGTCGATGGAGCGCGCCAGCACTTCCACTTCCTCGCTGGTGAAATCGATGCAGGCCACTTCGGCCGGAATGGTCGGGCTGCCGCCCAGCAGCACGACGAAACCGGGACCGACGCGCAGCTCGCGGATTTCCTGGTAGGGGTTGGCGATGGCTTCCAGCTTGCCGCTATTGAGCAGCAGGCGCGCCAGGCGGCTCACGCCCTGTTCGATATAGGTGCAGATGATTTCGCCGGCCGAGCGGAAACCGTACATCGACACGCCGAAGACCCAGTGCGGGCCGGCGAATTCGGCCTGCATCGGACACACGCCTTCGATGCGCTCGGCGCTGAAGCGGTACAGGTTCCACCAGCCGCTGCGGTCGGACACGAAGTACAGCTTGCCGTCCGGCGACCACTCGGGCTGGCAGATCGACTCTTCCAGGCCGCCCGCGATGCGGCGCGGCGCGGCGAGCGTGCCGTCGGCCAGGAAGTCCGCCAGCCACAATTCGCTGCCCTGCCAGGGCATGCGTGGATGGTTCCAGCTGATCCAGGCCAGGCTGCGGCCGTCGGGCGAGAGGCGCGGCGCGGCGTAGAAGTCGGCGCCGGCGGCCAGCACGGTTTCCGTACCGTCCAGGCCCACCGCGCACAGGGTATTCGCCGGCTCGGCGTGGCTGGCCGGATCGGCGTCGTGCAGCTCGCGCACGGCGATCAGGCGGCCGCGCGCGCGGTCGGACACGAAATCGGCAAAGCGCTGGCTGCCCGGCGCGGTGAAGGGTTGGGCCGCGTCCTGGCCCGTCTTGCGGTACAGGCGGTTGTCGGCGAAATGCGAGAAATACACGGTGTCGCCGTCGACGGCGTAGGCGCCGCCGCCATATTCGTGCACCCGGCTGCGCACATTCAGCGGCAGCGGCGTGAGCTCGTCCACCCGCGCGCCGTGGCGGCGCAGCAGGGTGTTGCGGCCCGCCTCGCTGGCGCGGCCGGCCAGCCAGAAGATGTCGCGCCCGTCCGCCCCGCCCAAGGCCAGTTGGCTCAGCGGCGTGGCGCCGGCGGCCACCGTGGCGGCGCTGATCGGCGAAGGCCAGGCGCCATGCGGCGCGGGGAGGGTGCTCGAGGTCATAGATTTGCTCCGATTCTTGATTTGTCCGCTCTGGTATGGGGTTCGCTTGCGCGTAAACGCCCTGCGGGATGCGATAATAGCGCCTTTCTTCCAGCTTTTGATTGTCTGCCATGCCATCTTTTGCTCCACTCAAGAACGATACCTTCCTGCGCGCGCTGCTGCGCCAGCCGACCGAGTACACCCCGGTGTGGCTCATGCGCCAGGCCGGCCGCTATCTGCCTGAGTACCGCGCCACGCGCGCGCGCGCCGGATCGTTCATGGGCCTGGCGACCAATCCCGACCTGGCCACCGAAGTGACCTTGCAGCCGATCGACCGCTATCCGCTGGACGCGGCCATCCTGTTCTCCGATATCCTGACCGTGCCGGACGCCATGGGCCTGGGCCTGTACTTCGTCGAAGGCGAAGGCCCGAAATTCCAGCGTCCGCTGAAAACCGAGGAAGACGTCAAGGCGCTGCGCCTGCCGGAAGCCGGTTCGCTCGACTATGTGTTCAAGGCCGTGACCCAGATCCGCACCGAACTCAATGGCCGCGTGCCGCTGATCGGCTTCTCCGGCAGCCCATGGACCTTGGCCTGCTATATGGTGGAAGGCCAGGGCTCGCGCGAGTTCCACACCATCAAGAAGATGCTGTACAGCCGTCCGGACCTGATGCACCACATCCTGGAGACCAATGCGCGCGCGGTGGCCGAGTACCTGAACGCCCAGATCGACGCCGGCGCCCAGGCCGTGATGATCTTCGACTCCTGGGGCGGCGCGCTGGCCGACGGCGCCTACCAGCAGTTCTCGCTGCACTACATGCAGAAAGTGGTAGCGCAGCTGCAGCGCGAAAAAGACGGCGTGAAGATCCCCGCCATCGTCTTCACCAAGGGCGGCGGCCACTGGGCCGAGGACATCGCCGCCATCGGCGCCGATGCCATGGGCCTGGACTGGAGCGCCGACATCGGCAAGGTGCGCGCCCTGGTGGGCGACAAGATGGCGCTGCAGGGCAACCTCGATCCGGCCATCCTGTTCGCCAGCCCGGAACAGATCCGCGCCGAAGTGGTGCGCGTGCTGGACGCCTTCGGCAAGCACAATACCGGCCACGTGTTCAATCTGGGCCATGGCATTTCCCAGTTCACGCCGCCGGAATCGGTGGCCGCCATGGTGGAGGCCGTGCACAGCCATAGCCGCAGCCTGCGCGCAGCCTGATTTTCTCTGGCGAAAGGGCGCGTTTCTCATGGAAACGCGCCCTTTTCCATTCTGACAGCAGCGCGGCAAGACCGACTTATGCACAATTTTTTTTGCTGCGGAAATAACAGGCAGTGATTCCCTGCTCGCCCGGGAGCGCTCTCTAAGTTCTTGATTTGTAAGGGGTAAAAAATCGGGCTGCGAGGCTGGGTCTGGTGATAACTAAAGCTTATCCCAAGGCTGCTGCAAGCTTTTTAGCCCATTCTCCACAAAGTTATCCACAAAAACTGTGGAAAAAAGAGAAAAGCCCTTAGTAAACCGTTACTTAGTCATAATGTTGAAGTTTTTGCCGAGGATTCTGTTGCGCCGCATGAATTTTCGGTAAGCTTTCTGAAGCGGAAAGTGCTTGCCTAGGCGTAAACCTTGTCACGCCAGCAGGCCGTGCGGCTGCTGTGGTGCAGCATGTGCGATTTTTGACAGTTTGATGACAAAAAATGCTTGATTTCAGGCGAAAACTTGTCCCTAAATACTTCACTTATGCACAGAGCGCAGAAAAATATGTGGTTTTGGGCTGCACTGGGACGTGTTTTGCAAGTGTTTGATTATTAAAGAGAAAAATTGCCGTTTTGGGGGCTGCCGGGAGGGAATGCGGGAGGGGCGACGAGCAGGACGCTAGAAAGCCCGCCCATTGTCCACAAAGTTATCCCCAGAATCTGTGGATAGTTCAAAACGGCGGGAAAAACAGGTTCGAATGGCGCATTGCATCCTTAGAATTGCCCTCGATACGCCGCTGAATGCGGTCTTCGATTACCGCTGGGCTTGCGAGCCGGGCCAGGAGCCGCTGGTCGGCCAGCTGGCCCTGGTGCCGTTCGCGCGGCGCGAGGTGGTCGGATTGATCGTGGCCGTCGCGCAAGAGAGCGAGGTGGCCGAGGACAAGCTCAAGGATGCGCTGGCCGTGCGCAGCCAGCTGGCGCCGCTGTCGGCCCAGTGGCTGGCCCTGGCCGGTTTTGCCGCCGACTATTACCAGCGCCCGCTGGGCGAGGTGGCCCTGCCCGGCCTGCCCAAGAACCTGCGCGTGCTGACCACGGTGGCGCTGGACCGCGCCATCAAGAAGCTGGGCAAGCTCGACGCGCCGCATGACCCGGCGCCGGCCGGCATGCCGGTGCTCAATCCGGCGCAGCAGACGGCGGCCGACTGCATCGGCGGCGCCACGGGCTTCCAGCCGGCCCTGCTGTACGGCGTGACGGGTAGCGGCAAGACCGAAGTCTATCTGCAAGCCTGCGCCCAGGTGCTGGCGCGCGACCCGGCGGCGCAGATCCTGATCCTGGTGCCGGAAATCAATCTGACGCCCCAGCTCGAAGGCAATATCCGCGCCCGCTTCCCGGGCCTGATGCTGGCCACCCTGCACAGCAGCCTGTCGGAAGGCGAGCGCATGCTGCACTGGCTGGCCGCGCACGAGGGAAGGGCGCGCATTGTGCTGGGCACGCGGCTGTCCATCCTCGCTTCATTGCCGCGCCTGCAACTGATCGTGATCGACGAGGAACACGACCCTTCCTACAAGCAGCAGGAAGGCTTGCGCTATTCGGCGCGCGACCTGGCCGTGTGGCGCGCCTGGCAATTGCGCATTCCCATCGTGCTCGGTTCCGCCACGCCCTCGCTGGAAAGCTGGCACCATGCCCAGTCCGGCCGCTACCGCCTGCTCGAACTGCGTGAGCGCGCCGTGCAGCAGGCCGTGCTGCCGACCGTCAAGCTGATCGACCTGGAACGCGACAAGCCGCGCGACGGCCTCAGCGCCAACCTGCTGGCGGCGCTGCGCCAGCGCATGGCGCGCGGCGAGCAGTCGCTGCTGTTTTTGAACCGGCGCGGCTATGCGCCCGTGATTTGCTGCGAATCCTGCGGCTGGGTCAGCGAATGCAAGCGCTGTACGGCGCATATGGTGCTGCACCGGCCCGAACACCGGCTGCGCTGCCACCATTGCAGCCTGGAGCTGCGCATCCCGCGCCACTGCCCCGACTGCGGTAATGTGGACTTGCAGCCGGTCGGGCGCGGCACCCAGCGCATCGAGGAAGCTTTGCAGCAGATGTTCCCGGAAGCGCGCATTTTGCGCATCGATGCCGACTCCACGCGGCGCAAGGGCAGCGCGCGCGAAGCTTTTGACACGGTGCACCGGGGCGAGGTCGACATCCTGATCGGCACGCAGATGGTGGCCAAGGGACATGACTTCAAGAAGCTGACTTTAGTCGGCATTTTGAATCCCGATGCGGCCCTGTTCTCGCAGGATTACCGCGCCAGCGAGCGCCTGTTCGCCCAGCTCATGCAGGTGGCCGGGCGCGCCGGCCGCGCCGCGCAGAAGGAGGGCGGCAGCGCCAGCGAGGTGCTGATCCAGACCCGCTATGCGCGCCATCCGCTGTATGGGGCCGTGGTGGCCCACGATTTCGACCATTTCGCCAGCGCCCTGCTGGCCGAGCGCGCCCAGGCCGGTCTGCCGCCCTATCTGTTCCAGGCCCTGCTGCGCGCCGAAGCGGCCGAGCTGGCCGTGGCGCTCGACTTCCTGCGCGCCGCGCGCGACTGCACGGCGCACGAGGGCATCACCGTCAACGAGCCGATCCCGATGAGCATGACGCGCGTGCACAATGTCGAGCGCGCCCAGCTGCTGGTCGAATCGGCCTCGCGGCCGGCCCTGCAAGCCTTCCTCAAGGAGTGGACGGCGGCGCTGCGCGCGCTCAAAACCCGGGTCAAATGGTCGCTGGAAGTCGACCCGCTGGATATCTAGAGCCGGGAACCGGCGGGAAACGTGAACGCGGCGTTGCCGTCGGCCCCCGGTTTTTACGGCTGGACGAGATAGCGCCGCGCCGTGGTGAGCACTTGCTCCGACAGCGCGCGCGTAAACGGCGTGTCGAGCTGCCAGCTATGCCAGTTGAGTTCGACATCGAGGTAGGCGCCCGGCGCCAGGTCGATCAGCGTGCCTTGCGCCAAGCCATGCGCCGCCTGCAGATAAGGCAGCAAGCCATAGGCCAGGCCGCCGTACAGGCAGTCGGTCAGCGCGGTCGAGAGCGGTACCTTGTGGTGGGGGAAGGCACGCTTGACGTCCAGGTGCTGGGCCAGGAAGCGCGCCGTCAGTTCCAGTTCATGGGTCACGGCCGGGGCCAGTTGCACGGCGTCGGCGCTGAAGCCGTCGCCGAACCAGCGCTTGGCAAAGGCCGGCGTGGCGACGCAGACGTGGCGCATGCCGCCCAGCGGCGTGACGCTGGCGCCGTTCAATTCGGCCGGCGGCAGGGCGCCGGCGGCGGCCACGCAGCCGAACACGCTGCCTTCGCGCAGCAGGTGCAGGGCGGCGTCGCGTTCGAGCTGCTGCACTTCGAGCTGGCAGCGCGGCGGCGCCAGCAGCGGCCCCAGGCTCAGCGGGAACCAGGTCGCCAGGCTGGCGGCATCCACCGCGACGGCGATTTCCGGCATGCTGACCGTGTTGCCGAGGTCGATGTCCAGGGCCGCTTCCATCAGCTTGACGTTGCGGTAATGCGAAATCAGGCGCTGGCCGAGGCCGGTGGGCAGGGCGGGCGCCCCACGCACGATGAGCAGGCGGCCTGCCGCATCTTCCAGCGCCTTGATACGCTGGGATACGGCGGGCTGGGAAATCCCCAGCGCCAGGGCCGCCTTCTCGAAACTGCCGTGGCTGGCCACGGCATCCAGCACCGCCAGCGCGCGGTAGTCCAGATTTTCCATAAGTTGTACTTATACATTTCGACGAAGATAAGCAATACTAATACCAACTGTGTCGCTTGTCAGCAGGCGCGCGCCTGAAAGTGTAGTATCGGCAGACTAATTCCCCATGAGGCAGCGCATGAAGACGATAACTTGCGATGTGGCAGTGATTGGCGCCGGCACGGCCGGCTTGAGCGCTTACCGCCAGGCACGCGCCGCCGGCCGGCATGCCGTGCTGATCGAAGGCGGCCCTTACGGCACGACGTGCGCCCGCGTCGGCTGCATGCCGAGCAAGCTCTTGATCGCGGCCGCCGAGGCGGCCCACGCCGTGGCCGCCGCGCCCGCGTTTGGCGTCCACCCCGGGCCGCTGCGCATCGATGGCGCCGCCGTCATGGCGCGCGTGCGGCGCGAACGCGACCGCTTTGTCGGCTTTGTACTGGAGAATATGGCGCAGCTGCCGGCCGAGGATATGGTACGCGGCCAGGCGCGCTTCAGCGGCCCGCGCACCCTCGTGGTGGACGGGCACACCACGGTCGAGGCCGCCGCCATCGTGATCGCCACCGGTTCCCGCCCCATCGTGCCGGCCGCCTGGCGCGCGGCGGGCGAACGCGTGATCAGCAGCGAAGCCGTGTTCGAGTGGACCGATTTGCCGGCCGCCGTGGCCGTGGTCGGTAGCGGCGTGATCGGGCTGGAGCTGGGCCAGGCCCTGCACCGGCTCGGCGTGCGCGTGGCCCTGTATGCGCGCGGCGACAGCGTGGCCCAGCTCGGCGATCCGCTGGTACTGGCGGCGGCGCGCGCGGTCCTGGCCGAGGAGCTCGACCTGCGTTTCCAGACCCAGGTCGCGGCCGTCGAGGCCGAGGGCGACGGCCTGCTGCTGCGCAGCCAGGGGGCGGACGGCGCGGCGCGCAGCGAGCGCTACGACTATGTGCTGGCCGCCATCGGCCGTGCGCCGAATGTGGATGGCTTGAACCTGGCGGCGGCCGGCATCGCGCTGGACGGCGACGGCGTGCCCGTCTATGACCGCCACACCATGCAATGCGGCAATAGCGCCATCTTCATCGCGGGCGATGCCAGCGACGAGCTGCCCCTGCTGGGCGAGGCGGCCGACCAGGGCAAGATCGCCGGCCGCAACGCCGCCGCCTTCCCGGCCGTGGAAGCGGGCCTGCGCCGCACGCCGCTGACCATCGCCTTCAGCGAGCCGCAGATCGTGACCCTGGGCGCCGGCTACGAGGAGCTGTGCCGCAGCCACGAGGGCCGCTTCGCCGCCGGCAAGGTGGACTTCGCCGACCAGGGCCGCAGCCGTGTCATGCTGCAAAACAAGGGGCTGCTGCGCGTCTATGGCGAATACGGCAGCGGCCGTTTCCTGGGCGCCGAGCTGATCGGGCCGCGCGCCGAGCACCTGGGCCATCTGCTGGCCTGGGCCTGCCAAGCCGGCCTCACGGTGCGCGCCATGCTCGATATGCCGTTTTACCATCCCGTCATCGAAGAGGGCGTGCGCACCGCCCTGCGCGAACTGGCCGAGCACCTGGCCAGCACGCCGCCGCCGTCCCAGCCCTGTCCCGACTGCACACCCGGCACCTGAGGCCGGACCGTGGGCGCGCATACAACAGTGGCGCGCCCGGCAGGCCGCCGGTAACACTTTCCTGCTTGAGAATTTTACATTCTGATATAAACTATTGATCCTAGGAAATGGGATAGGCCCTCACGCCTATCCGCAATCTTGCGCGCATTCAATCCCGGCCTACCCTGAAACAGGCCTCCTTGCATTCGCGGCGGCAATGACGGAGGCGGAATGGCGATACGGCGCATCACACACGGCGATATCCGGCTGGGGCAGACCCTGGCCTGGAATGTTTATGGCGAAAATGGCGCCTTGCTGGTGCGCCAGGGCTTTGTGCTGGCCAGCGAGGCCCAGGTCGACAATCTGGTCGAACGCGGCTTCATCGAAGACAGCAGCCTGGACACGCTCAAGGAATACAAAGACCCGCCCTCCGTGCTGCGCATGCTGAACGAAGCCGCCCAGCGCCTGCAGGCCGCGCTGCCCGCGCTGGCGGCCGGCACCAACGGCTTGCGCGGCGAACTCGACGCCATTGCCGCCCTGGTGGGCGAGGCCGTCGCCACCAATGCCGACGTGGCCGTGGCCTGCATCCTGCACAACCAGCAGGCCGTCGCCTATGAAGTCCGCCACTGCATCGATACCGCCGTGGTGGCGCAGACGGTGGCGCTGGCACTCAAGAAAAGCCCGGACGAGCTGCGCACCCTGACCCTGGCCGCGCTGACCATGAATTTAGGCATGCTCGGTCATCAACAGCGCCTGCATGGCGACACTGCGCCGCTGTCCGAGGCCGACAAGCGCATCGTGCGCGAGCATCCGCAGGTCAGCGCCGTGCTGCTGCGCCGCGCCGGCATCGAGGACAACGACTGGATCGCCTGCGTGCTGGCCCACCACGAAAACGAGGACGGCAGCGGCTACCCGCTGGGCAAGGCCGGCGCCGCGATTCCGGAGCTGGCCAAGCTGCTGGCGCTGGCCGACCGCTACTGCGCCCGCGTCTCCGAGCGGCGCTACCGCAAGCCCATGCTGCCCAACCAGGCCTTGCGCGACATCCTGCTTGAAGCGCGCAGCACGCTCGACGCGCAGATCGCCTCGGTGCTGATCCGCGAACTGGGGATTTACCCGATCGGTAGCTATGTGCGCCTGTTGAACGGCGAAGTGGGCGTGGTGGCGCGCAAGGGGCTGAACTCCACCGCGCCCTGGGTCGAATCGGTCATCGGCCCGCGCGGCGCGCCGCTCGACGTCTTCCTGCAGCGCGACACGCGCGGCGACCTGAATGGCATCCGCGACGTGCTGAGCGCAACCCAGGTCGGCCTCACGCTGCGCATGGACCGCATCTGGGGCCGCGCCGCCGCGCTGTAAGGACGCCTTAATTCAGGGTGGCGTCCAGGCGGCCATCGGCGATCAGCTCGCGCAGCACGCGGATGGTGTCGATGTCCGATTCCACATAGGCCGAGCGGCGGAAATCGTCGTACATGGCGTTGGCCGCATCGGTGGCCGCGTCGTGCCCATCGTCGTACTGGAAACGCACGAACAGCATCTCGGGCTGCGGCGACTCGATCGACATCACCAGGCTGGAAGCGCTGATTTCACCTTGGGCCGGCACCTCGTAGCGGATGCGGTCGGGCTGTTCCAGCAGCACGCGGTCGACGATCACCACCTGGCCGTAGCGCAGGCGGCGGCGGAAACCGCCGGCCGTGCGCTCGTCGATCTGGCACTCGTCCAGATGCGGCACGAAGAGCTTGGGCGACTCGGCGCGCAGCACCAGGCCGCGCCACAGCTGCGCCGCGCTGATGGTGTCGACCAGCGGGTTGAGCGGATCGTTGATTTCGATGAGGTGTTCAAATTTCATAAGACTGTCCGGCGGAATGGCTGGCCTGTGGTGGCCCTGGCACCACTATATTCCGGCGCGCGGCCAATAATCAATGGGCAAGGCAGTACAATGCTCCGCTGTACCGCCCATCCCGTCTGGAAATCATGTCCAATGCACCACAGTTTGGCCTGAACGGCCCGCAAAGCGAAGCCGTGCTCTATCTCGACGGTCCCGCCCTTGTGCTGGCCGGGGCCGGTTCGGGCAAGACGCGCGTCATCACGCAGAAAATCACCCATCTGATCGAAGACCGGGGCTACGACCCGCGCACCATCGCCGCCCTGACCTTCACCAACAAGGCCGCGCTGGAAATGCAGGAGCGCGTCGGCAAGCTGCTGAAACAGCCGCGCCAGGCCAAGCTGCTCACGGTGTCGACCTTCCACTCGCTGGGCGTGAAAATCCTGCGCCAGGAAGCCAACCACCTGGGCCTGAAAGACCGCTTCTCCATCATGGACAGCGACGACTGCTATTCCCTGGTGCAGGACCTGGCCATCACCACCGACAAGCAGCTCATCCGCGGCATCCAGAACGATATCTCGCTGTGGAAGAACGGCCTGGTGACGCCCGAGGAAGCGCTACGCCACGCGAAAGACGAGGACGAGGCGCAGTCGGCGCGCATCTACGGCAGTTATGTGGCGACCTTGAGCGCCTACCAGGCCGTCGACTTCGACGACTTGATCCGCCTGCCGGTGGAACTGTTCCGCAACAATGGCCAGGTGCGCGACAAATGGCAGCGCCGCCTGCGTTACCTGCTGGTCGACGAATACCAGGACACCAATACCTGCCAGTACGAGCTGGTCAAGCTGATGGTGACGGGCCTCGGCAAGAAGCCCATGTTCACCGCCGTCGGCGACGACGACCAGGCCATCTACGCCTGGCGCGGTGCGACCATCGAGAACCTGAGCAATCTGCAGGTGGATTTCCCCGACCTGCGCCTGATCAAGCTGGAACAAAATTACCGCTCCACCACGCGCATCCTGCAGGCGGCCAATGCGGTGATCAGCAACAATCCCAAGCTGTTCGAAAAGGCGCTGTGGTCGGAACACGGCCTGGGCGAGCCGATCAAGGTGCACTCCATGCCCAACGACGAGCAGGAAGCCGACCAGGTGGCGATCATGATTTCGGCCGACCACTTCGAGCGCAAGAACAAGTGGTCGGACTACGCCATCCTGTACCGCGGCAACCACCAGGCACGCGTGATCGAACAGGCGCTGCGCAACCAGCGCATCCCCTACACGATCTCCGGCGGCCAGAGCTTCTTCGACAAGGCCGAGATCAAGGACATCATCGCCTACCTGCGCCTGCTGGCCAACCAGGACGACGATCCCGCCTTCATCCGCGCCGTCACCACGCCACGGCGCGGCATCGGCCAGTCCACGCTGGAGGCGCTCGGTTCCTTCTCGGGCCAGTGGCAATGCTCGCTGTTCGAAGCCGTGTTCAAGGGCGGCATCGAAGCCAAGCTGACCGACCGCCAGCTCAAGCCCCTGCGCGACTTCTGCAATTTCATCAGCGACCTGGAAGCGCGCGCCACGCGTCCCGGCCCGTCCGGCAGCGGCGACAACGCGGCCCAGGTGCTGGACGATATGATGGAAGCCATCCACTACGAGCATTATCTGTACGACTCGTTCGAAGAGCGCGCGGCGCAGAGCAAGTACCAGAACGTGCTTGATTTCGTCAATTGGCTGAAAGACCGGGGCCGTGGCGGCAAGGACCGCGACGGCGAGGAAAAGAATGTGCTGGAGCTGACGCAGATGGTGGCCCTGATGTCCATGCTGGACGGGAAGGACGAGGAGCCGGACGCGATCCGCATGTCCACCCTGCACGCCTCGAAAGGGCTGGAATATCCGCACGTCTTCCTGGTCGGCGTGGAAGAGGGCATCCTGCCGCACAAAGGCGACCCGGACGCGCCGGTGGAAACCCTGGCCCAGCGCATCGAGGAAGAGCGGCGCCTGATGTATGTCGGCATCACGCGCGCCCAGCGCACCCTGCAGCTCACTTGGTGCAAGAAGCGCAAGCGCGGCGGCGAGCATGTGCACTGCGACGTCTCGCGTTTCATCGCCGAAATGCAGCTCGACGTCGGCGACGCCCCGCCCAAGGAAAGCGAAGTCCTGACCCCGCGCGAACGGCTGGCGCGCATGAAGGAGCTGCTGGCCACGCCGAAGGACGTCAAGCCGGCGTAAGGCCGGCCGTTCAATCGGCCCTGCAGTAATCGATCAGCGGCCAGTGACCGGGCGCGGCGCTCCTGCCGGATCGGGCCAGGTAGTCGCCCAGTTCGGCCAATACCGATGATGGGACTTCATTGCGGGATGTTCGATCATTCATTCTTGTTCTCCTTCCGCGTTTTATCGCATTTGTCCTCGTTTCTTCTTGTTGGATCAGGAAGAGGGACGCGAGTTCAAACGAGATGAAACGCGATAAAACGAGAAGGGGAAACGAGAGCATTTGATCGAGGATAGTGATGCAGACTGCCCCACTCGCGCTCCGCCGCGCAAGGTTGGGGCCGCTGTTACAATGCCGGTTTTTGCCGCAAGGAGTACGCCGTGAGCGACGAAGACCGCTTTATCGACATCGAAATCAAGCTCGCGCACCAGGAGGATCTGGTGGAATCGCTTAACACCCGCATCTACGAGCAGCAAAAGCAGATCGACAAGCTGGAAGCCATGCTGAACGCCCTGGCCGAGCATATGCGCAACAATGCCCAGCATGGGCAGACGCCGCTCAACGAGCGTCCGCCGCATTACTGATCGCGGCCCGCCGGTCGCACGCCGCCGGGCTGCCTGAAGACTGCGGCCGATTCTGTTAAGGTAGCCGTATCCATCTGCTGCGACCGGCCATGAACTACCTTGCCCACATCTACCTTGCCCGCCATAGCGACGACGCCATGGTCGGCGCCCTGCTGGGCGATTTCGTCAAGGTCAATGCGCAAGCGATCTACCCGCCGGAAGTGGTGCAGGAAATCCAGCTGCACCGCTATATCGACAGCTATACCGACAGCCATCCCATCGTGCGCTCGGCCGTGCAGCTGTTCGGCGAGGGGCGCCGGCGCTACGCCGGCATCGTGCTCGACGTGTTCTACGACCATCTGCTGTCGCGCCGCTGGGCGCAGTACAGCAGCGGCCCGAAAGCAGAGCTGATCCAGCGTTTTTACCAGGCGGTGGCGCAATACGAGCCGCTGCTGCCCGAGCGCCTGCGCGCCATGCTGCCGCATATGGTGGCGCAGGACTGGCTGGGCAGCTACGAGGAGTTGGCCAGCGTGGAACTGGCCGTCCAGCGCATCTCCCAGCGCCTGAGCCGCAACGGCCACCTGATGCGCGAAGGCTTGCTGGATGTGCGCGCACACTATGACACCCTGGCCGCCGGCTTCGACCAGTTTTTCCCGCAGCTGATCCGGTTTGCGGAGCAGAAACGTAGCTCGATGCGCCTCTTGCCCTTGATTGCAGAAGCCTCAGAATAGGATCACAATGCATCGTAATTGCAACGCACGAGGCTGATGATGAAAACTGCGACATTTCCATCTTTACGAGTGGAGCAGGAGTTGCAGGAGGCTGCTGAGCAGAGCCTGCACGAAGGAGAGACCCTTTCCAGCTTTGTCGAGCAGTCGATCCGGGAAAGCATTGAACGTCGTCGCTATCAGCGCGAGTTTCTCGCCCGGGGTCTGGCATCGCGCGAAGACGCAAAGCGTACGGGAAACTCTGTGAGTTCGGAAGCAGTTCTGCGCCTGGAAGGCATGCTGGCTGCTGCCAAGTCAGCTGCCGTAAGGCCCGGGCGGATACCCCATTTTTACGCGAGTTAATCATTCCTTTTGGCGCATCAGGCTATGTGGCCTTGTTTGAGATAGAGAACGCCAATACCGTGACTGTTCTCGCCTTGCGCCATCAGCGCGAGGACGACTATCACTAAGATCGCCAGTCCATATGGCAGAGGCCAATGGGGCGAGGAGTGGGGCATAAGGCCAGCTATTCCAGTTTTTGCTGAAGCTAAGGCCCATGTAAAATCGCCTCAATTTCCAAATTGATAATTCAGCGGCTTGCCACTGGCGGGCCATAGCGGCCGTGCGCGGCCACAATTCCGGACGTAATCCGACCGACAGGACGACCATGGGCAAGAGCCGCCTTGAAGCCTTCAGCGATGGCGTGATCGCCATCATCATCACCATCATGGTGCTGGAACTTAAAGTCCCGCACGGCACGAACTGGGAGACTTTGGGGCCGCTGCTGCCCATCTTCCTCAGCTATGTGCTGAGCTTCATCTATGTCGGCATCTACTGGAACAACCACCACCATATGCTGCACGCGGCCAGCAAGGTCGATGGCCGCGTCATGTGGGCCAATCTGCACCTGCTGTTCTGGCTCTCGCTGATTCCCTTCGTCACCGGCTGGATGGGCGAGAACCATTACGCCTCGCTGCCCGTCACCATGTATGGCGTGGTGCTGCTGATGTGCGCCATCGCCTACCTGGTCCTGGCCTGCGCGCTGAGCGCCCTGCATGGCAAGCAGTCGCCGCTGGCCGAGGCCATGGGTCGGCAGGGCAAGGAAGTGTATTCCATCGTGCTGTATCTGCTGGCGATTGCCGCCTCGGTCTGGTATCCCTGGCTGGGTGTCGGCCTGTACGCGCTGGTGGCGCTGCTGTGGTTCATTCCGGACCGGCGCATCGCCCGGCAGCTGGAGCATTGAGTGCGTTTTTTCTTCCCTCCGCATAGCCGTTCCACTTACCCACCATCTAAAGGACCAGCATGGCAATCTCCTCGATCGGCGCGCGCGACAGCCAGATAATGTCGCCAGGCTTCAGTGCTTCCGCCAGCGGCGCCAAGACGGCGGGCGCCTCGGCCAGCGGCAGCAAGGGACTCAATGCGGAGCTGGAGGACTATCTGAAAATGAGCCCGGCCCAGCGCTTCCGCGAAGGGCTGCTGAAAAAGCTCGGACTCAGCGAGGACGACCTGGCGAAAATGGGGCCGGAGCAGCGCAAGAAGGTCGATGAGCAGATGGGCGACCTGGCCAGGCAGGAAATGCAGAAGATCAGCGACAAGGCCAAGGGCAATATGGTCGATACCAGCGCGTGAAGAGTGCGCGGGACAGGCCGTGACGCGGCCACGGCGGCCTGCTATTATCTGACGCTTACCTGCTGTCCGCAGAGGCAGCATTTTCCTTGGCGTTGATAAGAAAGATGATATGTCCCATCCTCGAATGCTCGTTCTCGCCGCCAGCCTTGGCCTGGCACTGACCTCCATGACCCACGCTGCCCCCGTCACCAAGCCTGCCGCCGCCACCGCCGCCGCCGCGGCCAATCCCCTGTTCAAGGCCAGCACGCTGCCGCTGCAGTATCCGGCCTTCGACCAGATCAAGGACGAGCATTTCGCGCCCGCCTTCAAGGCCGCCATGGCCGAGAACCTGAAGGAAATCGCCGCCATCGCCAACAACCCGCAGCCCGCCACCTTCGACAACACCATCGTGGCGATGGAGCGCTCGGGCGAGATGCTGCACCGCGTGCAGACCATCTTCGGCAATCTGCAGGGCGCCAACACCAACGACACGCTCGATGAAATCAGCCGCACCATGTCGCCCAAGCTGGCCGCGCACAGCGACGCCATCTTCCTGAACGCCAAATTGTTCCAGCGCGTGCAGTCGCTGTACGCGCAGCGCGACAAGCTGGGCCTGGACGCCGAGTCGGCCCATCTGCTGGAGCGCTACCACACCGATTTCCTGCGTTCCGGCGCCCAACTGTCGGCCGCGCAGAAAGCCAAGCTGAAAACCCTGAACGCGCAGATCGCCAGCCTGCAAACCGCCTTCGACCAGAACGTGCTGAAGGAAACCAATGCCTCGGCCCTGGTGCTCGACAGCCGTGCCGACCTGGCTGGTCTGAGCGAGGCGGCCATCGACGCCGCCGCCGCCGAAGCCAAGTCGCGCAAGCTGCCCGGCAAATTCGTGCTGCCGCTGATGAACACCACCAGCCAGCCGGCGCTGGGCGAATTGACCAATGCCGCCATCCGCGCGCGCCTGCTGAAAGCGTCGATGGAGCGCGGCAGCCATGGCGGCAAATACGATAACCGCGAGGTGGTGCGCAAGCTGGCCAAGCTGCGCGCCGAACAGGCGGTTCTGCTGGGCTATGCCGATTTCGCCTCCTACTCGCTGGAAGAGGAAACGGCGAAGAATCCGGCGGCCGTCAACAAGCTGTTGTCCGAGCTGGCCAAGCCGGCCGCCGACAATGCGCGCCGCGAAGCGGCCGACCTGCAGGCCGTCGCCGGCGGCAAGATCGCCGCCTCCGACTGGGACTTCTACACCGACAAGGTGCGCGCCCAGCGCTTTGCCTTCGACGAGAAGCAGCTCAAGCCCTATTTCGAACTCGATAGCGTGCTGATCAACGGTGTGTTCTACGCGGCGGGCAAGTTGTATGGCCTGAGCTTCAAGGAGCGCAAGGATCTGCCGGTGTACAACCCGGACGTGCGCGTGTTCGACGTGTTCGACGCCGACGGCAAGCAGCTGGCCATCTTCCTGGCCGATATGTACGCCCGCAGCAATAAGCAGGGCGGCGCCTGGATGAACGAATACGTGTCGCAGTCGAAGCTGAACGGCACGCTGCCGGTGGTGGCCAACCACCTGAACATCCCCAAGCCGCCGGCCGGCGAGCCGACCCTGCTGACGGTGGATGAAGTGAAGACTGCCTTCCACGAATTCGGCCACGCCCTGCACGGCATGTTCTCGAATGTGACCTATCCGCGCTTCTCCGGCACCAGCGTACCGCGCGACTTCGTGGAATACCCGTCGCAAGTGAACGAGATGTGGATGGACTGGCCCGAAGTGCTGGCCAACTACGCCAAGCATTACAAGACCGGCGAGCCGATGCCGAAAGAGCTGCTGGACAAGGTACGCGCGTCGAAGAAGTTCAACCAGGGCTTTGCCACCACCGAATACCTGGCCGCCTCGCTGCTGGACCAGCGCTGGCACCAGATCAAGCCGGCGCAAGTGCCGGCCGACGTGCTGGGCTTCGAAGCGGCCGCGCTGAAAGAAGCGGGCGTCGACCTGGCCGAAGTGCCGCCGCGCTACCGCACCACCTACTTCAACCACAGCTTCGCGGGCGGCTACTCGGCCGGCTACTACGCCTATCTGTGGAGCGAGAAGCTGGACGCCGACACCGTCGAATGGTTCAAGGAAAACGGCGGCCTGCAGCGCAAGAACGGCGACTGGTTCCGCAAAACCCTGCTCTCGCGCGGCGGCACTGCCGACGCCCTGCAACTGTTCCGCGATTTCCGCGGCCGCGACGCCGAGATCACGCCCCTGCTCGAACGCCGCGGCCTGAACGCCAAGTAAGTCCCAATAGCCCAGCCCGTGTCCGATTTTGGGGCCAGACCCCAAAATCGGACACGGGCTCGGGCGTAGTCTGCACATTTTCTTTTTAGAGTTGCGTATTCCATGAAACATCCACAATTGCTTTTGATCGCTGCCAGCCTGGCGCTGGCGGGTTTTGCTTCCGCCCATGCCGCGCCGCTGGCGGAGTCGAATCCGTTCGCTAAACCAAGCGCGCTGCCTTTCCAATATCCGGCTTTCGATAAGATCCATAACGAGGACTATGCGCCGGCGTATGAGGCGGGCATCCGCGAGCAGGCCGCCGAAATCGCAGCCATTGCCAATAATGCGCAGCCGGCGACGTTCGAGAACACCATCGTGGCGATGGAACGTTCGGGCCAGTTGCTGGCGCGCGTGTCGTCCGTGTTCGGCAATCTGTCGGGCGCGAATACCAACGACAGCATGGAAGCGCTGGACCGCGAGCTGGCGCCGAAACTGGCAGCGCACAGCGATGCCATCCGCTTGAACGGCAAGCTGTATCAGCGCATCAAGTCGCTGTATGAGAAGCGCAATAAGCTGGGCCTGGACGCGGAGTCGACATTCCTGCTGGAACGCTACCACACCGATTTCGTGCGCGCCGGCGCCAAGCTGTCGGCCGCCAACAAGGAAAAGCTGAAAGCCTATAACACCCAGCTGGCCGCCTTGCAAACGACCTTCAGCCAGAATGTGCTGAAGGAAGCCAATGCCTCGGCCCTGATCGTCGATACGCGCGAAGAGCTGGCCGGCATGAGCGAGAAGGCGATCGACGCCGCCGCCGCTGCCGCCAAGGCGCGCGGCCTGGAGGGCAAGTTCGCCATCGCCGTCAGCAATACCACCGGCCAGGCGCCGCTGGCGGTGCTGAGCAACCGCGGCACGCGCCAGCGCCTGCTGGAAGCGTCGCTGGTGCGCGGCAGCCATGGCGGCGAATTCGATAACCGCGCCATCGTGACCCGCATCGCCCAGCTGCGCGCCGAACGCGCCGCCCTGCTGGGCTACCGCAACCACGCCAGCTATGCGCTGGAAGACCAGACCGCGCACGACACGGGCGCCGTCAACAAGCTGCTGGCCGAATTCGCCAAGCCGGCCGTCGCCAATGCGCGCCGCGAAGCGGCCGATATCCAGCAGGTGATCGATGCCGAGAAGGGCGGTTTCACCGTCGGCGCCCACGACTGGGCCTTCTACAGCGACAAGGTGCGCCAGGCGCGCTATGCCTTCGACCAGAGCCAGCTGCGTCCCTATTTCGAGCTCGATAATGTGCTGGCGAATGGCCTGTTCTTCGCCGCCAACAAGGTGTATGGCCTGAGCTTCAAGGAGCGCAAGGATCTGCCGGTATACAACCCGGACGTGCGCGTGTTCGACGTGTTCGACGCCGACGGCAAGCAGCTGGCCATCTTCCTTGCCGACTTCTACGCGCGCGGCAATAAGCGCGGCGGCGCCTGGATGAACGCCTATGTGTCGCAGTCCAAGCTGATGGGCACCCAGCCGGTGATCGCCAACCACCTGAATATTCCAAAGCCGTCGGCCGGCGAGCCGACCCTGCTCACCTACGACGAGCTGCGCACCCTGTTCCACGAATTCGGCCATGCGCTGCACGGCATGTTCTCCGATGTGAACTACCCGCGCTTCGCCGGCACCCGCGTGCCGCGCGACTTCGTCGAATTCCCGTCCCAGGTCAATGAGATGTGGGCCACCTGGCCGGAAGTGCTGGCCAACTACGCCAAGCATTACCAGACCGGCGCGCCGATGCCGCAAGAGCTGCTCGACAAGGTGCAGGCCGCGAAGAAGTTCAATGAAGGCTACCGCACCACCGAGTACCTGGCCGCCGCCATTATCGACCAGCGCTGGCACCAGCTGGGCGCCAAGCAGGTGCCGGGCGATGTGCTGGGCTTCGAAGCGGCTGCGCTCAAGGATGCCGGCGTCGACTTCACGGCGGTGCCGCCGCGCTACCGCACCACCTACTTCTCGCACGTCTTCGCCGGCGGTTACGCGGCCGGCTACTACGGCTATCTGTGGAGCGAAAAGCTCGATGCCGACAGTGTTGAATGGTTCAAGGAGAATGGCGGCATGCTGCGCAAGAACGGCGACTGGTTCCGCAAGATGCTGCTCTCGCGCGGCGGCACCATGGACGCCATGCAAATGTTCCGCGCCTTCCGCGGCCGCGACGCCAAGATCGAACCGCTGCTCGAACGCCGCGGCCTGACGGGCCAGTAAGCCACCGCTGAGTCCGTGTCCGATTTTGGGGCCAGACCCCATTTTCGGACATGGACTCGGCTGTAGGGCCGTGCTGAGGTCATGGCTGGATGGGCCGTTTCGGTGTATAAATTCATTGTGGTCATTTCATTTGGATCTGGGATATGAATAAGCTGAAAGAGCAATTGAAAACCCTGCATGCGCAGCTGCATCAGACGGGGCCGATCGACGAGGAATTGCTGGACTTGCTGCAGCAGCTCGATGGCGATATCAAGTCGCTGCTGGAACAGGGTGCGGCGGCCGAGCCGGCAAGCACCACCACCTATGGCCTGGCCGAGCGCACCCAGGAGCTGACGGCGCGCTTCGCGGCCCAGCATCCGGCGCTGGAGCCGACCTTGCGCGAGCTGGGGCGCATCCTCGGCAATATGGGCATCTGACGCGCATAAAAAACGGGACAGTCCGCAGACTGTCCCGCTTGGAAGAGGACCCGGGGCAAGCACCACCCCGGGCGGCTAGCGTTACGGAAACGCCAGCATGGGCGGTTCTTCACCGCCAAAGTCGAAATCGGGATGGCGCCGCGCGATCGCCGCTTCGATGTCCTTCATGCGCCGCACCGGCACATCGACCATCATCAGCACCTGGCCTTGATCGAGGCGGGGCGCATACTGCTCCAGTTTTTTATTCGGAATGGCCGCCGCATTCATGCCGGAAGCCCAGCCGCCGAACAGGGCGCCGCCCAGGGCCACCAGCAGGATGCTGGCGGTGCGCAGGGTGATGCCTTCGGGCGGGAACAGCGAGAGGAAGATGCCGGCGCCCAGGCCGACAATCCCGCCGATGATGGTGCCCCACTGGGCGCCATGGATCAGGTCGGTTTTCACCATGAAGCTGCAGCCCGGCATATCGTCCGGCAGCGGGGCGCGTGCCATGAAGCGGATATGGCGCTCTTCGATGCGTGCCAGCAGCATCTCGTCGAGCATGGCGCGGGCGCTGGGCAGATCGGGCAGCATATAGTACAGGCGGCGTCGCATGATGGTGTCTCCCGGGGGTGGTTTTTCTCGTTATAGCAAAAATGCTACGCAAAGCAATGTGCTTTTGCTATCGATTGCCGCGAAACCGCCTTGCGCTTTTCATACAAGTTGTTGAAAATTAAGAGTTTTTCGGCGGGAAATTCGGCCGCCGCCGTGCCGTGGCCCGGGCATTTCCGGTACAATGCCGCCAATGAACTCCCCCGCCAATCTTTTTGCGACCGTCCCCAAGCGGTCTGCGCGCGCTGCTGTTGCGCCTTTTCTTCCCATGTCCCGCGCCGAAATGGACGCCCTGGGCTGGGATGAGTGCGACGTCATCCTGATCACGGGCGACGCCTATATCGACCATCCGAGTTTCGGCATGGCCCTGGTCGGCCGCCTGCTGGAAGCGCAAGGCTTCCGCGTCGGCATCATCAGCCAGCCGGACTGGCATTCGGCCGAGGCCTTCCGCGCGCTGGGCAAGCCGCGCCTGTATTTCGGCGTCACCGCCGGCAATATGGATTCCATGGTCAACCGCTACACGGCCG
Source organism: Massilia sp. NR 4-1 (assembly GCF_001191005.1). Lineage (NCBI taxonomy): Bacteria > Pseudomonadati > Pseudomonadota > Betaproteobacteria > Burkholderiales > Oxalobacteraceae > Massilia > Massilia sp. NR 4-1. The sequence continues at coordinate 4,786,735 of NZ_CP012201.1, forward strand.
ACCGCAAGATCCGCTCCGACGACGCCTACACCGCCAACGCCGAGCCGAACAAGCGGCCCGACCGCGCCGTCACCGTGTACGCCCAGCGCGCGCGCGAAGCCTATGCCGACGTGCCGGTCATCATCGGCAGCATCGAAGCCTCGCTGCGCCGCATCGCCCACTATGATTACTGGTCGGACAAGGTGCGCCGCTCGGTGCTGCCCGATTCCAAGGCCGACCTGCTGATCTTCGGCAATGCCGAACGCGCCCTGGTCGACCTGACCCACCGCCTGGCGGCGGGCGAGGACATCAAGGACATCAAGAACCTGCGCGGCACGGCCTTCATGGTGCCGCAGGGCTGGCTGCCTGGCGCCGACTGGGCCGTGCACAATTCCACCCGCGTCGATGTGCCGGGCAAGGTCGACGTGCATCCGAATCCGTATGCCATGGCGCAGGAAGACAAGCAGGCCTGCGCCACCGACAACGCGGCCAGCGCGCCGGAAGTGGTGAAACCCATCGTCATCATGACGCGCGAAGAGCGCCTGGCGCTGGCGAAAGAACAGCACCACAAGACCGTGGTGCGCCTGCCGTCCTATGAGACGGTGAAGGACGATCCGGTGATGTATGCCCACACCTCGCGCGTGTTCCACCTGGAATCGAATCCCGGCAATGCGCGCGCCTTGGTGCAGGGCCATGGCGAGCGCGATGTGTGGATCAATCCGCCGCCGCTGCCGCTGCAGATGGACGAGATGGATGGCGTCTACGACATGAACTATGCGCGCGCCCCGCATCCGAGCTACGGCAATGCGCGCATCCCGGCCTGGGAAATGATCCGCTTCTCGATCAATATCATGCGCGGCTGCTTCGGCGGCTGCACCTTCTGCTCGATCACCGAGCACGAAGGGCGCATCATCCAGAGCCGCTCCGAGCCGTCCATCCTGCGCGAGATCGAGCATGTGCGCGACAAGACCAAGGGCTTCACCGGCACCATTTCCGACCTGGGCGGCCCGACCGCGAATATGTACCGCCTGGCCTGCAAGGACAAGAAGATCGAGGAAACCTGCCGCCGCCTGTCCTGCGTCTATCCCTCGATCTGCGTCAACCTGGGCACCGACCACAGCAAGCTGATCTCGCTCTACCGCAAGGCGCGCGCGATCCCGGGCGTGAAGAAGATCCTGATCGGTTCCGGCCTGCGCTACGACCTCGCGGTGCGTTCGCCCGAGTACGTGAAAGAGCTGGTGACCCACCACGTCGGCGGCCTCTTGAAGATCGCGCCCGAGCACACCGAACCGAATGTGCTGAACAAGATGATGAAGCCCGGCATCGGCGCTTACGACGAGTTCAAGGCCATGTTCGAGAAGTATTCGCTGGAAGCGGGCAAGAAGCAGTACCTGATTCCTTACTTTATCGCGGCCCACCCGGGCGCCACCGACGAGGACATGCTGAACCTGGCGCTGTGGCTGAAGAAGAACAATTTCCGCCTGGACCAGGTGCAAGCCTTCATGCCGACGCCGATGGCGATGGCGACCACCATGTACCACTCGCGCAAGAATCCGCTGCACAAGGTGACGGCCGATTCGGAAGTGGTGGAAACGGCGCGCAGCGGCAAGGTGCGCAAGGCGCACAAGGCTTTCCTGCGCTATTACGATCCGGAAAACTGGCCGATCCTGCGCGAAACCCTGCAGCGCATGGGGCGCGCCGACCTGATCGGCAATGGCGAGCGCCACCTGATCCCGGCCTGGACGGCGGGCGAGGAAAACCTGAAGGCGGCGCCGGAAGGCAAGCGCGCCATGCCGACCTTGGCGCCGGGCGCCAAGCCGCGCAGCGCGCCAGGCCAGGGTCCGGCGGCAGCGCCGCGCGGCGCCGGCCGAGGTCCGGCCGCGGCGTCGGCGGCCGCTGGCCGTGGCGGCCAGCGCGCCAACGCCCTGACCGGCTCGCTGACCGCGCGTGCCACCATCGAAACCAAGGTGCGCGCCTCGATCCTCGACACCATCAAGGTCAAGCCCAAGGCGGCCCCGGCCAAAGCGGGCGGCGCCAAGCCGGCGCGCGGCGGCCGCAAGTAAGCCCGGGCGAAAACCGGTAACAAAGGGGAGCTGCGGCTCCCCTTTGGCATTGGATTTCTGGTTGGCAACGTTGTATGATCGCCATTCCGCACAATAGCAAGGCAAATGCAGGCTTGCTCGCGCGACGGCGCGGGCCGTTTCGCCCTTACACTAGACGGCAAGCTGCTCTACCTCAACCAGATCATTATGACTACCATGCCTAAGTTCAAAACCCTGTTCCTGGTGCCCCTTCTGGCGCTGCTGGCCGCTTGTGGCGGCGGTGGCGGCGGCGGCTCGACCACCCCGACCACGCCGACCACGCCGGATGTCACGCTGAAATCCATCGTCGTCACCCCGGCCAATTTCACCGTGGCGGTCGGCGGCACGCAGACCCTGACGGCGACCGGCACCTATTCCGACGGCAAGGTGGCGGCCATCACCAGCGGCGTGACCTGGACCCTGAAAACCGGCACGGCGGCCGAAGTGTTCAGCAATGGCAGCGTGCGCGGCAAGCTGATCGGTAACGACACGGTGACGGCCACGGTCGGCAGCGTGGCCGGCAGCACCAGTTTCACCATCAAGCCACCGTATTCCAGCCTGGTCGCCGGCGGCAACCAGACCCTGGCCGTGAAGGCCGACGGCAGCATCGTGGCCTGGGGCGCCAATAACTGGGGCCAGTTGGGCGACGGCAGCCTGGCCGACCGCAACACCCCGGTCCAGGTCAAGAACCCGCAAGCCCTGCCATGGAAAGTAGTCTCCACCGGCGAATTCCACACCCTGGCCATCCGCGAGAACGGCACGCTGTGGGCCTGGGGGCTGAACCAGAACGGCCAGCTCGGCACGAATAACACCACCAACCGCGCCGACCCGGTGCAGGTCGGTTCGGCCACGGACTGGGTCTTCATTTCGGCCGGTAAAGGCCATTCGCTGGCCATCAATAAGAGCGGCATCCTGTTCGGCTGGGGCCGCAACAACAATGGCCAGCTGGGCGACAACACCACCATCGACCGCTTGGTGCCGACCAAGATCGGCACCTTCACCAACTGGCGCACCGTGTCCGCCGGCGCTGCCCACACGGTCGGCATCCGCGCCGACAACAGCCTGTACACCTGGGGCGCCAATGCCAGCGGCCAGCTGGGCAATGGCGGCACCACCGACGTGCTGCTGCCGACCAAGGTCGGCACGGCCAGCTGGCTGAGCGCGGCGGCGGGCGGCGCCCACACCCTGGCGATCCAGACCGGCGGCTCGCTGTGGGCCTGGGGCGCCAACGGCGCCGGCCAGCTTGGCAACGACAGCTCGACCAATGCCTCCGCCCCGGTGCAGGTGGGCAGCGACGACAACTGGTTCATGGCCGTGGCCGGCAATACCCACTCGGTGGCTATCCGCACCAACAACACCCTGTGGGCCTGGGGCTCGAACGTCGAAGGCCAGCTCGGCGACGGCACCCTGAACGATGTGGGCGGTCCGCGCCAGATCGGCACCGACAATAACTGGTATGCCGTGGCGGCCGGCCTGCAGCACAGCTTCGGCCTGCGTCTGGACGGCACGCTGTGGGGCTGGGGCTTGAACAAGCAGGGCCAGCTCGGCAACGGCAGCAACAACAGCGCGCTGACCCCGACCCAGCTGCCCTGAGCCTGGGGCAGCAGCGGCGGGCGGCATGCCCCGCCGCCGGGATGACCGGAAAGGAATAAATGCGTGCCAGCAGCCAGAGCGGATACAATCTGCTCAGGCTGCTGTTCCGCTAACCCGTTTCCGGACAATTCAGTGCACGCAAGCCCTCACCCTTTCTTCCTCCTCCTCCTGCGCGCCAGCCTTGCTGGCCGTTTTGCTTTTCTGCTGGCCGCTGCGCTGGCGCTGCCGGCCGGTCCGGTCCAGGCCCAGCAGAAAGTCGTGCTCCAGCTGAAGCATACCCACCAGTTCCAGTTCGCCGGCTATTACGCCGCGCTCGAAAAAGGTTATTACCGCGAGGCCGGCCTCGATGTGCAACTGCTCGAAGGCCATGGCGGACTGGAACCGGAAAAGGCGGTCCTGTCGGGCAAGGCCCAGTACGGCGTGGGCGATAGCGGCCTGCTGCTGTCGCGCCTGTCCGGCAAGCCGCTGGTGGCGCTGGCCGTGGTGTTCCAGCACTCGCCCTATGCGCTGGCCATGCGCCAGGAAGGGCCGGGCAACGATATCCGCCGCATCGCCGGCAAGCGCGTCATGATCGGCTCGCTGCAGGACGCCCAGCCGCAGATCGACGAGCTGATGGCCTACCTGAAGAAGGAGGGCGTGAATACCAGCGATATCGTGCGCCTGGAGCACAGCTTCGATCCCAACGACCTGATCGTCGGACGCACCGACGCCATGGCCGTGTTCGTCACCAACGAACCCGATTACCTGGACCGCGCCGGCTTCCCCTATGAGATCTTCAGCCCGCGCTCGGCCGGCATCGATTTTTACGGCGACAACCTGTTTACCAGCGAGCAGGAACTGAACGCCAATCCGGAACGCGTGAAAGCCTTCCGCGCCGCCAGCATGCGCGGCTGGCAGTACGCCATGAGCCACCAGGAGGAAATCGCCGACCTGATCCTGAACAAATACTCGCGTCGCCACGACCGCCTGCACCTGTTGTACGAGGCGCGCCAGATGGTGCCGCTGGTGCAGCCGGTGCTGGTCGAAATCGGCTATATGAACCCGGAGCGCTGGCAGCACATCGCCGATATCTATGCCGAGCAGGGCATGCTGCCCAAGGGCGCTTCCTTCGACGGCTTCCTGTACAACATGGAGAGCGGCGCCAACCTGGTCTGGCTGTACCGCGTGCTGGGCGCGGCGGCCACCTTGCTGGTGCTCGGCGCCGGCGTGCACTTCACGCTGCTGGCGCGCGAACGCAGCCGCACCGACGAGGCCATCCGCAAGGGCGAGCAGCGCTTCCGTACCATGTTCGAGGCGGCGCCCATGGGCATCGCCCTGATCGACTCGGTCAGCGGCCAGTTCCGCGACGTCAATCCGCGCTTCCTCGAAATCGCCGGCCGCACGCCGATGGAAATGAAGGCCAGCCGCTGGATGGATATCAGCCATCCCGACGATGTCGCGCCCGAACAGGACAAGATGGCCCAGCTCAACGCCCAGCAGATCACCGGCTTCAAGCTCACCAAGCGCATGCTGCGGCCCGACGGCGGCGTGGTCTGGGTCGACGCCTCGATCAACGCCATCGAGACCGAGCGCCACCCGCACCACCTGTGCATGATCGAGGACGTGACTGAAAAAAAGGAAACCGAAGCCCTGATTTGGCAGCAGGCCAATTTCGACACCCTGACCCAGCTGCCCAACCGGCGCATGTTCCTCGACCGCCTGCAGCACGACATCCTGAAGAGCCGGCGCGACGGCACCCGCATCGCCATCCTGTTCATCGACCTCGACCACTTCAAGGAAGTCAACGACACGCTCGGCCACCACCAGGGCGATGTGCTGCTGATCGACGCCGCGCGCCGCATCAGCGCCTGCGTGCGCCAGTCCGACACCGTGGCCCGCCTGGGCGGCGATGAATTCACCGTCATCGTGCCCGAGCTGCACGATGTCGAGCGCGTCGACAGCATCGCCCAGAACATCATCGACAGCTTGCTGGCGCCTTTCCCGCTGGGGCAGGAGCAAGCCTTCGTTTCGGCCAGCATCGGCATCACGCTGTATCCGGACGACGCGGCCAGCGTGGAAGACCTGCTCAAGCACGCCGACCAGGCCATGTACGCCGCCAAGGGCGCGGGCCGCAACCGCTTCAGTTACTTCACGCCGGCCTTGCAGGTGGCGGCCCTGAACCGCATGCGCCTGACCAACGACTTGCGCGGCGCCTTGAAGGGCAACCAGTTCAAGCTCTACTTCCAGCCCATCGTGCACCTGGCCACGGGCCGCATCCACAAGGCCGAGGCGCTGATCCGCTGGGAGCATCCGCAGCGCGGCCTGGTGAGTCCGCTGGAATTCATCCCGCTGGCCGAGGCGAGCGGCCTGGTGGTGGCGATCGGCGAATGGGTGTTCCACGAATCGGCGCGCTGGGTGCAGCATTGGCGGCGTGAAGTGCATCCCGACTTCCAGGTCAGCATCAACCAGTCGCCGCTCGAATTCCAGCGCGAAGGGGCCAGCTATGCCAACTGGCTGCGCACCCTGCAACAGCTGGGCCTGCCGGGCCAGTCCCTGGTGGTGGAAATCACCGAAGGCTTGCTGCTCGACGCCAGCAGCACCGTCACCGACAAGCTGCTGCAGCTGCGCGACGCCGGCATCCAGGTGGCGCTGGACGATTTCGGCACCGGCTACTCCTCGCTCTCCTACCTGAAGAAATTCGACATCGATTACCTCAAGATCGACCGCAGCTTCACGCGCAACCTGGCGCCCGAATCGAGCGATATGGCCCTGTCCGACGCCATCATCGTCATGGCCCACAAGCTCGACCTGATGGTGATCGCCGAAGGCGTGGAAACGGCCGAACAGCGCGACCTGCTGGCCGCCGCCGGCTGCGACTACGGCCAAGGCTATCTGTTCGCCCGCCCCCTGCCCGCCGCCGACTTCGACACCCTGCTCAAATCCCAGGCTTGAACCAGCGAAGGAGTTAAGAATGCTAAATAGGTTTCATGCTTGGGCAACGGCGCTGTTGGCGACCTTGCCGCAGGGGGTGCAGGCAGGATTGAACGTTTGCCCTCCCTCGGCCAATCCGGCAATGCGGCTTGAACTGGACACGCCTGCGGCCCTGGCCTCTCTCGTGTGCTGGGAAAGCGGCAACTATGCCGCCGAAGTACTGGACGTGAGGACTGAGCAATATCGTTGCCAGCGCCTGGGCGAGTTCTCCCCCGATTTTCCCCTATCCGAACAATTGAGCGATTTCCTCGCTGCTTTGCAGTTGGACTTGGCGCCGCCCCCTGGCCCCTGAGCAAACTATCAACCCTGACAGGCCGGCAACCCGATTGCCGCCGACAGGCGATAATACGCGCTGGCTATCTGTTGCGATAGTTAAACTTAATTGAGTTTATTGCGACAATCAATTTTTCAAATAGCCTCAAAAGCTTTAGACTGGCAACTCATTGATCCACAACCCTTCACGAGGAAACCACAATGTCCCTGATTAACACCCAAGTCAAACCGTTCAAAGCCACCGCTTACCACAACGGCAAGTTCGTTGACCTCACCGAAGAATCCCTGAAAGGTAAATGGTCGGTCTTCGTGTTCTACCCAGCTGACTTCACCTTCGTCTGCCCAACCGAACTGGAAGACCTGGCGGACCACCACGCTGAATTCGCCAAACTGGGCGTGGACGTGTACGGCATCTCGACCGACACCCACTTCGCCCACAAAGCCTGGCACGACACCTCCGACGCCATCAAGAAAGTGCAATACGCCCTGATCGGCGACCCAACCGGCCTGCTGTCGCGCAATTTCCAAGTGATGATCGAAGAAGAAGGCCTGGCCCTGCGCGGCACCTTCGTGATCAATCCGGAAGGCTTCATCAAAGTGCTGGAAGTGCATGACAACGGCATCGGCCGCGACGCTTCCGAGCTGCTGCGCAAAGTGAAAGCCGCCCAGTACGTGGCTTCCCACCCAGGCGAAGTGTGCCCGGCCAAGTGGACCGAAGGCGCCGCTACCCTGACCCCGTCGCTGGACCTGGTCGGCAAGATCTAAGCTTTAGCAAGCCCCGCATACCGGCCGGCGGGGCTCTTCGCCCCCCCGGCCGGTATCAAGTAGAACCCGAATAAAGGAAAACGTCATGTTGGATGCCAATCTCAAAACCCAGTTGAAAGCCTATTTGGAAAAGGTGGTGCAGCCGATTGAGATCGTTGCATCGCTCGACGGCTCCGCCAAATCGCAGGAACTGCAAGGTCTGCTGCAGGACATCCAGTCCCTGAGCGACAAGATTACCGTGATCGAGCGTCCGGAAGCCAATAAGCGTAAGCCTTCCTTCTCGATCAACCGCCCTGGCAGCGATATCGGCGTGACCTTCGCCGGCATCCCGATGGGCCATGAATTCACCTCCCTGGTGCTGGCCCTGCTGCAAGTGGGCGGCCACACCATCAAGCTGGACGCGGCCGTGATCGAACAGATCCGCAACCTCGACGGCGACTACAACTTCGAGACGTATATCTCGTTGAGCTGCCACAACTGCCCGGAAGTGGTGCAGGCGCTCAACACCATGTCGGTGATCAATCCGCGCATCAAGGTGACCACCATCGACGGCGGCGTCTTCCCGCAGGAAGTGGAGGCGCGCCAGATCATGGCGGTGCCGATGATGTTCCTGAACGGCGAGCACTTCGGCCAGGGCCGCAGCAGCGTGGAAGAGATCCTGTCCAAGCTCGACACCGGCGCCGGCGAACGCCAGGCCGCTGAGCTGAACAAGAAAGACGTGTTCGATGTACTGATCGTCGGCGGTGGACCTGCCGGCGCGGCCGCGGCGATTTACGCCGCCCGCAAAGGCATCAAGACCGGCGTCGTGGCCGACCGCTTCGGCGGCCAGGTGCTGGACACCCTCGCCATCGAAAACTTCGTCTCGGTCAAGGAAACCGATGGCCCGAAATTCGCCGTGGCCCTGGAACAGCACGTCAAGGATTACGAAGTCGACATCATGAATACCCAGCGCGCCGTGAAACTGGTGCCGGGCAAGGTCAGCGAAATCCACACTGCCAGCGGCGCGGTGCTGAAAGGCAAGTCGGTGATTATTTCGACCGGCGCGCGCTGGCGCGAAATCAATGTGCCGGGCGAGAAGGAATACCGCAACCACGGCGTAGCCTACTGCCCGCACTGCGACGGTCCCCTGTTCAAGGGCAAGCGCGTGGCCGTGATCGGCGGCGGCAACTCCGGCGTGGAAGCGGCGATCGACCTGGCCGGCCTGGTGGAACACGTGACGCTGATCGAATTCGGCGCCGAACTGCGCGCCGACGCCGTGCTGCAACGCAAGCTGCACTCGCTGAAAAACGTGAAGGTGATCGTTTCGGCCCAAACCACCGAGATCCACGGCGACGGCAAAAAGGTCAACGCCCTGAGCTACACCGACCGCAATAGCGGCGACTCGCACAAGGTCGAGCTGGAAGGCGTGTTCGTGCAGATCGGCCTGGTGCCGAATACCGAATGGCTGAAAGGCACGATGGAATTGTCGCGCCACGGTGAAATCGTGGTCGACGCCCGTGGCCAGACTTCGATCCCCGGCGTGTTCGCCGCCGGCGACGTCACCACCGTGCCCTACAAGCAGATCGTGATCGCTGTCGGCGAAGGCGCCAAAGCCTCCTTGGCCGCTTTCGACCACCTGATCCGCAGCAGCGACGAAGCCATCGCCGCCTAAGCTCCCTCCGCGCGTTTGCGCCTAAATCCCACCATGGTGCCGGTCGCCACGGTGGGATTTTTTTTGCCAGGCCAGAAGCATCAAAGATGCAGAGTGCGGCTCAGGGGGATGGCCGGTTCGACGTGGCTGGTGAGGATGATGCATTGGCGGCCCAGGCGGGCGGGATCGGCGAGCTGGGTTTGCAGATAGGCGACGGCTTCGGCGTCGAGGCCGTTGAAGGGCTCGTCGATCAGCAGCAGGCGCACGGGCAGGGTGAGGGCCAGCGCGAGCTGCATCTTCTTGTGCTGGCCGAGCGATAGCGTGGTGATGGGTTGTTCCAGCGTGGATTGCAGGCGCAGCGCCTGCAGTTGCTGGTTGAGCAGCTCCGCGTCGGCGGCGGGATAGAGGGCGAGGTGCAGGTCGAGCATTTCGCGCACGGTGAGCCAGGGCAGCTGGGGCGTGTCGCCGCCGCAGAAGTGGCTTTGCCGGCGGTAGGCGAGCGGCGTGGCTGCGCAGTCGAGGGCGGCGCTCTGGCCATCCTGGTGCAGACGGATACTGCCGCCGTGCGGCGCCATGGCGCCGGCCGCCAGTTTGAGCAGGGTGGTTTTGCCGGCGCCGTTTTCGCCGCGCAGCCAGGTGATGCCGGCACCCAGCTTCAAGCTCAGATTGCGGAACAGGACGCGGGTGCTGAATTCGTAATTGAGGCTGCTGATTTCCAGCACGGTGTTCATTTCCATACTTCGCTTCCAATGGCGGTGAGAATCAGGGCGGACAGGGCGACCAGCACCACCCGTCCACGCGGGCCGAGGTCCAGGCCGACGATGGCGCCAGTGGCTGCCAGTGCGGCGAGCAGCCAGCTGTGCGCCAGCTGCGGCTTGTAGGCCTGCGGCGGGACGCGCGCCATGAGCAGCGCGAAACTGGACAGCACCAGCAGCGCGGGCAGCAGACTGAAGGCGCGCGCGCCCAGCAGCAGGGGCCGCGCCGCCACAGGCCAGCTGGCCAGCACCGGATGCAGCAGGGTGCTTTGCTCGCGCACGGCCTTGTCGCCGCGGTCGGTGAGCAGGATCAGCATCAGGCTGGCATATGCGCCCCACAGCGCGGTGGGAATGACAGCGGCAGGATGCCAGACCCACAGCACAACCCCGGCCAGTGCCGCCAGCAGCAAGACGGTTTGCTGTACGCCGGCCGCATTGTCGGCGCGCCAGCAGGGCAACCAGAACAGGCGGTGCCACAGCGCCAGATGGAAGGGATGCAGCGTCGATGGCGTATAGCCGTCTGGCCGCGCACCTTTCTGATCCGGCGCTGCCGCTGCCAGCGCCGGACCGGCCGCTGGGGCATTCGCTGTTTCAGCCAGCGCATGATGAATTCCGGTGCTGCCCGGGTGCTGACCCTCCACAGCGCGCCCTGCCGCGCGGCTGCGCAAGATGGGCTGGCGGCGCCGCGCCAGCACCACGGTGGCGAGCAGCCATCCCAGCAGCAGCGACAGCATGGTCGCCGCGACGGCCTGTCCCGCGATAGGGCGCAGCCACAGCGGCCATTGATAGAGCCAGATACCCATCGATACCGCATACACGGCCGTCAGCGGCCCTACCAGCAGGCCCGCCACCAGCGCATCGGCCGTCCAGCCCAGCGCGGGCGGAATCGGCAGGGCGCGTGCCCAGGCCGTACACGCGGCGGGATGCAGGCGCCGGCGCAGCAGGATCACCGGCATGGCCACCAGCAGCGCCTGGGTCGCCAGCGCAGCCAAGGCCAAGGGCCAGGCCAGGGTCATGGCCGCCATCAGCGGCAGCGCAATCATGGCGAACAGACCCAGCAGCACGGGCATGAAACAGAAGAGCAGGATTTCCAGCGAATTTTTCAGGCTGGCGAGAAACTGCAGCAGGGCGTGGCGCGCCATACGGTGGCGTAAGCGCAGATAGGGATGGTCGGGCTGGAGAAGAGGAGTCATCGCAGCGAGTCTGCGGGCCAAGTCTTAGACCAAAATGAAAAAACGGAAATATTGGGGAGGTGTACAACAGTGCCGCCGGCGCTGGAAGGAAAACCGCGGCGGAAATGAAAGAAGCCCGGCGAACCGGGCTTCTTTCTGAATATTGGCGGAGCGGACGGGGCTCGAACCCGCGACCCCCGGCGTGACAGGCCGGTATTCTAACCAACTGAACTACCGCTCCAATTCTTCATTTCCATTTCGTTGCTGGTGGGCGCTGAGAGGCTCGAACTCCCGACCTAATCCTTGTAAGGGATCCGCTCTACCAACTGAGCTAAGCGCCCTTCATCCTGCTTCGAAACTTTCAAACGTTTGTCACAACGTTCAGAAGAGGCCGTATTGTAATGCGGCGTTTCGCTGTTCCGCAAGGGTTTTCTCAAAAATATTTCAATTTCTTTGAAAACCCTGTTTTTCGCTGCCGCGCTTACTCGGTGATGCCCCACAGCGACAGCATCCAGGCGCGCTGGAAAGCCTGCTCGTGCAGCGCATCGTAGCGGCCCGACGCGCCGCCGTGGCCCGCGCCCATATTCACTTTCAGCAGCAGGGGCTGCTTGTCGGTCTTGTGGGCGCGCAGCTTGGCCACGTACTTGGCCGGTTCCCAGTACATCACCTGGCTGTCGTTCAGGCCGGTCGTCACCAGCATGGCCGGATAGGCCTTGCGCTCGATATTGTCGTAAGGCGAGTAGCTGCGCATATAGTCGTAGGCCGCCTTCTCGTTCGGATTGCCCCATTCCAGGTACTCGCCGGTGGTCAGCGGCAGGGAGGCGTCCATCATGGTGTTCATCACGTCGACAAAAGGCACGGCCGCGTGCACGCCGCGGAACAGCTCGGGACGCATATTGGCCACCGCGCCCATCAGCAGGCCGCCGGCGCTGCCGCCTTCGGCGATCAGGCGGTCCGGGCTGGTCCATTTTTCCTTGACCAGATAGTCGGCCACGTCGATGAAGTCAGTGAAGGTGTTTTTCTTCTTCATCAGCATGCCGTCGTCGTGCCAGGCTTCGCCCAGCTCGTTGCCGCCGCGGATATAGGCCATCACGTAGACGGCGCCGCGGTCGACCAGGCTCAGGTTGCGGGCCGAGAAGGTGGCGTTCATGCCCATGCCGTAGGAACCGTAGGCATACAGCAGCAGCGGCGCCTTGCCGTCGCGCGCCACGCCTTTTTTCGCCAGGGTCCACAGCGGCACCTGCACGCCGTCGCGCGCCGTGGCCCACAGCATGCGGGTTTCGTACTTGCCGGCGTCATAGCCCGGCACGGTCTTGCGCCAGATTTCGCGGCGCTGGCCGCTGGCCATGTCGATGCCCAGCACGGTCGGCGGCGCCACCGGCGATTCATAGCGGAGCACCAGTTCGCGCGAATTGAAGTCGGGCGGGACGCTGCCTGGCGCGGAGCCCAGGGTGTCGGCGGCGTAGACCTCGTCCGGGAACTGCACGGTTTTCCAGTCGCGCGCGGCGAAATCATAGATGCGGGTGCGCGGCAGGGCGCGGCTCTTTTCCTGCACCACCAGGAAGTTCTGGTACAGCGAGAAGCCCTGCAGCAGCACATCCTTGTCGTGCGCCACCACTTCGGTCCAGTGCTGGGGCTGTGGCGTGGCCAGCGGCGCGCTCACGATGCGGAAGTTCTTCGCCTCCTTATTCGTCATCAGGTAGGCTTGGCCGTCGCGCATGTCGGCGAAATAGCGGTGGCCTTTTTCGCGCGGCAGCAGTACCTTGAACTCGCCCTTGGGCTGGTCGGCCGGCAACAGGCGCGTTTCATTGGTATCCGTGCTGTGCGCGCCGAGCAGCAGATACTTGCCATCCGAACTCGTCTCGACGCCAATGTTGTACAGCTCGTCCGCCTCATGGCGGAGCTGGGTCGGCTTACCGCCCAGCGGCAGGCGGAACAGGCGGTCCGAGCGTTTGGTGGTGGCGTCTTCCTGTACCACGAACAGGGTCTTGTTGTCGCTGGCCCAGGCCAGCGAGGTGATGCGCGGCATGGTGGTGCTGAGCAGCTTGCCGGTTTTCAGATCCTTGATGTGCAGCTGGTACTGGCGGAAGCCGGTGGTGTCGGTGGTGTAAGCCAGCAGGCGCGTATCGGGGCTGACGGCAAAGCCTTCGACCGCGAAGAATTTCTTGCCCTTGGCCAGCTTGTTGCGGTCGAGCAGCAGCTCTTCCGGTGCTTTCGGGTCGTAGGCATGGTCGGCGCCGGCGCGGCGGCGGTAATTGGAAGCGTACTGCTGGCCCGCCTCAATGCGCGTGTAGTAGTAATAGCCTTTGCTGCGCAGCGGCGCGCCTTGCTCGGCATCCAGCATGCGGCCCTTCATCTCGGCGAAGACCTTGTCGGCCAGCGGCTTGATATTGGCGGTCATCGACTCGGTATAGGCGTTTTCCGCTTTCAGATAATCGATGACGGCGGGCGTGCTTTTTTCGCGCAGCCAGTAATAATCGTCCGTCACGACTTCGCCGTGGCGGGTTTCCTGCCAGGCGCGCTTGGCCGCGACCGGCGCATCGAGCGCCAGGGCCGGGGCTGCCATAATGGCCAAAGCCGAGGCCAGGACCGGTGTGAGGGTGCTTGCTTTCACTATCTTCACTACGACTCCCTTGGGTTATTTTTTGTGCAATGATGATACATTGAAAAATAGGAAAGTGATACAGATGGGAAACAATTCCGGAGAGATGGCGCAGGACGCGGCGCTGTACGGCCGCATCGGGCGGCGCCTGGTGCCGTTTCTGTTCCTGTGCTACGTGGTGGCCTATCTCGACCGCGTGAACGTCGGCTTCGCCAAATTGCAGATGCAGGCCGATCTGATGCTGTCGGATACCGTGTATGGCCTGGGGGCGGGCATTTTCTTCCTGGGTTACTTCCTGTTCGAGGTGCCGTCCAACCTGCTGCTGGCCCGCGTCGGTGCGCGGCGCTGGATCGCGCGCATCATGGTGAGCTGGGGCCTGGTATCGGCCGCCACCATGTTCGCCACCGGCCCGGCCAGCTTTTACCTGCTGCGTTTTCTGCTGGGCGTGGCGGAGGCGGGCTTCTTCCCCGGCATCATCCTGTATCTGACCTACTGGTATCCCGAGCGCCGCCGTGCCCGCATCGTGGCCCTGTTCATGAGCGGGGTGGCCGTGGCGGGAGTGCTGGGCGGGCCGCTGTCGGGCTGGATCATGAAAGCCTTTGCCGGCGCGGGCGGCCTGCATGGCTGGCAGTGGCTGTTCCTGCTGGAAGCCTTGCCCGCCATCGTGCTGGGCCTGTGGACGCTGGTCTATCTGGACGATGGCCCGGCGGTCGCGCGCTGGCTGTCGGACGCGGAAAAGGCCGCCGTGCTGGCCGCGCTGGCGGCCGATGGTGGACGGCGCGAACAGATGCCGCTGCTGGCCGTGCTGTCCAGCGCGCGGGTCTGGCTGCTGGCGCTGATCTACTTCCTGTTCGTGATGGGCCTGTATGGCGTGAGTTTCTGGCTGCCGCAGCTGATCCGCAATACCGGCGTCAGCGATGTGTTCGAGATCGGCCTGCTGACGGCGATTCCGTATGGCGTGGCGGCGCTGGCGATGATCGTGGCGGCGCGCCATTCCGACCGCAAGGGCGAGCGGCGCTGGCATGCGGCGCTGGCCGCGTTTGCCGGCGCGGCCGGCCTGCTGGCATCGGTCCACTATGGCCACCACACGGCGCTGGCGATGGCGGCGCTGAGCCTGGCCACGGCCGGCATTCTGAGCACCTTCCCGATTTTCTGGAGTCTGCCTACCGCCATGCTGGGCGGCACGGCCGCCGCTGCCGGGATTGCGATGATCAATTCGATCGGCAATCTGGCCGGCTTCGTCAGCCCTTATCTGGTGGGCGCCATCAAGGACGCCACCACCAGCACCGCCAACGGCATGCTGATGCTGGCCGTGAGCCTGCTGCTGGGCGGCGTGCTGCTGCTGCTGTCCACCACATCGAGCGGAGAGATGCGATGACGAAGGCACACCATGCCACGGCGGGCGGCGAACGCGCGCTGCTGCGGCAGCTGTTTGACGCCGCCGTGCAGGCGGTCGATCCGCTGCACATCATCGCCGGCCATCTACCGCCCGCCCCCAAGGGCCGCACCATCGTCATCGGTGCGGGCAAGGCGGCGGCGCGCATGGCCCAGGGCGTGGAGCAGCACTGGCCGGGCGCGCTCAGCGGCCTGGTCGTTACACGCTACGGCCATGGCGCGCCGACGCGGCAGATCGAAGTGGTGGAAGCGGGCCATCCGGTGCCGGACGATGCCGCCCACGACGCGGCCCTGCGCATGCTGGATCTGGTGCACGGCCTGACGGCGGACGATCTGGTGCTCTGCCTGATGTCGGGCGGCGGTTCGGCCTTGCTGTCGCTGCCCGCGCCCGGCCTGAGCGTGCAGGAGAAGCGCGAGGTCCATCGCGCCCTGCTCACATGCGGCGCACCCATCGACGAAATGAATTGCGTGCGCAAGCACCTGTCGGCCATCAAGGGCGGGCGGCTGGCGCTGGCTTGCGCACCGGCGCGCGTCTTCACCCTGGTGCTGTCCGACGTGCCGGGCGACGATCCCGCCGTGGTGGCTTCCGGCCCCACGCTGGCCGATGCCAGCACGGCGGCCGATGCGCTGCGCATCCTGCAGAAATACGCGATCCCGGTCTCGCCCGCCGTGCAAGCCCTGCTCGGCGACCCGGCCCGGGAAACGCCCAAACCCGGCGATGCGCGCCTGGCCGGCCATGGCGCCGTGGTGATCGCCACCGCCCAGCAGGCGCTGGAAGCGGCGGCGCAGGCGGCGCGCGCGGCCGGCTATGCGCCGCTCATCCTCAGCAACAGCATGGAAGGCGAGGCGCGCGAAGTGGCCATCGTCCACGCCAGCCTGGCGCGCCAGGCCAGGCTGCACGGCCAGCCGCTGGCGCCGCCCTGCGTCATCCTGTCCGGCGGCGAAACCAGCGTCACCGTGCGCGGCCAAGGCCGGGGCGGGCGCAATGCCGAATTCCTGCTGGCGCTGGCCATCGCGCTGAAAGGGCTGTCCGGCGTGCACGCCATCGCCTGCGACACGGACGGCATCGACGGCACCGAGGATAACGCCGGCGCCCTGCTCGCGCCCGACACCCTGGCACGCGCCTTGGGACTCGGCCTCGACCCCGCCGCCCTGCTGGCCGACAACGACGGCTACAGCTTCTTCGCCGCGCTGGACGACCTGCTGCTGACCGGCCCCACCCGCACCAATGTCAACGACTTCCGCGCCATCCTGGTCAACGTGCCATGAACAATCACTTGAGCATCGCCAAATCGAAGAACGAGGACGTGCTGCTGACGGTCTGCCTTGCGCTGGACGGCCGGCGGCACGAGGTGACGCTCTGGGGCGACGACGATACCCTGCCGTGCTTTGCCCACACCCTGGGAAAAATTGTGCACCAAGGCGCGGCATTGGCCTGCCAGCTTGGCCATTTCGACCCCGGCTTTGCCGGCGGTGCGGCGAAGCTGGCTTTCAGCCACGCTGCGCCGGACCAGCTGAGCATCGAAGCAGCGCTGCTGGCCGAAGAAGACAAAGGCCGCACGCCGCCCCGGCAGTTCCATGTCCGCTGCGAAATGCGTGCCGCCGCCGCCTTCCTGCAAGCCCTGCTCCTGCTCGACGGCAAAGACCACGGTGCCGCACAGCTCGACCTCCCGCAGCCAAGCCGGCCCCTTCTTTGATTGAGACCAGCAAATGGCCCACCCTGGTGTCAGGCGGGGCCGCCGAGGCACCAGCGCAATGTAGATCAGATGGCGATGATTACCTGGGAGGTAATCGCCGTCATATGGCCTTATCCGGAGAATGGCTTCTGTCGATTGCGACATTAACCAACCGGAGATCGTCATGAACAAGGCTTTTGAAATCGCTGAGCAGTACCTGGCTGTCTGGAATGAGCGCGATGCCGCCGCGCGCCGCGGCAAAGTGGCCGCCACCTTTACGCTGGATGCCGAGTATATTGACCCGATGATGAAGGGCGCGGGGCACGCCGGTATCGATGCGCTGATCGCCGGCGCGCAAGGCCACTTTCCGGGCCACCGCTTTGCCCTCTCCGGCACGCCGGATGGCCACAATGATGTGGTGCGTTTTTCCTGGTCGCTGAACGGCCCGGAAGGCCTGCAGGTGGCGCATGGCACCGACGTCGCCGTCGTTGCTGCCGATGGGCGCCTGAGCCGCGTCACCGGTTTTTTGAACAGCGTGGCATAAGCCGCCGCTTGAGCTGATCGCCGATACGCGCTAGATTGTGCCTTCCCACCTGAATGAGGCGAGCATGAATACAGCAGCATCCGGCGTGCCGGACCAGTATTTCAGCGATTTCCCGGCGTCCCTGCGCTATTGGCGCGGCAAGCGTGGCTACAGCCAGCTGCGCTTGTCCACCGATAGCGGCATCTCGCAGCGCCATATCAGCTTTCTGGAAAGCGGACGCTCGCAGCCGAGCCGGGAGCTGATCCTGAAGCTGGGCATGGTGCTGGATATTCCGCTGCGCCAGCGCAATGTGATGTTGCTGGCGGCCGGCTATGCGCCGGCCTACCAGGAGCGCAATCTGTCCGATCCGGAAATGCAGGCGGTGAAGCAGGCGCTGGATTTCATGCTGGCGCAGCAGGCGCCGTATCCGGCGCTGGTGGTGGACCGCCTGTGGAATCTGGTGATGTGCAACGAGCCGGCCGGCGCCATGGTGCGCTGGCTGCTCGATATGCCGCCGCATGCGCCGATTCCGCGCGACGGCTCGGTGAATGTGCTGAAGCTGATGCTGGACCCGAACGCCATGCGCAAGCATATCGTCAACTGGGAAGAGGTCTGCGCCGACCAGCTGCTGTGGATCCAGCGCGAGGCGATGAGCGATGGCCCCGGCAGCGAGGCGACCGCGCTGCTGGCGGAGCTGGGCGCCTATCCCGGTATCGGCATGGCGCCGGCGCCCAACCTGGACCGGCGCGCCTTGCCCTTCCTGCCGGTCACGCTGCGCAAGGATGGCGTGGAGCTGAACCTGTTCACCACCATCACCACGCTCGGCACGCCGCATGACGTGACGGTGCACGAGTTGCGGCTGGAAGCCTTCTTCCCGGCCGATGAGGCCAGCGCCGCCTGGTTCAAGGCGCGCCATCAGGGCTGAACGCCCGCCGCGCGCTTACTGCGGCCGTGCGTAGAAATCGAGGATTTCGCGCATGCCGCCCGCATACAGGCGGCGCGTGGCGGCCGCGCCGATATTGCGTTCGTAGATGCGCAGGATGGTGCCGTCCTCCAGCATGGCGCGGATGGTCTGGGCATAGGCGTTGCGCACGTCGGAGGAAAGGTTGTGCTGCGACAGATACAGGCCGGCCAGCTGGCGCGGCGATTCGGGTACGGCCAGCGTGCGCACCTGGGCGGCGATGCCGAGCCGGCCCAGATGCCACATATAGATGACGGGCGGCGCCAGCGTGCCGTCGGCGCGGCTGGCGGCGATCTTGCGGAACACCACGTCGAAGTCGGGCACGTATTCGATGCGGCCGGCCTGCGCCAGCTTGTCGAGCAGGGCGGCGACGTCGCTGCTGTAGACCATGCCGCGCACCACGTTCAGGCGCGCATCGCTGCGCTCGACAAAGTCGCTCAGGCTGGTGAAGCTGCCCGCCACCCGCGTCGACAGCAGCAGCTCGAACTGGGTATAGACATAGGGGACGAACTGGCCGGTGCGGTCGCGCTCGGGAGAGCGCACCGAGCTGACGGTCATGTCGATGCGGTCGTTTTCAAGCTGGGCAAACAGGCGGCTGCGCGGGAACCAGGAGAACTTCATGGTGCAGCGGGTGCGGCGGCCTACTTCGCGCATCACTTCCACGCCCGCGCCGCGCAATTCGCCGTCCTGCTGGTAGGAGGAATAGCCTAAATCGCTGATGCCGACCACCGTGCGCTCGGGGCAAAGAACGGGCGCCGCGCCTGCGGCGCAGGTGATGCTGGCAGCCAGTAATCCGGTGAGGAAGGAACGCAAGCCCATGTAACGGAAGTCGGTGGTCGAAACACTGCGCGCAGTGTACCACCGCCTTCCGTGCCGGGCTAGCGGCGTGGGAGCTGCGCGTTTAGAACTCTTCCCATTCGTCGTTGGCCGTGCTGGCGGGCGCTTTGGCCTGTTTGGCGGCGGTGGCCGCGCGCGCCGGCGCCGCGGCGGCATCCCGGGATGGTGCGGGTTTGGCCGCCGCCGGGCGCGTGCTGCGGCCGGGCAGGCTGACAGGTTTGGCGGCCGGGCGTATCGGCGGCCGGTCCATGGCGCGCTGCACGGGAACGATGGTGCGGCTGTCGCTGAGGCGGAATACCGCCACCGCTTCCGACAGGCGCACCGCTTGTTCCTGCATGCTGCCCGCCGCCGCTGCCGCCTGCTCCACCAGGGCTGCATTTTGCTGGGTGGTGGTATCCATCTCGGTGATGGCGACGTTGACCTGTTCGATGCCCTGGCTTTGCTCCTGGCTGGCCATGGTGATCTCGTTCATGATGTCGGCCACCTGCTGCACCGAGTTGACGATCTGCTGCATGGTGGCGCCGGCGTCGTCCACCAGGCGTCCGCCCGCGTCCACCTTCTGCACCGAATCGTCGATCAGTGTCTTGATTTCCTTGGCGGCGCTGGCCGAGCGTTGCGCCAGGTTGCGCACCTCGGACGCCACCACGGCGAAACCGCGCCCCTGTTCGCCCGCGCGCGCCGCTTCCACCGCCGCGTTCAAGGCCAGGATATTGGTCTGGAAGGCGATGCCGTCGATGACGCCGATGATGTCCACGATCTTGCTGGAGCTTTCCTTGATCGAACCCATGGTGCTGACCACTTCGCCCACCACCTGGCCGCCGCGCTGGGCGAATTCGGCGGCGGACACCACCAGCTGGTTGGCCTGGCGCGCATTGTCGGCATTCTGCTTGACGGTCGAGGTCAGTTCTTCCATCGAGGAGGCGGTTTCCTCCAGGCTGGAAGCCTGCTGTTCGGTGCGCGAGGACAGGTCCAGGTTGCCGGCCGCGATTTCGGCCGAGGCGGTGGTGATGGTGTCGCTGCTGTTGCGCACCGCGCCCACGGTGCGGGTCAGCGAGTCGACCATCTCTTTCAGGGCGTTCAGCAGGCGGCCCGTTTCATCCTTGCGCGTGACGGAAATATGCGTGCTCAGATCGCCGCGCGCCACGGTTTCGGCCAGGTCCACCGCCTCGTTGATCGGCACCGTCACCGAACGCGTGATCAGATAGCCGCCGACAGCTGAGAGCAGGGTGGCCAGCACCAGCATGCTGATCATCATGATGGTGGCGTCATGGGCCGCCGCGGCTGCCGCCTGGCCGTCCTCCGTCATCAGCTGGCTCTGATACTTGAGGATGGCGTCCAGGCGCTGGAAATACGCCGTCTGCGCCGGAATCACTTCCTTGAACAGATACTGGATGGCGCTGTCGCGGTTGCCGTCCATATGCAGCTTGGTCGCCTGGTCGCGTTTTTCGGCATAGACGGCGTAGTCGGCGCGCTGCTCCGCGAACAGCTTCTTGGCTTCCGGCCGCATCAGGATTTTTTCCAGCTTGTTGGCGGCCTCCGCGCCGACGCGCTCGGCTTCCGTCATGCTGTCGAGGAAGCTGCGCGAGCTGCCGTTGTCGTGCGCCAGCATGGCGTTGCGCAGCGATTGCGCGCCGCGGTTCGAATAGCTGCGCATATCGTTGGTCAGCGTGACCTTGACGTAGCGGTCATTGACGATGCGGTCGGTGAGCGAACTGGTGTGGTAGATGCTGGTAAGCCCGCTGAAGGACATGATCAGCATGATCACGATGGTCAGCGCGAAGCCGATCGCGAGGCGGGCGCCGATTTTCATATTGGACAGGTTCACAAAACCTCCCGTTGACGGTGGTGGTGTTAAAAACTATGGCGGATGCCGGTTGCCGCACTGGTGGCGCGCGGCTTGCCGCTCACCCGGTCGGTCATGGCCAGCACATACAGCTCGCTGCGTTTCGACGCTGGATACAGATAGCCCAGGGTGGCCGTGGCGCGCGTGCGTTCGGGGCCGAACAGGCTGCCCGCGCGCCGCGTATTGGCATAGCCGAACAGCACCGATCCCGGTCCCTGGCGCGAACTCAGGCCAACACTGGCGACGCGGTCGTTCATGTGCAGGCCGGCGGGCGTATCGTTGAAGGTGCGCTGGAAAGTGGCGTACAGCTTGACGGCCGCGAAGTCATAAGCGATGCCGCCGAAATAGGCGCGCTGGTTGTCGACGGCCGCGTAGTTGATGGGCGTGCGCATGGCGTCGATGATGGGATTGCCCTGGTTCGGATTGCTCTCCCGCACGCGGTGCACAAACGCCGTCAGGGCCAGCGGCCCGCGCGTATAAAAGACATTGGCCGCGATATTGTTCATGCCCGCCAGTCCCTGGCGCTCGCCGGGCTGGAAATGCACGCTGGCCTTCAGGCCATTCACTTCCGGCGTGGTGTAGGCGACCTGGTTGCTCCAGCCGCTGTCGCCGGCGCTGCTGGGCGTCCAGTTGCGCGCGCCCAGCGGGCCGGAGGGAATGTAGGAGTGCAGCATCAGCGGCGAAAACGTGAAGGAATTGCCGAAGGGGTTGAACTGCACATTGGACAGGAAGTTGGGCGCGGCGGCGCGGCCGAACATCAGGCGTCCGAACGGGCCGGCCAGGGCCACATTGGCGTCGCGCGAAAACATGGGATCGCCCGCGAAGCGTCCCGAGGCGCCGGTATCGACCAGGAAGGAACCGGTCAGCGCGAATTCGGCGCGCAGGCCGCCGCCCAGGTCTTCGCGGCCCTTGAAGCCGAAGTAGGACGTCGTCATGCCGCCGCTGCCGACCACGTTGCGGCGCGTGGCGTCGCCGCTGTTGCGCAGCGTGCCGACATACGCATCGATCACGCCCATCACCGACACCTGGGTCTGCCCCAGCGCCGGAACCGCAAGGGTGCAAAGCGAGCATACGGCCAGCAGGGGAAGACGCGTCATAGCTGCTCCGGGAGGAGTGGGCGAGCTACGATAGTAACCCTGTTTGCCGCCGATCCGACGGCAAAACTGGCGCTTGTTGCACAAATGTGCAATCGGCCACATCCTTGATATACTGTATGCATTCACAGTATTGGAATTCCGCTTTTGCCCATGCCTGCCGCGCGCCGCATTGCCCACCTCGACATGGACGCTTTCTACGCGTCGGTGGAGCTGCTGCGCTATCCCGAACTGCGCGGCCGGGCGGTGGTGATCGGCGGCGGCGCGGCGGCGCAGCCGCGCCAGCTGGCCGACGGCACGCGCCAGTTCGCCCTGCTGCGCGACTATGTGGGGCGCGGCGTGGTCACCACCTCGACCTACGAGGCGCGCGCCCTCGGCGTGTTTTCCGCGATGGGCATGATGAAGGCGGCGGCGCTGGCGCCCGAAGCGGTGCTGCTGCCCACCGACTTCGATTCCTACCGCCGCCTGTCGCGCCAGTTCAAGGTGGCCGTGGCCAGCATCGCGCCGCAGATCGAAGACCGCGGCATCGACGAAATCTATCTCGACCTGAGCGAGGTGGCGGGCGAAACGCGCGCGCTGGCGCAGCGCATCAAGCAGGCGGTGAAGGAGGCCACCGGCCTGTCCTGCTCCATCGGCATCGCGCCCAACAAGCTGCTGGCGAAAATCTGCTCGGACCTGGAAAAGCCGAACGGGCTGACCATCGTCTCGCATGACGATGTGCCGGCCCGCATCTGGCCTCTGCCGGTGCGCAAGATCAATGGTATCGGTCCCAAGGCCACGGAAAGACTGGCCACGCTCGGCATCGAGACGGTGGCCCAGCTGGCCGCCGCCGAAGCCCATCTGCTGCAGGAACACTTCGGCCTGAATTACGCCGAGTGGCTGCGGCGCGTCGCCCATGGGCTGGACGAGCGGCCGGTCGTCACCAGTTCCGAGCCGAAGACCATCAGCCGCGAAACCACCTTCGAACGCGACCTGCATGCCAAGCAGGACCGCACCGCGCTGTCCGAAATTTTCACCGCCCTGTGCACGCGGCTGGCTGCCGACCTGCTGCGCAAGCGCTGCATCGGCCGCACGGTGGGCATCAAGCTGCGCTACGCCGATTTCCGCACCGTGACGCGCGACGTGACACTGCCGCATGCCACCGCCGATGCCGCCGCGATCCGGCGCGCCGCCGGCGAGTGCCTGCGCCGCGTGCCGCTGGAGCAGCGCCTGCGTTTGCTGGGCGTGCGCGTGAGTGCCTTGAGCAGCATGGACGAGGCGCCGGCACAGCATGCCGCCGTGCAGGGCGAGCTGTTCGCCAGCCTGTAAAAGCCGGTAATAAATACTTGCTAATTTTGCTTGCAAATCATGCATAATGCCTGCGCGAGCCGGCGTGGACCGGCTGCACCACGGGAAGACGAATGCACTGGAATACCGACGACGCCAGGGCCGCGCGGAATTGGCCCTGGCTGGGCGCGATCGCCCTGTTACACCTTGCGGTCTTGCTGGCTTGGCGCCCCACCATGCAGCTGCGCGCGCCGCAGGCGGTGATCTGGGCCCAGCCCCTGGGCATGGGCTTGATGCGGCCGCCGCCCGATCTGGCGCCCGCACCCGTAGCGCCGCCGAAACCGCGGCCCCCTGAATCCAGCGCGCGGGCATCGCGGCCGGAAACGGCCGGCAGGGCATCCACCGCCGCCGTGCCGGCCGATACCGCGCCGCCCGCCAGCGCGCCGGCTCCGGCCATCACCGTGCCGGCACTGCCGGGGGAAGCGGCGCCGTCCGTGGCGCTGCCGGCCGACCCCTTTGCCCAGCCGGCGGCGCCCGCTGAAACGCTGGCCGAGCGCGCGCGCCGCGCCGCCGCCGGCATCGACAAGCAGCTGCGCAAGGAGAGTCTGAACGCGGCCGACCGCGCGCCGCCGCATGAACCGGAACTGGCGCGCAAAATCGGCGAGGCTTACAAGGAGCGCAGCTTCGGCATCGTGTGGGAAAAGCGTTTCCCGAACGGCGAGGTGCTGGCCAAGATCCGCACGCCGATCTACACCTACTGCATCCGCCTCAAGCGACGCTACGACGGCACCGAGCAGACATTTATGGTGACGTGTCCAAACTAGGCCATGTAAAATGTCGATCCCCAAGGATTACGATCAACAAGGCAAGCCAAACTTATGTGGTTTAAGAATCTACAGATTTATCGTCTGCCCGCTCCGTGGGCTTACACTCCCGAACAACTCGAAGAAGCACTCCGTCCGCACGCGTTCACGCCGGCCAGCAGCAATGAGCTGATGCGCCAGGGCTGGGATACGCCGCGCCCGAACGGTGGCCTGGTCCACGTCGTCAACAAGCAGATGCTGATCCTGCTCGGCACCGAGAAAAAGCTGCTGCCCTCCACCGTGATCAACCAGGTGGCCAAGGCGCGTGCCGCCGAGATGGAAGAACAACAAGGTTTCGCTCCTGGCAAGAAAGCCATGAAGGAACTGAAAGAGCGCGTGGCCGATGAACTGCTGCCGCGCGCCTTCACCATCCGCAGCAATGTGTGGACCTGGATCGACCCGGTCAACGGCTGGCTGGTGGTCGATGCCGCCAGCCCGGCCAAGGCCGATGACGTCATCAAGCTGCTGCTCAAAGCCGTCGACCGCATGCCGCTGGAAAGCCTGCGCGTGCAGCGTTCCCCGGTGGGCGTGATGACCGCCTGGCTGCAGGAAGACGAGGCGCCGGCCGGTTTCACCATCGATATGGATACCGAACTGCGCGCCACCGGCGAGAGCAAGGCGGCGGTGCGCTATGTGCGCCACTCGCTGGAACCGGAAGAAGTGCGCCGCCACATTGCGGCCGGCAAGCAGTGCACCCGCCTGGCCATGACCTGGGACAGCAAGATCTCCTTCGTGCTGACCGAGTCGCTGGCGGTCAAGGGCGTCAAGCCGCTCGACGTCATCAAGGAAAACGAATCGTCCACCCGCAACGACGAGGAACGCTTCGACGGCGACTTCATGCTGATGACCGGTGAGCTGAGCAAGCTGCTGGCCGATGTGGTGGAAGCGCTGGGCGGCGAAGCGACCGCGTAAATCCGGCCGCTGCTTTCCCTTGAACAGGCCCGCCATGCGGGCCTGTTTGCTTAGCGGGCCACGCCCAGCGCCTTGAGGATGGGCAGCAGGAATTCGCCGAATTTGTCCGCGCGCCGTTCCAGCTCCGCCAGCTGCTCCTGGTCGGATTCGGCGGCCTTGCCCTCAATCAGGATGCGTTGTCCCAGGCCTTGCAGAATGCCGTTGGCGAAACGGGCCCAGTCTTGCGGCATGCGCTCGCCTTCCTGGCGCGCCAGCAGGAAGAGCTGATGGAAGCGGTCGGCCGTGACGCCGCCGCCGGTGACCGGCGAAGCCAGGGCGCCCTGTTCCAGGCCTTCCGCCGCCAGCTGGCAGAGCTTGCGGTTCAGCTTATCGGTCAGCGGCTGGGCGCGGGCGATGCTGTCCTCGTCCTGCACCGGCTGCACCTGCAAGGTACCGGCCAGAATGAACAGCGCCTGGATGACTTCGCCCTGCGTCACGCCCTGCGCTTCGCAGCTGTGCGCGATCTGCGCCACGCTCTTGGGCTGGTAGTCGGCCAGGCAATCGATCACCGGACGGTAGACGCGCTCGTGCAGATCGACTTCGCCGCGTGCGACATTGGCCTTCAGCGACAGCAGGTGGCGCGGAATGGCCAGGATCATGCGCTGCGCCAGCCATTTTTCGCGGCGCGCCTGCTGGCTGAGCTGGCGCGCGCCATGTACCCAGTAATCGCGGCGGAAAGTCTGGTTGACCAGGAAGTCGCGCACGGTCTGGCGCAGCGAGGGGTCCTCGATTTCGTCCAGAATCTTGGACTGCTCAGGGCTGAAGTTGGCGACGTCGATATGGTCCAGATAGTGGGCGGAGCAGGCGAAGTTCAGCTTGGCCGGCTCCAGCCATTTCGTCATCGACGAGAAGGACATGGGCAGCCAGTCGCGGTTGAAATATTCATGCGCCAGATAGCTGCGATCCATCTTCTTCATGCCCTCGATCTTGGCCGTGATTTGCGGGTTGGCGGTGAGGAAACCGGGGCCGCTGGCCAGCAGGCGCTCGGCAAACTGCAGCGCATCGTTGATGCGCGGCGCGATGCCCTTGCCGGGTGCGCCCATCACCTGGCTGTACTCGGTCAGCAGATCGCGCATGGGCACCATGGCGGCCCAGCCAGGCTGGGTGTTGTAGCTGATGTAGAGCACACCGCCCAGCTTCAGCTTGCGGCGGATGAAGTCGACGATGACGGCGCGGTTCTCGTCCGAGATCCAGCTCCAGATGCCGTGCAGGCCGATGCTGTCGAAGTCGGGCAGGTCGCCGCGGCCGCAGAATTCGGCGAAGGCCTGGTCGTACAGATGGGCCGGCGCGCCGGAAGCGCTGGCCAGTTCCTGCGCAAAACCGGCCTGGGAGGGATTGAAGTCGGTGCCATACCAGGCGCCGTCCGCACTGGCGGCATGAATATTGATGCTCATGCCTTGGCCGAAGCCCAGCTCGCAGCAGTTCCGAACTTCAGGAAAGACCAGGCCGGCATATAGAAAGGCCAGGCGCGCGCGCATCTGGCTCAGTTCGGAATAAGTACCATAGGTATAAGCGATATCGGCGACATAGCCGGCAGACCAATCGGGCATGGCAACTCCTGTGAAAGTGGTTGATGCGAAGATCGGGTGTTTAAGTTGGTTGTCGAATATATATCGTATTATGCGGAACTGGCGTACGGTAGGCGAAAAAAAACACCGGCCGCGCGCTGGCGGCCGGTGTCTGGTCTGGACTGCGCCGGCTTACAGCGGCTGGAACACGCCGGCCGCCTTGTTCTTCTGCACATTGTCCCAGGCGAAGATCTGGCCGTTCATCGCCACGTACACGCCGGCCGGCAGGGTTTGCGCCACGGCGCAGGCAAAACCCATATTGAAGAAGGCGTCCGAGTTGTCGATCTCGTAGGGGATCATGGCGCCGGTCAGCACGATGGTCTGGCCCAGGTCGGCCGGGCCGAGTACGGCGGCGGTTTCCTTCATGGTGTCGGTGCCGTGCACGATGACGATGGCTTTTTCGGAGGCGGCGCGGCAGGCGGCCAGCACGCGTGCGCGGTCGCTGTCCTGCATATCGAGCGAATCGAGCAGGGGCAGCTGCTCCAGCTGTACGCCGACGGTGATGCGCGCGCGCGCGATGGCGGCGGGCAGGTGGCTGTCGGAGAAGCCCAGGGTGCCGTTCAGTTCATTGTAATGCTTGTCGAAAGTGCCGCCGGTGGCGATGATGCGCAAGGTCATGGTTCTGTCATCTAAAGGTTGCAAAATAGGACAATGATAGCGTGAAGCCCGCCGCCTGTGCGGCCGGGCCGCTGCAAAAAAATCTTTGCCGCCGTGCTCTGGCAAAGTGCCCCATCGTTGAGTACACTGGATTTTTTGCCAAGTTCCCGTCCCATGAAAGCGCTCGCACCCGGCACTGTGATTTTCCACCGCCATCGCGGTTATGGCGTGATCACGGCCGTCAATCTGCTGACCGGCTGGGTCGCCGCCCGTTTCGGCAGCGAGTCGCGCACACTCGACCTCAATCTGTCCACCGACGAAGTGCAATTCGCCGACGGCGAAGCGATCCTGTTCCGGCGTGCGCCGCCCGACCGCATGCCGCATGCGCGGTTGATGGCCATGGTGCGCGAACTGCACCGCGCCGGCTATCAAAAGCTCTACCTGTATTCCTGGCCCAAGCCCTCCGGCCTGCACTGGCGCTGGCATCTGTTCAGCGGCCCGCGCGACTGGATGCAGCGCTCCTGGCGCGAAGGCTGGTACGGTTCCGGCGCCGATTACAACGTTAACCCCGTGATGGGCTGGGGCGACAAGCCCGGCGCCAGCACGCACGAGCTGATCGACGCCCTGGCGCGCTTCGACCCGCAAGGCCTGGCCCAGGCCCTGGGCCGCGACGAAGACCACAGCGCCTGGTTCGAGCAGGTGTGCGAGGCCCTGCTGCCCGGCTATATGTACAGCCTCGACATGCAGCGCCCCGAGGGCGGCCCCTTGCTGGATGCGCCGGCGGTGCCCGTGGTCCCCGTGCGCGCCACGCTGCCGCCGTACAGCGGCCCCGACATCGGCTGGCCGCCCGGCTGGCAGGGTTTATGGAGCAAAGTCCACGTCCTGCCGGCCCGCCGCCCCGACTTCAGCGGCATCCCCGAGACCTGAACCCATGTCTTTGATCTTCCTCCGCAAATGTTCACCTTGCTGCCTGATACCCGGGCGGACATTGTTTGCGCCGGATCAAACGGATGGGCGGTGGTAGCCGGGGTTGAGGATGGTCTGGCAGCGGCCGGCGGCGAAGTCGAGCAGGTTTTGGAAGGCATGCTGGAAGTACAGCTCGTAACTGTCTTTTTCGACGTAGCCGAGGTGGGGCGTGGCGAGCACATTGGGCATGCGCAGCAGGGGCGAGTCGGGCGGCAGCGGTTCGGTGGTGAAGACGTCGAGCGCGGCCGCGCCGGGATGGCCGGCTTGCAGGGCGGCTTCGAGCGCATCGTCGGCGACCAGCTCGGCGCGGCTGGTGTTGACGAACAGGGCATCGGCTTTCATCAGTGCGAGGTCGGCGGCGGTGACGATGCCGCGCGTGGCGTCGTTCAGGCGCAGGTGCAGGGTCAGCACGTCGGCTGCGGCGAAGAAGGCTTCGCGCGTGGCGGCGGCGCGCAGGCCGTCGGCGACGGCGGCTTGGCGGCTGGCCTCGCTGCCCCAGACCAGCACGTCCATGCCGAAGGCGCGCGCGTAGCCGGCGATCAGCTTGCCGATTTTGCCGTAGCCCCAGATCGCCAGGGTGCGACCCTTGAGTACCGTACCGATGCTGTTGAAATGCTCATTGGTGGAGACGGTCTGCCACTGGCCTTCCTTGAGCCGCGCCGCATACGGCACCAGCTTGCGCCGGGCCGCCATGATCAGCGCCCAGGTCAGCTCGGCCGGCGCGGTGGGCGAGCCGATGCCTTCGGCGATGGCGATGCCCAGCTCGGTGGCGGCGTCGACGTCGATATGGCCGCTGACCTTGCCGGTCTGCGAGATCAGCTTGAGGTTGGGCAGCTTGCTGAGCAGGGCGCGGTTGAAGCTGGTGCGCTCGCGGATCAGCACCAGCGCGTCGAACGGGGCGAGGCGGGCGGCCAGCTGGCCCAGGCCGCGGCTGGAATTGGTGAAGACCTTGACTTCGTGTTCGTTTAACAACTGAAAACAGTCGAGTTTCCGAACAGAATCTTGATAATCGTCAAGTATCGCAATTTTCATGGTTTTTAGCGCCTTTTTGGCGGTGGGAAGTAGCGAATTAACGGGTTTGCGAAAAACGGAAATAGCCTACTACAATAGTCAACAACTATTCCTACATTTTTGTCTGTGCAGGCCATGGACGGGTGTACAATCGGCCCACCTTTGGAGCTCAGCATTGGGCTCCCGCAACAGATGTTCCATCAGCCCGGCTATCCTGACCGGGTTGCGCGCCCTCGAGAAATCGGGCGCTATCGACATGACCGCCGTATCGCCGAAGCATTTCGAATGACTTTCCGAGCGCAAGCTATCAGCTGACGACGATCCTGCCGTGCCGGGACAAGACCAGAATTCTTTATTGGCATTGGAGGTACTATGAATCAGCCCGTTATGGGAGGCGTTGCAACAGTGAACGCGCCAGCTTACATCAAACAGCAAAAGCTGATCAATTGGGTCGCGGAAATCGCCGCCCTGACCAAACCGGACCGCATCTACTGGTGCGATGGTTCGCAGGAAGAGTACGACCGCCTGTGCGGCGAAATGGTGGCCGCCGGCACCATGAAAAAGCTGAACCAGGAAAAGCGTCCGAACTCTTACCTGGCCTGCTCCGATCCGACCGACGTGGCGCGCGTGGAAGACCGCACCTTCATCTGCTCGAAAACCAAAGAGGAAGCTGGTCCGACCAATAACTGGATGGATCCGACCGAAATGCGCGGCACCCTGAACGGCCTGTTCGACGGCTGCATGGCCGGCCGCACCATGTATGTGGTGCCGTTCTCGATGGGCCCACTGGGTTCGCCGATCGCCCACATCGGCGTGGAACTGTCCGACTCCCCCTACGTGGCCGTGAACATGCGCACCATGACCCGCATGGGCAAGGCCGTGTATGACGTGCTGGGCACCGATGGCGAGTTCGTGCCTTGCGTGCACACCGTGGGCGCGCCGCTGAAAGCCGGCCAGAAAGACGTGGCATGGCCATGCAATCCGACCAAGTACATCGTGCATTATCCTGAGACGCGCGAAATCTGGTCCTTCGGTTCCGGCTACGGCGGCAACGCGCTGCTGGGCAAGAAGTGCTTCGCGCTGCGCATCGCTTCGAACATGGGCCACCAGGACGCGCAGAACGGCGGCGCCGGCTGGCTGGCCGAGCACATGCTGATCCTGGGCGTGGAATCGCCGGAAGGCAAAAAGCATTACGTGGCGGCGGCCTTCCCATCGGCCTGCGGCAAGACCAACTTCGCCATGCTGATCCCGCCCGCATCGTTCAAGGGCTGGAAAGTCACCACCATCGGCGACGATATCGCCTGGATCAAGCCGGGCAAGGATGGCCGCCTGTACGCCATCAACCCGGAAGCGGGCTACTTCGGCGTCGCACCTGGCACCAACACCAAGACCAATTCGAACTGCATGTCCTGCCTGGGCGAGAACACCATCTTCACCAACGTCGCGCTGACCGACGACGGCGACGTGTGGTGGGAAGGCCTGACCAAGGAAGTGCCTGAGCACCTGATCGACTGGCAAGGCAAGGACTGGACGCCAGCCTCCGGCACCAAGGCAGCGCACCCGAACGCGCGCTTCACCGTGGCCGCGACCCAGAATCCGGTGATCGATCCGGCCTGGGACGATCCAGCCGGCGTGCCGATCTCCGCCTTCATCTTCGGCGGCCGCCGCTCCACCACCGTGCCGCTCGTCACCGAAGCGCGCAACTGGGTGGAAGGCGTGTACATGGCTGCGACCATGGGTTCCGAAACCACCGCCGCCGCTGCCGGCCAGATGGGCGTGGTGCGCCGCGATCCGTTCGCCATGCTGCCCTTCATCGGCTACAACATGAGCGACTACTTCCAGCACTGGCTCAACCTGGGCAAGAAGCTGGGCGATGCCGGCGCCAAGCTGCCGCAGATCTTCTGCGTCAACTGGTTCCGCACCGACGAAAACGGCCACTTCGTATGGCCAGGCTTCGGCGACAATATGCGCGTGCTGAAGTGGATGCTGGAACGCGTGGAAGGCCAGGCTGGCGGCGTGGAAAACGTCTTCGGCACCACCCCGCGCTACGGCGACCTGAATTGGGATGGCATCCCGTTCACCGCGGAAGAATTCGAAACCATCACCTCGATCGACAAGGATGCATGGCGCGAAGAACTGAAGCTGCACGCCGAACTGTTCGAGAAGCTGGCTTACCACCTGCCGCAGGAACTGAAGGACACCAAGGCCGCCATCGAGCAGCGCCTGAACGCCTGATGCTGCAAGCCATCCCGGTTTGATGAGATGCCCCGCCATGTGCGGGGCATTTTTTTATTGGCCGTTATAGAATGCATCCGGTGAAGAATCTTCCGATGATGCCAGCATGGCAGACCTGACACTCGACCGCGCCCTGGTCGATACCTCCGACGGCCCGCTCCTGTTCGTCGCGGCGGGTCGCGCCCCGGACACCGACTTTGCCCAGGGACCGCACCGGCATTCGCGCGGCCAGCTTTTCGGCTCGCTGCAGGGCCTGTTATCGGTCGGCATCGAAAGCGGGGTGTGGGTGGTGCCGGCCATTCATGCCGTGTGGCTGCCGCCCCATCATATGCATTCGGTGCGCTCGCATGGTCCTTTCAACGGCTGGAGCGTCTTCATCGCGGAAGCGGCCTGCGAGACCCTGCCCAAGCATCCCTGCACCCTGCGCGTGTCGGGCCTGTTGCGCGAAGCGGTGCTGCGCGCCGGTACCTGGCCGTACGAAGAGCTGGACGGCGTGCGCGAGCATGTGGCCGCCGTCATCCTCGATGAAATCCGCCACCTGCCGGCTGAGACCTTCGGCCTGCCGCTGCCGAAGGATGCGCGCCTGCTGCGCATAGCGCGCGCCCTGATCGACAATCCCGCCGACGAGCGCGATCGGGAACAGTGGGCAAGCTGGGGGGCCGTCAGCACGCGTACGCTGAGTCGCCGCTTCGTCGACGAGACGGGCTTCAGCTTCACGGCCTGGCGCCAGCGCGCCCGGCTGATGCGCGCGCTCGAACTATTGGCGGCAGGCGAACCGGTGACGCGCATCGCCATCGACCTTGGATACTCCTCGGCCACGGCCTTCATCAACCTGTTCCGGCGCACGTTCGGGGCAACGCCGGCCGTCTATCGAGAGCGCCTGCAGCACGGCGCTCCAGGCGAGTGATCGTCGCATCGCATCATTCACTGGTCACCGGCCAGTAATTCCCGGCCTTGCTGGATGGCCTGTTCTTCGCTGGCGGCGAACTTCACCGCGAAGCCGAAAGCCTTGCTGGCCGTTGCCGCCACCAAGCGCATTGCTGCCGGAATAGGCTTCTCTCCTTCGACGACAATCATCCCGCGGCATAACTGCCGCATGCGCTCCTTGACCTTTTTGAAGAAGAGCGCCTTTTCCTTGCGTTCCTCTACCGTTTCATCCTGACGATCGTCGTGCCGGTGATTGGTAATCAGGACGAAGGGCTGGTCTTGCGCGAGGAGCTGCTGGATTTGCTCCGTAACGGGGATGCTGGATTCCACTTCTTCCCTGATGTAGACGAATGGCGCTTGCGAGATATCGATGAACATGCTGACTTCCTGGTAAAAGAGAACGTTTGAAAAAGGTGCGCAAGGCCGGCTTGCGCACCATTGCCAGCATGTCGCTTATGCGAATCCGGCGCTCACACGGATGCGCCAATGCATAGCGCGCAGCTGCCATTTCATGCACGCGGTATTCAAAAAAACGCTTGACACCGGATTCGGGACGGGTGCAGAATCCGCTCCACTGATTTTTGTTCAACCCCAATTCTTAGAAAGGACGACCATGCCACGTACGGCTATCACATCGCAGCACACTCGATAGCCCTGAGCAGCGCGCTCGGGGCCAGGCAATCTTGCCGCCCTGAGCCGGTCGTTCTTCTGACATGAACCCCGGTGAGGAAACTTGCTGGGGTTTTTTGTTTTCCAGAACCCCGGCGTAACGAAAGACGTTATGCCAATCAAACAAAGCCTGCACAAAGGCCTGGTGCCTGTGCACATCTATACGGATGACATCGATCATTCGGCCATCCAGCAACTGCTGAATATTTCGAACCTGCCAATCGTGCATCCGCACGTGGCGGCCATGCCCGACGTCCATGCCGGCATAGGCGCAACCGTCGGCAGCGTGATCCCGACGCGCGGCGCCATCATTCCGGCCGCCGTCGGCGTCGACATCGGCTGCGGCATGAATGCCGTGCGCACCACGCTGAGCGCGAGCCAGCTGCCCGACAACCTGGCCCGCGTGCGCAGCGCCATCGAAACGCTGATACCGGTCGGTTTCGAGCAGCACGCCTTCGACAAGGTGCGCGGCTCCGCCCACGCCCGCGCCGGCCGTCCGCTGAACGACCGCCTGGACCGCATCGTGGCGCGCCACAAAGGCATCATGAAGATGCAGCACAAGTTCGCGCAGACCTGGATCTGCCAGCTTGGCACGCTGGGCGGCGGCAACCACTTCATCGAGTTGTGCATCGATGAGGAGCAGCGCGTCTGGATCATGCTGCATTCGGGCTCGCGCGGCATCGGCAATGTCATCGGCCGCTACTTCATTTCCGCCGCGCGCAAGGAGATGATGCGGCACAAGGTGAACCTGCCGGACCGCGACCTGTCCTACTTCAGCGAAGGTTCGGAACTGTTCGACGATTACGTGGAAGCAGTGGACTGGGCCCAGGACTACGCCATGCTGAACCGGCGCGAAATGATGCGCCGCGTGGTGGCTGCACTGGAGCCGCATGTCCCGCCGTTCAAGCTCGATGGCGAGGCGATCAACTGCCACCACAACTACGTGGCGCAGGAAGCGCACTTCGGCCACAAGCTGTACGTCACCCGCAAGGGTGCGATTTCGGCGCGCGAAGGCGAGCTGGGAATCATCCCCGGCAGCATGGGCGCCCGCAGCTACATCGTGCGCGGCAAGGGCAACGAGGAATCGTTCTGCTCCTGCTCGCACGGCGCGGGCCGCCGCATGAGCCGCAGCGAGGCGAAACGCAAATTCAACCGTTTCGACCTGGCGCAACAGACCGAGGGCATCGAATGCCGCAAGGATGGCGGCGTGGTGGATGAAATCCCCGCCGCCTATAAAGACATCGACCAGGTCATGGCGCACCAGTCCGACCTCGTTGAAATCGTGCACACGCTGAAGCAAGTCGTGTGCGTGAAAGGATAAGCAATGAAGGTAACGATTAAATTGCCGAAGCCGCGCAATCCGCTGGCCGTGCTGGCACGCCAGCGCAAGGCCGGTGGTCACCAGCGCAGCGAACAATCGCGGCGTGAATTGAAACAGCAACTGCGCCGCGAACTGGCGCGAGAGGAATAATTACATGCAATCTGCAATCATGTTGAACCAGGAGCAGGCGATCGATTTCCTGCTGCACGTGGCGATCACGCGTCCGGTATTCATGTGGGGGCCGCCGGGCATCGGCAAGAGCGCGCTGGTGCGCCGCTTCGCCGATGCGGTGGGCATGGAGTGCGTCTCCCTGCTGGGCAGCCAGCTGGCGCCGGAAGACCTGCTGGGCATCCCGCAGATCGACGGCAAGTGCTCGCGCTTCTTCCCGCCGGCGAACATCGTGCGCGACGAACCGTTCGTGCTGTTCCTGGATGAGTTGAACGCGTCTTCGCATGAGATCCAGAAGGCGTTTTATTCGCTGATCCTGGACCAGCGCATCGGCGAATACAGCCTGCCGAAAGGGACGGTCGTGATCGGCGCGGGCAACCGCGCCAAGGATGCGGCCATCGTCAAGCCCATGCCATCGGCGCTGGTGAACCGCCTGGTGCATATCCACCTGCGAGCGGATCATCGCCAATGGCTGGCATGGGCTGCCGCAGAGGGCGATATCCATCCATGGGTGCTAGAGTACATCCAGCTGCGTCCCGATCATCTGTGGAGCGAGCCGCCGAAACATGAAGAGCCGTTCTCCACGCCGCGCAGCTGGCATATGCTGTCCGATGCGCTGCATTCCTTCGGCGAGGAAACCGGCGACGACATGCTGGATGCACTCGCTTACGGCCTGCTGTCGCCAACCCATGCCGGCAACTTCAAAGGCTTCCTCAAGCAGCTGCGCCACAAGCACGGCCTGCACGCCATCCTGAAAGGCGAGCAGCACTGGCCTGACGCGCCGGGCGACCGCGATGTGCTGTACTTCCTGGCGCAATCCTTCCGCGCGCATCTGTTGAAGGAATTGCCGGAGGAGGAAGCGTCGGTACGCAGCGCCCATCATGCCTTGTCGATCCGCGCCAAGGACATGCTGCGCGACCTGGTGCGCATCAGCGTTGAAATCGCGCAATCTATCCTGGGCGAGGATGGACAAGGCCGCCGCCTGCCGGCCTGGTTCCTGGTCGAAGTGGCGCGCGACCTGCCACGCCTGGCTGGCCGTGGCCAGAGAGAAAGCGCATGAGCAAGGACAAGAAGCAGGATTCGGCCACGCTTGCGCGGCAGGCCGGGATCGAGCAGGTACGCGCCCACCCCGTGCTGGGCGCTGTCGCAAAGGGCGGCCGGCTTTACGTCGACGAGCAGCAACGCTTCGTGCCGGCCAAAGCCTGGCTCGCCGTTGCGCCCGATGGCAATGTGTGGCTGCACCCAAAGCGGCGCGCGCAGCCGGAGGAGTGGGCGCGTGTCATCGGCATCGTTCTTTCCTGCCTGGGTCTTGGGCTGGTGCGCCAGCGTGAACCCGCCGTGCTGTGGGAAGTTGCCAGCCTGGTGACTGCCCTGCGCTTTTGCGCGGAACTGAAGCTGGGCGAGCTGCCGGAAGAATGGCGCTTGCCCGAATGCGAGGACGCCAGCGCGGAAAGCCTGTTCCAGCGCTTTTGCATCGATGGGTGTCCGGAACCGTTGCAGGCATGGTATGCCGACATCACGGGAGGCGGGCAGCTGTTCGTCGCGCTCGATGAAAAACCGCCGCCATGGCAGCGCAAGACGCTCTGGCACGAACTGCTGGCGGACGGCATTGCGCGCGGCGTCGGCAGGGCGCTTGCCATCGCAGGCGGCGCGCCGGCGGAGCAGGCAGGCAAGCCGCACAGCCGCGAGCATCGCGCGCGCCGCCGCATGATGGACTGCTATCCCTTGCTCGGCGCGCTGGCGGCCAGCTTCGACCTGGAGAACGATATCCGCATCTGCCAGCAATACGATATCCGTGTCGCCGCCATCGACGTTGGCGCGCGCCGCATCTGGATCAATCCGGCGGCCGGCTTGAACGATGATGAAACATTGTTCGTGCTTGCCCACGAATTGCTGCATGCGGGTTTGAACCACGCCTCGCGGCGGCGCGGACGCGATGCCGTGCTGTGGAACGTCGCCTGTGATTTTGCGATCAACAGCTGGCTGATCGAGATGCAGGTGGGTGCGCCGCCCACCATCGGCCTGCTGTACGATGCCGCGCTGGCGGGGCAGTCCGCCGACGAAATCTACGATGGCCTGGCATCCGATATCCGCCGCGCGCGCAAGCTGGTCACGATGCGCGGCGCCGGCCAGCCCGATCTTCTCGGTGAGGACAGCGGCAGCCAGTTTACCGATGCCGAGGAATACTGCCGACGCGCGCTGGCGCAAGGCATGGATCGCTGGGAGCACGATGGCCGCCGCGGCACGGTGCCGGCCGGTCTGCTGGAAGAAATCCGCAGCCTGGCGCAGCCGCCGATTCCCTGGGACGCCCGGCTGGCGCACTGGTTCGACGAACGTTTTCCACCGCTCGAAATGCGCCGCAGCTATGCGCGGCCATCGCGCCGGCAGGGCGCAACCCCGGACATTCCGCGCCCCTCGCTGTGCAAGCCTCCCGAAGAGGAGCGCAAGAGCCGCGTCTTTGCCGTACTGCTCGATACCTCCGGTTCGATGGAGCCGGCCATGCTGGGCAAGGCACTGGGCGCGATCGCCAGTTATGCCATGGCGCGTGACGTCATTGCCGTGCGCCTGGTGTGCTGCGATGCGATGGCCTACGACAGCGGCTGGGTCGAACCGGAAAACCTGCTGCACCGTTTCACGCTGCGCGGACGCGGCGGAACCGTGCTGCAGCCGGGCTTCGACCACCTGCGGGACCTGGCAAACAAAGGCGAGCTGCCGGCACATGGGCCGGTGCTGGTGGTCACGGACGGCTGGTGCGAAGACAGGCTCGAAACCCGCATGGACCACGCCTACCTGATGGCCGACGGCCGCCGTCTGCCCTTCACCCCGCGCGGCGAAGTTTTCCACGTCACGTGGTAACAGCTGGGTCCGCCGGGTGGCCGTCCCATCCGATTGGCGTCAGACCCCAAGGTGGACACGAGCTGGGCTGTCGGCGGCTCAGGCGGCGGGGATTTCGGCTTTGTGCACGCGCGACATGTGGGCGCACACGTCGTCGGCCGCGACGTATTCCGACGACGATGCCGACCACGAATTGAGCCGGTGCTGTTTCGGCGCCAGCTGTTCCAGCCCCATGATTCCCAAGCCATTTAGTGCGATCACGGTTTTTGACGCTAAAAGAAAGCTTTGGCTATTTCGCACACCTGTGCTAAAGTGATTCGCATGGATGCCCTGACCGCAAAAAGTGAAGCCACGTATACCGCCATCATCGCCGCCGGCTGCGAGATGGCGGCGGCCGAGGGTATCGGCAAGCTGTCGCTGGGCGAGATCGCCAAGCGCACCGGCATCAGCAAAAGCGGGGTGTTTTCCCGCGTCGGTTCGCTGGAAGCCTTGCAGATCGCGGTGCTGGATGAGTACGACCGCCGCTTTGCCGAGCAGGTCTTCCTGCCCACGCTGCAACTGCCGCGCGGTTTGCCGCGCCTGACAGCCCAGGTCAGCAACTGGATCAAGCGCGCCTGCGACGAAGCGCTGAGCAGCGCCTGCCTCTACACGGCGGGCGCCTTCGAGTTCGACGACCAGGACGGCGGCGTGCTGCGCGACCGTTTGCAGGACGGCGCCCTGCGCTGGCGCGCTTCCATGCGCAAGACCATCCTGCAGGCGATGGAAGCTGGCCAGCTGCGTCCCGATACCGAGCCGGAACAGCTGGTGTTCGAGATTTACAGCCTGATCGTGGGCCTGGTACACGATGTGCGCTTCCTGCGCGACGCGGATGCGCCGCGCCATATGCAGCGCGCCTTCAACCGTTTGATTTCGACGTACAAAAGCTTCAACGATATGGAGTAAGAGGGCGGCCGCGGCCTGTTTGCGGCTTTTTCTTTAAATAAATTTCGCACGCCTGTGCGAAATGGAGATTGAAAATGAGCATCCTGCTGCTATTAGTTCCCCTGGCCCTGTACCTGGCCTATCCGCGCGGCCTGATTTCCGTGCTGCGTTCCCTCCCTAACAGTAACGAAGACTTCGTTTTATGAGGACTGCCATGCAAGAACCCATCGACTTTTACTTCGACTTCATTTCGCCTTACGCCTACCTGGCCACCACCCGCATCGACCAGCTGGCGGCGGCGCATGGACGCAAGGTGCGCTGGCGCCCGGTGCTGCTGGTGACGCTGTTCCAGGCCATGGGCAACCAGCCCGCGCCCCTGGTGCCGCTGAAGTGGCGCTATGTGCAGCATGATCTGGAGCGCAGCGCGCGCGCCGCCGGCATTCCTTACCGCTTGCCGCCCGGCTTTCCCAAGCTGATGGTCGATCCCGGCCGCGCCATGCTGTGGATCGAAGAGCATTACGGCAGCGATAAGGCGGCTGCCTTTGCCCGCAACTGCATGCGGGCGTACTTCGCCGATAGCGTCGACATCGACGACAAGGAGGTCCTGGCCGGCATTGCCGCCGCGCTGGGCGTCGAACGCGAAGCGCTGCTGGCGGGCATTGGGGAGAGCGCCGTCAAGGCGCGCTTCAAGCAGGCGAGCGAACAGGCGATGGAACAGGGCGTCTGCGGCGTCCCCTTCGTGATAGCCGATGGTGAGCCGTTCTGGGGCAACGACCGCTTCGACCAGCTGGAAGCCTGGCTGGCCGCGCAGCGCCAGGCGGCATAAGGAGCGCTTTAGCGCGCTGCGGCGGCGAGCAACTGCGTGCGCATCCAGGCATGCGCCGCCGTGCCACTGTGGCGCGTATGGTGGTAGACCTTGAGCGTGTAGGG
Organism: Massilia sp. NR 4-1; assembly: GCF_001191005.1. Lineage (NCBI taxonomy): Bacteria > Pseudomonadati > Pseudomonadota > Betaproteobacteria > Burkholderiales > Oxalobacteraceae > Massilia > Massilia sp. NR 4-1. Next base: position 4,826,112 of record NZ_CP012201.1, read on the forward strand.
CGGCAGTTCGAAAGGCGCCGGATAGATGGCCACCGGCGCGGCGGCCTGCAAGGTCTGCGCCGCATGGCGCGGCACCGTCATGATCAGCGGCGAGCGGTCGATGATGAAGGGTGCGGCCAGCACCGATGGCAGCTGCACCGCCACATCGCGCTGCAGGCCTTGGCGCTGCAGGGCCTTGTCGATGGTGCCGCTGGCATCGTTCCATGGCGTGACCACCACATGGCGCGCCGCCAGATACTGGCTTAAATCCAGGCTGCCCTGGATGGTGGGATGCTCGCGGCAGGCAATCACCACATACTCGTCGCTGAGCCAGTCGAAGCTTTCGATGCCGGGCAGGGGTTGCAGCGGATCGTTCTCATAACCGAGCGCGAAGTCGATGCGGCCCGCCGCCAGATCCTCGGCCGGTTCGCCGCCGCGCGAATATACCACCTTGACGCGCAAGCGCGGCGCGGCCTGCTGCACGGCCGCGAGCAGCTGCGGCAGGATGGCGAAGGCCGTGTAATCGGTGGCGGCAAAGACGAAGGTACGCTCGCTGCTGGCTGCATCGAAGGTGGAAGCATCGGACAGGCCGCGTGCCAGCAGGTCCAGCGCCGCCGCCAGCGGTTCGGCCATGCGCTCGGCGAAGGCCGTGGCCTGCATGCCGCTGCCGGCACGGACCAGCAGCTCGTCGCCCAGCGTGGCGCGCAGCCGCGCCAGCGCATGACTCAGGGCGGAGGGGCTCATCGCCAGCTCGTCGGCTGCCGCGCTCACCGAGCGATGGCGCAGCAGGGCGTCGAAGGCCAGCAGCAGATTGAGGTCGAGGCGGCGCAGGATGGGATGCTGCATGATGTTCATGGTTGGCTGAAATAAATGCAGCCCATGCATGGTTGGAATGTCCTAGTATAGGCACTTTCAGCACAAGAGTTAAAGAGTCCCAGCATGACTATCCATATCCGCGCCGCCGTCGAACAAGATTCCGCCTTGATCCTGCGTTTCATCACCGAGCTGGCCGTCTACGAGAAGGCAGGCGACCAAGTGGCCGCCACCGCCGACACCATCCGTTCCAGCCTGTTTGGCGCCGACAGCCCGGCGCGTGCCCTGATCTGCGAAGTCGATGGCGAAGCCGTCGGTTATGCCGTCTACTTCTTCAGCTATTCGACCTGGCAGGCGAAGAAGGGGCTGTACCTGGAAGACTTGTACATCTCGCCCGCCGCGCGCGGCGTGGGCGCAGGCAAGGGCATGCTGCGCCATCTGGCGCAAGTGGCGGTGCAGCAGGGTTGCGGACGTTTCGAATGGAGTGTGCTCGACTGGAACCAGCCGGCCATCGATTTCTACCTGTCGATCGGCGCGCAGCCGCAGGCGGAGTGGGTGCGCTACCGGATGGCCGATAGCGCCTTGCGCGATTTCGCGGCTGGCGCTTGAAAGCGCGCCAGCCGCCGTAAGGCTTACTTCTTCTTCAGCAGCGGGCCGAGATACTTGCCGGTGACGCTGGCCGGGTTGGCCGCCACGTCTTCCGGCGAGCCGGCGGCGATGATCCGGCCGCCGCCCGCACCGCCTTCCGGACCCAGGTCGACGATCCAGTCGGCCGTCTTGATCACGTCCAGATTGTGCTCGATGATGACCAGGGTATTGCCCTGGTCGCGCAGGCGGTGGATCACCTTCAGCAGCAGGTCGATATCGTGGAAGTGCAGACCGGTGGTCGGCTCGTCCAGGATGTACAGGGTGCGGCCCGTGTCGCGCTTGGACAATTCCAGCGACAGCTTGACGCGCTGCGCCTCGCCGCCCGACAGCGTGGTGGCGCTCTGTCCCAGCTTGATATAGCCCAGGCCCACGTCGAGCAGGGTTTGCAGCTTGCGCGCGATGACCGGCACCGGCTTGAAGAATTCGTGCGCGTCTTCCACCGTCATGTCCAGCACTTCGGTGATGCTCTTGCCCTTGTAATGCACTTCCAGGGTTTCGCGGTTATAGCGCTTGCCGTGGCAGACGTCGCAAGGCACGTATACGTCCGGCAGGAAGTGCATCTCCACTTTCAGCACGCCGTCGCCCTGGCAGGCTTCGCAGCGGCCGCCCTTGACGTTGAAGGAGAAACGGCCGGCGCTGTAGCCGCGCTCCTTGGCCGCCGGCACCGTGGCGAACAGGTCGCGGATCGGCGTGAACAGACCGGTGTAGGTGGCCGGATTCGAACGCGGCGTGCGGCCGATCGGCGCCTGGTCGACCGAAATCACCTTGTCGAAGTGTTCCAGGCCGCTGATGCTGTCGTGCGGCGCCGGTTCCGTCTGCGAGCCGTACAGGTGGCGCGACAGGGCCGGATACAGCGTATCGTTGACCAGGGTCGATTTGCCGGAGCCGGAGACGCCGGTGACGCAGGTGAGCAGGCCAACCGGCAGATCCAGCGACACCTTCTTCAGATTATTGCCGGTGGCGCCGCTGATGCTCAGCTGGCGGTCCGGGTCGGGTTGGTGGCGCTTCTTCGGCACTTCGATTTTCAGCGCGCCGCTCAGATACTGGGCCGTCAGCGACTGCTTGTTCTTCAGGATGTCTTTCAGCGAGCCGGAAGCGATCACGTCGCCGCCGTGCACGCCCGCGCCCTTGCCCATGTCGACGATGTAGTCGGCGGTACGGATCGCATCCTCGTCGTGCTCCACCACCAGCACGCTGTTGCCGATATCGCGCAGATGGCGCAGAGTGTCGATCAGACGGTCGTTGTCGCGCTGGTGCAGGCCGATGGATGGCTCATCCAGCACGTACATCACGCCGGTCAGGCCGGAGCCGATCTGCGACGCCAGGCGGATGCGTTGCGCCTCGCCGCCCGACAGGGTGTCGGCGCTGCGGTCGAGCGACAGGTAGTCCAGGCCCACATTATTCAGGAAGGTCAGGCGCGAGACGATCTCCTTGATCACGCGGTCGGCGATATCCTTCTTCGCGCCTTTGAGCTTGAGCTGCTCGAAGAAGCTCAGCGTATCGCGCAGCGGCTTCTCGGCGATCTCGTAGATGGCTTTTTCCTGCTTGCCGCTGCCGACTTTCACGTAGCGCGCTTCCACGCGCAGGCGAGCGCCATCGCAGGACGGACATTTCTTCTCGTTGATGAACTTCGCCAGCTCCTCTTTCACCGCCATCGAATCCGTTTCGCGGTAGCGGCGCTGCAGATTGTTCACCACGCCCTCGAAGGTGTGTTCCTTGATGACGGTCTTGCCACGTTCATTCACATACGAGAATGGAATCGCGTTCTTGCCCGAACCGTGCAGCACCACGCTCTGCGCATTGGCCGGCAACTTCTCGAAAGGCTCGTCGATATCGAAGCCATAGTGATCGGCCAGGCTGGTCAGCATCTGGAAGTAGAACTGGTTGCGGCGGTCCCAGCCCTTTACCGCGCCGGAAGCCAGCGACAGATTGGGGAAGGCGACGATGCGCTTGGGATCGAAGAACTCGATATGGCCCAGGCCATCGCACTCCGGGCAGGCGCCCATCGGGTTATTGAAGGAGAACAGGCGCGGTTCCAGCTCCTGCAGCGAATAGCCGCAGGTATTGCAGGCGAATTTATTGGAATACACATGCGCCACACCGGTATCCATCTCATAAGCCATGGCGCGGCCGTCGGCCAGGCGCAGTGCGGTCTCGAAGCTTTCGGCCAGGCGCTGTTTCAGCTCGGCGTTGACCTTGATACGGTCGATCACCACGTCGATGGTGTGTTTCTCGGTTTTCTTCAGCTTGGGCAGCTCGTCCACTTCATAAATCTTGGCATCGTGGGTGCCGCTCTGTACGCGGAAGCGCACGAAGCCCTGGGCCTGCATCTGCTCGAACAGGTCGGCGTGCTCGCCCTTGCGGTTGGCCACCACCGGCGCCATGATCATCAGCTTGGTGCCTTCCGGCATGGCCAGCACGGCGTCGACCATTTGCGATACCGATTGCGCCGCCAGCGGATTGTCCGGATGGTCGGGGCAGTAAGGCGTGCCAACGCGTGCATACAGCAGACGCAGGTAATCGTGAATCTCGGTCACGGTGCCGACGGTCGAACGCGGATTGTGCGAGGTGGCTTTCTGTTCGATCGAGATGGCGGGCGACAGGCCCTCGATCAGGTCCACGTCCGGCTTTTCCATCAGCTGCAGGAACTGGCGGGCATAGGCCGACAGCGACTCCACATAGCGGCGCTGGCCTTCGGCATACAGGGTGTCGAAAGCCAGCGAGGATTTGCCCGAACCCGACAAGCCGGTGATGACGATCAGCTTGTTGCGGGGGAGGTCGAGATTGATGTTTTTCAGGTTATGCGTGCGCGCGCCGCGGATGCGGATCTGTTCCATTGTCTGTGCCTTGGTAGCGGTGGGCCAAAAACGGTGAACCTTGTACTATAGCCGGGTTTGCGAAACGACGCTGTGGGCAGCTTTGCGCTGCATCAGCTGGCGTCCGGCAAATACTGTATATAATACCAGTATTCAAAACCGCATGCTGGCGTCCGCCTCAAATTTTCCGCAGGCTGGCCAGCGGCGCTGACATATAATCCTTGTTTGCTTAATTTCACCGCAGGAGTAATACATGGCATCTGTCAACAAAGTCATCATCGTCGGCAATCTGGGCCGTGACCCGGAGATTCGCTACATGCCTAGCGGTGATGCCATCGCCAATATCGCCGTCGCCACCTCCTACAAGAGCAAGGACCGCAACACCGGTGAGCAGAAAGAGCTGACCGAATGGCACCGCATCTCCTTCTTCGGCCGCCTGGCTGAAATCGTGGGCCAGTACCTGAAAAAAGGCTCCTCCGTCTACGTCGAAGGCCGCCTGCAAACCCGCAAGTACACCGACAAGGATGGCGTCGAGAAATACGCGACCGACATCATCGCTGAAAACATGCAGATGCTGGGTGGCCGCCAAGGCATGGGCGGCGGCGATTCGATGGATGACGGCATGGGCTACGACGCCGCGCCGGTCAGCCGTCCAGCACCGCGCCCGGCGCCAGCCCCGGCCCCGGCGCCACGTCCGGCCGCGCGTCCAGCGCCGAACTTCTCGGATATGGATGACGATATTCCGTTCTAAACTAGGTAGCCGAGAGTCGTGAACAACGCCGCGCAAGCCAATGGTTTGCGCGGCGTTCTTTTTTTGCTTTCTCAGTATGCTCCGAAGAGCCGATCCAGGGCGCCTTGAATTTCAAACTGATATGCGCGGGCCGACGCGACATTGGCCTTGAGCTCGCTTAAGGGGATGGCACCAAGCTGTGGGGTGTCCAGACATGATCCTCGCCGTTGACCGCGATGATGGGAAACAGGTCTGGCGGAAGCGTCACCGATGGAAACGCCGATAAGGGGCGGAGCGGAACAACAATTCTCGTTGCCAAGCCACTGATCACATTGCTTTGCACATCGACGAGGTAAGGGATATTGCGGTGGTTCTTGCCCGGATTGGCGAAAATGTCGAAGCGGCTCATCAGAAAGACCGCCACTCTTCAAGTGCCAGACCTTCCTCCTCCACCCGCCGGTTGTAGGCCACCAGAAAGTCAGCATGCTCTTCATTCCATTGCCACTCCTGGCGTAATTGAATCTCCTCGCGTAAGCGTTGCTCACAGACCTGTGAGATGTTAATGCCAAGGCTCTTCGCAGCTTGGTATACATCCAGTGAGAGCGTGATATTGGTTGCTTTTTTTGCAGCCAGCTTTGATGGGGGCGGAGAAATTTTCATGATGATCCAATGCGCATCAGAAATGTGGAAATGCAATGCGTATTGTAGCTTTCCTGGGAATAAAGAGTACTCTCGGGTGAAAAAACTCCCGGTAAGCATCTGATTTGCCGGGAGTTTTTGTCTTCGCGCCTAGTGCTTGGCGACGATGTCGGCGATGGTGGCGTCGATGGCCGGAACGAAGTCCTGCACCTGGGTGGCAGCGTTGACCGTCTTCAGCATATTGCGTGCTTTGCTATTGGCCAAGGGCGTGCTGTAGGCGACGATCTCCGCTGGCTCGTTGACGTTGGCCGTGAAGCGCAGGGAGACGCTGACTTTTTTCCCTGCAGCCAGCGCATCGTTTTTGCGGTCGGCATTCCGGCTGCTCAAGGCATCGGCCAGGATCTGGATCGGCGCCAGATTGCGGCTGCTTTGTCCGCTTTGCAGTTTGCCCGACCAGATCGCGCTATTGGCAGCGTCGACCGGGCGGCCGAATGCGTTCTGGAACACCGCGGCAATCAAGCCATCGTAGCTGCCTGCCGGCTCGGCGGGATAGAAGGCCAGGCTTTCGGGACTTTGGGCAAAGCGGTCAACGACGGCCTTGACGCCCGGATTGGCGTCATACGCTTCAATGAACTGAGCCAGCTTTTTGGGCGCGGCGGCGGCTTGCAGATGCTCGGCCCAGAGACTGACGCCGGACGGTTCGCCAGGGCGGCCGGTATAGGCCAGGTACAACTGCTCAACCAGCCATTTATAGTTGTCGCAATTGACGCCGACCGCATTGAAGGCCGTGCTTACCTGGCTGGCGTTATATCCACGATTGCCGGCCGCCTGCTCCACGCCGCATGCGCCTTCGTTAAAGGTGCTCATTGAAGTCCAGTAGAGGCGGTTTGCATCGACCATGACCTCGAATGCCTTGCGGGTATTCCATCCCGGCGAAGTGGCGAGCAGATGAAATGCCTTGTTATAGATGCCGCTGATGTAGTGCACACTATCGCTTGGCAACATATCCGAGACATGGATTTTGGAGCGCCCATCCAGCGGCGGATTGTACATATAGCGCAGGGCGTCGGCGGTTTTCGTGATGCTGGCGCCAACCTTGAAGTCATTGCTATCCGTCAGATAATATTCCAGCGCCTCGCCGGCCATATCGGAAAAAGCTTCATTCATTCCACCCGCTTGTGAAAGGTAGAGCAGCTTGGCGTTTTGCGCGGTAAAGCCATGGCTGATCTCATGCGCAAGAACGTCGGCGGATACCAGGGGATAGAACCTGTTATAGCCATCGCCAATAATGATGGAGCCGCCAGTCCATGCCGCCCCCTCAAAACCTTGGGCATAGTGCACTCGCATCACCAGCTGCTGCGGAAGCGGCGACAGGCCGAACCAATCGCCATACATTTTGATCGTGGCATTGCCGAAGAAATGCGCGTCGTTTAAAGGTGAGTAGGCGCCGTTGACTGGCTTAAATGTGTTGCGGGGGCAAGCGAATTGAAAAGCGGTGTCCAAATCATCCGTGCCGTTATTTTGATTGACAGTTTTAACGCTGCCATTATCCATTGCGCAGTTGCTGCTGACATCCAGGGATGCGTAGTTGACGCCGAATTCGTATCGGCCAACCTTGGTATTGCCGCCAGGACCGCCAGCTTTGGCCTGGGCCAAGCCATCCCATTGCTGTAATACCTCGCCGGTATTGGCATCCATTAAAAAGAAAGGCCGGCTTGGCTGCTTGCCATTGGGCATGAAGAAAGACACCAGATACACCAACCGCGCGGATTGGCCGTCGTGCAGATGCACATACAGCTGAACCTGTTCTTCCTCCCATTGTGCTTTCGCTACCTTGCTTTTGGCCAGATTCAAGATGGCTGCGGAGGAGAGTTGCGGCGTTGCGGCCCGTACGTCGCTGGCGATGTCCTGGATGAATGTACCGCTCAGGGAAGGCGCCGCTTTGCTGTTTTCCCGGTGCTCCACCACATTGCTGTTCAACACCGGAATGCCGCGGTATAGCTGTTGATATTTGGTAATGATTTTTCCATTTGGAAGAGTCTGGGTATGAATGGCTTTTAAATCGCCATTATTCAGTCCCAGCTTTTCAGCAATGGTTGGCGTCCCCTTTGCCAGCATGGCGTCATATTTTGAAACAATCGTATCGATATCGATACGGCTTGCTGCTTGTACTCCAGTAGCGCCAAATGCGAACGCTACCCATACCGCTCCTTTTTTTATAGTCGCCTGCATGAAAGTCCCCATAAGTGGTTACTGTTGCCTGGCTAAGGTTCTGCCAGGGAAAATGAATTGGTCATTTTCCAATTAACTTTATCATGGAGTTATTTTCATCTGATTCAACTGTTGTATCGCATATGGAAATATTAAGCGTTGTGTAAATTGGCGAGAATCGCACGAACCCCGATGGGCCAGAATGGCATGGTCAGGTCATGCAAAAAACAGATAACTATGAGATAAAAACTCATTAAACGGAACTGGCGAATCAAAAGTACCTATGCGTCCACGGCAATTTAAGAGGGCTTGCGGTTCCGTGCCTGTTCACGTCCGCGCAGCCAAAACCGCACACCTGGCGGTCAACTAAGTTGTACAGATAAAGGAACTTTTTATGAAAGGTTTAAGCGCTTTTGTATCGCAATTTACGCTGACCAGTGCCTTGCTTGTCCCCGCAGCCGGATGGGCGCAAAGCGTGGATTTCTTCACTCCCTTGAGTTCCGGCCAGCTCGGCAAGATGGATGCGGTCCAATCCCAGCATCTGAGCAAGATCCAGGGCCGCGCCACCACCAAGGAAGTGACGCTGATCCGCCTGAACGCCGCGGCGTTCCAGGCCAGCAGCCTGCGCATGGCCATGCCGGGCAGCAAGCCCCTGGACTTCAACAAGACCCAGCTGGAAACCCGCAGCCCCACCGAGGCCACCTGGTACGGCAAGCTGTCCGGCATTCCCGGCACGGCGATCCTGGTCATCCGTGAAGGCAATGTGACGGGTAGTGTGCGCGACAACGGCAATCTGTACAGCATCGAGCCGCTGGGACAAGGCGTGCATGCCCTGATCAAGGTGGACCAAAGCAAATTCCCCGAGGACGAGCCGCCTTCGTTCCGGGAAAAACAAAGCCGCAACCCGGCGCCGCTGCCGGAGACAAAGCCGTCCGCCTCCCAGGCTGACGGGCCGACCGTCATCAATGTGCTGGTGGCGTACACGGCATCGGCGCGCTCGGCGGTCGGCGATATCGCCGCCACCATCGACCTGGCCGTGGCCGAGGCCAACCAGTCCTATATCAACAGCAATGTCAATATCCGCCTGGCCAAGGTCAATACCTTCGAGGTCGGCTATTCCGAAAGCGGCAAAAGCTACGATCAGATCGTGCAGGACTTCAAGGGCATGAACGATGTGGTGAATAACCGCAATATCACCGCAGCGGATATGTCGGTCCTGATCGTCAACCAGTCCGATTACTGCGGTATGGCCGATGCGATCATGGCCAACGCTTCCACCGCCTTCGCGGCGGTGCATGTTAGCTGCGCGACGGGTTACTACTCCTTTGCCCATGAGCTGGGCCATCTGCAGGGTGCGCGCCACGATATCGCCAACGATCCGACCCAGCAGCCCTTCCCGTATGGGCATGGCTTCCAGCACACTTCGCCGACGCCGGCGTGGCGCACCATCATGGCCTATAACTGTGCCGGCAACTGCGACCGCCTGCAGTACTGGTCGAATCCATCGGTGACCTACAACGGCTACGCGATGGGCAATGTCGGCGCGGCGAATAATGCGCGCGTGCTTAACGAGACGGCTGCCACCGTCGCCAGCTTCCGCAACAGCCAGGCGTATACGCGCTGCGCGGACGAGCACCAGACCTGCACGGTCAGCGGCACGCGCAATATCGCTTATGGCGCCAATGGCAAATTCGTGTACCGCACCGTGACGGGCAGCTTTGTCTGCGACAACAGCACTTTCGGCGATCCGATCTCCGGCACGGTGAAGGCCTGCTATGCCGGCAAAATCGGCTATGCCTACTGCTCGGCTGAGCACCAGAATTGCGCCTTCGCCGGCACGCAGTCGATCGCCTATGGCGCGGGCACCAAGTTTGCGCACAAGCTGGCCAGCGGCAGCATCGGCTGCGACAACGGCACCTTCGGTGATCCGAATCCCGGTGTGGTGAAAGCCTGCTATTCCGGCCCAGCGGGTTATGCCTACTGTTCCGCCCAGAATGGCCAATGCGCCGTTAACGGCACCCAGACCGTGGCTTATGGCGCCAACGGCCAGTTCTTCTACCGCACCGTGAGTGGGCCGATTGCCTGCACCGACGCCGCTTTTGGCGATCCCGCCTTCGGCATCGGGAAGGCCTGCTTCGTCGGCCCGGCGCTGTAAATATGGGAGGCGTCCGCTAGCGATGCCATAGCATCTGAAAAATCCGCAGCGGCCGGCCGGCGCTGCGGATTTTTTTTCGCGTCAGGAAACCAGGTCGCTGGCGGCCATGGTGGCCGCCGTTTCGCCAGGCTGCAGCACGTAGGCCTGGCTTCCGGAAGGCAGCGCCAGATCGCCTTTGAGCAAGGCGGCGAAGACGGGCGCGGCGCCGCCATCGTGCGTGGATGCGGCCGCAGGCACGCCATCGCCTGCCCGCAACCGCGCCAGGAAGTCCGCGCTGGATTCGCCTGCAAGCCGCGTGATGACGCAATCTTCGCCGCCGCGCAGCCTGACCCGCTGGCCGCGCGCGGCAGCATGCAGCAGGGCCAGTTCATACATCGATGGCCGCACGCCGCTGGCGAAATACGCCATCAGCGCCGGACAGATCGCCGTGATGGCCGCATTCGAGGAATCGGCGTTGTTGAATTCGAACTCGCCTTTAGAATAGACGTCGAGCCAGTGCAGGCGCTGCTGCTCCAGATCGAGTACCAGCGGCAGGAAAATGCCGTTCTCGCCCTGCAGGTCGAATTTCAGCTGCACCGTGCGCGGATCGAAGTGCGCGCCATGCTTGTCGTCGCGCAGCATCAGGCCGGCGAAGGCATGCTCCAGCTCTTCAAACGGCATGCCGCCATAATTGTTGACCACGGCGACGGCGTAGCGGATGCCTTCCTGGTGCGCCTGGCCGCAGTCGATATCGACAAACTCAGTCGCCCCGTCCGGATGCCGCGCGCTGCGCAGGTCGCCCGCGCTGCTGGCAATGAGAGCGCCGTCCCTGCCGGTCAGCTTCAGCTGGTAGTAGGAGCAGACGCCGATATACGTCCAGGCCTCATCGTAAAAGGCGACCGACAGATCAAGGTCGGTGGTGCGGCCGCCGCGTTCCGGCTCGCACCAATGCAGAAACAGGCGCAGCGTTTTCGGGAATTCGAGATCGATATCGATGGCCGAACCGCGCGGCAACTGGATCGCCGAACGGCTGGCCGTTCTTTCGTTGAACGGCGCCATGACCGCATCCAGCGTTTTGTCGATGATGAAATCGTGGTAATGCTCCTTTTGCGCGAAGCGGCGCAGCAGTTCGCCCTCCACCAGCGCCAAGGCGCGGCCGATGGCGGCCGGCGCCAGGACGGGCCGCTGGTCCGGTCCGAACACGCCCATGGCCGCTTTGCCCTTGGGCCAGTAGACGCGCGTGGCCGCCGGTGCGCCGCGGGTCGGCAGCAGCGCCGCCAGCGTCAGCAGCACAGGCGTCGCAAAGCGCTCCACCAGGCGGGCGAAGGTGGTCAGCAGCTGCTCTTCCGCACCGGCATCGCCGCCGGCGATGCGCAGGGCATGGTCGAAGCGGCGCGCCAGTTCGCCGGGGCGTTGCGACAACAGGCGCAGCATGCCGCTGCTGTCTTTTTGCAGGGCGCTTTGCTCCAGGCGCGCGTAGTAGCTGCGGAAATGCGGCGCAGGCGTGCCGTCAGGCGCCTTCTTGCGCACGATGGCGAACGAGTGCGCCACGCCGGGATAGCGCTTCTGGTATTCGTGCGGATGCAGGAATTCTCCCAGCCATACCCAATAGGAGCGATGGCGCAGCATGTCTTCCGTGCGCGATTCGGGGGACAGGCTTTCCAGATGGGCGAGCAGGGCGCGCCGCAGCGGGCGGCCAAGCTTGCCCAGCTTGAAGCGCTTGACCTGCTGTGCCACCGGCATGGTCGGGCGCTGCAGCCAGTAGGAGCCTGCGGTGAAGAAGGCCTGGTACTTGGCTATCTTGCGCAGCGCTGCGGTATCTCTTTCGTGGAAAATCGTCTGGCCCTGCAGCGCGGGGTCCGCGCCGGAATAGGCCGCCAGCAGGCGCAGGATATCGGTGGCGCTATTGAAGTAGGGCGCGGCGGCGGCCATCACGGCATCGGGCGCGAGATGCCGCAGCAGGCTGCCGAACAGCAGGGCCACGTTTTCGCGCACCGGAATGGCGGACGGCACCCAGTCCAGAATGGCGGCGCCGCGTTCGCGTATCAAGGCCTGGAAATCATCCTTGTCCACAGGCGACAAGGCTTGCTTGCGCTCGCAGAAGGAGACGAAGAGCGCCTGCGCGCTGGTTTCGAGTGACCCGCCCAGCGTCAGCAGCTTGAGTGGCGTGGCCACCGCCTGCGGCGCCGTGGCGCGCGCCGGGGCGGGCAGGAAGAAGGGCGAGCCGGGATCGACCTGCCGCTCGCATACCGGACAGGCCGAGTAATTGCTGCCGTCGAAACAGGCGCTGCACACCACATGGCGGCAAGGGTTCAGCACATGCGTGGTATGCGTCTGGCCGCAATGCAGGCAGGCTTGTCCCTCGGCTTGCATGAAGTGGCTCAGCACCTTGCGGCACCACAGGTCGAAGGTATTGTCCGGCACGTCCTCGGGGAAGCGGCGGAACAGGGGCTGGTGGCGGCGCTGGCCGCCGAACGCGGTCAGCAGCGTGGCCAGTATGTCCTGCTGCAAGGCGCCCAGTTGCGCCGCCGTGCCGGTGGCCAGACGCGCGCGCAGCTGCGTCGAGATGGCATAGCCGATCTGCGCCAGGTTGATTTCAAATGCTTCCAGATGCGAGTCTGGCAGCCGGCCGTTCCCCGCCGCGGCGAAGACCTGGGCCTGGCGTCGCAGCAGTATCGCTGCGCTGGCGGGAAAGCTTGCTTGCATGGGGCCATCCTGGCTGGACAAAAAGAAAAGCGGAGGATGGCATGGCCATCGTCCGCGCATGAGGTGAGAAGGAAAGCGGCCAGACTGAATTGGAGTAGAAGGAAGTCCGGCCTAAGCCTTCTCGCATGCAATCGTAACCCATCTTGCCCGCATCGCTCAAGCCGTTTTCATTTTTAGCAAGTGCTTTTATGTAGATGGGATGCCGACAATTTCGCGACAAACTCGGCGTCCTCGCATCCTATATTGGTTGGGCGCCTCCGTTCCAGACCAGGGGCGCGAAGCCACTAAAAAGGAAGAACTATGCAGATCGTCGTGCAGCTCGCAGCAGGGACGGCGCGTCTTTTCCAGCAGCAGCGAAGGGACGAGGCGGCGGCAAGCGAGCTGGCGCAGGTGCTGGCCCAGTCGGGCCTGGCCCTGCAAGCGCTGCATCCGGGCAGCAGCGACCCTGTGCTTTCAGGCTTCTTCCACATCGATGTTCAGGATCAGGACAGCGCCGCGCGCGTGATCGAACGCCTCTTGCAGATAGGGGGCGTGCAGGCAGCGTACCTCAAGCCGCGCGACGAGGCGCCCTGAAAGAAACCGCAGCAAGCAATCCAAGGAGGATGTGCGATGCAAAAGAACCGTGTTTTTCCCGCCGGGCAGCGTTCTGCCGGGCAGCGGCCGGGCGATCCGCCCGGCGGCGACGGCGCTTTCCCGCCGGGACCGAGCAGCGAATGGGAGTTGATCGTTGTGGCGGAGCCGGGCTATGGCCTGCGCTCCAAGCGCGATGGCGTCGAGTCGGCGTCGGGCGCCGACGTGGCGCCGCTGGCGCGTCTGCTGGAAGCGGAGCAGATCGTGCTGGAGCCGCTGTTCGGCAATGAGGACCGGCTGCGCCGCGAGAAGCAGGCGGCGCCGGCCGCCGATGGCGCCGAGCTGCCGGACCTGTCGGTGTTCTACCGCGTGGAAGCGGCGCCCGAGCGCATGGCGGAACTGGCCAGGCAGCTGGCGCAGCAGCCCATGGTCAGCGCCGCCTATGTGAAGCCGCCCGCCGAGCTGGCGCATGCGGCGCGCGACGTGGAGTGGGAGGCACTGAATTCCATGACGCCCGACATCCAGGATGCGCCGCCCGTCACCGCCGACTTCACCAGCCGCCAGGGCTATCTGGATGCGGCGCCCGGCGGCATCGACGCGCGTTATGCCTGGACCCAGGGCGGCGGCGGCGGCAGCGGCGTGCGCGTCATCGATCTGGAATGGGGCTGGCGCTTCAGCCATGAAGATCTGATCCAGAACCAGGGCGGCATCGTCGGCGGCACCGGCTCCAGCGACACCAATCACGGCACCGCCGTGCTGGGCGAGATCAGCGGCGATCGCAACGGCATCGGCATCACCGGCATCGCGCCGGAGGCCGTGATCAGCGCTGTGGCCTTCTCCATGCCGACGGCAACGGCCATCCGCGATGCGGCCGACCGCCTGCGCCCGGGCGACATCATGCTGCTGGAAATCCACCGGCCCGGCCCGCGCTACGCCTTCGCCGGACGCGCCGACCAGCTGGGCTATATCGCCGTCGAATGGTGGCCCGACGATTTCGCCGCCATCCGCTATGCCAGCAGCAAGGGCATCATCGTGGTGGAAGCGGCCGGCAACGGCGCCGAGAATCTGGACGACGGCTTGTACAACACGCGCCCCGCCGGCTTCCCCGCCACCTGGACCAATCCCTTCAACCGCGCCAATCCGCAGTGCGGTGCGGTGGTGGTGGGCGCGGGCGCGCCGCCGCCGGGCACGCACGGCAACGACCATGGGCCGGACCGCTCGCGCCTGGGCTTCTCCAACTTCGGCGCCTGCATCGACGCCCAGGGCTGGGGGCGCGAAGTGACCACCACCGGCTATGGCGACCTGCAGGGCGGCGCCAATGCGGACCTGTGGTACACCGACCGTTTCAGCGGCACCTCAAGCGCATCGCCCATCGTGGTGGGCGCGCTGGCCTGCACCCAGGGCGTGCTGCGCGCGCGTGGCCGCATTCCGCTGTCGCCGGCGCGGGCGCGCGATGTGCTGCGCAGCACCGGCTCGCCGCAGCAGGACGCGCCGGGCCGCCCGGCCAGCCAGCGCATCGGCAACCGTCCCAATCTGCGCCAGATCCTGGCGGCCGTCACGGCGCCCGTTGCGCCCTGGGTCGGCGTGCAGTTCCGCGGCAATGTGCCGGCGGGCGCCAGCCGCCGCTGGTTCACCTATAACTGGCCGGCGCACTGGCATGTGCTGTGGACGGTGATCCCCACCACCGCCCATCCCGGCGCGCCGCAGATCAAGTGGCAGGTGCAGGTGGAACGCGCGTCGGACGCCTACATCACTTATTGGATCACCATCACCAATGTCAGCTCCACGCCCTGCGATATCGAAGCGCGCTATGCGGTGCTGGGCTGGTAAATCATCAAGGAGAACAGATCATGAGAGTTGGAGTGCAATTTACCGGTTCGGTCCCCGCAGGCGCCACCCGCCGCTGGTTTACGTTCAACTGGCCGCAGGGCTGGCATGTGGCGTGGAATGTGGTGTCCACGTCGCCGCGTCCCGGTTCCCCCCAGGTGGACTGGGATGTGGAGGTCGAACGGGCCGACGCCAATAACCTGACGTACTGGATCAGCGTGCGCAATGTCACGCCCGACCCGGTGAATATCGAAGCGCGTTACGCGGTGCTGAACTGAAAGGGGGCGGATATGCGTATCGTGATTGAAACCGACGAGCAGTCCGGCGCTGCCGGCAGCCGCAGCGTGAGCCAGGCTACGGCGGACCCGTCTGCCGTCCAGAGTCCCGCCCGCGAGCCGGAACGCGGCGCGGCGGCCAGCGATGCCGGCCCGCCTTCGGCCCAGCTGTTGCAGGCGATCGGCGAGGCCGGCGCCTACCAGCCCGCGCACGGCGGCGCGCGCGATGGCGTCGATGGCGGCGGCCCGCCGCTGGAGCTGGTGCAGGCCTTGCGCCGTGTGCCGTCCGAGGCCGGCGCGCGGGCGCCGGAAGCGGGCGGCAACGGCGGCGGCGCGCCGCTCTAAGCCCGGGCCGCGGTGCAGGCTGGCGCGGCGCCGCGCCAGCCTGTTGCCTTACAGCGGCTGGGAAGGCAGCACCCGCACCTGGCCGGCGCCCTGCGCGCTGCCGCCATTGCTCCACAGCTGGGCCCCGGTGACCACGCCTTGCGCCGTGTTGACCTGGGCTACCACGCTGGGCAACTGGGCGCCGGTGGAGGCTTCGCCGCTGCTGGCTTTCACCACCGTGGCCTGGCGCAAGGTATCGCCGCTGCGTGCACCGCTGCGCACTTCCGTATGGCTGCCGTTGCCGCCGCTGAAGCGGTTCAAGCCGTCGCAATTGAAGACATAGGAGGTCAGCGCGCTGCCGCTGCCCGGTTGCAGGCAGATCGAGTTATCGATCAGGGACATGCCGCCGGACGGCACCAGCTGGATGCGTACCAGCTGGCCGGCGGTACGCAGGCGGCCCTGCTGTTTCGGCGGGGTGCCGCCGCTTTGCGCATGGTCCAGGCAGATCTCGATGCCGAAATCGATGGGTTTGCCGGCGCCATCATTGATATCGGCCAGGCGGAAGCTGGCGCCGCCCTCGGGCACGCCCAGCACGTCGGCCGGAATCACGCTGCGCGGATCGAGCGGGCGGATGGTGGCGTCGGTGTGCGCGGTGGCGCCGTTGAACAGGCGGATGAAATCGATATGCGATTTGTACTGCTTGCGCCCGATATAGTTGACCGCGCCATGCGTCGGCCCGCCGCGCTGGATCAGGGCGCAGTTATAGCATTCCGCCGTCTGCGTCGGATCGAGCAGGTAGCGGCCGTTGCTGGCCTTGGCGGCCGGGAAGGAGGCGCTCAGGACCGTGCCGAAGACAAAGACCCAGTGCTCGTATTTGGCATCGGCCACCAGGGCGCGCAGCTTGCCGAACAGGCCGGGCCAGGCGCCGTTATAGGGGGCGCTCAGGCCGAGCTCGGGGTGTGCCGCGCCATCCCAGCCGTTGAGCAGATCGTGCAGATAGGCGCCGCCGGTGCCGCGGTACAGGAATTCCGGGGCCATGAACACTTTCAGCGTGTTCTTGTCGTGGTCGCTGGCCGCTTCGGCCTTGGCGATGGCGTCGGCGGTGAAGGCCAGGCGGGCGTCGATATCGCGGCACTGGCCGAGCGCATCGGTGCGCTTGTCGTCGGTGTTGTCGTCGATGCCTTTGTACAGCTTGCCGGTGCCGCCGCTGGGGGCGATGGCGGGGCCGGTATACAGTTCCCAGGACAGGAACTGCACTTTGGTGTAGTTGCTCATAACAGAACTCCTCAAGAAAAGATCGGATGTCAGGGATGCAGGCCAAGGGCCAGGCGTGCGCGCGCCCAATACACCTGGCGCTCGGCCAGGCCGGTAATGCCGCCGTTGACGCGTTTGCTGATTTCCACGAAGTGCGGATCGTTGGGGGCGCCGTTGGTGCGGTCGGCCAGCTCGTTCAAGCCATGCGCCTGCCAGAACCAGGCGGCCGACAGCGTGGCGCCGTTTGGTTGCAGCAGCAGGTCGGGATCGCTGACCGCATCGATGCCGATGGCCTGGGAAAAGCGCGCATAGGTATCGCGGCCGGTCAGTTGCAGCAAGCCGCGGCCGCGATAGCGCCAGCCGTCGCCGCTGGCCTCGTCGCCATTGCCCATGCGGCCGGCATAGACCTTGTTGGCCAGCTTGGGCGGGTTGTGACTGAAGGCGCTGGCCGTGGCGTCGTCGGGGAAGCGCTGCGGCCAGACCTGGCGCAGGCGCTGGGCGGAGTAGCCCAGCGCCTCTTCCAGATGCTGGAATTCGGCCGATTCCAGCAGGACCTGGGCCAGAAACGCGGCCTGGCGCACTGCGCTGTCGATGGCGCAGGCTTGCATGCCGTGGTTGAGCGGTGCGACCCAGGCGGCGGCCCGGCTCTCGGCATCGGACATGCGCAGCATGCCGGCCAGCTGTTGCGGGGTAAGCGTGTTCATGCGGTTGGCTCCGGGAGAAAGGGGCGGGGCCGCGCGAAATGGACCCAGGCTGCGGGTCCACCTTCAGGCGGCCGGCTTCAGCCGTTTAAGAATGGGTCGGGGTGGTGCCCGCAGCCGGCGCCGGGGCGGCGCCGCCGTCGACCTTGGGCTGGATCGCCGTGTGCAGGATGTCGAGCACGCGCGCCAGGCCCTCGGGCATGCCGCTGTCCTCGGCCAGCACCTGGACGTGGTATTTCGCCGAGTTGTCCGAGCTGCGCGTGTTTTCCTTGTGGCTGGACACCGAGCCTTCCAGGTGCACCTTGACGCTGACCGGTCCCCAGCCCGCCTTGACGTCGGCCGCGAACTTGGCGTTCTTGTCCTCGGATTCCTTGGAGGCGAAGGAGGACTTCACTTCCATGTCGAAGGTGATGTCGACCTTGGTGATCGACAGGGCGGGGATCTTGACGATGGCCAGCAGCGGCACATCGAGGGCCACGGCCTGGTCGATCTGCTTGCCGGGATTGTTGGGATCGGCGACCGGGCGGGTGAAGGCGAAGTGGGCCAGACGGGTGGCGCCCACGCCATTCTTGTCGGTGCTGCCCTCGGGCGGCGGCAGGAAGCCCACGTGCTTGATGAAGTCCGCCGTCGCCGTTGCCAGTTTGACCTGGGCGTCGCAGGCCGCGGTCAGCGGGCCGCCGATCAGATCGCCCATCGGCAGGCCCTTGAATTGCGACGCCATATCAATAATTTCAGCCATTATCTACTCCTATTAAATAAAGCCCTTGCGGGCAAGGAATCCACAAATTAATGTGGAGCGTTATCGCGCATTGCTTTATTGCTGCGATGGCGATGGGGCTAGATTAGGCTTTTAAATATCCGATTAAATGGCGGTTTCTGACGCGGTATTTATTCCAGGATTAATTCTTCTGAATGGCCTCATGCAGCTCGCGCAATTGCTGTTGCGCGGCGGGCGGCAGGCGCCAGAACAGTGCCATGCGGCTGGCGCTGGCCTCGGCCGGGGCCCGCGCCAGCCGCAGATGGCTGCCGTCCTGCTCGATGCGGATGGTCAGGGCCAGCAGCGGCGCGGCACCGCGCCAGCGCTGCCAGAAAGGCGGCCGGCTGCTGCTGAGCACATACTCCTCGGCCCGTGCCCAGCCGAAGCGCCGGCGCCGGCCATAACCATGCAGGGTGAGCTCGAGGGTATGCAGGGCGTAGGGCGGCAATTGCGGTGGCGTGCTGCTGCCGCGGCAATTGCCGAACGTCTGTTGCGCCAGCTGCATTAATACATCGATCCGGTATTGGGTGGGGCGCTTAAATATTCCCATGATCGTCCAGGAATAAAGGTTTGCGCTCGAATCCGATGTTATATACGGCGTATTGCAGCACGACCTGGTGCTCGCCGATATTATATAAACCGAAGCTTTTTTCGATATTCAGCAAATACCCGCGCGGCGAGCCGGACAGGCAGCGGTTGACCAGGGTGATGGCCTCTTCGACCTCGGCCTCGGTGCGCATGCTTTGCGGGTTGTCGTTGCCGACCACGATGCGCTTGATATAGCGCATGCCGCTCAGTTGAAAGGGGTTGCTCATGGCGGCCCCCGGATCAGGCGCCGTGCCGGCCGGCGGCCGGCGGCACATGTTGCGGACCCTGCGCCTTGACCACATCGTTCAGCAGCCGCGCCAGACCTTCGGATTTTTCGGTGGCCACCAGCTTGAGCTTGATGTGGGCGGCGTTGCCGTTCTTGCTGGCGATGCCGCCGTTGCCGGCATTGATCATCAGGCCGGCTTTTTTGTCGGCCGGTGCGGCGCGGCCCAGCTGGTTGACGATGCCCTCGTGCACGCCGCTGCGCTCATGCTCTTCGAACGGCCCCAGTTCCACGTCCAGATCGATCTCGGCCTCGCCGATCACCAGGGAGCTGTGCGGCACCAGGGAAATCACCGGCACCTCGTACAGATAGTGAGCGCCATGCGCGGCGGCGCTGTGGATGGCGGGCAGCTCGACGGCGATGGTGGTCGGCCGGTGCTGGTCGTTGAAGAAGGAGGCGATATTGGCCAGCTGCGCCTTCTCCACCATATGTTGTGCATTCATGATGGAGCCGGCGATTGCCCGCACCATGTCTTCCAGACTCGTCAGGATAGCCATAGAAATTCCCAGATAGAAGTTGATCGGATTGCCGCCGCATGCCGGGGGCAGATCAAGCATAGGAGCGGGCCGCCGCCGCGCCCTGACCGATTCTGACGGCGTGCCGCGGCCAGAGATGGTCAGCCGCCGCGCGCCGCGCGCTGCCTAGGATGAAACCTCTCTTTTTCAAGGAAAGGTGACCATGAAAACCCTGATCTGTCTGCTGGCCGGCGCCTTGGCGCTGGAGCCGGCCCAGGCTGGCGAAGCGGTGCCGGCCGATGTCTGTTCCACCCGTTTCAGCAGCGCCGTGTCGGACGCGCTGCGCTTGCAGGCGATGCGCCAGCCGGTCGAGGAGGCGATTGCCACGCTCGACAATGCGAAGATCGAATTGCCCTCGCCCAGCCTGGCCAGCGGCAATATCAGTTATCTCAACGTGACGCCCAATTTTGCCGAGCAGCTCGACAAGATCTGCGTGCTCGGCTACTTCACCCTGGCGCGCCATGGCGAGGTGCAGGCCCTGCCGCTGCGTGTCGAGCATATCGAGGTGGTCAAGACCGCGCGCGCCGACGACCCTGCGCAGACGGTGGCCAGCACCCGCATCTATTTCCGCGTGCCGCGCAGCGACGATTTTGCCAACGGCCGCGATCTGCGCGGCAGCTGGCGTTTCTGGCAGCGCCACCAGGACCTGGATTTGAAGGTGGCGGGGCTGGCCTATGCCGACGGGCAGCGCGGCGAGGTTTATTTCGGCCGCAGCGTGCACCTGAATGTCTCGTCCAAGAGCGCCAGCCTGGCGGCCGCCCTGTTGTTCGCAACCTGCTTCTATCTGGTGGCGGCCGCCACCGTGCCCGTGCTGTGGCGGCGCCAAGCCGGCTGGCGGGCCCGCGGCACCTGCTTGCTGCCCTGGAATATCACCGGCCCGAATGGCCAGGCCAGCCTGTCGCAGTTGCAGATGCTGGTCTTCACCCTGATCGTGGCCACCCTCCTGTTCTACCAGTGGCTGCGCACCGGCCTGCTGCAACAGCTGTCCACCGATCTGCTGTACCTGATCGGCATCTCCACGGCCGGCGCGGCCGGCAGCCAGGTGACGTCCTCGCTGAAGAAGGAGCTGGAACCGGCCGCCCACCAGTATGCCCAGCAGCTGGGCTGGTTTACCGCGCCGCTGATCGGGCCGGAACGCAAGGCGGGCGCGGGCGCTCTGCTGATGAGCAATAAGCGCTTCGATATCTACAAATTCCAGATGCTGGTGTTTACCTTTGTGATCGCGGCCTATGTGATCGCCAGCGGCGCCGATGAGCTGGGCAATATCCAGATCTCGGCCACCTTGCTGACTCTGATGGGCATGAGCCAGGGGGCGTATGTGGGCGGCCGCGTGGCCACCGACAGCCTGAGCGCCTTGCAGCATCAGCTGCAGGGCATGCAGAATCTGCAAGAGCGCTATCAGCGCAGCGCCGATCCCGAGGTCGGTGCGGAGCTGCGGCGCCGCTTCCGCCTGGCGGCGCAGGAGGCGGGCGCCATGTTCGGCAATCTGTTCGGCCGCGTTCTGCCCGAGTATCTGCTCGACATTCCCATCGATGCCCAGGCCGCGCCGGCGGCGGCGTAAAAAAAGGAGAGGCGTCGCCTCTCCTTTTTTTTGCCGTGCCCGGCCCGGCTTCAGGCCTCGGCGGCTGGTGCCGGTGCCGGCGCCGCCGCCAGCCAGTCATCGAGCGCCTTGTGGGTCAGCACGGTGGCGGCCGAACCGGCGGAGTTGAGCAGCGTGCACAGCTGTTCGGCCTCGGCGCGCAACTGCGTGCCGATGGCGTCGGCAAAACCGCTGAGCACGATGGTGACATCGTCCTGGTTCTGCGCCAGCAGCAGGGCTTCGCTGCACGCGCCGGCCCGCTCCAGGCCTTTTTGCAGCGCCTGTTTTTGCTGGGCCGCCAGCTCGCCCTGCAAGGCGGTCAGCGCCTGCAAGCCGTCCATGGCCTGGCGCGGCGGGTAGAGGCCGAGCTGGAAGTGCAGCAGGCTGGTGCAGGCCGCGGCCTGCAAATCGTTCCATTGGCGGCCCGCTTCCAGCGCCGCCTTCATCTGCTGCGCCAGCGCGGCCTGGCGCGCTGGCAGCGCCACCTCGTTTTCCTCCAGCAGGGTCAGGGCGGCCTGGCCCAGGGCCAGCCAGGGCGTGAAGGGATGGGTTGTTTTCATCGTCGTTCTCCAGAAGGTCAGGGTTGGCTGCTGCGCGCCTGGCCGAGGCGCCGGATCATGGCCATCACGGCTGCCATCTGCGGCGCGCGGCGCGTGTGGAAGGCGGGCTGCTTCTTATCCTCGTCCGAATAGCCCCAGAAATCCCAGCAGCCCTCGGGATTGGCGGGAATGCCCTTGCTGGGATGGGCTTGCGGGTAAAGCACGATCAGCTGGTTGGTGTCGGCGAACTCGGCATAGCCCGTGCCCTTGTAGAAGCGTTCGCCGATCAGGCTGGCGCCCTGCTGGCAGCCATGGAAGGCGACGTGGACGGCGCAGGCATGGTCGCGGCAATACCGGGGAATATAGGCATACGCATCCTCGTCCATGCTGCTCAGGGGGCTGCGCACGAACTCGCTCTGGCGGAAGGTGATGAAGTCGCCGCCCGGCCTGTCGCTGGCCGGCTGGCTCGGCTCGCCGTAAATATGGCGCAGCAGCCGGTGCGATTGCATGAAGCCGCAGTTATTGATGTAGGGCGGCGCGGTTTCGGCGCACGGCACATCGTTCTTGCGGTCGGTCACGATGGAGTGGCCGGCATTGACCCCGCTCTGGTACTCGATCTGGCTGGCCGGCGTGGCGGCCAACCGGTAGTAGCGCGCCACCTCCTGGCTGACGATGGTCTTGACCGTGGTGTCGCTGGCGCCGCTGAACACATAGACGCGCTGCCGGGCCAGATGGCTGGGCGGATCGATCAGGTCGGCGCTGGCGAAGGCTTGCGCCTTGCGCAGCGAGGTGGCGGCATTGGCGCCGCTGTTCGCGTCCAGGGGCCGCATGCAGGCCGCTGTCGCGTTTTTCAGGAAGCTCTGCTGCGGATAGGTACCGGCGCAGTAATACGGTCCGGCCGCGATCACGCCCACCCCGATAAAGCTGGCGGAGTAGGCGGTGGCCAGCTGGCTGGCCATGAAGCCGCCGGAGGAGATGCCCGAGACCGAGCTGCGTGTCAGGTCGGCGCCCATGGCCGGCAAGGGCGCCGAATCGGCCCAGGCGAGCATGGGCCAGGCCAGCAGCACAATCCCCTGCCGCCGCTTGAATAAAGCTGGATATTTCATCGTATTCCCTTTCTATCGTCGTTAAAAGGCATGCCTGGATGGCGTTTTGACTGTAACAACTGCAAAAGCCGGGGCCATGACATTTACTGACGGCGCGCAATGCGCTCAGGGATCGATGATTAAGATGTCGCCAAAGGAAAATCCGCGCACCCGTTCCGTATTTAACGGTAATTTAATGCCCATCTGGCTGTCGATTTTCTTGCGCAGGCGCCGCACCATGGTATCCAGCCGGTTTTGGTCGTAGCTCAGATAATCCTCGCCAAAGCTCTGCACAATTTGCTTGCGAGAAACCGCTTCCCCCATTTCCGTCATCGCAAAGATTTTGATGAAATTGAATTCCAGGCTGGTCAGTTCGGTGCGCTGGCCGGCCGGCGCTTCCAGATAGCGGTGGCGCATGCTCAGGCGCCAGCCCGGGGCGAGCTGACGCGCCAGACTCATGATGCAAGTCAGTAATTGCGGCTGATGCAGCTGCGCATTCGCCTGCGTTGCAATGGCGCGGGCGTCGAGGATGGTAATCCCCTTGGGTAGACCGGTTTCCCGTGGTGTTTCGCTCACGGGAATGGAAATAAATGGCGGTTGACGGAATTCAGCCTGTAGCCGGCGGCAACAGGCCACCACATCGCTTACTTCATTTACCTGATAACCGGCTTGCTGAAAAATAGAAGCCAATTCCAGGGTGTGTTCAGAGCCACACCCCAACAAGAGTAGGTCTGTCATATATGTCTCAGCTTTTATTCTTAATGAAAAGATACTAGGACCGATGACAATCTTTTTTACTGACAGAATCTGACAAGTTATGGATAGCAACACTCCTTATATCATAAAGAAAGTTGCGGCATTTTTCGATGCATTCAGTTTCAACATAATAGAAAGTGCTATTCGTCCAAACCGGAGGAAATGCGAGTTGCACCGGTGGGGCCGGGCGGCGTGGCAGGGGCCGACGCCGGCGGCCGGTTCCTCTGCCGGGCAAGCCTGAACACGAGTTTTCGAGCGGTGCGATTGCCCATATGATGGGCTCTCAATTTGAGCAAAAGCTCATGTTTACTCGTTTCAGGGGAAATCCAATGTTCAAACAAGGAATGGCCGCGCCGGCCGCGCTGTTGCCGTTGGCGGCGCTGCTGGCGGCCGCGCTGACGGCTTGCGTGCCGTCGGGGAATGCCGCATCCAGCCCGCCGCCGCTGCCCGTGGTGGGTGTGGCGCATCCGGCCAGCGCGCTGGTGGCCGAGAGTCTGGAATACACCGGCCGCGTCGAGCCGGCGCAGCGGGTGGAGGTGCGTTCGCGCGTGCCGGGTTATCTGGCGGCCATCAAATTTCGCGATGGCCAGGTGGTGCAGCAGGGGGCGCCCCTGTTTGTCATTGACCAGCGTCCCCTCCTGGCGGCGCGCGACCGGGCCCAGGCCGGTCTGGCCCAGGCCAAGGCACGCCAAACCCTGGCGGCGGCCCAGTTGCAGCGCTTGACGCGCACCCATGAGAATGGGGCCAGCAGCGCCGAGGAGCTGGACCGCGCCCGCGCCGAGGCGGAAGGCGCCCTGGCGGCCGTGTTGATGGCGCAGGCCGAGTTGCGCAATGCGCAGTTGGAGCTGGAGTTCAGCACCATCACGGCACCCATCAGCGGCAAGCTGTCCGACCGCCGCGTGGACGTGGGCAATTATGTGGCGGGCGGCGCGGCGCCGGGCGGACCGCTGACGACCATTGTCTCGCTCAGCCCTGTGCGCGTGACGGTCGATATCACCGAGGCCGACTTCCAGCGTCTGCGCCGCCAGCCGCGCCTGCCGGAGCAGGTGCAGCTGCTGTTCGATGGCGCGGCCGCGCCGCAGCGCGCAGATATCGACTTCATCGATAACGAGGCGAGCAGCAAGTCGGGCACGCTGCGCCTGCGTGCCAGCTTGCCCAATCTCGATCATGCGCTGCTGCCTGGTTATTTCGCGCGCGTCAGCATTCCGGCGGCGCCGCCGCAGCAGCATTTGACCGTGCCCGATGCCGCCATCCAGAGCGAGCCGCTGCGCAAGCTGGTGCTGGTGGTCGACGCCGAGGGCAAGGTGGCGCCGCGCGCCGTGCAGCTGGGTGGACTGGTGGGCGCGCAGCGCGTGGTGCTGGCAGGACTCAGCGCGCAGGACCAGGTGATCGTCAGCGGCGCGCAGCGCGTCAAGCCGGGCGAGCGGGTGCAGCTGGCGCCGGCGGTGGCTGGGGCCAAGCCTGCGCCGGCCGCTAGCGCCGGCGTCAGTGCGGTGCCCGCGCGCGGCAAGGGAGCGTAGCCCGATGCGTTTCTCCCATTTCTTTATCCAGCGTCCCGTCTTCGCCGCGGTGCTGTCGATTCTGCTGACGCTGATCGGCGCGGTGGCGGCCTTCAAGCTGCCGATTTCGGAGTTTCCCGAAATCGTGCCGCCCACCGTCACCATCAAGGCCACTTATCCAGGCGCTTCGGCGCAGGAAATCGCCGATACCGTGGCTGCCCCCATCGAGCAGGAGCTGAACGGGGTGGACGGCATGCTGTATCTGTCCTCGCAGTCGGTGGGCGACGGCAAGCTGACCATCAGCGCCGTTTTCCGCCCCGGCACCAATGTCGACGAGGCCCAGTCCCTGGTGCAGAACCGGGTGGCGATCGCCGAGCCGCATCTGCCGGAAGAGGTCCGGCGTCTTGGCGTGGCGGTGAAAAAATCCTCGCCCGACCTGATGATGGTGGTGTACTTCGTCTCGCCCAAGGGTACGCATGACCAGCAGTTCATCTCCAATTACGTGAGTGCGAATGTGAAGGACACGCTGGCGCGGCTGGACGGCATCGGCGATCTGTACACCCGCGGCGCGCGCGATTTCTCGATGCGCGTCTGGCTCGATCCGGCCAAGGTGGCGGCGGTCGGCATGACCGCGCCGGAAGTGGTGGCGGCCATCCGCCGCGCCAATGTGCAGGTGGCGGCGGGTGTGCTGAACCAGCCGCCCGGCACCGGTGATGGCGCATACCAGATGCAGGTGCAGACCCAGGGCCGCCTGCGCAGCGTGGAGGAATTCCAGTCCATCGTGATCGCGCCCAGCGCCGATGGCGGCGGCGTGGTGCGCCTGCGCGATGTGGCGCGGGTCGAGGCCGGAGCGCTCGACTATACCGAGAACGGCTTTGTCGACGACCAGACTGCGGTCGCCATCGGCGTCAGCCAGAAGCCCGGTTCCAATGCGCTGGCCACGGCCGACCGCGTGATCGCCCAGCTGGAACAGCTCAAGCAGAAGTTCCCGGAGGATTTCAACTACCACGCCTACTACAACCCGACCAAATTCATCCGCGCCTCCATCGAGAAGGTGCGCGACACCATTTTCGAAGCCGTGCTGCTGGTCTGCCTGGCCGTGCTGCTCTTCCTTGGTTCCTGGCGCGCGGCGCTGATTCCGATTCTCGCCATCCCGGTTTCGCTGGTCGGTACCTTCGCGCTGATGGCAGGCATGGGCTATACCCTCAATACCCTTTCGTTATTCGGGCTGGTGCTGGCCATCGGCATCGTGGTCGACGATGCCATCGTGGTGGTGGAAAACGTGGAGCGCCATATCGAACATGGCCTCTCGCCGTTCGAGGCGGCGCGGCGCAGCATGAACGAAGTGGGTTTCGCCCTGATCGCCATTGCGCTGGTGCTGGTGGCGGTGTTCGTGCCGACCGCCTTCATCAACGGCATCTCGGGCATGTTCTACCGCCAGTTCGCGGTGACGATCGCCGCGTCCACCGTGATTTCGGCCCTGGTGTCGCTGACCTTGTCGCCGGCGCTGGCCGCCGTGCTGCTCAAGCCGCGCGACGCGGCCTACACGGCCAGCCTGGCGGGGCGCTGGATGGCGGGCTTCGACCGCGTCTTCGGCCGCCTCTCGGCCGGCTATGAAAGCCTGACCGGTTTCACCCTGTCGCGCCGCTGGCTGATGCT
Source organism: Massilia sp. NR 4-1 (assembly GCF_001191005.1). Classification (NCBI taxonomy): domain Bacteria; kingdom Pseudomonadati; phylum Pseudomonadota; class Betaproteobacteria; order Burkholderiales; family Oxalobacteraceae; genus Massilia; species Massilia sp. NR 4-1. The sequence goes on from NZ_CP012201.1 coordinate 4,852,999, forward strand.
GCCGCTGTACCTGCTGCTGGTGGCGTTGACGGTGTGGCGCTTCGGCGCGACGCCGACCGGCTTCGTGCCGCAGCTCGACCGCGGATACGCCATCGTCTCGATCCAGTTGCCGCCGGGCTCCACGCTGGCGCGCACCACCGAAGTGGTGCACGACGCGGCGCAGCGCCTGCTCAAACAGCCGGGCATCGCCCACACCTCGGCCTTCGCCGGCACCGATGGCGCCACCTTCACCTCGGCGCCGAATGCGGCCGTGATCTTCGCCGTGTTCAAGGAGTTCGATGAGCGCGGCCGCGAGCATCTGGACGGTCCCGCCATGCTGGCCGCCATGCGCAAGACGCTGGCGCCGGTCAGCAGTGCGCGCGTGCAGGTGATTCCACCGCCGGCCGTGCCGGGCATCGGCACCGGCGGCGGCTTCAAGCTGCTGATCCGCGACGTCAACGGCCAGGGATCGCAAGCCTTGCAGGCTGTGGCGCGCGAGATGGTGGCGGCGGCCGCCAAACTGCCTTCGGTGGCAAACGCCTTCACGCCGTATAACGCGCTGACGCCGCAGCTGAAAGTCGATGTGGACCGCACCCGCGCCGAGATGCTGGGCCTGACCATGGACCGCATCAACGAAACCATGCAGAGTTATCTGGGTTCGGTCTTTGTCAACGATATGAATCTGATGGGCCGCGTGTGGCGCGTGACGGCGCAGGCCGACGCGCCTTACCGCCGCACGCCGCAAGACCTGGCGGCACTCAAAACACGGGCCTCGAACGGCGCCATGGTGCCGCTGGGCAGCGTGGCCAGCTTCAGCGAAAGCACGGCGCCGTTCCGCGTGCCGCGCTACAACCTGCAGCCGGTGGCGGAAATCCAGGGCGCGACCAAGCCGGGCTTCTCCTCGGGCCAGACGATTGCGGCGATGGAGGAGCTGATGCGGGCGCGCCTGCCGGCCGGCTTCGATTACGAATGGACCGAGCTGGCCTTGCAGGAGAAGGAAGCCGGTGGCTCCACCCTGGTGGCGCTGGCCTTGGCCGTGGTCTTCGTCTACCTGCTGCTGGCGGCCCTGTTCGAAAGCTGGCTGCTGCCGCTGTCGGTGGTGCTGATCGTGCCGATGTGCGTACTGGCGGCGCTGCTGGGCGTGTCCTGGCGCGGACTGGACAACAATGTGCTGACCCAGATCGGCATCGTGGTGCTGATCGGCCTCGCGGCCAAGAACGCCATTTTGATCGTGGAGTTCGCGCGCCAGGCCCATGCCGACGGCGCCAGCGCGGCGCAGGCGGCGGTCATGGCGGCGCGCACCCGTCTGCGGCCGATCCTGATGACGTCCCTGGCCTTCCTGATGGGCGTATTGCCGCTGGTGTTTTCCAGCGGCCCGGGCGCCGAGATGCGCCAGTCCATGGGCACGGCGGTCTTCGCCGGGATGATCGGTGTGACCGTCTTCGGCCTGGTATTCACGCCGCTGTTCTTTACCTTGCTGGCACGCCGCCGGCGCGAGCGGAACGCGGTGCCGCAGATGATGGGAGAGCAAGCATGAAGAAATGGCTATTACGCGCGAACGCGGCGGCTTGCGCGGCGGCGGGACTGGCCGCTTGCGCCGTGGGGCCGGATTACCGCAAGCCGGTGGCATCGGCATTGCCCGAGCGTCTGCCTTCGGTCGTGTCCGCGGCCGGCCAAGGTTTGCGCGAAGGTTTGCCGCAAGCCCTGTGGTGGCGCGAGTTCGGCGACGTCCGGCTGGAGGCGCTGGTGCAGCAGGCCTGGCAGGGCAATTACGACCTGCGCATTGCGCTGGCGCGGGTGCAGGCCGCATCCGAGCAGACCAACGTGGCGCGTGCCGCGCGCTGGCCCGGCGCCAATCTGGAAGGCGCGGCCAGCCATGCGCGCCTGAACGCGGGCGAAAGCCCGGACGGTGTGGCGCGCATCGCCAATCCTGCGCAGGCCTCACTGGTCTTCGGCTGGGAGCTGGATCTGTTTGGCCGCGTGCGGCGCGGCGTGGAGGCGGCGCAGGCTTCGCAGGAAGAGCGCGAAGCCTGGCGTGAGGATATGCGGCGCCTGATCCTGGCCCAGGTGGTGGAAAGTTATCTGGAGCTGCGCGGCGCGCAGATGCTGGAATTATGCCTGCAGGCCCAGATCGACAACGAGCAGCAGACCTTCGGCCTGGTACGCGAACGTGTTGCCGCCGGCCGCGCTGCGCGCGCCGAGCAGCTGCGCTACGAAGCGCAACTGAGCCTGCTGGCGGCGCGCCTGCCGCTCTACCGCGCCCAGACCCGCGCCGCGCGCAACCGTCTCGCCACCTTGAGCGGCTTGAGTCTGGACGCGGCGCCGCTGGCAGCCCTCGACCAGCCGCAGGCCTGGCGTCTGCCGGACAGCCTGCTGCTCGATGCGCCGGCCGCGCTGCTGGGACGCCGTCCCGACGTGCGTGCCGCCGAAAGGGCGCTGGCGGCGGCCACGGCGCGCGTTGGCGTGGCCAAGGCCAACCGTTTCCCGCGCATCAGCCTTGCGGCCCTGCTGGGCGGCGGCGGTGTGGCCGGCGAATGGTTGGGCGGCGAGGCATCGCGCTGGCGTGCCGGCGGCGCGCTGTCATGGCCGCTCTTCGACGGCGGCGCGCTCGCCGCCAGCCAGCGCGCCGCTTCCGCCGACGTCACGGCGGCGGCGGCCGGTTTCGACAAAGCCGTCGCCATCGCGCTGGAGGAAAGCGATACCGCCATCGCCAACTGGACGCAACTGCGCCAGCGCGCGCGCCAGCTGCAAGGCGCGCAGGAACTGTCGGCCGAAAGCGCGCGGCTGGCGCGCATCCGCTACCGCGAAGGCACGGAAAGCCTGCTTGGCGTGCTGGAAGCGGAACGCACCGCGCTGGCCGCGCAAGAGCAGCTGCTCTCCGCCAGCCGCGACCTCGCCCTGGCCACCGCGCGCAGCTATGTCGCCGTCGCCGGTGGTTTCGACCAGGGCCATTGACCACTGATTAGAAAGGAATTTATGTCGCATTCTCCCCTCCATGCCCAAGCGCGGCCCACCGCGCAGGGACAGGCAACCATCGTGCTGAAACTGCTGCCCATCGTGCTGGCCGTCTTTGTCGGCTTTCTGACGATAGGTTTGCCGCTGCCGGTGCTGCCCCTGCACTTGCAGAACACCTTGGGCATGAACACCCTGGTGGTCGGCCTGACGGTCGGCAGCCAGTTCGCCTTTGCCTTGCTGTCGCGCGCCTGGGCCGGTGGCCTGGCCGACACGCGCGGCGCGCGGCGCGCCGTCCTCAGCGGCCTGCTGGTGGCCGCCGCTTCGGGCATCGCCTATCTCTGCTCGCTGGCCTTCACCGGGCAGCCCTCCACGGCGCTGACCGTGCTGCTGCTGGGACGCCTGCTGCTGGGCTGCGGCGAAAGCCTGGTGGTGACGGGCGCCTTGAGCTGGGGCGTGGGTTTGGTCGGACCGCAGAACGCGGGCAAGGTCATGGCCTGGGTCGGCATCGCCATGTATGGCGCCTACGCGCTCGGCGCGCCGGCCGGCATGGCGCTGTACAGCACCTATGGCTTTGCCGGCGTCGCCAGCGCCACCGCCCTGGTGCCGCTGCTGGCATTGCTCATCGTGCTGCCGGTGCGCGGCATCGCGCCCGCCGCCGCGCGCCGCCTACCGTTCTATAAAGTACTGGGCAGCGTCTGGGTACCGGGCCTGGGTCTGGCCTTGTGCAGCACCGGCTTCGGCGTCATCACCGCCTTCATCGCCCTGCTGTTCGCCGCCCGCCACTGGGACAACGCCGCGCTGGCCTTCACCGCCTTCGGCCTGGCCTTCATCGGCGCCCGCCTGCTGTTCGGCCACCTGCCCGACAAGATCGGCGGCGCGCGCGTGGCTCTAGTCTGCGTGCTGATCGAAGCGCTCGGCCAGTTGCTGATCTGGGGCGCCGAGCACAGCCTGGCAGCCTACGTCGGCGCCGCCCTGACCGGCTTCGGCTACTCGCTCGCCTTCCCCGGCTTCGGCGTCGAAGCGGTGCGCCGCGCCCCGCCGCAAAGCCGCGGCGCCGCCATGGGCGCCTTCGTCGCCTTCCTCGACATCTCGCTCGGCCTGACCGGCCCGGCCGCCGGCGCCATTGCCACGGCGGCCGGCGTCAATGCCGTCTACCTGTGCGGCGCCGTGCTGGTCCTGCTCTCGGCCCTGGTCGCCGCCTGGCTCTGCACCAGGAAAGCGCCGGCCTGAGCCAGCCGGCTTTGCGCGCGCCGGGCGCTGTGCCTATGGTGCGGTGGCGAGAGGGCGCAGCGTGTAGCGGCCGCCGTTCTTGACGCTGAAATAGAGGGTGCCTTCCTGGGCGCTGACCGGGCCGTCGAAGCGGAACGTGCCGTCTTCGGCGACGACGCTCCAGTTGCCGGGCGCCAGTGCGGTGATTAGCACCTTGAGTTCGCCGCTGAAGGCGGGCAGGGTGAAGCTGGCGCTGCTGGCGAGATCCTCGGTCGAGTTGGCAAACAAGACGGCGCGGTCGGCGATTTTGGCACCGACCAGGGCATCGTTCTCGCCGCCCAGCGCTGCCGTGGCCAAGGGCGTGGAAGCGGGGCCGCTGGCGTCCAGCACCTGCATGATGTTGAGGAAGCTGTCTTGCTCCCGCTCATACTTCGGCCGCAGTTCGATGCGGTAGCTGCCGCCCTCTTCGCTATTGTTGGCGCGGTTCGGGGCTTGCGGGTAGTTCACATAGGTTTCGCTGACGGGATCGAAGACCGCGTACTCCAGATCCTTGCCGCCGACGATGGCGATGCTGCGGTCGCTGGGCAGAAGGGTGTGGTTCACCAGTTTGCCGTTGTAGCCATTGTCGGTGCGCGTAATGGTGGTGACGGTGTGTTCGCTGACCTCGGGTTTGCCGACGCTGTGCAGCAGCCAGGTCTTGTCGAAGCTCGGATGGCTGGCGGCGATCCGGTCATGCACCAGCAGGGCCGCCGGATGGGCATTGTCCTTCAGGTTGAGGAAGACGAAGGCGCGCGTATAGTCGCGCACCTTGGCCGAGTAAGCCTGGCTCAGATTGCCCTTCAGGTAGGAGTAGTCCGGCCGGCTGGCCGCCTCGGTCCCGCCGCCGATCTGCCGGTGCAGCTCGGTGCTGACGATGCGCTGCGCCATATCCTCATCGCTGCCGGGTTCGTCCAGATGGCGCTGGCCGCCGTCATTGGCATAGCCGGGAATGATGACTTCCGACTTGTCCATGACCAGCATGGCATTGTGGGCCACGGTGCGCTTGTGGTAATTCCGGTCGTGCGGGCTGTTGTACTCGTGCTTGTCGTCGACGCCGGAATAGATGCCGGAGTCGATCGCCAGCCCGCCTTTGTAGTACAGCTGGAAATGGCCGGCGTCGAGGTGCTGGTGGTTGCCGAAATGCGTCAGCCCCAGCTTCATGGTGGCGACCGCCACGGGCGAGTCGAGCTGCACCGCATTGTCCTTGGTCCAGCCGGTGCGCGCGATCATCATGCCGATCGGGGCGCTGGCATAGTAGCTGAGCGGCAGATCTTCCAGGCTGCTCTTGGCTGCCAGGTCGGGATCGTTGAACAAGACCAGCCACAGATCGTCGGCCACTTCCCAGCCCGCCAGCTGGCGGCGGAACTCGCCACGCAGGGTGGCGTTGCGGTACAGCGCGCCCGGTAGCATGAACGCGGGCGGCGCGGCCCAGTAGCCACGCAATCCGGTATACGAGCCGATGAAGGAGTCGCCATCGCGCATCAACTGGCCGTCCGGACGGCGCATATACAGCCACTGCTGAGGCAGATTCTGCTGGTCGGCCTCGAACACCGGCCCGCGGCCCATGCGGCGATACATCCATTCGGTAAATACATCCCACATATAGCGCACTGCGCCGTAGGAGTCGCCCTGGTGGTGGCCGCCGGCCTGGTACAGCGTCCGGCGCGGCTCGATGTATTTGTGGAAGAAGCGGCCGGCCGTGATGCGATAAATATTGGGAACCTCGTCATAGAAGGCGATGCCGCCGCTCAGCTGGTCGCGCAGCAATTGCGCTTCGCTGCCGTGGCTGGTGAACTGGTTTTGCTTCAGCGGCGGGAAGCCGATTTCCATGCGCTGGGCCTGCTCCAGATAGCGCAGGACGAGGAGGTCGCGCAAGGCTTTCCTATTTACCAGCAGTTTGGCGCACCAGTCGTAGACGATGGCACTCAGCAGCAACGCATTGCCCTGGGTGCGGGCGTTGCTGGCGCCAGCATAGCAGACCGGGTGGTTCAGGTAGACCGTGGCCAGGCGCAAGGCCTTTTCGCCGCGCGCCGCGTCATCCTCGACCAGGTACAGCAAGGCGTTGGCTTGTACGCTCTTGACGGCGGTTGCGCAGTCCGGCACATCCTTGCCGTCCTTGTCTTTCATGGTCGGGAAGGTCGCTTCCGTCAGATCTGCGGCGGCGAACAGCCGCGACCATGCCTTGTTGAGCGCCCAGTATTCGCGCAGCTCGGGATTGGCCGGCAGGGAAGCCGGCAGGTTCATCTTGCCAACCCTATCGCGCAGCGTCTTGATGCCTTGAATCTGCTCGGCGCTGCTCAGGAACAGGCGGGGATGGACGCCGGCCGGTGGGAAGACCGGTGGCGCCGGGATGTTGGGCGGCAGCGGGATGGCATTGTCCACGGTTGGCGCCGCGTCCGTGGCGCCGGGTTGGTAGGCGGACAAGGAGGTGAAGAGCAGGCGGTCCAGGCGGACATTGCTGCGGCGATATTTGATCTGGAGCGTATGCCTACCGGCCGGCAGGGTGCCGCTCTGGCCGAGCTTGAGCCATACCCATTCGCCGGCCTTGGGAATGTACTGGGCGCTATAGTTCTGCCCATCGAGCGCGGCGAAGAAGGAATTGGCGGTCAGCAGGTCGGGGGCATACGCCTTGACCCAGATGGCGTAGTTGGCCTGGTGGTCGAGCTCCACGGTGTAACTGAGTTCCGGCGCGCTGCTGTTGTCCACGGTATTACGCTGGGACACGTTCAGCGGTGCGACGTAGAACTGCTTGGCATCCGGGTCCAAGGCGATTTTTTTCCAGGGGCTGTCGGGCGTGACACCGTCCTCCGCCTCGATGAGGGTTTCGCCGCGCACGGGGACGGTTTGGGCGTGGAGTGCCGGTTGCTGCGCCAGGAATGCGAGCGCGAGTGCCAAGCGGTGTGGGAGCCACCTCGTCATGAATCTATCCTTTGCAGAGGGAAGATGAATGTAAGGTGAAATTATATATTGATAATATTTTCAAAAAATCATTTAAATGGGCCGGCCGCATGGCCGGCCCAGGGGTTTATGGCGTGGGACTGTCTGGGCGCAGCGTCAGCGAGGCGAGGGCGGCGGCCAGGCTGAGCACGGCGGTGGCGCTGAAGGCGGCCTGGTAGCCGGCCAGCGCGGATTGCTGGGCGGCGATGGCGTGCACCAAGGTGCTGAGCAGGGCGATGCCGAGCGCGGCGCCGAGCTGGCGCGCGGTGTTGAACAGGCCGGAGGCCAGACCGGCTTCGCGGCCGGGCACGCCCGCCAGCGCGGTGTGGGTGGCGGTCATCAGCATCAGGCCCAGGCCGAGGCCGGTCAGCAGGGTGGGGCCGAGCACGTCGTTGGCGAACACCGGCTGGGCCGGCATATGGCTCAGCCATTGCAGGCCGGCGGCGCTGCACAGGCCGCCATAGAAGGGCAGGCGGCGCAGGCCGCCATCCATCAGCGGCCGCGAAACGATGGCGGCCACGGCGAGCGCCAAACTCATGGGCAGCAGGGCGAGGCCGGTGTCGAGCACGCCGTAGCCGGCCACTTGCTGCAGGACCAGGGAGGTCAGGTAGCTGGCGGCCGTCAGCGAGGCGCCCAAGCCTAACACGACAAGATTACCCATGCGGACATTGTGCAGGCGGAAGATGGACAGGGGCAGCAGGGGCTGGGTCACGCGCCGTTCGCGCTGGAGGAAGGCGGCCAGCAGCAGCACGGCGGCGCCCAGGGCCAGCAGCACCGGCGGATTGGCCCAGCCCTGCGCCGCGCCCTGGGACAGGCCGTAGATCAGTGCGCCCATGCCCAGCGTGACGCTGGCCGCGCCGGCCAGGTCCAGGGGCTGGCGCTGGCCCGGTGCCGCCGTGCCGCCGCCTTGCAGGCTGAGCGAGACGGCCGCCATCAGGAGCAGGCCGGGCGGCACATTGACGAACATGACCCAGCGCCATCCGGCCTGGGCGGTCAGTACGGCGCCGATCAGCACGCCGCAGGCCGAGGCGATGGCGCTGGAGGCGGCCCAGCAGGAAATCGCGCGGCCGCGCGCGGCACCATGCGGGTAGACGGCGACGATGACGGCCAGGGTCGAGGTGGCGAGGGCCGAGGCGCCCAGGCCTTGCACGGCGCGCGCGCCGAGCAGCAGGGCGGGGCTGGCGGCCAGTCCGCCGGCCAGGCTGGCCAGGGTGAACACGGCCAGCCCGGCCTGCAGTACGCGGCGCCGGCCGAACAGGTCGCCAGCGCGCGCGGCCAGCAGCATGCAGCCGCCCAGTACTAATAGATAGGCGTCGACCACCCAGGGCAGCTGGCTGGCCGACAGGCCCAGCTCGGCCTGCATGCTGGGCAGGGCGACGTTGACGATGGCGCCATCCATCACCACCATGAAGGAGGACAGGCAGGCGATGGCGACCGCCACCCAGGGCGGCAAATGGGGGCGCAAGAGCGCGGGCGGCAGGGCGATGGGGGTGGACATACGGTTCTCCTTGGTCAGGGTGGCGGCCGGCCGGCCGCCTTGCCTCCAGTGTTAGACAAGCCCGGCCTGCGGTGATATCGTTGTTTAGACTAAAAATAGCGAAATCCAGCCATGCTGCCTGATCTGTTCCCGCCGTCTGCCAGCGCCGCGCCGTCCGACCCGGCGGCCGGGCCGGCGTGCGACCCGGCCGAGCGCGCCGACGGCCCGGCCCTGATCGCGCTGTGGGCGGCCGACGAGCGCAACCCCGAGTTCGGCCTCGGCACCCGCGAGTACGATTGGCACCACCACCTGCGCGGCCAGCTGTTTTGCGTGGAAAGCGGCCTGATCCACGTACGCACGCGCCACGGTTCATGGCTGCTGCCGCCGCACCGGGCCGGCTGGATTCCGCCGGGCGAGGCGCACCAGATCAGCATCAGCGGCGCCATGAGCGGCTGGGCGGTGCTGGTGGCGCCGGCCGCCAGCGCCGTGCTGCCGGCCCAGCCCTGTGTCATGGGCAACAGCGCCCTGCTGCGCGCCCTGGTGCAGCGCGCGGCGGACTGGAGCGGCCAGTGCCCGCTCAGCGCGCACCAGGAACGCTTGCTGGCCGTGCTGCTGGACGAGGTCGCGCTGGCGCCGCGCGAACGCTTGCATCTGCCCCTGCCCAGCGACCGCCGCCTGCAGCGCATCGCGGCCGCCATCCTGGCCGAGCCGGGCGCGGGCCGCACCCTGGCGCAGTGGGCGGCCTGGGGCGGCTTGTCGGCGCGCAGCCTGAGCCGGTTATTCCTGGCCGAAACCGGCTGCAGCTTCGCCCAGTGGCGCCAGCAGGCCCAATTGCTGCGCGCGCTGGAGCGCCTGGCCCAGGGCGAGCCGGTGGCGAGCGTGGCCGACGCGCTCGGCTATGCCAATCCGAGCAGCTTCATCGCCATGTTCCGCCGCAGCTTCGGCGACTCCCCCGCCCGCTATTTTTCCGGCAAGCGCGACTAAATTTCCGCCTATCCCCGATTCAGAGGATGGGTGTGGTCTTGCTGTAAACATATCTTAATTATTTGATAGCACTCCCTCGCCGCCCCAGGGAAGACCCTGCCGCCACGCCCTGAAACCATGTTTCTCTTGCATGTAAGCAATGAAAACTTGCTTTTTCGTCGAGTTGTGGGGTCGATACATGGTGAAAATAAAGTGCTGTCTGGAAACATCCGCAGGTTATACTTGCCGCTGATCAAGATACCCCGTGGCGTTTGCCACTGCCCGCTTCGTGTTCTTCAGACAGCTGATCGGGCCGGGTCGTTTTGTTACTTTCCGTGGCTAAAGTTCAGCAAATTGTTGACGTTAAGAATGGAAAGCGGGCTTGCTACGACGCAATTAGTTGAGTGGCAACAAATAAAAAAAGTAACACCCAGCAGCAATACAGGTAGATAGAGAGTGGAGTCGCAGGCTTGGCCGACATCTCCATTTATCCAGACAGAACTTCAGTAGCAGTACCCCAAGGAGAATGGAAAATGAGTATCGTCACCAGCATGTCCACCAAGCAGATTTCTGAGCTGACTACGGCCCAAATCGCCGGGCTGGTCACCTCAGATATCGCCGGCTTGAATTCGGACCAGTTCCGGGCCCTGACGACAACTCAGATACAGGCCTTCACCACCAACCAGGTGCCGGCCTTTACCACGGCCCAGATGGCCGCCGACATGACCACGGACCAGATCGTGGCCCTGACCGCCAACCAGGCGGGTGCGCTGACCACGCTGCAAGTTGCCAATCTCTCGACCAATAATATCGTTGCCCTGGAGACGGCCGATCTGGCCGCCCTGAAAACCGCGAATATCGCCGCCCTGAAATCGGCGCAGGTGGCCGCTATCACCACCACCCAGATCGGCGCCCTCGGCACCGCCCAGGTTGCCTCGCTGAGCACCGCCAGCCTGGCCAGCGGCATCACTACCGACCAGATCGTGGCCCTGAGCTCGGACCAGGTCGGCGCCCTGAGCACCGGCCAGTTCGCATCGCTGAGCACCAATTCGATCGCCGCCATCGAAACCGCCGACATCGGCGGCCTGAAAACGGCCGTGATTTCCTCGTTGAAATCGGCGCAAATCGTGGCCCTGACCACCGGCCAGGTGGGCGCCCTGAGCACCAACCAGGTTACCGCCCTGAGCAGCGCCGCGACGGCCGGCCTGAGCACCGACCAGGTGGTGGCCCTGTCCTCCAACCAGGCGGCCGCCCTCAGCTCGAGCCAGGTGAACGCGCTGTCCACCAACGCGCTTGCCGCGCTTGAAACCGGCGACTTCGCCGCCCTGAAAACCTCGGTGATCGGCGCCCTGGGCAGCAACCAGACCAAGGCCCTGACCACCGACCAGATCGTGGCCCTGAGCACCAACCAGGTTGTCGCCCTGAGCAGCGCCGCCATGGTGGGCCTGAGCACCGACCAGGTCGTGGCCCTGTCCTCCAACCAGGCTTCGGTCCTCAGTTCGAGCCAGGTGAACGCCCTGTCGACCAGCGGTATCGCCGCCATCGAAACCGGCGACTTCGCCGCCCTGAAAACGGCCGTGATCGGCGCCCTGAGCAGCAACCAGACCAAGGCCCTGACCACCGACCAGATCGTGGCCCTGACCTCGAACCAGGCGGCGGCCCTGAACAGCCAGCAAGTGGTGGGACTGGGCACCGACGCCATCGTTGCGCTGGAAACGGCCGACCTGCTGGCCCTGAAGACTTCCGTGATCGGCGCCCTGAGCACCAGCCAGTTCGCCGCCGTCACCACCAACCAGATCGGCGCGATGTCCACCGCCCAGATCGCCTCGCTGAGCACCGCCCAGCTGGCCTCGGGCCTGACCACCGACCAGGTGGTGGCCCTGTCGTCCAACCAGATCGGCGCCCTGAGCACCGGCCAGTTCGCCGCCCTGAGCAGCAACGCCGTGGCCGCGATTGAAACGGCCGACATCGGCGGTCTGAAAACCGCGGTGATCGCGGCCCTGAAATCGGCGCAGATGGCCGCTTTCACCACCGACCAGATCGTGGCGCTGAGCACCAACCAAGTTGTCGCCCTGAGCAGCACCGCGATGGCCGGCCTGACCACCGACCAGGTGGTGGCCCTGTCGTCCAACCAGGCTTCCGTCCTCAGTTCGAGCCAGGTCAACGCCCTGTCGACCAACGCGATTGCCGCGATTGAAACCGGCGACTTCGCCGCCCTGAAAACGGCCGTGATCGGCGCCCTGAGCAGCAACCAGACCAAGGCCCTGACCACCGACCAGATCGTGGCCCTGAGCTCGAACCAGGCCGCTGCGCTGAACAGCCAGCAAGTGGTGGGTCTGAGCACCGACGCCATCGTGGCCATGGAAACGGCCGATCTGGCCGCGCTGAAGACTTCCGTGATCGGCGCCCTGAGCACCAGCCAGTTCGCCGCCGTCACCACCAACCAGATCGGCGCGATGTCCACCGCCCAGATCGCCTCGCTGAGCACCGCCCAGCTGGCATCGGGCCTGACCACCGACCAGGTGGTGGCCCTGAGCTCGAACCAGATCGGTGCCCTGAGCACCGGCCAGTTCGCCGCTTTGAGCAGCAATGCCGTGGGCGCGATCGAAACGGCTGACATTGTTGGCCTGAAAACCAATGTGATCGCCGCCCTGAAATCGTCGCAGATGGCGGCCTTCACCACCAACCAGATCGTGGCGCTGAGCACCAACCAGGTTTCCGCGCTGAGCAGCACCGCGATGGCGGGCCTGAGCACCGACCAGGTGGTGGCCCTGTCGTCCAACCAGGCCTCGGTCCTGAGCTCGAGCCAGGTCAACGCCCTGTCGACCAACGCCGTGGCCGCGATTGAAACCGGCGACTTCGCCGCCCTGAAAACGGCCGTGATCGGCGCCCTGAGCAGCAACCAGACCAAGGCCCTGACCACCGACCAGATCGTGGCCCTGACCTCCAACCAGGCGGCAGCCCTGAACAGCCAGCAAGTGGTGGGCCTGAGCACCGACGCCATCGTCGCGCTGGAAACGGCGGACCTGGTGGCCCTGAAGACCTCCGTAATCGGCGCCTTGGGCACCGGCCAGTTCGCCGCCATCACCACCAACCAGATCAGCTCGATGGCGACGGCCCAGATCGCGGCGCTGAGCACCGCCCAGCTGGCCTCGGGCTTGACCACCGACCAGGTGGTGGCCCTGTCGTCCAACCAGATCGGCGCCCTGAGCACCGGCCAGTTCGCCGCCCTGAGCAGCAATGCCGTGGCCGCGATTGAAACGGCCGACATCGGCGGTCTGAAAACCAATGTGATCGCCGCCCTGAAATCGTCGCAGATGGCGGCCTTCACCACCGACCAGATCGTGGCGCTGAGCACCAACCAGGTGGTCGCCCTGAGCAGCACCGCGATGGCCGGCCTGAGCACCGACCAGGTGGTGGCGCTGTCGTCCAACCAGGCTTCCGTCCTCAGTTCGAGCCAGGTCAACGCCTTGTCGACCAATGCGGTCGCTGCGATCGAAACCGGCGACTTCGCCGCCCTGAAAACGGCCGTGATCGGCGCCCTGTCGAGCAACCAGACCAAGGCCCTGACCACCGACCAGATCGTGGCGCTGACCTCGAACCAGGCCGCGGCCCTGAGCAGCCAGCAAGTGGTGGGCCTGAGCACCGACGCCATCGTCGCGCTGGAAACGGCCGACCTGGCCGCGCTGAAGACTTCCGTGATCGGCACCCTGAGCACCAGCCAGTTCGCCGCCATCACCACCAACCAGATCAGCTCGATGGCGACGGCCCAGATCGCGGCGCTGAGCACCGCCCAGCTGGCCTCCGGCCTGACCACCGACCAGGTGGTGGCCCTGTCCTCCAACCAGATCGGCGCCCTGAGCACCGCCCAGTTTGCCGCCTTGAGCAGCAACGCCGTGGCCGCGATTGAAACGGCCGATATCGGCGGCCTGAAAACCGCGGTGATCGCGGCCCTGAAATCGTCGCAGATGGCGGCCTTCACCACCGACCAGATCGTGGCGCTGAGCACCAACCAGGTTGTCGCCCTGAGCAGCGCCGCGATGGCCGGCCTGAACACCGACCAGGTGGTGGCCCTGTCGTCCAACCAGGCCTCGGTCCTGAGTTCGAGCCAGGTCAACGCGCTGTCGACCAACGCCGTGGCTGCGATCGAAACCGGCGACTTCGCCGCCCTGAAAACGGCCGTGATCGGCGCCCTGTCGAGCAACCAGACCAAGGCCTTGACCACCGACCAGATCGTGGCCCTGACTTCCAACCAGGCCGCTGCCCTGAGCAGCCAGCAGGTGGTGGGTCTGAGCACCGACGCCATCGTCGCCATGGAAACGGCCGACCTGGCCGCGTTGAAGACTTCCGTGATCGGCACCCTGAGCACCAGCCAGTTCGCCGCCGTCACCACCAACCAGATCGGCGCGATGTCCACCGCCCAGATCTCGGCGCTGAACACCGCGCAGCTGGCATCGGGCCTGACCACCGACCAGGTGGTGGCCCTGAGCTCGAACCAGATCGGCGCCCTGAGCACCGCCCAGTTCGCCGCCCTGAGCAGCAATGCCGTGGGTGCGATTGAAACGGCTGACATCGTTGGCCTGAAAACCAATGTGATCGCGGCCCTGAAATCGTCGCAGATGGCGGCCTTCACCACCAACCAGATCGTGGCCCTGAGCACCAACCAGGTTTCCGCGCTGAGCAGCACCGCGATGGCCGGCCTGAGCACCGACCAGGTGGTGGCCCTGTCGTCCAACCAGGCCTCGGTCCTGAGTTCGAGCCAGGTCAATGCGCTGTCGACCAATGCGATTGCCGCGATTGAAACCGGCGACCTGGCCGCCCTGAAGACCTCGGTGATCGCCGCCCTCGGCAGCAACCAGGCCAAGGCTTTGACCACCGACCAGATCGTGGCCCTGAGCACCAACCAGGTCATCGCCCTGAGCAGCAGCGCCATGGTGGGCCTGAACTCCGACCAGGTGGTGGCCCTGTCCTCCAACCAGGCTGCCGCCCTGAGCTCGAGCCAGGTGAACGCCCTGTCGACCAGCTCGGTGGCCGCCATCGAAACCGGCGACTTTGCCGCCCTGAAAACGGCCGTGATCGGCGCCCTGAGCAGCAACCAGGCCAAGGCCCTGACCACCGACCAGATCGTGGCCCTGACCTCGAACCAGGCCGCTGCCCTGAACAGCCAGCAGGTGGTGGGTCTGGGCACCGATGCCATCGTCGCGCTGGAAACGGCCGACCTGGTCGCGCTGAAGACCTCGGTGATCGGCGCCCTGAGCACCAGCCAGTTCGCCGCCATCACGACCAACCAGATCAGCTCGATGGCAACGACCCAGATCTCGGCGCTGAGCACCGCCCAGCTGGCATCCGGCCTGAACACCGACCAGGTGGTGGCCCTGTCGTCCAACCAGGTGGGTGCGCTGAGCACCGCCCAGGTGGCTGCCTTCGGCACCAGCGCCGTGGCCGCGATTGAAACGGCCGATATCGGCGCCCTGAAAACGGCCGCCATCGCTGCCCTGAAATCGGCCCAGGTCGCTGCCTTGACCACCGACCAGTTCGCCGCCCTGGGTTCGGCCCAAGTCGCCGCCCTGAGCACGGCCAATATCGCCAGCGGCCTGACCACCGACCAGGTGGTGGCCCTGACCACGACCCAGGCCTCGGCCCTGAGTTCGGCCCAGCTGGCGGCCTTCAGCACCGCTGCGGTTGCCGCGCTGGAAACCGCGGATATCGTGGCTCTGAAGTCCAGCGCGATCAGCGCCCTGAGCAGCAGCCAGGTCGCCGCCCTGGGCACCAGCCAGCTGGCAGCCATCGAGACCGCCGACATCGGCGCGCTGAAAACCGCGGCCATCCGCGGCCTGAGCACCGACCAGGTCCAGGCGATCACCACCAGCCAGATCAAGGCGCTGACTTCGAGCCAGGTGTGCGCGCTGACCTCGACCCAGGTGCAGGCCCTGACCTCGGACCAGATCAACGCCTTCACCACGCCGTTCTACACCCCGGTGGTGCTGGACTTGAACGGCAACGGCATCGAGACCCTGTCGACCGACGCCGGTGTGAACTTCGACCTGCTGGCCAACGGCAGCAAGCTGAACACCGGCTGGGTGGGCGGCGGCGACGGCCTGCTGGCCCTGGACCGCAACGGCGACGGCATCATCAACGATGGTTCCGAACTGTTCGGCTCCGGCACCACCCTGGCCAACGGCCAGAAAGCCGGCAATGGCTACCAGGCCATGGCTGAGCTGGACAGCAACGGCGACGGCGTCCTGAGCGCCGCCGACAGCGCCTTCGGCCAGCTGCGCGTCTGGGTCGACGGCAATGCCGACGGTGTGAGCCAGGCCGACGAGCTGAAATCGCTGGCCGAGCTGAATATCGCCAAGCTGGATCTGAAGGCACAGCAGAACGTGTCCTGGAACAACGGTAACCTGGTGGGCCTGACCTCGACCTACGAGACCACCGACGGCCAGTCCCACGCCGCCGCCGACGTCTGGTTCGCCGCCAAACCGGCTGCCGCCGCCAGCGCCACCAGCAGCGTCAGCAGCCTGGTGCAAGCGATCGGCGCCTTCGGCAACGAGGCGGCGCCAGGCAACGCCGCCAGCCATAAACTGGACGCCGCCAACGGTGGCAACGGCAGCAATGTGGCCGCCAACGTGGCTTCGATGGCCGGCGCGATCCGCAGCTTCGAAGTGGCCAACAAGCCGAACGGTGCGGAAAACATGGCGTCCAGCGAAGAAACCCTGCGTCTGAAAGCGCTGAACAGCGCTGCCGGCCACGGCTTCCTGGCGGCGCCGCAGAAGTAAGCATTTGCCCCATCCGTGGGCAGAACCGGGTAGGGGAACGGGCAGCCGTCCCCCTGTTTCCCAGAATCAAAAGCGGCAAGACGACCAGTCTTGCCGCTTTTTTCATGCATTTGCTTTTTGCGGCCTAGAGTAGAATCCTTGAGCGATAACACTGCGCCAAGCTCACTAATGTCCGAAAAATTTCCACATACCGCAATCCAGTGCCTGACGGCTGTCGCCCAGCATCACGGCTTGCAGATCAATCCGGAGCGCTTGATCGACGACTATGCCTTGGGTGCGGTGGAACCCTCTCCCGGCGTGCTGCTGCGCATTGCCAACGACATTGGCCTGAAAGCCAAATCGGACAATCTGAGCTGGGAAAAGCTGCTGGCCCAGGGCGGCGTCTTTCCCCTGCTGGCGCGCCTGAAAAACCAGAATATGGTGATCGTGGTCGGCGCCACCGGCGCCGGTGCCGGCGCCAAGGTGGCCGTGCTGAATCCGGCCGCCCGCAATGCCGAAGTGGTGATGCTGGACCGCGCCCAGTTCACCGAGTACTGGACCGGCGAAGTGCTGTTCCTGAAACGCCAGCACAAGCTGACCGACCCCAACCAGCCTTTCGGCCTGCGCTGGTTCATTCCTGAAATTCTCAAGCAGAAGGCGGCCTTCCGCGACATCCTGATCGCCGCCATCGCCATGCACCTGCTGTCGCTGGCCTCGCCCATGTTCTTCCAGTTGGTGATCGACAAGGTGCTGACCCACCAGAGCATCAGTACCTTGTGGGTACTGGCGGCCGGCATCGTCATGGCGCTCTCCTTCGACGCCCTGTTCGGCTTCCTGCGCCAGATGCTGACCCTGGCCGCCAGCAACAAGATCGATATGCGTCTGACGCGGCGCACCTTCGGCCATCTGCTGTCCCTGCCCATCGACTACTTCGAGACGACGACGGCCGGCATCATCACGCGCCATATGCAGCAGCTGGAGAAAATCCGCAGCTTCCTGACCGGCCGCCTGTTCTTCACCGGCCTCGATCTGCTGGCGCTGCTGGTCTTCCTGCCCATCCTGTTCTCCTACTCCTTCAAGCTGACCATGGTGGTGCTGCTGTTCGCCGCCATGATCGCCGGCGTGGTGATGGCCATGGTGCCGACCTTCCAGCGCCGCCTCAACGCCCTGTATACGGCGGAAGGCATGCGCCAGGCCATGCTGGTGGAAACCATCCACGGCATGCGCACGGTCAAAGCCCTGGCCATCGAACCGGCCCAGCGCCGCGACTGGGACCAGCGCTCGGCCGAAGCGATCAATATGCACTTCCGCGTCGGCCAGATCTCGATCACCGGCAACGCCGTCACCGACTTCCTGGGCAAGATGATGCCCGTGACCCTGATCGTCATCGGCGCCCAGGACGTGTTCGACCAGACCCTTTCGATCGGCGCCCTGATCGCCTTCCAGATGCTGTCGCAGCGCGTGACCCAGCCCCTGATCTCCATCGTCGGCCTGGTCAACGAATACCAGGAAACCGCGCTGTCGGTGCGCATGCTGGGCGAGGTGATGAACCGCGCGCCGGAAGGGCGCGCCGGCGCCGGCGGCCTGCGTCCCGTGCTGACGGGCCAGATCAAGTTCGAGGACGTGACCTTCCGCTATCCCGGCTCGCAGACCAATGCGCTGGACCGCACCAGCCTGACCATCGAACCGAACACCGTGGTCGGCATCGTCGGCCGCAGCGGCTCGGGCAAGACCACGCTGACCAAGGTGATCCAGGGCCTGTACAACATCCAGGAAGGCATCGTGCGCTTCGACGGTTTCGACGCGCGCGAGATCGAACTGGCCCATTTGCGGCGCCAGATCGGCGTGGTCCTGCAGGAGAACTTCCTGTTCCGCGGCACCGTGCGCGAAAACCTGGTGGTCACCAAGCCCGACGCCACCTTCGAGGAAATCGCCGAAGCGGCGGCGGCGGCCGGCGCCGACGAATTCATCGAACGCCTGCCGCAGGGTTACGACACTCTGCTGGAGGAAAACGCCTCCAACCTCTCGGGCGGCCAGAAACAGCGCCTGTCGATCGCCCGCACCCTGCTGGCCAAGCCGCGCATCCTGATCCTGGACGAAGCGGCCAGCGCGCTCGATCCGGAAAGCGAAGCCATCTTTATCCGCAACCTGTCGCGCATCGCCGTGGGCCGCACCGTGGTGATGATCTCGCACCGCCTGTCGACCCTGGTCAATGCCGACTCCATTTTGGTGATGCAGCGCGGCCGCCTGGTCGATGCCGGCCGCCACGAAGAACTGCTCACCCGCAGCGACACTTATCAACACTTATGGAACCAGCAAACAAGCCACCTGTGAAATCGCGCGGGGCCGGCACCGAAATCGAGTTCCTGCCCGACGCCGACGCCATCGAGCGCTCGCCGCTGCCGCGCTATGTGCGCCTGACGCTGCATCTGCTGACGGCCGCTTTCATCACCTTCATCGTCTGGGCCAGCCTGTCCCAGGTCGAGAAGGTGGTGAGCGCCCACGGCCGCCTGGTCAATCCGCTGCCGAACATCATCGTGCAGCCGCTGGAAACCTCCATCGTGCAGCGTATCGAAGTGCGCGTTGGCCAGATCGTGAAGAAAGGCCAGGTGCTGGCCACGCTCGACCCGACCTTCACCCAGGCCGACGAGCAGCAGCTGCGCAACCGCCTGGCCAGCCTGGACACCCAGAGCGACAGCCTGCGCGCCGAACTGGAAGGCAAGCCGGTGGCCGCCAGCGCCACGGGCAGCGCCGACCAGGTGCTGCAAGGCCAGCTCGCGTCCGAGCGCCAGGGCAACTACCTGGCCCAGCGCACCAGGATGGACCAGAACATCGAACGCCTGAAAGCCAGCATCGAAACCAGCCGCCGCGACCAGCAGGTTCTGGCCCAGCGCGTCAAATCGCTGACCGAGATCGAAGCCATGCAGGAAAAACTGCTGTCAGAGAACTTTGGCGCCAAGATGCACCTGCTGGAAGCGCGCGACCGCCGTCTTGAAGTCGAGCGCACCATGGTCATGGGCCGCAACCGCGAAATTGAGCTGGGCCGCGAACTGGCCGCCGCCGAAGCCGAACGCGCCGCCTTCAACAAGAGCTGGCGCCAGAAAGCCATGGAAGACCTGCTGGCGGCCACGCGCGACCGTGATGGCATCAACGAGCAGCTGGCCAAGGCCGACAAGCGCCACCAGCTGGTCCAGCTGAGTGCCCCGGCCGACGCCGTGGTGCTGGAAGTCGGAAAACTCTCGCAAGGTTCGGTGGTGCGCGAAGCCGAGCAGATGTTCGTGCTGGTGCCGCTCGGCGCCCAGCTCGAAGCCGAAGTGCAGATCGACTCCGCCGACATCGGCTACATCAAGCGCGGCGACCCGGTGCACCTCAAGCTCGACGCCTTCCCCTTCCAGCAGCATGGCGCCCTGGATGGCAAGGTGCGCACCGTCAGCGAAGACTCCTTCAAGCGCGAACAAGCCACACCGGGTCAGGGCACCGACGCCTATTACATCAGCCGCATCGACTACGGCAACAGCCGTCTGAAAAAAATGGACGGCAAATCGCGCCTGCTGCCCGGCATGACGGTCACGGCCGAGATTGTGGTCGGCAAGCGCAGCGTCATGTCCTACCTGCTCTGGCCGCTCACCAAGGCCCTCGACGAATCCATCCGCGAACCATGATTCGATCCAGTTAAAAAAATCCGGCCCGCCAGGGCCGGATTTTTTTCGCGCAAACGGTTTGTTGCCGGCTTAGCCGGCGAGGGTGCGGGCGATGCCTTCGGCGAGGCTGATCTTGGGGTGCCAGCCGGGAAGCTGCGGGTAGCGGGTCCAGGGGACCATCACTTCGCGCGGGCGGTAAGGGCGTCCGCCCCATTCGATGTCGAGCGGGAGGCCGCTGACTTGCGAGTACAGGGCGGCCAGCTCTTTCAGGGGCAGGGGCGCGCCGCTGGAGATGCCATAGGCGGCCATGGCTTCCTCCTGGGCGCCGCTCTGCAGGCGGCCGTAGGCGAGCAGGAAGGCGTCCAGCACATCGTCGATGTAGACCAGGTCGATCAGCTGGCCGCCCGGCGACATGGCCAGTGCAGTTCCCGCTTGCGCCGTCTTTTTCAGCAGGTGCAGCAGCTTGGGGCGTTTGTCTTCCGGCCCATAGGTGTCGAACAGCTTGAGCGTGCAGACGCGCAGCCCGGCGCATTCGGCGTAGTAGCGCAGGATGGCTTCGAAGGCCTGCTTGGTGGCGGCGTACAGGCAGACCGGGTTGTAGTCGCCGTCCTCATAATGCTGCCAGGAGGTGCCGGCATTCACCAGCAGCTTGACGCCGTTGGCCGCCATGGCTTCCGCCAGCTGGGTGGAGAACAGCACATTCGCCTGGACCAGGCGTTCGATATCGGCCGCCGTGTGCTGGGCCAGGAACAGCGAGGCCAGATGGAACACGCCTTGCGGCGCGGCCTGGCGCACGATCTCGATCAGCCCCGCCGTGCTGCCGTCATGTTCGTGGATGTGCAGGGCCGGATCGTCCAGCCCTTCGCGCCCGGAACCGGGACGCAGCAGCAGATGCACCTGCCAGCCCTCGCGTACCAGCCTGTGCGCCAGTGCCGCGCCGATAAAGCCGCTGGCGCCGGTCAGCAGCACGGACGGCGCATTCATGCCACGCCCCCGCGATAGACGAAGGGGGAGGTGAAATCCGCCAGCGCGGCAAAGCCCTGGTCGCGCTGCGACAGCACCGGATTATCGGCCGGCCAGGCGATGCCGGCCGAGTTCCACAGGATGCCGCTGTCGTGCGCCGGCGCGTAGACGGTGCTGACCTTGTACATCATCAGCGCCTGTTCGCTCAGGGTGTAGAAGCCGTGCGCCACGCCCGGCGCCAGATACAGCATATGGCCGTTCTCGCCGCTCAGCTCCATGGTCAGGTGCTGGCCGTAGGTGGGCGAGCCGGCGCGCAGGTCGAGCGCCGCGTCCAGCACCGTGCCCTGCACGCAGTAGACCAGTTTCGTGTGCTCCTGCGGCGGCGTCTGGAAATGCAGGCCGCGCAGCACGCCGCGCTGCGAGGCGGAGTAGTATTCTTCGCGGAAGACGGTTTCCAGCCCGTGCTCGTGGAACAGCCCTTCGTGGAAGGTTTTCACGAAGTGGCCGCGCTCATCGCGCAGGATGTTGGGAATGATCTGGAAGCAGCCTTCCAGCTTGGTAGGCAGGATGATCATGGGTGGCTTCCTCATTTAGCTGCGTGTTCCTTGTTCGCTCAGCAGGACCAGCGGATTCGAGACCAGCTTGTCCCAGCCCCAGGCATCGGCCTTCTTGGCCAGCAGCAGGGCTTGCAGACGTTCGCAACAGAAGGCCATGCTGCGTTCCAGATAACCTTCGCGCTCGATGTAATGATAGCGGTAGAAGCGCGCCATGACCTTTTCCAATGCGCCGACGATCTCGATAAACCACTCGATTGGAATATATGCCACAGTCGGCGCCGTGATGAAGGCATTCTGGCTGAGAAAGTCGCTGGCTTCCTGGTCGGTGATGACGCCGCAGTCGATTGCCGCGCCGAAGTAAAGCAGCAGGTCGCGCGCGATGCCGTTGGCGGCGTACTGGCGCAGCACCGAACCCTGGAAGGTCACCATGGCCGGGATGATGGGCGTCTTGCCGTCGCCGTAGAAATGCTCCGGCAGCACGCGCGCCAGCAGATCGGGATGGGCATGGTAGTTGAAGCCGCGCAGTTCGCCGATGGGCTGGGTCAGCGCAAAGCGGCGGTAGTGGCAGAAGCCGACGAAGCCCTCGGCCTGCGATTCGATCAGCATGCGGCGGATGGCGTACAGGGCCACGTATTCGCCCAGATAGCGGTTCTTCATCGCCAGCTCGGGATAGCTCCGGCTCATGGCGATGCCTTTTTCCGGCACGTGGCTGCCGGTGCCGATCATGGTCATGAAATCGGGCAGCTGCCAGGCGTAGGGCGCGTGGGCGATGCAGTAGAAGTGGATGTTCTGTTCCATGGTGCTTGCGTCGCTCCTTATGCGGGAACGGCTTTGATCAGGAAATGGGATGGCAGGGCGTCGGCCAGCGTGTGCGCGGGATCGGCGCCCAGCAGCTGCGCCATCTGGTGCAGCGCGGCGGCCACCGCTTCGGAAGGCGGCTGCGCGCCGTCCAGCGTGCGTCCGTCCACCACCTGGAAGCCGCATTCGGCGAACAGCGCCATCAGCGAAGCGCGCGTATACAGACGCTGCTGGTGCTTGGGCAGCAGGCCCCGTTCGCCGTACAGCATGGCGCCCCGGTTCAGCGCGAGCTGGGTCATCCAGTGCTGGCTGTTGCGCACATGGACCACGACGCTGCAGTCGGCCGCAATGACCTTGCGGATATTCGCCAGTACGCGCCAGGGATCGCGCAGGCGCTCCAGCGTGCCGTCGAAGATCCAGCAGTCGGCCTGGGCGAAATGGGCGTAGAAGGCGGGGCCGGCATTGTCCAGGTTCGCCTGGTGCAGCATATCGTACTGTTCGCGCGCGGCGCCGGCTTCCTGCGCGGTGGCCGCCAGCCCCTGGTAGAAGGTGGCGGGATAGCTTTGCTTGTAGCGCTGCGCCAGCGCGCCGCCGTTGTGGCCGAATTCGAGCAGCTGGCGCGCATTCGGCGGCAGCAGCGCGAACAGCGGCGCGATGTGGGAAGGTACTTGGTCGCTCATATCGTTTGGGGTGCGGGAATATCGTCCAGCAGCAAGGTCTGATAGCCGAGGCGCAGAATCTGCTGGATGCGTTCAACAGGGTAGCGGGCGGCGCGCAGGGCCAGGTAATGCTCCGCAGTGTAGCTGGAAAAGGCGGCCAGCCGCGCCGCCAGCAGGGCATGGAAGGCGGCGCCGTCGTGCAGGAAGAGCTGCTTGCGGTGCGCGTCCAGCAGCAGTTGCAGCCATTCGATGGCGGCGTCCATGGCCGGCAGCTGGTCCGCGCGCGGCGCCGGCGCGGCTTGCGCGCTCAGGGCTTCGTGCAGGTAGATGCAGCCGCGCTGTGGGAGCAGGGCCAGCCAGGTGGCCGCCGCTTCCAGCGCGCCGTAGCGCCGGCCTTCGAAGCGGCCCAGGGTGGCGTCGGCATCGGCGCGGCGCAGCAGGGCGGCGCTCAGGCTGCCCAGCGGATTGCTTTGGCTGTTCAGCATCAGCTGTCCCATCGAGGGGCCGGTGACCAGGGTATCGACCGGCAGCAGCGGGGCAGCGGGCAGGGATAGGCCGGCCGCGTCGAGGCCATCCTGGCTGGACGTGACCAGGGCGATGTCCGGATTGTCGGCAAAGCAGGCCAGCATGCGCAGCAGCTTGTGCGGATGCAGGCGGCTGTCGGCGCTCAGCACGTTGACGAACTGGCCGCCGCACAGCGCCAGGCAGCGTTGCAGATTATCGGCCGTGTCCACGCCCGGCTTGCGCCGGTACTTGATGCGGGCGTCGGCCTGCAGGCGCGGCGCCAGCACGGCTTCGTGGCGTGCATCGGCGCTGCTGTCGGCGATCACCACCTCGATATGGGTGTAAGTCTGCGCCAGCGCGCTGTCCAGTGCTGCCAGCGGCGAGGGACTGGTTTCGTCCAGTGGCAGCAGGATGCTGACCAAGGGACCGGCCGGCCGCGGGTCGGCCGCGCCGGCATCGGCACCGGCGCGCAGCTCGCCGCGTGCCACGCGCAGATAGGCCGCTTCCAGGTCGCGCACGAATTGCGGGCTGTTGAACAGGTCCGATTCCAGCCGGTTCTCCGCCAGGCGCTGGCGCAAGGCGGCCAGTTCGGGCGGCGACTGGGCCAGGGCCACGGCTTGTTCCTCGTATTCCTCTTCACTGAAGGTGACCAGCTCCGGCAGGCCGGCGGCGCGCAGCAGGCTGCCCGCCATGCGTCCCGCGAAGCAGCGCCCGGCCTGGGTCAGCAGCGGCAAGCCCGCCCACAGGGCGTCGCTGGCCGTGGTGCCGGCGTTGAAAGGCAGGGTGTCGAGGAACAGGTCGGCCACACGGAAACGCGCCAGATACTGGGCCGGTGCCACGCGTCCCGCAAAGAACAGGCACCCGGGGCCGATGCCGGCCTTGACGGCCTCCTGCGTCAGATTGCGCTTGGCTTCCTCGCCATCGGCCAGCAGCCACAGGACCGCGTTCGGCACGCGCCGGAGGATGCGCATCCACAGTGCGAAATCCTTGGGCGTGAATTTGTGGTTGTTGTTGAAGGAGCAGAAGACGAACGCGTCTTCCGGCAGCCCGCATTCGGCGCGGGTGGGCGCCACGCCGATGGCGCGCTGGCGGTCGTTGATCTGGAAGCAGCGCGGCAGGTAGAGCGGTTTTTCGCTGAAGTGCGGCGCCAGCTCCGGCGGCAGCACGAATTCGTCGGCGATCACATAATCGATTTCCGGCAGGCCGGTGCTGCCCGGATAGCCGAGCCAGGTCATCTGCACCGGGGCCGGGCGGTAGGACAGGATGTCGGGCCGCGCGCCCAGGGTCAGGCCATGCAGGTCGACCAGGATGTCGATTTCGTGCGAGCGTATCAGCTCGGCCGCCTGCTCGTCCGTCAGGCCGCCGATGCGCACATAGTGGTCCATCGCATTCACCACGCGCGCGCGCAGCGGCGAGCCGTCCTCGCGGCTCCAGCTGAAGGCAAACACCTCCACCAGCTGGCGGTCGTGCAGTTCGAACAGCTCGGCGGTCAGGATCGAGACCGCGTGCGAGCACAGGTCGGAAGAGAGATAGCCGATGCGCAGGCGCGGATGCACGTAGCCGGCGGCCGGCGCCAGCGGCGCCGCATTGTGCAGCACCTTTTCCTGCACGAAGCGGCGCGCGGCGGCCAGTTGCACGGCCGGGTCGCCGCAGGCGCTGAGCGTGGCCAGGGCCGAGGTGGCGCCCAGCAGATCGTCGGCACTCAGGCCGGCGATCGGCTGCAGGGCCGGCCAGCGGCACTGCTTCTGGCGCAGGTGCACCCAGTGCGTGATGACGCTGGGCTGCTGCGGATTGAGTTCCAGGCTCAGCGTCAGCATGGCTTCCGCCTCGCCGTAGCGGTCGAGGATTTCCAGCAGGCGGCCCAGATTGTTCAGCGCCTGGATGCGCAGCGCATTGCCGTCCGGCCGCGCCGGATCGACCAGCTGCAGCGCGGTGCGCCAGCTGTCGAGCGCCAGTTCCTGCTGCTGCAGGCGTTCCTGCAGGGTGCCCAGATTCAGGCGCGCTTCGGCAAAATCGGGACGCAGGGTCAGCGCGCTGCGGTAGGCGTCCTCCGCGCCGGCCAGGTCCTCGGTCTGCACCAGCAGCACGGCCAGGTTGAACCAGGCCGCATGCACCAGCGGCGAGACGGTATGCGCGATCCAGCTGCGGTACAGGGCGATGGCTTGCGCCGGCTGGCCGCTGGCGCCCAGTTGGGCCGCCACGCCGAACAGTTCGGGCAGCGGCAGGGCGCCATCGGCGGCCAGGCCGAACGCCAGCGTGGCCGCTTGCGCCTGCCGTCCTTCGGCCAGCGCCCGCCCCAGTTCCGCCAGTCCCAGCGGACCTTCCGTGGCGGCGGCAGAGGCGGGGGGCGTCATCGCATGGCGCGGCTTGCGGCAGCCGCCATCAGAAGTTGACGCCGAAGAAGGCTTCCAGCTTGTCCACCACGTAGTCCAGCATGTCGCGCGTCAGGCCGGGGTAGACGCCGACCCAGAAGGTGTCGTTCATCACGCGGTCGGTGTTGGTCAGCTCGCCCGAGACGCGGTAATTGCGGCCGATCATATACGGCTGGCGCGTCAGGTTGCCGGCGAACAGCAGGCGGGTGCCGATCTTGTGCTGGTCCAGATAGGTCAGCAGGTCGACCCGCGCCACATTCGCTTCCGGCTTCAGCGTCATCGGGAAGCCGAACCAGGAAGGATCGGAATGCTCGGTCGCTTCCGGCAGGATCAGGAATTCGGCGCAGCTCTGCAGGCGCTCCTTGAGGTAGGCGAAGTTGTCCTTGCGCGCCTGGATGAAGCCTTCCGCGCGGTCGATCTGGGCCAGGCCGCAGGCCGCCTGCATATCGGTGATCTTCAGGTTGTAGCCCAGGTGGCTGTAGGTGTACTTGTGGTCGTAGCCTTCCGGCAGGGTGCCCAGCTTCCAGCAGAAGCGCTTGCCGCAGGTATTGTCCTTGCCCGGCGGGCAGTAGCAGTCGCGGCCCCAGTCGCGGAAGGATTCGGCGATCTGCTTCAGCTCATGGTTGTTGGTGAAGACGGCGCCGCCCTCGCCCATGGTGATGTGGTGGGCCGGGTAGAAGGACATGGTGCCGATGTCGCCGAAGGTGCCCACCATCCTGCCGTGGTAGGTCGAACCGAGTGCATCGCAGCAATCCTCGATCAGCCACAGATTGTGCTTTTTGCACAGCGCGACGATCACGTCCAGGTTATACGGATTGCCCAGGGTGTGGGCCAGCATGATGGCCTTGGTCTTGGGCGAAATCGCCGCCTCGATCTGGGTCGGGTCGATATTGTAGTTGCCCAGTTCCACGTCGACGAAGACCGGTACCGCGCCGAATTGCAGGATGGGGTTGACGGTGGTGGGGAAGCCCGCCGCCACGCCGATCACCTCGTCGCCCGGCTGGATGGCGCGCGCGCCCAGCTTGGGCGAGGTCAGGGTGTTGAAGGCCACCAGGTTGGCCGAGGAGCCGGAGTTCACCGTGATCAGGTGCTGCACGCCGATCAGTTTGGCCAGCTTGGCCTCAAACTGGTCGTTGAAGCGGCCGGTGGTCAGCCAGGCGTCGAGCGAGGCGTCGACCATCAGCGCCATTTCGGGCGCGCCCACCACCTTGCCGGCGGGCGGAATCACGGTCACGCCGGGTTCGAAGGCGCGCGGCTGGCTGGCCAGGGCGCCGTACTGGCCCACCAGTTGCAGGATCTGTTCGCGCAATTGTTCTTTGCTTTGGCTCATGGCTCGTATTGCCTTTACTTGATGTCGCTGTGTTGCTGCTGTTGATAGGCATGGATCTGCGCCAGCGTGAAGGCGCGCATATCCTCTTGCCGGGCATGGGCTTTATGCCATGCCACGATATGGTCGATGGTCTGGCCCAGATGCCAGCGCGGCTGCCAATGCAGACGGCTGCGCGCCTTGGAGCAGTCCAGTTTCAGCCAGGTCGCCTCATGCGGCTGCGGTGCGCCGTCCAGTTCCCAGGACGCGCCCTCGCCCCAGCTCGCGCACAGGCGGCTGACGATCCATTCCACCGGCCGTGCATCGGTATCGTGCGGGCCGAAGTTGAAGCCTTCCGCATAGTCCGCGCCGTGCAGATACAACTGCTCGGCCAGGCCCAGATAGCCCGACAGCGGCTCCAACACATGCTGCCAGGGCCGGATCGCGTGCGGGCTGCGGATGCGCACCGCCTGGCCGGCGGCGATGGCGCGCATCATGTCGGGGATCAGGCGGTCTACCGCCCAGTCGCCGCCGCCGATCACATTGCCGGCGCGGCCCGAACCGAGCGCCACGCCATGCTGGGCATACTGCGCCGGATTGAAATAGGAATTGCGGTAGGCCGAGGTCACCAGTTCGGCGCAAGCCTTGCTGTTGCTATAAGGGTCGTAGCCGCCCATGGCTTCGTTTTCGCGGTAGCCCCAGGGCCATTCCTTGTTCTCGTAGCACTTGTCGCTGGTGACGTTGACCACGGCCTTGATGCCGGGCGTGGCGCGGATCGCCTCGAACAGGTTGACCAGTCCCATCACATTGGTGGCATAGGTTTCCACCGGATGCGCATACGAGTAGCGCACCAGGGCCTGGGCCGCCATATGGATGACGATCTGCGGCCGCGCCGCCTGCATGGCCGCGCGCAGCGCCTCGGCATCGCGGATATCGCCGATGGCCGACTGCATGCCCTGGCCCACGCGCGCCGCTTCGAACAGGCTCGGTTGCGAAGGCGGGGCGAGGGCGAAGCCGCTCACCTCGGCGCCCAGCGCCTGCAGCCACAGGCTGAGCCAACTGCCTTTGAAGCCGGTATGGCCGGTCAGGAAAACCCGCTTGCCTTGCCAGAACGATGGGTTCATGTCCAGATCTTCCACGGCGCCTTGCCGCTCTGCCACAAGTCCTCCAGGTGGAACTTGTCGCGCAGCGTGTCCATCGGCTGCCAGAAACCGTTGTGGCGATAGGCGGCGATCTGCTTGTCGCGCGCCAGGTTTTCCATCGGCTCCTTTTCCCAGATGGTGGCGTCGCCGGCGATATAGTCGATGACTTTGGGCGAGAGCACGAAATAGCCGCCGTTGATCCAGCTGCCGTCGCCCTGCGGCTTCTCGCGGAAGCTGTCGATGACGTCGCCGTGCATTTCCACCGCGCCGAAGCGGCCGGGCGGCTGCACCGCCGTCATGGTGCCGAGCAGGCCATGCTGCCGATGGAAGGCGATGCTGGCGGCGATATCGATGTCGGCCACGCCGTCGCCGTAGGTGAAGCAGAACGCTTCCTCGTTCTCGACGAAGCGCTGCACGCGCTTCAGGCGGCCGCCGGTCATGCTGCTGTCGCCGGTGTCGACCAGGGTCACGCGCCACGGTTCGGCGTGGCGCTCATGCACCTCCATCGCATTCTTCTGCAGGTCGAAGGTGACGTCCGAGGTGTGCAGGAAGTAGTTGGCGAAGAATTCCTTGATGACGTAGCCCTTGTAGCCGCAGCAGATCACGAAATCATTGATGCCGTGGGCCGAGTACTGCTTCAGGATGTGCCAGAGGATCGGCTTGCCGCCGATCTCCACCATCGGCTTGGGCTTGACGGTGGTTTCTTCGCTCAGCCGCGTACCCAATCCGCCGGCCAGAATGACTGCTTTCATATTATTCTCGATCAGTTAGGTGGTTGCAGTCGCATGGGGCGCCGCCGGGCGCCTTGCATGCTTATTCTGGGCGCTCCGCTAGCTATTGTAAACCTCGGTTTGCGGGCTTAATCCTCGATTTGAATGCCGTTTGGCAGGTATTTTTCGTATTTGGCGAGGGTGGCCAGGATGGTCGCCTGGTCCATCTTGAAGTAATAGTCGAGCTCCGACTCGCCCGTGACCTGGGCGCCGAAGCGCTCGTGGAACTGGATCACGCCGGTATTGCCCTTGCGCACGTCGAAATGCGCGCCTGCGAAGCCCAGGTGCAGGGCGTAGTGGTAGATGATCAGCGCCGATTCGATGGCGAAGCCGGACGGCGCGCCATCCTTCTTGATCCAGGAACCCCAGCAGAAGGAATCGCCCTGCTGGTCGTACAGGCGCACGGTGCCCACCGCTTCCCCGGCCGTATCCTCGATGATGAAGTAGATCTGGCCCGCGTCCTGCGCATAGCCGGCCAGCCAGGCTTCCTGCTTGGCCAGGTCGGGCGAGGTGGCCGACAGGTAGCGGCCCTTGCTGGCGTCGGTGCGCAGGCCGAGGATGAAGGCGGCGTCGGCCACCGTCGCGTCGCGGAACACCAGCTTGTTGCCGCGGATGGCCTTGGGCTTGATAAAGCGGGGCATGGCCAGGCCTCCTTACAGGCTGGCCAGGATGGCGCGCACGGCGGCCGCCACCTGGTCCACCTGCTCCAGGCTCAGATGCGGGCCGACCGGCAGGCTGAGTACTTCACGGTGGATCGCTTCGGCGAGCGGGAAGTCGCCTGGCTGGTATCCCAGTTCGGCATACGCCTGCTGCAGATGGGGGGCGATCGGATAATGCACGATGGTGCCGATGCCTTGCTCGGCCAGGCGCTGCGCCAGCGCGTCGCGCTGGGCGTGGCGCACCACGTACAGGTGCCAGACCGGTTCGGCCCAGGCGGGAACGTGCGGCAGCAGCAGGCCGGGAATGCCGGCCAGCCGCTCGCTGTAGCGGGCCGCCTGCGCGCGGCGCAGGGCATTGCCCTCGTCCAGCACATTCAGCTTCACATTCAGCACGGCGGCCTGCATCTCGTCCAGGCGCGAGTTAAAGCCCTGCACCAGGTTGTGGTATTTCTTCTGCGAGCCGTAGTTGCGGTAGGTGCGCAGCAGTTCGGCCAGGGCGGCGTCGTCCGTGACCACGCCGCCGGCGTCGCCCAGGGCGCCCAGGTTCTTGCCCGGATAGAAGCTGAAGGCGGCGGCGTCGCCCAGCTGGCCGCTGCGCTTGCCGTGGCACAGGGCGCCATGGGCCTGGGCCGCGTCTTCCACCACCTTCAGATTATGCTTGCGCGCGATGGCCGCGATGGCCGGCATATCGGCCGGCTGGCCGTACAGGTGGACGGCGACAATGGCCTTGGTGCGCGGCGTGATGGCCGCCTCGATGCGGGCCGGGTCGATGTTATAGGTCGCCTCCACCGGCTCCACCGGGACCGGCGTGGCGCCGCACTGGCTGACCGCCAGCCAGGTGGCGATGAAGGTGTTGCTGGGCACGATCACCTC
Source organism: Massilia sp. NR 4-1 (assembly GCF_001191005.1). NCBI lineage: Bacteria > Pseudomonadati > Pseudomonadota > Betaproteobacteria > Burkholderiales > Oxalobacteraceae > Massilia > Massilia sp. NR 4-1. Next base: position 4,883,557 of record NZ_CP012201.1, read on the forward strand.
GTCGCCCGGGCCGATGCCGTAGGCGCGCAGGATCAGCATGATGGCGTCCAGGCCGTTGGCCACGCCGATGCCGTGCTGCGCGCCGCAATAGGCGGCGAAGCGCCGTTCGAAGTTCTCCACTTCCTGGCCCAGGATATACCAGCCGGAATGCAGCACGCGCTGCAGGGCCGCTTCGAGTTCGGCCTGCTGGCTCAGGTTGATGGCTTTCAGATCGAGAAAGGGCACGCTCATGGATGGCTTTCAGCGGGGAGGATAATCGGGATGCTGGCCGCGCGCGACGGCCTGGAATTCATCGTAATCGTGGAAATAGTCTTTGGGATCGTAGTTGGTCGAGGCCAGCACCAGGCAGACCCCGCCCGACGAGAAGTTCTCCACTTCGCGCCACATCATCTTGGGGATGTAGAGGCCGTAGTAGGAACGGTTCAGGTGGATCTTCTTGCGCGCGAAGCCGTCGTCCACGATCACGTCGAAGCTGCCGGACATGGCGATCATGAATTGCTGCAGTTCGATATGGCCATGGCCGGCGCGGGTCGAACCGCCCGGCACGTCGTACAGGTAGTAGACGCGCTTGATGTCGAAGGGGATCTGCTGCCCGCCTTCGATCACCGACAGATTGCCGCGCGGGTCAGAATGCTTGGGCAACTGAATGATCTTGCATTCATCGAGCAGGGACATGCTTATCCTTTCAGCGGCTGAAGATAGGCCAGGTAGCGCTCGTACGAGCGGCCGATCTGCTCGAACACGCCGCGCAGCGAGAGGTACACGGCGTGCACCTGTTCCTGCGTGGCCAGCAGCTCTTCGGTGCTGATGGTGCCGATCTGGTGCGAGCAGTACAGGATGTCGATATAGTCCGAGAAGCAGTAGCCGAAATTCGGATTCGAGTTCGGGTTCGAGTTGGACAGCAGCGCCTGGTCGCGGCGGAAGTAGCTCAGCTCTTCGTCGATGTAGAAGGCCGAGCCGCCCTCCACCAGGTTGAAGTAGGCCGCCACGTCGGCCAGGCCCACGGTGCAGTCGTGGGTACCGACTTTGAACAGATTGTGCCAGCCGATCTGCCACAGCTTGCTGCGGCGGAACATGATGGTGCTGAATTCGCCGATGAAGTTGCGCATGCCGAGCGCCATGCTGCGGTGCAGGTCGCGCCCGCTCATCATGCCGCTGGCTTCGTAGGGGCGGCGCGTTTCCACGCGCTGGTTGGCGGCATCGATCACCTGCGAGGCCGAGAAGACCAGTTCCACCTCGTCGCGCCCGGCCACGGCGGCCACCATGCGCTCGACGCAGAAAGGATGCAGCAGATCGTCGTCGAACAGCGGCTTGACGAAGACGCCCTTGGCGCCATAGAAGGCGCCCAGCACATTGTCGGCCCGGACCACGCTGCTGCGCTGGTAGATCACGCCGGGGAAGCGGGCGCAGATCTCGCGGATGGCCTCGGTCGGGCAATTGTCGCTGACCAGGATTTCGATATTCGGATACGTCTGGCCGATGGCCGAGCGCAGGCACTGCTCGAAATGGCCTGGCTTGTAGGACGGGATCACGATGCTGACTAAGGGTAAGGCCATATACCATCCTATGTTTGAAGGCGCGGGGCGCCGGTTGCAGGGCCGCTGGCGGAACTCAGGCCGCTTGCGCGAGGATGATGTACTGCCACGGCAGCGCGTCCTGCACTGCGGTGTCGGGATCGCTGCCGCTGGCCTGGGCCAGGGCGCGCAGCGCCGGCAGGAAGGCTTCGCGGCCCGCTTCTTCGCGGATCACCGGCGTGCCGCCCGCGATGCGGAAGCCTGCCTGCTGGAACATATCAAGAATTGTTCCGCGCGTAAACACCCGCACATCAGGTAAATCGAGCACGGTGCCGGGCTGGTAGCGCAGGTCGCCCACGGCCAGGCGCGCCTGCATGCTCCAGTGCTGGAAATTGCGCAGCGAAGCGACCACCGTGCCGCCGGGCTGGATGTGGCGGCGGATGCGCGCCAGCATGGCCCATGGATCGCGCAGGCTGCTCAGCACATCGCCCAGAATCCAGCAGTCGGCGCCGGCCACATGGGCGTAGAACTTGTCGTCGGCCTGCTCGATATCGGTATTGAACACGTAATCGCAGTGCGGCCGCGCCAGATTGGCCAGGGCCGGATCGGCTTCGACGCCGGTGTAGTCGCAGATCGGGTGGGCGGCGCGGTACGCCTTGGCGAACACGCCGTTGTGGCAGCCCACTTCCACCAGCTTTTGCGCGTCGGGCGGCACGAAGGCCAGCAGGTGCTGGTCGACGGCGCTGTCGGCGGCCGGCAGGTCGTAGTGGTAGCCGCCGGTGCGCACCACCGTGCCTTGCCAGGGATGCTTGATGTAGTGGCGCGCGGATTCGGAACCGAAGTCGTCGCGCACCCACTGCACATGCTTGAGCAGATGGGCCTGGCCGGCGCGGTGCAGGGCCAGCATGGTCGGGATCATGGGCGCGCCGTGCTTGATCGGCAGCGGCCATTGGCGCATCACGTCCATATTCACCAGCATGCAGGCCGGGTGCAGGTAGGCCACCTCGCCGTCGTCCGGGCGGTCGTAGCCTTGCTCGTTGACCTGCTGGATGCTGCCCACGCCCCACAGTTCCGGCGTCAGCTCGCCCTGCAGCGATTCGAGGAAGCCGCCCTTGACGATTTCCACGTCCGAATCGAGGAACAGCACCTGGCCCTCCAGACCCAGATTGCGGATGGCCCAGGACATGCCGGGGCCGTGGTGGATGTTGTAGCCGAAGGGGATGAATGCCACGTTCGGGAAAGACTCGGCGATCGCCTTGATCTGCAGCGATATCTCGGGGTTGGAACCGTCGATCACATACACTTTGTTGGCGTAGAACTGGCGGAAAGTGCGCAGCAGCGCCTCGATCAGGTCGGGCGAATTGTAGGACACCGTGATGACTGGGATGTGGGCGGTACTCATGGGCGAGGGTTCCTTTGCATGTCCTGGGTTCAGGCGGCGACGGCGCGCACCAGATATTGATAGGGCAGGGCATCCTGCACCGCCAGTTCCGGATCGGCGCCGCTGGCGATGGCCATCTGGCGGATCGCCGCCAGCATCGCTTCCGGCGGCGCGTGCAGGGTCACGGTATGCATGTCGACCACATTGAAGCCGCATTCGCGCAACAGCAGGGCCAGGGTACTGCGCGTGAACCAGTGCAGGTTGGCGCGGTTGAGCAGGCCGTTGTCCTGGTATTGCAGATTGCCGCTGGCCAGGCAGGATTGCAGCGCCCAGTTCTGCGCGTTCGAAACGCAGGCCACCACTTCCACCGGGCCGGTGGCGTGCCGGCGCAGGCTGCGCAGCATGGCCCACGGGTCGCGCAGGCGTTCCAGCGTGTCGGGGAAGACCCAGCACTGGGTCGCGCCCAGGCGGCGCCAGTCGGCAGCGTCGAGCTGCTCGGCGTCGGCCGCCAGCACCTCGCTGCTCCATGGCGTATCCGGCGCGGCCAGGCTGACGCTGGTGTAGCGCGCCTGCGGATTGGCCGAGCGGTAGGCTTGCGCCAGCACGCCATTGCCGATTTCGGCCACGCTGTGCAGGCCGTTGCGCAGCATGCGCAACATGCCGGCGTGCTGCACCGGCATGTTTTCCGGCGGCGGCACGGTGCCCGGCGCCGCTGCGTCCTGCAGCGGCACGCCGGCGGGACGCGGAATCACGCTGGCGTACAGGTCTTCCAGGTCGCGCACGAAGCGCGGCGTGTCGAACAGCGGGCTGGTTGCGCGTGTGGCCAGCAGGCGTTGGCGCAGGGCCGCCAATTCGGCGCGGTTGCCGGCCAGGGCCACGGCGCGCTCTTCGTATTCGCCGAGTTCGTGCGTCACCAGTTCCGGCAAGTCCATGGCGTGCAGCAGGCTGCCGGCCATGCGCGCGCTGAAGGTGCGGCCGGCGCAGGTCAGCACCGGCAGGCCGGCCCACAGCGCATCGCTGGCGGTGGTGCCGGCGTTGAAGGGCGCGGTGTCGAGGAAGAGGTCGGCCAGCTGGAAGCGCGCCAGATAATCGGCCGGCGCCACGCGGCCGGCGAACAGCAGGCGTTCGCGCGCCACGCCGCGGCTTTCCGCTTCGCGCAACAGGTTGGCGCGGGTTTCCTCGGTGTCGGCCACCATCCACAGCACGCTGCCGGGCACGCGCTGCAGGATGCGCATCCAGGCCGAGAACACTTCCGGTGTGAATTTGTAGTTGTTGTTGAAGGAGCAAAAGATGAACTGATCTTCCGGCAGCCCGTTGCCGGCCTTGGTCGGCGTGGCGCCGATGGCGCGCTGGCGGTCGTTGATCTGGAAGGTGTGCGGCATGTGCAGCGGCTTTTCCGTGAAATACGGTTCCAGCTCGGGCGGCAGCACAAAGGGATCGGCGATCACGTAATCGACGCCGGGAATCGCGGTCGGACCGGGGAACCCGAGCCAGGTGGCCTGCACCGGGGCCGGCCGGTAGGCCAGGATGCCGGGCCGCGCGCCCAGGGTCAGGCCGTGCAGGTCGACCAGCAGGTCGATCTCGTGGCGGCGGATGCAGTGCGCCGCCTCCTCGTCGGTCATGGCGTCGATGCGGATGTAGTGGTCCATGGCGCCAACCACGCGCGCGCGCAGCGGGCTGCCGTCCTCGCGGCTCCAGCTGAAGGCATACACCTCGACGCGGCTGCGGTCGTGCAGCTCATACAGCTCGGCGGTCAGGATCGACACCGCGTGCGAGCAGAAGTCCGAGGACAGGTAGCCGATGCGCATGCGCTTGTGCGGATAGCCGGTGCCGTCGGTCAGCGGCGCCACATTGCTTTTGACTTTCTCGTCGATGAAGCGGCGCGCGGCGGCCAGCTGCTCGGCCGGATCGGGCGAGGCGCTGAGCATGGCCAGGGCCGAGGTGGAGCGCTTCAGTTCTTCCGGACCCAGGTTCGGCAAGCCCGCGTACACCGGCCACTCGCACAGCTTCTGGCGCAGATGCACCCAGTGCGTGATGACATTGGGCTGCTGCGGATTGAGTTCCAGGCTGCGGCGCAGCATCTGCTCGGCTTCCGGCAGCAGCTTGCGGATTTCCAGCAGGCGGCCCAGATTGTTCAGGGTCTGCTGGTGCAGGGCGGGCTGGGTGGCGATGTCGGGCTGCACTTCGCGCAGGATGGCGCGCCACACATCGAGCGATTCGTCGGGGCGGCCCATGCGCTCCAGCAGGGAGCCCAGGTTCAGGCGCGCTTCGACGAAGTTGGGATTGAGGGCGATGGCCTGGCGGTAGGCCTGCTCGGCGCCGGCCTCGTCGCGCTGGTCGCCCAGGGTCACGGCCAGGTTGAAGCAGACCGCGTAGGACAGCGGCGAGCGGGTCTTGTCCAGCCACAGGCGGTACAGGGCGCTGGCCTCCTGCGGCACGCCGCGCGCCACCAGTTCCTGGGCCGCCTGGAACAGTTCGCCGATCGGCAACACGCCCCGGCTTGCCTGCTTCAGCACGGTTTGGTGGGAAGCGGGAACAGAGGCGGAGCTGGCTGAAACGGTCATCTTTTTCTTTCGCTGAAAACGGCCCGGCTGCCGACGGGCGTAGAAGGCGTAATCATACCCTGTTGCGAGTGGGGAAACAGGGTATATTGTGGCCTTGAAGCAACTGATCTGCGCCGCCGCCATCCCGGCCCGCGCGCGGACGGGCCGCGGGCGGGGGGAGGGGCCGGCCTTACTTGGTCGCGGCCAGCCAGCCTTGCGCTTTCTGGCTGTCGTGCAGGGCTTCCAACTGCTTGTGGCTGCCGTCCGGCGCCGCCTGCAGCGCCGCCATCTGGCCGCCGGCCGCGAAACGCTCCAGCGCATTGGTCAGCGCCTGCACCTGCAGCGCCAGCGGCGAGGCCAGGGCCGCCAGCGCCGGCTCGGGCAAGCGGGCCGGCGCTGGGCCGGGGCCGGCCTGGCTTGGCAGGCTGGCTGCCTGCTGCGCTGCCGCGTCGCCGGCCTGCGCGGCGCCAACGGCGGCCGTCAATGCCGGATTGGCGTGGACGGTGCGCGGCACCGCGGCCGCCGGCATGGACGCCGTGGCCAACGTTGCCGGGACGGACGCGTCAGCCGGCATGGCGGGCAAGGCGGCTTGCGCCGCCAGGCCTGGCGCGGCAGCAACAGGCTGTGGCGCGTCGATGGTCGCCGGTAGGGCGGCGGCGGCCTGCGTGCCGTTGGCGGGGGAGGCGGCCACTGCCTGGTTCGCGCCGGCTGCCTGCAGGCCGTTGCCAGCTGGCCCCGTTTGGCTGGCGGCGGCCGGGCCGGTGGCGAACCAGACGTCGGCGGCGGCGTGGTTGCGGCCCTGGGTGTCGGTCCAGCTCGACGTCAGGCCGATGCGGTTGCCGTTCTGGCGCGCTTCCGATGCTTGCGCCTGCAGCGAGAGCGAAGCCACGCCCAGCGAGGCCAGGGTATGCAGCTCGCCGGCCTGGCTCACGCCGTCGCCGTCGGCATCGACCCAGACGCGCAACTGGCCATAGGCCCGGTCGGCGCTGTCGATGCGGCCATCGCCATTGCTGTCGAGCTCGCGCAGCGCGGCATAGGCGTCGCGCGCCTTGCTGCCGTCGGCCAGGGTGACGGCGCTGCCGAACAGCTCGCCGCCATCGTTGATCCGGCCGTCGCCGTTGCGGTCCAGGGCCAGCAGGCCGTCGCGCGGGCCGGCCCAGCCGGTCTGCACTTTCTGGCCGCGGCCATAGATGTCGAACTGCACGCCGGCCGCGCGGTCCAGGGTGCTGACGCCGTCGCCGTCCAGGTCGAGCACGAGCGGCGTGGCGTAGCGCGTCGAGGCTGGATTGAGGGCCATGGTCTGCTCCACCGTCATGGCCGCGATCTGGGCATTGGTGAAGCCATGGTCGATCTGGGCCACGCTGAGCGCGGCCAGGTCGGCCGTTTCCATGGCCGCGATCTGGGCCGTGGTGAAGGCGGCGATCTGGGCCGTCCCGAGCGCCGCCGCCTGCACGGTGGTCAGGGCGGCGATCTGGGCCGGCTTCAGCGTCGCGATCTGGGCCGGGCTCAGGGCCGCGTACTGGACGGCGCTCAGGGCGCCCAGCTGCTGGCTGCTCAGCGCGCCCAACTGGGTGCCATTCAAGCCGGCCAGCTGGGTGGTGGAAAAGGCCTGCATCTGGGTCGTGCTCAAGCCCGCCAGTTGGCTGACCTTGAGGCCGGCCAATTGGGCATTGCTGAGGTTGACGAGCTGGTCACCCGAGAAATAGCCGATCTGCAGCGCACTGAAGGCGCCGATCTGGGCCGCGCTGAGCACCGACAGCTGGGCCGTCGACAGGGCGCCGATCTGGTCGATATTCAGGGCCGCCAGCTGCGAATTCTTGAGCGCCTTGAGCTGGTTGGCGCTGAGTACGGCAGCCTGTTCGGCCGTCAGCGCGCCGATCTGGGTGGCGCTCAATGTGGCGATCTGGGCGGTGCCCAGGCTGCCGACCTGGGCCGTCGTCAAGGCGGCCACCTGGTCGGCCGTCAGCGCCGTCAGCTGGGCCAGGCGGATGGCGGCCAGCTGGGCCGTGCTGAGCGCCTGGATTTGCTCATTGTTCAGCACCGGCAACTGGGTCGCGCTCAGGTAGCCGATCTGGGCCACGGTGAGGGCGGCGATCTGGGCTGTGCTGAGCACGGTCAGGTGGTCGGCGTTGAGCACGGCGATCTGGGCGCTGTTCAGGGTGGCGATCTGGCCCGTGCCGAGCACGCCCATCAGGGCCGGCGGCAGCGCGTTGATCTGGGCGCCGCTGAGGGCCGCCACTTGCGCGTTCGACAGCGCCGCCAACTGGTCGCTGCCGAGGCCGGGCAGGGCGCTTTCGCTGAGGGCGCGGATCTGCGCCGTGTTCAGCGCCTGCAGCTGCTCGCTGGCCAGCGTGGCCAGCTGCTGGGCGTCGAAGGCGGCGATCTGCTGGGTGGCGAGGGCGCGCAGCTGGGCCGTGGCGAGCGCGGCGATCTGGCCGGTGGCCAGGGCCTGGATCTGCTGGCTGCTGAAGGCTTGGATCTGGCGCGTACCGAGCGCGGCCAGGTCCACGGTTTCCAGCGCGCGCACCTGCTCGCTCGCCAGGGCCGCCAGCTGGGCGCTGCTCATGGCCTGTATCTGCGCCGTGTTGAGCGCCACGATGTGGGCGGTGTTCAAGCCCAGGCCGAACTGGTCGGCCGTCAGCGCGGCAATCGCCGCCGTGCTCAGCGCGGCCAGTTGCGCCGTGCCGAGCAGGCCCAATTGGGCCGTGCTGAAGCCGCCCACCTGGCCGGCCCGCAGCGCGGCGGCCTGGTCGGTACTGAGGACGGCGATCTGGTCGCTGCGCAGGGCCGCCAGCTGGCCCGGTTTCAGCGCGGCCACGGCCGCCGTGTTGAGGGCGGCGAACTGGCTGCTGCCGAGGCCATAGCTGAGCTGGCTGGTACTCAGGGCGCTGGCGGCCGCCGTGCCGAGCGCGGCCGCTTGCCCCACGGTCAGCGCCGCGATCTGCTCGGTGTTCAGGGCGCCGATCTGCAGGCTGCCGAAACCGGCGATCTGGGCGCTGCCCAGCGACTGGATCTGGGCCGTCGTCAGCGCCGCGATCTGGGCCGTGTTCATGACGGCCAGCGCGGCTGAGTTCAGGGCGCGCAACTGGTCGCTGCTGAGCCAGCGGAACTGGGCCGAGCTGAAGGCGGCCAATTGGTCGCCGCGCAGCACGGCCAGGTCTTCCGTTTCCAGCGCCGCCATCTGGGCGCTGTTGAGCAGGGCCAGTTGGCTGGTGCGCAAGGCCAGGATCTGGGCCGTGTTGAACGCCGCGATCTGGGCCGTGCTGAGGCCGCTGCTGATCTGGCTATTGCTCAGGCCGCCGATGGCGCTGCTGCCCAGCGCGTTGAACTGGGCCGTGGACAGGGCCGCCAATTGCAGGCTGGTCAGGGCGCCCAGCTGGTTGGCGCCGAACGCGGCCAGCTGGCCCGTGGCCAGCGCCGCCACCTGCTCGGTGCTCAAGCCGAGGCCGATCTGCGCGGCCGTCAGCGCGCGCACGGCGCTGCTGGACAGGGCGTTCAGCTGGTCGGGGCGCAGGCCGCGGATCTGGCTGCTGCTCAGGGCCACGATCTGGCTGCTGCGCAGGGCGTTCAAGTCCTGGGTTTCGAGCACGCTGATCTGGAAGCTGTTGAGCGCGGCCAGCAGGGTGTTGCTCAAGCCCGCGTACTGGGTGGTGGTCATGGCGATCAGCTGGCTGCTGCTCAAGGCGCCCAGCTGGGCCGTGGTCAGGCCGGCGATGCCGGCGCTGCTGAAGTTGCTCAGGATGTCCGTTCTGAGACCGGCGATCGTGGCCGTCGCCAGCGCCGCCACCTGGTGGCTGCGCAGCGCGGCGAAGTCCTGCGACTCCATGGCCGCCAGCTGGGTGCTGCTCAGGGCGGCGATCTGGGCCGTGGTCAGCGCGCTGGCCTGGTCGGTGGTCAGCGCGACGATCTGGTCGGTGGACAGGGCCGCGATCTGGGCCGTGCGGAAGGCCGTGATCTGGTTGCTGCGCAGGGCGGCGAAGTCGGCCGTTTCGAGCGCCGCCAGCATGGCCGTGCTGAAGGAAGCCAGCTGATGGCCGTACAGCGCGGCGGCCTGGGCGGTGGTGAAGGCGGCGATGCGCGCCGTGCTCAAACCGTTCAACTGGCGCGTGCTCAGGGCGCCGATCTGCAGGCTGCCGAGGGTGGTGTACTGCGCGTCGCTGAGGGCGGCCAACTGGCTATCCTTGAGCGCCTGCACCTGGCCGAAGCGCAGGGCGTTGAGGTCGGCCGTTTCCATGGCGCGCAGCTGCGCGTCGCCCAGGGCGGCGATCTGGGCCGTGCTCAAGGCGACGATCTGGGCCGTGCTGAAGGCGGCCATGGTGGCGGCATTGAGGTCGGCCAGCGCCGCCGTGCTGATGCCGCCGATCTGCGGCGCCTTGATGCTGGCGAAGTCCTGGCTTTCCATCGCGTTCAGCTGCGCGCCGCTGAGGCCGGCCAACTGGCGCTGGGTCAGTGCGCCGGCCTGGGCGGTGCTGAGCGCGACCAACTGGGCCGCGCTCAAGCCGGCCATCTGGCTGCTGCTCAGGTAGCCGATCTGGGCCGTGCTGAGCAGGGCCAGCTGGTTCTCGCTCAGATTGGCCAGGGCCTGGGTCGACAGGCTGGCGATCTGCTGCTGGCGCAGCGCGCGCAAGTCTTCCGAGGCCAGCGCATTCAATTGTTCGCTGGTCAGGTAGCTGAGCTGGCGCGTGCCGAGGTTGGCCAGCTGGGCCGTGGTCAGTGCCGTGATGTGCTGGCTGCCCAGGCTGGCGATCTGCTGCGAGTTCAAGCCGTTCAGCGCCTGCCACTTGATGGCGGCGAAGTCGGCCGTTTCAAGCGCGGCCAGCTGCTCGGGACGCATGCCGCTGAGCTGCTGGGTATTCAGGGCCGCCATCTGGGCCGTGGTCAGCGCCACGATCTGGGCCGTGTTGAGCGAGGCCATCTGGCCCGGCGTCAGGCCGGCGATCTGCCGGGTGCTCAGCGCGGCGATCTGCGCCGTGCTGAGGTCGGAAAAGCGCAGCGCCCCCAGGGCCGCCAGCTGGGCCGGGCTGAGCACGGCAAAGTCTTGCGGCTCGAACGCGGCCAGCTGGGCCGTGCTGAGCGAGGCCATCTGGGCCGTGGTCAGGGCCATGGTCTGGGCCGTCGTGAGCGCCGCGATCAGGGCCGGCGACAGCGTGGCGACCAGGTCGATATTCAGGGAGGCGATCAGGCGGGTGCCGAGCGCGGCCCAGTCTTGGGTTTCCAGCGCATTCAATTGCGCGCTGCTCAAGGCCGACAGTTGGCGCGTGCTGAGCGCCGCCGCCTGCGCCGTCCCGAGCGCGGCCACCTGGCCCAGGCTCAGGGCGCGGATCTGCGCCGTGCTCAGGCCGCCGATCTGGCGGCTGCCCAGGGCCGCCAGCTGGCCCGCGTCGAGGCCGGCGATCAGGGACGTGGCCAGCGCGCCGATCTGCTGCGAAGCCAGCTGGCCCAGCTTCTCCGTGCCGAGCGCGGCCAGTTGTTCCGCGCTGAGCAAGCTCAGCGTGCGCGTGCTCAAGCCCGCCAGCTGGGCGCTGCGCAGGGCCGCCAGTTGGGCGCTCTGTAAGGCGGCAACCTGGTCGGTTTGCAGGCCCAGCAACTGGCTGCTCTTCAGGGCCGCGAAGTCTTCCGTTTCGATGGCCGCCAATTGCGCATTGCTCAGCAGACCGATCTGGCGCAGGCTGAGCGAAGCCGCCTGCTGGGTGGTCAGGGCGGCGATCTGGGCCGTATTGAAGCCGGCCAGTTGCTTGCTGTCCAGGGCCATCAACTGGCGCGTTTTCAGGGCCGCCACATCCTGGGTTTCCATGGCGCCGATCTGGGCGCTGTTCAGCACCTGCAACTGGCTATTGCTGAGCTGGCTGACCTGTTCCGTGCCGAGGCCGGCGATCTGGTCGGCACGCAGCACGGCCAGCTGCCTGCTGGTCAGCGCGATCAGCTGGGCGCTGCGCAAGGCCGCCAGGTTTTCCGTTTCCAGCGCCGCCACCTGCGTGGTGCTCAGGGCGGCGATCTGCTGGCTGCCGAGTTGGGTGAACTGGGTGGTGCTGAAGCCGTCGGCGATCTGTTCGTTGCTGAGGGCGGCGATTTGCTGCGAGCTCAGGCCATGCAACTGGGGCGCGCCAAAGCCCGTGTGCAGCTGGGCCGTGGTCATCGCCTGCAGGCTGCGCGTGGTGATGGCGCGGATTTGCTGCGAACTCATCACCTGCAACTGGGTGCTGCTGAAAGCGACGATCTGTTCGGGCCGCAGGCTGGCCATATCGGCCGTCTTGAGCAGCGTGATCTGATAGGTGCTGAGGCCGGCGATCTGCGCCGTGTTCAGGTCGGGTACGATAGAGGGCATAGTAAGGTTCTCCTTTGCCCAATATATCCCGAATGCAATAGCCGCCATTTTACGAATAGGCGGGGAAATAACGTTTAAATCACTGTACTGAAATAATAACTTCCGCTTCAATAGTTTTTATTTTTGCATTAAAACCCGTATTATCGTGATACACGGTAGCTCGAATATTTTTAAATATAGTCGATAATGTTACAAACTCCTCCAGCCTTTATTCCGCTGATTACGCCCGATACGGCGGCCGTGCCCGCGCGCCGCGTCTTTCTCTTCCACCAGGGCCAATTGCTCTTGCGCAGCGCCGACCTGGCTCTGCCCGAGCAGCTGGACGCCCTCGGCCTGGGTCCTGAGCAACTGCACCCGGTCGGCGTCTGGCAGGACTGCTATTACCAGACGGCCTGGACCGACAACCCGGCGCTGCCCGACGCCGAGCACGGCTGGCATGGCTTGCGCGCCCTGTTCGGCAGCATGGACGAGGGCTTGCTGGGCCTGGCCAGCCGCGCCAGCCAGCTCGCCGAATGGGCGCGCACCCACCGCTTCTGCGGCGCCTGCGCTACGCCGATGGCGCGCGCGGCGGGCGAGCGCAGCTTCCAGTGCCCGGCCTGCGGCATGACGGCGTACCCGCGCATTTCGCCGGCCATGATGGTGCTGATCCGCAAGGGCGAATCGGCGCTGCTGGCCGTGCATGCGCAGGCGCCGTACAAGCGCTTTACCGCCTTGGCCGGTTTTCTGGAGGCGGGCGAATCGATCGAGGAAGCCGTGCACCGCGAGGTCTATGAGGAAGTCGGCCTGCGCGTGCACAATCTGCGTTATTTCGGCAGCCAGTCCTGGCCTTTCCCGCATTCGCTGATGATCGCGTTTACCGCCGATTATCTGGATGGGGAGATCCGCGTCGACCCGAATGAAATCAGCGAGGCGCGCTGGTTCGGTCCCGCGGATGACTGGCCGGAGATGAGCGCCACCGTCTCCATCGCCGCCGCCCTGATCAACGCCCACCGGCCGCGCTGAGTCCGGCGGGCGCCCGGGCGGCCCCGGCCTTGAGTCAGGGGCCGGTGCAAGCGCGCCAAAGCCTGTATACTGATGGGTCAATCGCAATTTTCAGGCCTTTATCATCATGTCAAAAGACGCAGAATTCTCCGAACACGACTGGCGCCGCCTGCTGCAGAGCTTTGGCGAAGACCCGGACCGTCCGGGCTTGATCGAAACCCCGCACCGCGTCAGCAAGGCGTGGAAACACTGGACCTCGGGCTATGCCCAGAATCCGGTGGAGCTGCTGAAGGCCTTTGAAGATGGCGCCGAGCAGTACAACGAGCTGATCGTGGTCAAGGGCATCCCCGTCTACAGCCACTGCGAACACCACCTGGCGCCGTTCTTCGGCAAGGCCACCGTCGGCTACGTGCCGAACGGTAAAATCGTCGGCCTGTCCAAGCTGACCCGCCTGGTGGACTGCTTCGCCAAGCGCCTGCAGGTGCAGGAACGCATGACCATGCAGATTGCCGAAGCGCTGATGGAAGTGCTGGAGCCGAAGGCCGTGGGCGTGGTGGTCAAGTGCCGCCACCTGTGCATGGAAAGCCGCGGCATCCGCACCCCGGGCGAGGAGACCGTGACCTCGGCCATGCTGGGCGAGCTGCAGCCGAACCTGGCCATGCGCACCGAATTCCTGGCCCTGGCGCGCGAGCCCTGAGCGATGGCGGGCGCGATCGAATGGCATAGCGGCGACTGGCGCGCCGCGCAGGCGCTGGCCGGCACGGCCGGCCGTCCCCTGTTCCTGTACTGGGGCGCGGGCTGGTGCCCGCCCTGCAACCGGGTCAAATCGGAGATCTTCAGCCGCGACGAATTCGCCGTCCGCCTGCGTGGCCTGGTGCCCTTCTGGCTCGACGGCGACGCGCCCGGCGCGCAAGCGCTGGCCGCCCAGCTCAAGCTGCGCAGCTATCCGACCCTGGTGCTGTTCGCGCCCGACGGCAGCGAAATCACGCGCCTGCCCTGCGAGCTTGATGGCGAGCTGTTCATCGATGCCCTCGATACTGCGCTCGCCGCTTCCCATACAGCGGCGCAATCGCTGCAAGCGGCATGCGATGGCAGCCGCGCTCTGAGCGCCGCCGAGTGGAAGCTGCTCAGCCACTATTCCTGGGATACCGACGAAGACGTGCTGCTGGCCGGCCGCGCGCCGGGCGCCACGCTGGCCGCGCTGGCCCAGGCCGCCGCGTCCGTGGCGCCTGATGCCGCTGTCCGCCTGCGTCTGCTCTCGCTCTTGTTCCCCGCCACCGCCACTGCCGGCGCTGTCGCCGCGCCAGACGGAGCCAGTGCAAACGGTGCCGCCGCCACCGTTGCGGGCGCCGGTAGCGCTAGTGGCGTTACTGCTGCCGTTGGCTTTGCTGGCGCTGCCGAGATCGCTGCCGCCGCCACGACCGATGCTTTCCTGCTCGGCGTCTGCCGCGACGCCCGGCTGGCCCGCGCCAATATGGACATCTTCGGCAACAGCGGCGCCCAACTGCTGAAGCTGGCTGGCGCTGCCCAGCCCGAGCTGGCGAGCGCCCTGGCGCAAGCCGCCCAGGCCTGGGCCGACGATATGTGGCTGTCCGTGCCCGACCGTCTGACCGCCGTGCGCCTGCAAATGCGCATGGCCCGTTTCGGCCACGCCGCCGCCGGCCTGCCCGAACTGGTGCGTGTTCGCGCCGCGGCAGCGCTGGCCGAAGTCGACGACCCCTACGAGCGCCACACCCTGGTCAATACGGCGGTCAGCGCCCTGAACGACGCCGGCCTGTCGGCCGAGGCCGAAGCCCTGCTGCAAGCCGAGCTAGCGCGTTCGCATTCGCCCTACTACTTCATGCTGAGCTTGGCCTCCAGCGCCAAGCGCCGCGGCGACACGGCCGGTATGCTGTCCTGCTACGAGCAAGCCTGGCGCGCCGCCACCGGCAGCGCCACCCGTCTGCAATGGGGCGTCACCTACCTGAGCGCAGTGCTCGACAACGCTCCCGGCGACAGCGCGCGCATTGAAACTGCCGCTGCCGGCATCCTGACCGACGTGAACGCCACCGCCGACGCCTTCAGCCAGCGCAATCTGGCCCAGGCCCGCCGCCTGGCCGCCAAGCTCAGCGGCACCTCCCACGCCCCCGCCCTCCAGCAAGCCCTGCGCCCCGCACTCTGATCCACAGCCGAGTCCGTGTCCACCTTGGGGTCAGACCCCAAGCGGACGGGACGGCCATCCGGTGGACTCGGCTATCCGGGACTTATCTTTTCGGGCTACTCGCAACCCATCTGCTTCACACTGGCATAGTTTGTCGCGTGGTCGAGGACAAATGTGCAGCGCCGCGTATGGGCGGGCAAGCTGCGGCTGAGCGTCAGGGAAGTATCGGTGTACGAGCAAATGAGCCACGGCTGACGAATGCTGCCGAGGTCATAAACCAAGGCTTTGTTCTTGCCTTGCTTGATCTCGCGCGTAGGCATCAGCAGAATCCGGCGTTGTGGCGGCCCTTCGCTGATTTCGGCAATGTGGAAGGGATGCTCCCTTTCGGCGGCGGCATCGAAACCCGTCCATCCGGTGGGAGCCTCAGCTGTCTGTCGCACGACCAGGCCAGAAGGGCATACGAGTTCCGCGCTCTTTGCTGACAGTGCCATTGCCGCAAGAGAGAAAATCGCCAGAGATGATGTCTTCATTCGATCACCGAATACGCGTCGCCATCGTCGGAAGGGTTGCCCTGGCCGCCCCGAAAGGCGATGAAGCGTTTGCGGATCAAGCCCTTGGGTACTCTGCGGAATTGCTCAATGACCCAAATGCCGAATTGCTCCTGGCCCAGATAGAAGGCGGCATGATTGCCGGTGCGCCGGTTCTGGTATCGCCGCTCCTTGAATGTCGCGATGGCGGTACGGGCGGGCAGTGCCATATTGCCTTTGACGCTGGTTCCCATTTTCCAATGCATGGTGGTGGGGAGGCCTGCGTAATGCTGGACCAATGCGACACACTCATGTGAGCCGACCCATTCCTTGCCCTCCAGCTTGGCTGCTTGTTCGTATCGGTATGCCATGACATCCTCCCGTTCAGAAATAGACGCTTCAGCTTAGTCCGTCCGAACAAGATTGCCTTGGGGTAACGCAAGACTCTTCTTCCACAACTGGGCCCTCCCTCAGTCTGGTATCCGATGCCCAATAGATAATTTAAGGTTCAGTCCGCCGGACGGCCATCCTGCGGACTGAACCTTAGCGCAGCTGCAAGGTGTCGGCCAGCCAGTCGACAAAGACGCGCACGCGGGCCGACAGGTGGCGGCTGTGGGCGTAGACGATGGAGACGGGCAGCGGCGCGGCGCGCCAGGCGGGCAGCACTTCTTCCAATTCGCCGCTGGCGAGCAGCGCTTCCATGCCGAGCCGGGGCGCCTGCATCAAGCCCAGGCCGGCGCGGCAGCTGGCGACATAGGCTTCGGCGCTGCCGACCGAGACGCGGCTGCGCATGGCCACGGTGTGGCTCTGGCCATCGGCGTCGAGGTATTCCCATTCCAGGTCGCGCCCGCTTTGGCTGGAGAAGAAATTCACCGCGTAATGCTGCTTGAGATCGGCCAGCGTCTGCGGCCGTCCGTATTGCGCCAGATAGCTGGGCGCGGCGCAGTTGACCTGTTCCATGGCGCCGATGCGGCGCGCGATCAGGCTGGAGTCGCGCAGGGTGCCGACGCGCACCGCGCAGTCGATGCCTTCGCCCACCAGGTCGGCAAAGCGGTCGCTGGCGCCCAGCCGGACCTGGATTTCGGGATAGGCGGCAAAAAACGCGGGCAGGGCCGGGATCACGATCAGGTGCGCAATCCGTTCCGGCAAATCGACGCGCACCACGCCGGCCGGCCGCTTGCCGCTGCCGAGGAAGAGGGCGTTCACCTCCTCCAGCTCGTTGAGCAGGGCGCGGCAGCGCTCCAGATACACCACGCCCTCCACCGTCAGGCTGACCTTGCGCGTGGTCCGCTGCAGCAGGCGCACGCCGAGCTGCTGTTCGATGGCCTGCACGGCATTGGTCACGGTCGGACGCGGCAGGCCGAGCTGTTCGGCCGCCTGGGTGAAGCTCTTGCTGTCGGCCACGGCCTGGAAAATCTGCATGCTGCGGAACTGGTCCATTGTTATTTTTAGCCGAATAAAGATGTAGGAATTTGTGTATTTATTACTCGAATTCAGAATAGCACAATGGCTGCACCTCAACCCTTCCGGAGATCCGCAATGCAAACCCGCCAACTCGGCCACACCGGCCCGCGCACCGCCCAACTCGGCCTGGGCCTGATGGGCATGTCCGACCTGTATGGCCCGGCCGACCGCGCCGAAAGCCTGGCCACCATCCACGCCGCACTGGAGGCCGGCGTGACCCTGCTCGACACCGGCGACTTCTATGGCATGGGCCACAATGAACTCCTGCTGGGTGAAGCCCTGCGCGGCGGCCGACGCGAGCAAGCCCTGGTCAGCGTCAAATTCGGTGCCCTGCGCGATCCGGCTGGCGGCTGGAGCGGCTACGACGCCCGTCCCGCCGCGGTGAAGAATTTCGCCGCCTATTCGCTGCAGCGCCTGGGCCTGGAGCACATCGATATCTACCGTCCCGCCCGCCTCGATCCGCAGGTGCCGATCGAAGACACCGTGGGCGCCATTGCCGACCTCGTCCAGCAAGGCTATGTGAAGCATATCGGCCTGTCCGAAGTGGGCGCCGAAACCCTGCGCCGCGCCCATGCCGTGCACCCGATCAGCGATTTGCAGATCGAATACTCGATGATTTCGCGCGGCATCGAAAACGGCGTGCTGCAGACGGCGCGCGAGCTCGGTATCGGCATCACGGCCTATGGCGTGCTGTCGCGTGGCCTGATCTCGGGCCACTGGAGCGCCCAGCGCGCGGGCGAGGCCGATTTCCGCGGCCAGTACAGCCCGCGGTTCCAGGGCGCGAACTTGGCGCATAACCTGGCCCTGGTCGAACGCGTGCGCCAGGTGGCCGACAGCCTGGGCATCTCGGTGGCGCAGCTGGCGATTGCCTGGGTGCTGGCGCAGGGCCAGGACATCGTGGCCCTGGTCGGCGCGCGCAGCCGCCAGCGCCTGCAAGAGGCGCTGGGCGCGGACCAGGTGGCGCTGAGCGCGGCCGACCTGGCCCGCCTGGAGGAAGTGCTGCCGGCCGGCGCGGCGGCGGGGGACCGGTATAACAGCTATTTGACGGTAGATTTGGACAGCGAAAAGCAATAAGCGGTCCGGCCGGCCGCTTCGTCCGCAGCGGCTGGGACCAGAGTTGGCGGCATGCCGCTGCCGCGCGGCTCCAGCCCGTGGCCTGGGACGGGACAGGCATTCATGCCACGCTTGCGGCGATGCTTAGCCCGTGTTTGTCCCGTCCCGCGCACCAGAATGCGCGGGTGGGCTTACCAGCCATTACCGATCTGCACCCGCGCCGCGCCGCTGTAGCCGCGCTTGCTTTCACCGGGATAGAGCCACAAATTGCCGCTGACGTTCTCGCGGGTGAGGATGTCCTGATGGCCGTCGTGGTCCCAGTCCGCCAAGCCGAAGGCGGTATACCCATTCCAGCCGTTGCCGATCTGCACCCGTGGCGCGCTGCTGTAGCCGCGTTTGCTCTCGCCGGGGTAGAGCCACAAATTGCCGCTGGCATTTTCCCGCACCACGATATCCTGATGGCCGTCGTGGTCCCAGTCCGCCACCCCGAAGAAGCTGTAGCCGTTCCAGCCGTTGCCGATCTGCACCCGTGGCGCGCTGCTATAGCCGCGCTTGCTCTCGCCGGGATAGAGCCATAAATTGCCGCTCGCATTCTCTTGGGTAATGATATCCGCGTGGCCATCACCATCCCAGTCCGCCAGCCCGAAGAAGCTGTAGCTGTTCCAGCCATTGCCGATTTTGACCCGCGGCGTACCGCTGTAGCCGCGCCGGCTCTCGCCCGGGTAGAGCCATAAATTACCGTTCGCATTCTCGCGGGTCACGATGTCCTGGTGGCCATCGCTGTCCCAATCGGCCAGGCCGAAGCTGGCATACCGTCCGCTGGCGTCCTGCGCGGCGACCATTGACGGTATGGCGCAGCCCAGCATGACTGCCGAAATGCCGGCCCTCCACACGGGTGGAACAAGTGCTGCAAATTGATGGCGGAGCTGCGTGGCCGCAGGCTGCGGGCGCGCTCCGGATGGGGCCATGAAACCCTGTTTCAGGGTACGTAAGATCCGGGTAAACCGCGTGCTTATGGCTTGCATGGTGTTCGTCCTTTCATGGTTGGGTCGCGGCGGGGGAAGCGCCTGACGCACCAACTATAGAAGGGCGCATCATAGAAATCGCTTACAAATTGGGCAATTGACTATGCGCCCGCAAAAAGCCGGCCGCTGGCAGACGCAGGCCGGCCGCATTGCAAAAAGACGACATATGGTTCTTGGAACAAGGTCACACTCAAAGCATGTGATCTCCAAACTCTATGGGCTTTGCCATGAAACCTACGCTGACCAATACGATGCCGGTGCCCGCGAAGCTGGCGCGTCCCTCCGCGCCGCGGGTCTTCCGGCGCGCCCGGCTACACGCCGCCATCGATGCTTGCTTGCAGCAAGCGCGCGTTCTCTGGATTGCCGCGCCGCCGGGGGCCGGCAAGACCTTGCTCGCGGTGAGCTGGCTCGACGAGAGAAAATGCCCCTGCCTGTGGTATCAGATCGACGCCGGCGACAAGGACTTGGCCACCTTCTTCCACTATCTGGGCATGGCGGCGCAGCAGTTTGTGCCCGGCGCCGCCAATCCCTTGCCGCACTTCACCACCGAGTACCTGGCGGACCCGGAAACGTTTGCGCGCCGCTACTTCGAGCGGCTTGGCGCCTTGTTGCCGGCCCGCTGCGTCATCGTATTCGACGACTTGCATGAGCAAGCCAGCCCCAGCCTGTTTAATCAAGTCCTGGCGAAGGGGCTGGAACATTTGCCGCCAGAGGTGCAAGTGCTTTGCCTCAGCCGCGTGGAGATGCCGCCGCCGCTGGCCCGGCTCTGCCTCACCGCGCGCCTGGCCCGCCTGCCCGCGCAAAGCCTGGAGCTGAGCGAGGCGGAATCGTTTGGCATTGCCGCGTTGCACGGCACGCCCATGGACCAGGCCGGGCCGCTCCACCGGGCGGTGCATGGTTGGGCGGCGGGCCTGGTTTTGCTGGCCAGCCGGCGGCGGGAATGCCCTGCCATGCCGCTGGCGCTGGCTGCCGAGCAGCATGTGCTGTTCTCCTATTTTTCGCATGAGGTGCTGCGGCACTTCAGTCCCGGCGAATGCAGTTTTCTCGTGCAGTGTGCCTTGCTGCCGACCATATACCCGGACGACGCGGTGCAACTGACGGGTTATGCGCGTGCCGGCAAGCTGCTGAGTACATTGCAGAGCCAGAATTACTTCACCTACCAACGGCAGGCCGCCGAGGGCGGATATGAGTTTCATCCCATGTTTCGCGATTGTCTCTTGCTGCGTCTGCCGCAAATCATTGCGGCAGACCGGTGTCTGGCGCTGAAGCGCAAGGCCGCGCGCATCCTGGCGGCAAGAGGCGAGGTGGCCGCCAGCATCGAGCTGCTGCGCAGCATCGGCGACTGGGAAAGGCTGAGCGAGCTAGCGATCAGCAAGGCGGCCGGCATGGTGGCACAGGGGCGGACGCGGACTTTGGCGGTCTGGCTCGAAGATGCGTTCCTGCACCTGGCCCAAGAGAAGCCGTGGCTCCATTACTGGCTCGGCATCTGCCATTTGCCGGTGGATGTCTTGCAGGCACGCGTCCATTTGGAAGCGGCGTTGACCTTGTTCCAGCAAGAAAACGCGGCCGGTCCGCTGCATTTGGCATGGGCGGCGCTGATTGACAGTTTTGTCTTCAGCGGCGACGAACTGGCGCGGCTGGACGCCTGGCTGGACCGCTATCCCAGCTTGCCCGGGCAGGACCAGGGCACCGCCGAAATGGCCAGCGCGATGTTCAGCTATATTGGCGCCATGGCCTACCGGCGCCCCGGAGATCCCGGCTTGCCCAAGTACGCCGCCCTTGCCGAACAATTGCTGGAGCGTGAAGCGGTGCTGGAGCGCAAGCTGGCCCATGGGGCTATTTTGCTGTCCTACCATCTGCACCGCGGCGATATCCTGTGCGCCGAGCGCTTGCTGCAGGCCCTGCCGCATGACCGGGCCGATGGATATCCCAGTCCGCTGGTGCACATCCGCTGGCAGACCTTGAAGGCATTGCAGGCGACCATCACCGGCGCGCATGAGGCGGCCACCACCTTCGCGCAAGCGGGATTGCGCCTGGCCGAGACGTCCGGCATCAGCTATTTCAACTTGCGCCTGATGTGGTTCTGTATCGTCGCCTGCCTTCACTCCGGCAAGCTGGGCGAGGCGCGCTCCCTGGCCGACCGCATCGCCGCCGCCTTGCCGCCGCGGGCCAATGTATTCGCCAGCCTGTACTATTCGGCGTCCCTGGGCGTGTCGCTGCAGGAGGGCGATTTTGCCCGGGCGATTGCCGACGGACAGCGCTCGATTGAGTTTGCCCAAGCGTCGGGGGTGCCGGATCGCATCGTGCTTGCCATGGCCTATGCGGCCTACGCGCGGGCCAAGGCCGGCGATGCATGCGCCGCCATGCGCGAAATGGCGGCGACCCGTGCCGTCGAATGCCAGGTGGCCATTCCGATGACCGGCTATGTGTGCGGTTTTTTGGAGTCGAGCATGCTTTTGCAGCATGGCCATCGGCCAGCAAGTGGGCATTGCAATGGTCCCGCTGTGCTGCGACAAGCGGGACGTCGCGCAACTTTATCTGCTGGCGCTGGAGGAGGGCATAGCGCGCGACCATGTGTGCCGTCTCATCAAGCAGAGCGGGCTGGCAGCGGCTGGCGGCGCGGTGTCGCCGCACTGGCCTTGGCCGATTCGCCTGCAGACCTTGGGGCATGTGCGGATCGAGTGTGACGGCGCGCCCATTCCGACCAAGCGCAAGCAAAGCCGCAAGCCCCTGGATATGCTGCACCTGCTGGCCATTGCCGGTGAACGGGGCATGCCGGTAGCCCATATCTGCATGGCGCTCTGGCCCGATAGCGATGGCGATGCCGCCCGCAAGTCCTTCGACAATACCTTGCATCGTCTGCGCAAGCTGTTGGGCGGCGAGCGCCACGTGCTGCTGCATTCCGGCAATCTCAGCCTGAACCACGGCACTTGCTGGACGGACTTGGCGGCGCTCAATGCTTGCATGCTTGAATCGGCAGCGCTCGACAAAGCCTGCACGGTGGCGCAGTTGACGGGCTTGGCGGAACGGGTGCTGGGACTCTGCCAAGGTGAGCTCTTACCTGGGCGAAATGATTTGCCGGAAGTACTGAGCGCACGCGATCGTATCCGCAGCAAGTTCTTGCGTTTGATGCTGAGCCTAGGGAGCAAGCTGGAGCACGCGGGCGAGCAGAACGAGGCGATGCTGCTGTACCAGTGCCTGATTGAACAGCAACCGCTGGCGGAGGAAGCCTACCGCAGCCTGATCCGTTGCCATCTGGCCCTGGGCCACCGTGCCGAAGCGTTTGAAATTTACCGGCGCTGCCGCCACCACTTGTCCGTGGTGCTGAACCTGGCGCCATCGTCCGAGACGGAGGTGCTGGTCGCCCCCCTGCGCGCATTGCAAGCGGCTGCCAGCATGCGTCCGCCGGGTCCGCGGGCGCAAGGCAGTGCACCCTGAGTAATATAGCCGTTTAAGTATGATTATTTAATTGTTTTTCAGCAATTTACACACATTGTTGCATCCAGGCCGCACCGGCTTTGCCGTGCGGCCATTTTATTTCCGTTCGGAATCGAACGCGGTTATTCTTGGCCTCCAGTACCAAAACAAACCTTTCTGGTATCAGGAGACTCAGGTGAACAATTTGTCATTCAAGCAGAAGCTGTGGATACCCTTGATTTGCAGCCTGCTCTGCATCTCGGCCGTGTTTATTTACGATGCGCTGCAAATGCGCAATGTGCGTATCGAAGAGCGCAAGAACGATCTGGCCGATGTGGCCGACGTGGGCTTGAGCGTGCTCAAGTTGTACGGCGACAAGGCCCAGTCCGGTGCCATGAGCAAGGAAGACGCCCAGGCCCAGGCGCGCGCCAGCATCAAGGCCATGCGCTTCGGCAAGGACGGCTATATCTCCATCGTCGGCAGCGACGGCATCGCCCTGATGAATCCCTTCAAGCCGGAAAACGATGGCAAGAACCTGCTGGACTTCAAAGATCCCAAGGGCAACTACCTGTACCGCGACATCACCAATGTCGCCAAGGGCGAGGGCTCCGGTTTCGTCAGCTACTGGTGGGCGCGTCCCAACGCCACCGAACCGTCGCCCAAGCTGAGCCGCGTCGCCACCTACAAGCCCTGGGAATGGGCGCTGGTGACGGGCGTGTACATGGATGATATCGATGCCGCCTTCTACTCCCAGCTGATGAAGTCGGGCGTGTTGCTGGTGGTGGTCTGCCTGATCCTGGCCGCCATCGTCGGCGCCATCAACCGCAGCCTGCACCGCGCCATCGGCGGTGAACCCGAATATGCGGAAAAAGTCGCCTCGCTGATCGCCGCCGGCGACCTCAGCGTGACGGTGGAAACGGCCAGTGGCGACCGCAGCAGCATGCTGTACGCCATGAAGACCATGCAAGCCAATCTGGCCAACACCATCGGCGAAATCCGCCGCGCCGCCGACACCATCGCCATCGCCTCGGCCGAAATTGCCAGCGGCAATATGGATTTGTCGGCGCGCACCGAATCCCAGGCCAGTTCGCTGGAAGAGACCGCCGCCTCGATGGAAGAGCTGACCTCGACCGTGAACCAGAACGCCGCCAACGCCGTGCAGGCCAACCAGCTGGTGCAGTCGGCCGCCCACGTCGCGCAGCAGGGCGGTACCGTGGTCTCGCAAGTGGTGCAGACCATGGACACCATCAACGCTTCCTCGCGCCGCATTGTCGACATCATCGCCGTGATTGACGGCATCGCCTTCCAGACCAATATCCTGGCCTTGAACGCCGCCGTGGAAGCGGCGCGCGCCGGCGAGCAGGGCCGCGGCTTCGCCGTGGTCGCCTCCGAAGTGCGCAACCTGGCCCACCGCAGCGCCGCCGCCGCCAAGGAAATCAAGGAATTGATCAACGACTCCGTCGGCACCATCGAAAGCGGCAGCACCCTGGTGGCGCAGGCCGGCAGCACCATGGACCAGGTGGTGGAAAGCGTCTCGCGCGTGACCCAGATCATGGCCTCGATCACCGACGCTTCGAGCGAGCAAAGCACCGGCATCGGCCACGTCAACCAGGCCATCACGGAAATGGATTCCGTCACCCAGCAGAACGCCGCCCTGGTGGAAGAAGCCGCCGCCGCCGCCGGTGCCATGCAAGAGCAGGCCGCCACCCTGGCCCAGCTGGTCAGCCGCTTCCGCCTGAGCGCCGGCGAAGCCGCCGTCCAGTCCACCCCGCGCGCGCAGCGCGCCCCGGCCAGACAGCGCGCCCTGAGCCACGCCTGACCCCGTGTCCGATTGGGGTCAGACCCCAATCGGACAGACCCCAATCGGATGGGACGGCCATCTGGCGGGCCCGGCCGTAACCGTTACCGCACCACAGATGAGTACGTGTCCGATCGGTGCCAGGCACCACGGTGGGCACAAGCTCAGCCGCGTGGCTTGCCTCTATTCAATGTAATACAGCCCAGCCCGTGTCCGATTTTGGGGCCAGACCCCAAAATCGGACACTGACTGGGCCGTTAAAGCGGATTTATTCGGTGGTTTCGGCGACGGCGGGAGCGTCGGCCGGGACGTCGGCTTTGGGCGCGGGGGCGGGTTCGAAGACGAGCTTGTCGGCGTCGCCGCGGAACACGCCCAGCTTCTGGCCGCTCGCTTCGCCGCCTTCCTGCAGGGCGCAGCTCTCGGTTTCCACTTGCCAGACTTGCTTGCCGGCGCGCAGGCTCCAGTGGCGCTCGCCGCTGCCGAACAGCTCCACCTCGGTATCCAGGATCGGCAGCTCGGTCAACGCCAACTGGCGCTGGCACTCGGGCAGGCGCGCCGCCATCAGCGTGATGCGCGCATCGTCGCTCCAGAAATAATCCTGCTGGCGGCGCAGGCTCAAGGTGTGCTCCTGCGTGCTGTCCGCGTAATACGTGGCCGTATCATTGATGCAGCCGGCCAGCAGCAGCGGGAACAGGGCGGTCAGGATCTTGCGCATGGTGGTCTTCGCTTGTTATTCACGTAACGAAATTCATTATAGCGGTGCGCGCATGGGCCTGCATCATCGGTGCGGCCTCTTCGAGGAGAATTGCTATAAGATAAAGCACATTTCTTACTGAACTACAGGCTAGCGCGCCATGAATGGACAGTCCTCTTTCGACGATCAGAGTTTTCGCCGTGTTCTCTCCCGCAATATCACCTTGCCGCTGGCTGCCGGCGTGGTCAGCGCCGGGGTCTTTGTGGCGGTGCTGGTCTATCTGCTGAGCGCCCTCAACTGGGTTGAGCACAGCGAGCGCGTGATCGGCAATGCCCAGGAGGCGCGCAAGCTGACGGTGGATATGGAAACCGGCATGCGTGGCTTCCTGCTGACGGGCGATGAAAGCTTCCTTGCGCCGTATAAGCTGGCGCGGCCCAAGATCGATACCGCGCTCAATGTGCTGGCCGGCCTGGTCAAGGACAATGCGCAGCAGGTGGAGCGCGTCCGCAATATCCAGGCCCAGCAAAAACAGTGGGAGGGCGTGGCCGAGTACATGATCGCCACGCGCCGCGCCAACGGCGATTATCTGTCCCTGGTGCGCAGCGGCCGCGGCAAGGTCGAATTCGACGAGGTGCGCGCCCAGTTCCAGGGCTTTGTGGGGACCGAGGAAAGGCTGCGCGGCGAACGGGCGCGCCAGTCGCGCAATGTGACCTTTTTCACCAGCATCACTTACCTGACGCTGAGCCTGCTGCTCAGCGGCGCCCTGGCCTATTTCGGACGGCGCGACCTGATGCGCCTGTCGGGCGCCTTCGGCAAGGCGCTGCAGGCGCAAACCGAGCAGTCGGCCAAGCTGGAGCAGCAGGCCTGGATGCGTTCCGGCCAGGGCCAGCTGGCCGAGCAGGGCATCGGCCAGCTGGCCTTGCCCCAGCTGGCCTCCACCCTGCTGCAATTCCTGGCGCGCTATCTCGATGTGGCGGCCGCCGCCCTGTATGCGCGCGCGGCCGACGGCAGCCTGCGCCGCGTCGCCGCCTATGGCTTCAGCCATGAGGATATGGAGCACGGCCAGCATCTGCTGCCGGGCGAGGGCATCGTCGGCCAGGCGGCGCAGGGACGGCGCCTGGTGCACCTGCAAAACCTGCCGCCCGATTATCTGAAGGTCAGTTCCGCCCTGGGCAGCGGCCAGTCGCTGCAGGCGGTAGTGCTGCCGGTGGACAGCGACGGCAGCGTGAACGGCGTGGTGGAGCTGGGCTTCCTGCGCGCGGTGGGCGAGCGCGAACTCGATTTCCTGCGCCTGGTGGCGGGCAATATCGGCACGGCCATCGAGGCCACCCAGGCGCGCCAGCGCCTGCAGGAAGTGCTGGCCGAAACCCAGCAGCTGAACGAGGAATTGCAGGTGCAGCAGGAAGAGCTGCGCACCGCGAACGAAGAGCTGGAAGAGCAGTCGCGCGTGCTGGAGCTGTCGCAGGCCAGCCTGGAAAACCAGAAGGCGGAGCTGGAGCAGAGCAATGAGCAATTGGCCGAGCAGGCCGTCGCGCTCGACCAGAAAAACGCGGCACTGGGCGATGTGCAGGAGCAGCTGGAAGAGCGGGCGCGCGACCTGGAGCGCGCCAGCCAGTACAAATCGCAGTTCCTGGCGAATATGTCGCACGAGCTGCGCACGCCGCTGAACAGTTCCCTGATCCTGGCCAAGCTCTTGTCCGACAACGAGGCGGGCAATCTGAGCGAGGAGCAGGTGCGCTATGCGCAAACGATTTACGGTGCGGGCAACGACCTGCTCAATCTGATCAACGACATCCTCGACATCTCCAAGGTCGAAGCGGGCAAGCTGGAACTGGCGCCGGAGGAACTGCAACTGGAACCGCTGGCCGAGCGCCTGGCGCGCGCCTTCGAGCCGCTGGCGCGGCAAAAAGGGCTGGACCTGGTGGTGGACCTGGAACCGGGCCTGCCGCCCACCATCTTCAGCGACGGCCAGCGCCTGGAGCAGATTCTGAAAAACCTGCTGTCGAACGCGATCAAGTTCACCGACCAGGGCAAGGTGATTCTGCGCCTGTCGCCGGGCGAACAGGGCCAGGTCAGCTTCGCGGTCAAGGATTCCGGCGTCGGCATTCCGCCCGAGCAGCACGAAAACATCTTCGGCGCTTTCCAGCAGGCTGACGGCAGCAGCAGCCGGCGCCATGGCGGCACGGGACTGGGCCTGTCGATCTCGCGCGATCTGGCGCGCCTGCTGGGCGGCACGATTGCGTTGAGCAGCACGCCGGGACGCGGCAGCACCTTTACCCTGACCCTGCCGGCGCAGTGGGCCGTGCCGCCGCATGGCCAGTTTGCGCCCACGGCGGCGCAGGCATCCGGTGCGCACCTGCCCCTGGCCGGCATTGCCGTGCCGCCGCTGGCGCAGCTGGCGGCAGTGGGCGGCGCGGCCGCAACGGCCGCCTCGCCGGCACGTCCCGCCGTCCCGGCCGGCATGGCGCCCGCTGCCGTATCCGGCGCCAACGGCGCCAATACGCCCTTGCCCGCCGTGCCGCGCGCC
Source organism: Massilia sp. NR 4-1 (assembly GCF_001191005.1). Taxonomy (NCBI): domain Bacteria; kingdom Pseudomonadati; phylum Pseudomonadota; class Betaproteobacteria; order Burkholderiales; family Oxalobacteraceae; genus Massilia; species Massilia sp. NR 4-1. The sequence goes on from NZ_CP012201.1 coordinate 4,910,946, forward strand.
TTCGGCGACGACCGCGACCGCGCGCCGCCGCCCGAACGCAGCGTGCTGGTGATCGAGGACGAAGCGGCTTTCGCCCGCATCCTGTTCGACCTGGCGCACGAGATGGGCTACCGCTGCCTGGTCGCCTTTTCCGCCGAGGAGGGCTTGCAGCTGGCCGCGCAATACCGGCCCGACGCCATCCTGCTCGACATCCGCCTGCCCGACCGCTCCGGCCTCTCGGTGCTGCAACTGCTGAAGGACAATCCGCTTACGCGCCACATTCCCGTGCACGTGGTCTCCGCCGCCGAGAATGCCGAAGCGGCCCTGCATATGGGCGCGGTCGGCTATGCGCTGAAGCCGGCCACGCGCGAACAGCTGACCGAGGTTTTCAGCTGCCTGGAACGCAAATTCACGCAGGAGATCAAACGCATCCTGCTGGTGGAGGACGATGCGCGCCAGCGCGACAGCATGGTGGAGCTGATCGCCGACGACGATATCGAAATCCGCGCCGTGGAATCGGGCGAAGCGGCGCTGGAACTGCTGCGCAGCACCGTCTTCGACTGCATGATCATCGACCTCAAACTGCCGGACATGCAGGGCAATGAACTGCTGCAGCGCATGTCGCGCGAGCCGATCGCCTCCTTCCCGCCGGTGATCGTCTACACCGGCCGCAATCTGACGCGCGCCGAGGAAGCCGACCTGCACAAGTATTCGCGCTCCATCATCATCAAGGGCGCGCGTTCGCCGGAACGCCTGCTTGATGAAGTGACGCTGTTCCTGCACAAGGTGGAGTCCGAGCTGTCCAGCGAGCGCCAGAGCATGCTGAAAACGGTGCGCAGCCGCGACCGCGTATTCGAAGGCCGCCGCATCCTGCTGGTGGACGACGACGTGCGCAATATCTTCGCCCTCACCAGCGCGCTGGAACAGAAAGGCGCGGTGGTGGAAATCGGCCGCAACGGCCAGGAAGCCCTGGACAAGCTGGATGCGGTGCCCGAGATCGACCTGGTGCTGATGGATGTGATGATGCCCGGCATGGACGGCCTGGAAGCCACGCGCCGCATCCGCGCCGACGCGCGCTTCCCGCGCCTGCCCATCATCACCGTCACCGCCAAGGCCATGAAGGACGACCACGAACAATGCCTGACGGCCGGCGCCAACGACTACCTGGCCAAGCCCATCGACCTGTCGCGCCTGTATTCGCTGCTGCGCGTGTGGATGCCGGTCACCGACTGAGGATCGAACACGCCATGCCCGGCCATCATCACCACCAAAGCGATATCGAAATCGAGCTGGCCATGCTGATGCAGGCCATCTATATGAAGTACAGCTACGATTTCCGCGACTACACGGGCGCTTCGCAAAAGCGCCGCGTGCTGTATGCAATGGGGCAGATGGATTGCCGCACCATTTCGGAACTGCAGTCGCGCGTGATGCACGAGGCCGAGGCTTTCAGCGCGCTGCTGCAGTATCTGACCATTCCCGTCACCGAGATGTTCCGCGACCCCGCGTATTTCGCCGGCCTGCGCGAGCATGTGCTGCCGGTCCTGAGTACCTATCCTTCTTTGAAAATCTGGGTGGCCGGATGCAGCACCGGCGAGGAGGTGTATTCCCTGGCCATCCTGCTCAAGGAAGAAGGCCTGCTGGAGCGCAGCATCATCTACGCCACCGACATCAATCCGCAATCGCTGGACAAGGCAAAGAAGGGGGTCTTCCCGCTGGAGAGCATGCGCCAGTACACCGAGAACTATCAGGCTTGCGGAGGCAAGCGCGCCTTCTCCGACTACTACACCGCCGCGTATAACGCGGCGCTGTTCGACCGCGCCCTGTGCGAGAACGTGACCTTTGCCGACCACAGCCTGGCGACCGACAGCGTATTCGCGGAAACCCAGTTCATCAGCTGCCGCAATGTGATGATCTACTTCAAGCGCAAGCTGCAGGATAGGGCGCTGGGCCTGTTCCACGAGTCGCTATGCCATCGCGGCTTCCTGGGCCTGGGCAGCAAGGAGAGCATCGATTTTTCCAGCTACGGTCCCCGCTTCGAGCCGGTGGCCAAGCGTGAACGCCTGTTCCGGAAACTATGATGGATGCGCGCGCCGTCATCACCCGCGTCCTGCAGGGACGCCATATCGAAGCCGTGGCCATCGGCGGCTCGGCCGGCGGCGTGAATGCCCTGCTGCAGATCCTGCCCGGCCTGCCGCCGAATTTCTCGCGTCCGGTGATCGTGGTGCTGCATGTGCAAGGCGGCCGCCAAAGCCAGCTGGCCGAGGTCTTCCAGCGCCAGTTGCCCTTGCCGGTGTGCGAAGCGGGCGACAAGGAAACCATCGTTCCGGGTACGCTCTACTTTGCGCCGTCGGATTACCATCTGTCGGTGGAGACGGACGGCAGTTTTTCCCTCAGCTGCGAACCGCCCGTGAACTTTGCCCGGCCCGCCATCGACCTGATGATGGCGTCGGCCGCCGATACCTATGGCGCCGGCCTGCTCGGCATCCTGCTGACCGGCGCCAACCACGATGGCGCGGCCGGCCTGGCGGCGATCGGCGAGGCCGGCGGCATGACGGTGGCGCAGAACCCGGACGAAGCCATGGTCGGCACCATGCCGGAGGAAGCCATACGCCTGCGCATGCCGGACCTGATCTTGCCGCTGGCCGATATCCGTAGCCTGTTGTCGATGCTGGAGAACACTTGATGGAAATGGAAAGTACCAAGCTGCTGATCGTGGACGACCTGCCGGAGAATCTGCGCGCCCTGAATGCGCTGATCCGCGGCGAGGGGCGCGCGGTGTTCCAGGCCGCCAGCGGCGAAGAGGCGCTGGCCCTGCTGCTGGAGCACGATTTCGCCCTCGCCATTCTCGATGTGCAGATGCCGGATATGGACGGCTTCGAGCTGGCGGAGCTGATGCGCGGCACCGACAAGACGCGCCACATTCCGATCGTTTTCGTCAGCGCGGCGGGCAAGGAGCTGAATTACGCCTTCAAGGGCTATGAGACGGGCGCCGTCGATTTCCTCTACAAGCCGCTGGATGCCGACGCGGTACGCAGCAAGGTGAATGTCTTCGTCGACCTGTATTGCCAGCGGCGCGAGATCCGCCGCCGCGTCGAGCAGCAGGAGGCGACCATGCGCGAGCTGCAGGCCGCGCAGGAGGAGTTGCAGCGCGCCCTGCATATGCGCGACGATTTCATGTCGATGGTGGCGCACGAACTGCGCACGCCGCTGAATACGCTGTACCTGGAATCGCAGATGCGCAAGATGCAGCTGGAGCGCGGCACCCTGCCGGCGCTCGACAGCGTGCAGACGCGCCGCATGGTGGAACGCGACGAGCGCCAGATCCGCAGCATGATACGGCTGATCGACGATATGCTGGACGTCTCGCGCATCCGCAGCGGCACCATGTCGATCCGTCCCTGCGATACCGAGCTGCTGCCGCTGCTTGAGCGCGTGGTGGCCGATCTGGAAACCCAGGCCGCGAATGCCGGCAGCAGCATCAGCCTGAATGCCAGCCACAATGTCAGCGGCTGCTGGGACGAGTTCCGCATCGAACAGGTGATTATCAATCTGCTGACCAATGCGCTGCGTTATGGCGGCGGCAAGCCGGTGGCTGTCACCCTGAGTTCGACGCCCACCCAGGCGATGATCGAAGTGGCGGACCATGGTCCAGGCATCGCGCCCGAGCAGCAGGCGCGCATCTTCGAACCGTTCGAGCGCGTGGGCGGTAAGGAGGCCCCGGCGGGACTCGGCCTGGGCCTGTATATCTCGCGCCAGCTGGCGGAGGCGCATGGCGGCAAGCTGGCGGTCAGCAGCCGTTTGGGTGAGGGCGCGGTATTCAGCCTGGTGCTGCCGCGCCAGAGCGCGCGTCCGGCGTGACGGCGGGCGCGATGGGCAAGCCGCAGCCGCAAGCGGGCAAGCTGGCGACCGCCGTGGAAGGCGATGTGCTGCGCGCCGCCGCGCTGCTGCCGTCGATCACCCGTTTGCAGGCGCTGGCCGGCGATTTCTGCGGCGCGGTGACGGAAAACCCGAGCTTGCCCGAGCAGCGCCAGATCCTGCGCCGCGTGCATAGCCTCTTGAACCTCTCCGTCTGGCTGGACGGACCGGACATCACCCTGAAGCCGGGCAGTCCGCGCGTCACCGCCGCGCATGTGAACGGCGCCGTCGACTACTGCCTGCGCGCTTACCGCCCCCTCACGCTGCTGGCGCCGAAGCTGGCCTTTGTCGACCTGCTGCTGGACTTTTTCCAGACGGCGCTGGGTGGCGACGGCCACGCCATCGTCGCCGCCGCCGGGCGTTTGCGCACTGCCGCCGACGCGCTGCAGGCTGGCGAAACGCCGGCCGAAACCGGTGCCGACGCTGCATTCAAGGCCGGGACCATGCCACGCTACCGTCTGTCCGATTTCCGCGCCCGCGACTGGGAGGCGGCCGAATACGTGCTGCTGCCCATACGCGGTTTGCGCTCGCCCGCGCTGGCGGAGCTGCAGCAGGCGCCATCCGCCGATGCCCCCTTGTCTGCATCGGTGGCAGCATTGTCCGCCGAGCAGGCAGCGCACTTGGCGACGCCCAGCATCCTGCATTCCTCGCATGAGGATGGCCCCAAGCTGGCCGCGCTGACGCAAAGCGATGTGCTGCGCCTGAAGATCAGCGCACCGGGCGTGCGCGTGCTGCCGCAGGTGTTTTACGAGCCGGCGCGCAGTCCCATGCTGGAACTGGCCCCCGCCTTGCGCGGCGACACGGCGGCTGAGGCGCAACTGCGCGTGCGCGTGGTGGATGCCGCCACGCGGCAGCCGGTCATGGGCGCGCGCCTGGTCGCCTTCACCGATTTCGCCGCCCGCCTGGGCGCGGAAGGCTTCAGCGACGCGGCGGGCGAGATCCAGCTTGCTTTGGCGGAGGACCAGAAGATCGAGGTACTGGTGGTGTATGGGCCGGCCGGCTACTGGGGGCTGTACCGCTCTGCCATGAAGCTGGAAGAGGGCGCGCGCCTGCCGCTGCAAGCCGTCGACCTGGGCATTCCCGACCATCTGCAACTGCTGTATGGCGCGAACAGTCCCAGCGCAGGCGAGGGCGTGACGGTAGGCGTGATCGACACCGGTATCGACGCCAGCCATCCGCATCTCGCGCTGGCCGGCGGCGCCGCTTTTGTGGTGGCGGAAAGCGATGCCGGCGGCCCCGGCCCGGCCGCCGTCGAAGGCGGGCATGGCACCCATGTCGCCGGCATCCTGGCCGGCCGCGGCGCGGCGCCCGGCGGCCGGCGCGGCATTGCGCCCGGCATCAAGCTGATGAGCTACCGAGTCTTCCCCAATGCCGGCGGCGGCGCCTCCAATTACGACATCATCCGCGCCATCGACCGCGGCGTGGCGGATGGCTGCGACTTGCTCAACCTGAGCTTCGGCGGCGAGGTGCGCGACGAGGCCGTGCGCGAGGCGATCAAGGACGCTTTCGACAAAGGCACGCTATGCCTGGCCGCCAGTGGCAACGACCGGCGCGGCAGTGTCAGTTATCCGGCGCGCTGGCCCGAGGCGCTGGCCGTGGCGGCTGTGGGCCGTCTTGGCAGCTTCCCGGCCGGCTCCTCGGAAGAGCTGGATGCCCAGGCGCCATTCTCGCCGCTCGACGCCAGCCTGTTCGCGGCGGGCTTCAGCAATATCGGCAACGAGATCGACCTGGCCGGGCCGGGCGTGGGCATCGTCTCCACCGTGCCGGGCGGCGGCTATGGCGTGATGAGCGGCACCTCGATGGCCTGCCCGGCGGCGGCGGGAGCGGCGGCGGCCCTGCTGGCGCGCCATCCGGAAGTCCTGGCCATGCCGCGCGACAGCCGGCGCGCCATCGAGATGCTACGCCTGCTCAATACGGCGGCGCGCAGCATGGGTTTCGCGCGCGAATACGAAGGACTGGGCCTGCTGCCCTGACGCTGGGCACGGCCATGGAGTAGACTGGAATCATGCGCCACCTGCTCCTACGCCCGACCCGCAACGCCAGCCTGAGTGCCGACGAGGCGGAGCATATTGTGCGCGGCTTCGCCGAAGCGCGCATCCTGGGGCGCGACGGCAAGACCATGCTGGTCGATTTCGATCCCTGCGAACTGGATGCGCTGCGCCAGCGCCTGCCCGGCTGGCTGGTGAGCGAGCAGGGGCCGCCGGTTCCCGTGCCCGACAGCTGCCTGCATATCAAGCCCTAAGCCCTGTCCCCGGCGCCTCCGGCGCCGGCCCATTTGCCACGGCTGGCCGTACAATATCCGTACCGATGTATCAAGGAGAGGGATGTGCCGCCGGATCCGCCCATCGGCCAGCGCGAATGGCTGCTGCGCCGTAATTGCTCGCTGACGCCGCGCCAGATGGGGGCGGCGTTTGCCGTGCTATGCCTGATGTCGCTGGCGGTGGCGGCCATCTTTATCGCGCAGGGCGTGTGGCAGATCCTGTTGTTTACGGCGCTGGAACTGATGGCGGTGGCCGCGGCCTTCCTGTGCTACGCGCGCCATGCGGCCGATTACGAGCAGATCGTGCTGAGCCAGGGCAGCCTGTTGGTGCGCAAGGTGGTGGGCGGGCGCGAGGCCCTGGTCCGGCTCGATCCGGACTTCATCCGCATCGAGATGCCACGCCAGCCGGGCGACCTGATCCATCTGCACACGCGCGAGGCGGAAGTGGCGGTCGGGTATTTCGCGACCGAAAAAAAACGCCGCGAGCTCGCGAACGAGCTGCGGCGGGAACTCCAGGGTGGAATTTTTAATTAGAAGCGGTAGCCCACGCCCACGCCGATCAGCACGGGGTCAACTTTGACCTTGCTGGCTTTTACGCCGCCGATCATCACGTCGCTGCGGATCTGGATTTTTTTCACGTCCAGGTTGAGCGACCAGTTTTTGTTGAGCTTGAAGTCCACACCCGCTTGCACGGCCAGGCCGAAGCTGTCGTGTTCCAGGCTGGCCTGGTTGTTCAGGATGTTGTTCTTGGAGAAGGTGGTCCAGTTGATACCGGCGCCCACATAAGGGCTGAACTGGGCTTCAGGCATGAAGTGGTACTGCACCAGCAGGCTAGGCGGCAGGTGTTTGAAGGTACCGATTTTCTGGCCATCCAGTTTGACATCGTGGCGTTGTGGGTAGGTCAGCACCAGTTCCGCAGCGATGTTCGGGGTGAAGAAGTAGGAGATGTCCACTTCAGGGATGGTCTTCTTGCTGACGGACAGGCGGTCGGAGGCGCCAACGCCACCCAGCGGGTCGGATTTGTCGGCCGGATCGATGTGCACGGCGCGCGCGCGCACTTGCCATGGAGTGGTTTGGGCCGACGCGTTGACTGCCATCATGCCTGCCGTTACTGCCAATACTGCCAGGATTGCTTTCTTCATTTCACTTCCTCTTTCATGTTGTTATCAAGTAACGATTGAGAGTGTAGTGATGCGATGCAGCAATTTCTTTGATCTAGGTCAAAATTGTCGGAAACGTCTGAAAGTGCTGAACGCCGGGCGCCGGCCGCGGCATGGGCGCCGCAGCCGGCGCCCATGCCGCGCTGGAAGGCTTAGAAGCTGAAGTCCCAGCTGCCCTGGGCCTTGTTGAAGCCCACCATCTCGACCGAATGCAGGAAGCCGTCCGCCACCTGTTCCAGCGAAACCCCGTTTTGCATCGCCTGCAGCCAGAAGGCAAAGCCCCCTTCGTCCGGCGCGCGCTCGAAGATGGCCTGGTACAGCGTGGTCAGATCCTGCTTGGCGTCGCCGTGGAAGGCGAAGCCGTTTTTCTGGCCTTCTTCAGAACGGATGATGTCGTAGGCGATCCGGCCCATGCTCACGCCCATGCTCTGCGCCTGGCCCCAGAAGCTGAAGCCTTGCGCGTCGGCTTGGCGGCCCAGCACGTTTTGATACAGCGCGGCCAGACTGGTCAGTTCGTTGCGTGCTTCCAGGTTCAGCGCGCCATCACTGAATTGCAGTTTTTCGACGTTGACGATGGTTGCCACTTCGTTTGGCTTGGCCAGGCTGGCCACGGTGACATAGCCGTCGTGGCGCGTGATCTGGTAGTCGGCCTGCCTGCCGAGGAAGCTGGCGCTGTCCTGTCCCTGGCCGCCGTCGAGCAGGGTGGCGACCGGCGTCTGGCTGGCCGGCGCGGCGGCTTGCGAGCCGGGCTTGGCAGCGCTGCCGAATTGCAGCACATCGTTGCCGCCGCCGGCGAAAACCTTGCCGCCGGCGCTGCTGCTGACCGTGAAGTGCTGGCTGGCGCCATCGCCGGTCAAAACCTGGCCGCTGGTGTCGGCACTGACCTGGCCTTTGCCGACGATGGCGGCAAAGCTGACGTTTTGCAGGGCCAGGCTGGCGCCTTGCTGAAGTTGCTGGGTATCGATGACCAGGGCGGTCTGCTGCTTGGCGTCCGGCGAGCCGCTCAGGGTCAGCACGCCGGCCGGCTGGCTGTCCGTGCCGCTGAGGGCAATGCGCTGGACCTGCAGGTTGGCGGCGGGTTCCACCGCTTGCAGATAGTGCAAGCCGTTCTTGGTCAAATAGCCTTGCTCGGCCGCTGCGTGCTGCGGCGTGACCGCCTTGATGGCAGCGATCAGGTGTTCCAGCGACTGGCCGGCGGCCTGGCTGCCGGCGCCGGTGGCGCTCAGGCCCAGGCCGACGGGGACATGGGCGGTCAGCGTGGCCTGGCCGCCGCTGCTGACCAGCGGAATATCGGCGGTGGCGCTGGCGCCGGTGCTGTCGCTGCGGCCGCTGGTGACGATGGGAATGCGCACCTCGGTGCCGCTGCCCACGCCGGGAATGCCGACGCTGGCGGTGGCCACGCTGACGCCATCGACCACCGGATCGGGCGCAGGGCGGGGTGGCGCGACGGGATCGGCGCCTTTGACCAGGAGCGTCACGTCTTGCTTGAATGTATTGCCGGCCGCATCGGTGGCTTCGATCTGCAGCACAAGCGTGCCGGAACTGAGTTTCTTGGGATTGATCGCGTACAGCGCATCGCCGTCCAGCTTGAATTGATCGGCGTGGCTGGCCAGGCGGTAAGTGAGCGCGCCGCCGCCCGCATCTTCGCCGCGCACGGTGCCGACCACGGCATTGTCGCCGGCGCCGCCGTTGATGGTCGTGCTGGAAAGGCTGAGCTTGGTGGGCGCCTTGCTATCGATCGTCACGCTGATCTGCTGGCTGCTGATTACTTTGCCATCGGCGCTTTGCTTGGCCTGCAGGGTATGCACGCCCTCGGCCAGTTGCGCGCTGCTGATGCGCCAGCTGCCGTCGGCCGCGATGGTGGCCGTGCCGAGTTGGGTGCTGCCGTCGAACAGCGCCATCTGGTTGCCGGCGCCGCCCGTGCCCTGGAATGCCGGTGTGGTGTGGGCGGTGATATTGTCGCCCTTCCTGCCGCTGTCGCTGGCGGCGTCCAAGGCCAGTTCGCCCAGCACCACCACGTTCAGCGCACTGCTCATGCCGCCCACATTGTCGGCGAGGTCGGCTTGGCGGGCCACGAAGCTATGCTGGCCGGGCGCGAACTCGCCCTTGAGCTGGATGCTCCAGTTGCCATCCTTGTCGACATAGGCGGTATCGGAATAGTCCTTGGCGCCGTCCACGAAAATATCGACGAGCGCACCCGCTTCGCCCTTGCCGCTCAGGGTCAGCACCTTGGCGCTGGTGATATTGTCGCCGGCCTCGCCGCTGTCGCTGATGGCGGCCAGCTTGGGCGCATCCACCTGGGGCGGGGTGATGGTGTCGACCGTGAATGTGAAGTCGGCACTGGCTTCGGATGGCAGACCCTGCGGCGAAATTTCACGGGCGAAGACGGTATAGGTCTGGTCGGCCAGGTCATCGAGCTTGATATTCCAGTGGCCTTCCGCGTCCACCACGACGCGGCCCATCTCGCTCAGGTTGGCCTTGTTGTACAGAACCACGGTATTGCCGGCGCTGCCCTGTCCCTCGATGCTGGGATTTTCATCCTTGGTCAGGCCGTCGCCGTATTCGCCGCTATCATCTTTATGCGGCAGGCCCAGCCCTGTGGGCGGCGCCGGTTCGTCGCCGATTGTGACAGTCAGTTCCGCACTGGGCTTGGAGATATTGTCGGCGCTATCTTGCTGGGCAGCCAGGAAGGTGTATGTGCCCTTCTCCAGCTTCGGCAGCTTGAGGCTCCAGTTGCCGTCCGCATCGACGGTGGTGTAGCGGAAATCCGCTTCCTTGTAGTTTGGTCCGAAACCAATGGCAAGCGTGGCATGCGGCTCGCCTTTTCCCGTCAAGACCAGTTCGCTGACACTGGTTTTGTTGTCGCCAGGGATCACCGAATCGCTGCTAAGGGCCAGCGTCAGTGTCGGCGCCTGCGGCGCCTGGGTATCGATGACGAAGGAGAGCGCCTCACTGGGCAGCGAGGTGCCATGGGCCGTGGTCTGGGTGACGACGACGGTATGCGGGCCTTCGCCGTATTCGGTGTTCTCATTGAACTCCCACTTGCCGTCGGCCGCCACCGTGGTCTGGGCGAAGGCCTCGGCCTTGCCATCGAAGTAAATCTTGATGGTGGCGCCGGCGATGCCTTGGCCGGCCAGGGCGGGCGAGGAATCGGCCGTGCGGCCATCGCCTTTGACGCCGGTGTCCGAGGCTTCGAGCATATACAGGGTGGCTGGTGCGGGCTGTGGTGCCGCATGGAGAACGGCGCGCGGCAGGGTGTTCAGTAAGACTTGCTGAGGCATGAAAATCCTTGTCAGATATAACAGCGAGGAGAGAATCGTCAAAAATATTGCATCCAGGCATATTGTATCTAAATGGCAATGCGCTTATAAAATTTGTTTTTCCATTTTGAAATGTTTTTTTAGGGAATTAGTTTTCCTTCGTAAAAATTGCCATCAATCAAAAGCTCTTCTGCCCAGTCTGTCATCCTCGCCAGCAGGAGGATTTCATGGACAGTGTGCTGCCGTATTACGAAAAAGAACTGGGCGCGCTGCGGCAGCTTTGTCAGCGGTTTGCCGGCGACTATGCTTGCCCAGCCGCTGCCAAAGCCAATGCCGGCCTGGAGTGGCTGCTGCAAGCCGTTGCCTTTCTCAACGCCCGTCTGGCGCAGCGTCTGGACGCCAGCCATGACGGTTTTGCCATCGCCTTGCTGGAGCTGCTGCAAGCCCACTATCTGCGTCCGCTGCCGGCCGGCGCAATCGCCCAGTTCGACTGGAGCGGCCTTGGCCCCGGCAGCCTGAGCACGGCGGGCACCGTGGCCCGCGGCCGCGAATTGAAAGCGCTGCAGGGCGGGGCGGTTGGCGCATGCCGGCTGCGCACCGTGCAGGACGTCGACGTTGTCCCACTGCGCATCGGCGCACTGCGCTTTCAACCCGTGTTCGACGCGCCCGCCGCCCTGCGGCTGCCACCCGAGGCGCAGTCGGCCGTCAGCCTGCGCCTGGACAGCCTGGCGCCCGGGCCGCAGCCGATGCTGCCGGGCCTGTCCATGCTGCGCCTTTTCCCCGATGGCGAGCCTGGTTTGCGTGCCGCCTTGCGCGACAGCCTGCTGCTGCAGACCGTCGCCTACTATGTGGAATGTGATGGCCGTTGGCAGCGTCTGGCGCAGAATCCGCTGACGCCCGTCGTGCCGGAAGCCGTGCACTTGCCGCCGGTGCCGGGCGACGATCCCGCCTGCCGTCTGCTCAGCGAATATTTCGCCTATCCGGACAGCTTCGATTTCTGCGACCTGGACCTGGCCGCCGTGGCTGCCGCAGCCGGACAGCCCAGCAGCCGCAGCCTGCATGTGCATTGGGTGCTGCGCGACCTGCGCCAGGGCCCCGCCTTTGGCCTACTGCACCGGCTGGAGCCCCGACATCTGCTGCTGGGCTGCACGCCGGTCATCAATCTGTTCGCGGCAGCGGCGGAACCGCTGCGGCTGGCGCCAGGCGAGACCAGCGCGCCCTTGCGCCCAAGCCGGACCCGGCAGGAATCCTGCGAGGTGTACTGTGTTGAGCGGGTAGGCTTGCTGCGCAAGGGCGGCGACACATCGGGAAGCGTCTTCCAGGCCGAACGCGCGTCGCAGACGGCTAGCGGTCCTTACTGGCAGCTGCAGCGAGAAGATCCCATGCTGGCCGCCATCGAGGGGCACGCCTTCCGGCTGGTGCTGCTGGACCGCGACCGGCGCCCCCTTGCGCTGGCGGGCGAAACCCTGTCCGTTCAACTGAGCTGCAGCAATGGCACGCTGCCGTCGACATTGTTGCCGGGGCAGGTGGCGGGCGACCTGGCCAGCGAAGCGGGCGTCGGCAATTTCCCGATCCGGCTGCTGCGCCGGCCATCGGCCGCCAGATCCGCCGCACTCGACCCAAGCGCCTACCATGAAGCCATGGCTGGCCTCGCGCCGCGTCCGTCGCTGTTGGGCCGGGAAGGCTGGCCCACCCTGCTCTCCCTGCTGCGCTGCCATGTGGCGGCGGACGATGTGCAGGGCCAGCGTCTGCTGGCCGGTCTCGGCGGCCTGGAAACCCAGTCTGCCACGCTGTGGCGCAGCGGCCAGCCCTGGCATGGCCGGGCACTCTATCTGAGCATCGATGAGCAGGTCTTCGCGGAACGCAGCCTGTACAGCTTCGCGCTGGTGCTGAACCGCTTCCTCGCCCGCTATATCCACACTCACAACTTCGTCCGCTTGCATCTGCTGGCCCGGGCTTCTGGCGCCGAGCTGCTGCGCTGCCCGCCTTGTCCCGGCAGTTTGCCCTTGGTTTGAAACGGTATTGCTTATCGTCAATGCGATGAACTTGCCGTGTGCAAAGATGAAGCCAGCTTTTATTGCAAGCAAGAGGAGCCGGACGTGGATCACAACAATGCCCTGTTCAGTTTTCTGGCCCAGGAAAAAGAGCTGGTCACCAGCAACCGCCCCTTGCGGCTGCGACTGGCGCATCCATCCGGCTTGATGGAAGACGTATTGCTGCCGCAGCGCATCAGCGGCAGCGAGGCGGTGTGCGGCGGCGTCGAGTACCGCGTGCTGTGCGTTTCGCTGAACGCCCACCTGCCGCTGAAAGAGCTGATCGCACTGCCGGCCGCCATCGATATCGTCACCGACCGTGGCGACATGCGCAGCGTGTGCGGCATCGTCAGCGAAGCCAGTGCGGGCGACAGCGATGGCGGCCTGGCCAGTTACCATCTGGTGGTGCGCGACGCGCTTGGCATCCTTGAAAAGCGCATCAATACCCGCGTCTTCCGCCAGAAGAGCGAGGTGCAGATCATCCGCCAGATCGTGGAGGAATGGCGCCAGACCAATGCCGTACTGGCCCACGCCTTTCGCTGCGAAAGTGGTGAAGGCTTCGATGAACAGCGCTACCCGCCGCGCGAATTCACCATGCAGTACAACGAGTCGGACGCCGCCTTTATTCGGCGGTTGATGCAGCGGCGCGGCATCGCCTGGCACTTCCGCTCCCTGCCGGACGCGCAGCCGGCCCACGCCCTGGTGATGTTCGATACGCCGCACGCGCCGAAGAAAAATGCCGCCAGCGCCGTACGCTACCATCGCGATGCCGCCACCGAAGAACGCGACAGCATCACTGCCTGGTGCGCGGTGCGCGCCATCCAGCCCGGCTCCGTGGCGCGCCACAGCTGGGACTATCGCAACCCGCAGCCCGCCTTCATGCAGGGAACTGCGTCCAGCAGTGTGGACCAGGGAAATAATGGCGGCACGCTTTGTGCCAGCCTGGACGACTACCAGATCCTGCCGCCGCATGCGGGCGATAGCCACGACGATCTATGCAGCCTGGGACTGTTGCGCATGCGCCGCCACGACTACGAATCGAAATGCTTCCACGGCCAGGGCAGCGTGCGCGATCTGTGCGCCGGCGAATACTTCACGCTGACCGAACATCCTGAAATCGACACGCATGCCGAATCGGAACGCGACTTCGTGGTGACGGCCCTGCATCTGCGTGCGGAGAACAATCTGCCGCAAGGCCTGTCAGAACGCGTGGCCAAGCTGTTCGCGCACCAGTACTGGCATGCTGGAAAAGAGGGTGGTACCCTGTCTGTCGACCGTAGCACAGGCAATGATGCGGCTGGGCCGACGCGCACGCGTATCCACTTCACCACAGTGCGGCTGGGCACCGAGATTGTGCCGGCCTACGACCCGCGCAGCGACCTGCCGCAAGTGCGGCTGCAAAGCGCCATCGTTACCGGTCCCGAAGGCGAGGAGGTGCATTGCGATGCGCTGGGACGGGTCAAGATCCGCTTTCCCGGGATGCGTCCGCAAGATCATGCGAATGCTCCCGGCGCTGGCGGCACGGATGCTGATTCCGCCTGGGTGCGCGTAGTCAGCAGCTGGGCGGGCGATGGCATGGGCAGCATCGGCCAGTGTGGTAGCTTGAGTTTGCCGCGCGTGGGCAGTGAAGTGCTGGTCGATTTTTTGGGAGGCGACCCCGATAAACCGGTGATCGTCGGACAGCTCTACAACGAAAACGCACGGCCGCCTGCATTGAGCAAAGGCGGCGGCCTGCCCGGCAATCGCTACCAGTCCGGTCTGAAGAGTCGCGAAATCCGCCAAGGCCGCGCCAACCAGCTGCGCTTTGACGACACCGAAGGCCAGATCAGCGTGCAGCTCTCCAGCGATCATGGCGATACCCAGCTCAATCTCGGTTATCTGAACGGCTCAAGGGAGGAGGGCCAAGCCAGGCCGCGCGGAGAGGGCGCTGAACTGCGCAGCAGCGAAGCGATCGCGCTGAGCGCTGGCAAAGGATTGCTGCTCTCGACCTGGCCGCTGGCCTCGGCCGACGCCAGCCAATTGCAGCGCCAGGACTATCTGGCCTTGTTGTCGGATAGCGTAGAGCTAAGCCAAAGCCTCGCCACCGCCGCCGCGCAAAGACAGGCCATGCCAGCCGATGGCAAGGCGCAGCAGGAACTGAGCGAAGTATTCAAGGTCTGGGAAAACGGCAGCAATACCGCGCCGCAGGGCGCTGGCGGCGGCAAACCCGCCATCGGCATAACGGCGGCGGAAGGCATCGGCTTTGCCACGCCAAAGACGGTTGTCACCTACGCCGCGAATATCGACAGCTGTTCGCAAAAGAATATGCAGCTCAGCGCCGGACAAAGCCTGATCGCCAATGCCGGCAAAGGCATCTCGCTGTTCACCCACAGCGATGGCATCAAAGCCATCGCCCAGCGCGGCAAGCTGCTGCTGCAAAGCCAGCATGACGATACTGAGCTGAATTCCGCCAAGGACATGAAGTTCACTTCGACTGAAGGAAAGATCATCGGCATGGCGAAAGAAATCGTGCTGATCGCGGAAGACGGCTCCTTCATCAAGATTGGCGGCGGCATCACGCTCGGCACGCAAGGCACGATCACGCATCACGGCGCCAGCTTCCCCTTCAAAGGTCCGTCAACCATGACGGCATCCCTGCCGCAATTCACCGATGGCGGCACGGAAATCAAGTTCCAGGCTCGTTACTACCCGGCGAAGGAGGGTGGGGTTGCCGCACAAGGCCTTCATGTGGATGTGAACAGCAGCGATGGCAGCGACAAGAAGGATCGTAGCGATACCGGAGGCAGGACGGCGCAGCTGCAAAGCGACGACATGCACCTGGCATCCGCCAACGTCGTTCGAAACAAATAGCCGGATCAGAAAATGGGCATCTATCCAAAATTGCCTTTTTTGGCGGGCAGCGCGACTGGCGTGTATGCAGCCAAACGCTTGAACGACAAGATCATCGCGATACGCCACAACACCCCCGGCAATATCATCCTCGTACATGGCGTGAATGATGTCGGCACAGGCTATGCAGCCGTCGAGAGCGGCCTGTGCGAAGGACTAAGTACCAGGCTGGATGGCGATCTTAAACCCGCCGAGTATCGTTTGCCGACTGCACTCGACAAGACCACCGCTCTGGATGATCCGGATGCCGTGTTTTATAAAAGGAAAATCACGTCGGAAACCCTGAGTCCCATTATTCCTTTCTACTGGGGCTACCGGGAAAACGAGCAATTCGCGCGCAAGGGTGAGGATACCTGGCATGGGCAATGTCTTGACCGGCATGGCAATCGGCTCGATAAGGACTTCTCGCTGGGCGGTGGCCCATTTGCCAACGCTACCACGAGCTTGCCGGATATGTGGAATCGTGGGAAGTGGGGCGTGTACGGTGCCTTGGACAGGGCGCAGCAGGATGCCACGCATCCGGTGCTGAACAATCCAGGTCGCATGTATATGGTCCTGGCAGCGCAAAGGCTGGCGGCCCTGATCTGCATGATCCGCGACTATGACGACAACGAAACAGTATCCATCGTTGCGCATAGCCAGGGATGTTTGATTGCGCTGCTGGCGCAAGCATTTCTGATGGACCCTCACTTCAAAGAAAAGCAGGCCAACGCCCGCTGCGCCGATACCCTGATTCTGAACAATCCGCCTTACAGCCTGGTCGATGACATCCCCATGATCGTCCGGATGATCGATGGTTATGCGGATACCGACCCGATGATGCAGGGACGTTATGGCCACATCCATGGCATCCAGACCAGGCACGCACGCTTGACGACGCTGGCGAATATCGTGCGCGGCGTCTGGACAAACCGCTGGGCAGCGCCGGCCCTGTCGGATTTGACTGACCACGCCAGTTACTACGGTGCCGTCGGCCCTAAATGGAACGCGGCGGAAGACCGCGATAACCGCGGCAAGGTCTATCTCTATTTCTGCCCGGAAGACATGACTGTGGCGTTGACCAATGTGCAGGGCATAGGCTGGCAAGGCATTCCCGACAAACAGCGCAGCGCCAAGGACAGGCATGACTGTAAAACCAATTACCTATGCAAGGAGGCGGGAGATTGGCAAGCGGATGTGCTATCCGAACTAGGTGCCGGGTTCCGGCAGCGCGTCTTCACTCTCAAGAAAAGACCTCATGTACGGGATGGGCAGCATGTTCTGGTAGGAGCCAGCAGTACCGACTATTTCCATCTGCGCGCGGATGGCGAAGACGATCAGGCACATACTGAGGTCAGCGACTCCATCATGAGCAAACACCTCGTGCGCGGCCGCCTGCAGCGTTCAGCAGACGCACCGCTCGGCCTCACTAGGGACGAGTTGCGAACCTACGGCGCACGCCTTATCAACGGTGAGATTCTGAAAAAACCGGTTATGGCCAGCTTGCTGGAGGCTTCCTATTTTGATGCGAAAGGACGTGCTGGTGGCATGGAGGACGTTGATCCGATCACGTCCTGCACGGCGATAACCAGCTCCTATGGCATAGAAGAGATCTGGCAATGCATCGAATTCGAGACCCGCGTCGGCAAGATGAACTATCAGGATGTTGAATACAGTCCCAGGAATAAGATCTACGAAGGCTATGTCTTGATGCAGAACGATCTGGCAAGACAGGTCCAGGAGCATCTGAATAGTAAGAAGCTCAATCATGAATGCTGCAAGGTGCTGCTTGCCTATCTTTGCGTAAACCGGGGCTTTACGCCCACTCCGGTCACGCCCATGCGGGTTCTGATCAAAAGAACGGAGACGCCAGATGAAGCCAGATTGCGCTGGCAATCTACTCGTACCGGCCGTTCATTCCACAGCGCGATTTTCAACAGCAAGCAGAACCACCGAAACGTGACTGCGTATGACGTGGCGATTGGCGGCGGTCAGGCTTCCAGCGACCCGAATTTCTACGCCTATCTTTGCCAGGTGGCGGATTGGCGCTTGCAAATGAACAGTAGACTTTTTCGCTCCGGAATAGTAAGGAAAATGGAATTTGATAAGAAGTTTTCCCACTATTTGATCGCTGAACCAAGGTGGAGGAATCACTTGATCGACAGCAGTGCTTTCTATTATTCCAATGGTGCACTACCCATCAGTTTGCCGACACTGCCAGAAGGAATTCCATTGTCGATTCTATGTGAAATACTTTAATGAATATATGGGAATGGCAATGAAAAAAAGAGATGTTTCTATAGCTATTTTAGTTCTTCTGAGTTGGATCGGTCTCGCTGTCTTTGAAAGGAAAATTAATATAGGCCGGAACGGAGGCGAAGCCACCCACTCTATTGGGCTAACTAAAAAAATAGGTTCTGCAATGGATAAAGACTATGTGCTGGAGATTATAGGGCTAGGCGCAACCCTGGATAAGTATCGGCAAGGTGCCATTTGGGATGCCTTGTCTAAAGGTGACGTGTATTCGACTGTTCGCGAAACAGATCCTAAGAAATACCCGTGGCAGGCAATCGATAAAATGCAAACCTTTGGGGGAAGGGAAGGGTCAACGCTTGAGAATGGTGCGGACGAGCTCCCTATGTATTGGGGAACCCCAAGCTTTAATGCGGAACGGTTATGCTTGAATCAAGACTATGTGGATAGAGAGAATGAACCACAATCGGGAATGGTTGCGGGTGTCGGGATGTCTGGAATGATTGAAACCCTTTTTGTTATTGGTCCGCGTGAGCTTTCTGAGAGGCCTGACAAGATACTGGAGAAGATATTCACTTTCTTTGACCAAAACCCCGATGTGCCTTATGTGGTTTTGACATCTGAAGACGGTCCGCTCGTGCGAGATGACTATAGGCCAGAAGGCACGAAGGCTATTCTCGAGGACGGATATTACATTCCCCCTTATCCCGATGTATCGACACTTTTTGTTTTGGCGAGGCGCGAACGAGTTGATTCACTAAGACCTTTTGTGTTCAAAGATGTTAACCGTATGGGCGACGTTTATGTTCTCAATGAGCATGGTATAGGTCGCCGCCTCTTTCTTGCATACCTGGATTTAAAAAAACGCGTTCCATCGCCAACATTGAACGGGCCGTATCATGTTGGCCGCCAGCCCACTTTCCCAGAATGGCTCGAAGAAGCCAAAAAATTCGCTGCGAGGCCGGAGATCATCGGCTCGGATAAGTTGAACTTCTACGATATCAAAACCCTTGGTCGCCACCATCCGCCGCGTAACTGGAAGCCCACGCCGTGGTTCCCGGTTCCGTGGAGCGAGGACCAGCTCCGGAAGTTCGATTCTTTACCGACACTGGGCTTCCTGCATCGACCGGTGTTCATCAAAACATCGGATGAGCGAGGCCGCCCGCTGCGACAGCGCCAGGATCGTGAAGAAGCGCTATACCGTGGTTGGCAGGAAGCTTTGCAAACCCTGCCCGAGGCCGAACGCGCGATCGGTCCGGTACGGCTCGCGTATTCGACATTGGGCAATACAGAGCAAACCATCAACTTCCACGGCCTGTTGCGCCAGATTGCAGCTGGCGGTGGACAGAAGTTCGACCCGTCAAAACAGACCCAAGTCATCGATACCGACCGCCGCCTCGGCGACACAGGTGCCACCACTTTCTTCATGCAGATGGCGATTGGCGTTATTGGCAGCTACCGTGAAGGCGGCGTCAGCGCCGCGCTGAATATGCGCGATCCGCTGGAGGCAAGCTTGGTATTCATCAGCCCACCGCCAGAGGATAAGCGAGGTACGCGGTTTGGCGAGGATCCGCTCAAGAACAAGTCAACACCGGTTATCGATCCGCGCAACTACGATGACCCGCGTCTACATTAGTACTGCTGGACGGTTTTCCAGGGGCGCGACGGAACAATGATAAACACCATCCACTTCATCGAAGACGAAACGCACCGGCAAGAAGCGCTCGATCACCTCCGCATTGGTCCTGGCATGCAGGGATACCGTGGCCGTGGTGAAGCGTCCGCCGCCAGCCAGGGCCATGGGCAGCATCAGCTGGTCGGCAAGATGCTCGCCAACAGCCGCACCGGATGCCAGATACTGCCGTACCTCGCGCATGACATGACGCGCAACCGTATCTGCGGACACCGATTTTTCGCCAATCGCCGTGAACACTTCGGTCAGGTTCCCATAATCCAGCGTAAGCAAGAGGGCATTCCCCGGCCCTTGCTCCGTTGGCAGGAGCCGCTGATGCAGCTGCTCCACGCCCCAACCCATGCCTGCGCCGATAGTCTCCAGCTCGCGCCGCGCCACCGAAGGCGGAATGCCGGCGACAAAGCTTTCGGCATATGCCGCCTTGCGCTCGCCGCGCGTAACCCACTCGAACGGCTGCAAGCGTTCGCAAGGCTGGATGCTGGCCACGATCTCGCCGCCGCCAGCCGGATAGAAGCCGCAACGCTTCAACTGAAAGTCGACCGTTGCGCCCATATCCGCCAGGGCGCGTGCGTAGGCGCGCTGCAGGAAGTGCGCCGGCGGCGCCATCGGATTATGCGTGCCGCCGGTGATACGCGCGGTCGACGGCGCATCCGCGAACAGTAGGGCAGGCACCAGGGTTTGCAGAACCAGGGTGCAGCTGCCGGCGCTGCCGATGGCGAATTCATAGCCCCCGCTGCGGATTGCTCCAGGCGTGAACGTCAGCGTTTGCGAGCCGACTTCTGCGCCTTCGGCCTCGCCGCCGCAGACCTGCGCCGCCGCCAGCACCGCCATCAGATGCTGGCGCATCAAGCCTGGCTTGGAGCGATTCGCGCGGATGTTCGTGATGCGGAAGGGCTGGCCCGTCAGCATCGAAAGGCTTAGCGCGGAGCGCAGGATTTGTCCTCCACCTTCACCGGTGGAGCCATCTAATTCAATCATTGTCTTCCTATCCTTTGACGCAGACGATCTGTTTCAGGGTATGCACCACTTCAACCAGGTCGCGCTGGGCTTCCATCACCGCGTCGATATCCTTGTAAGCCATTGGGATTTCGTCGATCACATCGGCGTCCTTACGGCATTCCACGCCTTGCGTCGCCTTCACCTGATCGTCCACGGTGAAACGGCGTTTGGCTTCGGTACGGCTCATGGTACGTCCGGCGCCGTGGCTGCAGCTATTGAAGCTGTCCGGATTTCCTTTACCGCGCACGATGTAGCTCTTGGCGCCCATCGAACCTGGAATGATGCCCAGCTCACCTGCACGCGCCGATACCGCGCCCTTTCGGGTCAGCAGCACATCCTTACCGAAGTGGTGCTCCTTCTGCACATAGTTGTGGTGGCAGTTCACCGCCTCCACGTGGGTTTGGAACGGCTTGGTGATGACCCTGCGCACCGCCGCGATCAGGTTCTGCATCATGACCTCGCGGTTCATGCGGGCGAACTGCTGCGCCCAGCTGACCGCTTCCACGTAGTCGTCGTAATGCTGCGTTCCTTCCGACAGGTAGGCCAGATCCTGGTCCGGCAGGTTGATGAAGTGGGTGCGCATATCCTTCTTCGCCAGCTCGATGAACCAGGTGCCGATTGCATTACCTACACCACGCGAACCGGAATGCAGCATGAACCACACGGCGCCTTCTTCATCCAGGCAGATTTCGATGAAGTGGTTACCCGTTCCCAGCGTACCCAGATGCTTGTAGTTGTTGGTGTTCTTCAGCTTCGGCGTCTTATCGCAGATGCGGTCGAAACCATCCTTCAACTGCAGCCAGGCCGCATCGACCGCGCTTGGCGGCGTATCCCACGAACCCTTATCGCGACCCTTGAAGCCGCGCGTCTTCGGCGACATACCGTGCGGTACGGCGCGCTCGATGGCGCTACGCAGCGGGCCGAGATTATCCGGCAGATCGTTTGCGGTCAGCGTGGTCTTGGCGGCCATCATGCCGCAACCGATATCCACGCCCACCGCCGCAGGAATGACGGCACCCAGGGTCGGGATCACGCTACCGATGGTCGAACCTTTACCCAGATGGACGTCGGGCATGGCGGCGATATGCTTGTAGATGAAGGGCATCTTGGCCGTGTTGGCCAGCTGCTTCTTCGCCTCATCCTCAACCGGCACGCCACGCGTCCACATCTTCACTGGGCGGCCTTGTTCTACATTCAGAACGTCAAAACTATCTTTCTTCATTTTCTTCTCTCTACAAAAATTGTCTTACATCTCTTCTATAGCAATCGCTGTGCCAGGTCGAGATAAGTATGCTTAAGTAATTGATTTAGCAGGAATAGCTAAAAAGTACTCCAATAGCCAGAATTTCTCTCTTTTGTGATAAATTATCCATTTAGATAAAAATTTATCTCAAAATGAAGCGTAAGAATATTGTCGTCATTGGCTTTGTCGGCAGCCAGCTCGATAGCGGCAAGGGCGCCGGCCGGTGGGAAAAATGGCGGCCGACCGTTGGCCTGACCCAGCATGAAGACCTGGTGATCGACCGCATCGAACTGCTGTTCAACGGCCAGCACGGCGACCTGACTGAATTGGTGAAACGGGACATTGCCTCCGTATCGCCGCAAACCGAAGTCAATCCACGCCGCCTGACGATAAACGACCCATGGGATTTCGAGCAGGTCTACGCCGCGCTGTTCGACTTTGCGCGCGAATACCCCTTCGATCCCGACAACGAGGAATACTGGGTCCACATCACCACCGGCACCCACGTCGTGCAGATTTGCCTGTTCCTGATGACGGAGGCGCGTTATTTTCCTGGCCGTCTGCTGCAAACGGCGCCGCCGCGCAGGCAAGGTAGCGGCAATCCAGGCAGCTACGCGCTGATCGACCTCGATCTGTCGAAGTACGACCAGATCGCCCAGCGCTTCACGCGCGAGCAGGAAGAGGGCGTCGCCTTCCTCAAGTCCGGCATCGCCACGCGCAACGCCCGCTTCAACGCCATGATCGACGAAATCGAACGCGTCGCCCTCAAATCGAAGGCGCCCATGTTGCTGATGGGACCAACCGGCGCAGGCAAATCCTTCCTCGCCCGCCGCGTGTACGAACTGCGCCGCGCACGCCATCAGCTGGACGGCAAGTTCGTCGAAATCAACTGCGCCACCTTGCATGGCGACGGCGCTGGCTCGACCTTGTTCGGCCATATCAAAGGCGCTTTCACTGGCGCGGCATCCGACCGTCCTGGCCTGCTGCGCACTGCGCATAAAGGCTTGCTGTTCCTGGACGAAATCGGCGAGCTGGGTCTGGACGAGCAAGCCATGCTGCTCAAGGCGGTGGAAGAAAAACGTTTCCTCCCTGTTGGCTCGGACAATGAAGTGCAAAGCGACTTCCAGCTGATCGCCGGCACCAACCGCGACCTGTCGAAAGAAGTCCTGGCTGGACGTTTTCGCGAAGACCTTTTTGCCCGCATTAATCTGTGGACCTACGAACTGCCAGGCCTGACCGGACGCCCTGAAGATATCGAGCCGAACATCGATTATCTGCTTGCCGAATTCGGCGCTGAAAACGGCCAGATGGTACGCTTCAACAAGGAGGCGCGCAGCCGCTACATGGACTTCGCCATGTCATCCGAGGCCCGCTGGGCCGGCAACTTCCGTGACCTCTCCGCCTCCGTGCAACGCATGGCCACGCTGGCTGAAGCAGGGCGTATCACCGACGCGGTCGTGCAGGAAGAGCTACGCCGCCTGCGGCGACTATGGCAGCACCATATGGCAGTGGATAGCGAGGGTGATGGCGAGATCGATCTGGAAGCCATCCTTGGCGAGCGAGCCGCGCAGCTTGACCTATTCGATGCGGTGCAGCTCAAGACCGTCCTCACCGTCTGCGGCCAATCGAAGTCGCTCTCCGATGCCGGCCGCAAATTGTTCGCCGTTTCGCGCAGCACGAAAGAAAAGCCCAATGATGCGGATCGCCTAAAGAAGTACCTGGCGAAGTTTGGGCTGGAGTGGCAACAGCTTCAAACGATCCGATAGCCACGTTGTGCTTCCAATTCCCGGTATGCCTCGGGAAGAAATCCCATGAATTTGAATGTATGCGACGGCTTTAGAGTGCGATTGAGCAGCCCAGGCACTGCCGTGCATATGGACTCTTGGGTATGCGGCTAGGACTGACTATCGGCATAGCTGGGTGATTCGCGCACACACAATCTGGCGAACACTCGAAAGAGTTTTCCAACAACATTTCTGCAGTAAAATTATCGGGTTCAAATTTCGCTCCTCCTAGAGCCAAGAAAATCCGATGGCAACAAGCAAGAAGGCATTCTCCCCGCTGGCCGCCATGCTGGCTGAGCTTAACTCGCTAACCGACCGCATCGAATCTGCCCACGTCGGCGATGACCTGCGGGAAGCCAAGAAGATTCGCCATAGTATCGAGCAAACCACTGCCAGGTTGGCGAACGTTGCCACCTCCCTTGACCCTGTCCTGCGCCCCGATTCCATTTTCGATCCTGCTGACCCCAGCACTGCTGGCCGTGTCGTGGCCCTGACCTTGGTCGCCCAGCACAGGCATTCGCTCTCCCGCATTCCTGATTTTTACGGTGCGGGCGTCTACGCCATCTATTACAAAGGGGATTTCGCCCCATACGCCATGTTGAAGGGTAAAGAACATCCCATCTATGTAGGCAAGGCAGATCCCGACAATCCGGCAGCTAAAGACGCCATCAAGCAGGGTACAAAACTCTCCACCCGCTTACGCGAGCACGCGAAGAGTATCTGCAAGGCTCGCACGACGCTCAACATCGAAGACTTTGAATGTCGCTTCCTGATAGTCCAGACAGGATTCCAAAAATCCGCCGAGGACTACCTGATCAATTTCTTCAAGCCCATCTGGAATTCCGAAACCAAGATTTGCTTCGGTCTGGGAAAGCATGGCGACAGCTCCGACACGCGAGGTAACAAACGCTCGCCTTGGGACACCCTGCATCCTGGCCGCGCATGGGCTGATAGTACAACGGAAAATCAAAAGGAGCCTGGGCTTATCTTTGATCAAATCAACGCCCACTTGGCGCAACACAAACCCTACAAGGACATCCAGGAGATTTTCGCGCAATTCACGGAAGACATGAGCCAGCTGAGCACGGACCGCTTTTTCACGCCCGCACTCGGTCCCGTTGAACTCGATTGAACGTGTGGCCCGTCAACGGCGCGCGACAGTCGCGTTACGCGACCGCCAATTGCGCCGCATCCCGCTCCGCCGTGCGTAAGTGCGCGCACACGCTGCCTGCCATTACCGCCGCAAGCCGCACCGGGACGGCGTTGCCCAACTGGCGCATGACCTCGCCCCACGTCCCTTCAAAGATGAAGGAGTCCGGGAAGGTTTGAATCCTGGCCGACTCGCGCACAGTAAAGTAGCGGATCGACCCATCCGGACGGCGCAGCATGTTCTCGCCGCCAGGCACCCCGTGATCGCCAGCCTTTAGAGCCTTGGCTGGCTCGTCGAGTGGGCTACCAGTATGGCCGGGATAGCTGCGGGCACCAGGCTGGAAGCGATGTGCCTGCACCAACTCCAGATCCGGTTTCTTTTCCGGGTCGGGTAAATCGGCAATGGCATCACGCACCGTTTCCCAGGGCAGAAGAATACTTGCCGGGCCGCGCTTCATCAAACTTTCCAACTTCCTTTCCATGCCCTCTGGGCGCGACGGCCGCGCGCGCTTCGCAACGCGATGTCGCTCCCAGTATTCACCGCTGCCCCACTGCGACAACAGTAGCGCATCCTGGCTGTGTGTTGGCTCGGGGAAGGTGTAATCCACGGCGAGATCGACACGGAAGCCGACGATGAAGATACGCATACGCTTCTGGGGCACGCCATAGTTGGCTGCATTCACCAGTCGCAAATCGACATCGTATTCGCTTGTCCCGCCTGTGGCTTTGTGCTTGTCCAGGCGAGCTAGATGGCGAAACCACTCCTCGTCCTTGCGCGCTACCAGCGAGGGAAATTCCAACTGCAGCAGGATGTAGCGCAGGTAGTCCGCGAACGCCTCGCGTTTCAGCCCCTGCACGTTCTCGAACACGAAGGCGCGTGGACGTGTCTCGCGAACAGCGCGGATGGCTTGCGGGAACATATCCCGAGCGTCCAGGAAACCGCCGGCCTTTCCTCCCATGGAAAACGGCTGGCAAGGCGGGCCGCCTGTAACCAAGTCCACGCCATGATAGCTGTCGTATTTGAATTTGCGCACGTCATCCTCGGTGACGTCTGGCCAATGAGCAACCGGTGTCACATTTCTGCGCTTGTTGTTGCGGATGGTTTGGCAAGCGTGCGAATTCCACTCGACCACCGCCCGATGGGTTACGCCATGCCCTGAGAAGCCGAGGGCTAAGCCCCCGGCACCTGCAAAAAGTTCGATTGAATGGAGCAGCATGATGTTGTTCAGTAATTCTTCGTATGTCTAGGGCGGCGAACCCTGCAGTATAAAGCAAGTGGGGCGGACGATGGTTCCCTCGTGAGGTAATTATACTGTATGGGCATACAGCTATCAATGTGTTAATCGCTGTGTTGGAATTTCCCCCTTTATATTCTGACGGCACCGCCCAACCTAAGATTTGGCAGTTATTTGGTCTGCCTCAAAGCCCGCCGCCGGGCTCATGCTATCGGTGCCGGGCGCAAGTTGGGAGGAACAATGGTCGACTCCGTTTCCTCTGCCTTGCGCAGCGAGATCATGTCTCGTGTCCGCTCTAAGGACACTCGCCCTGAGATGATTGTTAGGCGTATGCTGCACAAGGCAGGTTATCGCTACCGCCTGCACGTGGCTAGTTTGCCCGGTAAGCCGGACCTGGTCTTTTCCGGTCGGCGGAAGGTGATTTTTATCCATGGGTGTTTTTGGCACTTGCATGACTGCGGCCAAGCTCGTATCCCGAAATCACGTGTCGAGTTCTGGACGAAGAAGCTCCGCGCCAACAAGGAGCGGGATGAGAGAAATTTGGTTGAGCTTCGACGGCAAGGGTGGAGCGTAGTGACCGTTTGGGAGTGTCAGCTAGGTAATGCCGAATTGCTGGATGAATTGAGGCGCTTTCTTGGATGAGACGCTTGCCGTGTCCTCGTCCTCGAGATGGGGGGGGCGCTTGCGTGTTCTGATCACAAAAAGCAAGAGGCCCGTACAATGCACGGGCCTCTTGGGCCATGGGGCAGCTGGTGGTTCCCAAACTGCTAGTTTGGGAAACGTCGCCTGTGCTACCTACCTCCTATTGTAGCAGGAGCCATAACCTGAGACTTCTCTTCCTTACAAATCAAACCCTTACGATCACTCGGAAGCATCTAATGAGATTTTGGGAAGAGTAACGTGAGACTCGTCCATTCCGGTGCTTAGCCACCGGGTTGTTGGACATCAATGCGATGATGCCGTCCCATTTCCTAGTGCATTAGTGGCTAGGCGACATAAAATTGCCTGGCTGCAGTGTACTTACGGTATTTTACGGGGCGCTGAAGAGGATGCATACGTCGGCTAGTGACCAGGGGAGTGGCGTCACCCAGATATAAATGGCGCCTAATGCAGGCAGCAGGGCCAGCGCGCCGAAGACTAGGAAAGTGATCTTCAGCACCAGATATTGGCGGCCAATGTTCGCTTTTGCGGTCGCGATGGGCAAGCGGAGCTTCTTTGGGAATGCGTCTTCATTGTACTGGCCGAAAATGAAGTCAAAGCTTCCGCGAAGCCGTTTCACTTGAAGCCATTGATTCCACAGCACGCCACCGAAAATGATGGAGACCACGCACAGGCCGGTGAACAAAATCCAGAACTCCTCGCGCGTACCTGCTTTACGGAGCAAGATGATCGCGCCCAGGGACACCGGTAGTGCGAGCAATTTGCCTGCGATGTCACCGAGGACACCACTCAATTTGGTCGCATGATCGACCTCGGCTGTCGCGATTTCCTTGCGCACCTTTTCGAACGCGTACTGGCTGACAAATGCTAATACGTTGTGCCGGTATTTTTCCAGTACCGTCCGCCACTGTTTGACCAGATACGAAAATAGGTGGGTCTGATCCTCGGGCGTTGCCAACACTTCGGCAACGGCCAATCGCATGATTGAGCGGCGCTCCTCAACATGAATTTCGTCCTTGACCTTGTCGGAGCCCAAGAGCTCGACAAGTTTTACATGGGACAGGGATGTATCGAGGTCCGTCGGGGCGATTTTGATCGACAACGCTAGGGTCTTCGCCGGCGACTTGCCATCTGCGGCCAGCACAAAAAGCAGGCGATTTTCATCGTCGATGTGAGTGGGGGCTGCGTTGTAGTTGCTTGCTAAGGCCGATAAGCCTTTGATGAATCGGCATAGCTCGTGGAGCTTGGCGATCTGCTCGGGTTGACTAGGGTCTCCCGAGTAGAAGTCGATATCTTGGATGTAGAACTGCGCTGGCAAATCGCCAAAATTCAGCGACGGCGTCACCTCAATAAAAGCGGCAACGGACGCGTGAAATCTGCCGGCTTCCGAAGCAGGCAGACAGAACTCCGCATTGAAATGGTCACCTTGCAGATCGTCCACTTCGAAGTAGCCAAAATGTGTCGGTAGACCACGAACCGCTTGGATTTTCTGGATGACGGCCGGCGCAACCTTGCCATCAAAGACGAAGACATCATCCCTGACTTCAGGTCGGCCTAGGCCACGATACATGTCGACAATTGCGGAAAACATGCTTAGTCTCGGGAGTCGAGCTCGTTCTGAATTTCCTTGATCGTGGCTTCGTCGAGTACCTTGAAGGTAAGCGTCTTGGCGCCCGGGTGAAAGTATACCTCGGCTTTATCCGAAGTTCCCAGCAGGCGCCGGTCGAACAGTGCCGACCAGCCGTTTGATTCGGCTTTGATCTTCGTACTTTTCTTCAACGTCTGCGCATGAACCGGAAATACGGCTGGAACTTTGACATGTTCGCTGTTCAAAAATTCCTTGAAGCGCTCGACAAAGTTTGCCTGGTTATCGGCGAGCACTGCGGTCGCTGCATGGGCGATGTCGGTCAATACAGCATCGGTCCGGGCCGTGAGTTGCTTTTCCAGATAGCATTGAACCGCGAACCGAGCCTTTGCGCGGTGGGGCTTTAGCTCGGGATCAATGAAGAAGGTATCCACCGCTTTCAGGACGTTACTGGTGGCGCGTGACGAGGCAATCCCTTTCGTGCACCCGAGTGCTTTCACAAAATATCCGGAAGCCTGGTTATGCGTTCCCTGCCCGAGAAATGCGAGGTAGGTGCGGTCTTCAGGTACTTCTTCCGCG
The DNA here is from genome assembly GCF_001191005.1 of Massilia sp. NR 4-1. Classification (NCBI taxonomy): domain Bacteria; kingdom Pseudomonadati; phylum Pseudomonadota; class Betaproteobacteria; order Burkholderiales; family Oxalobacteraceae; genus Massilia; species Massilia sp. NR 4-1. The sequence continues at coordinate 4,939,604 of NZ_CP012201.1, forward strand.
TCCGCTTGTTCGGCCGGTAGCGCCAATACTTCGCGGTAGCGCCCAATGTTGATACGTGCGGCTTGGTAGACCTTTGATAAGTCAATTTCAACTATCTCGATGGGAACGTAGTCCTCATCGAGTTGAATGCCACCGCGCTCCTTGATCATGGCAACCAGGAGGAACGGGCGAAGATCGGATTCGTAGGCTGCGACCAAGATGCGACCACCAGTGGCCAAGTTCTCCTTGCTGGCCTGGTCAACGAGCTCGTCGACGGCTAAGTGGCTCAGATTGAGAAATTCTGCATCGGTCAGGCCGTTATTAACCAGTTTATCAAATGCGCTCGGAAACCGTCCCTGTCTCATGTCATCGCCAAACTGGCCGTAGCTGAGAATGTTCCCTGGCTTGCCTAGTAACCCATTCACGCCGGTGGCGAGGGAGACGACGGCGTTCTTTGCCACATCCAAGAGTCGCGTCTTTTTTGTGACATCGCCGATCTCGAGGGTGTGAGCAGCTTTTGAGAAGCTATGAATGACCGCATGTGTGAGGTTGAACGCCATCTTGAAATCCGAGCTTGGGTAAAAATTTATTATCCAACGGAAAGTGTCAAGTATGCAACCGTAGTTAATTAAATTAAAACACAGAGACAGTGGCGGAGTCGCTGATACGCTGATTTTCCGGTTTACAATCTACACCGCCCATCCGCGCGTCACGCTTCAAACAAGCGTCAGGCGAATTCTGCCCTACTGACTAATTTAGTGCGTCGAAAATGGGGGGATGCTTATCTGCTTCCGACTTTGCGTCGCAGAAGCATTGGATTGGAGTGCACAATCGAGCCTGCCTGGGTCTCCTGAAGAAGGCCCAGCACCACAGGATGTTTATCTGTCTGGAAGCTTCCTACTGTACAAACTGCTTATGGCGCCGGCACGAACAGGTCGGTTCCAGCCCTTGCGCCGAGCATCGCCAGGCGGCCAAGGTCCGCGATTCGAATCAGTCCGCCTCGCGTGGCACCGTCTGGTAACTTCTTCGCGCCGACCAGTTCGATGCCTGGCAGCGAACGAGACAACGCTGAGGCTTTCTTTTCCATGGCACGTGCAAGGTCAGCCAGCGGAATGTAGCTCTGACGGAATGCCAGCAACTGATGCGGTAGGACGACACGGCATGGCTGGCCACGGCGTTGAATCGACTCCGATTCGAGCAGGCCTTCATCTATCCAGTGAGAGATCGACTCCCACTTCCAGCCAGTCGCCGTGGCCAACTGTTGGATCGACATTCCTGCTTCGAGCAATGGTGCGCCGAAGTATTGCGATACATCCGACCTCAGGAAGGGCATTTCACCCAGGGTTCGAGCACGCGCTATGGCTTTCACTTCGCCCTTCGCAATGGCCTTCATCAAAGACTCGATGGCCTGCTTCTCACCCATTCGACGGCTGGTCAGCTCCGCCCAGGTGAGCGTAGCGTCATGAGCTACAGCGATGGGTTCAGCCGACTGAGCCACCTGTTCATACAGGTCCTGCATGGACTGGCGCTTGACCGGCCCGCCCTTCATGAGGTCCTCGCGCCAGCGAAGGTCGGACAGGATAACGCCAGCTGTCTTCATGCGATCAAGCACCGTTGGCGAAACACATGCGAATTCACAGGCCGCGAGGTCGGAAATCCATTCTGCTCGTTGTTGCTGGATGCGCTCAACTTCAGCGGTTGGAATTTCATGCACTTGGCCACGCGTACCGATGCGACGTGTGCGGTGTTTGCATTCGCCGACTTTAAGAGCATCATGAAGCCAGGAAATACTGACGCCGAAGGCCTTGGCTGCATCTCGAGCTCGCATGTATCCACTCGCATCCTCGGCCATGGCCTTGGCGGAATCTAGTCCCAGCACACAATCAGATTTCTCGGCCGCGACGTCGATGATGATTTGCAGGAGGGGCTCAAGAGTTGTGCCCTGGGAGAGCTTGCGAAGGCTGATATACCATTCACCCAGCAGCGTATTCAGTGTGCGCGCATTTTTGCGGCCGGCGGCAATGCGCTGTTCAACATGAGATCGAAATCCCATTGGCCAGTCAGCCAGCAATGCGTCAAGCGGCGCAAGAAATTCGACCGCATCGGCGACGGATTTGGGTAAGGCTGCGCGGCGCGGCAGTCCAGGTTGATTCGGATCGGCGTACAGGCAGAGTGTTCGAATGACCTTTGTCAGTACGCTAATGTTCACGCCGTGGAGCGCCGGTTTGATGTTGACCGACCTTTGGTCATTCGCAATTAATGCCGACAACCACTGTTGCGCCGGAGTTGCCGGAACGTGAGGCAGGCTGCTCAAGTCCTGGCCACACGAGCACAATCCTATGTACAGCCGCTCCAACGACAAGTGATTTCCACAAGCGTTGCATTGATCAATCAGCTGAATATGATGCTGAGGGCAAGCCGTGACATAGGTGTGCTCCCACTGGTGGCGGAGGTGCGTGGACTCAGCCATACATACAGGACATACCGCGTCAGAATGCGCGCGATGCAGTTGCCCCCAAGTGTGGCACTGGTCTTCTTTCTGCTTGGCGGTTTCGGTCCACACCGGTTCCAGGCCGAGGTTACGGGCGACATCTTCTGAGTGCGTCACCAATGCGCGACGATTACGCTCGACACCCGCCGTGTTCGTCAGATTCCGCCAACTGAAAAGCGCATTGTCGGCGGAAAGGCGGCGATAGAATCCCATTCCGGATTCGTCATCCCGAGGCGGATAGGTAACGATGAGGCTCATGGCTTATCTCCTGATTTTTTGCGAACTGGTATGGATGCGGCATTGCTGGTCAAAACATGGACGTACGCCTGCCTCAGCGCAGCAGGTTCCACGCCTACCTCTGCGATGCCGGAATCTTGGAAAGCGAGTTTGTGCGGTGAACCAGCGTGGCTGACATCCTCAAGTGTTCTCTGGCAGTCTGCATATGTGACAGCACGAGGAGCTTCATTCGCCATTGAGCGGGCCAACTCGCGCATAAAGTCTGCGAGTACCCCGATCAGTCCACCAGTTAGCAGATAGCTTTGTTGAGTCAGCACTCGGTGGCTCACGTCAATGGGGTAACCTGCGGCAGAAAACAGGTGCGCATAAGTTGCAACGCATGAGAGATATGCCGTCATCTGTTGGGTATCGCTCGCGTCGTAAGGCAGGAAATTCCGGGCAGGACAGGCCCGACGACGGAGCTGCTCATTCGCCGAAAAAAGGCGCTCAAGTCGCGGAATGCCGAAGAGGATGAGCGTCATGTCGAGCGTGTCAGCTAGCGTCTTGAGCCAGTCGCTGGCGGCGCGCGGGGGAACTCGCGACCCCTCATCCACAAGGTGGGATATCTCGTCAAAGATCACCACACGTGTCCCGGCAAGACGCAGCTGCGCCACCATCAGATCGAACATGGCTCCAGCGGTCATGCTGCCCGGCACCTGGATTCCCAAGGCGCGTAACACGCTCTTGGGAAGCAGTTTGGCCGTTGCGGATTGAGGGACCTCCACAACGAGTACCGGTACATTGCGCCGCCCGTCGTTACGGCGTTCAGGGTAATCACGCGACAGCCTGGCAATGAGGGAAGACTTACCCACGCCGCTCGGACCCGGCACACGGACAATCTTGGGAGCGAATCCTGCTATGGCGTCATCGACACGCTGCTTAAGGGAAGTAAGGTGCTCCATGAACATTGGGTGCGGAAGTTCGCAGGTCTCAATATCACGGCGCAGTTGTTGAGCTGGCGTCACAGCAGTTTTTCTCCAGTAGTACGATTTACAATGGTCATCAATGGCGCATCGTCATAAGAGACGACGGCCGGCTGAAGGTCGTCAGCGGGCAATGCTGGGTTGGTCGATGGCGCAGGGCCATAGGGCACCTGCGATGAAAGCGGCCGGTCGAGGGTGCGTTGGATTGCCGATTGGTCTTTAGCTCGGCGTACGGTTGCCTTGTCCTCTTCTCGCTTGCTACGTGTTTTTCGCACCTTTCGATTTCCGGTAACTGCATCGTCAATGTCACGCAGGAACTGCACTTGGTCATTCGGAACCGGCCAGTCGCCCATGGGTGAATCGAATTGGCCTTTGGCTTCTGCAAAGGTCCATGCTGGTGTTTGCGGACGAACGTGTTCGTGCGTCAGCGTGACGAGCGGAAGGTTGTCGTCCTCGTACACGTACACCTGGCGAAAATCGTCGGGGTTGTAGACGACATGGAGCTGAGCGTGGTCACCGTACTTGGCCAAAAGATATGACATGGCATCGCCCTTATAGCGGAAGCCGTGTTCGACCGTGATGCCCGTCTTTGCGCTCAACGTGCACGGTTTGTGCTCATAGAGCGCAGCCATCCATTGTTGTCGTGGCGGCGGCATGGTGATCGGATGTCCCATCTCTTCGGTTAGATACTTCAGGCGCTCAAGCGGTGTTTTACCCTTGACCGAATCGACTAGCAGTTCGTCCCAGCGCAGGCGGTCAAGCGGAGTGTTAACCCAGCTCTCGTAAAGCCACCGGACAACCCATGTCTCCAGCGCTTCGACTGTCATCAACTCATCACCTCGCGCCTCTGGATCACGCACACCATCTTTTCCTTCAAAACGAGTGCAACCAGGGAGGCGCTGCAATGCGTCCTTGAGACTCCTATTCAGGCGCTCGATAAACGGCTTGCCTTGAGCTTCCTTCGCTTTGCAATGCTTGACGTCCATATCCAGGGTCTCTAGGCGAACGATTCGGCCTCCCTTGGTTTCCGGGCCATTGTCAAAAATGACTTGGGCAGGCGTACCAAAAATGTTCAATGCGTGAACAATCCCCAGCTCGTTGAAGCGAGCTGCCTTGGCGGGCGTAAGGTACATCTCAAGGCACCGTAGAGAATCCATTTCGCGTGGTGCACCGATGACGAGATGCCATCCAACTGGGTAGCCGGTGCAAACATCAATCGCAAGGACAATGTAGATGGTCCGCGCAATGCCATGGGGAGTGCGCACAACGAATGGAAGATGCAGTGCATCTTGCTCGATGCGTGCAAACGGGAAGGCCGCGCGAATGCGCTTCTTTGCGAACGACTTTCCTGCAACCCGGTTAAGCGGGTCCATGCGGTCATACTCGATATCCACGGTCAGGCTACGAATCACCGAGACCACGAACTTGCGGCTAATGGTATGTTTGACTACGTGGAGACCGCGACGACGAGCCTCGCGATTGATGTACGCCGTCAGGTCCAAGACCGTCCACTTGGATTCCGTGACCAGGAACTCGTCCCGAGTAATGCCTTTTATGAACTCTACAAGGTCGGCCGAATACCTGGCAGTTTCATTGCCCTTGTTCTTGTCGCCTTTGAGAACCGGAAGGCCAAGCAGTTGATTTTTTCGAGCCCGGAAAAGAGTTGCCCGTGATGGAAACGCTCGGACCAAAGGCTTGTCCGAGTTTTCTTGCGTGTAGGCCTCGCGAGCGAGAGGGATTGCGGCGTCAAACGACAGTTGTCGTTGCGCTTGGATGCCATTGATCCGGCGCAGGGCGTCGTATAGTAAGCGGACATTGGCGTGCAGTGTCGAGTTGTCTTGTTGGGCGGCCAGGCTGTTGCGGGGCATCCCTTGCCGGTGTACCACTAGGTTACCGGCCGAAATCCCTGCCCGAATGCTGGCTTCATCGACATATCGGGCCTCGCGTTTCTCCGAATCGAAGATATGGATGGTGCCGGCATGGATACGGCTCTCTAGCACTTCGAAATAGCTATCCGGTTTGCCAGGCAATACCAGCTTGTCTCCGGCGCGCAGATCGAACATCATGACTGCAGCTCCTCAAGCAGGCATAGATGGCTCAGGTCACCATATGCGGCCGACAGCTCAAGCGTGGAGCAGATGTGGTGGTGCGCCAAGTCTGCTTGCAGTACACCTACGGCCAGAAGGGGCGGAATCAGGCCGGTTGAAATCTGAAGGTCGAGGCACAGTGCACGTTGAAGTACAGGGCCGGATTCGCAATAGCGCTCGACCTGGTCGATGATTTCCTGAGTCAGGTATTCATGGGCACGCGCCAGTGCTGGCTTCAGCAGTTGGGTGTTGGCGATGACGGGGTGCCGTTCGTCTGCCGGCACTACTACCGTTGAAAACGGATAGCAATACGCTGCCATGATGGCCTTTGCGCGCTCGACTTTCGTCCAGTAGCCTTCTTCGCCTTCGTACCCCTCGAGCTTGACCTCATATGCGCGTTGAAGGCCGTCGATCTGGACGGTGGCGAAGTCCGGTGTGTACTCGGATTCGCCACGGCGCCCCCCGCGCAGCTTTCGGGCTTCAGAAATTTCTTCCCACGTGGTCAACAGGCGCCCGCCGACGAGGTCGACGGTGAACGGCTGTTGCTTGAACGAGCGCACGCGTGGGTCAATGCTAAGAATGTGGGCTACCAGGCGCTCGGCGTCAGAGTCGACGGTGATATGGCCGGCAGCTTTTTGGGAAAAGGTCCCAATACGCGCCTTCCCGAACGTCCTCGCCGTGAGCCGGACGCCGGCATTTACCGCACTCCGGCGGCTGCGAACACCATAAGATGGCGTATTTTTCATTGCACGCCTCCGCGGCTCTGCCGCTGGTCAGCAGCATGGTCCATGGCCACGAGTACAGTGCTCCTCTGCAGGGATGGCGGCGTAGTGTGCACAGTTTTCAGCAATGGGTCCTCACAAAAATGGCTCGCTATAGATATGTAGCGCGAGCCATTTGCAATCAGTCGTATGTGACCGAAAAGGCTTGTGGGAGAATAGCGGCAGGAAAAAATCGAAGGCCGGATGACGGCCAAGGGACAGTAATGAATAGATCGCCAAGCAAGAGTGTTCTGTTGCCCCAGTCGTACGAGGCTTGGGAGCTGACTGCGAAAGAGTTGATAGAAACCGAGATGATGCGGCGCAATATCCGCTACAAAGAGCTTTCGCGAATGCTCGAGAAGGTGGGAATTGAGGAGTCGCCTGGCCAGATAAATCGCAAGGTCAACCGCAAACGGTTCAGCGCGGCATTTCTGCTCGCCTGTCTGGTTGCTATGGGAGCAAAAACCATTTCGCTTGAATAAAGGCGTCCTCATGCGAGGTGGACGGCATACCATCCAAGCCGTTCGATTTAGCCTTAGACAGCCCTGTTTCATCGCCTACTCCTGTATTCGTACCCTCTCACAAATAGGGATTGACCGAGCAGGCGGTTAAAACGACTAATTCTGGCTCATCGTAATATGGCTACGTGCCGGCGTTGCACCGGACTACATTTATTACTCTAGGCAGCGGTTGCGGGCTTTTCAAGTTGGGCAGCCTAGATAAGGCGCAGTTCCGAGAGGCTGCACCGTTCGAATAGAATCCTTTGAGAGAGTCGAGTACGCAGAAGCCTAGAATGGCAGCAATCTTGCGCAATGAGCCCTGGCCGTGGTCACTGTGCTTGGTGCGCATGGCCCACGGCGTGATATTTTGCGTATTTTCCACTTTGGCAAGAATGCTATTCTTCAGGCAGATGGCCTAAGGGCAAGCTGATGACGTCGAATTGCTGGCGCTCGCAAAGGATTTAGTCCGGTGCGCGATGTTGCTAGGCTGGCGTCAGCCCCGAGTGGTAACGACCAGTAACTGCCCTTCAATTACAGTTGTTCCACTCTATTTTCCGACGCTGCAATCCGCGCGTTTTTTCGGCCTTGTTAATACGCGGTGCGCACAGCAAAAAGCGTTGACCAACATGGTATAAGGGCTCTTGCTTTGATGGTGGGATAATACCGCATTGCAATCAAGAATGTTATATTGATAATTTTTGATAAACAACTCGTTAGACCATATGAACAGCCACGTTCGCTTACGCGACGCAATGCGCCAAGTGCTCCAGGAAACAGGGGGCGCCGAAGTCCCGGCCGCCGGTGAGTTCACGCTCCTAGGGGATAATTTTGTGCTGTTTCCCGGCGCCGTCTACGGATTTGCTGCTTGACTCACCGACGAAGAGAGGCATCGGCTCTTCGAGGAAGCGAAGCGTCGGCGATTGAATCGCATTCGCGAGTTAAACGACTTCCGACTAATCGAAGGCGATCTGTACCCCATCTATTGGGGCAAGGATAAGCAATTGGGTGCGCGTCCACACCAGCACCTTTACGATCCGACGAAAACCGGTGCGATTCGTCTCTCAGCGTACACATCGCTGGCGGGAAAGACAATTGCATGTGTCAGCCTGACGGTGGCCGATTTTGAGAACGCCGAGCGCTCCCTTCAGAAAAGATTTCCGGACCTGCTGAAGACTAGCACGAAAAATATGCACCTAACAGGGCGGTCGACTCTGACACGTTGTGGCAAGAGCCGCAACCTGCTGGTAAGCTTCATGTTTGATACCGCAGGCAGAATCCGCCAGCTCCGGCCGGCAACCGTAATCTAAAAAATCATCGATGAGGAGCGCTAGGATTTGGACCAATTAACCGCCACAGAGGCTGCAGAGAAAGTAAGTTATGAGGAGGGCGATTTTCAGGACGTCCCCCCAAGCGATATCGTTGCATATAACGAATTGCGCTCTTGCGCCGACTTGTACCGAATGTACGATGACGAAGTTCTCGATGTAAGCCCGACTTTTCAGCGTGAAGTTGCATGGAAGGGACCTGCACAGACAAGATTTATTGACTCGTTAATGAAGCAATTGCCTATTCCGAGTCTTTGCTTTTCTTACGATTATAAGAACGAAAATTGGCAGGTAATTGACGGCCTTCAGCGAATCTCAAGTGTGATCCGTTTTTTAGATGAAAAATCGGACTGGACACTCGCCGCACTCGATGATATCGACCCACGAATCGCTAACAAGAATGTCAAAGATTTCAGGAAGAAAGGCACCGAACTTAATAAACTACGCAGACGCGTTGAGAACGCAATGCTACCGATTACGGTGCTGCGCTGTGACCCCTCCCTGGAATCACATAGCAATTATCTTTTTACGATATTTCATCGATTAAATACTGGTGGTTTGAAGCTCAATAATCAAGAAATTCGGAATTGCATCTTCTCCGGTGGATTTAACGACATGCTGCGGGAGCTTGATCATAATGAAAGTTGGCTAAAAATTAATGGCCTTGATAAGCCGGTCAATGACAGGTTTAAGCGTCAAGAGGTAATTTTACGATTCTTTGCCTTTTACGAAACCTTCGAGACTTACAAGGAGGGATTGGCAAAATTTCTGAACAATTACATGCGAACAAATCGCAGTCAAAGTGATTTGGAAATCGAGGAAAAAAAGGCGTTGTTCACTCGGGTTGTTAATGTGATTAAAGACAAGCTTGGCGCCGAAATCGCGAAAGAACGATTGAACCTTTCGTTGTTCGAATCTCTCATGGTAGGCATAGCAAGAAATATTGATAAGGCCGAAGCTCTTCCCCCAGCAGAGGCCGTGGAGAAACTCAATACTCTGAAAACGCACGAAGAATTCACAGAGGAAAAACTGGTGGAAGGCTTGTCGAAGACGGTTCGTGTTTTGGGCCGCCTGAATGCAGCAATCAATACCTTCGGCTGAATGAAGATGATTCCTGTAACTTATATTAACCGAAATACATCGGCACTCACCGTTTGCTTTAATAAGGCTAACAAACCGCTATTGACATTGCTTTATGCGAAGTTGGTTATTATTGAAATAGGCGGCTGGGTCGAGATGTCCATGGATGATTTAATCGAACGTGCAGGGAAGAAGATTAAAGACCCGAAAAATGTAAAAGTGCTGGAGCAGGATATTCGAAGAAATTCCGGTTTTCAATACGACACAAATTTCCGCCCGCTACTTATTAAGGTAGTGGGCCTAGTTCGCGTAGAGCAGCTAGAGGCTAAGTTAGATATGGTCAAGCATACAAAAATGAAAGCGGCCCTGGATATGCTAAAGGCAGCAAGGAATTCGGTTGCACATACTTATGTCAAGAACCCATCTGGAGGTGCGGTTATTGCTGCCCCTTCGGTATCGATAACTTACTTTAAAGATATCTGTGACGGACTAATGAATATTGAAAGTGAAATGAAAAAGCTTAAGATAATTTAATGGTGTAATGTTTTAACGCCGCAGCATGTTCATGGCAGTAATCATTACTTCCAAAGCGTTTTAATTGCTACATGTCTTGTAAAAATCGTTTCATTCCTTCTTGCCTTAGCTTTCGTCCTTAGTGTTTGTGCTGGTGATGAATGTCCGGATAGTGCTTATGTGAATGACGCATCCGGTCATGGTGATGGGGGTGGACATGGGGCTCGACGCCATCCCACCCAAAATCATGTTCGTGCTGGTGGTACAGATCATGGCTGTGGGAATGACTGTGCTCCATCGGCTCGTGCTCATGTTCATGCTCGTGGCTCTCGGTCAGATGCAGCCAGATGCCGGCCGCCATGAGCGCCGCCGCGCCCCAGAACACCGGGCTTGGCTGTTCTCCCAGCATGAGCAGCGAGATCGCTGCTCCGACAAAATGACATACCGCCTCATTCATCGTCAGCTGCGAAAGGAGGTCATCTTGCTCGTTTGCTCGCAGTATAGCGAACCCCAATTGACCCACCTTCCACTTCCTGGCGAAGGTCGCCAAGCGGTCATACAATCGTTCATACCGCAGCTCTTTGATGTCTAGGCGGAGCTGTATCAGATTGCGCCGCGTTTTCAGCTTGGTCCCGCTCGTCCATCCAAGCAAACCAGCCCATAGTCGCTCCTTGGGGAAATTCAGCTTTCGCAAATCGCCAACAAGCTATCGAACATCTGCAAAAGATTATTTATGTAAGCCTTTTATATGCCAACAGCGAGTTTGTGAATAAACTCCTCCAATCCTTCAGAAGTTTCTCCATCAAGTCTTGGGTTAATTTTGTAGATCATGCATCGTTTCGGAATGGGAACCACTTGCATTACTTCTAACTGGCTAGAGAAGCACACTTCGAAGTGCGCCCCGCCACATAGGCGACTCTGGTTTGACGCCCCCCGTCGAGATTGGATTATTCAATTGGAGCGAGCAAATCTTCGGCCGCTGTGTCACCGCCCGTAACCCTCAGTGCGGTTTCGACTTTCTTAGCCATCTCCGACCAGTTGGTGGATCTGGCCTCCTCGCTGCCATACTCACTGAGCTTCCCAAGCCCCCTAAGTATCCACGGCAGGAAATTACCAACCACACCGTTGATAAACGAAACGAATTCCTCGAACATTGTTTCAACGGTGTCCGGCTTAGCTCTGGACGTCTTGCTACGCAGACTTTCAAAGTTCTCGCGCAGGTCCATGCTCAGAAACAAGTTTTTCAGCATCGCTTCAAGATTTTCGATCTTGAGTACGTTCTTATGTTTCGAACCTGAGAAGATTTTTCTAAGCGTCTGGTCAGACTGCTCGGGAACGTTGTTGAAGCGCTTCAACAACTCACTGTAGAGAGCTTCATCCGATTCAAACGTCTCTTCCAACAGGAATTGCACCATCAGCCGACAAGTTCCAGGAGAGAAGCCACTTAGATTGGCCGCTTGGCCAAACTCTGTAAGCCTGATTGGGCTATTCATAACCGCCATGGCCCCACCAACCTGCTTGTCGTCCAAAATACTTTTGACGGTCTCTGACAGAATTCGACGAACATTGTCGGAGCCGTCAGTTTTCCCGGCATAGGATGCACCTGTCAGCTCCGACACGATATCTGTAACCTCGGGATGCTCGCCGATACAGGCAAGTAGTTGTGCACTGAACGTGGCCTCCAGCAATTCCTGTACTTGTACAGGCGTCTCCTCCCATTCCCCACCGAGAGTTGACGTGAGTGGCGAAGTAGAAAACATCACTTCTTCCAAGCGACTTGCATTCCGCTGCCTCGCCTTCATCGACGGGGGCCCCATCAAGTTCTCAAAGAGCACAGTGTCTCCTTCGGAGAAAGCGCCGGCTCTACCGCAACGCCCTGCAATGTTTCTGAAAGTCATCGACTTCATTCTCGTACCATCGCCATGCATACTGCTAAGCCAGTGCGCGACGATAGTCCATCGAAACGGCAGGTCTGCCCCTTCAGCAAGCGTAGTAGTGGCGCAAACAACGGATAATGCCCGCGAGCGGGTTAGCCGCTCTATGTCGCGGCGTACATCAAAGGGCAGAGAAGCGTTATGGTATGCCACTCCACACCGCAGACACTCGGCTAGAAAATCCAAGTAGGGATAGCGAGCGATGATGTCATCCGCAGTGGTTAAAACATCGGCGTTCTCGACGGACTCTCGACCGCCCATCAGCACACGCGCAAGTAGTCGTGTGTCCAACTTTCGTGGACACACGACCAAGCCAGGCCCCCCAAGCCGAGTCAGTAGGTCTCGCGCAATAGAGCCAACATTGATAGCCGAGCTCTTCTCGTTCACCTTCGCAAATTGCGCTGGTCGAATCGATGCCGGAAGGTTGACTTTCACTGACTCCGACATCGCCGAAGTAGCCTTCTCGCTCCTTGGCCGGAGTGCATCGTTTCCATGAATCCAATACATATCCCCATTTGCGCGGCACATGGCCAATCGGCGAGCAGTCGGTCGCCAGCCAATCTGATGAAGATCTCGTTCTCGAACGCCGAGCCACGTACAGACGAATTGAGGCTCACTCAACACAGCCGACAGCCCGATAATGCGAAGGTCCGAGTTGCTTCGCTGAAGGAGCCTGATTCGTGATACCAAGCCTTCCACGCGTGCCCCACGAACCCCATTCTCGAGAATATGGATCTCGTCAAAGACGACGGTACGTAGACGCTCCACGCCTTCGCCCGAGCGAAGCCAACCGTCAAATCGCTCAGGAGTGGCAACAACAACCTCTCTATCGGCGAAGATATTCAGAGCCTCCGACTGGAAGCCGCCAAACATCGATACAACAGGTACTTCTTCGCCAAGTCGCTTCTTGAGTGAGTTTTTCACCTGCTCCCCAACGGCGACGTACGGAGCTACATATACGCACAGGCCGTCACTCTCTAATCCGGCGGCAATGCAAGCTTCAGCGACAAAAGTCTTTCCGGTGCTTGTAGGTAGTGTCAGTAGCGTGTTACGCCTATGTCTGGCAATCCGGCTTTTATTTAAAAGCAGGTATTGCGGCGGCAGTAAAGTCGCCATGCCGGCCTTGATCGAGTTTCTGATGAACCATTCAGGAATTTCGGGCGCGTCATCCAGAAGATTAACTGTGGCTAATCGCCTCGCCTGGTGAGCCGCCATTCGCCCGCCTAAGAGTAGCGCACCCTCTGCCATCGTGCCTGTATTTGCAGCTTCAGTGAAGAGTTTGAGAGCACTATCGAATGCCTTAGTACGCACCGAACTGTCTACGTTACGCAGTGCGCGGTACCACTGCAAACGAAACTGCTCAAATTCGGGATCATCCGAACGCCGTCGGACCGATGGACTGCTCGGATCACATATGGCCGCGACCATTTTTTGCACTAGGCTTTCCTCAACAAATCCTAAGGAAACGTCAGAAAGGGCCGCGTGCGCACTAGGAAAGTTGCCATGCATGGCAAAGGCAAGCGCAGCATAGAACGATAACTCGTCAAGGTCGGTGCTATTCGACGGATTCTCCCCGCGCCGCAAGTGCTGTGCTGTCGACACTAATATTCGCGCTGCCGCGACAAGAGGCTGCGCGTGGCTCTCATCATCTAATGCTTCAAGGGCCTCGACATTCATGCGAACTTGGAACGCGCTGATGCACTTAAGCGCGGTTGCCACATCGAGAGGGTCCGCCGTTGGCCACATCGGTTCAACACCCCTGGCTTTCGCTGCGGACGACGCGGCGCTATCTAGGAAGCGGACTGAATCAGGAATATTGATCATGGCATCGTGGTTCCATTGTTTGAGAGATGCACAAAGCATTCAGTTAGGTTGCTGATTGCAATGCTCCAAGGCTCAATGGTTTTCTTACTCCACCCCTGCTTTTCAATCTCAGCTGCGACATCGTCCAAGGCATCAACGGCCACAGAATCGCCAGCTTTCCGGTCATGCACGAGCGTTGGCAGCAACTTGATGCCCTTGCAGTCCTTCGCGTCAGGCATGAAGAGATCGCCGACTCGCTCAATCTCGTCATCAGAAAACTCATGTATAACCTTGAGATAACCTTGAAGCCAATTGAATCGTTGGCCAAGCGATCCTGCGACCGCCGTTGTTCCCAAGAGTTTTTCGTAATCCCCAATGAGTGCTGTCGCATAGGTCAATTTGGTGGCGCCCGTGGTCTTCACCTCCATGATATAGAGGCAATCTTTACTTACGTCGCCGCTCGGGTCCAAGTGAACGATGGTGATATCCAGGCCCGTCGGGGCGCCATCCTGAAGAGGCGTCAGTGCTCCCATAAGCGCCAAGGTATATCCCTTGCTTTTCCCATACAAACCAGTCTCGCGTGCCACGCGGTAAGATAGGAATTCGCCAAGATTACCCCGACGGCCGGTGGTAAGAGTAGTTTTGGTGATTTTCGGCGGCCAGGTCGTGGTCACCTTTGCGAGCTCGGCGTGTATCCATTGGTAGAAAGCTGCGCAGTCGGGATCACCCCGTACCAGCTGTATTTGCCGTCCATTGGATGACTTCGAGGGCGATTTCTTGAAAGCCATCGGCATCTCTTTTCCCGTTCTAACGCGTGGCCGTGCTGCATCAGCAAGACCGCCTCCAGGCCAAACAAAGCCCGCGACCAAAAGGATAGCATGTTGCCCATCTGAAAAATGCGCGAAATATCACCTCATCGGTTCCAATCCGCCTACCGTATCAGAAGTGAAAGCGCTTCGCGTATAACATTAAAAATTGGCTCATTGTGGGCATCGGCACCGCAGACAATACTCCTTTGAATCCCTCGATAACAACGTCCTGATTTGGGTCTTAAATGCATGCCCACTTTATCTTGATGAGCGCTAGTCAACATCCTCTTCCATGGCTTCTTTTGACTTGCGTTGGCGCGCTATTCCGTACCTAGTCGTATAGGTCAAATGCGGGCTCCACTCGGTTAACGTAGCCCAGTGTTGAATGCTTCCGTCTTGGGTTGTAAAACCTTTCAATGTAATCGACCAGGCGCTTACACTAAAACAGCCTCATGAGGACTTAAAAGAATTGGATTTTGAAGGGTCTTACGATAGGGGCGCAGCGTTTGCGAGGGTACGGCGAGAGGGTCAAAATGAGCGGGGCAATCCGTCAAGCAAACGAACAGTCCGGGTATCGGTTGTTCGGTGAGCGCCAAGTCTTGGTTGAGCAATTCTACTAGCGCCGCATTGCAATTCCGATAGTGGTCGATCCAAACAGAGGTATCGACGAGCACGCCACTCATTTCGTTGGTTCTGGCCGCCGACGTGGAATTTTCGGCATCGCCGGCATTGTACCGCCCAATGCGGCTAAACGCTTGGCGGCTTGGACGCGCACGAAAGTCTTGATGGCTTCGCGGAAAAGATCGGCCGTGTCCATGGACGGGTCTGCTACTTCAAGGGCTTTGTTGTAGAGGTCGTCGTCTATAGTGATGGTGGTTCTCATAGGGATTCCAGGAATCAAATTTGATTTCAGTGTGCGTCCAATTTCGCACCAGTGCAAGCCTGCTGTTGCGATGAGGGAGTTCTCATATGTAGTGGTTCAGACTTGACCTCGCACTGTCTGTCAGATAGCTTATAAATCCGGTTGGCCATTTCCGGCCAAGAGCCGCCGTGGCTATTGCAGTACGATTGGTCTGAACTGTGTGAATGCGATTGAAGATGAACTCTCAAATTCTTAAGACCCCCGCTGATTATGCGGCGGCACTCAAAGAGATAGATGCGCTTATGTCCGCTGAACGAGGCACCTCTGACGGGTTGCGGCTGCAGATTTTGGCCAACCTCATTCAGGAATATGAGCTCATCCACTTCCCGATGGATCCTCCTAATTCGATGGATGGTAAATGACTTTGAGCGGTAAATTCCGCAATCGGGAGCCGCTTCCCATCTGACACTCAATGTCGGGTCAAGTCCGAGCCACTACATCTCATACACCACGCCTGGGGACACCATCCGAATATGAGTTAGTCCCCCCTTCATAGCCAAGTTCTTTAAGATCAGGTGACGAACAACACTCAGCGCACCTTTCGTATGAAGTATTCGCGGACGTAGTTATTGGAGTCTCGCTGCTTGTTCACGACAAGCCACCCAGCACTCTTCAAGTCCCAGAGGTCGACCTTGCCCGAGAACTTGCACTCAATGTCAGCGCTAGCAGGATCATCAAAACCTGAAAACGGAGCGACTCTCTGGCAGGAGTCTTCGGTGCCACGCGGTGCCTTCGACATCTCAGCAAGCACTTTCGACTTGCGTTCATCTTCGCGAGCACGCTCCAGTCGCCTTTGCTCCGCAGCTACGCTATTTGCCTGCTCCTTCGCCTTTTGCTGGGCGACTACTTCTTCTTCAAACTTTGCGACAAGAGCTTTACCTTTGTCTTCGGGGAAGAATGTAATGATGTATCCGGACAGATTTGCTGGGTCAAGCTTCCAATGCTCGTTCAAAGAACGTCCTGGATAGACCGTTCCAACGAATTCCGTGACACCGTAGGCTGTTGCACCAGGCTGTGGCACCTTGATCGGATACCCGCCCTGGTAGCTTGAATCCATGGTGTATGTGCCGTCCCTATAGCCCGTTTTCAGTTCGCCAACACCATGCGTTTTCTTGATATAAAGGAACGAAGTAACTTTTTCTAAGGGTACTGTCTTAGCCGCGCTGAATATAGAAGACGTGTGCGTAAATGTGAGGTCGAGTGCGCTCAGGTCATAAACGATTCGTGGCGCAGGGCCACCAATGGATGTGGACTCTACAGTCATAAGGAGAGCAGGACCACCGTCCGCATGCTGCATTCGGACATAAAGCCGTCTGTTTTTCTGGCGCTCCAGCTCACTGAATGCAGCCGCAACATCAGCATCAGCCGAAATCAATCCAGCCTGCTCCTGCTTGAACTGGTCAGTGATGGCGGAACTTGCCGCCGGGTTTGCCTTCAAACAAGCGATAGCCTCGATTACCTCGCTCTTCGCGTTCTTTCCAGCAATACAGGCGCTGACCGATGCTGGTGTCCAGAGCAAGTTTTGCGCTATCGAGATAGCTGGCACCAAGCAAAACACAACTGCAATCTTTTTCAATGTATCTCCTCCGGCCGGCAGGTGGTGCACCCGTCTAGGGTTCTGAGCACCGTCGGCACAATCGGCATCCACTCGGCGGGCGTGATGATTGCCAATTGGCAATTAATTTAATTGTATACCATAGTATAAAGACTTGCCTACGCCCCTTCCATACCCTCAAGCCTTCTTGGAAGGAGAGGATGTGGAACCAGCCACCGGGTTCGGCAAAGCCGTTCGCGCAAGACGCTTAGCAGCTGGGCTAAGCCAGGAACAGCTTGGATTAGAGGCTGGACTCGAGCGCGTCTTCATTAGTTGGATGGAGACTGGCAAAAAGCAAGCGACTTTTAATACGATGCTGAAGCTTGCTAAAGCATTGAACTGCTCGGCGGCTGATTTGGTCGCGGAGGCCGAAGTAATCTTGGGCGAAGCTCGCTCAAAGTCAGAACAGTAGGGACCGAAAAAGCCGCAAAGAATTCTTCAGCCCGTGCTCTTGACGAGCAGCTCAACCACCTCCAGTTCACCGTCAGCGACAGGCGCGGCTAGCCGGCTTGATGCGGCACCGCATTTCGCTAGCTTACTGATCGTACGGAATAGAAAGTACACGGGTTTGTAGCCGCCGAACCAGCCAAATTTCACCGGGGCGCTTTAGTCAAATTCTAACGAATGCAGTGCCAGCATGTGACGAAATTTTCCCAGCAGAGGTACGCTGGCTAACGCTACTTGCGTCTCCGATACCCGACAGCTTTTCGCCTAAATTCGGCTACACTGGCGCTGGGTATCCTTACGTTAGGAGCTGGAAATGACGGTTCAAGTGACGTTGACAGCTAAGGGCCAAATTACACTGCCAAAAGCCTTCCGTGAGAGCCTCAGCCTTACCCCAGGGACCAGGGTCACATTTTCTCAACTCCTTGACGGCACTGTAGTTATGCGGATCAAACAACGGAAATTGTCCGACTTGGGAGGCATCCTGACTAGAGAAGGACAGCCAACCATTACGATTAAGAGAATGCGGCGCTAAGTATCATGGGGCTTATCAACCCGAAATGGCAAGTCTTTGCGCCGCTGCTTGCAGGCCGTCGAAGATGCCGTCTGCCAAGTGGTGAGGGAAATCGCTTGGCAGCTGCTCGCTTACGACCTGTACCACCCTCGGCGTTCGCTCGATAAGTTCATCGATGATGGAGCAGACGCCTCGCCCATCAGGTGTGCAAATCCCATAGGCCGTCCCTACAACATCCAAGTGTCGTCGCAAAACATCACGTATTTTCCAATGCACATTCTTCGAGCGCATAGCCATCGCCATTTTTGCCTTGTGCGGCGAAATCTGATTGGACCCGCCGCCGAGAACCGGATAAGCAGACAGCACGTCATACAATTGGGTAAGCTCGTACCGACCACCTGCGTGCAAAACTAGGCTGAAGTTTTTCGCATGGCCATCGGTCGCAGCCAACATCCAGAATAGGACCTGAGCCTGGAAAAAAATTCGTCGGTCACGCTCATTTGAAGCAGAGCCCTCCAACACCCTCATGATCTGCCCCATTCCCGGTCCCCCATCCGCTTCGTATTTAAGTGATGGCGGCGTTCCTGTCGCTTGACAGAAGTCCTCCTGGGCCAGCCGGCTAACCCAAGACGTACCGTCGCTATTGTGGTCCCATTGACGGTCGAAGCGCTCTACCGAAAGCACCTTCACTTCTTCAAACTGCATCGGGCTAGCCTGGGCAACCGGCAAGCCGAATTCTCTAAGGATTAGCGAGCATAGCCATTCGTTTTCCACCGATGCACTCATGTCGGCGCGCATGTTCCCCACCAGGCCCATGGGCAGTTTGAGGATGTGTGTCGTTGGCGTTGACCCATGAGGCTTGCACCATCTTCCATCCGCGAACAATAGGGCTGTTTTTTCCTGGGCACCGGCAATGCAGATTCGGAAGTCATCAACATCCTGGTAGGACCCGTTGGGATACCCGCCCGGAGCTACAGCATTTCGCAGTAACTTCGCCACCTCACTCTCTGCTAAAGGCGTGGCATCAATTGATCTCACATCCAGTGGCACAACCCCGTCGGGTAATATCTGCAGCGCACCCACGCAATCTCGTCCGATCTGCTCCAATAGTTCGAAGGAACTTCCAGGGTCCACCTTATATCGCCCGGCCAGACGCACACGTATATCCCAACTATCCGGCAGCAGGTTCTCAAAATACGCGCTCACAACCTGGCCATGGTGACTGGCATTACCGGGCAAAAATGGAAGAGACAACGACAACGGCCATGCTTCGTTCGCATTAACCCAATCAACATCGTATTCCAGGATATCTTCGCGAGGCCGATGTTGACTCCAAGTGCCTACTCGGATTCCGTTCACCCATAGTCCAAGCGAACGCGGGACCAAACTTCGGCTCATTCCGCTCTCCAATATGCTCGGAACAATCTCATGCGACGCCAATTACATCGACGTTCATCAATCACGGCAAGCGAACTCTGGCCACAACAATCTCAACCGGCATCCACCCGTGCTGCTTTCGGTACGGGCCAACGTAAAATCATATCTGCCCGAAGAATGCGTTCACCAGCGCCTGCCTTATCGTTCGCGCTATTACTATTCCTGTTGGCGTGGGCCAAGTTCTTCGGTCTTTTGAAGAGATGGCGGTAGAGGCCAATTAAGTATCGCGGCTGACCTTCTCAAGACCCAAGTCGACTCGTCGTCGCTTACCCATCCAGTATTTCTTAAGCGAGGCAGGTACTGATCCAGGATATCCTCCTCATTCCAATCGGAACGTTTTCCTGCCTTACTACGCAAGGCGGCATTGGCAAATTGATTTGCTAAATCCTCGCAATGCATCCAACGCGCGTTGCATTCTTCGTCGGAGATTTTCGGTGCCGCATAGCTACCATTCTCTCTCCGTATGAGCAAAAATTTTGGTGCAAACCCAGCTACGGCACCGAGTATCGGTGCATGCGGAAAATCTTCTGGAACATCGGTAGAGTCGGTCGCGCGGTCCATGATTAATTCTCCATTCGATTCAGCATCATCTAAGAAGGGCATTCAAATCGATCCGTACGGCAATCTTGCTCCGACGCTGCCTTCGCGGAACGAGTGACATCGGCCGCGCCTTGATTGTTGGACAAAGTCTGTCCGCACAAATTCCGGTGATCCGAACGAGTACAGATTACAAAAAAATGTGGCCGACTGCCAAGAAGATTTTTGAAATTTTTCGTTAAAAATCAACGATATACGTTAAAATGAGTAAATCGCAAAGTTTCCTCGCCTGTGTTAAGTCGAGCTAACTCATGCGGTTGAGCACTCCCATCAGGATGGCCAATTAGGTGACCCGCGCCCTATAGCGCGCGCGACCGGTTCCCGGCCGGCCAGCGCCATCAGCCGGCGCATCAAAGTTTCGATAAGCGAGCGTTGATAGCTGGCGCTGTCCGCCTTCCAATTGTGCCGAGTGCTGGTGGAGATGGCGATATTGTGCTATTGCGGCGTACTGCGCTGAGTAGACAACGAGTGCACGCGGCTGAGTGCTTGTCGCATAGCCCGCAAAAGAACAGAGGCCACCTCACCGAGGTGGCCTCTGTTCTTTCCTAGTATCTTGGGGCTATCGAAGTGCATCCATTCATAAATGTCTCAATGGATGCTGCCCAAAATCTCAGGTTATGGTTCCTGCTACACCTATATCAAACGTCAATATTCCCCGCCCGCAGCGCGTTCGATTCGATGAAGTTGCGGCGTGGTTCCACGTCGTCGCCCATCAGGGTGGTGAAGATCTGGTCGGCGGCGATGGCGTCTTCGATCTGCACCTTGAGCAGGCGGCG
The DNA here is from genome assembly GCF_001191005.1 of Massilia sp. NR 4-1. Lineage (NCBI taxonomy): Bacteria > Pseudomonadati > Pseudomonadota > Betaproteobacteria > Burkholderiales > Oxalobacteraceae > Massilia > Massilia sp. NR 4-1. The sequence goes on from NZ_CP012201.1 coordinate 4,960,369, forward strand.
CACGGTTGGATCCATGGTGGTTTCCCACAGCTGTTCAGGATTCATCTCGCCCAGACCTTTATAGCGCTGCTTGGACACGGTGCGTTCGGCTTCGTCGCGCAGCCACTGCATGGCGTGGTGGAAGTCCACCACGGCCGAGTCCTTGGTGCGTTCGCCTTCGCCGCGGCGGATCACGGCGCCTTCGCCGATCAGGCCGGTGAAGGTGGCGGCGGCTTTGGCCAGCACGGCGTAGTCCGCGCCCTGCACGAAGTCGGCGTCGATGGTCGAGACTTTCACATTGCCGTGGTGCAGACGCTCGATCCACAGCAGATGCTTCTCGCTCAGCTCATCGGAGCGCACCGACACGGTGATGGCGGCGTCGCTGATATTGTCCGACAGCGCCTGGGCCGAAGCCTTGGCCGAGTCGAGGTTCGACAGGTCCAGCGTCACGCCGGTCATGATGGCGGTCAGCGCGGCGCGGTCGATGACGCGGGTCAGGCGGGTCATCACGGCGTTGGCCAGGTTGTACTGGCGCGCCAGTTCGGTCAGCGGTTCGCCGGTGATCGGATCGGCGCCTTCGCGCGGGGTCAGCACGGCGGTGTTCAGGGCCACGGTCATCATATAGCCCGCTTCTTCCACGTCGTCCTTCAGATAGCGCTCGTCGCGGCCGGCCTTGACCTTGTACAGCGGCGGCTGCGCGATGTACACGTGGCCGCGTTCCACCAGCTGCGGCATCTGGCGGTAGAACAGCGTCAGCAGCAGGGTGCGGATGTGGGCGCCGTCGACGTCCGCGTCGGTCATGATGATGATGCGGTGGTAGCGCAGCTTCTCGACGTTGAATTCGTCCGGGCCGATCGAGGTGCCGAGGGTGGCGATCAGGGTGGTGATCTGTTCCGAGGACAGCATCTTCTCGAAGCGCGCCTTCTCCACGTTCAGCACCTTGCCGCGCAGCGGCAGGATGGCCTGGAACTTACGGTCGCGGCCCTGCTTGGCCGAGCCGCCTGCGGAGTCACCCTCGACGATGTACAGTTCGCACAGGGCCGGGTCTTTTTCCTGGCAGTCGGCCAGTTTGGCCGACAGGCCCAGGCCGTCCATGATGCCTTTGCGGCGGGTCAGGTCGCGTGCCTTGCGCGCCGCTTCGCGCGCGCGCGCCGCTTCCACGATCTTGCCGCAGATGATCTTGGCGTCGTTCGGCTTCTCCATCAGGAAGTCGGTCAGGGTCTTGGCGACGATCTCTTCGACCGGGCCGCGCACCTCGGACGACACCAGCTTGTCCTTGGTCTGGGAGGAGAATTTCGGCTCCGGCACTTTCACGCTCAGCACGCAGGTCAGGCCTTCGCGCATATCGTCGCCGCTGATTTCGACCTTGGCCTTCTTGGCGAAGTCGTTCTCGTCGATGTATTTGTTGATGACGCGGGTCATCGCCGCGCGCAGGCCGGTCAGGTGGGTGCCGCCGTCGCGCTGCGGAATATTATTGGTGAAGCACAGCACCTGCTCGTTGAAGGCGTCGTTCCACTGCATCGACACGTCCACCGAAATATTGGTGCCCTGGTCCGACTGGCGTTCGCCGGTGGCCTGGAACACGGTCGGGTGCAGCACGGTCTTGGCCTTGTTGATGTACTCCACGAAGCCGCGCGTGCCGCCCTCGAAAGCGAAGATTTCTTCCTTGCCGGTGCGCTGGTCGCTCAGCTTGATGTTGACGCCGTTATTCAGGAAGGACAGTTCGCGGATACGCTTGGCCAGGATCTCGTAGTGGAATTCCACGTGCGTGAAGATCTCTTCGTCGGCCCAGAAATGCACATCGGTGCCGCGCTTGTCGGTTTCGCCGATCACCTTGATGGGCGAGCACGGCACGCCGTCGATGATTTCGATTTCGCGGTTCTGCGCCGCGCCCTTGACGAACTCCATCTGGTGGACCTTGCCGTCGCGGCGGATGGTCACGCGCAGCAGTTTGGACAGCGCGTTCACGCACGATACGCCCACGCCGTGCAGACCGCCCGACACCTTGTACGCGTTCTGGTCGAACTTGCCGCCGGCGTGCAGTTCGGTCAGCACGATTTCGGCGGCGGAGCGCTTCGGTTCGTGCTTGTCGTCCATCTTCAGGCCGACGGGGATGCCGCGGCCGTTGTCGGTAATCGAGATCGAGTTATCCGAGTGGATGGTCACATGGATTTCCGAGCAGTGGCCGGCCAGCGCTTCGTCGATCGAGTTGTCCAGCACTTCGAACACCAGGTGGTGCAGGCCGGTGCCATCCGAGGTGTCGCCAATATACATGCCTGGACGTTTGCGGACTGCTTCCAGGCCTTCCAGGATCTGAATCGATGCGGCGCCGTATTCTTCCAGCTTGGCCTGGAGTTGTGGTTCGTTTTGGCTTTCGGACATGGACTGCTTTCTCAAATAACGATTACTGATTGACTCGGTAAAAACTTACTGCATGCGCCGCGTTAAATACGCATCGGCATCACAACGTACTTGAAGTCTGGATTGTCGGGGATCGAGATCAGGGCCGAGGAGTTGGAGTCGCCCAGCGACACATTGATCTGATCGCACTTCAGGTTATTCAGCACGTCGAGCAGATAGGTGACGTTGAAGCCGATGTCGATATTGTCGCCGCCGTAGTCGATTTCCAGCTCTTCCACCGCCTCTTCCTGGTCGGCGTTGGTGGACGAGATTTTCAGGCTGCCCGGGCTGATGATGCAGCGCACGCCCTTGAATTTATCGCTGGTCATGATGGCCGCGCGCTGCAGGGAGCGCAGCAGCTCGTCGCGGCCGATGGAGAAGTCGTTGTTGTAGCCCTTCGGGATCACGCGCGTGTAGTCGGGGAATTTGCCCTCGACCAGCTTGGAGATCAGTTCGATGTCGGCGAAGGTCAGCTTGACCTGGTTGGCCGCGATATCCAGCTGCACGGCGTCGTCGCTTTCTTCCAGCAGGCGCTGCAGCTCGATGATGGTCTTGCGCGGGATGATCACTTCCTGGCGTTCGAAAGCCTGTTCGGTTTCGACCTGGCAGAAGGCCAGGCGGTGGCCGTCGGTGGCCACGGCGATCACGTTCTTGCCGTCCAGGACCAGCAGCAGGCCGTTCAGGTAGTAGCGGATGTCCTGCTGCGCCATGGCGAAGTGCACCATATTGAACAGGTGCTTCAGGGTTTTCTGCGGCAGCGTGAAGGAGGCGTTGTAGCTGTCGGCTTCCTGCACGGTCGGGAACTCTTCGGCGGCCAGCGTCTGCAGGGCGAAGCGCGATTTACCGCTTTGCACCGCCAGGCGCTTGTTGGCCAGGGTCAGCGACACGTCGCCCGCTTCCGGCAGGGCGCGCAGAATGTCCAGCAGCTTGCGCGCGGCCACGGTGGTGCCGGTCACTTCGGCGCCCGAACCGATATTGGCGTGCGTGGTGATCTGCACTTCGGTGTCGGTGGACAGGAATGAAACGCTTTCGCCTTCCTTGCGGATGAGGATATTGGCCAGAATCGGCATAGTGTGCCGACGCTCGACAATACCGCTCACGATTTGCAGTGGCCGAAGCAGCGTATCTCGGGTGGTTTTGACCAGTTGCATAAATATCCTCAGTTAAAAGTTAAACGTTAATTCTTTTGCATCGCCTAGCGCGACGCGTCTGCTGCTTGCCTTGGCGGCGGAAACCCAGCAGTGTAATAGCAAATCTTCAGCCCCGGCCAGCATCAGCCTTTGAGGGTTTGTTCCAGGACGTGCAGCTCGTGGTTGCACTCCGGGTTCTTGGTGCGGTCCAGCGCGATCTTGCGCACCGCATGCAGCACGGTGGTGTGATCGCGGCCGCCAAACAGCTCGCCGATTTCGGGCAGGCTCTTTTGCGTCAATTCCTTGGCCAGGTACATGGCGATCTGGCGCGGGCGCGCAATATTGGCGGGGCGGCGCTTGGAATACATGTCCGCCACCTTGATGTTGAAGAAGTCCGCCACCGTCTTCTGGATGTTTTCCACCGAGATCTGGCGGTTCTGCACCGACAGCAGATCCTTCAGCGCTTCCTTCACGATGTCGATGCTGATGTCCTTGCCGTGGAAGCGCGAGTAGGCCAGGATCTTGCGCAGCGCGCCTTCCAGCTCGCGCACGTTCGAGCGCAGGTGCTTGGCGACGAAGAAGGCCACGTCGTCGGACAGCGTGACGCCTTCCGACTTGGCTTTTTTCAGCAGGATCGCCACCCGCATTTCCAGCTCCGGCGGTTCGATCGCCACCGTCAGGCCGGAGTCGAAGCGCGAGATCAGGCGGTCGTCCATGCCGGTGATCTCTTTGGGATAGGTGTCGCTGGTGATGATGATCTGCTTCTTGGCCGCGATCAGCGCTTCGAAGGCATAGAAGAACTCTTCCTGCGTGCGGCTTTTGCCGCCGAAGAACTGGATATCGTCGATCAGCAGCATGTCCAGCGAGTGGTAGTAATGCTTGAAGTCGTCGAAGCCCTTGCGCTGGTAAGCGGTCACGACGTCGCGCACGTACTGTTCGGCGTGGATGTAGCGGATGCGCGCGCCCGGCTGGTCGGCCATCACCTGGTTGCCGATGGCGTGGATCAAGTGGGTCTTGCCGAGGCCGACGCCGCCATAGAAGAACAGCGGGTTGTAGGACACGCCCGGATTGTTCGCCACCTGGATCGCGGCGGCGCGCGCCAGCTGGTTGGCCTTACCGGTCACGAAGCTGTCGAAGGTCAGGTCGGTATTGATGCGGCTTTGCTCGCGTCCGCGCGCATTGGCGAATTCCGGCGTGGCGGCGGTTGCCGCGGCGGCGGGCAGTTCGGCGCTGCGCGCGGTATCGGCGGCGTGGTTGACGGGCGCGGCGCTGCTGCTGGCGGTCGGTGCGGCCGGCTTTTTCGCGGCATTCAGGCGCGGGTCGAGCACGAACAGCACTTCGATCGGCTCTTCCCAGTATTGCGCTGCCAGGGCCGTGATGCGGCTGGCGAATTGCGTCTTCACCCAATCCAGCTTGAAGCGGTTGGGGGCGGCAATACGCAGCTTGCCCTCCTCGTAATCGAGGGGGATCAGCGGCTTAATCCAGGCACTGAATTGTTGCGGCGTCAGCTCCAGTTCCAACTGTGCGGAACAGGTCTGCCAAAAATTTTCCATGAATCTTCTATCTGAAAAGCTGTGGGAGGGCGCCGGGAGTGAACTCTAAACGCCACACGTAACACGCTATTCTACCCCCGAAGTTCGAAGTTATCCACAGGCATCACGCGAAAAATGTGCAAAAATCGGCGGCCCGCGGGGCAGGGCGGGCGTGCTTCGAGGTTGACAAGCGGTGTCGAAATGCTGATAATTCAGGGTTCCCCGCCCGTACTCCGTGTTTTTTCAGTTTACGACCAGCGCGGATTAAGCGGGCGATGAGATTGGCCAGCTTGTGCCGGTATGTTGGCATGGGTGCGCGAAATGTCATTGGCACCAATAACTGACGGGACGTCAGACCCGATTTTGCATTTTTTTGCTTCTTTAGCGAGACCAACATGAAACGTACTTACCAACCTTCCGTTGTGCGTCGTAAGCGCACCCACGGCTTCCGCGCTCGTATGGCTACCCGTGGCGGCCGTCAAGTTCTGAATGCACGCCGTGGCAAAGGCCGCAAGCGTCTGGCTGTATAAGCCACAGCTTGCAAGCTGATCGCGTGGACAGCTGTACAAACGGCTCGACAGGCGAAGGTTCCCACGACTTCGCGCGCGCTCGGCGCATCATTAAAACGGATGAATTTTCATCCGTTTTTCGTTTGCGCCCGGCCCAGAAAAGCGCGCATTTCGTGCTCTATACCCGCCAGAATCAGCTGCCACATGCGCGGCTGGGCATCGTCGTTGCCAAACGCTTTGCGCCGCGCGCGGTTACGCGCAACACCATCAAGCGCGTGACCCGCGAATTATTCCGCGTTACCGGACTGCCGCCCATCGACTGCGTCGTGCGGCTGGCGAAACCGGTCAACCGCAAGGACGGTCCGGCCACCACGGCCAAACTGAAGCTGGAATTGCGCCAGGAGCTCACGCGCCTGTTCGCCTCCCAGACCAAGAACCGTCCTGCGCGATGAAAACGCTGCTCTCCTTCCTGCTGCGCGCCTACCAGCTGATCGTCAGTCCCATGCTGGGGCCGCGCTGCCGCTTTTACCCAAGCTGCTCGAACTATGCGCTCGAAGCGCTGCGCGTGCACGGCGCGGGAAAAGGGAGCTGGCTGGCATTTCGGCGTGTATGCCGCTGCCATCCATGGAATAATGGCGGGCTTGATCCGGTTCCGCCGGCATCAGACAAGGATTCCCAAACAACCGCTTGCGGTTGCAACCACTCTTGATACTTACCGTAATGGATATCAATAAACGTACCATCCTGTGGATCGTATTCTCCGTATCGCTCGTCTTCCTGTGGAACGAGTGGATGATCTCCACCGGCAAGCCATCCATGTTCGCACCGGCGCCGACCCAGACCGCGAAAGCGCCTGCCGCCAAGGCAGCCGGCCTGCCTGCGCCTAGCGCCAGCGCGACCGCCGCCACGCCAGGCGCCGCCGCCGTTGACGGCGCCGCGCCGTTCAAGAGCGAAATCATCACCATCACCACCGACGTGATGAAGGTCGATGTCGACACCCTGGGCGGCCAGATCAAGCGCCTGGAGCTGCTGAACTACAAAGCAGCCGGCAATCCGGGCTGGTTCGGCGGCTGCTTCGGCCTGTCGGAAGCCTGCAAGAGCAATCTGGATGCGCGCGCCAATGAAGTGCTGTTCCAGCAGAACGGCAACAAGACCTATCTGGGCCAGACCGGCCTGGTCGGCGCGCCTGGCCTGCCCAACCACAACACCGGCTTTGTCGCCAAGCCCGGCGTGCGCACGCTGGCCAACGGCAACCAGGTGCAGCTGGTGCTGGAAGCGGAGCAGGGCGGCGTCAAGCTGACCAAGACCCTGACCTTCAAGCGCGGCGACTATGTGGTCGACGTGCGCCACGACGTGACCAATACCGGCGCGGCCCCGCTGACGCCGGAGCTGTACCTGCAGCTGGTCCACGACGGCAACAAGCCGCCTGAATCGTCCTGGTTCAACAGCAGCTTCACCGGCCCGACCCTGTACACCGACGCCGACAAGTACAAGAAGCTGAGCTTCGAGAAGATCGAGAAGGAAGACAAGACCCAGAAGGAAAATCCGGGCAAGCCTTTCACGCCGGATCATCCGACCAAGGCCGACAGCGGCTGGATCGCCATCTCGCAGCACTTCTTCGTGTCCGCCTTCGTGCCGCAAGCGAAAGCCGCGCGCGACATCTTCACCAAGAAAGTGGACACCAATCTGTACGCCATCGGCGTGGTGCAGCCGCTGGGCAGCCTGGCGCCAGGCGCCACCGTGTCCAACACGGCCCAGCTCTACTCCGGCCCGCAGAACGAAAAAGCGCTGGAAAAAGTCTCGCCTGGCCTGGAGCTGGTGAAGGACTATGGCATGCTGACCATTATTGCCAAACCGATGTACTGGGTGATGGAACACCTGCACAGCGCGCTGGGCAACTGGGGCTGGACGATTATCGCCTTCACCATCCTGATCAAGCTGGTCTTCTTCCCGCTGTCGGCCGCCAGCTACCGCAGCATGGCCAAGATGAAGGTGGTGACGCCGAAGATGACGGAAATCCGCGAACGCCACAAAGGCGATCCGCAGAAGATGAACCAGGCCATGATGGAGCTGTACAAGACCGAGAAGATCAATCCTCTCGGCGGCTGCCTGCCGATCCTGGTGCAGATGCCGGTCTTCATCGCCCTGTACTGGGTGCTGAACGCCTCGGTCGAAATGCGCGGCGCGCCATGGGTGGGCTGGATCACCGACCTGACCCAGCACGATCCATGGGCGATCCTGCCGGTGCTGTACGCGATCTCCATGTTCATCACCACCAAATTGAACCCGCAGCCGGCCGATCCGGTGCAGGCCAAGATGATGCTGTTCATGCCGCTGGCCTTCTCGCTGATGTTCTTCTTCTTCCCGTCCGGCCTGGTGCTGTACTGGGTTGTGAACAACGTGCTGTCGATCGCCCAGCAATGGGTCATCACCCGCAAATACGGCGCCGCCAAGTAAGCCTGGCAGCGTGTTGCAGAAAAACCCGTGCCAGGCACGGGTTTTTTTTATCATCTAGAATTCCGCTATGAATCTCGACACTTCCCCCATCGCGGCAATCGCCACGGCCCCCGGACGCGGCGGCATCGGCGTGGTGCGCGCCTCCGGCAAAAACCTCAAGGGCCTGGCCCAGGCCCTGTTTGGCGCCACGGCCCTGCAGCCGCGCCACGCCACCTACATCCCCTTCAAGAACGCCGACGGCAGCATCATCGACCAGGGCATCGCCATCTACTTCAAGGGGCCGCACTCCTATACCGGCGAAGACGTGCTGGAATTGCAAGGCCACGGCGGCCCGGTCGTGCTGCAGATGCTGCTGGCGCGCGTGCTGGAAGCGGGGCAGGAATACGGCCTGCGCCTGGCCGAGCCGGGCGAATTCACGCGCCGGGCTTATATGAACGACAAGCTTGACCTGGCCCAGGCCGAGGCGGTGGCCGACCTGATCGACGCCTCCACCGAAGCGGCGGCCAAGTCGGCCTCGCAATCGCTGTCCGGCGCCTTCTCGCAGACCATCCACGCCCTGGTGGAACGCGTCACCCACCTGCGCATGCTGGTCGAGGCCACGCTCGACTTCCCGGAAGAGGAAATCGACTTCCTCGAAAAATCCGACGCGCGCGGCCAGCTCACAGGCATCGTGGAGGCGCTCGACCAGGTGTTCCGCCAGGCCTCGCAAGGCGCGCTGCTGCGCGAAGGCTTGAATGTGGTGCTGGTGGGCCAGCCGAATGTGGGCAAGTCCTCGCTGCTGAACGCCCTGGCCGGCGCCGACGTCGCCATCGTCACGCCGATCGCCGGCACTACGCGCGACAAGGTCAGCGAAACCATCCAGATCGAAGGCATCCCGCTCAACATCATCGACACCGCCGGCATCCGCAGCCATGACGAGGCGGTGGACGTGGTCGAACGCATCGGCATCGAACGCACCTGGGGCGAAGTGGGCAAGGCCGACGTCATCCTGCACCTGCTGGACGCCGACCACGGCCCGACCCGCGCCGACGAAGCGATGGTCGAAGCCTTCCCGGCCGGCGTACCGGTGCTGCGCGTGTGGAACAAGATCGACCTGTCCGGCCACAAGCCGTCGGTGGACCAGATGTCCGACGCCACCCATGTGTATTTGTCGGCCAACGAGAAGCTCGGCATCGACCTGCTGCGCGCCGAACTGTTGCGCATCGCCGGCTGGCAGCAGACCGGCGAATCGCTCTACCTGGCGCGCGAACGCCACCTGATCGCCCTGCGTTCCGCATCGCGCCACCTGGACCTGGCCGGCCAGCATGCCGCCCAGACCGACCAGTCGCTCGACCTCTTCGCCGAGGAATTGCGCCTGGCCCAGGTCCAGCTTTCCAGCATCACCGGCGCCTTTTCCTCCGACGACCTGCTGGGCGTGATCTTCAGCCGTTTCTGCATCGGCAAATAAGCCGCGGCGCGGAACCGCCGCTTACGCCAGTGGCAGCTCCTTGCGCGCCACGTCCGGCGCCGCCGTTTCCGGCGCGCTGCCAGGCATGGCATGCGCGCGCTGCAAATAGCGGCGCGCGCGTTTTCCCCAGGTATCCAGATAGCTGTAGGCGACCGGCACCACCACCAGGGTCAGCAAGGTGGAGGTGAGCACGCCGCCGATCACGGCGCGTCCCATCGGCGCCTGGATCTCGCCGCCTTCGCCGGCGCCGATGGCCATCGGCAGCATGCCGAAGATCATGGCCAGCGTCGTCATCAGGATCGGCCGCAGCCGCACCTGGCCGGCGTGCAGCAGGGCCTCATACTGTTCCATGCCTTCGCGCTGCGCCTGATTGCTGAAGTCCACCAGCAGGATCGCATTCTTGGTGACCAGGCCCATCAGCATGATGAAGCCGATCACCGAAAACACATTCAGCGTGCTGCCCGTGGCCAGCAGGGCCAGCACCACGCCGATCAGCGACAGCGAGAGGGAACTCATGATCGCCAGCGGCTGCAGGAAGCTGGCGAACTGCGAGGCCAGCACCAGGTAGATGAAGATCACGGCAATCGTCAGCGCCACGCTGGCCGCCTGCTGCATTTCGCGCATCTGCTTCATGCCGCCGCCGAGATCGAACTGCACGCCGGGCGGCAGGACGATGGCGCGCGTCATCGCCTGCACGTCCTGGCCCACGTCGCCGGCCGGCCGGCCCTGCACATTGGCGTAGATGCCGACCCGGCGCTGCATGAACTGGCGGCCGATTACCTGCGGGCTGTAGGCCGGCTGGAAATCGGCGATCTGGCGCAGCGGTACCATCACCGGCGCGCTTTGCGAGATGCCGAGCGGCGTGCCCAGTGGTCCCGGCAAGCCGGCCGCCAGGGCCAGATCGGCCAGGTCGCCGGCATTCTGGCGCAACTGCTTGGGCAATTGCACGCTGATATCGTAGTTCTGGCCATCGGGCCCCAGCCAGCGGCCGATCGGATCGCCCGACAGCAGGGGACGCAGCGTGGCGCCGATCTGCTCGGGTGACAGGCCCAGATCGCTGGCCACTTCCTGCTTGATATGGATGCCGATGGCGGGATTCTCGGCGGCCTGGCTATATTCCAGGTCGGTGATGCCCTTGATGGCGGCCATCTTCGCCATCACCTGGCGCGCGGTCGCCTCCAGCGTGTCGGCATCCTGGCCCAGGATATCGACCCGGATCGGCTTGCCCCAGCCGAGCGAGATATCGATGCCGGCGATCTCCTGCAGCTTGGCGCGGATCTGCTGTTCCAGCACCTGCTGTGAGGGGCGCGCGGCGATCTGGCGCGGCACCAGGGTCAGGGTCAGCAAGGCGCTGTTGACGCCGTTCTCGCCGCCGGCGGTCGCCACCACCCGCTCGATGGCCGGGATGTCCTGCAGCGCCTGCTCCACCTGGCGCAGCTTGCCGTCGGTGTAGACCAGGCTGGAGCCGACCGGCGTCTTGAAGCTGAGCGTGATATAGCCCTGGTCGGTCTGCGGCTGCATCTCGCTGCCCACCGTCGGCAGCAGCAGCAGGGCGCCGGCGAACAGGGCCAGTGCCAGGCCCAGCGTGGTCTTGCGCCAGGCCAGCGCGCGCCGCAGCAGGCGGCCATAGGCGCGGTGCAGCGCATCGAGGCCGCGTTCGAAGGCGGCCAGCCGGCGGCCCAGCCAGGGCAGGCGCGCGAAGCGGTCCTGTTCCGGATCGGGCCAGACCGAGGACAGCATGGGATCGAGGGTAAAGCTGACGAACAGCGAAATCAGCACCGCTACGCTGACGGTCAGGCCGAACTGCAGGAAGTAGCGTCCGATCATGCCATCCATGAAGGCGACCGGCACGAAGACGGCGACAATGGCGAAGGTGGTCGCCATCACCGCCAGCCCGATCTCCTGGGTGCCGTCCAGCGCGGCGCGCCTATGGCTCTTGCCCATGGCGAGGTGGCGCACGATGTTTTCGCGCACCACGATGGCGTCGTCGATCAGCAGGCCGATGCACAGGGCCAGCGCCATCAGCGTCATCGAATTCAGCGTGAAGCCGAACAGGCGCATGGCGATGAAGGTGGCCAGCACGGCGATCGGCAGGGTGAGGGCGGTGATGACCGTGCTGCGCCACGATTGCAGGAACAGGAAAACGATCAGCACCGTCAGCACGGCGCCTTCGATAATCATGTGCTTGACGTTGTCGAGCTGGCGCTCCACCGCCTCCGAACTGGAACGCACGATGGCCAGTTCGACGCCGGGCGGCAGGCCCGCCTTCAGCTTGTCGACGGCGGCGGCGATGCCCTTGCCGGTTTCGACGATATTGGCGTCCTGGGTTTTGGTCACGCTCAGGCTGATGGCCGGCTGGCCGTTGCTGCGCGCCACGGAGCGCGCCTCCTGTTCGCCGTCGACCACGTCGGCCACCTGCTCCAGATAGACCGGGGCATTGGCGCGCCGTGCCACGATGATCTTGCCGAAGGCGGACGGCTCTTTCAGCTTGCCTTCGACCCGCACCAGCTGTTCCGTCACCTCGCCGCTGACGGCGCCGGCCGGCACGTCCTGGTTGCGGTTCTGCACCGCGCGGATGACTTCATTGACGCCGACCGCCTGCGCCTTCATGCGTTCCGGCCGCAGCTGGATCTGGATGCGGCGGCTGGTCTGCCCGCTGACCTCGATCGTGCCGACGCCGGCCACCCCGCGCAGGCGCTTGACGATGAGCTGCTCGGTCAGCGTCGACAGCTGGCGCAGATCGACGCTGGTGGAGCTGACCGTCAGCGTGGCCACCGGTTCGGCGTTTTCCTGCTGGTGCAGGATTTGCGGGTCTTTCGCTTCGCGCGGAAATTGCGGGCGCAGCTGCGCCATCTTGTCGCGCAGTTCCTGCATGGCACGGTCGACGTCGGCCTGCAGGGTCAGGCCGATCCAGGTGACGCTGCGTCCCTCATAGGAGCTGGAGGCGAGAAAATCGATGCCGCTGATGGTGTTGACCGCTTCTTCGATGGGCTTGGTGATATCGTTTTCGACGATCTCGGGCGAGGCGCCGGGATAGGCCACCTGGATCGTCATCATCGGCATCTGCACATCGGGCATGGGTTCCACGCCCAGGCGCTGGTAGGAGAACAGGCCGAGCACCATCAGGCCGACCATGACCATGGTGGCGAAGACCGGCTGGGCGATGCTGGTACGGGTCAGCCACATATCAGCTTTGCTCCGGTGCGCGGGGTGGCGGTGGCGCCGGCACGGCCGCCGCGGCGGCGCCGTCGCCGGCCAGGCGCACGCGGCGGCCCGTTTTCAATCCATCCAGGCGGACGCCGACGATGCGCGCGCCCGGCGCCAGGCCGGCCGTGATGGCCGTGCAGCCCTGGGCCGTGCTATCCAGGCCGGTTTGCACGGTCTGCGCCAGCAGCCGCCCCTGTTCGATGCGGTACACCACGGTGGCGTTGCCCAGGCGGCGCAGGGCGGTGCTGGGGACCAGCAGGCTGGGCGCATCCGGCGCCAGCGTGATGCTGCCCTGGGCGAACATGCCGGCGCTGAGCGCGCGGTCGCGGTTGTTCACATCGATATACACCAGCAGGGCGCGCGCGCCCGCCTCGGTTTCGGGATTGACGCGCGCCACCGTGCCGCTGAAGCGCCGCCCCGCATGGCCGTCCACCGTGAACTCTACCTGCTGGCCGGCGCGCACGCGCGCGATATCGCTGGCCGGCACCGCCGCTTCCAGCACCAGGTGCTCCAGGTCGACGATGGCGAACAAGGGTGTGTCGGGCGCCACCTTGTCGCCCGGCTGCACAAAGCGCTTGCTGACGATGCCGGCATAAGGCGCGCGCACGGCGGCGTCGTCCAGCGCGCGCTGGGCGATGTCCAGCCGGGCATCGGCGGCGCCGAGGGCGGCGCGCGCCAGTTCCACATTGCTGTGTGTGGTGTCGTAAGCGTGCTGGGAAATGAATTGCTGGGCTTGCAGCTGCGTGCTGGACGCATGCTGGCGCTGGGCCAGCGTCAGCCGGGCCAGGGCTTCCTGGCGCAGCGCCCGCTGCATGGCCAATTGGGCGCGCAGATCGGCGGTGTCGAGCCGCAGCAGGACCTGGCCGGCGCGCACGGCCACGCCCTCGGCCAGCAGGCTGCCCTGCACCTCGGCATTGACCTTGGCGCGCACTGTAGCGCGCTGGCGCGCCACCAGGCTGCCAGAGACCGGCAACAGCGCCGGCAGCGGCCGCAGCGTGGCCGTCGCCACCTCGGCCGCGGCCAGGGTCAGCACGGCTTCGCCGGAGGCGACGGCGGGCACGGCCTTGACGGGCGGGCCCGGCCGGCCCAACCAGGCCGCCACGCCCGCCGCCGCACCCGCACACAGCAGGGCCGGCCAGAGTATGCGCGACAATTTACCCATCAGATCAGCGCCTGCTGGATTTGCTCGTCGCTGGCCAGCCCCATGGCCAGCGCGGCATGGACCTGGTACACCGACTGGGTGGTGAAGGTGGCGTGGGTCAGCCCGGCATTGGCGTCGCGCCAGAAGCGGTGCAGCGGCGAGCTGGTATGCAGGGCGCCGCCGCCGCAGCGGCAGAACACTTCATTGATCGCGCGCACCGCGCGCCCGGCGCCGCGCACCTGCTCGGCGCGGTTGGCGGCGCGCCGTGCCAGCGACACTTCGGCGCCGTCGGCCACCAAGGCATAGGTGGCGGCCACATTGCTCAGCATCGCGGCCTGGGCCGCGTGCACTTCGCTGGCCGCCTCGCCCAGCACCGTCAGCATGAACGGTTCCGGCACCGCCTTGGTTTGCAGGATGCGCTCGCGGATCTGGCGCTGCGCCGTCGCCACCAGGCCCTGGCACATGCCCAGCACGGCCGCCGTGATGGCGTTCGGGAACAGCGAAGACCAGGGCATATGGTAGAGCGTGCCGCTGCGCTTGCAGGCGGCGGCCGCTTCGCCCGACATCACGGCCGTCGTCGCGAGGCAGCGGTAGGCGGGAATGAAGGCATTGCTGACCTTGACATCCTTGCTGCCGGTGCCTTGCAGGCCGACCACATTCCACGTGTCTTCGAGGATGTCGTAATCGGCGCGCGGCAGCATCACGTGCATGCCCTGGCGCGGTTGCGCCGGCTTGCCGTGTTCATCGCCCAGCACCGCGCCCAGCACCAGCCACTGGCAGTGGTCGGTGCCGGACGAGAAGGTCCAGCGTCCGCTCAGCAGATAGCCGCCGGCCACCGGTGTCGCCACGCCCATGGGCGAATACGGCGAGGCGATCCAGGTGTCGGGCCGTTCGCCCCAGATCTCCTGCAGCAGGCGGTCGTCGTTCAGGCTCGCCTCCCAGTTGTGCACGCCGACCACGCCGGCGATCCAGCCGGCGCTCGGATTGCGCGCCGCGATCGCCATCACCGCCTGCAGGAAGTCGTTGGGATGCGTCTCCAGGCCGCCGAATTCGCGCGGCTGCAGCATGCGGATCACATTCGATTCCTTCAGCAGCGCCACCGTGCTGGCCGGCAGCTTGCCCAGTTGTTCCGCTTCGGCCGCCTGTTCCTGCAGCAGCGTCAGCATGTCTTCGTTCAGATTCAGCACGGATGCCATCCTTGAAATGGTTGCGGGAGAGGGCTTACTCGGCGCGGCGGCCCAGCATGCGCGACAAGGTGTGGTCCTTGTCCAGGATATGGTGTTTGAGCGCGCCGGCGACGTGCAGCACGATCAGGGCCAGCAGCAGGTAACCCAGATAGCCATGCAGGGCCTGGCCCAGGTCGGACCAGGCGGCGTTGAGCGGAATGGCCTGGCCGGGTTTGTCCGGCGCGTAGTTGGCGGGGAAGATCTCCCAGCTGAAGATGCCGAAGCCATGCCCGCTGGCGCCGGAGAACAGCATGCCGGTCAGCGGCATGGCCAGGGTGCCCAGCAACAGCAGCCAGTGCACGGTCTTGGCGGCCAGGTGTTCGAAGCGGGAAAACTCGCGCACCGGCTTGGGCAGGCCGTTCACCAGGCGCCAGGCGACGCGCGCGATGATCAGCGCGAAGATCAGCAGGCCGATCGATTTATGGATGTGGTACAGCGGCCAGGCCTCGCTCTGCACCATGTAGATGCCGACGCCGCACAGGGTCAGGATGCTCAGGGCCACCAGCCAGTGCAGGGCGATGGTCAGGCCGCTGAGTTTTTTTTCGGTATCCATATCTTCTCCTTGTTATCGTTAAGACGCCGTCCTCAGGACAGCAAAATGGTTTCCAGTTGCGCGACGACACCATCGAGCAGGGCTTCGATGGTGGCCGGCGCGTACATGCAGGGGCTGAAGCCCATGCTCAGCTTCAGTTGCTGGCCCGCCAGCAGGACGTTCATGAAAGGCTTGATCTCGGGGCTGAACCATTTTTCGCCCTCGCCACAAGGCTCGCTGGCGTGCTCGAAAATGAATTCTTCCGTGCTGGCACTGGCGAAGGGGATGAAGTTGAAGCCGATGTGGTACAGCGGCAGACGCGCCATGGTTTCGCGCACGGCCGCATCCTGGTTCATGTATTTCAGGCAGGTCAGCGACAGCGCATCGTCCTGCACCGCCTTGGCCTGGCGCACGATGGATTCCACCAGGGCGACGCCCTGCAACTGCTCCGGGTTGCGCAGGTACAGGGTGGCGTAATTGATCATCCAGCCCACCGTCTGCAGGACATTGGCGTCGGGGATGGTCTGGTAGATGCGGCCGTTATGCACCATGGCCAGTGCCAGGATCTCGCTGCCCGACCAGGCGCGGAAGGCCTGCTGCAGCGCCGCCATCACCACGTAGCTGGGATCGACGGCTTGCAGGCGCTGCAGCTCGATCAGGCGGGTGGTGGCCTCGCTGCTCAGCGAACGCGCGGCAAAGCCCAGCGCCGCGATGGCGCCATCGGCCACGGGCAGGCTGGCCGGATCGGGATCGGCCGGCAGCGGCCGGTAGCCGTTCCAGTTCTGCGCCTGCCAATACGCGTAATGCGCCAGTGCCGGGCCTTGCGCATGGTCGTGCAGCAGCCTGGCCCAGTCGCCCACGCGGCGGCCGGCGGCAGTCAGGCGCACCGGCTGGCCGGCGCGCAGGGCGCGGTAGGCGCTGGCGATATCGTTGAAGAGAATCTTCTCCGAGATATTGTCGATCAGGATATGGTGCAGCAGCACGAACAGGCGCGCGCCGCGTTCGCCGCCGAGGTCGAAATACACGGCGCTGAAGGCCCGCTCTTCGACGCGGATACGGGCCTGGTAGCCGTCGCAGATGCGGTTGATTTCCTCGGCCAGCAGATGGTCCGGCACCGTCTGCAAATCTTCTTCATGCCACCAGGATGCCATGCCATCGGGCGTTTGCAGATGCTGTTGCCACTGGCCGGCGGCGTCGCGGCGCAGCAGGATGCGCAGGCCATCGTGCTGGCGCAGCACGGCGCCGATGGCGGCGCGCAGATGCTGCGGCTGGTCTTGCGCCGTCAGCCGGTACAGGTGGCCGACATTGTAGTGGTTGACGTCGATGCGCTCGAACAGCCAGTAGTGCACCGGCAGCAGCGGGAAAGTATCGGCGTCCGGCGCGGCGGCTGCGGTGGGCGCACCCTCCGTGGCGGCGGCCTGCTGCTGGCGCACGCATTGTTCCAGCCGCGCCAGCGTGGGTTCGCCGATAAAATCGTCGATGGCGATTTCGACCTGGTAGGCATTCCCCACGTGCAGCAGCATGGCGATCAGCTGGATGGAGGAGCCGCCGCTGTCGGTAAAGCTGGCGCCGGCGGGAATCTCGTCCAGATCCAGCACCTTGCACCAGATGGCGCGCAAATTCTCTTGGATGTCCAAAGTATCTCCTGTCTTGTCGTATTCAGGCGGCGTTTGTCGCAGCCGCTTCCGGGGCGGGGGCGCTCAGGCTGTCGATCAGCTTGATGCGCCAGGCGCCATGCAGCCAGCGCCAGATGTTGTAGCCGCACTTCAGCGACTCGTCGAGCACCAGCAGCCAGAGCAGGGCGAAGAAGCCGGCCGACGGCCCGAAGAAATACACCAGCGGCGCCGAGATGGCCCAGGTGATCAGAATCCCCGCCACGGTCGGCCGCATGCCGTCGCCGGCCGTTTTCAGATTGGAGCCGATCACCATATTCACCGCCTTCACCGGTTCGGCCAGGGCCAGCGGCAGCAGGCTGGCGACGGCAATCGCCAGCACGGCGGCATCGGTGGTAAACAGCGTCAGCAACTGCTGGCCGAACAGCACGATGGGCAGGATCATGGCGACGACGATCAGCACGCTGTAGCGCAAGGCCTTGTAGATCAGTGATTCGACCGTTTGATAGCTGTTGGCGCCGATGTAGTTGCCGGCCAGGATTTGCGAGGTCACGGTGAAGGCCAGGCTCGGCACGATGCACAGCAGCAGGATATTCCCGCCGAGGACGCGCATGGTCAGCTCCGCCGGGCCGATGGCCGACACCATGCTGAGTACGAACATCAGGAACAGCTGCACCGACAGCGGTTCCAGCAGCGAGGGCACGGCCACCACGGTGCTGAGACGGGCGATCTTGCCGAAATCGGCCGACGGCCAGCTCAGGCGGATGGTGAAGCCCAGCTTGATCTTCTGCACCACGACCAGGAACACCAGCGCCGAGAACACGGCCAGGATGCTGACGCAAGCCACGCCCGTGACGCCGAAGCGGCCCAGGCCCCACAGGTTGTAGACCACGGCCGCATCGCCCGCAATATTCACCAGCAGGATGATGGCGGCGGCGCCGATATTGAACTTGACGATGCCGTACAGCGCATTCATCACCTGGAACAGATAGCGCGAACCGAGAATACCATAGCCGCAACCCATCAGCAGCAGGAACTGCTTGGCGATGGGCGCCACATTGTCGGGCAGGCCGATCAGGTCCACCATATAGGCGCTGCCGAAGTAGAACAGCAGGAATTGCAGCGCCGAGATCAGCAGCACCAGCAGCAGGGTGCTGTTGAAGATGCGTTTCGCCAGCGCGGTGTCGCCGCTGCCCAGTGCCTGGGCCGCCAGCGCCTTGGCGCTGGAATTCAGGCTGCCGTAGAAGACGTCGCAGAACACCAGGATCGGCAGCACGGCGCCCACCGCCAGCGCCGCTTCCAGCGAGATTTTGGAAAGGAAGAAGGCGTCCACCGCGGGCACCGAAAATCCGACCAGAAACTCGATCATGATGGGGATCGACAGGCCCCAGAATTCCTTCGTCATTTTGCTGTCGGTCTTGGTATTCATACTGTATCGGACTCGCTTGGTAAAAGTGGTGAATGGCGCGGCGCCATGTCAGGCTGCCTGTCCCAGACTGCGGAACAGGAAGGCGCGGGAAAACGCGGCCAGCGGCAGCGAGTAGTGTTCGGCGATGCGGTCGAACCATTGCATCGAATGCAGCGCCTGCTGCTGGACGCTGCCGACCGCTTCGCTGCGCTGCTGCTGGTAGCGGGCCAGTGCCTCGGGCAATGCGCCACCCTGGTGCAGGCTGTCGGCCAGGGCGATCGCATCCTCCACGGCCAGGCGGGTGCCGGAGCCGATCGAGAAATGCGCGGTGTGGGCGGCGTCGCCGATCAGCACCATCTGTTCGTGGTGCAGCGAGTCGCAGCGGATCTGCTCGAACTGGCGCCATTCATGCGGCGCGTCCGACAGGCCGGTCAGGCTGGCGTCGCCCAGCAGGGCGGCGAAGATGTCCTCCAGCCGCGCCAGGTCGGAGGACAGGGCGCGGCGGCCGAAACCGAAGCCGTCGAAAGTCTGCTGCGCGCACTCCACCACGAAGGTCGACTTGTCGGCGCTGAAGGGGTAGGCGTGCACCCACACCGGCCCGTGCGTGGTCTGCTGGAAGTCGAACACCATGCGGTCGAACGCCTTGTCGCAACCGAGCCAGATAAAGCGGTTGGCCGACTGCACCCGCGCGATGGGCGCCGCGGCGCCGATCTGCTCGCGGCAGCCGCTTTTGATGCCGTCCGAACCGACCAGCAGCTGGTAGCCGCCGGCCAGGTCGGCGGCGCTGGCCGGCGACGAGTAGTGGATGCGGCAGCCCAGCTCCACGGCGCGCGCGCGCAGCACTTCCACTAGCGCATGGCGGCCGGTGCTGCGGCCGAACTGGTTGGACAGCAGGCTGACCTCGCCTTTGTGGCGGATTTCGATCTGGTCCCAGCTCACGGCGCGCGCCAGAATGGCGGCATGGCTGGCCTCGTCCATCCGCTGCATGGCCTCCAGCATGGGTTCGCGCAGGATGATGCCCCAGCCCGAGTTGCGGTCTTCGCTGTCGCGTTCGAAGATCTCGATCGCGGCAGCCGGCTGGCGCCGTTTCATGGCGATGGCGAAATAGAGGGCGGCCACGCCGCCGCCGATGCAGGCGATCTTCATCAGGCGGCTACCGCTGGCGTGAGATCGAACTTGCTCAGCACCGCGCGCGAGACTTTGCCGTTATCGTTGCGCGGCAGGGTGTCGAGCGCGAGCAGCTGTTTCGGCAGGCTGTGTTTTTCGCAGACTTCGCCGAGGATGGCTTGCACGGCGGCGATGCCCTCCTCCTGGCCGCACTGTTTCGCGTCGATCACGCAGAACAGCACCGGCTCGGCCAGTTCGCCCCCGCCCTGGTGCGGCACCAGGGCGCATTCCAGCACTTGCGGCAGGCGGCGCTGGATTTCGCTTTCGATCGCCAGCGGCGTGACCCAGATGCCGTTCGATTTGAACAGATCGTCGCTGCGGCCGCGATAGGTATAGAAGCCTTCCGCATCGCGCGAGAACAGGTCGCCGGTGCAGCACCAGCCGTCGACGAATTTCTCGCCGCTTGCTTCCGGCTTGTTCCAATAGCCCAGGTTCGGATGGCGGCCTTTGACCCACAGGATGCCGTCGCCGTCCTGGCCTTGCGCGCTGGCTTCCAGCCTGACCTGGTAGCCGACCACCGGCCGGCCGGTGGCGCCGGCCTTGAGCGAGGAGGGCGCATTGGAGAGGAAGATATGGCCCATCTCGGTGCTGCCGATGCCGTCGTAGATCGGCAGGCCGAAGGCTTCCTGCCAGCGCTCGAAAATCGATTGCGGCAAGCCGGAACCGGCCGAGACGAAGACGGTGTCCTCGCTCAGATAAGGTTTCAGGCGCGCCGCGTGCGGCAGCAGTGCGGCGTACAGGGCCGGCGCGCAGAAGATGGCGCTGGGGCGGTGCGCCGCGATATTGCGCAGCACGGCGTAGTCGTTGCTGGGCATGGCGGAGTCGAGCACCGCGGTCGCGCCCAGCAGCAGGGGGAAGAAGAAGCTGGCGCCGAAGCCGTAGCCGAAGAACATCTTGGCGGCCGAGTAAAACACGTCGTCGGACGAGAAACCGTGGGTGCAGACCGCGAAGGCCTGGGTGTTTTCCAGCATGGTGACGCTGCAATGCTGCACGGCCTTGGGGCGGCCGGTGGTGCCGGACGTGTATTGCCAGAACGCGGCCTCGGTTTCGCCGATGTAGGTGAACTCGAAGGCGCAGTGCTGCTGCGTCAACGCGCTCAGATGCAGCAGGTCGGCCGCCTCATGGCCGGTTGGGGCCGGAACAGCCGTGGCATAGCTGTCCTGCAGCAGCAGGCGGGGCGGGGTGGCGGCGTCTGCGCACACGGCGCGCACCGTGTCCAGATTGTCGGTTTCGCAGGCCAGCAGGCTGGCGCCGCTGTCGGCGACGATATGGCTCAGCGAATCGCGCGACAGCTTCGGATTGATCACCACGGGAATGGCGCCGATCGACAGGGCTGCCAGGAAGATTTCGCTGACGGCGGGCGAGTCGTACAGGCTGATCACGATGCGCTGGCGCGAGACCAGGCCCAGTCCGCGCAGGGCCTGGGCCAGACTGGCGGAGCGCTGGAACAGGCTGGAATAGCTCAGGCCGGTATTGTTGTACAGATAAGCGTTTTTGCGTAAATCCCTTTGGCGGGAAACGATTTCCCGGGCCAGATTGGCTTGCGTCATGGTATTCCTCCAGGCGTGAATTAAGCGGTGGCGAAGAAATTCTTGCGAATCAAATTCACGGTTCGCAAGTTATCCATGGAAAGCTCTTCCAATTCGATGGCCCGATTGCGGATTTTTTCGATCACAATCACCAGCGCCATGATTTTCAGCGAATCGAGCACGCCCGTTTCGACCAGGTCCAGGTCGTCTTCAATGACAATATCCGGAAATTTATTCTGTTCGCGCAGATAATCGCGCACCTGCGCGATGGAGTTTTCAATAGTCATAGGTCAGCCCAAAAAAACGATTAGATGGAAGCCAGCAGCAGGCAGGCGCAATGGCCATTGCCGTCGGATTGCAGCAGCAGCAGCTCTGGATTGGTTGTGGCGGTTTGGCTTGAATAATCGATCAGATTAATCATGCTGTCGCATACATGACAATGGGCGATGCGGGCCACATTGTCGGTGTAGAGCTGCGCAGCTTTGAATCCGCTGCGCGCATCCCGAATTTTTTTGATGGGAAGGAAGATATTGTTGTTGAATACGCGGCTGATATCGCTTCTGCCCAGCTTGTTTCTTTCCAGCAGAGCGTCCAGTGTTTGCGTTTGCAGCTGGCTCTTGTCGTTCAGCGTGATGCCGCTGGCGAACTCATTCAGATCCAGACGCTGTATCGCATCCACCACCCGGTATTGCGCATGGGCGCCGTCGGCGCGCAGTACGACGGCGCAGGCGGCGTCGCCGAACAGGGCAAAGGAGGAAAAGCGCTGCATGCCCGGCGTCATACTGCCCAGGCCGATCACGAGGATATTCTCCAGCTCGCCGGACGCGATGCGCGCCGCCGCCAGCCGCACGGCCGACAGATAGGAGGCGCAGCCGTTCAGGGTAGCGCTTTCCAGCAAGGCATTGCCGCAGCCCAGGGTTTGCAGCACCTGGCCAAGCCGTGGCGCCAGCTCGTTGGGATTTTCCGGAAAGGAGGCGGCGGCAAATACCACCAGTTGTATGTCGGCGGCCGGCACGGCGCTGGCGGCCAGGGCTGTTTGCGCGGCTTGCAGACTGAGTTGATAAATATCGGCGGTTTCATAATAGCTGCCCCAACCCCACAGTTCGGGGAAATTGGCGTTGCCCAGAGCAACCAAAGCCTGTTCGAAACCATCGGCTTGTTTGAATGTTTTTTCTGCCTCACCCAGCACGTATGAGGCGCCCGAAAGGTATGCGTCTCTTTTCATTTTTTATTTTCCCTGATGTCACGATGGAATATCAGGCAAGCGACGCGTAATCGATTTCAAGGAATGCGCTGACTTCGGGAATCCAGCGTTCCTTTACCAGCGTTTGATGCACTGGGTGGTGGGTATAACGGTCGTAATCCTCCTGCGAGGCGAATTCCATCGAAATGCCAAAATCATAGTTGTTTTGCTTGCTGGTTTGGCGCAGGCATTTGAAATTCTGTACGCCGGGAATATCGGAAAATTTGAAAGTGTCGGCCAAAAACTCTTTTTCCTCGGGCGATCCCGGTGAATGCTTGAGCTTGAAAACAATGGTGTGTTGAATCATTTCGTTCCTCTAGGAAGTTTTGGAAAGAATGAGTTAATGAGCAGACAGAATTGTCATAAACAAATTCGTAAAGGCTTCTACTGCTATTACTAAGTGTTTCAAATTCGGCAACGAGAGTAAGTGGCAAAAGATTAGGCGTCAACTGGTTTCATGATTCGCGCTTTTGCAACAGTACCAATAAAATGAATCAAAATAACTCTCATAAAGATAGTTATTTTGACAACGGGCGAAATGAGGGAATTTGGGCGCCGTAGTGGTCGATGGTGGATTGATACCACTTTGATGCCGGTAAGTAAGTGGTATTAGGTGGCCTTGCGCTGCGGCGATTTTATGCAAGCGCTAAAATTCGCTGTTCCTTTATCGTTACGCAGGGTTGGGTTTATGTTTGAGATTCGCAAATCGCAGCCGGGCGACGCGTCCGTGCTGGCCGAAGTCTGGCGCCGTTCCGTCAGGGCCACCCATCATTTCCTGTCGGAGGAGGATTTCCGCCAGATCGACATTCTCGTCAGCCAGCAATATCTGCCGCAGGCGGATTTATGGCTGGCGGTGGACGGCGCGGGCGCGCCTGTGGCTTTCCTCGGTTTGAGCGGCACGCATGTGGATAGCCTGTTTGTCGATCCCGCCGTGCGTGGCCAGGGCATCGGCAAGTTGCTGCTGGCCCATGTCGGCCAGATGCCGCAAGCGCTGACGGTCGACGTCAATGAGCAGAACGGACAGGCGGTGAGCTTCTATCTGAAACAGGGGTTTGTGCAGATCGGCCGCTCCGCCACCGATAGCGATGGCCGCCCCTATCCGCTGCTGCATCTGCGCCGCGCGGCGCCGCCCGCGCTGCCGCCAGTGAGGGAAATCAGTGTGCGCCTTGCCGCGCCGGCCGATATTCCCACCCTCTTCGCTGTGCGCACCAGCGTGCTGCAAAACCATCTGTCGCGCAGCCAGATGCTGGAATGGGGCGTCACGCCTGAGACGACCCGGCAACTGATGGCGCAGTCTCCCTGTATCTGGGTGGGCGAAGTGAATGGCGAGGTGGTGGCCTTCGCCACGGCCGATGTCGAAGGCGGCTCGGTGTTTGCGATGTTTATCCGCCCCGGCTTCGAAGGACTGGGCCTGGGGCGGCGGCTGATGGCGGAAGTGGAAGCCCTGCTGTTCCGCCATCATGAGTTGATCTGGCTTGAAACCGATGGCCGCGACCCGGTGCGCGCCAACGGTTTCTACCTCAAGCTGGGCTGGACCCTGGCGGCCGAGCTGGAAGAGGGCGATGTGCGCTACGAGAAGCGCCGTCCCGCTTAAAAGTCCGTGGTCACCGAGAGGTTGACGGTGCGCGGCGCGCCCAGCGCCGCCATGCCGGAGAAATAGGCGCTGCCCCAGTAGTTCTTGTTGAAGACGTTCTGCACGCCGGCGCGCACCACGGTGCGCTTGCCGCCGATGCGGCTCTCATAGCGCGCGCCGATGTCCCAGCGTTGCCAGGCCGGCAGGGTCAGGCGGTTTTCTTCGCTCAGGAACAGGCGGCCGGTGCGTTCCAGGCGCGCATTCAGCGTCAGGCCGGGCAGCCAATGGCTGTCCCATTCGCCGCCCAGCACAAAGCGCCAGCGCGGCACGCCGAAAGCCGTGTGGCCGTCGTACAAGCCGTCTTCCGTCTTCAGCAGCTTGGCCTGGGTGTAGGCCAGTCCGCCCAGCAGGCGCAGGCCGGGCTGCAACTGTCCAAAGGTATTCCATTCAACGCCGCGGTTGCGCTGGCGGCCATCGTCCTTATAGATCGACGTGGCGGGATTGCGTAGCAAGGTTGGCTGGGTGATCTGGTAGAAGCTCAGGGTTTGCGTGATCTGGCCCAGATCCCATTTGCCGCCGACTTCGTACTGGCGGGTCTTATAGGGCGCGAACACGGCGCGGTAATTGGCCGCCGTTTCGTCCGTGACGGTGTCGCCCTTGCTCAAGCCTTCGATATAGTTGGCGTACAGGGCCAATTGCGGCAGCGGCTTGAACACCAGGCCGGCCATCGGCGTCACAGCCTTCTCGTCGTAGCTGTCCTGGGTGCTGCGCTGGCCCGCCTCGTCGTAGCTGTAGTTATCGGTCTGCACGCGCTGGCTGCGGGCGCCGATGGTCAGGCGCAGGCGTTGGCCCAGCATGGACAGGGTATCGGCCAGCACCACGCTCGATAAGGTGGATGCCGTATCGCGTGGCGGCCTGGCCGGCGCATCGGGAATCAGGGCCGGACCGGGTGAATAGATATTCGAGCTGAATTCATCGCCAAAGCCGACGGCGGTGCCGCCTTCGCTATACAGGCGCGCCACGCCGAAGGTCCATTGGTGTTTGACCGTGCCGGTGGCGAATTTGCCGTGCAGGCCGGCGTCGGCCGATACGGTGTTTTCGTAGCCGCTGACCGAGCGCGCCGCGTCGGTGAAATTGCCGCCGGCATCGGCCACCGGACCAAAGCCCAGATGGCCGGAACGGCGGTTCTGGCGCCGACCCAGGCTGGCGTAAGTCGCCGCGTTGTCGCTGATTTCGTATTCGCCGCGCAGCACCAGGCCATTGTCGCGGAAGCGCGAGTAAGCGCCGGGCAGCAGATTGGTTTTGGCGTCGGGCGCTGTCAGCACGTCGCCGGCAAAGCGGGCGAACAGGCCGGAGCCGCCGCGCATATCCTGGCCGGTATGAAAGACGTCGAGCGAGAGCGACAGTTTTTCGCCCCGATAATCGAGCGCGATGGAAGCCATCTGCTCGCGCTGCCTGCGGCCATCCAGGCTGGAGTCGCCGTTGGAATGCAGGCCGTTGACGCGCACGCCCCAGGCATTGTTCGTGCCGAAGCGGCGGCCGATATCGGCGCGCAGGCCGAATTGCGCATCCGATTCATAGCTCAGGCCCAGGCGCGTCAGCGGCGCGTCGGCCGCGCGTTTGGGCACCACATTGATGCCGCCGCCCACGCTGCCGGTGGGCGACATGCCGTTCACCAGCGCATTTGGTCCTTTCAGCACTTCGATGCGCTCATACATCTCCACCGGAATCTGCTGCGGCGGCAGCACGCCATACAGGCCGTTCAGCGAAACGTCGGCACTGTCGATGGCGAAGCCCCGTATCATCATGTTCTCGTAGGGGAAACCCGGCGGCACGATGACGCGCACCGAGGGATCGTTGGACACCACATCGCCGATGGTGCGCGCCTGCTGGTCTTCCGCCAGCTGGGCAGTGTAGCTGACCTGGCTGAAAGGCGCATCGAGCATGCTGGCATTCCCCAGCACACCGAGACGTCCGCCGCGCGCCACCTGGCCGCCGGCATACGTTGCCGCCAGCTCCTCCAGCAGGCCGCCTTCGGCCGTCACCGTCACGGCTGGCAGCACCGCTTCGGGCGCGGCCGCCGCGCTGGTGCTGGACGCGGCAGCGGCGGGCAGGCGCTGAATCAGATAGCCGCCGTTGTCCTGCCGCAGCGCTTGCAGGCCGGTGCCGGCCAGCAGCGCATGCAGCGCGCCCGCCACCGCATAACTGCCGTTCAAGCCCTGGCTTTGCACGCCCGCTGTCAGTTCGGTGGAAAAAGCGAGGATGATGCCCGCCTCGCGGCCCAGGCGCTGCAAAGCCGCCGTCAGGGAACCGGCCGGGATGCTGTAGCTGCGCGTTGCCTCGGCCTGCTGCTGTGTGCCGGCGACGGAGTGGGCCATGGCGCCGCTGGGCAGGGCGCACATGCCAAGCAGGGCGAGGGCCACGGTGCGGGCGAGCAGGGCATGGCGGGGATGCGCGCTCGCCGCGCCAGGTTGAAGGCGGTGCTGGAGGCCGGACTGGCTCATTCGGTTTTCCTTTCAATGCGGGTGGATGGCTTCTATCCTGTATGCCCAGCGAGATTGGAAAAGGGATCAGTGCGGACGGATTATTTTTCAGCCACGCGCGGAGCGTGGCGCCAGCGTGACCCAATAGCGCGTCATGTAATTGACTTGTAGCGGCAGCGCCTTGCCCAGCATATCGAGGACCTTGCCGGTATCGGCCAGCGGATAGGTGCCCGTGACCTTGAGCGCGGCGATGGCCGGATCGACCGCCAGACGGCCATGGCGATAGCGCGCCAGCGCGGCCACGAAGCGCTCCAGCGGCATATCCGTTGCCACCAGCATGCCTTGCAGCCAAGCGGTCGCATTCTCGTCGGCCGCTTCCAGCAGGCTGACGGCGGCATCGCTGAAATGCAGCTTCTGGCCGGCCTGCAAGCGCTGCGGCGGCGCGTCCAGCGGCCGCACTTCCACCGCGCCTTCATAGACGGCGACTTCGGTCTGCCTGCAGCCCGCCCGGCTCACGCTGAAGCGCGTGCCCAGCGCCTGCAGGCGGCCATGGCCGGTATACACGTAGAAGGGGCGCTCGGCCACGTCCTTGGCCGTTGTCACCAGGATTTCGCCATCGATCAGGCGCAGCACGCGCTCGCTGCCGCTGTAATCGATATCGATGGCCGAACTGGCATTCATCTCCACGATGGTGCCGTCGGCCAGGGCCAGGCTGGTGCGCTGGCCGGTGCCGGTGCGGCGGTCCGCGCTCCATTGCCGCCATGCGGCCTGCTCTTCCAGCATCCACGCCGCGCCGCCAGCAAACAGCGCCACCGCCAGCGCCTGCACGGCGTGCCGCCGCGCGGCCGAGCGCGGAGCGGCCAGCGTCGCCTGCGCCAGGGCGGGTGGCAGCTGCTCCAGGCGGGCGCTGAATGCCGCCACTTTCTGCCAGGCCCGTTCATGGTCCTGGTGTGCCGCGCGCCAGGCCTGCCAGGCGCTGCGCGTGGCGTCGCTGGCCTGCTCCGATTGCAGTTCCACCAGCCAGCTGGCCGCCTGCAGGCGCACTTCCGCAGGGATGGTCGAGGAAAGAATGGTCTCCATGGCTGCGCGGTTCAATCGGCGAAGCAGCACTGGGCCAGCGCCCGCGCGATATAGCGTTTCACGGTCGGCAGCGAGACGCCGAGCCGGGCGGCGATCTCGCCCTGGCGCATGCCATCGAGCTGGGACAGCAGGAACGCTTCGCGCACCTTGCCCGGCAGGCCGTCCAGCAGGCGGTCGATTTCGAGCAGCGTTTCCAGCACGATGGCGCGGCATTCGGGCGAGGGGGCCAGCGGCTCGGGCAGGACGGCCAAAGCCTGCAGGTAGGCCTGTTCCAACTGGCGGCGGCGCTGCAGATTGGCGACCATGCCCTGGGCGATGGTCGTCAGCAGGGCGCGCGGCTCCTGGATCGCCGGCGGCGCATCCTTGCTGAGCAGGCGGATGAAGGTGTCCTGGGCCAGATCGGCGGCATCGACGGAGTTGCGCAAGCGCCGGCGCAGCCAGCCGAGCAGCCAGCCATGGTGGTCGGCATACAGGGCCGCGATGCCGGCGCCGGATGCGCAGCTGAGTGGTGACACGAACACATCCTTTCCCGGCCAAGCCGTTCACAATTATGTAAATAAGAATCACTCGCAATTATACGGTGAAACTGCCTAAATAAATGCAAGCCACATGATTGTCTTTCAGGCAACTGTTACAATTGGTGAATATCGTGCGCCTTCAATGCGTATACAATCCACCCCTTTCTCTAGAGCAATACTACTAATATTAATAAGGGGTTCGCTGATGTTCTTGAAGCGTGTGGCCATGGTGTTCGTGGCATTAGTGGCAGTAAGTGGCCTGTTTCCGCAAACCGCAGCAGCCTCCAATATCGCCGTCGCCGGTTTTGCCTTCGCCGGCGATGCTGGCACCGCCAAAACCCGTTTCCCTCTGAGCTATGCCGTATATGAGCACATGCGCTCCATGCCGGGCCAGAGTTTTTCCCGTCTGCTGGTGGAGCGCAGCGCTGCCGTCAAGAATCCGGCCTTCGAGCTGATGGCGCCGGAAAAGATGATGAACCTGAAGGCGGCCGACCAGGCGCTGATGACGGTGCTGGTGCTGAGCGGCGAGACCATCCTCACCGAGAATTTCGGCAGCTATTACAAGACCTTCGTCAATCTGCGCGGCGAAGCGCTGATCTTCGACTTCAAGAGCAAGACCGTGGTGCGCAGCTATCCGATCAATGCCGCCCTGTTCGACGCCACCCCAACGCCGCCATCGCAGGAGCGCATCGCCGACTTCGTCGCACAGCTGCTGATGAAGGAAGAGGGCAAAGGCCTGTTCACCCAATATCTGAACCGCCTGTCCAGCGCCACGCTGCCGGCCCCCGGCACCCGCACCATCCAGGTGCGCAAGGCCGAGATGGCGCCTGAAGCGCTGGCGCTGATGCCGGAAGCCCTGCGCAGCCAGCCCAAGATCATCGAATCCATGCTGGCCGATTCCTTCGGCTC
Organism: Massilia sp. NR 4-1; assembly: GCF_001191005.1. NCBI lineage: Bacteria > Pseudomonadati > Pseudomonadota > Betaproteobacteria > Burkholderiales > Oxalobacteraceae > Massilia > Massilia sp. NR 4-1. The sequence continues at coordinate 4,989,452 of NZ_CP012201.1, forward strand.
CGTGCTGTCGGCCAAGGCCGGCGTGCCGGTGCTGCCGTCCGGCGCCGGCCACGCCATGGGCACCATGGCCATGCGCCTGGAAAACGGTGACGACGTGCAGCTGAAGATCGGCGAAGGCGACTACCTGTTCGATATCAAGATCAACAAGTTCGCCAAGGTCAAAACCGCCGAAACCCGGGTCGGCACCTCGTATGTATACGGCGCCTACGCCAACATCCATTTCTTCGAGCCGACCCTGAACACCGACTACATCAACACCGACCTGAAAAACGGCGAATCCGCCGTGGTGCCGGCCGGCCTGGTGTCGACCGACGATTTCGCCGCCTACCAGGACGCCATCCGCGGCATGTTCCTGAAGCTGGCCGATGCCTTCGAAGGCGCCGATCCGAAATGGGTCACCACCGCCGCCTCCGCCAAAGACATCACGAAACAGATTGAAGCAACCCGGACTATCCTGAAAGCGAGTAAATAAATGAAGAAATTCCTCCTGCTGTGCGCAGCCCTGCTGCTGTCGGCGCAAGCCGTCGCGCAAATCGTGCAAGTCAAAGGCGTGGCCACCATCAGCTACCCGACCACCCTGAGCCCGATGGACAAGGAAAAAGCCTACCGCAACGCGCAGCTGGCTTCCGTCGAGCGCTACTTCGCCGAAAGCGGCGAAGCGGAATCGCAGAACTTTGAAGCGATCCAGGACAAGATCGAAGCGAACCTGGATAAATTCCTGCTCAGCACCACCGTGCTGAACGAAATGGACCAGCCGAATCTGCGCAAGTATTCTGTCTCCGTGCGCACCGAGCTGAATGTCGCCAAGCTGAAAAACACCCTGAAGAGCGCCAGCGCCGCCGGCAAGACCGCCGTCGGCGAGAAGTCGCAGATGGTCTACGTCTTCGTCGGCCGCGAAGTGGCCAGCGTGAAGAGCTTTGACGACCGCGTCGTGCAGCGCGCCGAAATGAGCGTCGAACGCGACGTCAAGCGCAACGCCAACACCAAGGGCAGCGAAGGCGAATCCCTGCGCGGCGGTTCGGTCTCCACCAACGCTTCCGTGCGCAAGAACGACAGCCTGTCGGCCAAGCAGTCCGTGACCGTGGAAACCGGCGGCAGCACCACCCGCAAGGCCGACCAGACCGAGTTCCGCGTGTTCTCCCTGGCCAACCAGAAAACCGCCATCACCAGTGTCTTCTCGCAAGCCGGTTTCGCCGTGGCCGATCCTGAATTCGTGCTGGGCGATAAAGACATCCCGTCGGTCAACCAGGACTTCTCCAAAGGTAACGACCTGGCGCCGGCCACCCTGCGCTCCATCGTCGCCTCCCTGCGCAAGAACGGCGTGCCGCTGCTGGCGCTGGCCACCTTCGACGTGAACCCGGCCGCCGTGGACGAAGCCACCGGCATGCAGCGCGTCGTCGTTTCCGTCACCGGCCGCGTGCTGGACCTGCGCGGCAACCTGCCGCGTGAAGTGGCCTCCGTGCCGCCGGTGCAGTACTTCGGCCTGGGCGCCGACAGCGCCACCGCGCAGACCAAAGCCCTGAAAGAAGCATCGGGCCTGGCCGCCAAGGAAGTGGTCAGCCGCCTGAACGCCGCTGGCGTGTATTGATTGCCTCACCCTGTTTTCGTTTCATGACAACCTAGAAGAGAGAAAAGCACCATGAATAAAATTCGCATGTCCGTTCTGCTGGGCGCCCTGATGATGGCAGCCTCCGGTATCGCTTCCGCCCAATTCGGCGGCCTGGCCAACGCCCTGGGCGGCGGCAAATCGGGCGGCAGCGTCAGCGCCGAGCAGATCGTGAAACGCTATGTGAACGGCACCCAGAGCGTGATGAACGCCGATGCCAATATGCTGGCAGCCCTGGGCCTGAAAGACGAATCCGAAAAAGCCGCCCTGCACGCCAAGAACCTGACCGAAGGCGCGACCAAGGATGCGCTGGAAGGCGCCTCCAAAGTGCAGACCGACAGCAGCAAGGCGCTGGAAGAGCACATGGCCGGCAAAAAAGTGGTGATGGATGAAGAGAGCAAAAAACGCTTCGCCAACGGCCTGGCCGATCTGGCGCGCGGCGTTATCCAGTACGTCGGCGTGAGCAAGGACATGTCCGGCTTCAAGCCAAGCGTGACCTCGCTGGGCGCGGCCGCCAATTCGGCTGTCTACATCGTGCAAAGCCTGCCAGGCTCGCTGAAGTCCGTGGGCAGCACCCTGAAAACCGCGATCGATTTCGCCAAGAGCAATAACATCCCTCTGCCGAAAGAGGCCAACGACGCTACCGCACTGCTGTAAACGATCATGAAATACGTTCTGACTTCCGCACTGCTGGCCGGTCTGATCCTGGCTGGCTGTGGCAAAAAAGAAGAAGCGCCGGCCGCACCGGCTGGCGCTGCCGGCCAGGCTGCACCGGCCGGTCCCAACCTGACCCAGACGCCGGACGTGGGCAAGGTCGAGCAGGTGGCGACCACCGCCATCGGCTCCGGCATGTCGCCCGGCGCCGCCGTCAACGATGCGCTGAAAACGGCCATCATGCAGGTCAACGGCACCACGGTGGACGCCACTTCGGCCAACATCAACGTGCTGAAACAGGTCACGGAAACGCTGGACGCCGAAGTCACCGACGGCGTCGATACCGCCAAGCTGGCGGCGACCGCCACCACGACCATGCAGGGCCAGGCCTTCATCGACCAGATCGTGACCCAGTCCAAGGGTGCGGTGTCCTCCTTCAAGGTTGTGAAGCTGACGCCTCCGGCCAACAAGGGCGGCATGTTCCAGGTCGAGATCGAAGCGAAGATCGCCAAGTTCAAGGCGCCGGCGGACAGCGGCAAGATCAAGATCGTGGTCGCGCCGCTGCGTTCGGACAAGGCCAGCTTCAATATCGGCGGCCGCAATGTGCCGGCGCAGGAAGTGCTGTCGGCCATTCGTCAGCAGATCATCGATTCGCTGTCGCAGACCGGCCGCTTCACGGTGCTGGACCGCCAGTTCGAGGGCGAGCTGCAAAATGAGCTGAATATGATCGAGTCCGGCCAGACCGCCAATACCGACTTCGCCAAACTGGGCCAGGCCCTGAGCGCGGACCTGGTATGGGTCGGTGTGGTCAACGAGCTGGCTTACAACCGCAACGCGCGCAAGCTGCAAACTTCGGACCGCGAGCTGGTGTCGTATGCCGGCGCCTGGTCGGTATCGCAGCGCATGATCAATCTGGCCACGCGCCAGATCCTGCAGTCGACCACCCTGCGCGGCGAACCGCCGGCGATCGCGCCAACCACGCTGGGCACCAGCTTCAACGAAGCCGGTCTGCTGAAGGATATGCAGGCTGAAATCGTGAAGAAGGCCACCGACGCCATCCTGCTGCGCACCTTCCCGATCTCGATCGTGGAACGCGACGGCAATAACGTCGTGCTGAGCCAGGGCGGCAGCGCCGTGACCGAGAACGGCCGTTACCGCGTCTACCTGCAAGGCAAGGAGATCAAGGATCCGCAGACCGGCCAGTCCCTGGGTAATATGGAAAGCCAGTGCTGCGAGGTGGTGATCAACCGCGTGACGCCAAACCTGTCCTACGGCACGCTGGAAAATGTGCAGGTCAAGCTGGATGGCGTTGCCGCCGGCGCCCTGCAGCTGCGCGAAGCCGTGGCGGCACCGAAGCAGGCCGCAGCCAAACCGGCCGGCGGCGACGCCAGCCAGGAAGCGCCGGCCAAGCCGCAGAAAGCGGCCGCCGTTGCCAAGAAGGCTGCCGCGCCAGCAGCCGATGCACCGAAGAAGGACGACTGGTAATTCGTCCGGATGGCATCATGCAAGCCCGCCCGCAGCAATGCCGGCGGGCTTTTTTCGTGGCGGCGTGGCCCTGTCTATCAGGGCATATCTTTCCATTAAAAAAATCAGCGCCCATATGTGCGAAAACGCACAAAGGTCGGTCGAGCCTCCTGTTCTAATCCTGCTATCATTTGTGCAGGCAAAGGAAACTTTGTCTGGCGCATGGCCCCTGGCGATACCTGTATTGGATAGGGCATTTGATGCCGCTCATGCCCAGCTTCTTCCAGTGGAGTAATCTTGCCTTGAGGCTTGATGTGCTGTTTGGAAAGGGAAAACTGTGGAAACGATCGAGACCAAGCTGTCCCCGGAAGGCGTAACGCCCCCGCTGCCTGCCGTTCCCGCCGCCAGGACGCGGCAATCCTTGCCACCAAAAGGTTCGTGCTGGTATTGCGAAAAACCGTTGGATAGCGTGCGCCGTTTCTGCGGCAAGGAATGCGCCGAATCCTTCGACGAAGAAGCGGAGTTCACCCGCTGATCCGATTCACAGCAGCGGCAGCAGTGTCGCCAGCGCGAGTTCGAAATCGAATTCGTGCGCCGCTTCCGCGATCTCCTGATAAGTGGCGATGCCCAGCGCGGCGATCAGCGGCGCCGCCGACTGTTCCAGCAAATCGATGGCCGCGCCATTGCCCTCGTCGAGCAGCAGGGCCAGCCGATTAAGCAGGGCGCGCTGCGCCGCCGGATCGGCCGGGCCGGGCGCGGGCAAGGGTGGAGCGCTGGCCGGTGGCGGCAAGACCCCATCCAGCTTGTGCAGCAGGCGCCGCATGGCTTCATCCAGGCGATGCAAGGCCGGCGCGTCGAGCTGCTGTTCGATCTGCCGCGCCAGGTCATGCACCTCATGCGCGCCCACCATGCCGGCCGCCCCCTTCAGCGTATGCACCTTGCGCCGCGCATCCTCGGCCGCGCCGGCCGCCAGCAGGGCGCCGGCCTCCTGCGCGGCATCGCGGTAGTCGTGGCGGAAGCGCTGCAGCAGGCGTTGCAGCAAGGGACGGTCCCCCATCAGACGCTGTAGTCCATCATCCAGATCGAGAGCAGAGCGCGGCGTCGCGGGAGCGGAATCGTTCATAAGCCTCAGCGGGTAGTAAAGGACCAGTTGCGGGTGACGGCCATGCCGTTCACCGTGCCTTGGAAGCTGACATCGTATATGGTATTGGCGCGCAGCGGGGCCAATGGAATGATGGCGGCCGCCGATTTTGGCGTGTGCGCATCGCCCAACGGTGCCAGCAGGCGTACCGCCAGGTCGCTGCCGCCGCGCGCGCGGATGCTGAAATTCTGCACCGTCAGCAGATTATCCAGATCGGTGTGCACGCTGACCGGATATCCCACCTCGTTCAGATTGGGCACCGGGTCGGGCGATTCGCTATCGCTCATGAAATTGAGCGGGACCATGGTCTGGGCGCTGGCCGGATACATGGTCAGGCCGTTGGCCCCGAGGCCTGCGCCGTAACCGCTGATGGTGGCGAAATCGGCCGTGAAATATGTGTAGTTGTTATTGCCGCTGGCCGCCCCCGTGCCCATCTCGCGGAACACCGGCTCGAAGATCACGAAGCGGTGATAGATGGCGGCGATCAGCTCTTCCGCATGATAAAAGCCGGAGCGGTCGGACGCCGCCGAAATCACTTCGGCATACGCATAGCCGGTCAACGGCAGGTTATAGTGCGCCGCAGCCAGGCGGTCGCGCAGTGTCACGCCGGTAAAGCCGGGCAAGCCCATGACCTGCTCATGCGAGACCGTGCTGTTCAGGAACTGATAATTCGAATGACCCTGCGCCGCCGCATCGATATTGCCATTGCGCGTCAGCACCGACAGGCCGATCTGGCCGCGCCGGTAGTTGAACCAGTTGAAGCCATCCAGCGCCGTATTGCCGCTCAGCGCAGGCGCGCCCGGCGGCATCGCCACCGTCGGCGTGGGCGCCGGCGCCATCCCGCTCGTGCCGCCGCCCCCGCCCCCGCCGCAAGCCGTTAGCAAGGCGGCGGACAGCAAGGCAGCGGATGCTGCGGGCCAGAGTCGAAGAGGGCGCATGATAGGCTCCTAGGGCGGAGAAGACGAAGCAAGATCGATTCTATGCCTATTTCTGCCGATATGAATGAGCCGTGACTCGCCGGCAACAAAACTTCGCGTCCAGGAAGCGCCGCGCCGCGCGGTAAAATAGGCAATATTGGCAGCCATGCCCAACCCGAAACAGGCCGTTCCATTTGAAGACCTCGCACCATCCCCGCTTGCAGCGCGCCAAGTTCGCTCTGCCCAGTTCGGTCACCCTGCTCTCGATCGCCTGCGGCTTCGCCAGCATCGTGATCTCGGTCGACAATGCCCACGTCGGCTACGCGGCCGACTACCAGCTGTCGGCCGCGCTGCTGGTCCTGGCCGGCATCTTCGATGCGCTGGATGGCTTTGTCGCGCGCGCCACCGGCACCAGTTCCGAGTTCGGCGTCCAGCTCGACTCCATCGCCGATGTCATGAACTTCGGCTGCGCCCCGGCCATGCTGCTGTACTGCTATGGCTTTGTGCAGATCGGGCCGGCCGATCCCACGCTGCTGCGTGCCGGCGGCATTGCCGCCTTCTTCTTCGTCGCCTGCGGCGCCCTGCGCCTGGCGCGCTTCAATGTGAACGTCGGCCGCACCGACCCGCGCTACTTCGTCGGCATGCCCATTACCGCGGGCGCCGCCTGTGTCGCCGCTTTCGTGGTGGCCTGGCCCGAACCGCCCGACGATCTGCTGCACGGCTATGCCGTCGTGCTGCTGCTGTTTGCCGTGGGCAGCCTGATGGTTTCCACCATCCGCTTCCCCAGCTCCAAGCAAAAGAAAAGCACGATGGCCCTGGTCCTGCTGGCGGTCAATGTAGGGCTGCTGATCTGGCTCAAAGCCTACTACTTCATCCTCTTCTTCGCCGTCTACATCGCCGGCACGGTCGCCCTGAACCTCGCCTGGCGCACCGGCTGGAAGCGCATTCCCCCGCCCCTCACCTACGACGATTGATTTGGCATAAAGGGGAGGGCTTAGGCGACTTCGTGGCCGCGGGCGGCACGCAGGATTTCGAACCACTGGGCGCGGCTCAGGCTGAACTGGGTGGCTTCGACCGCTACTTGCAGGGCTTCGATGCGGCCACTGCCGGTCAGGGGCAGCGGGCGGCTTGGGTGCTGCATGATCCAGGCGAAGACGATGCTGGCAAAGGGGCGCTGCAACTGGTCGGCGATGTCCTTGATCACCAGGCGCAGGCGCTCGCTCTGCGCATCGCTGGCGCTGAACAGGCGGCCGCCGCCCAAGGGCGACCAGACCATCGGCGCGATCCCCTGGTCGTGCAGGCCGTCGAGCGTTTCGTCGAACAGGGGCGCCACGTGCAGCGGCGAGAATTCGATCTGGTTGGTGGCCAGCGCAATGCGCCGGTGCAGCATGTCGAACTGGTGGCGGCTGAAGTTGGAGACGCCAAAGTGCCGTACCTTGCCCTCCTGCCGCAGACGTTCGAAGGTGCGCGCCACCTCGTCGTAATCCATCAGCGGATCGGGACGGTGGATCAGCAGCAGGTCCAGGTGATCGGACTGCAAGGCGCGCAGCGAGTTTTCCACCGAGGCGAGAATATGCGCCGCGCTGGTGTCGTAATGCTGAATGCTGTGCGCCGGCCGCTGTTCCGACAGCAGCTTGATGCCGCATTTGCTGACCAGCTGGATGCGCTGGCGCAGTTCCGGCTTCAGGGCCAGCGCTTCGCCGAACAACTGCTCCACGCCATAGCTGCCGTAAATATCGGCATGGTCGAAGCTGCTCACGCCCAGCGCCAGGCATTCCTCGATAAAGGCCAGGCGCTGCTGCGCCGTCATATTCCATTCGTTCATGCGCCACATGCCGGCCACGATCCGCGATAACTGCGGGCCGTTGCTGCTGGTCTGGATCGAAGGTGCGAATGCCTGTGCCATCTTGTGCGCTTTCAATAAACGTTGCCGATACCTTGATTATATGTCGGCCAAAAAATAAAAAAGCCCGCGCAAGGCGGGCTTCGGTAAAGCTGGCTCAGCTTATTTCAGCCAGAGACGGATCGAGTCCCATGCGCGGCCAAAGATCGACGCCTGGTTCACGGTTTCCAGCGCCACCACCGGCAGTTCCAGCAGTGGTTTGCCGTCGACCATCATCTTCAGCGAGCCGACGCGGGCGTTTTCCGCCACCGGGGCCACCAGCGGGTCTTTGCGCTCCAGCACGGGCTTCATCTTGGCGGCCACGCCTTTCGGCACGGTCACCAGCACGTCCTGCTTGAAGCCGATCTTCAGATTGCTCTTCGAGCCTTTCCAGATTTCCGGCGTATCCACGGCCTGGCCTTTGGAGTACAGCTTCACGGTGTCGAAGTTCTGGAAGCCCCAGTTCAGCAGCTTCTGGCTTTCCTGGGTGCGCGCCTGGTCGGAGGTGGTGCCCATCACCACGGTGATCAGGCGGCGCTCATTGGCGCCATTCGGACGGCGCGCCGAGGCCACCATGCAGTAGCCGGCCGCTTCGGTGTGGCCGGTTTTCATGCCGTCCACGGTCGGATCGAGCCACAGCAGGCGGTTGCGGTTAGGCTGGGTGATCTTGTTGTAGGTGAAGCTTTTCACCGAGTCGATCTTGTAGAACTCGGGGAAGTCCTGGATCACATGCTTGGCCAGCACCGACAGGTCTTGCGCGGTGGTGTAATTCTCGGGGCTGGGCAGGCCGTGCGGATTGGCGAAGCGGGTATTGGTCAGGCCCATGCGCTGGGCTTCGCGGTTCATCAGGGTGACGAACGTGCCTTCGTCGCCGGCCACGGCTTCGGCCAGGGCGACGGCGGCGTCGTTACCGGATTGCACCATCAAGCCGTGCAGCAGGTCGCTGATCGAGACCGGGGTGGCCGGGTCGATGAACATCTTGGAGCTGCTGGAGTCGACTTTCCAGGCGCGCACTGAGACATTGACCTTCTGGTTCAGGTCCAGCTTCTTGTCGCGCAGGGCGCCGAAGGTGACGTAGGCCGTCATGATCTTCGTCAGCGAGGCCGGTTCGACGCGCGCATTCGGGTCTTGCGAAGCGATGATCTGGCCGCTGGTGGCGTCCAGCAGCAGCCAGGATTTGGCGGCGATGGTCGGTGGAGGCAAGGATTGCGCCGTGGCGGCGGAGAAGAACAGCACACTGGTGGCCAGTGCCGCGAGGAATTTTTTCATGGGCGATGATCCAAATGAATTGATACAAGAGCGCATGCCGGCTGGGGTTTTCCGGCATGGGCAAATATTATAGGCGCTTAATCGGCCTCGGCGGTGTCCTTTTGGCCCTGCCACAGGGCGATCACCCAATTCTTGATGTGGCCCAGCTTGCGGTGGAAGAAGTGGTCGGCGCCCGGAATCACGATCACGGGAATGTCTTGCGGACGCGCCCAGTCGAGCACGGCCTGCAGGGTGATGGTGTCGTCGTGCTCGCCGTGGATCAGGATGGTGTCGGCCGGCACATCGGCCAGTTGCCACTTGCCGGCGGCGCTGCCGACCAGCACCAGGCGCTCGGCCGGCGTGCCGGCGGCGCTCAGGCGTTCCTGCAGTTTGGATTGCACAAAGGTGCCGAAGGAGAAGCCCGACAGCGCCACCGGCAGGTCGGGGAAGCGCTCGCGCATATGGTGGTAGAGGATCTCCATATCGTCGGTCTCGCCGTGGCCGTGGTCATGCACGCCTTCCGAGGCGCCCACGCCGCGGAAGTTGATGCGCGCCGCCACATAGCCCAGCGCCACGAAGGTGCGGGCCAAGGTCTGTGCCACTTTATTGTCCATGGTGCCGCCATACAGCGGATGCGGGTGGGCCACCAGCGCGATGCCGCGCGGCGTGCCGGCCGGCCAGTCCAGCAGGCCTTCCATCTGGCCGGCGCCGCCGGCCAAGGTAAATTTTTCCGAGTTCTTGTTCAGCATATAGATGGTTCTTAAATCTTCAAACGTTCCACGACCTTGCCGCCGACCAGGTGGCTTTCGATGATTTCATCGATATCGCTGTTGTCGACAAAGGTGTACCAGGTACCTTCGGGATAGACCACCAGCACCGGGCCTTCCTCGCAGCGGTCCAGGCAGCCGGCCTTGTTGATGCGGACCTTGCCTTCGCCATTGATGCCCAGTTCCTTGCAGCGCTTCTTGGCGTATTGCTGGGCCGCTTCCGCATTGTGGTCGGTGCAGCAGGGACGGCCATCGTCGCGCGTGTTCAGGCAAAAGAAGACGTGGTGTTTATAGTAAGAGGTGTCGCTCATGATGGGTTTCCTACGTGGGGTTCCTGCAAACTTGCGCAAGGCTGAATGCGTAATGATACCTGCGATCAGGGTTTGTTGAGTTTATGTGAGGGCAGCCACAAAAACCACAATGCAAAGAAGGGCCACAGCAGGGACAGGAATTGGGCCGCGCCGTTAAAGTTGAGGAACTTGCCCTGCACCCAGGTCTGCAGGGTGACGGCGAAGTAGGGATTGACCGGCGTGGTGTTGATCATCACAAGGCTGAGCAGCAGCGTGGCGGCCGCCAGCCGCCGCTGCGCCAGGTGCGGCGCGAACGCCAGGCCGGCCAGCATGATGGCGCCGATCAGGAAGCCGCCCTGGGCGCCCGGCGTGACCCAGACGAAGGCATTCTCGGGCGAGAACAGCAAGGCCGTGGCCAGTGATTTGACCAGCAGGGCGGCCGCGATCAGGCCGATGATGAGCAGGGGGCGCGGGGCTGGCTTGCGCAGCATGCAAAGCAGGGTCAGGGCGGCACCCGTCATGCCGCAGGCGGTGACGATGGTTTCGGACAGCCAGTACTGTTCCACCGTCAGCTCCAGATCCTGGCGCACGTAGGCGGTCAGGTCGATCTCCATCTCCAGCAGTTCGGACAACCATTCGGACAGGATGGGCAGCAGCTGCCCGTGGCCGAACAGGAAGCTTTGCGGATAGATCTGCGCCAGCGGCCAGAGTCCCAGCAGCACCAGGCCCTGGCTGGCGTGCGGCGCGAACCAGCTTTGGCGCAGGCGGTAGAGTGGACTGCCCTCCAGCAGCTTGCGCGCCGTGAGCACACCGAACAGCGCGCCGAAAGCGCAGCCGGCGGCATTGGTGTAAAAGTCCAGGTTCGACGAAACGCGGCTGGGCAGGTAGGTTTGCACACCCTCCATCAATCCCGAGACGAGGCAGCCGCAAACGGCCGCCAGCAGGAAGGCCCAGACGCCGCGCAAGCGTGGATACATGGCGTACACCAGCAGCACGCCGAACGGGATATAGCCGACCACATTGATCACCGCGTCGAACATGGTCCAATAGCGCGGCATCGACGTCGATTCGAGGAAGATCAGCGGCGACAGCCCCTGGTTATGCCAGCCGGAGAAGGGGAACCAGCTGGCATAGACGATCAGGAACAGATAGGCCAGCAGCGATGCGCGCGCTACCGGCGAGCCTTTGCGCGGCGCGACGGTGGTCTCGGTCATGCCTTACTGCTGCGGAAGCGTGGCGAGCCAGGCCAGGATGTCGGCGGCGATGGCGTCGGTGCCGCTGGCCAGGGCCTGCGCTCCGCCCGGCGCATCGGCGCTCGGCGCCGGCGTGCTGCGGCTGAAGGTGCGCTGGTCCACCAGGCGGTGGGCGCGGAACAGCGAGGCGCGCACCGAGATGCTGGCGGTGCTTTGTTGCGGGCTGCTGAAGTTCTGCGAGAACTCGTCTGCTTCGATACGCAGCAGCGGCAGGCCGGACGCCGCGTCCTGCGTGCCCAGCACCTTGACGCCGGACTGCGCGACGCGCGCCTTCACGCGCTGCGTCATCAGCTGCAGCGGCGTTACGCTCCAGCTGTTGTAGGCATAGGGGCGCGGCTGCTGGGCGTCGTCATACAGCAGGCGGTATTGCATGCGCTGGCTGTCCAGCGAGGCGGGGCCGGAAATGTCGGCCACCACCAGCGCCGGCACGACTGGCGCGGCGGGCGCGGCAGAGGCGGTCGGCAGTGGACCGAAGTCGAAAGCGGTCGGATGGACGGTCTTGCTGCCGGCGCAGCCGGACAGGATGGCGGCGCAAGCCAGAAGCGGGAGCAGGCGTGTATGCATGGTGGTCCTCATTTTTTCGGCGCCACGAAGCCGTCTTCGCCGGGGCCGGGCGGAGTGCCGGGCGCGCCGAACAATATGCTTTGCGGGCGGTCGTTCAGGGTGTTCATGGTACGGCGCACGGCGCGCATCGAGGAGCGCGTTTCGTCGGTCAGGCCGGTGATGCCGGGCAGGGCTTCCAGCTCGATGCCGCTGGTGACGGCATCGAGCGAATTGCCGACGCGGTCCACCGTGCCGGCGATGCGGGTGATGGCGCCGTCCGGTCCTTGCAGGCTGGTGGTCAGCTTGTTCACATCGGTGGCCAGGCGGTTCACCGAGGCCAGGGTGCTGTGCGCCTGGTCGGCCAGGGCCGGCAGCTTGTCGACGGTGGGCGCCAGCTGTTGCGACAGTTCGCGGTAAGACTTGGCCGTGGCGCTGACGTCGGCGAAAGCGGCCAGGATGGTTTTCTGGTTTTCGGGGCTGAGCAGGGTATTCAGCTTGGCCGCCGCTTCCTCCGATTGCGAGAGGATGGCCTTGCCGCGCTTTTCCAGCTGGTCGAACAGGCCTGGCTGCAGCGGAATGCGGCTGGGATGGGCCTTGCTGGTGCCCAGGCGCGGCGAGCCGACCGACTCGTCATCGAGCTGGATATAGGCGATGCCGGTCACGCCCTGGTAGCCCAGGGTGGCATAGGTGGTGCGGGTGATCGGCGTTTCCGGATCCACGCTCAGGTGCACGATGATCTGGCCGGCGTTGTTCGGATCGAAGTCGATATCGTCCACCTTGCCCACTTCCAGGCCTCGGTAGCGCACCGCCGCCTGCGGGTTCAGGCCGGGGATCGAAAGCGTGGTCGCCAGCAGATAGGGATTGCGTTCGATGCGGTCGCGGTTGAACCAGATGCCGAACAGGACCGCCGCCGTCAGCAGGGCGAGGGTGAAGAAGCCTGTCATTAAAGCGTGCGATTTGTTTTCCATGCCTGCTCCTTGTCTGCTGCGCTATTCCAGCGCTTCCAGGGCGCGCTTGCCGCGGTCGCCCAGGAAAAAATCCTTGATAAACGGGTGGTCGAACTTGATCACCTCGCGCGTCGGCCCCACCGCGATCACATGCTTTTCCGCCAGCACCGCGATGCGGGTGGAGAGGGCGAACAGCGTATCCAGATCGTGCGTCACCATCACCACCGTCAGCCCCAGCTCGCGGTGCAGGGACTTGATCAGGGCCACGAAGCTTTCCGACAGGTCGGGATCGAGGCCGGCCGTCGGCTCGTCCAGGAACAGCAGCTGCGGCTCCAGCGCCAAGGCGCGCGCCAGGGCCACGCGTTTGATCATGCCGCCCGATAGGTCGGAAGGCATCTTGTTCGCATGCTCCGGACCCAGGCCCACCATATTCATTTTCAGCAGCACCGCCGCGCGTATCAGTTCCGGTGCCAGGGCGTGCAGCTCGCGCATGGGCTGGGCGATATTGTCGAACACCGTCAGCGCCGAATACAAGGCGCCTTGCTGGAACAGCATGCCCCAGTGATTGCGCAACTGTTGCAGATGCTCGGCCGAAGCTTGCGAGATATCCTCGCCGAAGATGCGTACGCAGCCGCGCGAAGGCCGTTCCAGTCCCAGCATCTGGCGCAGCAGCACGGTCTTGCCGGTGCCGGAGCCGCCCACCAGCGACAGGATTTCACCCTGCTCGATCTTCAGGTTCAGCTCATTGTGGATGATGGTGCGGCCGAATTTGGTCTGCAGATTGGTGATCTCGACCACCGGCACGCTGCCGTCCAGCGTCAGCTGGCTGCCGCCGTTCGGGCAACTGCTTTCTTCCGTGGACGTCTCACTCATCAGTAACCCACTCCATTGAAGACGATGGCGAACACCGCATCGGCCAGGATCACCACGGTAATCGCCGTCACCACCGAAGTCGTGGTGCCGCGTCCCAGGCTTTCCGTGTTCGGTTTGATGCGCAGGCCGAAGTGACAGGATACCAGCGCGATCAGCACGCCGAAGACTGCGCCTTTGCCCAGGCCAATCATATAGTTCGCCAGTGGCACCGCATCCGGCAGTTTCTGGATGAAGTAGCGCGCCGACAGGTTCAGCTCAATCTTGGCCGAGACCATGCCGCCGATCAGCGCCGCGCAATCGGTCCAGATCACCAGCAGCGGCATGGAAATCGCCAGCGCTACCACTTTTGGCAGGATCAGGCGGAAGCCATGCGAGATGCCCATCACCAGCATGGCGTCCAACTCCTCCGTCACGCGCATCACGCCCAGTTGCGCCGTAATCGATGAGCCGGAGCGGCCCGCCACCAGGATTGCCGCCAGCAGCGGCCCCAGTTCGCGGATCACGCTCATGCCCAGCAGGTTCACCAGATAGATGTCGCCGCCGAAGGTGCGCAGCTGCTGGGCCGACAGATAAGAGAGCACCACGCCGATCAAAAAGCCTACCAGGGCTGTAATCGCCAGCGCCTGGAAACCGGCATGGAAAATATTCGCCGAGATTTCACGCCAGGGACCGCGGATCGGGTGGCGCGCAAAGCGGCCCAGGTCCAGCGTCACCTGGCCGATCAGGCGCACAAAGCCGCGCAGATGCTCGAAGAAATCGAGCATGCCGAAGCCCAGCGTCTGTATCCAGCCCAGATGCGTGCGGCGCTCGCGCGGCAGTTCCAGCGGGCCGGTGCTTTCCAGGCGCTTGAAAAATTCATCCTGGCCATCTGCCAGTTTTAGGGATGCAGGGCGTTTATTGCCCCAGGCGCTCCAGAATACCTGGGCGCCGATATGGTCCATGCTGCCGATGCCGCTCAGATCCCAATGCAGGCTGGCATCGCCGCGCAGCTGATCCAGCTTGCTGCTGATTTCGCGCATGCGCTTGCCCTGGGCCAGTGCGTGTACCTGCCATACGCCGCCGGCTGTTACGGTGCGTCCCGACGCGCCGCCGGGGCTGATGGTTAATATTGGCTCTTGTGCAATGGGCATGCCGCCAGTGTAAGTGAGTTTCGTTTCCGCCGCTACCGCCTTGCGAGCGAGGGGGCTAGCGGAACGGGCCGGAAATCAGGCCGCCAGATGGCGTGCTTGCCGCAGCGGGGCCGCCGAATCGGCGCGCTGCGCCTTCTCCTTGGTGCCGGCTTTGGCGCGCACCGCATGGCCGTCGCGCGCCAGCAGCTCGGCCGCCTCAGTCTCGCCGAGGATTTGCGCCAGGTAGCGCTGCACCAGACCCGCCAGGCGATCCAGGGCGATGCGGTGGGTAGCATCGGTATTCTTATAGAGCCAGTCCGAGAATTCCATGAAATTATAGAAAGGCCGGTCGCCCAGCAATACCGGCGTGGTATGCGTGAAGCGTCCCGAGTTCGCCACCAGATCCCAATAGCGGGCGAAACGCACCAGCTTCTGCATGGTCGGGAAGTCGATATCGCGGTTCGCCAGAATCGTATAGGGCGGATGCGGGTCGAAGACCAGGCCGAATTCCTTGGTATGGCGGATGATGGGCGTGCCGCGCAGGCGCTTGAGGATGCCGAACTGGATTTCGTGCGGGCCGAGCGCCCACAGCTTGTCGAAGCCCTCGGCAAAGCTTTCCACCGTTTCGCCTGGCAGGCCGGCGATCAGGTCCACATGCATATGGACATGCGAGTGCTCGCACAGCCAGCGGATATTGTCGGCCGCCTTCTGGTTATCCTGCTTGCGGCTGATATTCGACTGCACCACTGGATTGAAACTCTGGATGCCGATCTCGAACTGCAGTGCGCCAGGCGGGAATTTGGCAATGCCTTCCTTCAGGGCGTCAGGCAAGTGGTCTGGCACCAGTTCGAAGTGGGCGTACACCGGGTCTTCCGGGTTGGCTGCCAGCTTATCCAGGAAGAACTGCATGATCTTCAAACTGGTCTTGATATTCAGGTTGAAGGTGCGGTCGACAAACTTGAACAGACGGGCGCCGCGCGCATGCAGGCTCTCCATCTCGGCCAGGAAGTTGTCGATATTGAAGGGCCAGGCCGTCTTGTCCAGCGCCGACAGGCAGAATTCGCACTTGAAGGGGCAGCCGCGCGAAGCTTCCACATACAAAGTGCGGTGGGCGATATCCTCGTCCGCATATAAAGAATAGGGCAGGGCGATTTCCGCCATCGGTGGCTGCATGCCCGCATGCACCTTCATCAATGGCTTTGGCCCGTGTAGGATTTCATTGCACAGCTTGGGGAAGGTGACATCGCCCCAGCCGGTCACCACATAATCGGCCAGCTGGACGATATGCTGCTCATTGGTCTCATGCGAGACTTCCGGGCCTCCCAGCACGATCACCAGCTTGGGCGCGACCCGTTTCAGCATCGCCACCAGCTTGGCCGTCTCCTCGACATTCCATATATAGACGCCAAAGCCGACGATCTTCGGCTCCGCCGCCAGGATGCGCTCCACCATTTCCGTGGTCTTGGCGCCGATCACGAATTCCTGGATGCGGGTCTGATCTTTCAGCTCCCCCATATTCGCAAGCAGGTAGCGCAGCCCAAGGGAAGCATGGGTATAGCGGGCATTGAGGGTGGAAAGCAGGATAGTCATGAGGCGGGATGAAGATGAAGCGCGAAAAGTCACATTTTACCCTTGCGCGCCGGCCGCAGGTTCGCTATAGTTCTGTCCCTCGCAACGCAGCGCAAGCAGCGAAGCGAAGTTTCAAGGCGCCAAGCGCTGCGAAACGAAAGACAAGAAGCTTGACGGTTCATCGGAAATACTAGATAATCTCGCTTCTCTGCTGCTGACAAACACAACGCTTTGTCTTGATGCAGCGGTTCTTTAAAAATTAACAGTCGATAAGTGTGGGCGTTTGATGATGTGCCCGAGATTTCGGTCCTGAAGCTCAAATAATAGATTCAAACGCTCATACAAATATATTAAACGTGACCTTCGTAAGAAGGGATCGTCAGTATTTTGAGTGAGTGACCCCGGCAGCAATGCCGGACAACAGAGATTAAACTGAAGAGTTTGATCCTGGCTCAGATTGAACGCTGGCGGCATGCTTTACACATGCAAGTCGAACGGTAACAGGGAGCTTGCTCCGCTGACGAGTGGCGAACGGGTGAGTAATATATCGGAACGTACCCAAGAGTGGGGGATAACGTAGCGAAAGTTACGCTAATACCGCATACGATCTAAGGATGAAAGTGGGGGCTCGCAAGACCTCATGCTCCTGGAGCGGCCGATATCTGATTAGCTAGTTGGTGAGGTAAAGGCTCACCAAGGCAACGATCAGTAGCTGGTCTGAGAGGACGACCAGCCACACTGGGACTGAGACACGGCCCAGACTCCTACGGGAGGCAGCAGTGGGGAATTTTGGACAATGGGGGCAACCCTGATCCAGCAATGCCGCGTGAGTGAAGAAGGCCTTCGGGTTGTAAAGCTCTTTTGTCAGGGAAGAAACGGTTTCGGCTAATATCCGGAGCTAATGACGGTACCTGAAGAATAAGCACCGGCTAACTACGTGCCAGCAGCCGCGGTAATACGTAGGGTGCAAGCGTTAATCGGAATTACTGGGCGTAAAGCGTGCGCAGGCGGTTTTATAAGTCTGTCGTGAAATCCCCGGGCTTAACCTGGGAATGGCGATGGAGACTGTAAGGCTAGAGTTTGGCAGAGGGGGGTAGAATTCCACGTGTAGCAGTGAAATGCGTAGAGATGTGGAGGAACACCGATGGCGAAGGCAGCCCCCTGGGTCAAAACTGACGCTCATGCACGAAAGCGTGGGGAGCAAACAGGATTAGATACCCTGGTAGTCCACGCCCTAAACGATGTCTACTAGTTGTCGGGTCTTAATTGACTTGGTAACGCAGCTAACGCGTGAAGTAGACCGCCTGGGGAGTACGGTCGCAAGATTAAAACTCAAAGGAATTGACGGGGACCCGCACAAGCGGTGGATGATGTGGATTAATTCGATGCAACGCGAAAAACCTTACCTACCCTTGACATGGCAGGAATCCTCGAGAGATCGGGGAGTGCTCGAAAGAGAACCTGCACACAGGTGCTGCATGGCTGTCGTCAGCTCGTGTCGTGAGATGTTGGGTTAAGTCCCGCAACGAGCGCAACCCTTGTCATTAGTTGCTACGAAAGAGCACTCTAATGAGACTGCCGGTGACAAACCGGAGGAAGGTGGGGATGACGTCAAGTCCTCATGGCCCTTATGGGTAGGGCTTCACACGTCATACAATGGTACATACAGAGGGCCGCCAACCCGCGAGGGGGAGCTAATCCCAGAAAGTGTATCGTAGTCCGGATTGTAGTCTGCAACTCGACTGCATGAAGTTGGAATCGCTAGTAATCGCGGATCAGCATGTCGCGGTGAATACGTTCCCGGGTCTTGTACACACCGCCCGTCACACCATGGGAGCGGGTTTTACCAGAAGTAGGTAGCTTAACCGTAAGGAGGGCGCTTACCACGGTAGGATTCGTGACTGGGGTGAAGTCGTAACAAGGTAGCCGTATCGGAAGGTGCGGCTGGATCACCTCCTTTCTAGAGTATGGCGCAAAGCCAAACGCTCACACTTATCGACTGTTATGAAGTAAAGAAACGAGCGCGGGTCTGTAGCTCAGCTGGTTAGAGCACCGTGTTGATAACGCGGGGGTCGTTGGTTCGAGCCCAACCAGACCCACCAAGTAATTGGCGCACACCACGGGGGATTAGCTCAGCTGGGAGAGCACCTGCTTTGCAAGCAGGGGGTCGTCGGTTCGATCCCGTCATCCTCCACCAAAAGCTCAAACGTAAGCACGCCATTGCGGCATGATGTTTAGGTTTGGTCTTTTAGAGACTAAGTGAGTTTCGTTCTTTAACAATCTGGAAGAAGTAAAGTTTTATTAAGCGTATATCGCAAGATATACACTTAGGGTAGTGTTCCGAAAGGAACGCATACAAAAACTCATCAAACACAGTAGTAAATGCTTAACCTATAGCCGTCAACGTTATAGGGACAAGTGAATAAGTGCACATGGCGGATGCCTTGGCGATTACAGGCGATGAAGGACGTAGAAGTCTGCGATAAGCTTCGGGGAGCTGACAAACAAGCATTGATCCGAAGATTTCCGAATGGGGAAACCCGGCCTTTTAGGTCATCGTACACTGAATACATAGGTGTACGAAGCGAACGCGGCGAACTGAAACATCTAAGTAGCTGCAGGAAAAGAAATCAACCGAGATTCCCAAAGTAGTGGCGAGCGAAATGGGAAGAGCCTGCACGTGATAGTCGGACTGATAGTGGAATGCTCTGGAAATGGCAGCCATAGCGGGTGATAGCCCCGTACACGAAATCAGACCGGTGGTACTAAGCGTGCGACAAGTAGGGCGGGACACGAGAAATCCTGTCTGAAGATGGGGGGACCATCCTCCAAGGCTAAATACTCGTAATCGACCGATAGTGAACCAGTACCGTGAGGGAAAGGCGAAAAGAACCCCGGGAGGGGAGTGAAATAGATCCTGAAACCGTGTGCATACAAACAGTAGGAGCCTCCTTGTGGGGTGACTGCGTACCTTTTGTATAATGGGTCAGCGACTTACATTCAGTGGCGAGGTTAACCAAATAGGGGAGCCGTAGAGAAATCGAGTCCGAATAGGGCGCTAGTCGCTGGGTGTAGACCCGAAACCAAGTGATCTACCCATGGCCAGGTTGAAGGTGCGGTAACACGCACTGGAGGACCGAACCCACTAATGTTGAAAAATTAGGGGATGAGCTGTGGGTAGGGGTGAAAGGCTAAACAAACTTGGAAATAGCTGGTTCTCTCCGAAAACTATTTAGGTAGTGCCTCAAGTATCACCACCGGGGGTAGAGCACTGTTATGGCTAGGGGGTCATCGCGACTTACCAAACCATTGCAAACTCCGAATACCGGTGAGTGCGAGCTTGGGAGACAGACATCGGGTGCTAACGTCCGGTGTCAAGAGGGAAACAACCCAGACCGCCAGCTAAGGTCCCAAAGATTGGCTAAGTGGAAAACGAAGTGGGAAGGCTAAAACAGTCAGGATGTTGGCTTAGAAGCAGCCATCATTTAAAGAAAGCGTAATAGCTCACTGATCGAGTCGTCCTGCGCGGAAGATGTAACGGGGCTAAGCCAGTCACCGAAGCTGCGGATATCCGTAAGGATATGGTAGGAGAGCGTTCTGTAAGCCTGCGAAGGTGGCTTGTAAAGGCTGCTGGAGGTATCAGAAGTGCGAATGCTGACATGAGTAGCGATAATGGGGGTGAAAAGCCTCCACGCCGTAAGCCCAAGGTTTCCTGTTCAACGTTCATCGGAGCAGGGTGAGTCGGCCCCTAAGGCGAGGCAGAGATGCGTAGCTGATGGGAAGCAGGTTAATATTCCTGCACCGTCGTATGATGCGATGGGGGGACGGATCGCGGAAGGTTGTCTGACTGTTGGAATAGTCAGTTTCTGGTTCATAGAAGGCGCTTAGGCAAATCCGGGCGCGTAATTCAAGGGACTGGGACGAGTGAGCTTGCTCACGAAGCAATCGGAAGTGGTTCCAAGAAAAGCCTCTAAGCTTCAGTCATACGAGACCGTACCGCAAACCGACACAGGTGGGCGAGATGAGTATTCTAAGGCGCTTGAGAGAACTCGGGAGAAGGAACTCGGCAAATTGGTACCGTAACTTCGGGAAAAGGTACGCCTCGGTAGCTTGACCACTTTACTGTGGAAGGGCGAAAAGGTTGCAATAAACTGGTGGCTGCGACTGTTTAATAAAAACACAGCACTCTGCAAACACGAAAGTGGACGTATAGGGTGTGACGCCTGCCCGGTGCTGGAAGATTAAATGATGGGGTGCAAGCTCTTGATTGAAGTCCCAGTAAACGGCGGCCGTAACTATAACGGTCCTAAGGTAGCGAAATTCCTTGTCGGGTAAGTTCCGACCTGCACGAATGGCGTAACGATGGCCACACTGTCTCCTCCCGAGACTCAGCGAAGTTGAAGTGTTTGTGATGATGCAATCTACCCGCGGCTAGACGGAAAGACCCCATGAACCTTTACTGTAGCTTTGCATTGGACTTTGAACCAATCTGTGTAGGATAGGTGGGAGGCTTTGAAGCGGGGACGCCAGTTCTCGTGGAGCCATCCTTGAAATACCACCCTGGTTTGTTTGAGGTTCTAACCTTGGTCCGTGATCCGGATCGGGGACAGTGCATGGTAGGCAGTTTGACTGGGGCGGTCTCCTCCTAAAGTGTAACGGAGGAGTTCGAAGGTACGCTAGGTACGGTCGGACATCGTGCTAATAGTGCAATGGCATAAGCGTGCTTAACTGCGAGACCGACAAGTCGAGCAGGTACGAAAGTAGGACATAGTGATCCGGTGGTTCTGTATGGAAGGGCCATCGCTCAACGGATAAAAGGTACTCTGGGGATAACAGGCTGATTCCTCCCAAGAGTTCATATCGACGGGGGAGTTTGGCACCTCGATGTCGGCTCATCACATCCTGGGGCTGTAGCCGGTCCCAAGGGTATGGCTGTTCGCCATTTAAAGTGGTACGTGAGCTGGGTTTAAAACGTCGTGAGACAGTTTGGTCCCTATCTGCCGTGGGCGTTGGAAATTTGAAGGGGGCTGCTCCTAGTACGAGAGGACCGGAGTGGACGAACCTCTGGTGTACCGGTTGTCACGCCAGTGGCATTGCCGGGTAGCTAAGTTCGGAAGAGATAACCGCTGAAAGCATCTAAGCGGGAAACTTGCCTTAAGATGAGATTTCCCGGAGCCTTGAGCTCCTTGAAGGGTCGTTCGAGACCAGGACGTTGATAGGTCGGGTGTGGAAGTGCAGTAATGCATTAAGCTAACCGATACTAATTGCCCGTACGGCTTGTCCCTATAACCTTGACGGTTATCATTTACTCGAGATGAGTACCCAAAACTAGACTTCTTCCAGATTCAGAGTGACGCGAGAATACGCGGCACTCGTACAAGTTATGCCTGATGACCATAGCAAGTCGGTCCCACCCCTTCCCATCCCGAACAGGACCGTGAAACGACTTTGCGCCGATGATAGTGCTGCAACCAGTGTGAAAGTAGGTTATCGTCAGGCTAGTTATAAAGAAAAAGCCCCGGCTGCCAATGCAGTCGGGGCTTTTTTGTTTTGGCGCGCGCATTTGAGTCCCCTCAAGATGGCGCTGGAAAGCGACAGCGATGATGGATATCTGCCTCCTGGAGTCCATCATGAAACAGCTTATCGCCGCATCCCTTTGTGTCTCGCTCCTGGCTGCCTGCGGCAACGACCAAGGTGCCGCCACCGCCACACGTCCCCGCTTCAAAGCCGAACTTGCGCGCACCAGCTATGGTATCGTGCACGTGCAAGCCGATAATTTCGGCGGTCTGGGCTACGGCCTGGCCTATGCCTATGCGCAGGACAATATCTGCATGCTGGCCGACAGCCTGCTCACGGTGCGCGGTGAACGCTCCCGATATTTCGGCCCCGATGCCTTCGCCACCCGGCCGCGGGATGGTGAATATGGCGCGGCGCTCGATTTTCTCGACCTGCGCAACGAAGACAGCGATTTCTTTTTCAAGGGCTATCTCGATCTGGACCAGCTGCGCACGGCTTACGCCGCCGAGCCGTCCGTCGTGCGTGAGCTGCTTGCCGGTTATGTGGCTGGCTATAACCGCTATCTGCGCGAGCAGGGCGCCGATTTGCCTGCCGCTTGCCATGGCGCTCCTTGGGTAACGCCGATTGGCATCGATGATCTGTATTTGCTGATTGCCGAGAAGGCGCTGCATGGGACGGGTGAAGTATTTGCCCAGGCCATTGTCGCCGCAGCGCGCGATCCGGCCAGCACCACAAAGCCGATGGCTGGTACCACATTGCCCAGCATGCCGCGCATCGCGCCGTCGTTGGCGAGTAATGGTTTGGCGATTGGGCGTGATGCCAGCCTCAGTGGGCATGGTCTATTGCTCGCCAATCCGCACTATCCCTGGACCAGTACCGACCGCTTTTACCAGCTGCATCTGACCCTTCCCGGTGTCTACGATGTCATGGGCGTCAGCTTGGGCGGGCTACCTATTGTCGTAATTGGCTTCAATAAGGATGTGGCCTGGACGCATACTGTTACCAAGGCCATCCACTTCACTACTTTCCGCCTTCGGCTCGACCCAGCCGACCCCAGCGGCACTACCTATTTCTACGATGGACAAAGCCGGAAAATGAGTTCGCGCGCGGCGACGATCACCACCCTGCAGCCCGACGGCAGTCTGCGCGCGAAGACGCGGCATTTCTATTTCAGCCATCAAGGCGCTGTCATGATTTTGCCGGGCGAGGGCAATGGCTGGAGCGCCACCTCGGCATTGGTGTTGGGCGATCCCAATCGCAACAATGCCCGCCTGCTGCGGCAATGGATGGAAATTGGTCGGGCCGTCAGTGTGAATGACCTCAAGTCTCGCCTGGATGCGGTGGCCGGACTGCCCTGGGTCAATACTGTTGCCGCGGACCGGGGCGGCGGCACCCTCTACGCCGATGCCAGCGTGGTGCCGAACATGGATGCTGGCAAGTTCCGCTCTGATTGCCTGCTGTCGGAGGAGCTGTTGATGTTCGATGGCGCGCGCAGTGCTTGTGCCTGGGAGGGGAGGGCCAGTGTGTTGGCGGGAGTGGTGCCGCCGGCACAAGGACCATCAATGCAGCGCGCCGATTATGTTGGCAATTCGAATGATGGCTATTGGTTGAGCAATGCGCGCCAATTGCTGACTGGGCCGCCGCCTTTGGGCTATTCGCCACTGTATGGGCCGATTGGGGTTGAGCAGCATTTACGGACACGCATCGGCTTTGTCCAGATTGAAGAAATGCTTGCCGCTCGCGGCCGCCTGGGTCTGGACGATCTGGCCGAGCTGCAATTCTCGAACCGTATTTATGCGGCGGAGCTGGTCTTGCCCGAGTTGCTGCCAGCTTGTGTTGCCGCGAACGATCCCTTGCTTGAGCCGGCCTGCTCCGCTTTGGGGATGTGGGACCGCAAGGCCAACCTCGACAGCCGCGGGGCGGTGCTGTTCCGGGAGTTCTGGAATCAGGCTGCGCATATTCCTGGCAAATGGGCGGTCGCGTTCAATCCATCCGATCCCGTCCATACGCCGCACGCACTGGCGGCTGCAGCAATGCCCGCGATGCTGGGAGCGCTCAAGGATGCCGTGCTCAAATTGCAGAAGCTGGGCATTCCCTTGGGCGGGCGGCTGGGGGACTACCAATACGAGATGCGCAATGGTGTCCGCACGCCTATTCATGGCGGGATCGGCGATATCGACGGCTGCTATAACTCCATCCACATGGCCAATGCGCTGGATCCGAGCGGCTACCGGAACATTGCCTGGGGTAGCAGCTATATTCAGCTTGCCACTTTCGATGAGTCGGGGCCGATAGCACTCGGCATTCTCGCCTATGGCCAATCGACCGATCCGGCCTCGCCGCATTACGCTGACCAGATTGCGCTGTATTCGGACCGGCAGCTCCCAAGCCTGCCGTTCAGCCGCGAAGCCATACTGGCGGATAAGCAGCATCAGGCGATGATACTTATTGAATATTGAGACTCTTGCAAAGTCACCAGTCCTTTGCTATAGTTCTGTCCCTCGCAACGCAGCGCAAGCAGCGAAGCGAAGTTTCAAGGCGCCAAGCGCTGCGAAACGAAAGATAAGAAGCTTGACGGTTCATCGGAAATACTAGATAATCTCGCTTCTCTGCTGCTGACAAACACAACGCTTTGTCTCGATGCGGCGGTTCTTTAAAAATTAACAGTCGATAAGTGTGGGCGTTTGATGATGTGCCCGGGACTTCGGTCCTGAAGCTCAAATAATAGATTCAAACGCTCATGCAAATATATTAAACGTGACCTTCGTAAGAAGGGATCGTCAGTATTTTGAGTGAGTGACCCCGGCAGCAGTGCCGGACAACAGAGATTAAACTGAAGAGTTTGATCCTGGCTCAGATTGAACGCTGGCGGCATGCTTTACACATGCAAGTCGAACGGTAACAGGGAGCTTGCTCCGCTGACGAGTGGCGAACGGGTGAGTAATATATCGGAACGTACCCAAGAGTGGGGGATAACGTAGCGAAAGTTACGCTAATACCGCATACGATCTAAGGATGAAAGTGGGGGCTCGCAAGACCTCATGCTCCTGGAGCGGCCGATATCTGATTAGCTAGTTGGTGAGGTAAAGGCTCACCAAGGCAACGATCAGTAGCTGGTCTGAGAGGACGACCAGCCACACTGGGACTGAGACACGGCCCAGACTCCTACGGGAGGCAGCAGTGGGGAATTTTGGACAATGGGGGCAACCCTGATCCAGCAATGCCGCGTGAGTGAAGAAGGCCTTCGGGTTGTAAAGCTCTTTTGTCAGGGAAGAAACGGTTTCGGCTAATATCCGGAGCTAATGACGGTACCTGAAGAATAAGCACCGGCTAACTACGTGCCAGCAGCCGCGGTAATACGTAGGGTGCAAGCGTTAATCGGAATTACTGGGCGTAAAGCGTGCGCAGGCGGTTTTATAAGTCTGTCGTGAAATCCCCGGGCTTAACCTGGGAATGGCGATGGAGACTGTAAGGCTAGAGTTTGGCAGAGGGGGGTAGAATTCCACGTGTAGCAGTGAAATGCGTAGAGATGTGGAGGAACACCGATGGCGAAGGCAGCCCCCTGGGTCAAAACTGACGCTCATGCACGAAAGCGTGGGGAGCAAACAGGATTAGATACCCTGGTAGTCCACGCCCTAAACGATGTCTACTAGTTGTCGGGTCTTAATTGACTTGGTAACGCAGCTAACGCGTGAAGTAGACCGCCTGGGGAGTACGGTCGCAAGATTAAAACTCAAAGGAATTGACGGGGACCCGCACAAGCGGTGGATGATGTGGATTAATTCGATGCAACGCGAAAAACCTTACCTACCCTTGACATGGCAGAAACCTCCGAGAGATTGGAGGGTGCTCGAAAGAGAATCTGCACACAGGTGCTGCATGGCTGTCGTCAGCTCGTGTCGTGAGATGTTGGGTTAAGTCCCGCAACGAGCGCAACCCTTGTCATTAGTTGCTACGAAAGAGCACTCTAATGAGACTGCCGGTGACAAACCGGAGGAAGGTGGGGATGACGTCAAGTCCTCATGGCCCTTATGGGTAGGGCTTCACACGTCATACAATGGTACATACAGAGGGCCGCCAACCCGCGAGGGGGAGCCAATCCCAGAAAGTGTATCGTAGTCCGGATTGTAGTCTGCAACTCGACTGCATGAAGTTGGAATCGCTAGTAATCGCGGATCAGCATGTCGCGGTGAATACGTTCCCGGGTCTTGTACACACCGCCCGTCACACCATGGGAGCGGGTTTTACCAGAAGTAGGTAGCTTAACCGCAAGGAGGGCGCTTACCACGGTAGGATTCGTGACTGGGGTGAAGTCGTAACAAGGTAGCCGTATCGGAAGGTGCGGCTGGATCACCTCCTTTCTAGAGTATGGCGCAAAGCCAAACGCTCACACTTATCGACTGTTATGAAGTAAAGAAACGAGCGCGGGTCTGTAGCTCAGCTGGTTAGAGCACCGTGTTGATAACGCGGGGGTCGTTGGTTCGAGCCCAACCAGACCCACCAAGAAGTCACATGGGGGATTAGCTCAGCTGGGAGAGCACCTGCTTTGCAAGCAGGGGGTCGTCGGTTCGATCCCGTCATCCTCCACCAAAAGCTCAAACGTAAGCACGCCATTACGGCATGATGTTTAGGTTTGGTCTTTTAGAGACTAAGTGAGTTTCGTTCTTTAACAATCTGGAAGAAGTAAAGTTTTATTAAGCGTATATCGCAAGATATGCACTTAGGGTAGTGTTCCGAAAGGAACGCATACAAAAACTCATCAAACACAGTAGTAAATGCTTAACCTATAGCCGTCAACGTTATAGGGACAAGTGAATAAGTGCACATGGCGGATGCCTTGGCGATTACAGGCGATGAAGGACGTAGAAGTCTGCGATAAGCTTCGGGGAGCTGACAAACAAGCTTTGATCCGAAGATTTCCGAATGGGGAAACCCGGCCTTTTAGGTCATCGTACACTGAATACATAGGTGTACGAAGCGAACGCGGCGAACTGAAACATCTAAGTAGCTGCAGGAAAAGAAATCAACCGAGATTCCCAAAGTAGTGGCGAGCGAAATGGGAAGAGCCTGCACGTGATAGTCGGACTGATAGTGGAATCCTCTGGAAATAGGAACCATAGCGGGTGATAGTCCCGTACACGAAATCAGACCGGTGGTACTAAGCGTGCGACAAGTAGGGCGGGACACGAGAAATCCTGTCTGAAGATGGGGGGACCATCCTCCAAGGCTAAATACTCGTAATCGACCGATAGTGAACCAGTACCGTGAGGGAAAGGCGAAAAGAACCCCGGGAGGGGAGTGAAATAGATCCTGAAACCGTGTGCATACAAACAGTAGGAGCCTCCTTGTGGGGTGACTGCGTACCTTTTGTATAATGGGTCAGCGACTTACATTCAGTGGCGAGGTTAACCAAATAGGGGAGCCGTAGAGAAATCGAGTCCGAACAGGGCGCCAGTCGCTGGGTGTAGACCCGAAACCAAGTGATCTACCCATGGCCAGGTTGAAGGTGCGGTAACACGCACTGGAGGACCGAACCCACTAATGTTGAAAAATTAGGGGATGAGCTGTGGGTAGGGGTGAAAGGCTAAACAAACTTGGAAATAGCTGGTTCTCTCCGAAAACTATTTAGGTAGTGCCTCAAGTATCACCACCGGGGGTAGAGCACTGTTATGGCTAGGGGGTCATCGCGACTTACCAAACCATTGCAAACTCCGAATACCGGTGAGTGCGAGCTTGGGAGACAGACATCGGGTGCTAACGTCCGGTGTCAAGAGGGAAACAACCCAGACCGCCAGCTAAGGTCCCAAAGATTGGCTAAGTGGAAAACGAAGTGGGAAGGCTAAAACAGTCAGGATGTTGGCTTAGAAGCAGCCATCATTTAAAGAAAGCGTAATAGCTCACTGATCGAGTCGTCCTGCGCGGAAGATGTAACGGGGCTAAGCCAGTCACCGAAGCTGCGGATATCCGTAAGGATATGGTAGGAGAGCGTTCTGTAAGCCTGCGAAGGTGGCTTGTAAAGGCTGCTGGAGGTATCAGAAGTGCGAATGCTGACATGAGTAGCGATAATGGGGGTGAAAAGCCTCCACGCCGTAAGCCCAAGGTTTCCTGTTCAACGTTCATCGGAGCAGGGTGAGTCGGCCCCTAAGGCGAGGCAGAGATGCGTAGCTGATGGGAAGCAGGTTAATATTCCTGCACCGTCGTATGATGCGATGGGGGGACGGATCGCGGAAGGTTGTCTGACTGTTGGAATAGTCAGTTTCTGGTTCATAGAAGGCGCTTAGGCAAATCCGGGCGCGTAATTCAAGGGACTGGGACGAGTGAGCTTGCTCACGAAGCAATCGGAAGTGGTTCCAAGAAAAGCCTCTAAGCTTCAGTCATACGAGACCGTACCGCAAACCGACACAGGTGGGCGAGATGAGTATTCTAAGGCGCTTGAGAGAACTCGGGAGAAGGAACTCGGCAAATTGGTACCGTAACTTCGGGAAAAGGTACGCCTCGGTAGCTTGACCACTTTACTGTGGAAGGGCGAAAAGGTTGCAATAAACTGGTGGCTGCGACTGTTTAATAAAAACACAGCACTCTGCAAACACGAAAGTGGACGTATAGGGTGTGACGCCTGCCCGGTGCTGGAAGATTAAATGATGGGGTGCAAGCTCTTGATTGAAGTCCCAGTAAACGGCGGCCGTAACTATAACGGTCCTAAGGTAGCGAAATTCCTTGTCGGGTAAGTTCCGACCTGCACGAATGGCGTAACGATGGCCACACTGTCTCCTCCCGAGACTCAGCGAAGTTGAAGTGTTTGTGATGATGCAATCTACCCGCGGCTAGACGGAAAGACCCCATGAACCTTTACTGTAGCTTTGCATTGGACTTTGAACCAATCTGTGTAGGATAGGTGGGAGGCTTTGAAGCGGGGACGCCAGTTCTCGTGGAGCCATCCTTGAAATACCACCCTGGTTTGTTTGAGGTTCTAACCTTGGTCCGTGATCCGGATCGGGGACAGTGCATGGTAGGCAGTTTGACTGGGGCGGTCTCCTCCTAAAGTGTAACGGAGGAGTTCGAAGGTACGCTAGGTACGGTCGGACATCGTGCTAATAGTGCAATGGCATAAGCGTGCTTAACTGCGAGACCGACAAGTCGAGCAGGTACGAAAGTAGGACATAGTGATCCGGTGGTTCTGTATGGAAGGGCCATCGCTCAACGGATAAAAGGTACTCTGGGGATAACAGGCTGATTCCTCCCAAGAGTTCATATCGACGGGGGAGTTTGGCACCTCGATGTCGGCTCATCACATCCTGGGGCTGTAGCCGGTCCCAAGGGTATGGCTGTTCGCCATTTAAAGTGGTACGTGAGCTGGGTTTAAAACGTCGTGAGACAGTTTGGTCCCTATCTGCCGTGGGCGTTGGAAATTTGAAGGGGGCTGCTCCTAGTACGAGAGGACCGGAGTGGACGAACCTCTGGTGTACCGGTTGTCACGCCAGTGGCATTGCCGGGTAGCTAAGTTCGGAAGAGATAACCGCTGAAAGCATCTAAGCGGGAAACTTGCCTTAAGATGAGATTTCCCGGAGCCTTGAGCTCCTTGAAGGGTCGTTCGAGACCAGGACGTTGATAGGTCGGGTGTGGAAGTGCAGTAATGCATTAAGCTAACCGATACTAATTGCCCGTACGGCTTGTCCCTATAACCTTGACGGTTATCATTTACTCGAGATGAGTACCCAAAACTAGACTTCTTCCAGATTCAGAGTGACGCGATAAGACGCGGCGCTCGTACCAGTTATGCCTGATGACCATAGCAAGTCGGTCCCACCCCTTCCCATCCCGAACAGGACCGTGAAACGACTTTGCGCCGATGATAGTGCTGCAACCAGTGTGAAAGTAGGTTATCGTCAGGCTAGTTATAAAGAAAAAGCCCCGGCTGCCAATGCAGTCGGGGCTTTTTTGTTTTTAAAGCTTGAACTGCGCACCGGCGGTCACGGTGGTGACATCGGTTTTGGTAAAGCGGGCCGCTTCAAGATTAAAGCTCCAATGCCGGCCCAGCGCATAAGATAATCCCAAGCCCACAGATGGATCGGTTTCCTTGTAATCCTTCTTCGATACTCGCGCCGATTTCATAGCCGTGCGTCCAACACCCGCGCGGCCGTAAATGCTAAATTGTTCATTTAATGGCACGGCGCCCAAAAGCGAAATACCATAGTGGGTGTCCGGGTAATAGCTGGAGTCGCCCACCAGGCCATCAAATATGCGGAAACTCAGCGAACGTGTGAAAGCTTCCACCCCTACGTTCTTGTTAAACTGATAGCCGGCGGCAAAGCCGAAAGTAGGGTCATTATCTTCATCCACGTTTTTCGAGGAAACCGTGGATTTACCGATATTGGCGCCCAAGTAAAAGTCACTATTCTCACCCGGTGCAGCGAGTGCTGGTGCCGCAACTAGCAAGACTACGAGCACACCGGCGCTAAACCTGCTCTGCATAATTATCCTTAGTCATATTTATTAATGGACCGAATGTCCATCAAGGAAATAATATGGCGAAATTGCCAAACTGGCAATAACATGGGAAAAGCGTCACGAAGCGAGCTGTACGGCCGCTTTCAGCCTTTAAATGTGGATTGCACTTGCAAAGTCACTGAGCTTTTGCTATAGTTTTGTCCCTCGCAACGCAGCGCAAGCAGCGGCGAGGGAGTTTCGAAGCGCGGAGCGCTGCGAAACGAAAGATAAGAAGCTTGACGGTTCATCGGAAATACTAGATAATCTCGCTTCTCTGCTGCTGACAAACACAACGCTTTGTCTTGATGCGGCGGTTCTTTAAAAATTAACAGTCGATAAGTGTGGGCGTTTGATGATGTGCCCGGGACTTCGGTCCTGAAGCTCAAATAATAGATTCAAACGCTCATGCAAATATATTAAACGTGACCTTCGTAAGAAGGGATCGTCAGTATTTTGAGTGAGTGACCCCGGCAGCAATGCCGGACAACAGAGATTAAACTGAAGAGTTTGATCCTGGCTCAGATTGAACGCTGGCGGCATGCTTTACACATGCAAGTCGAACGGTAACAGGGAGCTTGCTCCGCTGACGAGTGGCGAACGGGTGAGTAATATATCGGAACGTACCCAAGAGTGGGGGATAACGTAGCGAAAGTTACGCTAATACCGCATACGATCTAAGGATGAAAGTGGGGGCTCGCAAGACCTCATGCTCCTGGAGCGGCCGATATCTGATTAGCTAGTTGGTGAGGTAAAGGCTCACCAAGGCAACGATCAGTAGCTGGTCTGAGAGGACGACCAGCCACACTGGGACTGAGACACGGCCCAGACTCCTACGGGAGGCAGCAGTGGGGAATTTTGGACAATGGGGGCAACCCTGATCCAGCAATGCCGCGTGAGTGAAGAAGGCCTTCGGGTTGTAAAGCTCTTTTGTCAGGGAAGAAACGGGTCTGGCTAATATCCAGGCCTAATGACGGTACCTGAAGAATAAGCACCGGCTAACTACGTGCCAGCAGCCGCGGTAATACGTAGGGTGCAAGCGTTAATCGGAATTACTGGGCGTAAAGCGTGCGCAGGCGGTTTTATAAGTCTGTCGTGAAATCCCCGGGCTTAACCTGGGAATGGCGATGGAGACTGTAAGGCTAGAGTTTGGCAGAGGGGGGTAGAATTCCACGTGTAGCAGTGAAATGCGTAGAGATGTGGAGGAACACCGATGGCGAAGGCAGCCCCCTGGGTCAAAACTGACGCTCATGCACGAAAGCGTGGGGAGCAAACAGGATTAGATACCCTGGTAGTCCACGCCCTAAACGATGTCTACTAGTTGTCGGGTCTTAATTGACTTGGTAACGCAGCTAACGCGTGAAGTAGACCGCCTGGGGAGTACGGTCGCAAGATTAAAACTCAAAGGAATTGACGGGGACCCGCACAAGCGGTGGATGATGTGGATTAATTCGATGCAACGCGAAAAACCTTACCTACCCTTGACATGGCAGAAACCTCCGAGAGATTGGAGGGTGCTCGAAAGAGAATCTGCACACAGGTGCTGCATGGCTGTCGTCAGCTCGTGTCGTGAGATGTTGGGTTAAGTCCCGCAACGAGCGCAACCCTTGTCATTAGTTGCTACGAAAGAGCACTCTAATGAGACTGCCGGTGACAAACCGGAGGAAGGTGGGGATGACGTCAAGTCCTCATGGCCCTTATGGGTAGGGCTTCACACGTCATACAATGGTACATACAGAGGGCCGCCAACCCGCGAGGGGGAGCTAATCCCAGAAAGTGTATCGTAGTCCGGATTGTAGTCTGCAACTCGACTGCATGAAGTTGGAATCGCTAGTAATCGCGGATCAGCATGTCGCGGTGAATACGTTCCCGGGTCTTGTACACACCGCCCGTCACACCATGGGAGCGGGTTTTACCAGAAGTAGGTAGCTTAACCGCAAGGAGGGCGCTTACCACGGTAGGATTCGTGACTGGGGTGAAGTCGTAACAAGGTAGCCGTATCGGAAGGTGCGGCTGGATCACCTCCTTTCTAGAGTATGGCGCAAAGCCAAACGCTCACACTTATCGACTGTTATGAAGTAAAGAGAAACGAGCGCGGGTCTGTAGCTCAGCTGGTTAGAGCACCGTGTTGATAACGCGGGGGTCGTTGGTTCGAGCCCAACCAGACCCACCAAGCAGTCAACGGGGGATTAGCTCAGCTGGGAGAGCACCTGCTTTGCAAGCAGGGGGTCGTCGGTTCGATCCCGTCATCCTCCACCAAAAGCTCAAACGTAAGCACGCCGTCACGGCATGATGTTTAGGTTTGGTCTTTTAGAGACTAAGTGAGTTTCGTTCTTTAACAATCTGGAAGAAGTAAAGTAAAGATTTATTATTTATCGAATTGGGAAACTGATTCGATGGGTAGTGATTGCAAATCAACAAATGTAACAACGTAGTACTTCTTGACTTATAACGATTCTTTGTTAGTCGCAAGGAATCAATGTTATAGGGACAAGTGAATAAGTGCACATGGCGGATGCCTTGGCGATTACAGGCGATGAAGGACGTAGAAGTCTGCGATAAGCTTCGGGGAGCTGACAAACAAGCATTGATCCGAAGATTTCCGAATGGGGAAACCCGGCCTTTTAGGTCATCGTACACTGAATACATAGGTGTACGAAGCGAACGCGGCGAACTGAAACATCTAAGTAGCTGCAGGAAAAGAAATCAACCGAGATTCCCAAAGTAGTGGCGAGCGAAATGGGAAGAGCCTGCACGTGATAGTCGGACTGATAGTGGAATGCTCTGGAAATGGCAACCATAGCGGGTGATAGTCCCGTACACGAAATCAGACCGGTGGTACTAAGCGTGCGACAAGTAGGGCGGGACACGAGAAATCCTGTCTGAAGATGGGGGGACCATCCTCCAAGGCTAAATACTCGTAATCGACCGATAGTGAACCAGTACCGTGAGGGAAAGGCGAAAAGAACCCCGGGAGGGGAGTGAAATAGATCCTGAAACCGTGTGCATACAAACAGTAGGAGCCTCCTTGTGGGGTGACTGCGTACCTTTTGTATAATGGGTCAGCGACTTACATTCAGTGGCGAGGTTAACCAAATAGGGGAGCCGTAGAGAAATCGAGTCCGAACAGGGCGCTAGTCGCTGGGTGTAGACCCGAAACCAAGTGATCTACCCATGGCCAGGTTGAAGGTGCGGTAACACGCACTGGAGGACCGAACCCACTAATGTTGAAAAATTAGGGGATGAGCTGTGGGTAGGGGTGAAAGGCTAAACAAACTTGGAAATAGCTGGTTCTCTCCGAAAACTATTTAGGTAGTGCCTCAAGTATCACCACCGGGGGTAGAGCACTGTTATGGCTAGGGGGTCATCGCGACTTACCAAACCATTGCAAACTCCGAATACCGGTGAGTGCGAGCTTGGGAGACAGACATCGGGTGCTAACGTCCGGTGTCAAGAGGGAAACAACCCAGACCGCCAGCTAAGGTCCCAAAGATTGGCTAAGTGGAAAACGAAGTGGGAAGGCTAAAACAGTCAGGATGTTGGCTTAGAAGCAGCCATCATTTAAAGAAAGCGTAATAGCTCACTGATCGAGTCGTCCTGCGCGGAAGATGTAACGGGGCTAAGCCAGTCACCGAAGCTGCGGATATCCGTAAGGATATGGTAGGAGAGCGTTCTGTAAGCCTGCGAAGGTGGCTTGTAAAGGCTGCTGGAGGTATCAGAAGTGCGAATGCTGACATGAGTAGCGATAATGGGGGTGAAAAGCCTCCACGCCGTAAGCCCAAGGTTTCCTGTTCAACGTTCATCGGAGCAGGGTGAGTCGGCCCCTAAGGCGAGGCAGAGATGCGTAGCTGATGGGAAGCAGGTTAATATTCCTGCACCGTCGTATGATGCGATGGGGGGACGGATCGCGGAAGGTTGTCTGACTGTTGGAATAGTCAGTTTCTGGTTCATAGAAGGCGCTTAGGCAAATCCGGGCGCGTAATTCAAGGGACTGGGACGAGTGAGCTTGCTCACGAAGCAATCGGAAGTGGTTCCAAGAAAAGCCTCTAAGCTTCAGTCATACGAGACCGTACCGCAAACCGACACAGGTGGGCGAGATGAGTATTCTAAGGCGCTTGAGAGAACTCGGGAGAAGGAACTCGGCAAATTGGTACCGTAACTTCGGGAAAAGGTACGCCTCGGTAGCTTGACCACTTTACTGTGGAAGGGCGAAAAGGTTGCAATAAACTGGTGGCTGCGACTGTTTAATAAAAACACAGCACTCTGCAAACACGAAAGTGGACGTATAGGGTGTGACGCCTGCCCGGTGCTGGAAGATTAAATGATGGGGTGCAAGCTCTTGATTGAAGTCCCAGTAAACGGCGGCCGTAACTATAACGGTCCTAAGGTAGCGAAATTCCTTGTCGGGTAAGTTCCGACCTGCACGAATGGCGTAACGATGGCCACACTGTCTCCTCCCGAGACTCAGCGAAGTTGAAGTGTTTGTGATGATGCAATCTACCCGCGGCTAGACGGAAAGACCCCATGAACCTTTACTGTAGCTTTGCATTGGACTTTGAACCAATCTGTGTAGGATAGGTGGGAGGCTTTGAAGCGGGGACGCCAGTTCTCGTGGAGCCATCCTTGAAATACCACCCTGGTTTGTTTGAGGTTCTAACCTTGGTCCGTGATCCGGATCGGGGACAGTGCATGGTAGGCAGTTTGACTGGGGCGGTCTCCTCCTAAAGTGTAACGGAGGAGTTCGAAGGTACGCTAGGTACGGTCGGACATCGTGCTAATAGTGCAATGGCATAAGCGTGCTTAACTGCGAGACCGACAAGTCGAGCAGGTACGAAAGTAGGACATAGTGATCCGGTGGTTCTGTATGGAAGGGCCATCGCTCAACGGATAAAAGGTACTCTGGGGATAACAGGCTGATTCCTCCCAAGAGTTCATATCGACGGGGGAGTTTGGCACCTCGATGTCGGCTCATCACATCCTGGGGCTGTAGCCGGTCCCAAGGGTATGGCTGTTCGCCATTTAAAGTGGTACGTGAGCTGGGTTTAAAACGTCGTGAGACAGTTTGGTCCCTATCTGCCGTGGGCGTTGGAAATTTGAAGGGGGCTGCTCCTAGTACGAGAGGACCGGAGTGGACGAACCTCTGGTGTACCGGTTGTCACGCCAGTGGCATTGCCGGGTAGCTAAGTTCGGAAGAGATAACCGCTGAAAGCATCTAAGCGGGAAACTTGCCTTAAGATGAGATTTCCCGGAGCCTTGAGCTCCTTGAAGGGTCGTTCGAGACCAGGACGTTGATAGGTCGGGTGTGGAAGTGCAGTAATGCATTAAGCTAACCGATACTAATTGCCCGTACGGCTTGTCCCTATAACATTGATTGGTTATAGCTGAAGTACTCGTAATTGTTGATAGACAATCGCTACAAAAATCTTTATAATACTGCTTCCAGATTCAGGGTAGCGCGGAACGTAACGCGATGCCCGTACAAGTTAAGCCTGATGACCATAGCAAGTCGGTCCCACCCCTTCCCATCCCGAACAGGACCGTGAAACGACTTTGCGCCGATGATAGTGCTGCAACCAGTGTGAAAGTAGGTTATCGTCAGGCTAGTTATAGAGAAAAAGCCCGCTAGTGATCTAGCGGGCTTTTTCGTTTTCTGCGCTTCTTTTGACGCTGTTATAAATTAAACAGCAGTTTATTGTTTTGTCTCATTTGGCAAGTTTTTTGACTTCGCTATCCTGATCTCGCTAGTGTCTCGTTCATCCGGTGGCAGCCTGCCGCTGGCCGAATAAAATTTCAGACTAGGGAGATTACATGGGACTTCGCAAGACTCTGATCGCTGCCGCTGTTCTGGTGCTCGCAGGCCAGGCCGCCGCTTCCTCCGATCATCTGATGGCTGAAAAAGCCGTCTTTTCCCCTCAAGAAAATGCCCGCCTGCTCAGCACCTTGAACGGCGAGCGCAGCAAGCATGGCCTGGATGCCGACCACGGCTACGCCATCCTCCAGCAGCATCCTGGCATAAAAGGCACGGCGATTACCCGCCTCAACCATACCTACAAAGGCGTGCGTATTTTCGAGTCCGAATCGGTAGTGGTGACCGATGACGGCGGCAATATCGTGAGTGAAACCATTGATGAGCGCCGCAATGCCATCGCCGGCAAGCGCCTGGACGTGACGCCTGTGCTGTCCTCCAAGGAAGCGATCGCCGGCGTGGTGCGCAGCGTGGCGCCAACTGGCGAGCACCTGGTGAAACCAAGCGCAGAGCTGATTCTCTTCCCGCTGGTGAAGACCGTGCGCGTGACTGGCGTTGAGAGCAAATCCGAGGAAGAGCTGAACGCGGTCGACCTGGAAGACGTGGTGGAAGGCTACCAGCTGGCCTACCTGGTGCAGACGCGCATGGACAAGGCCGGCAAGCCCGCCTTCTACAACACCATCGTCAGCGCCCGTGATGGTGCCGTGCTGAAGCAGTGGGATATGATGCAGAGCGTTGCCGGCACCGGCAAAAGCCTGTACAGCGGCACCGTGCCGCTGGAAACCACGCTGTCCGGCGGCACCTACAAGCTGCTCGACAGCACGCGCGGCACCGGCGGCACTTACGGCGGCATGGCGATCACCAATTCCAACCACACCGCGAATCAAGGCAGTATCTACACGAACTCCACCAATGTCTGGGGCGATGGCGCGGCTTATATTCCGGGTGGCAGCACCACCAACGCCAATGGCCAGACCGCAGCCGTGGACGCCATGTGGGGTCTGAAAAACACCTATGACATGCTGAAAAATGTCCTGGGCTGGCTCTCGCTGAACGGCAACAACACCGCCACCTCGATTGCCGTTCACACCAATACCGGCTACGAGAACGCTTACTATCTGGACTCCTGCAAGTGCATGTTCATTGGTGACGGCGCTTCCATGTTCAAACCGCTGGCTTCCGTCGATGTGATTGCGCACGAGATGGGCCACGGCGTGACCGCCGCCACCTCCAACCTCACCTACAGCGGCGAATCGGGCGGCCTGAACGAGTCGGCATCCGACATCAACGGCGAAGCCACCGAAGCGTATGCCCGCGCCGGCGGCACCGGTAATGTCCTGCCTTGGCCGAGCGCCAACGATTGGGCCACCGGCAAGGAAATCGCGAAAAACGGCCAGCCGCTGCGCTGGCTGTGGAAACCGAGCAAGGACGGTAAGAGCCCAGACGCCTGGAGCAGCACGCTCAAGAACCTGAACGTGCATTACAGCAGCGGCCCGAACAACCGCATGTTCTACTTCCTGGCCAAAGGCTCCAACTCCAGCAGCAGCAGCGAGTACTACAGCAAGTACCTGACCAAGGCGCCGCTGGCCATGACCGGCATCGGTCTGGACAAGGCTTATCGCATCTGGTTCAAAGCGCTGACCACCAAGTTCACCGCCTCCACCAACTATGCGAACGCCCGCCTGAAAGTGCTGCAGGCTGCGCAGGAGCTGTATGGCACGAACAGCGCGGAAGCGAAAGCCGTGCAGCGTGCTTATGCGGCCATCAATGTGGGCGCCGATATCGCCGAGTAAGAACGGCAGGCGTAAAAAAACCGCTGGTTCGCGCCAGCGGTTTTTTTTCGTGCCCGGAACTTAGAAGTTGTAGGCTGCTTTCAGCATGACGTAGTCCACGCCGCTGTTCGGCTTTTTGATGCCGCCATTCGAGTAGTGCTGCACCTTGGCCGTCACTTCCCATTTATTGTCGAACACATAGCCGACGCCGATATGGTCGCCGAACTGGAAGGCGGTGGACAGCTTGTCGTCGTTATTGTCGTACAGCTTGGACAGCAGGTGCACGCCGATGCCGCCTTCGACGAAGAAGCCCTTCTTGTTGGCGTTTTCCCAGCGGAACACCGGGGTAAAGCCGATATCTACCAGGTTCTGGTGCTCGCCCGGGATGTTGCGGTACTGCTTGCCGCGCCAGGCGCCGAAGCTGGCATCCCAGTAACCGCTGAGCTGCTTGCCATTCGATTCGAACCAGCGCTTATCCCAATTGGAGGTGACGCCAACGCGCACCATCTGGATTTTGGAGGCACTGGCGTATTCGCCGTACACGGAGTCGATCAGTTTGTCTGCAGCGAAGCTGGATTGCATCGCCAGGAGAGCGGCGGCGGCCGCAATGATGGTCTTGGTTTGCATATTCTCTCTACACTTTGGTTACGTTTTTACTGTCGTATCTGAAGTCATACGGCATACTCAATATTGTAACTGTCTTATCTAAAAGGCGTATTAGCCCTCAAAATAGTTGATTTAACGATAATTATCCCGAACTGGAGCTAAAAATGCAGACATTACCGCGCCTGGTTTTCCTCGGCACCGGTTTGATGGGCGATCCCATGGCGCGCCGCCTGCTGGGGGCCGGTTTTGGCGTCACCGTCTGGAACCGCACGCCGGCCAAGGCTGCTGCACTGGTCGAGGCCGGTGCATGGCAGGAGTTCCTGCTGAGCGATGCCGTAGCCCAGGGCGATATCGTGATTTCCATGCTCGACTCGGGGGCTGTAGTGGGGCAGGTGCTGACTGCGGCCCTGGACGCGCTGCCGGCCGGCAGCCTATGGATCGATATGAGTTCCACCCGGCAGGACGAAGCCCAGGCATTTCATGCGCTGCTCGCTGGGCGCGCTTGCCGCTTCCTGGATGCGCCGGTGTCGGGCGGGGTGGGTGGCGCGCAGGCGGGCACGCTGGCCATCATGGCGGGCGGCAGCGAAGCTGATTTTGAGCGCGCGGCGCCGGTATTTGCCGCCATGGGCCGTGCCACCTTGGTCGGGCCGGCCGGCAGCGGCCAGGTGGCCAAGCTGTGCAATCAACTGATCGTGGGCGCCACATTGAATATCGTGGCGGAAGCTTTGCTGCTGGCCCAGGCGGCGGGGGCCGATCCGGCGGCCGTGCGGACGGCGATTCGGGGCGGCTTTGCCGAAAGTCGCATCCTCGAAGTGCATGGCGAGCGCATGCTGGAACGGAATTTCATCCCGGGCGGCCAGGTCAAGACGCAGATCAAGGATATGCACAATATCCTTTCTGCGGCGGCCTCGGCGGGCGTGAGCTTGCCGCTGACCAGCCTGGTCACCGAGCGCTACGACGCACTGGCCGAAGTTTGTCCCCACGCCGACCACTCCGCCGCCCTGCTCGGGCTGGAGCGCCTGAACCCCGGCCAGCGTCTCGGCACCTTGCCCGACCGCCTGCCCTAAGGCTATTAACACCCGCGCCCGCCGAGCGGCCGTTACGTCCGCCCGGCGGGCGCGGCAATTTGCTGCTTGGCGTCATGCTGGACGGGACGGCCCGTCCAGCGGGTTCAGCTGCGGGGCAGGGCGGTTTCGGCGAGGTGCACCCAGAAGCTGGCGCCGATGGGGAGCAGGCCGTCGTTGAAGTCGTAGCTGCCGTTGTGCAGGACGCAGGGACCGAGGCCGTGGCCGCCGTCGCGGTGTTCACCGTCGCCATTGCCGATGAAGATGTAGCAGCCGGGCTTTTTCTGCAGGAAGAAGGCGAAGTCTTCGGCGCCCATGGTGGGTTCGACGTCGGCATCGACCTTGTCGGGGCCGACCACGGCCTGCATGACTTCGACGGCGAAGGCGGTTTCCTTGGCGTGGTTGACCAGGGGCGGATAGTTGCGCTTGAAGACGAAGTCGACTTCCGCATCGAAGCCGGCGGCGATGTTTTCGGCCAGCAGGCGCATGCGCTGCTCGATCATGTCCAGCACCGGTGTGGTGAAGGTGCGCACCGTGCCCACCATGCGCGCCTCGTCGGGAATCACATTGGTGGCGCTGCCGGCGTGTATCTGGGTAATCGACAGCACGGCCGTGTCCAGCGGACTCTTGCTGCGGCTGACGATGGTCTGCCAGGCCTGCGCGATCTGCACTGCGATCATGATGGGATCGATGCCCTTGTGCGGTTGGGCCGCATGCGCGCCCTTGCCCTTGACCGTGACATGGAACTCATTGCTGGACGCCATCATCGGCCCTTCGCGCACGCTCAGCGTGCCGGCCGCCGCGCCGGGCCAGTTGTGCATGCCGTAGATCGCCTCCATCGGGAAGCGCTCGAACAAACCATCCTCGATCATGCGGCGCGCGCCGGCGCCGCCTTCTTCGGCGGGCTGGAAAACCAGGTAAACGGTACCGTCGAAATTGCGGTGGCTGGCCAGGTGGTGGGCCGCGCCCAGCAGCATGGCCATATGGCCGTCATGGCCGCAGGCGTGCATCTTGCCGGGGTGGCGCGAGGCGTGCGGGAATGTGTTCAGTTCCTGCATGGGCAGGGCGTCCATATCGGCGCGCAGGCCGATGGCGCGTTCCGAGCTGCCGTTCTTGATGATGCCCACCAAGCCGGTCTGGCCCAGGCCGCGCACGACGGGAATGCCCCATTCGCCGAGCTTGGCGGCCACCACGTCGGAGGTGCGCTGTTCTTCGTAGCACAGTTCGGGATGCGCGTGCAGATCGCGCCGGATCTGCTGCAGCTCGGACTGAAAAGCGATAATCGGTTCGACAAGTTTCATCTGGTTATCTCCAGTGTTGTTCTCTTGCGCGCCATCGTGCGGCGCTGCCCGCCAGTAAGCGGTGCAGCCATTGTAGCCCTTGAAGCAAGCGGAAAGCCAGAGTGATACAGCGCTTCAGGTAGCGCTGCACGGAATCGTTTACGATACTGGTTTAAGTACCTGCTTCCGGGAATTTTCAATGACAACGACACAAGTCCGTGCCGCCTGCCCGCACGATTGCCCCGATACCTGCGCCCTGCTCGTTACTGTCGAGAATGGCGTCGCCACCGAGGTGAAGGGCGATCCCGAGCATCCGACCACGGCGGGCGTGCTGTGCACCAAGGTTTCGCGCTACACGGAGCGCACCTATTCGCCGGACCGTTTGCTGTATCCGCTGCGCCGCGTCGGCAAGAAGGGCGAGGGCAAGTTCGAGCGCATCAGCTGGGATGAGGCGCTGGACGCCATCGCCGCCCGCCTGAAACCGCTGGCCGCGACGGCGCCGGAAGCGATCCTGCCCTACAGCTATGCCGGCACCATGGGCTTGCTGCAGGGCGAAGCCATGGCCATGCGCTTCTTCAACGCGATCGGCGCTTCCCAACTCGATCGTACGATCTGCGCCACCGCCGGCGCCACCGGCTACCGCTATACGGTGGGTGCTTCGATCGGCACCGATCTCGAGCAATTCCAGCATGCCAAGCTGATCCTGATCTGGGGCGGCAATCCGATCGCCTCCAATCTGCATTTCTGGACCCGCGCCCAGGAAGCCAAGCGCAACGGCGCCAAGCTGATCGCCATCGATCCCTACCGCTCGCTGACGGCCGAGAAATGCCACCAGCACATCGCGCCGATGCCGGGCACCGATGCGGCGCTGGCGCTGGGCATGATGCATGTGCTGATCGCCGAAGACCTGCTCGACCATGACTATATCGCCCGGCACACGCTCGGCTTCGAACAGTTGCAGGCGCGCGCGGCCGAGTGGCCGCCGGAACGCGTGGCGCGCATCTGCGGCATCACGGAAGCGGAAGTGCTGGAACTGGCGCGCACCTATGGCCAGATGGCCAAGGCGGGCGAACCGGTGGCGATCCGCCTGAATTACGGCGTGCAGCGTGTGCGCGGCGGCGGCACGGCGGTGCGCAATATCGCCTGCCTGCCGGCCCTGGTCGGCGCCTGGCGCCATGCGGCCGGCGGCGTGCAGCTCTCGTCCTCGGGTTCTTTCCCGTCCGACAAGCCGGCCCTGCAGCGCAGCGACCTGCTCAAGCAGGCGACCCGCACCATCAATATGGTCACCATCGGCGACGATCTGCTGCGCCCCGCCTCGCCGGAATTCGGGCCGCGCGTGGACGCCGTCATCGTCTACAACTCGAATCCGGT
The DNA here is from genome assembly GCF_001191005.1 of Massilia sp. NR 4-1. Classification (NCBI taxonomy): domain Bacteria; kingdom Pseudomonadati; phylum Pseudomonadota; class Betaproteobacteria; order Burkholderiales; family Oxalobacteraceae; genus Massilia; species Massilia sp. NR 4-1. Next base: position 5,031,555 of record NZ_CP012201.1, read on the forward strand.
GGCGGTGGCGCCCGATTCCTCGAAAGTGGCCGAGGCCTTCGCGCGTGAAGACCTGTTCACCGTGGTGCTGGAACATTTCCAGACCGATACCGCCGACTATGCCGACATCGTGCTGCCCGCGACCACCCAGCTGGAGCATACCGACGTCCACACCGCCTATGGCCACCTGTATATGATGGCGAACAACCCGGCCATCGCGCCGCTGGGCGAGGCCAAGCCGAATACGGAAATCTTCCGCCTGCTGGCCGCGCGCATGGGCTTGGACGATCCCTGCTTCCGCGAAAGCGATGATGAGCTGGCCGCCAAGGCTTTCCGCAAGAACGATGCGCGCGCCGTCCATTTCGATTGGGAGTCGCTCAAGCGCAAGGGCTGGCAGAAGCTGAACATGCCGGCGGCACCGTTTGCGCATGGCAATTTCGCTACACCGTCCAGCAAATGCGAGTTCTACTCGGAAACAATGCTCAAAGATGGCCTGGATCCGCTGCCCGGCTATGTCGAAAACTACGAATCGGCGGCAAGTAGCCCGGAACTGGCGGCAAAATACCCGCTGGCGATGATATCGCCACCAGCGCGCAACTTCCTCAACTCCACTTTCGTGAACGTGCAGAGCCTGCGCGCCACCGAGGGCGAGCCCCACCTCGACCTGAACCCGGAGGACGCGGCTGAACGTGGCATCAATCACGGCGATATGGTGCGCATCTTCAACGATCGTGGCTCCTTCGTCGCTAAAGCGCGCGTTACGCCCAGGGCCCGCAAGGGGCTCGCGGTGGGCCTCTCGATCTGGTGGAAGAAGCTGGCCTCGGACGGCAAGAACGCCAACGAGGTGACGAGCCAGCGCCTGACCGATATGGGTCGTGCCCCAACGTTTTACGATACACTGGTACAAGTGGAGAAAGCAGCTTGAGAGTGAGTCATGCGCAAAATCACCCGTCCGAAAATCCGTGCCCGGCACTGGGTCGGGGCGGGCGTGTGTGCGCTGCTCCTCGCAGGCTGCGCCCAGTTTAAGTATTATTTCCAGGCGGCCCAGGGCCAGTATGCGCTCTGGTCCGACGCCCGTCCCATCGACGACTGGCTGGGCGATCCCGCCACCGATCCCAAGCTCAAGGCGCGCCTGGAAAAGGCGCGCCTGATCCGCCGTTTCGCCGTGCGCGAACTGGGCTTGCCGGACAATGCCAGCTACACCAATTACGCCTCGCTGAAACGGCCCTTCGTGCTGTGGAATGTGGTGGCCACGCCCGAATTGTCGCTGCGCCCGATCCAGTGGTGCTTCCCGATTGCCGGCTGCGTCAGCTACCGCGGTTATTACAGCAAGGAAGATGCGCAAGCCTATGCCGACGAGCTGCGCGCCGAGGGCAACGACGTGCAGGTGGGCGGCGTGCCGGCCTATTCGACCCTGGGCTGGTTCAGCGATCCGCTGCTGTCCACCTTCATCAACAATTCCGACGCCGAACTGGCGCGCATGCTGTTCCACGAGCTGGCGCACCAGCTGGTGTATGTGCAGGGCGACTCCAAATTCAACGAAGCCTTCGCCACGGCGGTGGAGGAGGCTGGCGTGAACCGCTGGCTGGAACTGTATGGCACCGAGCCGATGCGCGAAGCCTATGTGCGCTACAACGCGCGCCGCCAGCAATTCCTCGATCTGCTGGTGCGCCACCGCCAGATGCTGGCAGCGAATTATGCGGGCAGGGCCAGCGTCAAGAAAAAGCGCGAGGAAAAGGCACGCATCTTCGCCGCCCTGAAGGCCGAATACCAGGTCCTCAAAGCCGATTGGGGCGGCTACGCCGGCTATGACCGCTGGTTCGCCGAACCGCTGACAAATGCCCACCTGAGCTCTGTTGCAACCTATAATGATTTCCTGCCAGGATTTCGCGCCCTGCTGGCGCGCGAAAAAAACATGAAGGCATTCTATGCTGCGGTGCAAGGCATGGGCAATCTCCCTACCGCCGAGCGGCATGAGCGGCTGCAGCAACTGGCGAAGGCCATGCCGGCCGAAACGGAAACGATTGCTATAAAGGAAAAGAGCGAGAGTAGCGGGTTACAGTGATGCTGCGTTGCAGCAGAATTTGGCGGCGGAAAGGCCCGGCAAAATCAGCAAAAGCGCTTGCATACTGATCGGCCTGCCGATAGCATCTTATCCATAAGATCGAACGAGCGTTCTTTTTTTCGAAACGACTCGCTGGCAGGCTGGCTCTGTGCGCCGGCTTTCATCATATAACGATAAATATTCGAGACACGAGGCACAGGATGGATAAAATCTGGTTGAAGTCGTACCCCGCTGGGGTGGCGTCGGAAATTGATGTCAATCAATACCGCTCCCTGGTTCATCTGCTGGAAGAGTCGTTTCAAAAGTATGCAGACCGCAATGCCTTCGTCTGCATGGACAAGGCCATCACCTACGCCGAGCTGGACGCCTATTCGCGCCGCATCGGCGCCTGGCTGCAGAGCCGCGGCATGAAAAAAGGCGCGCGTGTGGCGGTGATGATGCCCAACGTGCTGCAGTACCCGATCGCCATCGCCGGCATCCTGCGCGCCGGCTACACCGTGGTCAACGTCAATCCGCTGTACACCCCGCGCGAACTGGAGCACCAGCTGCGCGATTCGGGCAGCGAAGCCATCATCATCCTGGAAAATTTCGCCACCACGCTGGAGCAGGTGCTGGGCCGCACGCCGGTCAAGCACGTTATCGTCGCCAGCATGGGCGAGATGCTGGGCATGGCCAAGGGTATGCTGGTCAACTTCGTGGTGCGCAATGTGAAGAAGCTGGTGCCGCCGTTCTCCCTGCCGAACGCGGTGCGCTTCAAGGAGGCGATGTCGCACGCGGCCGGCATGAAACTGACGCCGGTCGAACTGAATCTGGAAGACGTCGCCTTCCTGCAGTACACCGGCGGCACCACCGGCGTCTCCAAGGGCGCGACCCTGGTCCACCGCAACATCATTGCCAATCTGCTGCAGACCGAGGCCTGGTCCAAGCCTGGCCTGGGCAATCTGGCGGAGCAGGAACAGGTCATCATCATTTGCGCCCTGCCGCTGTATCACATCTTCGCGCTGACGGCTTGCGCCATGTGGGGCATGCGCGTTGGCGCGCTGAACGTGATGATCCCGAATCCGCGCGATATCGGCGGCACGATCAAGGAGCTGGCCAAATACCGCTTCAATATGTTCCCGGCCGTGAATACGCTGTACAACGCGCTGGTCAACCATCCCGATTTCCGCAGCCTCGATTTCTCCGGCCTCAAGATCTGCAATGGCGGCGGCATGGCCGTGCAGCAGACCGTCAACGATAAATGGCTGGCGGCGACGGGCGTCTCGATCATCGAGGGCTACGGCCTGTCCGAAACCTCGCCGGTGGCGACCTGCAACCGCGCCGACAGCACCGCTTTCTCCGGCACCATCGGCCTGCCGATTCCTTCCACCGACATCGCCATCCTCGATGACGAGGGCAAGGAAGTGGCGCTGGGCCAGCCCGGCGAGATCGGCATCCGAGGCCCGCAGGTGATGAGCGGCTATTGGAACCGTCCGGACGAAACGGCCAAGGTCATGACGGCCGACGGCTATTTCAAATCCGGCGACGTGGGCGTGATGGACGAACGCGGCTACGTCAAGATTGTCGACCGCAAAAAGGACATGATCCTGGTCTCCGGCTTCAACGTGTATCCCAACGAGCTGGAAGCGGTGATTGCGGCCCATCCGGGCGTGCTGGAATGCGCCTGCGTGGGCGTACCCGACGAGCACTCGGGCGAAGCGGTCAAGGTCTTCGTGGTGCGCAAGGACCCGGCGCTGACGGCCGATGCGCTGATGGCTTACTGCAAAGAGAACCTGACCGGATACAAGAAACCGAAGTACATCGAATTCCGCGATGAGCTTCCGAAGACGAATGTGGGCAAGATTCTGCGCCGCGTATTGCGCGACGGGGAGACGCCCAGCGACAAAAAGGCGGCGTGAAACGCCGACCGCCAGGCCCAACCGCCTGCGGTCAGGCGGTTTTTTTGCGCATAACGATTGAAGACGCGGCGCCGGGCGCCGCCTGACATGAAAGATGAGGCATTAGAGATGGAAAAGATTTGGCTGAAGTCCTACCCCGAAGGCGTTCCTGCGGAGATCGACGCAACCCTGTATCGTTCGGTGACGCACTTGATGGAAGAATCCTTCCGCAAGTATGCCGACCGCAATGCCTACGTCTGCATGGACAAATTCCTGACCTATGCCGAAGTCGATCAGATGTCGCAGAAAGTGGGCGCCTGGCTGCAAAGCAAGGGCCTGAAAAAAGGCGCGCGCGTCGCCATCATGCTGCCCAACGTGCTGCAGTATCCGGTCGCCATGGCCGGTATCCTGCGCGCCGGCTACACCGTGGTCAACGTCAATCCGCTGTACACCCCGCGCGAGCTGCAGCACCAACTGAACGACTCCGGCGCCGAAGCCATCTTCGTGCTGGAAAACTTCGCCACCACCGTGGAGCAGGTGCTGGCGCAGTCGCCGCTCAAGCACGTGGTCGTGGCCAGCATGGGCGATCTGCTGGGCGGCCTGAAAGGCGCCATCGTCAACTTCGTCGTGCGCAATGTGAAGAAAATGGTGCCGGCCTTCTCGCTGCCGAACGCCGTCTCCTTCAAGCAGGTGCTGGCCGAAGGCGGCCGCCTGCCGCTCAATCCCGTGCAGCTGGGGCATGACGACGTCGCCTTCCTGCAGTACACCGGCGGCACCACCGGCGTCTCCAAGGGCGCTGTGCTGCTGCACCGCAATGTGGTGGCCAATGTGCTGCAGAATGAAGCCTGGCTGGGCATGGAGACCGAGGCCGAGCAACTGGGCTTTGTCTGCGCGCTGCCGCTGTACCACATCTACTCGCTGACCATCAGCGCCTTCATGGGCCTGCGCCTGGGCGGCATGAACCTGCTGATCCCGAACCCGCGCGATATTCCCGGCTTCGTCAAGGAACTGGGCAAGCACCGCATGCACGTCTTCCCGGCCGTGAACACGCTGTACAACGCGCTGCTCAACAATCCTGAATTTGCCAAGCTCGATTTCTCCAGCTACCAGGTGTGCAACGGCGGCGGTATGTCGGTGCAGCGCGCCGTGGCGGACCGTTGGCTGAAGCTGACCGGCACGCCGATCATCGAAGGCTATGGCATGTCCGAAACCTCGCCGGTGGCCACCGCCAACCGCGTCGACATCAAGGAATTCACCGGCACCATCGGCCTGCCGATTCCATCGACTGAAGTCGCCATCCTGGACGACAACGGCAATCCCGTACCGTTCGGCCAGCCCGGAGAAATCGCCATCCGCGGCCCGCAAGTGATGGCCGGCTACTGGAATCGTCCGGAGGAAACCGCCAAATCCATGACACCGGATGGCTTCTTCAAGACCGGCGACGTCGGCATCATGGACGAACGCGGCTACACCCGCATCGTCGACCGCAAGAAGGACATGATCATCGTCTCCGGCTTCAACGTTTATCCGAACGAGATCGAAGAAGTGGTGGCGGCCCATCCGGGCGTGCTGGAAGTGGCCTGCATCGGCGTGCCGGACAATAACTCCGGCGAAGCCGTCAAACTCTTCGTGGTGCGCAAGGATGCCTCGCTGACGGCCGAACAACTGCTCGACTTCTGCAAGCACGAACTGACCGCCTACAAGAAACCGAAGTACATCGAGTTCCGCGACGAACTGCCGAAGACCAACGTCGGCAAAATTCTGCGCCGCCAGCTGCGCGACGAGAAGAAAGCCGCGTAATCAGGCGGCAACGACGCCCGCTTTGCCGTCGATGACGGCGAAACGGGCGAGGGTGGAGAGGGCGCTGTCTTTGTCGCGCACATTATCCAGTGCCTGAAACAGCATCTCGCTGCGCTCGGGCGTCACATGCAGCAGCATGAAGCCGCGCCGGTCGCTGCGGCCGTAGTGCATGTGCGGATTCATTTCCACGTACTGTGCGGTGCGCTCCTGCGGCCGCGAGCTGGACGTGATCGAGGTGCCGCAGAATTCAGTGGCGATCACCGGATTGGCGGCCGATACCGGGCGCACCGCCTCGCGCGCCAGATCGGCGGCGTAGAAGGTGTGCACATCGCCCGACAGCACCAGCGGATTGGCGGCGCCACTGGCCTGCACAGCGTTCAGCAGGCGCTGGCGCGCGGCCGGATAACCATCCCAGCCATCGGTCCAGAAGCGGCCATCCTCCGCATGCACGATCGGCACCTGCGTGGATTGGGCCATCAGCGTTTGCTGGGCCAGGACATTCCAGCGCGCGCGCGAGCCGCGCAAGCCCTGTTCCAGCCAGCCTTCCTGTTCCATGCCCAGCATGCTGCGTCGTGGGTCGTCCAATTCCGCGCAGGCGCGCCGGTAGACCGAACCGGAACCGCCGCGTCCCGGCCGCTGGCAGGCGTGGGCTGAGCGGTACTGGCGCGTGTCGAGCACGTGGATGCGCGCCAGCTGGCCCCAGTCGTAGCGCTGCTGCATGCGCAGCCGGGCCAGCCCCTCGCCATTGATGCGCAGCGGCTGGTGCTCATAAAATGCCTGATAGGCCGCCGCGCGCCGCGCCGCGAATGCGGGGCTGAGCAGCTCGTCGCGGTCATTGCCGTAATCATTGGCGACTTCGTGATCGTCCCAGGTGACGATCCAGGGCGCGGCCAGATGCGCCGCCTGCAGATCGGGATCGCTTTTGTACTGGGCATAGCGGGCGCGGTAATCGGCCAGCGTGAAGCTCTCGTCCTTGCGCTGCGCCCGCTCGGGATGCGCCAGCCGGTACGGCCCCCACTCATAGATGTAATCGCCAAGAAAGGCCACCAGGTCCGGCGCCGCCGCCGCGATATGGCGGTGCGCCGCATAGTGGCCGAATTCCCAATGCTGGCAGGAAGCCACCGCCATCTTCAACGATGAGGGCAGGGCATCGGCCGCCGGCGCGGTGCGGGTGCGGCCGACCGGGCTGACGGCATCGCCCAGCATGAAGCGGTAGAAATACCAGCGCCCGGGTTCCAGCCCTTTCACGTCCACATGCACGCTGTGCGCCAGCTCCGGCATGGCGGTCGCCACGCCCTTGGCGGCGATCTGGCGGAACGCCTCGTCCTGCGCCACCTCCCAGCGCAGGCGCATGGCCAGCGGCGGCATGGCGGCCGCGTTGAGTGGTTCGTACAGGATGCGCGTCCACAGCACGACGGAGTCGGGCAGGGGCGAGCCGGAGGCCACGCCCAGGCTGAAGGGATAGGCGCCGCCGTTGCTGCGCGCGCCAGCCTGGTAGGAGGAGGTCAGCCCCGCGCCCAGCGCCGCCAGGCCCGCGAGGCGGGCGCCGGCCAGCAGCAGAAGGCGGCGCTGGCCGTCCACAGGTTTAGCGCTGCTTGAGCAGCGTCTCGATCGGCGGCACGGGGCGCGGTTTGCGGTCAGGGCCGGTGGCCACATAGGTCAGCGTGGCTTCCGTCACCTTGACGGTGCAGGCCTGCAGGCGGTTGCGCTCCGCGTACACCTCGACATTGACGGTGATGGACGTATTGCCAACTTTGACAATATCAGCATAGAAGGACAGTAGATCACCGACGAACACTGGGTGTTTGAAGACGAAGGAATTGACCGCGATGGTGGCGACGCGGCCATTGGCGCGGCGCGTGGCAGGCAGCGAGCCGGCAATGTCGACCTGGGCCATGATCCAGCCGCCGAACACGTCGCCGTAGACGTTGGCGTCGGCCGGCGCGGGCATCACGCGCAGCTCGGGCATTTTGCCCGGTGGCAGGCCGCGGTTTTCGGAATGGATCAGGGTGTTGTCTGGCGTGGTCATCTTAAAATCTCGTGAAAGGCTACAATTGGGCGAATTGTAAACCACCGCCAGTATCCTCAGCCCTCATGCGCCGCTATTCGAACTCGCCACCGCCATCCGACAGCAAAACCCCGCCCAGCCGTGGCGATCTCGCCACGCTGAAAACCCTGCTGCCCTATCTGTGGGTATACAAATGGCGCGTGCTGCTGGCGCTGCTCTGCCTGGTGGGTGCGAAGACGGCCAATGTCGGCGTGCCGGTGGTGCTGAAAAACCTGGTGGACCAGATGACGGTCACGCCCGACAAGCCGCAAGCCCTGCTGGTGTTGCCGGTGGCGGCCCTGGTGGCGTATGGCCTGCTGCGCCTGTCCACCACCGTGTTCACCGAGCTGCGTGAATTCCTGTTCGCCCGCGTCACCCAGCGCGCCGTGCGCACCATTGCGCTCAAGGTCTTCCGCCATCTGCATTCGCTGTCGCTGCGCTTCCACCTGGGCCGCCAGACCGGCGGCATGACGCGGGATATCGAGCGCGGAACGCGCAGCGTCGGCTCGCTGATCTCCTACACCCTGTTCAATATCCTGCCCACCCTGGTGGAGATCACGCTGGTGCTGGCTTACCTCGTCACGCACTACGATATCTGGTTCTCGGTGATCACCTTTACCGCGCTGGTGCTCTATATCACCTTCACCGTCATGGTCACGGACTGGCGCACCCACTTCCGCCGCACCATGAACGATCTGGACTCGAAAGCCAACACCAAGGCCATCGACTCCCTGCTCAACTACGAAACGGTGAAGTACTTCGGCAACGAGGAATACGAGGCCAAGCGCTATGACGAAGGCCTGCAGCGCTACGAATCGGCGGCCGTGAAGTCGCAGACCTCGCTGTCCTTCCTCAACACCGGGCAGTCGCTGATTATCGCCAGCGCCGTCACGCTGATCCTGTGGCGCGCCACCCAGGGCGTCATCGATGGCAAGATGACGCTGGGCGATCTGGTGCTGGTGAATGCCTTCATGATCCAGCTGTACATCCCGCTCAATTTCCTCGGCGTGATCTACCGCGAGATCAAGCAAAGCCTGGCCGATATGGAGCGCCTGTTCTCTCTGCTCGACCAGAACCGCGAGGTGGCCGATGCGCCCGATGCGCGTCCCCTGCTCACGCATGGCGCCACGGTGAAATTCTCCCACGTCGATTTCAGCTACGAGAGCAAGCGCCAGATCCTGTTCGATGTCGACTTCACCATCCCGGCCGGCACCACCACGGCGGTGGTGGGACATAGCGGCTCCGGCAAGTCCACCTTATCGCGCCTGCTGTACCGTTTCTATGAAGTGAATGGCGGCGCCATCACTATCGACGGCCAGGACCTGCGCTCGCTGACGCAAGCTTCGCTGCGCCATGCCATCGGCATCGTGCCGCAGGATACGGTGCTGTTCAATGACAGCATCGAATACAACATCGCTTACGGACGGCCCGGCGCCAGCAAGGAAGAAATCGTCGCCGCCGCGCGTGCCGCCTCCATCCACGACTTCATCGAAAGCCTGCCGGACGGCTATGCTTCGCTGGTGGGCGAGCGAGGGCTGAAGCTGTCGGGCGGCGAAAAGCAGCGCGTGGCGATTGCGCGCACGCTGCTGAAAAATCCCGCCATCCTGATCTTCGACGAAGCCACCTCCGCGCTCGACTCCAAGGCCGAGCAGGCGATCCAGGCCGAATTGAAGGAGATTTCGCGCAGCCGCACCACCATGGTCATCGCCCACCGCCTGTCCACCGTGGCCGACGCCGACCAGATTCTCGTGCTCGATCATGGCCGCATCGTCGAACGCGGCACCCACCAGGCGCTGCTCGCCGCCGAAGGCCTGTATGCCCAGATGTGGGAACGCCAGCAAGCCAAAGGTGACGAAGATCTTTCTTCGCCCGCTCCTGCCGCCGCCTGATCAATCCACTGGATGTGGGGATGAAAAAAAATGGCTTCCGGGAGGAAGCCATTTTTGTTTGGAACGCCTGAAGATCAGGGTAGCGGGGTGTCCGCCAGTTCTTTGTCGATCGGGTCGGTGAGTTCGCCTTCCCATTTGGCGACGACGGCGGCGGCGATGCCGTTGCCGATCACGTTGGTGGCGGAGCGGGCCATGTCGAGGAAGTGGTCGATACCGAGCAGCAGCACCAGGCCGGCTTCCGGAATATTGAACTGGGACAGGGTGGCGGCGATCACCACCAGCGAGGCGCGCGGCACACCGGCAATACCTTTGGAGGTCAGCATCAGCACGGCCATCATGGTCATCTGGGTGCCGAGCGACATTTCAATACCGTAGGCCTGGGCGATGAACACGGCGGCGAAGGTGCAGTACATCATCGAGCCGTCCAGGTTGAAGGAGTAGCCGATCGGCAGCACGAAGGCGGCAATGCGGTTGCGCACGCCGAAACGCTCCAGGCCTTCCAGGGTTTTCGGGAAGGCCGCTTCGCTGGAGGCGGTGGAGAAGGCCAGCAGCGATGGGCCGCGCAGTTCGCTGATCAGGCGGCCGATGCGCTTGCCGAGGAAGAGGAAGCCGATGAAGATCAGCACACCCCACAGCACGGCGATGCTCAGGTAGAACTCGGCCATGAACACGCCATAGGTCTGCAGCACGCCCAGACCGCTCTTGGCGATGGTGCCGGCAACAGCGGCGAACACGGCCAGCGGCGCGAAGCGCATCACATAGCCGGTCACCTTCAGCATGATGTGGGCGATGCCGTCCACGGCGTCCACCAGCGGCTCCGATTTCGGGCCGACGGCGGCGGCAGCGGTGCCGAAGAACAGGGAGAACACCACGATCTGCAGGATTTCGTTCTTGGCCATGCCGTCGATGATGGAGGACGGCACCAGGTGGGTGATGAACTCTTTCAGCGACAGGCTGGTGGTGGCCAGGCCCGATGCGGCGGCGGTGGTGGCCGGCAGGTGGCCGACCAGGGCGTCGCCTGGGCGGAACAGGTTGACCATGATCAGGCCCAGGGTCAGCGACAGCAGCGAGGCGACGAAGAACCAGCCCAGGGTCTTGATGCCGATGCGGCCCACTTCGGAAGCGTCGCCCATGCGGGCAATGCCCACCACCAGGGTGGAGAAGACCAGGGGCGCGATGATCATCTTGATCAGGCGCAGGAAGAGGGTCGTGATCAGCGACATGGTGTCAGCGAAGCCGGCCGGATTGGCCAGCGTCACATTGGCGATGTAGCCGGCTACGATGCCCAGCACCAGGCTGACCAGAATATAAGTAGTCAGGCGGTTTTGATTTTTCATAAAGGAGTTATCCTGTGGTAGTGTCTAGCCGGCTGTGGATAACAGCGGCCAGAATGCCGTTAGAATGGTGAATTTATAAGCAAGTTCCGCAGTATCCTTGTCGTCAGGGGCACTGTCAAGCAAGCGTGGAGGTGTGGGCGCCGATGATCGATATAAAAAACCTAAGCAAGTGGTATGGCCAGTTCCAGGTGCTCTCAGAGTGCAGCACCAGTGTCGCCAAGGGCGATGTGATGGTCATTTGCGGCCCTTCCGGATCGGGAAAGTCTACCCTGATAAAAACCGTCAACGGCCTGGAACCCTTCCAGAAAGGTGAAATTATTGTCGATGGCATATCGGTCGGCGCGCCGGGCACCAATTTGCCGGCCTTGCGCGCGCGCATCGGCATGGTATTCCAGAATTTCGAATTGTTCCCCCATCTTTCGGTGCGCGAGAACCTGACCCTGGGCCAGGTCAAGGTGCTGGGGCGCAGCCAGGACGAGGCCAATGCCCGAGGCCTGAAGTATCTGGACCGGGTCGGCCTGCTGTCGCAGCAGGATAAATTCCCGAATCAGCTGTCCGGCGGCCAGCAGCAGCGCGTGGCGATCGCGCGCGCCTTGTCGATGGACCCGATTGCCATGCTGTTCGACGAACCGACGTCCGCCCTCGATCCGGAAATGATCAACGAGGTGCTGGACGTGATGGTGGGCCTGGCCCAGGAGGGCATGACGATGATGGTGGTCACCCACGAAATGGGCTTTGCGCGCAAAGTGGCCAACCGCGTGGTCTTCATGGACAAGGGCCATATCCTGGAAGACTGCAGCAAGGATGAATTTTTCGGTGCGCCGCGTTCCGAGCGCGCCCGCGACTTCCTTGCGCGTATCATTCACTGAAATTCCGCCGGAGCCGAATCCGGTTCAAGCTGTAGGGTTGCCGTAGCGAGCTGCTAAGTGTTGGTGCATTTTTTCTTTGCGGAGGAATCATGACCTTGACCAGACTGTTTGCCCTGCTGTCCATCGCCTGCTGCGCCGCCACGGCCAGCGCCCAGGAACTCACCGGCACCCTCGCCAAAATCAAGCGCACCGGCCAGATCACGCTAGGCGTGCGCGATGGCTCCGTGCCTTTCTCCTACCTGGACGATAAGCAGCAATACCAGGGCTATTCGGTGGACCTGTGCATGAAGATCGTGGTCCATGTGCAGAAGCAGCTGGGCATGACCGACGTGAAGGTGGTGATGAATCCCGTGACTTCGGCCAACCGCATTCCACTGATGGCGAACGGCACCATCGACCTGGAATGCGGCTCCACCACCAATAACGCGGAGCGCCAGAAGCAGGTGGCTTTCGCGCCCACCATGTTCGTGATCGCCAACCGCCTGCTGGCGAAGAAGTCGTCCAATATCAAATCACTGGCGGATATGAAGGGCAAGACCCTGGTGGCCACCGCCGGCACCACCACGCTCAAGCAGATGACCATCCTGAATAATGAGCAGAAGCTGGGCATGAATATCGTGGTCGGCAAGGACCACCCGGAATCCTTCCTGATGATGGAAACCGGGCGTGCCGCCGCCGAGGCCAATGACGATATCCTGTTGGCGGCCCAGGTGGCGAGTGCGCGCAACCCGTCCGAGTTCCAGATCACCGCCGAGGCGCTGTCGGTCGAGCCTTACGGCATCATGCTGCGCCGCGAGGATGTACCCTTCAAGCAGGCGGTGGATGCGGCCCTGGCCCGGCTGTACCAGTCGGACGATATCCAGCGCATCTACAGCAAATGGTTCATGAGTCCCATTCCGCCCAAGGGCATCAACCTGAATTTCCCCATGCCGCCGCAGCTCAAGGCCGTGCTGGCCAAACCCACCGATTCACCCGATCCGGCAGCCTACGCGGCCGTGCCGCCGGCGCAGAAAGCCGCCACCAAGAAGTAAGCCTGGCCCGCCGCCATGCACTACAACTGGAACTGGGCCATCTTCCGCGAACTGTCGCCGGACGGCGTGCATACCTATTGGGATACGCTGATGTCCGGCCTGGCGTGGACGCTGGCTACCTCGCTGGCCGGCTGGATCATGGCGCTGGTCCTGGGCATGCTGGTGGGCGTGCTGCGCACCTTGCCCAGTCCCTGGCTGCGCCGCGCCGGCACGGCCTATGTTGAGCTGTTCCGCAATATCCCGCTGCTGGTGCAGATGTTCCTGTGGTTCTTCGTCGTGCCCGAACTGCTGCCGCGCGCGGCGGGCGACTGGCTCAAGGCGCTGCCCAATGCGCCTTTCCTGACGGCCGTGGTCTGCCTCGGCTTCTTTACGTCGGCGCGGGTGGCGGTGCAGGTCACGGCGGGTATCGAGGCGCTGGCGGGCGGCCAGAAACTGGCGGCGCTGGCGCTCGGCCTGACGCGGCGGCAGACGTATCGCCACGTGCTGCTGCCGCTGGCGCTGCGCATCATCCTGCCGCCGCTGACCAGTGAATTCCTCAACATCATCAAGAACAGTTCCGTTGCACTGACCATCGGTTTGATGGAGCTGACGGCCAGCGCGCGCGCAGTGCAGGAATTTTCCTTCCAGGTGTTTGAAGCGTTTTCCGCCGCCACCCTGATCTATGTGCTGGTCAATATCGTGGTGGTGGCCGGCATGGCCTTATTGGAGCGGCGGCTGGCGCTGCCCGGCACGTTGGCGAGCGGAGGAGGGCGCTGATGTTCTCCCAGTTCGACTTCGACGTGATCGCACGCTCCTGGCTGTACCTGTTCCGCACCGGGATGGTATTCACGCTGGAGCTGACCGTGCTGTCCATGCTGGGCGGTGTGGCGCTCGGCACCTTGCTGGCGCTGGGGCGCCTGTCCAGCGTCAAGCCGTTGGCTTGGCTGGCGGCGGCCTATGTGAACCTGATCCGCGCCGTGCCGCTGGTGCTGGTGATCTTCTGGTTCTATTTTCTTGTACCGTATGTGGCGGCCTGGCTGATCGGCGCCGCCGAACCGGTGAAGGTGGGCACCTTCCTGTCGGCGCTGATCACCTTCATCCTGTTCCAGGCGGCTTACTACTGCGAGATTATGCGCGGCGGCATACAGGCCATTTCGCGCGGCCAGCTGTATGCGGCGCAGGCGCTGGGCATGCGCTACTGGCAGAGCATGTGGCTGATCGTGCTGCCCCAGGCTTTCCGCAATATGCTGCCGGTGCTGCTGACGCAGACCATCGTGCTGTTCCAGGACGTGTCCCTAGTGTATGTGTTGTCGGTGCCGGACTTCGTCGGCGCGGCAAGCAAGATCGCCCAGCGCGACGGACGGCTGGTGGAGATGTATGTGTTCGTGGCCCTGGTCTATCTGCTGCTGTGCTGCGGCCTGTCCTGGCTGGCGCGCCGCTTGCAGGCGCGCGTTGCCATCATCCGCTAGCCTGGCCTGGCGCCGGCAAATTCTCGGCGGCGGGCGGCGTCTTGCCCGCGGCGACGGACAGCTGGCGCAGCGTCTCCTGGATCGCCATCCAGTCCTGCACCGAGAGCAGCACGGCGCTATTGCGCTTGCCGGTGATGGTGATCGGCATATGGCTCTGGGCCGCCTCGTCGATCAGCCGGTATAGGCTGGCGCGCGCCGCGCTTGCCGAAAGTATGGTCATAAAGTCTCCCCCTTTTTTAGACGAAAACCTACGCTTCCGTGTACATTTCGTCAAGCATTTACTGAAGGCTGGGAGCTTGGGGCCGGGCAGCAGGTAAAATACTGGCATCCGCAATATGAGAGCCGCCATGTCCCAATTCGACGCCCCCTCCAGCCTGACCATTATCCGCCCAGACGACTGGCATTTGCACCTGCGCGACGGCGCCACCATGGCCAGCGTGCTGCCGCACAGCGCGCGCCAGTTCGCCCGCGCCATCGTGATGCCGAACCTGAAGCCGCCCGTGACCACCGTGGCGGCGGCCGAGGCCTACCGCCAGCGCATTATCGACGCTCTGCCGCAAGGCATGAAGTTCGAGCCGCTGATGACGCTCTACCTGACCAACAACACTTCGCCGGAAGAGATTCTGCGCGCCCAGGAAAGCGGCATCGTGCACGCCGTCAAACTCTATCCGGCTGGCGCCACCACCAATTCCGATGCCGGCGTGACCGATCTGGCCAACTGCTACAAGGTGCTGGAAGCGATGCAGGAAGTGGGCATGCCTTTCCTGGTGCATGGTGAAGTGACCGACCAGGACATCGACCTGTTCGACCGCGAAGCCGTCTTCATCGAGCGCGTGATGCGTCCGCTGCGCCGCGATTTCCCGGCCCTGAACATCGTTTTCGAACACATCACCACCAAGGACGCGGCGCAGTACGTGGCCGAGGCGGAAGGCCCGATCGCGGCCACCATCACGCCGCACCATCTGCTGTACAACCGTAACGAGATCTTCAAGGGCGGCATCCGTCCGCATTACTACTGCCTGCCGGTGCTGAAGCGCGAAGAACACCGCCTGGCGCTGGTGACGGCGGCTACCAGCGGCGACGAGCGCTTCTTCCTCGGCACGGATTCCGCGCCGCACGCCAAAGGAGCGAAGGAAGCGGCTTGCGGCTGCGCCGGCTGCTATACCGCGCTGCACGCGATGGAGCTGTACGCCGAAGCCTTCGAACGCGCCGGCGCGCTGGACAAGCTGGAAGCCTTCGCCAGCCTGAATGGCCCGGCTTTCTACGGCCTGCCGCCCAACACCGACACCATCACCCTCAAGCGCGAGCAATGGACGCTGCCTGAAACCCTGCCATTCGGCGACCAGGAAATCGTGCCGCTCAACGCTGGCGAAACGATCAACTGGAAAATGGCGTAAGTGTTCGCGGATATCGACTGGTCCCGCCCCTGGTACGCCTCGGTGCGGGACGCTGCCTCACGCAGCGATTTGAGCGGCAGCAGCGTGATCGACACCTTCTGTGCGCAGGCCAGCGCGCTGGGCTTGCGCAACCATCTCGGCCTGCCGCTCTCCTTCGTGCCGCAAGCCGCGCTGCCGGAAGGTACGGCCTACGAAGAATTCATCGGCGCCACCGGCGGCGTGCCGACGCGCGACAATCTGCACGACTTCTTCAATGGTCTGATCTGGCTGACCTTCCCGCATATCAAACGCCAGCTGAACGCTCTGCAGGCGGCGCAGATCGCGCGCGACGGCGTCGGCAAATCGCGCGGCCCCGCGCGCGACGCCGCCACCATTTACGACGAAAACTCGGCCTTGCTGGTGGTGCGCGACAACGCCGAAGGCGCGGCCCTGGTGGATGCCTTGCGCAATCACCGCTGGCGGGAAGCCTTTGTCGAGCGCCGCGCCATGTTCGGCACGGATGCCGAGGTTTGGCTGTTCGGCCACGCGCTGATGGAAAAGCTGGTGGCGCCGTATAAAGCCATCACTGCCCACACCCGCGTGCTGCTGGCCGACGACGGTTACTTCGCGCTGGACCCGGTCGCGCGCCGTGCCTGGATCGACGAGCGCGAAACGCGCGCGCTGGGGCAGGAGGGCGTGAGCAACGCCGGCTTCACGCCCCTGCCGGTGCTGGGCATTCCCGGCTGGTGGCCGCAGCAGGACGACGATTTCTATAACGACGCTGCCGTTTTCCGTCCCAAGCGGATGGCTGCAGCCTGAATCCCGCCCCGGCGGAGAAAGCGAGACCATGAGCAAGGCTATCCGTTGGGGCATACTGGGCACGGGCAAAATCGCCAAGGCATTCGCCAAGGCGCTGACCGAAGTGAATGATGTGAAACTGGTGGCGGTCGCTTCGCGCACCGAGGCCAATGCCGCCGCCTTCGCCGCCGAATATGGCGTGGCGCGCAGCTACGCCAGCTATCAGGCGCTGGCCGACGACCCTGAAGTCGATGTGGTATACCTCGCCACGCCGCATCCCATGCACCATGCGGATGCCCTCATGTGCCTGAACGCGGGCAAACCCATCCTCGTCGAAAAATCCTTCACCGTGAACCGGCGCGAAGCCGAGGAGATCGTCGCCGTGGCGCGCGAGAAAAAACTGTTCGTGATGGAGGCGATGTGGACGCGCTTCCTGCCGGCCGTGCTGGAAGCCAAGCGCATCGTCGACAGCGGCGAAATCGGCCAGCCCGCCACGGTGCAGGCCGATTTCGGATTTGCTTCCGATGCGGGACCAGAGCACCGCTTGTTCAATCCCGAACTGGGTGGCGGCTCGCTGCTCGACCTGGGCATTTATCCCTTATCGATCGCCACCTTCCTCATGGGCGAGGTGGAGTCGGTGCAGGCCAGCGGCGAGCTGGGATCGACCGGTGTCGATGTGCAGGCCAGCTTCATCCTGCGCCACAAGAGTGGCGGCATGAGCACCTGCACCAGCAGCCTGCGCGCACGCACGCCGACCGAGCTGACGATCTGCGGCAGCAAAGGTTTTGTGCGCTTGAATGGCCGCTTCCACAACACCGAAAGCATCACGGTCGAACTGAACGACGGTACTGGCCGCACGCAGCAGCTGTCGCGCATCGGCCATGGCTATGCACACGAAATCATGGAAGTGAGCCGCTGCCTGCGCGCCGGCCTGCTGGAAAGCGCCGTCATGCCACAGGCGGAAAGCGTGGCCCTGATGGGTGTACTGGATGCGATGCGCGCCCAGATCGGCGTGGTCTATCCAGCCGATCGCCAGCGCGCTTAAGTCGGATCAGCGGAAGGTTTCGGAGCCGCGGCGGCGGCCCGCCGCCAGACCGATCACGCAGGCGCCCGCCAGTAGCAGAGCCCAGCCGGATGGTTCCGGCACCGGTTCGGCGGCATTGTCGCGCGCATGTTTGGGATCGTTATCCTGCGTCGCCGCATAGTCGGCTTCGGCTGGATCAGTCTTTTCTTCCTCGCGCGACATTTCGTGCGGTTCGCCCTCGGCTTGCAGCGTCGGCACGGACTGTGCGGTCGTTGCCGGCGCTGCGGGTTTTTCTTTGTCATGGACAATTTTGCTTGCGAGAGCAGTGGGGCTGGCCATCATGGCCGAGACGATTGCCAGGGCAAGGCAGAAACTGCGCATCGAAACTCCGGTGTCCAGATTGAAAAATGAGATATTGCACCGCAATATTACCACATTTGCAATTTCTTGCCAAAATCTGAATATGCATAAGAAAATGCGTTCCCTGTCGACTTAATTACTTTCTTGTACACTTGATACCCGATTTGCGTAGCCGAGTGTGCCATGACCCCCACCAAAACCCTCCCCGATCTAAAGACTGTTCTGCTGGCCAGCGGCGTCGTGCTGACCTTGGCGATGGGTGTGCGGCATGGCTTCGGCTTCTGGATGCAGCCGATCTCGCAGGCCAATGGCTGGTCGCGCGAAACGTATTCGCTGGCGATGGCGGTGCAGAATCTGATGTGGGGCTTGTTCGGTCCCTTTGCCGGCATGGCGGCCGACCGTTTCGGCACCATGCGCGTGGTGCTGTTCGGCGCACTGGCGTATATCGCGGGTTTGTTGTGGATGGCGCTGGTCAGCCAGCCGACGCTGTTCGTGATCGGCTCCGGTGTGCTGATTGGTCTTGGGCTGTCCTGTACCGCCTTTGGCGCCGTGAGTGGCATCATCGGCCGGGCGGCGCCACCGGAAAAGCGCTCCTGGGCCTTTGGTGTGTCGGGCGCGGCCAGCTCTTTCGGCCAGTTCATGATGATGCCGGTCGAGCAGCAGCTGATTTCCGCAGTCGGCTGGCAGCAAGCCTTCTATCTGCTGGCGGGCCTGATCTTCATCGCCATGATTCCGATGTCCTTCAAGCTGCGCGAGCCGGCGCATGAACATGCGCACGGCCAGCAGCAACAGACGACGGGCGAGGCCTTGCGCGAGGCGCTGGGCAACCGCTCCTTCCTTTTCCTGGTGGCCGGCTATTTCGTGTGCGGATTCCAGGTGGTGTTCATCGGCGTCCACCTGCCCGCCTATCTGAAGGACAAGGGCGTGGCCAATCCCGGTGTGGCGGTGATGGCGCTGGCTCTGATCGGCCTGTTCAATATCTTCGGCTCGTTCACGGCGGGACAGCTGGGCGGCAAGCTGCCCAAGCGCTATCTGCTGTCCTTCATTTATCTGGCCCGCTCGGCCATCATCTCCATCTTCCTGCTGGCGCCACTGACGCCGATGTCGGTCTACCTGTTTGCCGCTGCCATGGGCTTCATCTGGCTGTCCACCGTGCCGCTGACGAATGGCATCATCGCCGGCATCTTTGGCGTCAAGCATATGTCCATGCTGGCGGGCGTGGTCTTCTTCTCGCACCAGATCGGCAGCTTCCTTGGCGTCTGGCTGGGCGGCTATCTGTTCGACCAGCGCGGCAACTATGATCTGGTGTGGGGCATCGCCATCGTGCTGGGCATCTTGGCTGGTCTGGTCAACCTGCCGATCAACGAGCGGCCGCTGCTGCGGCCTATGCTGAAGGCGGCGTGAGGCGGCCATGAAGACGCGGCTCCTGCGGATTATGGGCTGGCTGGTGCTGGCCGCTGCGCTTGCGGTGGGCTTCCTCGCCTATCTGCAGCCGGGTTTCATGCTGGACCTGGCGAACCGCTTCTATATGTGCTTTTGACGGAGGCGCGGCGTTAGCGCAACAGCGGGTGCCGGCGCATTTGTTTTTTTACCAAGGCATCAGGTATGCTGACGGACTAGTAAGATTTCCGAAAGACAATACTTGAAACCCCGTCTCCACTCCGTGCCCACCGGCTCTGCAGCCCTGCCTGTGCACGATCCCCATTGCCGCAGCTGCGGCACCGCCGTCATCGGCAAGTTTTGCCACCATTGCAGCGAGCCGGCGCATGCGCATCCGCCCAGCGTGGCCGAATTCGTGCATGAATTCATCGGCCATTATGTGGCGCTGGAGGGCAAGCTGTGGCGCACACTGAAACTGCTGATACTGCGTCCCGGTCAGTTGACCAACGAATTCCTGCGCGGCCGCCGCGTGCCGTTCCTGGAGCCACTGCGCCTGTATTTGACTTTAAGCCTGGTCTTCTTCGCCCTGATTAAGATCTGCGGCATCACGCTGCCGCAATTGATGCTGGCGCCCGACTCCGTGGGCCTGAGCTATCAGCGGACGATATATGTCAGTGGTTCCAGCAAGGGGCGCGAGGCCGTCACCACGGCCAGCGTCACCATGTATGACAAAGCGGGCGATGCGCCCGAGGTGCGTAACGGCATCGCGGCCGTGCTATCGCAATTGGAGCGCGTCAATACGCATTGGGCTGACAATGTGCGCCACTTCTTCGACGAACCGGCGGAGCACCGCGCCGAGCGCCTGAACCAGGGCTTCCGCAGCAATCTGCCATATATGCTGATTGGCGCCCTGCCGCTGTTTGCCTTGTATCTGAAGCTGCTATATCTGCGTTCGGGCCGGCGCTATGGCGAGCACGTGCTGTTCGCCATGCATGCGAATGCCTTTGCATTGCTGGCGGCCAGCGTGATGATCGTGCTGCCGGGAACGGCGATGTGGCTGCTGGTAGCCGATTCGGCCCAGCCAGCAGCGCTGGCGGACTATATCCAGTTGCTGCCGTTGCTGGCGCTGATCGGCTATCTGCCGCTGGCCATGCAGCGCGTGTACGGGGGCCATTGGCTGGCCACCACCGTGCGCTGGCTGCTGCTGATCGGCCTGCACCTGATGATGATCGTAGCGCTTACGATGACGGCCGAATTCATCGGCATCGCGGCCCACGGCTAGGCCGCACCATCACACCTTGAGGAATTCCTCGCGTCCGCCCAGCCAGCGTTCCAGGTGGGCGTCCACCGTGGACTGGTGCTGCGGCTCTTGCAGCAGGGCGTGTGCCACGTCGCGCGCCTGATCCACCAGCCAGCCGTCGGTTTCCAGGTCGGCGAAGCGCAGCATGGCCTGGCCTGACTGGCGCGCGCCGAGGAATTCGCCGGGGCCACGGATTTCCAGGTCGCGCCGCGCGATCTCGAAGCCGTCCGTGGTTTCGCGCATCGTCATCAGGCGCTGCTTGGCGACGTGGCCCAGCGGGCTTTGGTACAGCAGCAGGCAGACGCTGGCCGCCGAGCCTCGTCCCACGCGGCCGCGCAGCTGGTGCAACTGCGACAGGCCGAAGCGTTCGGCGTGCTCGATCACCATCAGCGAGGCGTTCGGCACGTCCACGCCGACCTCGATCACGGTGGTCGCGACCAGCACGTGCACTTCGCCGGCGGCGAAGGCATCCATCACTTCCTGCTTTTCGGCCGGTTTCAGACGGCCATGCACCAGGCCCACGCGCAGGTCGGGCAGGGCGGCGGCCAGGGTTTCATAGGTTTCGGTGGCCGTTTGCAGCTGCAGCGCTTCCGATTCCTCAATCAGCGGGCAGACCCAGTAAGCCTGGCGGCCTTCCAGCGCCGCCGCGTGCACGCGCTCGATCACCTCGTCGCGCCGGTTCTGGTCCACGGCGCGCGTGACGATGGGCGTGCGGCCGGGCGGCAGCTCGTCGATCACCGACACTTCGAGGTCGGCGTAATAGGTCATGGCCAGGGTGCGCGGAATCGGCGTGGCCGACATCATCAGCTGGTGCGGCACCAGCTCGCCCTGGCCCTTGTTGCGTAAGGTCAGGCGCTGGCCGACGCCGAAGCGGTGCTGCTCGTCGACGATCACCAGGCCCAGTTTCGAGAACTGCACCGTGTCCTGGATCAGCGCATGGGTGCCGATCACCAGTTGGGCTTCGCCCGATTCCACCAGGGCCGTGGCGGCCGCTTTTTCCTTCTTTTTCAGGCTGCCGGTGAGCCAGGCCACTTTCACGCCCAGCGGTTCCATCCAGGCCGCGATCTTGCGGAAATGCTGGTCGGCCAGGATTTCGGTGGGCGCCATCAGCGCCGCCTGGAAGCCGCTGTCGATGGCTTGCGCCGCCGCCAGCGCCGCGACGACCGTCTTGCCGCTGCCCACATCGCCCTGCAGCAGGCGCTGCATGGGATAGGGCTGGCGCAGGTCGGCGCGGATTTCGGTCAGCACGCGCTGCTGGGCCTTGGTCAGCTTGAAGGGCAGGGCGGCCTGGAAGGCGGCCGACAGCGTGCCCACTTTCTTCAGCGCCGCCGCACCCTTGGAGCGACGCGCGCGCTGCGCCCGTTTCAGCGAGAGCTGCTGGGCCAGCAGCTCGTCGAATTTCATGCGCGTCCAGGCCGGATGCGAGCGGTCGGCCAGCGCATTCTCGTCCACCTGTTGCGGCGGATAGTGCAGCAGCTTGACCGCCGGCTCGAAATTGGACAGTCGCATGCGCTCGATCACGTCGGCCGGCACGGTATCGCGCCAGTCCACGCGGCGCATGGCGTCGGCGATGGCGCGCCGCAGCACCAGCTGCGACAAGCCCTCGCCCGAGGGATACACCGGCGTCAGGGAAGTGGGCAGCGGCGCGCCCTGGTTGATGACCTTATACGTGGGATGCACCATCTCGGCGCCGAAAAAGCCGTGTTTCAGTTCGCCGCGCGCGCGCACCCGCGTACCCTCGGCCAATTGCTTGACCTGGCTGCCGTAGAAATTCATGAAGCGCAGTTGCAGCTCGCCCGTGTCGTCGGCGATCTGCACCAGCAGCTGGCGGCGCGGCTTGTAGGCGATTTCGTTCTTCGTCACCACCCCCTCGACCTGTGACACATGGCCGCCGCGCAGGCAGGCTTCGCGGATCTCCACGACCTGGGTCTCGTCCTCGTAGCGCATGGGCAGGTGCAGCACCAGGTCCATATCGCTGCGCAGGCCGAGTTTGGCCAGCTTGCTTTCGGCGGAGGCCTTCTTGGCGGGGGATTTTGCGGCGGCCTTGGCCGGTGCGGCTTTTTGCGTGGTTTCTGCCATTTTCGGGTGGTGGGCTGGGCTTAGCGTAAAATAGAAGGTTGCCCAACAGTTTTACAAGTACGTCAATGTATTCGCTTTCCGATTTCGATTTTAACTTGCCGCAAGAGCGTATTGCGCAATTTCCGCTACCGGACCGCAGTGCTTCGCGCCTGCTGCACGTCGATGGCGCGCGTCTGCACGACCGCCAGTTCACCGATATCATCGATCAGCTCCAGCCGGGCGACCTGCTGGTGATGAATGATACCCGCGTGCTGAAGGCGCGCTTCTTCGGCGTCAAGGAAAGCGGCGGCAAGGTCGAGGCCCTGGTCGAGCGCGTGCTGGATACCCGCACCGTGCTGGCCCAGCTGCGCGCCTCCAAGTCGCCCGGCCCCGGCGTCAAGATCCGCCTGGCCGATGCCTTCGACGTCACCGTGGGCGAGCGCGCCGGCGAATTCTTCACCCTGCATTTCGACGCCGACGTGTTCGAACTGATCGAGCAGTATGGCCGCCTGCCGCTGCCGCCGTATATCGAGCACGCGCCGGGCGAATTCGACGAAACGCGCTACCAGACCGTGTTCAACAAGGTGCCGGGCGCCGTGGCCGCGCCCACCGCCGGCCTGCACTTCGACGAAGCCCTGCTCGACAAGCTCAAAGCCAAGGGCGTGCAGTTCGCCTATGTGACCCTGCACGTGGGCGCCGGCACCTTCCAGCCGGTGCGCACCGAGAATCTGGCCGAGCACAAGATGCATACCGAGTGGTACACCATGCCGCAGGCCACGGTGGATGCGGTGCGCGCCACGCGCGCCGCCGGCCGCGATGTGGTGGCGGTCGGCACCACCAGCCTGCGCGCCCTGGAATCGGCCTCGCAGAGCGGCCAGCTGGAGGCGGGCAGCGCCGACACGGCCCTGTTCATCACGCCCGGCTACCAATTCAAGACCGTGACCCGCCTGATCACCAACTTCCACCTGCCGAAATCGACCCTGCTGATGCTGGTGTCGGCCTTCGCCGGCTTTACCGAGATCCGCCACGCTTATCAGCACGCGATCGCCAATGAATACCGTTTCTTCAGCTATGGCGACGCCATGCTGCTGACCACGCCCAACCGCGCGTGACCTGACAGGATATTGAACAATGCTGGAATTTAAACTCATCAAGACCGACACCACGGGCAAGACCAAGGCCCGCTGCGGCACCGTGAAACTGAACCACGGCGAGGTGCAGACCCCGATCTTCATGCCAGTCGGCACTTATGGCTCGGTGAAAGCCATGTCGCCGCTGGAACTGAAGGAAATCGGCGCCCAGATCATCCTCGGCAACACCTTCCACCTCTGGCTGCGTCCCGGCAACGACGTGATGTCCAAGTTCGGCGGCCTGCATGGCTTCATGGGCTGGGATAAGCCGATCCTGACCGATTCCGGCGGCTTCCAGGTGTTCTCGCTGGGCGAGATGCGCAAGATCACGGAAGAGGGCGTGCATTTCAATTCGCCCATCAACGGCGACAAGCTCTTCCTCTCGCCGGAAATCTCGATGCAGATCCAGCGCGTGCTCAATTCCGACATCGTGATGCAGTTCGACGAGTGCACGCCGTATGAAATCAACGGCCGTCCCGCCACCGTGGACGAAGCGGCCAAGTCGATGCGCATGTCCCTGCGCTGGGCCCAGCGTTCGATGGATGAATTCAAGCGCGGCGAAAACCCGAACGCGCTGTTCGGCATCGTCCAGGGCGGCATGTTCGAGTCGCTGCGCGACGAATCGCTGGCCAAACTGGAAGAGATCGACTTCCCCGGCCTGGCCATCGGCGGCCTGTCCGTGGGCGAGCCGAAGGAAGACATGATGCGCGTGCTGGAACACGTCGGTCCGCGCCTGCCGGCCAACAAGCCGCACTATCTGATGGGCGTCGGCACGCCGGAAGACCTGGTGGCCGGCGTGTCCAACGGCGTCGATATGTTCGACTGCGTGATGCCGACCCGGAATGCGCGCAATGGCTGGATCTTCACCCGCTTCGGCGACGTCAAGATCAAGAACGCCCGTTATAAGGACGACAAGGCGCCGCTGGACGAGACTTGCAGCTGCTACGCCTGCCGCAATTTCTCGCGCGCCTACCTGCACCACCTGCACCGCGCCCAGGAAATCCTCGGCGCCCGCCTGAACACCATCCACAATCTGCACTACTACTTGGACATCATGCGCCAGATGCGTGAAGCCCTGGATGAAGACCGGTTCCCGGCCTGGGTGCAGCAATTCCACGCCGACCGCGCCCGCGGCGTGTAGCGCGGATGCCGCCGGGTGGCGGCAATCTTGCAAAATGGCCTATATATCCCCATATGCCGCTATTAGCCAGTGCTAGAATACAGCGCTAATTTTTTCAAAACCCGATATTGGAGTCACCCGTGTTCATTTCCAACGCCTACGCTCAAACCGCCGCCGATTCGGCCCTGGGCAGCAATCTGACCAGCTTCCTGCCGCTGGTGCTGATGTTCGTCGTCATGTACTTCCTGATGATCCGTCCTCAGCAAAAACGCGCCAAGGAACAGAAAGCCATGATGGACGCGCTGGCCAAGGGCGACGAAGTGGTAACCGCCGGCGGCCTGCTGGGCAAAGTGTCCAAAGTGAGCGACGTCTACGTGACGCTGGAAGTGGCCACCGGCACCGACATCGTGGTGCAGAAGAGCTCCATCACCACGCTGCTGCCGAAAGGCACGCTGAAGGGTCTGTAAGACCGGTGCGGGCGGCTCTGCCGCCCGCTTGTGCATCCGACGCCTGATAAACCCAGAACACTGAAGAATATGAATCGCTACCCTGTCTGGAAATACATCATCATCGCCGTGGCCGTGCTTTTCGGCGCACTGTACACGGCGCCGAACTACTTCGGCGAATCGCCTGCACTGCAAATCACGAGCGGCAAATCCACCGTCAAGGTGAACAGCGATACCGCTGCCCGCGTGGAAGCGGTCCTCAAGCAGGAAAATATCCCGAACAATGGCGTCAGCCTCGACGTCGGCACCAGCCACTCCGTGCGTGCCCGCTTCGCTGACACCGACAGCCAGTTCAAGGCCCGTCTGGCCCTGGAAAAAGGCTTGAACCCCGATCCGGCCGACCAGGCTTACATCGTCACCGTCAACCTGATGCCGAACACCCCGCAATGGATGCAGAAACTGCATGCCCTGCCGATGTTCCTGGGCCTGGACCTGCGCGGCGGCGTGCACTTCCTGATGCAGGTCGATACCAAGGCGGCGCTGACCAAGCGCGTGCAAGGCTTCCAGGCGGCTATCCGCTCCGAGCTGCGCGACAAGAGCGTGCGCCACGCCGGCATCGACCGCGTCGGCAACACTGTCGAGATCAAGTTCCGCGAAGAGGAAACCCGCAAGAAGGCCAAGGGCGTGCTGTCCGGCCAGATGCCGGACCTGGCCTTCGCCGAAGCCGCCGATGGCGCCGACCTGAAACTGGTCGCCAGCCTGAAGCCGGCCGCCCTGAAAGAAACGCTGGACAACGGCGTCAAGCAAAACATCGCCACCCTGCAGAACCGCGTCAATGAACTGGGCGTGAGCGAACCGATCATCCAGCAGCAGGGCGCCGACCGCATCGTGGTGCAGCTGCCGGGTGTGCAGGACGTGGCGCGTGCCAAGTCCATCATCGGCCGCACCGCCACCCTGGAAGTGCGCATGGTGGACGACACCATCACCCCGGGCACGGAGCTGAATGCCTCCATCCCGTACAACTCCGAACTGTTCACCTCCGGTAAGAACACGCCGGTCGTGCTGACCAAGGACGTGGTGCTGAGCGGCGACTACATCTCCAGCGCCACCGCCAGCCTGGACGAAAACCACCAGCCAGCCGTCAGCATCGACCTGAATGGCGACGGCGGCCGCAAGATGCGCGACGCCACCCGCGAACGCGTGGGCAAGCGCATGGCCATCGTGCTGTTCGAGAAGGGCAAGCCGGAAGTGCTGTCCGTGGCGACCATCCAGAGCGAACTGGGTAGCCGCTTCCGCATCACCGGCATGGGCTCGATGGAAAACTCCGCCGAACTGGCCCTGCTGCTGCGCTCCGGCGCGCTGTACGCGCCGATGGAAGCCATCGAAGAACGCACCATCGGCCCGCAGCTGGGCGCCGAGAACGTGACCAAGGGTCTGCACTCGACGATGTACGGCTTTGCCGCCATCGCCGTGTTCATGATCGCCTACTACATGATGTTCGGCTTCTTCAGCGTGCTGGCGCTGGCCGTCAACGTGCTGCTGCTGGTGGCCATCCTGTCGGTGATGCAGGCCACGCTGACCCTGCCGGGTATCGCCGCTATCGCGCTGGCCCTGGGTATGGCGATCGACGCCAACGTGCTGATTAACGAACGTGTGCGCGAAGAGCTGCGTGCCGGTGCTTCGGCGCAGGCGGCCATCTCGGCCGGTTTCGACCGCGCCTGGGCCACGATTCTGGACTCGAACGTGACCACCCTGATCGTCGGTCTGGCCCTGCTGGTCTTCGGCTCCGGCGCCGTGCGCGGCTTCGCCGTGGTGCACTGCCTGGGTATCCTGACCTCCATGTTCTCCGCCGTCTTCGTGTCGCGCGGCGTGGTCAACCTGTGGTACGGCCGCAAGAAGAAACTGCAGTCGCTCTCCATCGGCACGGTCTGGGTTCCAGACCAGGCCAAGGCGAAGTAACACCGCATACCTACAGTAGAGGATTACATGGAATTTTTCCGCATTAAAAAAGACATCCCCTTCATGCGCCACGCGTTGATCTTCAACGTGGTCTCGGCGCTGACCTTCGTGGCGGCGGTGTTCTTCCTGGCGACCAAGGGCCTGCACCTGTCGGTCGAGTTCAAGGGCGGCACCGTGATGGAGGTGAAATATCCGAAGGCGGCCAATCTGGACGCCATCCGTCACACGCTGGAAACGCTGGGCTATGAACAGCCCGAAGTGACCAGCTTCGATACCGCGCGCGACGCCATGATCCGCCTGCCAATCACGCCGGGCGCCAGCAGCTCCGACACCTCGCAAAAGGTTTTCCAGGCGCTGTGCAAGGCTGAAAACGGCAGCACCAAGCAGCTCGACAAGGTGACCGACAAGGGCGAACACCTGACCAAGATCGGTTGCGTGGACGCCGCGGGCAACGAGTCGGTGATGCTGCAGAAGGTCGAGTTCATTGGCCCGCAGGTGGGCGGCGAGCTGGCGCAGAACGGCTTGAACGCGCTGGTGATGGTGATTGTCGGCGTGATGATCTACCTCGCCATCCGCTTCGAATGGAAGTACGCGGTGGCGGCGATTGTCGCGAACTTGCACGACGTGGTGATCATTCTCGGCTTCTTCGCCTTCTTCCAGTGGGAATTCTCGCTGACCGTGCTGGCCGCGGTGCTGGCGGTGCTGGGCTACTCGGTCAACGAATCGGTGGTTATCTTCGACCGTATCCGCGAAAACTTCCGCAAGCAGCGCAAGGCATCGGTGCATGAAGTGATCGACAACGCGATCACCAGCACCATCTCGCGTACCATCATCACCCACGGCTGTACCCAGATGATGGTGCTGTCGATGCTCTTCCTCGGCGGCCCGACCCTGCACTTCTTCGCCATTGCGCTGACCATCGGCATCTGCTTCGGCATTTACTCCTCGGTCTTCGTGGCCGCCGCCGTCGCCATGTGGCTGGGCGTCAAGCGCGAAGACCTGATCAAGCCGATCAAGGAAAAAGACGAAACCGACGGCGCCGTTGTCTAAGCGAACCGTTTCCTGAAAAATCCCCTGCGCAGCGATGCCAGGGGATTTTTTTTATGTCTTGTCTTCTGGCGTGATGAAACCGATAGGCCGTTTTTTCTCAAGGGGAGGAGGGGCCATCAGTTCACGTATTGCCTCCAATATCTGCTGGATCTGGCGGTAAGTTTCATGTTCGAAATGATGTTGCCGCTGTATTGCCAGATCGGTTTTCCGCTCCAGTTCGTTTAGCTTCAGCGCGAGCTCTTGATTCGAAGCCATCCACTCGCGCAGTTGCACAAAGGCGCGTACAACACACACCGATACTTCAATCGCACGAGGGCTATTCATCACCATGGCAGCCATGATGGCGCCATGCTCAGTAAAGCAGAAGGGAAGATACCGCCGTCCGCCGCGCCGTTCCGATGAGACGTTTGAGGTCGCAAAATGCGACCTCAAAACAGCGAACTCATCTTCTTGTAGTTGAAACATGAAGTCCGGCGGGAAGCGGCGGATGTTCCGCTTGACCTGTTCGTTGAAGCGTTTTGTGGGTATGGCATATAAAGTGGCCAAATCTGCATCGACTAGAACTTTCTGACCGCGCAGCAGGATAATCCGTTGAGTAATGGTGTCGAGAGGTGGCAGATCCGCATGCTCGCCAAGAGTGTGGCTTTCACTTCGCATAGTTCAGTCTCCGGCATAGGGATATGCCCCTACTATGCACGGCAGATTTATTTTTGAGTTTGCGTTCACACAAGCCTGTTTGTGACTCGCCACGTCGCATCAGCACGCGCTGCAAGATTGTCTTTCGGGGAAGGGCGCGGTAAGCTGGCTGCCTTTCCTGGGAGACCCGATGAGCCGTACCGGCCGATTGTTTCAGCTGATGGACGTCTTGCGCGGCAAGCGCCGCCCGGTGACGGCGGCGGTGCTGGCAGAGAAGCTGGGCGTGTCTGAGCGTACCATCTACCGCGATATGCAGACCCTGGCCGAACTGGGCGCGCCGCTGCAGGGCGAGGCGGGCGTCGGCTATCTGCTGCGTGCCGGATTTTTCATGCCGCCGCTGATGTTCAGTCCCGATGAGCTGGAGGCGCTGGTGCTGGGCGCGCGCTGGGTGCGCCAGCAGGGCGATGCGGGCTTGGCGCAGGCGGCCAATAATGCACTGGCCAAGATCGCTACCGCCACGCCCAAGGACCTGCGCGACGATATGGCCGAAACCAGTCTCTGGGTGCCGCTGTTTCCCGACAGCGCGGGCCTGGACCCCTTCATGCCGCCGGTGCGCGAAGCGATCCGGCGCCAGCACAAGCTGCGCATCGCGTATAGCGACGAAAAGGGCAAGGCGTCCGAACGCGTGGTCTGGCCTTTTGCGCTGGCGTTTTTCCAGGGGCTGCGCGTGCTGGCGGCCTGGTGCGAAATGCGCCAGGCGCTGCGCCACTTCCGCATCGACCGCATCAGCGCCGCCGAGCCGCTGGCCGAGTGCTATCCGACGCCACGCCATACTCTGCTTAAGCGCTGGCGCGAAGAGAACAATATTCCGCCGCAAGACTACTGACAAAAACTGTCAGTGCCCAGGCTTATGATGCAGTTCTCAACCCCACCAACAGGAGACTTGAAAATGCGCCTCTACCACCATCCCGTATCCTCGAATGCCCGCCGCGTGCTGCTGACCATTGCCCAGCTCGGCATCCAGGTGGATAGCGTCGAGCTGAACCTGATGGATGCGGAAGACCGCCGCCGCCTGGGCGAGGTCAATCCGAACAGCAAGGTGCCGGTGCTGGAGGACGAGGGCTTTCTGCTGTGGGAGTCCTGCGCCATCATGCAATACCTGGCCGACAAGACGCCCGGCCAGACCCTGTATCCGCAGGAACTCAAGGCGCGCGCCGACATCAACCGCTGGCTGTTCTGGGCCGCCCAGCATTTCTCGCCCGCCATCGGTGTATTCACTTGGGAACGTGTGTGGAAACCGCTCGTCACCGGCGGCACAGCCGACCCGGCTGAGCTCAAGCGCGGCGGCGAGGATCTGGAACAGTTCGCCACCGTGCTGAACCAGCATCTGGCCGGCCGTGAATGGATCTGCGGCAATGGCCTGACCTTGGCCGACTTCGCCGTGGCCGCGCCGCTGATGTACCGCGAGCGTGCCCAGCTGCCTATCGACAACTTCCCGCAGCTGCTGGCCTGGCTTGCCCGCGTGCAGCAGCTCGATGCCTGGAAGCAAACGGAACATGTCTGGTAAATGCGCGTTTGTGTGAAGTTACGCACAGAGCCGAAACAGTCCAGAACTTAAGATGGAGCCGTCTCTTTCAGGACATCCCTAGTTTTGGACTTCGCCCGCCATCCCGGCGGGCTTTTTTTGTCTGGACAGGCTTACAGCAGCAAAACCGTGGTCAGCGAATGCACCTCGGCCGCCGATTCCGTCAGGATGGCGTTCAGGGTGCCGTCGCCGATGGCGAAGTCGATGGTGCGCGCCGCTTGCGGCGAGGTGGCGCCGGGGCGGCTGTGCAATGGTGAGGGTACGGGCGCCAAGTCGTTGGCCAGCAGCAGGGTGTCGCCCAGGGTTTCCGGCGGCAGGGCGCGCAGGCCATCCCACATCGCTTCCACCGCCTGCATCACGGCTTCCGGGATGACCAGCTTGTTGAGCACGCCACGCCCGATCTGGGCTTCGCCGTGTTCGACCCACTCTTCCGGCTCGCCCTGCATGATGGATGGATCGCCGTCGGCGCAGGACAGCATATAGAAGCCGCCCACCTCGTGCACGATGCCGGCGAACATGGCCGTATCGGGATCGACATGGGTGACGCGGCGCGCGATGACCTGGGCCAGCGCGGCCACATGGGCCGTGTGTTCCCACAGCTGCCGGGACATCGCCTGCAGGCCCGGATCCTTGATCTGGCTGCCGAGCTGGCGCACGATCAGGGCCGCGACCAGCGATTGCAGGGTGCGCACGCCGAGGCGCTGCACGGCCTGGCGCACGCCGGCGATCTCGTTGCCGGAGCGGTTGTAGGCGACGGAATTGGCGATGGCGACGCTGCGCGCCGCCAACAGGGGATCGGCCTGCACCAGCTTGGCCGCGGTATCGGTATGGCAATCCGGGTCGCTCAGCGCTTGCTGCAGCTTGACCGAGGCGGCCACATTCGTGGGGAAAGCAAGCTCTCCGCGGCCCGCTTGGGCGGCGATGCTTTTAAAGGCGTCCAGTCTGTCCATTCAAAAATTATAACCACAATATTGCCTTGTGGAATTAATTTAGAGGCAAACCCCCAATGATTTTTTTGATGGGAATCCCGGACGCCGATTGTTTGCGCCTATATGGCTTAGGCTTCGCTAAAGATCGCGTCGCAGCCTTCCTGGGTGCCTTCCACGTCTTCCAGTTCGTCGGATAGGCCGAGGTCGAACAGTTCTTCCACGGCATTCATGAAACTATTGTGTTTTGTTGCGCCGATCAGACGGTAGATGGCGCCGTCTTCATTGCGTACGCCGATCAGCAGCTTTTCCTGGCGGACGGCGTCTTCCGTGCCGTTTTCCAGCAACAGATTGCTGACGATATGCTTGTCGAATTTGGCCGGGGCGATGCCGGCGAGCAGGGTGGTTTTTAACATCGTAGTCTTGTTCTCGGGGTCAGTCGGTGTCCGTTCAGTCAGCTTTACGGCCGGCGGCCGTGATCGTCTGCTTGAGTCCGGACAGGGTTTTTTCCAGGGTTTCGAAATCTTCCTCGCGGTAAGCCGCGAACACTGCGCCGCCTTGCGACACCACGCGCGGGAACACCTCGTGGAACAGGCGCTCCCCCTCGGCCGTCAGACGGATGAAGAAGGAACGCTTGTCGTCCTCGCTGCGCTCGCGCTCGACCAGGCCCTTGGCTTCCAGGCGTTCGATGACGCCGGTCAGCGTGCCCTTGGTGATCAGGGTTTTCTCCCCCAGCTCTTTATAGGACATGCCGGGCGTGTTGCCCAGGGTGGCGATGATGTCGAATTGCGCATGGGTCAGGCCGCACTGGCGCACATGCTCGCCGGACAGCCGCTCGAAAGCTTGCATGCACTCGGCCAGCAAGCGGATGCTTTTCAAATATCGATTCCCCATGGGGCGAGATTATAGCGCCCGCCCGCATTTTCCCTTCCCCCTTCATTCGGGTAATATGAGCGGCTGAACAACATTTTTCATCCCGCTTATTTCATAGCCTATGTCTCAACACGCGCGCGGCATTCTGGCCCTCTTGCTGGTCACGGTGGTCTGGGGGACGACCTTCCCCGCCATGAAGGATATGACCGGCTATCTGTCGGCCAACTGGATCGTGGTCAGCCGCTTCACGCTGGCCGGCGTGCTGCTCTCGCCCTTCCTGCTGCGCGCCCGCTGGAAAGACCTGCATTACGGCTTCCTGGCGGGGCTGGTGCTGTTCTTCTGCTACCTGTTCCAGGTGGAAGGACTGGCCCTGACCACCTCCAACCGCAACGCCTTCATCTGCGGCCTGAACGTGCTGGTGCCGCCGCTGCTGGGCCGCCTGCTGGGCCGCAAGGCCGAGGGCCGCATCGTGCTGGCCCTGGCGCTGGCCATGGCCGGCCTGTTCGCCCTGTGCTGGGACGGCAATCTGGCCTGGAGCCGGGGCGACACCCTGGCCCTGCTGGCGGCGCTGTGCTTCGGCGTCTATATCCTGATGATGGAAGTCTTCTCGCGCAAAGCCGAGCGCCTGATGACCCTGACCGCGGCCCAGATCTGGACCGTGGCGATCTGCGCCGGCCTGTGGATCCTGCTGCGCGAAGTACCGCGCGGCCAGATCGACGTGCACCAGGACCAGCTCAATTACTGGGCCTATGTCTGGCAGGGGCTCAAGCTGTATAGCGTGAACCTGATCTACCTGGGCGTGGTGGCCACGGCCGCCATCATCTCGCTGCAAACCTGGGGGCAGAGCCATGCCACGGCCAACGAGGCGGCCGTGATCTATGCCTTCGAACCGGGCTGCGCCGCCATCTTTGCCTATTTCTGGCTGGGCGAGACCCTGGGCTGGACCGGCCTGCTTGGCGCGGTACTGTTGATCTCCGGTATGATAGTCAGCCAATGGAACACCACGCCGCGCCCCACTGCCTCGCTGGCGCCGGAATGAAGCCTCTTGCCTGGAAGACCCGACCGACCCGATGTTAAGCCGCTGTGCCAAATTCATTCGCTAATCTCTCCCAGCTGACGCAGGCCGGCCCGGTGCGCGTGCTGCTGGTGAACGCGGGCGAGGCCGAGGCGCTGAGCTGGTCGGCCCTGGTGCAGCCCTTGCGCCTGGCACAGCGCCTGCTGCCGGACGGCTTGCAGCTCGATGTCTGCTCGCTGGCCGAGGCAGCCCAGCCGCTGCCGGAACAGCACCCCGGCTGGCAACTGGCCCTGCTGGTGGGCGAGGAGGGGGCGCGCGACCCCGATCCCGGACTGTGCCGCGCCGCCATCGAGCGCTGCCGCCAAGCCGCCTACTGGGGCGCCGTCGGTGCCGGCGTGCTGTGGCTGGCCGAAGCGGGCGTGGTGGGTGGCGTGCGTATCGCGCTGCCGTGGGCGTTGTATGCCGACACTGAAGACGTGCCCAGCCGCGCCGTCCTCATCCCCCAGCTGTATGTGATCGACGGCCGCCACCTGAGCTGCTGCGGCGGCGCCGCCAGCCTGGACTTCTCCCTGACCTTGATCGAAGCCCTGTTCGGCACCGCTCTGCAGGCCGAGATCAAGGAAGCGCTGTGCGTGGAACGCGTGCGCGGCCCCGAAGAGCGCCAGCGCGTGGCCTTGCAGGCCCGCTTCGGCGCCCTGCAGCCCAAGCTGTCGGAAGCGGTGACGCTGATGGAAACCAATATCGAGGAACCCCTGTCCACCGACGACGTCGCCAACCTGGTCGGCCTCTCGCGGCGCCAGCTCGAACGCCTGTTCAAGCAATACCTGGGCAGCCTACCCTCGCGCTACTACCTGGAGCTGCGCCTGCGCCGTGCCCGCCAATTACTACGCGAAACAAACCATTCCATCGTCCAAGTTGGCCTGATGTGTGGTTTTTCCTCCGGCTCGCACTTCTCCACCGCCTTCGGCGCCCTGTTCGGCAACACCCCGCGCGAAGAGCGCCAGCGCAAGCTCGCCGCCTCCTGAGGCCCACAGTCGAGCCCGTGTCCGATTTTGGGGTCTGGCCCCAAAATCGGACACGGACTCGGCTATGGCGCGCTTGTGGTCATCTTTACCATTTGTGAAAAACCTTGTCGCAGATTCAAAAGAGTTTTAGCATCCCCGCTTTTACAATGCCAGTACCAGGGCGCGGCCTGCTGCCCTCCGTACCTCTTACCTAGATGGGGATTGCCATGAATGCAAAGCTTGATTCGACTGTAACCACTCGCCCTGTTACCCGACAGACTTTTGACGACGTGCTCGTGCCGACCTACGCGCCTGCCGCGATGGTGCCGGTGCGCGCTTCGGGCCTGGACCTGTGGGACCAGAACGGCAAGCATTATCTGGACTTCACCTCGGGCATCGCCGTCGCTTCCCTCGGCCACTGCAACCCGGCCCTGGTCGAAACCCTGACCCAGCAGGCGAATACCCTGTGGCACCTGGGCAATGGCTACACCAATGAGCCGGTGCTGCGCCTGGCCCTGGCCCTGACCGAAGCGACCTTCGCCGACCGCGCCTTCTTCTGCAACTCCGGCGCCGAAGCCAACGAGGCGGCCCTGAAACTGGCGCGTAAGCACGCCCACACCAAATTCGGCGCGCACAAATCGCGCGTCGTGTCCTGCCTGAACTCCTTCCACGGCCGCACCCTGTTCACCGTGTCGGTGGGCGGCCAGGCCAAGTACACCGAAGGCTTCGAGCCGCTGCCGCCGTCGATCGATCACATTCCGTACAACGATATCGAAGCGGCGCGCGCCGCCATCGGCGACGATGTGTGCGCCGTGATCGTGGAGCCGGTGCAGGGCGAGGGCGGCGTGATGCCGGGCAATCCCGAATACCTGCGCGAGCTGCGCGAGCTGTGCAACAAGACCGGCGCCCTGCTGATCTTCGACGAAGTGCAGTCCGGCATGGGCCGTACCGGCGCGCTGTTCGCCTACCAGGGCTATGGCGTGACCCCGGACGTCCTGACCGCCGCCAAGGCGCTGGGCAATGGCTACCCGATCGGCGCCATGCTGACCACCAACGAGCTGGCCCAGACCCTGGGCGTGGGCACCCACGGCACCACCTACGGCGGCAACCCGATGGCCGCTTCCGTGGCGCTGAAAGTGCTGGAAACGATCAACCAGCCGGCCTTCCTGGCGCGCGTGAAGGAAGCCAGCGTCAATTTGATCGCCAAGCTGGAAACCCTGGTCAAGGATTATCCGAACGTGTTCTCCGCTGTGCGCGGCAGCGGCCTGCTGCTGGGCGTGGTGGTGGCCGAAGCCTTCAAGGGCCGTTCGAAAGACATCCAGCGCGCCGCCGAAGCGCAAGGCCTGATGGTGCTGATCGCCGGCACCGACGTGCTGCGCCTGGCGCCGGCCCTGATCGTTTCCGACGCCCAGATCGATGAAGCGGACCGCCTGCTGCGCCTGGCGCTGAACGAGCTGACCAAGCCAGCGTAATAGCGGCCGCCCCGGCGGCTTGCTAAAGCCCGGCGCTGTAGTGGCGCCGGGCGTATCTTTATTCAGCAAGGAGTTCAAATGTATGTTGTCCGTCCGGTAGAACTTGCGGATATCGCCGCGCTCGAAGCGCTGGCCGCCGTCACCATGCCGGGTGTCCATACCCTGCCGAAAACGCGCGACAAGATCGTCCAGGCAGTGGAGCGCTCGATTGCCTCGTTCGCGGCGCATGTCGATATTCCCAGCGAAGAGTCTTACCTGTTTGTGCTGGAGTCGGTCGCGGAAAAACAGATCGTCGGCACCGCCGCCATCTTCGCCTCCGCCGGTTCCAACGGCACCTATTTCTCCTTCCGCAACGATGTCATCCAGCAGGTCTCGCGCGACCTGAACATCAGCCACAGCGTGCACGCGCTGACCCTGTGCTCGGAGCTGACCGCTTACTCCCAGCTTTCCAGTTTCTATGTCGACGAGCGCCTGAAAAGCCGGCCGGAAGCGGCCCTGCTGTCGCGCGCCCGCCTGCTGTTCGCGGTGCTGGCGCCGCACCGCTTCGGCGACCGCTTCTTCGTGCCGCTGGCCGGCGTCACCGATCCGGATGGCGGCTCGCCGTTCTGGGATGCGCTGGGCCGCAAATTCTTCAAGATGGATTTCCTCGACGCCGAACGCGTGATCGGCGGCGCGCGCAACCGCACCCTGATCGTCGAGCTGATGCCGCACTACCCGGTGTACGTGCCGCTGCTGCCGGGCGACGCCCAGGCGGCCATGGGCCAGATCCATCCATCGGGCGAACTGGCCTTCAATCTGCTGACGGCCGAAGGCTTCGAGGCCGACGAATACATCGACATCTTCGATGGCGGCCCGATCCTGCAGGCCCACAAGCATACGCTGCGCACCTTCAACTCCTCGCTGACGCGCCGCGTGCAGGACGTGGCACCGGGCGAAACCCTTGATGCCGTCGCCACCTATGCGATCGCCTCCCGCCCCGGCACGGCCTTCCGCGCCGTCACCATCGCCAGCCCGGCGCTGGAGAACAGCGAGACGGTCGGCCTGCCGCAGTATGTGCAGGAGCTGCTGGGCGTCGCCGAGGGCGACGATGTGATCTGCGTCCGCATTTAAAGTGAGAGAGCTATGCTAGTTGTACGCGCCATCAACGCATCCGACCTGGATGCCCTGTACGGTCTGGCCAGCCAGGTCGGCACCGGCATGACCACGCTCAAGCCGGACATGAAAATGCTGGGCGACCGCCTGGCGATCGCCTGCGCCTCCTTCGCCGAGACCATTCCGCCCGAAGAGCGCGACTATATGTTCGTGATGGAAGACACCACCAGCGGCCGCCTGGCCGGGGTGTGCGCCATCAAGGGCGCGGTCGGCCTGACCGAGCCTTTCTACAATTACCGCATCGGCACCCTGGTGCACTCCAGCCGCGAGCTCGATGTGTTCACGCGCATGGAAACCCTGTACCTGTCGAACGATCTGACCGGCAGCTCGGAACTGTGCTCGCTGTTCCTGCATCCCGACTACCGCAGCGGCAATACCGGCCGCCTGCTGTCCAAGTGCCGCTTCCTGTTCATCGCCCAGTTCCCGCATCTGTTCACGAAGCGGCTGATCGCCGAAATGCGCGGCTACCAGGCGCCGGACGGCAGCTCGCCGTTCTACGAAGGCCTGGGCCGCCACTTCTTCAAGATGGACTTCCACCACGTGGACGACCTGA
Organism: Massilia sp. NR 4-1; assembly: GCF_001191005.1. Lineage (NCBI taxonomy): Bacteria > Pseudomonadati > Pseudomonadota > Betaproteobacteria > Burkholderiales > Oxalobacteraceae > Massilia > Massilia sp. NR 4-1. The sequence goes on from NZ_CP012201.1 coordinate 5,069,114, forward strand.
CGGCGCTGGGCAAGAAGTCCTTCATCGCCGAGCTGATGCCGCGCCAGCCGCTGTACGTGGCCTATCTGCCGCAGGATGCGCAGGACGTGGTGGGCGAGGTGCACGAGGCGACCAAGCCGGCGCGCCGCCTGCTGGAGCAGGAAGGCATGTATTTCGAAGGCTATGTCGACATCTTCGATGCCGGCCCGGTGCTGCAGGCGCGCACTTCGGAGCTGCGCGCCATGCGCGACAGCGAACTGGCCAGCGTCGAAATCGATAGCGATGCAACCCATGCCTGCGCGCCGAATCCGGAACCGATGCTGGTTTCGAATACGGTGCTCAAGGATTTCCGCATGATCCTGTCCGACGCCAGCCCGGTGAACGGCAAGATCGACCTGTCCGCCGCCGACCAGAAGCTGCTGGGCGTGAAGGCGGGCGACACCGTGCGCACCCTGTCTCTCAACGTGAGGAAGAATACCAATGTCTGAACAAGCACTGAGCAACTTCATCAACGGCCAATGGAAGGCCGGCAGCGGCGTTGAGCTGGTCACCGTCAATCCGGCCAACGGCCAGCAGACCTGGGCCAGCCGCGAAGCCACCGCGCAGGACGTGGCCGCCGCTTGCGCCGCCGCGCACGCCGCCTTCGAAGCCTGGTCCTGGAAGTCGCTGGAAGAGCGCATCGCCATCGTCACCCGTTTCCGCGACCTGCTCAAGGAAAACGCCGAAGAGCTGGCGCTGCTGATCTCGGAAGAAGTGGGCAAGCCGCTGTGGGAAGCGCGCACCGAAGTCACCACCATGGCCAACAAGGTCGATATCTCGATCCAGTCCCATGGCGCGCGCACCGGCGAAACGCGCAATACCGTGGCCGATGGCGAGGCCGTGCTGCGCCACCGCCCGCATGGCGTGTTCGGCGTGTTCGGTCCCTACAACTTCCCCGGCCACCTGCCCAACGGCCATATCGTGCCGGCCCTGATCGCCGGTAACACCGTGGTCTTCAAGCCGAGCGAATACGCGCCGCGCACCGCCGTGAAAACCGTCCAGCTGTGGGAAAAAGCCGGCGTGCCGGCCGGCGTGGTGAATCTGATTAATGGCGGCCGCGATACCGGCATCGCCCTGGGCCAGAACGAGCTGCTGGACGGCGTGCTGTTCACCGGCAGCAGCCAGACCGGCGCGGCCCTGCACCGCCAGTTCGGCGGCCAGCCGGGCAAGCTGCTGGCGCTGGAAATGGGCGGCAACAACCCGCTGGTGGTGTGGGATGCGAAAAATACCGACGCCGCCGTCTTCATGGCGATTTCCTCCGCCTTCATCTCGGCCGGCCAGCGCTGCACCTGCGCGCGCCGCCTGATCGTGCAGGATACGCCGGAAGCCGATGCCTTCATCCAGCGCCTGGTGGACGTGGCCAGCAAGATCGTGGTGGGCGAATCGAACGCCGAACCGGCGCCCTTCATGGGACCGGTGGTGTCGGCCGCCGTGGCCGAGCGCCTGGTGCAGGCGCAGAACGATATGGTGGCCAAGGGCGGCAAGCTGCTGCTGGAAATGCGCCAGCTGAAAGCCGGCACCGGCTTCGTTTCGGCCGGCATCGTCGATGTGACCGATGCCCAGGGCATTCCGGACGAGGAATGGTTCGGCCCTCTGCTGCAGATCGTGCGCGTGAAGGACTTCGACAGCGCCGTGCGCGCCGCCAACAACACCGGTTTCGGCCTGGCCGCTGCCCTGATCTCGAACGACGAGTCGCTGTGGAAGCAGTTCCAGCAGCGCGCCCGCGCCGGCATCGTCAACTGGAACCGTCCGACTACCGGCGCGGCCAGCAGCGCGCCATTCGGCGGCGTGGGCAAATCGGGCAACCACCGTCCTAGCGCCTATTACGCGGCCGACTACTGCGCCTATCCGGTTGCATCCATCGAGAACGGCGCGCTGGAAATGCCCGCCAAGCTCTCCCCCGGTCTGAACTTCTGAGGAATACCATGCGCTCCGCACGCGAATTCAATTTTGACGGCCTGGTAGGCCCGTCGCACAACTACGCCGGCCTGTCCTTTGGCAATGTGGCGTCCTTCAATAACGTGAAGAGCGCATCGAATCCGAAACAGGCGGCTCTGCAAGGCCTGGAGAAAATGCGTGCCCTGGCGGCGCGCGGCTTCGCCCAGGCCCTGCTGCCGCCGCAGGACCGTCCCAACTTCCGCCTGCTGCGCAGCCTGGGCTTCAGCGGCAGCAATGCCGAGGTGCTGCAGCAGGCCTATAAGGAATCGCCGGTGATCCTGGCCTGCGCCTATTCGGCCTCGCCGATGTGGACGGCCAACGCCGCCACCGTCAGCCCATCGGCCGATACCGCCGATGGTCGCGTGCACTTCACCCCGGCGAACCTGAACAACAAGCTGCACCGCGCTTTCGAGCACGTGCAGTCGGCGCGCGCGCTGCGCGCCATCTTCCACGACGGCACCCGCTTCGCCGTGCATGACGCCCTGCCTGGCACGCCGGCTTTCGGCGACGAGGGCGCGGCCAACCACACCCGCCTGTGCGCCAGCCATGGCGCCCAGGGCGTTGAAATGTTCGTGTATGGCCGCGCGGAGTTCGACGCATCGGCCCCGGCGCCGAAGCGCTATCCGGCCCGCCACACGCTGGAAGCTTCGCAGGCGGTGGCCCGCCTGCACGGCATCGCGGCCGCGCGCAGCGTCTTCATCCAGCAGAATCCCGACGTGATCGACCAGGGCGTGTTCCACAACGACGTGATCGCCGTCGGCAACGGCAATGTGCTGTTCTACCACGAGCAGGCTTTTGCCGACGAGGCGGGCGCCTTGTCCCAGCTGCGCCAGGCCATGGACGGCGTGGGCGCGGACCTGAGCGCGCTGCGCGTCGATACCGGCATGGTGTCGGTGGCCGACGCCGTGGCCAGCTATCTGTTCAACAGCCAGCTGCTGTCCAAGCCCGACGGCAAGATGGCCCTGGTGGTGCCGCACGAGTGCCAGGAAAATGCCGCCGTGGCGCGCTATCTGCAAGGCCTGGTGGCCAGCGGCGGCCCGGTCGACGAACTGGTGCACTTCGATCTGCGCCAGAGCATGCGCAATGGCGGCGGGCCTGCCTGCCTGCGTTTGCGCGTGGCGCTGACCGATGAAGAATCTGCTGCAATGCACCAAGGTGTGGTGATGACCGAGTCGCTGTACCATACGCTGGTGGCCTGGGTCGAGAAGCATTACCGCGACCGTCTGGAGCCGCAGGATCTGGCCGATCCGGCGCTGGCGCTGGAAGTGCACGCCGCACTGGAGGAGTTGAGCATGATCCTGGGCCTGCCAGGCCTGTATGATTTTGATTTGTAATTTCAGATAGCATCCCAAAGTAGGGCGGAATGACCTTCCGCCTCCTGATTCATCGCTGCCGCGCAGCCACAAGCCGGGGCGAGCAGGCGAAATACACATAACGTATTGGAGAAGCAAGATGAAACAAATGCCGCAAGAGCTGAGAAAACAGACGCTGGAACTGGTCAACGCGAGCAAGCCTGCCGATGGCGGGCAGGTGCCGGCCCTGATCAGTGCCTGGCTGGGCGCGTTGGACGATGAGGATCTGGCGGACACCTCGCCCAATAGTCTTGCTCCCTTGCTGGTAGAAGGTTTCACCCAGGCCGCGCGCCGCAGCAGCACCGGCTGCCAGATCGCCAAGCTGCGCTACGCCGATGGCCGTGGCGGCCATGCCACGGCCCTGCTGATCCTGAACGACGACATGCCTTATCTGGTGGACTCCATCGTCATGGCGATGCGCAAGCAACGCGTGGCCGTGAATGGCGTCCTGAACGCGGTGCTGAGCGTGGGCCGCGACGCGGCCGGCGTGGTGAACAAGGTCGGCGCCGACGGCGACAAGCAGGAATCCTATGTGCTTTGCCTGCTGGCCGAAGAGCTGCAAGGCGACGCTCTGCAGGCGCTGGTGCAAAGCATCGAGATGGTGGCGCGCGACGCGGCCATCGTGCGGCGCGACCTGGCGGCGATGAAGGAGCGCTTCAGCAGCGTGGCCGCCGCCGCTGCCGCCCATGGCGAGGAAGGGCAGGAAGTGGCTGCCTTCCTGGAGTGGGCCGGCAATGAAGGCTTTGAAGTGCACGGCTATGCCTACTACCAGGTCAAGCCGGGCGCGCGCGAGCTGGAACGCGATATTCCAAGCCGCATCGGCGTGCTGCAGGATACGGCGCATCCCGTGTACGGCGGCTGCCTGGCCAATATCCCGGGCGACTTCGACACCCTGTCCAAGCGTCCGCACACCCTGTCCATCGTCAAGGCCGACGTGGGCGGCACCCTGCACCGCGACCAGCAGCTGGACTTCATCGGCGTGCGCAACACCGACTCCAGCGGCGCCATTCTGGGCGAGCATTGCTTCGTCGGCCTGTTCACCCGTGCCGCCAACCTGACCCCGCTGGCCCGCCTGCCGTTCGCCCGCGGCCGCATCGCCCAGGTGCTGCAGATCGCCGGCGTGCGCAAGGAAGGTTTCCGCGCCGAGAAATTCGTCGAGATCCTGGAATCGCTGCCGCGCACCGAAGCGCTGGAAGCCGAACCGCAATGGCTGGCCGAGGTGTGCGGTTCCGTGGTGTCGCTGTACAAGCAGCCGCGCACCAAGGTCTTCGCGCGCCGCGACGTGTATGCGCGCCACCTGAACGTGCTGGTGTACCTGCCGCGCGAACGCTATAGCGCCAGCGTCGCGTCGGCGCTGGCCAAAGCCCTGCAGCAAAGCTCGGGCGCCAGCCATGTCAGCTCGCAGACCCTGGTGGCCGACGGTCCACTGGCCCGCGTCTATCTGATCGCCCACGCCGCGCGCTATCCGCTCGACCTGGAAAGCGATATCCAGCGTCCGCTGCTGGCGGTGCTGGACGGCTGGCACAACAGCTTCTCCGAACTGTCCGACGCCGTGTTCGACGAGCCGCTGCGCAACAGCCTGCGCAAGATGTGCTCGACCCTGCCGCTCGATTACGTCAGCGCGACCTCGCCGAGCGTGGCTTTCCACGATCTGGGCACCATTCTGCGCAACGGCATCAGCGACCGCATCGCCGTGCGCGTGGAACTGGCGACCGAAGCCAATCCGGCCACCTCCATCCGTCTGTATTCGGTGGACCGCGTGCCTGCGCTGTCGGCCATTCTGCCGGCCCTGCATAACGCCGGCGTGTCGATCGAGCGCGAACAGGCGCATTCGATCCGCACCGAAGACGGCAAGCGTTACTACGTCACCAGCCTGGGCGTGGATGCCGACAGCGCCGCCAAGCTGGCGCGCGAAGGCATCGCGCCCGTGGCCCAGGATCTGTTCAGCGCCCTGCTCAACGACGAAGCCGAAGACGGCCGCCTGAATGGCCTGGTGATCGAAGGCGGTCTGAATACCCGCCAGGTGCAGCTGGTGCGCGCCTATATGAGCTACTGGCGCCAGGCCGGCACACAGTTCTCGGTGCGCTACATCGCCGAAAGCCTGCGCCGCCAGCCCGCCGTGATCAAGGAAATCGTCGACGCCTTCAGCCAGCGCTTCAATCCCGCGCTGGGCGAAGGCGAACGCAATGCCGCGCGCGACACGCTGCAAGCGATCAAAGGCCGCCTGCCTGCGCTGAACCATGCGGATACGGAAGTGATCCTGGCCGCGCTGATCGACCTGATTCTGGCGACCCTGCGCACCAACTACTTCCAGAACGCCGACCAGGGCGACAAGATCATCTTCAAGTTCGACACCAGCAATCTGTCGCTGGTGCCGGAACCGCGTCCTTTCCGCGAAATCTATGTGTTCTCGCGCCGCTTCGAAGGCGTGCACCTGCGCGGCGGCCCTGTGGCGCGCGGCGGCCTGCGCTGGTCCGACCGCATGGAAGACTACCGCACCGAGGTGCTGGGCCTAGTGAAGGCGCAGATGGTGAAGAACGCCGTGATCGTGCCTGCGGGCGCCAAGGGCGGCTTCGTCTGTAAGCAGATGCCGAAAGACGCCACGCGCGACGTGGTGGCGGCCGAAGGCGAAGCAGTCTACCGCCTGTTCATCGCCAGCCTGCTGGAAGTGACCGACAACCGCGTGCTGGGCAAGATCGTCTCGCCTGAAGACACGGTCTGCTACGACGGCAACGACCCGTACCTGGTGGTGGCCGCCGACAAGGGCACCGCGACCTTCTCCGACATCGCCAACAGCATCGCCGTCAAGCGCGGCTTCTGGCTGGGCGACGCTTTCGCCTCGGGCGGCTCGAACGGCTATGACCACAAGAAGATGGGCATCACCGCCAAGGGCGCCTTCGAAGCGGTCAAGCGCCACTTCTACGAGATGGGCCACGATATGAACACCACCCCGTTCACCGTGGTGGGTGTGGGCGATATGTCGGGCGACGTGTTCGGCAACGGCGTGCTGCTGTCGAACCAGATCAAGCTGCTGGCGGCCTTCGACCACCGCCACATCTTCCTCGATCCGAATCCGGACACCGCCAAATCCTTCGCCGAGCGCCAGCGCATGTTCGCCCTGCCGCGCTCCTCGTGGGAAGACTACAACAAGGAACTGATCTCGCAGGGCGGCGGCGTGTATCCGCGCAGCGCCCGTGCCATCGAGCTGTCGCCGCAAGTGCGCGCCGCGCTCGATATCGAGGAAACCGCGCTGGCGCCGGAAGAGCTGATGCACCGCATCCTGCTGGCGCCCGTGGATCTGTTCTACAACGGCGGTATCGGCACCTATATCAAGTCCTCGGCTGAAACCAATGCCCAGGTCAAGGACCGCGCCAACGACAATATCCGCGTCAACGGCAGTGAGCTGCGCTGCAAGGTGGTGGCCGAAGGCGGCAATCTGGGCGCGACCCAGTCCGGCCGCATCGAGTTCGCCCTGGCGGGCGGCCGCATCTTCACCGATGCGATCGACAACTCGGCCGGCGTGGACTGCTCCGACCACGAGGTGAACGCGAAGATGTGGCTGGACGTGGAAATGAACGCCGGCCAGTTGAGCGAAGCGGACCGCAACCGCGTGCTGAACGATATGACCGGCGACATCGAGCGCCTGGTCCTGCGCGACAACACCCAGCAAACCCGTTTGCTGGTGCGCGAGGCGCAAGCCCAGGGCGAGAGCGCGGTACAGGATGGCTACGCCGCCCTGATCGCCAGCCTGGAGGAAGAGGGCGCCCTGTCGCGCGAGCTGGAGCAGCTGCCGAGCGTGGCCGAGCTGGCGCGCCGCAAGGCCGATGGCCGCTGCCTGACCACGCCGGAACTGGCGGTGGTGATCGCCAACGTGAAGAACCGCTACAAGCGCATCTTGTCGGCCCTGCCGCTGACCGAGGAAAGCTGGGCCGAGCCGGTGCTCAAGCCTTACTTCCCCGACCTGCTGGTGGCGACCCGCTCCGCGCTGGCCCACCCGCTGGCCAACGCCATCCTGGCCACCGTGCTGGCGAACGAAGTGGTGAACCGCTGCGGTCCGCTGATGCTGCGCGACCTGGCGGCCCAGCATGGCGGCAGCGAGTCCGACGTGATTCTGGCCTGGGGCCAGGCATGGTCGGCGCTGAACCTGGCGCCGATCTTCGACACCCTGGATGCCGATGCGCTGAACGTGCCGCGCGCCGTGGCGATCAAGGCCGATGCGCGCACCCGCAGCATGCTGAAGGCCGTGATCGAAGGCGTGCTGGCGGTGCCGCGCGAGCAGCTGCGCTCCGGCCCTGGCGTGGCTGAGCTGACCCGCCTGTTCGCCGAGCCGGTCCTGCTCAAGCAATTGGTGGCTGGCCAGACCGAGTCCGATGCGGATGCGCATCCAGAGCTGCGCGCCGAATTCGTGCAAGCCTGGAAAGCGGTCGACGCCATCGAAGGCGTGGCAGCCTTCGTGTTTGCCGCGCTGTCGGTGAAGCGTCCGGCGGGCATGGACCTGCCAGCCTTCCTGCAAGTGGGCATGTCCCTGCGCAGCCAGGCCGGCATCGATACGCTGGAACGCGGCCTGAAACTGCCGGCCCTGAGCAAATCGCAGGAACAGCTGCGCAGCTACGCCCAGCAAGCCCTGCGCCGCACCCAGCAACGCCTGCTGACCCAGGTGCTGCAGCGCGCCACGAATGGCCACGACGCGGCCGAAGCGGTGGAGGTCGTGACCTGCACCCTGGGCCTGTCCGGCTACGCGGCGGCGAGCGATCTGGAACAAGCGATGCTGGACGTGTGGGCGCTGTCCGAAGCGACCAATACCGGCAATCTGGCACAGGCAGCATAAGGCAGCAAACGCAATGGCAAATGAAGTAAATGCAGCAAGCACCGGCGGCGCATCCGCGCTGCCGGACGCGGTACGCGCGCTGGCGGAGGCCGATTTTGGCGCCGTCGCGCGCAGTTTCACCAATGCCGGTTTCAGCGTCACCGAGCCGGCCGACGGCATCCTGACCATCCGCCAGCCGCGGACTGCTGGCGCGGCGGCGGTTCGTCCGGCGCTGCTGGTTTCAGTTGGCGTGCATGGCGACGAGACCGGGCCGATCGAAGTGGTGGCCTGGCTGCTCGACGCCCTGGCGCGCGAGCCGCAGGCGCTGGCCGTGGACCTGATGATCTGCGTCGGCAATATCGGCGCCATCCGCGCCGGCAGGCGTTTTATCGATGCGGACCTGAACCGCATGTTCCGCGCCGAGCGCGGCACGCTGGAGGGCACGGCCGAAGCCGCGCGCGCCGACGTGATGATCGCCGCCACCACCGACTTCTTCCAGGATGCCGGGCCGCAGCGCTGGCATCTGGATCTGCACACGGCGATCCGTCCCTCGGTGTATCCGATGTTCGCCATCGTGCCGGATTTGATCGCCGATGACGCCCGGCATGGCCTGATTGGCTGGCTGGGCCAGGCCGGGATCGAAGCCATCATCATGAACCCCGCTTCCGCCGGCACCTACAGCTATTACAGCGCCGAGCACCACGGTGCCGCCGGCACCACGGTGGAATTGGGCCGCATCGGCACCCTGGGCCAGAATGACCTGAGCCAGTTCGTGCACGCCTCGCAGGCGCTGGACGACCTGCTGCGCGGCGCCGGCCTGCGTCCCGCCGTGACGCAGCCGCATGTGTTCAAGGTCGCGCAGAACATCATCAAGCTCAGTGACGGCTTTACCATGGCCTTCGGCCGCGAGACGCAAAACTTCACGGCCCTGCCGCAAGGCGCCGAAATCGCCCGCGACGGCGACAAGGTCTACACCGTGCAGCACGCCGAGGAACTGGTGGTCTTCCCCAACCCCGACGTGCGCATCGGCCTGCGCGCCGGCATGATGGTGGTGCGCGTTTCCTGATCCGGTCCGCTTGCGTCTGAGCGGCGGCAAGCGCGATTGTGGGGCTTGCGCTAGACTCGCTGGGTTCTCAATCATTCGAAGAAGGAGATGCCATGCCGCTGTCGATGTATCAGATTTCGGTGCCCGCTTTCGTGCGCGGCTTGAAAGTGCTGTCGGACTTGCTGAAGAAGGGCGAGGAGTTCGCGGAGGAGCAGGGCATGATCCCCGATGTGCTGTTCAACGCCAGTCTGGCTGCGGATATGATGCCGCTCTCGGCCCAGGTGCAGCATGCCTGCGATACGGCCAAGATGTCGGTGGCCCGCCTGTCCGGCGTGAAGGCGCCGTCGATGGAGGATAACGAAGCGAGCTTCCAGCAGCTGCAGGAGCGCATCGCGGCCACGCTGGCGTATCTGGAAAGCGTGGACCGCGAGCTGGTCGAGCAGTCCGAATCGAAAGAGATCACCCTCAACTGGGAAGCCATCCAGCCCACCTTCAGCGGCGCGGATTACCAGATCAGCTTCGGCCTGCCCAATTTCTACTTCCACCTCGTCACCGCCTACGGCATCCTGCGCAGCCAGGGTGTCGATATCGGCAAGATCGATTATCTCGGTCCCTATCCGCAATAAGAAAAGCCGCCGGAACCGGTGACGGTTCGGGCGGCTCGCTGGCCGGGAGTGCGCTGCTTAGCGCTGCGGGTTCTGCTGGCGGTTCTGGATCTCGTTGCCGATATAGCCGCCGCCGATGGCGCCGGCGATGGTGGCCAGTTTGCGGCCATTGCCGCTGCCCACCTGGTTGCCCAGCAGGCCGCCGATCAGCGCACCGGCGCCGATGCCCACATAGTTCGGGCCTTGCTGCTGCTGGCTGACCTGTGGTTCGCGCGGCGCGGAACGCCCTTCTTCATAGCGCGCCTCGCTGCGCGGCTGTTCGTGGCTGACGCGCTGCACGCGCGGCTTGTGCTGCACGGGAGCCGCTTGCGGCGCTGGTGCGGCCTGTGGGGCTGGAGCCGGCACGGCATTGGCCGGGACAGGAGCCGAAACCTGGATGAAGCCGGGAGCCGGTGCGCTGGCGGCCGGGGTGGACGGCGCTGACGCACCCTGTCCGCTGATGGCGCTGGTCGGCTGCACCATGGCGGGTTGCATCTGCGCCGACGGCTCGCCGCGCGAGGACGGCAGCCAGCCGGCAATCGCCGCTGTTCCAACGAGGCTGAGCAAAGTCACGGAAATGGCTGCGCCGGCCACCAGGGGATGAATGCGTGGTGCGGTGCTGGTCGGGATCTTCTTGTACATGGCTTGGCTCCTTTTGCTGTCGTTGTAAAGCGTGGCCTCAGATTACAGAGCGCCGCTTTGCCAGGCTAGACATGGTGCTGTATCAAAAGTAAGCATGTGTAACGAACAACCCTGCAAACAAGGTTACACTGGGCGCCACAATAACTTCCGGAGACCCGCATGAAGCGCTTTTTCCCGATTGTGCTGCTGGCCGCAATGAGCAGCGCCGCATTGGCCGCGCCGGCCAGCTACGAGATCGACCCCGCGCACACCTTCCCGAGTTTCGAGGCCGATCATATGGGCATCTCGAAGTGGCGCGGCAAGTTCAATAAATCGAGCGGCAAGGTCACGCTGGACAAGGCCGCCGGCAGCGGCAGCGTGGAAGTGAACATCGAGATGGGCAGCGTCGATTTTGGCCACGACCAGCTGAATACCTGGGCCCAGGGCGAGGAATTCTTCGACGCCGCCAAATATCCCCAGGCCGTCTTCAAGGGCAAGCTGGCCGGCTTCAAGAAGGGTGCGCCGACCCAGGCCGTGGGCGAACTGACCCTGCACGGCGTGAGCAAGCCCGTCACGCTGAAGATCAACTCCTTCAAATGCATTCCCCATCCGCTGAACAAGCGCGAGCTGTGCGGCGCCGACATCGCCACCGTGATCCAGCGCGACCAGTTCGGCATCACGGCCGGCAAGGATTACGGCTTCAAAATGGATGTGGTGTTGAATATCCAGGTCGAGGCGCTGAAAACGGAATAAGGTCCGCCGTGCGTTACGAACTGCTGATCTTCGATTTTGACGGCACGCTGGCCGACAGCTTCCCCTTTTTTCTCGAAGTCTTCGATACCCTGGCGGATACGCACAGCTTCCGCCGGCTGGAGCGCGGCAATCTGGAAACCCTGCGCGGCTACGACCTGGGCCAGATCATGCGCCACCTTGGCCTGCCGGCGTGGAAGCTGCTGCCGGTGGCGCGCCAGTTCCGCAGCCTGATGGCGCAGCATATCGCGCGCATCCAGCTGTTCGAGGGCATGTGCGAGATGCTGCGGGCCTTGGCCGCTGAAGGCCATGTGCTGGCCATCGTCACTTCCAATTCGGAAGGCAATGTGCGCGCCGTGCTGGGCGAGGAGGCGCGCCTGTTCACCCACTTCAGATGCGGAGCGGCCCTGCTGGGCAAGCGGCGCAAGCTGCGGCGCGTGATCGCCGACAGCGGCGTGGCGCGCGGGCAGGTGCTGTGCGTGGGCGACGAGGTGCGCGATATCGAGGCCGCGCAGGCCGAGGGACTGGATTTCGGCGCCGTCAGCTGGGGCTATGCCCGGCCCGATGTGCTGCAGGCGCGGCAGCCGAAACTGCTGTTTTCCAGCGTGGCCGAAATGGCAGTGTTGTTGCGTAAACGATAAACCATCAGCGATTTACCGGGCAGCGCGCCGGATGGCCCTATAATCGCTGTTTTTTTGCACAATTTGACAGAGCAGGGCGCGGCAGGATCGGCGGGATCGGCGGCGCAGCAGGCTGGAATTACCAAAAGGATAAGCGTGAATCAAACACTGTTCCAGAAACTGACCCGCACCAAGCCGGTCGAAGCTCATGCCGAACAAGGCCAGAGCCTCGCCGCAGCAGGCCTGAGCCGCTCCATTGGCCTGTTCCCCCTGATGATGATCGGCGTCGGCGCCACCATCGGCACCGGGATTTTCTTCACCATGGTGGAAGCGGTGCCGAAAGCCGGTCCCTCGGTCGTGCTGTCCTTCCTGCTGGCGGCCATTACCGCCGGCTTGACGGCGCTGTGCTACGCTGAGCTGTCCTTCCGCATCCCGGCCTCCGGCTCCTCGTATTCCTTCGCCTACGCCACCGTGGGCGAATTCCTGGCCTTTATCATGGCGGCCTGCTTGCTGCTCGAATACGGGCTGGCGGCCAGCGCCACGGCGATTGGCTGGTCGGCCTATCTGAATAACTTCCTCGCCAACGCCATCGGCTGGCAGATACCGGAGTTGCTGCGTACGCCGATGATCGTGTCCGGGCCGCAGGGCGTGGTCTTCCATCCCGGCCATATCAATCTGCCGCCGATCATCCTGGTGGTGCTGTGCTGCTTCCTGCTGATCCGCGGCACCAAGGAATCGGCCACCACCAACGCCATCATGGTGCTGATCAAGCTGGCCATCCTGATCTTCTTCGTGGCGATTGCCTTCACCGGTTTCAATATCGACAATTTCACGCCGTTTTACAATACCGACAACAGCAAGGGCTTTGCCGGCATGGCAGGCGTGACGGCGGCGGCGGGAACGGTGTTCTTCTCCTTCATCGGCCTGGACACCGTGGCCACGGCCGGCGAAGAGGTGCGCAATCCGCGCCGCAATGTGCCGATCGGGATTATCGGCGCGCTGCTGATCGTGACCGTGTTCTATCTGCTGGTGGCGGTGGCGGCCCTGGGCGCCCAGCCGGCCCATATGTTCGAGGGACAGGAAGCCGGCCTGGCCGTGATCCTGCAGAACGTGACGGGCAAGGCCTGGCCGGCCCTGGTGCTGTCGGCCGGCGCCGTGATCTCGGTCTTCAGCGTGACCCTGGTGACGATTTATGGCCAGACCCGCATCCTGTACGCGATTTCGCGCGACGGCCTGATTCCAAAGGCTTTCCAGACCGTGAACCCGCGCACCTCGGCCCCGGTCAGTAATACCGTGATCGTTTGCCTGGTGGTGGGCGTGGTGGCCGGTTTCGTCGACGCCACCTTCCTGTGGGATATGGTCAGCATGGGCACGCTGACCGCCTTCATCGTGGTGTCGCTGGCCGTGCCGGTCATGCGCCGCAAGGAGCGCCTGGCCGGCGATGTGAAGAAAGGCGGCTTCCGCGTGCCTTTCGGCCCGTATGTGGTGCCGGGCCTGTCGATCTTCGCCTGCCTGTACATCATGCGCGACCTGTCCACCACGACCTTCCGCATCTTCGCGATCTGGATGGTGGCCTCGGTACTGACCTATTTCATCTACGGCATCCGCAATTCGCGTCTGAACCAGAAATAGCCCGCCACAACGGCCGAGCCCGTGTCCGATTTTGGGGCCAGACCCCAAAATCGGACACGGACTCGGCGGTGAGCGGACAAGAAAAAACCCGGCACTGGCCGGGTTTTTTTACTGCGAGAGGCTGATAAGCCTCTTATTCCTCGCCTTCGGCGAGGGGGACCAGGCAGATGCGCGCCATGATGGCGGCGCCGGCGATGATGATGGTGAGGAAGCTGATCATGGCCATGATTAACCTCGCGATGCCAGATAACGCAGTTCGGCGGCCTGGCTGGGGGAGAAGGCCTCGAAATCGCGGGCCATCGACAGCAGGGCGGCACGGTCTCGGGCCAGGTCGCGCGAGATCATCTCGTCCTTGGCGGCGGCGGCACGGGCCGGCTGCACGGCGAACAGGGCGCGCAGCAGGTTGCGGGCAGCGTGCGCCACATTGGCGGCATAGCTGCGGTCTTGGTAAGTATTGAAAGTGATGTTGGTGGCGGTGGACATATGATCCTCCTTGGTAAATATCCTTATGTTGCAGTGCAGTATAGTACAGTTCTATCCATAAGGAAACTTTTGATTTGTGATGCCATCCATCACTCAAACGCATAACTAATTACATGCAATAAGCAAGTAACCATATCCTTCATGTATCATGAGTAGCCTCAGGGCAATGCCGCCTTGGATAAGAACAGGAGAAGGCGGGATGTCCTTGCGTTCCAAACTGATGCTGGCCCTGCTGCTGACCGGGCTGGCTTCGGTGGCCCTGGTGGGCGGGCTTACTTATATCAGCGTCAACGCCAAAGTGGACTCGATCCGCCAGCAGCAAGCCGCCCAGCACTTTCACAGCTTTATGACCGCCTACCTGGCCGAGTATGGCGACTGGCAGACGGCCATCGCCAGCGAGTCCTTCGACCAGTTCGTGCAGCGCCGCCAGGCGCGCGCGCCGCAGGGCGAACGCCCCAGCGATCTGCTGGAACGCATGCCGCCCGAAGTGGACCGCCAGTCGCACCATGAGCCGGGCGGCTATGCGCGGCATCGCCCACCGCCGCCCGGCGCCGAGCAAGAGCCGCCGCCCCCGTTGCGGGAGGCGCCGCCTGTCTGGCAGCCCGAACATCCGCCGCCGCATGAGGCGCGTGCGCGCCGCGACGGCCAGCCGCTGTTCCGTTTTCTGCTGACCGATGCCGAATACCGCGTGCTGCTGGGCGCCGGCCTGGCCAGCAACGGCAGCATCCTGCCGGTCGAAATGCGCAAGGGTCTGCGTCCACTGTTGGTGGAGGGGCGCACCGTGGCCTATGTCTCGCCGCAAAGCGTGCTGACGCCGACGCCGCAGGAGCGCGAATATCTGGCCGCGATCCGTTCCTCGCTGCTGGCGGGCGTGGCGGCGGCAACCGCGCTGGCGCTGGGCCTTGGCCTGCTCCTGAGCCGCAGCTTGAGCAGCCGCCTGAGTTATCTGACCGACGCCGTGCGCGCCATGCACAAAGGTTCGCTGCTGCAGCAGGTGCCGGTGCGCGGCAAGGATGAAGTGGCGGAGCTGGCGAGCGCCTTCAACGCGATGAGCGAGGATCTGGCGCGCAGCCACGCGGAGTTGAACGCCTCGCACCAGACCATCCTGCAGCAGGCGGCGCAGCTGCGTGAACTGAGTATCCGCGACGGGCTGACCGGCCTGTATAACCGCCGCCACTTCGACGAGCAGGCCGCCACGCTGT
This sequence comes from Massilia sp. NR 4-1, assembly GCF_001191005.1. Taxonomy (NCBI): domain Bacteria; kingdom Pseudomonadati; phylum Pseudomonadota; class Betaproteobacteria; order Burkholderiales; family Oxalobacteraceae; genus Massilia; species Massilia sp. NR 4-1. Next base: position 5,084,226 of record NZ_CP012201.1, read on the forward strand.
TCAACCAGGGCGTGCGCCACCGGCGCCCACTGAGCCTGATGATCGGCGATATCGACCACTTCAAGCGCATCAACGACCAGTTCTCGCACGCCATCGGCGACGCCGTGCTGCGCCAGGTGAGCGTGCTGCTGCGCGACCATATCCGGCAAAGCGATCTGGTGGCGCGCTATGGCGGCGAGGAATTCGTGCTGGCTCTGCCCGAAACGGCCGGACCGCAGGCGGTGGCCTTGTGCGAGAAGCTGCGCCGCCGCATCGAGGACTATCCGTGGCAGGAAATCCATCCCGGCCTGAAGGTCACGATGAGCATGGGCGTGTCCGCCGACGCCGCCAGCGGCAGCGCCGAAGCCATGCTGCGCCAGGCCGATGCGCTGCTGTACCAGGCCAAGGGGGCTGGGCGCAACCAGGTCTGCTTCGCCTAGCGCTTGGGCCGGAAACTGCTGCCACTGTCCGCATCCGCACAGCCTGCGCCGTCGCGCTGCTGGCGTGCAGCCGCCACACCTGGCACGCAATGAAGTTGCCGCCAGCCGCCGCGCTGCGCGGCTGAGGCGCGTTCAGCGCGGCGCGCTGCCGAACAGCCGCGGCCCGAACAGCACGCAGGTCAGCGCCGCCACGATCAAGCCGATGCCCGCCCACTGCCAGCCGGTGATGACATCGCCCAGCGCCACCATGCCCGCCGTGATGCCGACCACCGGCACGCCCAGGCTGAAGGGCGCCACGCGGTTGGCGGGATGCCGCTTCAGCAGCCCGGTCCACAGTGCATAGCCGACGATGGTCGCCATCCAGCCCAGGTAGGCCAGCGCAGCCCAGGTGCCGAGTGGTGCGCCGGTCCAGTGCCAGCGGCTTTCCGGCGCATCGAACAGCAGCGAGAGTGCAATAAACGGCAGGATCGGCGCCAGGCTGCTCCACACCATGAAGGCCAGCGTGTCGAAATGCGGCGTGGCTTGCTGGGCGCGCCGCACCACGATATTGGAGGCGGCCCACATCGCCGCGCCGCACAGGCAAAGCAGGAAGCCGTCCAGCGTGGTGCCGCCCGCGAGTGCCTCTGGCCCGAGGTAGTTGATGGCAAAGCAGACCAGTCCCAGCGCCGCCAGGAACAGTCCGGCCAGCAGCGAGCGGCTGGGGCGCTCGCCCAGCAGAACAAAGCCGTAAAAGGCGGTGAAAAAAACCTGGGTCTGCAGAATGACGGAGGCCAGCGCCGCCGACATGCCCACCTTCAGCGACAGGAAGACGAAACCGAACTGGCCCACGCCCTGGCACAAGCCATACAGCAGCAGCCATTTCCAGTGCAGCTTGGGCGGGCGGATGAAGAACACCAGCGGCAGCACGGCAAACAGGAAGCGTCCCGCGCCCAGCTGGAAAGGCGTGAAGTCGCGCAAGCCATACTTCATCGCCACGAAATTGGTGCCCCAGATCAGAACGACGCACAGCGCCGCCGTGAGATCGCGTCCTGTCAGGGGCGTGCCGTTCATGCCGGTTTGCCAGCCGCTGTGGCGCCGGGCGCCACGTCGCGCATGATGGCTTCACTATGGATGATGATCTTGTCGGCGTCGGCCTGCAGCAGGCGGATGCGGCGCTGCACCAGCGGCCAGCCCGACCACGGCACTTCGGCAAAGCTCGATGGAATCGGCGTCAGTGCCTCCATGCCCGCCTTGCGCGGCGCCGCGCCGCCATGCCTTGCCAGGGCCGCCGCCAGCGTGCGGCCGACTTGGTCATGGCTGTAGAGCAGCATGGCGTTCACCGCATCGACGGGAATATCCTTGGCGTGGCGGCGCAGGATGGCGCGCAGCGCCGCCACATGGGCCACCAGCAGATAGTTCTGCACGATGAAGAGATTGATGTCCTCCACCGCGCGCTGCTTGCTGGCCGGCTCGTCGAGCATGCGCACCAGGGCCGCGCTCAGGCCGGACAGGCTGTCCATCAGGCGTTTGCGCTGGATACGGTAAGGGAAGTCGTTGCGCGACTGGCCTTGCAGCAGGTCGAAGCTCGCTTCCATATAGCTCAGATTCGCATCCAGTACCTGGCGGATCAGGCGCGGCAGGCTTTGATATTCCCAGTTCGCCAGCACAAAGCTGAACACCGTGGCGACGGCCGCGCCGATGAAGGTGTCGATCAGGCGCTCGGTGATCAGGTTCACGTCATGCGGTGCCACCAGGCTCATTTGCAGCAGGATCATGATACTGACCGCGATTGCCGCATAGCGGTAGCGCAGATAGATGAAGGTCGGCGTGGCGATGGTCGACAGCACCAGGCAGGCCAGGATGAAAGCCGGCCAGTTGAGGAAGCGCAGGATCACGGCGGTGATCACGCAGCCGATCACCGTGCCGACGATGCGGTCGCTGCGGCGCTGCTTGGTCATGCTGAAGCTGGGCTTGAGGATGATGACGATGGTCAGCACGATCCAGTAGCTGTGCGCCGCATATGGCAGCAGGCTTCCCACGGCCAGGCCGCAGGCGATCGCCATCGCCACTCGCAGCGAAAAGCGGAATACCGGCGAATCCATGCGGAAGTGCGACAGCATCAGCTGCAGCTCGTACTTCTGCTGCGAGAGGAAGGGCTGCATATCGGCGTCGACCCAGAACGGCGTGCCTTCGTAAATCCTCTGGCTCGACACATGCAGCTCGCCGATCATGCGGATGATGGCGCGGATCTTGTTGCGCTGGGCACGCAGCACGGCCAGCGCTTCCTGGCGCGGCTTGCCGGCGTCGGCTTCGGCCTGCAACTGGTGCAGATGGGCCTCGATGGCCTCCAGCTCCGGCTCGTAGCTGATTGCCGCGTAGGAGGCCAGCTTGCGCGTCACCGCATACGCCACCGATTCGATGTCGCGCGCGGCCTTGTAGGCGATATCGTGCAGGGTCTTCATGGCCGGCGAATCGACCAGGTGGACGCGCAGCTGGGCGTAGTCGGTATGCGTGGACAGGATCAGCTCATACAGGTCCAGCATGCAGACATGGATCTGCACCACGATGGCATCCTTGCGATTCTGGTGGCTGCGCAGGATCAGATCGCGCGACGCCTGCTGGCGATCGGCCAGCAAGGCCTGGTGGCGTACCAGCTTGTTGAACTGCTCCGTCAGGTTGTAGCGCACATCGTAGAAGTCAGCCTTGATGTCGATATAGGCGGCCAGCTCGAACAGCGCCTCGGCCAGCACCTGCTGCTTGATGCGGTGGCGCAGCAGCCAGGCCACGCCCATGGCATAGGCCAGGTAGGCGATGGCGCCCAGCGTGAACAGGCCGACGTGGTGGAAGGCCTGGGCCGGCGTCATCTGGTGCTCCATCGACATCGTCATGATGAAGAGGGTGGCCAGCTGCAGCGGCATGGACTTCTTCCCATACACCACCATCATGCTGGCGAAGAAGCTGATCAGCACCAGGGTCGTCATCAGCAGCCAGTAGTAGGGCGCGCATAGGCTGATGAGCAGGGTCACGGCGCTGCACAGCAGCACCGATGCCAGCATCTCGTTGAATTTGTGGCGCAAGGGGCTGGGCATATCCATCAGCGCCGTGCACAGGGCGCCGATGCCGACCGTCATCGCAGTTTCCATATCGGTGAACTGCAGGGCGAGGAAGGTGATGCCTACCAGGCCCGCGCCAAAGCGCAAGCCCAAATGAAAATAGTGGCTATAGAAAAAGGTGCGCGGATTTAAAGCGTAATGCATGTCGATAAACGGCAAAAGGTCGCGCAAAAACGCCGCCCTGGATCGCAGGGCGGCGCAGGTCTTCTTAGAAGATGGACAGGACCGGGTAGCGGCGCCATTCCGGTTCGGCGTGGGCCGCGCAGTGGTGGAAGATGAAGCCCAGTACCGCCTCCTGGCTGGACAGCAGTTCCGGGTTGGCTTCCTTCCACTTGTCGAATTTCGCCTTCAATTCGGGTTCGGTGCGCAGCAGCTCGGACGCCAGGTCTTCGAACACATAGTCCGAGATCGCTTCTTTCTTCTCCATGATGGCATTGAAGAAGCCCCAGCGGAAGAAGCTGTCGTGCGCCTGCGGTTCCAGGGTTTCGACGGCGTAGCGCGCATTGTCCTGGTCCAGGGAGATGATGTAGTCGCCCGGATTCAGCTGGAAGCTGCCTTGGCGCGCTTCGACCTGCACATCGTCATGGAACATATGGCCTTCATATGGGCCGGGGCGCGAAGCCACGCCGGCGATGTGGTAGTACTGCGCCTGCACGGTGCTGGCCTGCTCGACGCGCGTCATTTCCACGCCATTCCATTGCAGGCGCTCGATCACTTCGCGCCAGGTCTGCGGCACCACATAGGCTTTCGGCGCGCGCACCACGGTGTCGGGCAGGAAGTTGCTGTAATACGGGATATCGCGTTCCCACGGCTTGCTGCGGTCGTAGGACAGGCGGGTGTAGTTGCCGATCACGCTGGGCGAGTACACGGCTTCGTAACCCTTGAAGCGGAAGCTGGTCGGGTTGGCTTCATCCATCTTCCAGGTCACGGTCCATTCCTTCTGCTCGCGGCCCTGGGCCTTGGCGGCGGCGCGCAGCTTCTTGATTTCCTCGCCGTTGGCCACGGTGAAGGCCATGGTGATATCCAGCAGGGCGCGCATCGACTCGTAGCGGTCCTTGAAGGGCTTGAGCATATGCGTTTCCGGCATAAAGCCGATCACATGGTGCAGGGCGGCGAAACCGGTGGAGAAGCGCGGCACTTCCAGGAACTCGGCGATGCCGTCGTCTGGGCTGTCCTTGATGGGATTGACGTAGGGGCAGGTCGGCCAGCCGCGCGCGTCCATCTCCTGGAAGATGTGCGGCAGCATGGTGTGGCGCAGGAAGGGACCAAGACCGCTGCCCAGCTTATCGGCCTGGGTGTGGATCAGCGTCATGGTGTAGCTGTAGTCGGCGCCGTTCGAGGTGTGGGTATCGACCATCACGTCCGGATCCCATGCCGTCAGGATCTGGTTGAACAG